>CAVOGX010000023.1:0-13632 GCA_963695505.1 uncultured Chloroflexia bacterium | reverse complement strand
ACCGCTTCGCGCACCCAACGGCCGTCGTCGTGGGCTTTTTGCCGTGCCGCCAGCCGCTCCGCGTTCATGGGCCCATTCCCTTTCACCACCCGCCAAAACTCATCCCAATCAATCGGGCCGGTTTCCCAGTTGCCTGCTTCTTCATTAAATTGCAGGTCAGGGTCGGGGAATAGTCAGCCCCAAGGCCAGTATTTCCGGTATCTCTTCATTAATAAATTCCTGGCGCAGTGTGTCATTGCTTTTGGTTTTGATACCCCAGCGGATGAGAACGGCCGTATTGGGCGAATCGGTATCATGGGGACCAAACATCATCAATGTGGGCCACCACCAGCGGTTCAGACCATCTTGCACCATTTCTTTTTGCTTCGCGTGCCATTCGTCATGTAATGGACAATCATCTCCTTGCCCTGCTTGTAATGAAAAGTTTCCTCGGCGCAAATGCGCACCATAGCGCGAGAGTAAGGGCCGTAAGAGCATTGCGCCAGCATGGTTTGGTTTTTAATGGCCGCACCATCCACCAGCCAGCCAATCCAGGCCACGTCAGCCCAGGTAAGGGTAGGGTAGTTGAAGATGCTGGAAGTACTTGGCTTTTCCCGTGAGCAGGGCATCCAGCATCTCTTCGCGAGTGGCGCCCAGGGTTTCGGCAGCGTGGTACAGGTACTGCCCATGCCCGGCTTCGTCTTGCACTTTGGCCATCAGCACCATTTTGCGCCGCAAATTTGGGGCATGGGTAATCCACTCCCCTTCTGGCAGCATACCCACCACTTCGCTGTGGGCATGCTGCGAAATCATGCGGATGAGCTGGCGCGGTATTCGTCCGGCATCCAATCCCCCGGCTCAATTTTTTCACCACGGACAATGCGGGCCTCAAAAGCTGGCAGCTTTTCAGCAGCTAGGGTGTCCATGTTCATCTGCGCGCCTCCATTCTTGGGGAAATTCGGTGCCGCTAACGCTAGACGTTGTACGGCTTACATATCCAAGTGTACCAAAAAATGACCAGATTTTGTATGGGTCTCTCATAATAAATTGTGCAGTTGGTTGGGTTCTGGGATAATCCCCTAATCAACGTTCGCAATAGGAGCCAAAAATTCAGGCACAACTGGAAAAACGTATGAATACCCACCATCTTGCCGTGATGATTGCGCAAAGTGCGCAAAAGTATGCAGAACAACCAGCCATGAATGTGTATAGGGAAAAGGGAAACGGCCGTATCTCCTCCACCGCCCTCCAAACCCTGCCCCTAACCTACCGCACCATGCACACCCACATTCGCGCCATCGCCCTCGCCCTGCTGGCCCAGGGCATACAGCCCGGGGACCGCGTAGGCATCTTTGCTCCCAACTGCCCCGAATGGACCTTAGCCGACTTTGGCATTCTCAGCACACGGGCCATTCCTGTGCCTATTTATGCCACCAACACCGCCCAACAGGTGGCATACATTGTCAACGAGACCGCCATGACCACCCTGTTTGTCGGCGGCCAGGAAGCCTACGCCAAAATTCACACTCTTAGAGAACACGCCCCTGCTGTGCGCAATGTTGTTGTCTTTGACGAATCTGTGCAACTACAAAAAGGAGACCTGTATTTTAGCCAATTCCTCCAGACTGGTGAGGATACGGCCCTCGACAACGCCCTCGACCATCTCCTGGCTGCTGCTACTCCTGATGAATTGGCCACCATCATTTATACTTCCGGCACAACGGGCGAACCGAAAGGAGTCATGCTGACCCATGCCAATATTTACCATCAATTCAGAGCTTTAGAGGGGCAGTTCCAGGTGGGGCCGGGCGACCGTTCTCTTTGTTTTCTGCCTCTAAGCCACGTATACGAACGCTCCTGGTCTTACTTCCTCTTTTATTGCGGCGCAGAAAACTATTACCTGGCTGATCCCAAAGCGGTTATTGCTGGTATGCAGGCAGTGAAGCCCACCGTTATGGTCAGCGTGCCCCGTCTGTATGAGAAAATTTATGCCACAGCCTATCACAATCTGGAACAAGGCTCTGCGCTGAAGCAAAGGCTTTTTCAATGGGCCATTGGCATTGGTCGCGCTTACCAGTATCGCCAAAAGGATGGTCAGCCGGTGGGTGTTGCTTTAGCCATGCAGCACCGCCTGGCTGATCGGTTGGTGCTGCGCAAAATCAGGGATATTGTTGGCGGGCCAAAGAACTTCTTCTCCGCAGGCGGTGCGCCTTTGTCCGCAGCGATAGAAGAGTTCTTTTTTGCGGCTGGCCTGTTGGTCTGCGAGGGCTATGGCCTGACCGAGACTGCGCCTATGGTGACATTCAACGCCCCCAAAGCGTTCAAATTTGGGACAGTGGGGCGGCCTATTGTTGATTGCCAGGTAAAAATTGCCGCCGATGGCGAAATTTTGGTCAAAAGCCCCAGCGTCACCCAGGGATATTACAATAAGCCGGACGCTACGGCCGCGGCTTTTGATGATGGCTGGTTCCGCACCGGCGACGTAGGCGAATTTGATGACGAAGGCTTTTTGCGCATTACCGACCGGATCAAAGATTTGATCATTACCTCTGGCGGTAAAAATATAGCTCCGCAGCGTATTGAAACGATACTGGCTAAAGACCATTTTATTGAGCAATTTATCGCCATTGGGGATCGCCGCAAGTTTATTAGCGCCTTAATCGTTCCGAACTTTGTCGCTTTGGAAGCCCACGCCACCGCACAGGGCATTTCCTGGCGCAGCCGGGAAGATCTGGTGCAGAACACAGACATCCTGGCCTTTTACCGGGAGCGCCTTGATAGACATGGACAGGAATTAGCTGTGTATGAACAGGTGAAACAATTTACCTTGCTGCCTACGCTTTTTACCCAGGAAACGGGGGAGTTGACCCCTTCCCAAAAAATTCGCCGGAAAATTGTGTTGGAGAGGCACAGCCATGTCATCGAGGCAATGTACCCGGCCGATTAATGCGCTTTAAGAGGCGGTTGGACCGTTTTAATAAGCCCCCAACTCGTGCAGCCGTTCGTCGCTGATGCCAAAATGATGGGCAATTTCATGAACCACAGTATGGCGCACCTGTTCGCGCAGCGCGGCTAAATCTCCTTGGGCCGCAGCCTCCAGCGGACCCTGGAACAGGGTGATGATGTCTGGGGTAACCAGATTGTAGCCTGAAGTGCGGTCGGTAAGGGGAATGCCCTGATACAAGCCCAACAAGGTGTGCCCAGGCGGGACGTGGGCTTCGCGCAGTTCAGTCTTCGATGGCCAGGCCTTCACCAGCACCTCCACATTCTCCATCTTTGTTTGCAAAGCAGGCGGTAGTGTGGCCAGGGCAGCCACAACGAGTTCTTCAAATTCTGTGGTTGTCAGCATAATTTTCTGCATGAGTCCTTTTAATATGCCTGGAGTTTACATGATTTCACGTAAAGTGGGCTCTGGGCAAGGGGGCGTTCATCATTTTTAAATGTCCATGTTTGAAACTCCTATCAGCCTCGTCCGCCGCTGGACGCTGCCCGAGGAGTGATGTATGCTGAGGCCGAGGTGAAGAAAATGCCCATAAAAGGTGTCATAAAGGCCGGTGAAAACGGCCGTATTCCCACTCTGATGCTGATTCTCCTCTTTGCCCTCATGGCCCTGTCTGGCTGCCTATTGGCCTTTCTTGTCACGCTGACCAGTGTCGCTTCAACAGAAAACGAAACATTTTACGAGCTGGTGCCCATGTTTGCCGGTTTGATGGTGGCCGGCCTGGGAGGGGCGCTGATGACGTCTTTGCGGCGGCGATATCGCATGGGCTGGCTGGCTCTTCTAATCCTGCTGGTGATTTGGCTGTTGGGCACGGCGCTCTTTTTCTTTGGCGGAACGGCCGTTTTCTTTTATGATGAACCCAGCCAGTTTGTGCCCAATCTGGGCTTTGCTTTGGGCATGTGCATAGTACCCGGCGGGCTGCTCGCCTTTCTGGCTTTGGGAATTTACTTCCTCTACGCCTGGCGCAGCCGCCGCGCCTCAACCAATCCCGATATACCCTCTTCCAACCCCGTGGACGAAGCAGGCTGGCTACAAATCCTCAAAGATCAGGAAAAAGAAGATAGATAAATCGTCAAACTGAAACTAAAATGAGGGCTGGACATGAAAGACTTTGCCGCCAGCAAGTTCTGGTTAAGATGGTGGGCGATCGATAAAAGGAAAGAATTGGAGCCAGAAATAGAGGAAGAACAATCCTCTACCTTGCTCTTGCTCTAGCTATTTTGTAGGAGAAGCAAGATGAGCACGCAAACTGCGCCGCGCAAGAAAGTGACCCTGCACCATTTACAAGCCAAAAAGCAGCAGGGTGAACCCATTACCATGCTTACCGCCTATGACTACTCGTCAGCGCTGCTGGCAGACCGGGCAGGCATAGACTCGCTGCTGGTTGGGGACTCCCTGGCTATGGTGATGTTGGGGCTGGACAGCACCGTCTCCATCACCATGGAAGAGATGCTGCACCACTGCCGGGCGGTGGCGCGGGGCGCCCAGACGGCCTTGCTCATTGGCGACATGCCTTTTATGAGTTACCAGGTGGATGCGCCCGAAGCGGTGCGCAATGCCGGCCGTTTCTTGAAAGAAGGGGGCATGGAGGCGGTGAAGCTGGAAGGAGGGCAGGCCATGGCAACCACCGTACAGGCTATGACCCGCGTGGGCATTCCGGTGTTGGGGCACATTGGCCTGACGCCGCAAACGGTATCGGCGCTGGGGGGCTACAAGGTGCAGGGGAAAACGGCCGTTTCCGCCCACACCCTCTATCTGGACGCCCTGGCCTTGCAAGAAGCGGGCTGCTTCGCCATCGTGCTGGAAGCCGTGCCCGCGCCTGTAGCCACCGCAATCAGCCGCCGCCTGGCCATTCCCACCATCGGCATTGGCGCAGGGGCAGGCTGTGACGGCCAGGTGTTGGTTTACCACGACCTGCTGGGCCTCTTCGACAAATTTACGCCCAAGTTTGTGAAGCAGTATGCCCAGATTGGGCAGCAGATCACCCAGGCGCTCACCGCGTTTCGCCATGAAGTGGAGCAGAGCACATTTCCTACTGAAGCCCACAGCTACACCCTGCCCGACGAGGAATTGGTGCAGTTCCTGGAATTGATTGCCGATAGCTAATCAGCGAGTCAGCATATCAGCTTTTCAGCAAAAGTTTTTGCCTGACTGGCTGACCGTCTGAAACCTATTAGTGGAGAAATTTTGCGCGTAACGATTATTGGCACGGGGGCATTGGCCTCCTTTTTTGCGGCGCGGCTGGATGGGCTGGCTAATGTGGTGCTGGTGGGTTCCTGGCCGGAACAATTGCAGGCCCTGACCGCGGGACTGACGCTGATTGGTCTGGACGGGCAAGAAACGCGGCATGAGGTCACGGCCGTTTCCGACTCTACTCATTTGCCCTCAGGCGACGTGGTGCTGGTGCTGGTGAAAAGCACCCAAACCGAGGCCGCCGCCCAACGGGCTCGCCCCTTGCTACCTCCCGGCGGGCTGGTGGTCACGCTGCAAAATGGCCTGGGCAACCGCGAGAAACTGGCGGCCGCTTTGCCAGACTGTGAATTGGCTCAGGGTGTGGTGACCCTGGGCGCGACGCTGGTGCAACCGGGCGTGGTGCGCCATGCCGGAGCAGGGGGTATCTATCTGGCTACCCCCCAGCCAGAGCATGCCCAGTTTGCACCCCTGGTGGCGCTGCTGCGGCAGGCGGGGCTGGAGGTGCAGGTGGGCAGCGACGTGGACGGCCTGGTGTGGGGTAAGCTGGCGGTCAATGCGGCCATTAACCCGCTGACGGCCGTTTTGCGCGTGCCCAACGGTGAGTTAACAACCCGACCTGAAAGACTCCGGGTGCTGGCCGCTGCCGCCCAAGAGGTGGCCGCCGTGGCCGCTGCCCAGAACATCACCCTGCCTTTTGCTGACGCAGCCGCCGAAGCATTGCGCGTAGCCAAGAACACCTTCCACAACCGCTCTTCCATGCTCCAAGATGTGGCCAACGGCCGTCTCACCGAAATTGATGCCATTTGCGGAGCAGTGGTGCGGGCGGGGCAGAAATTGGGCGTGCCCACGCCGGTAAACGCCCAGTTGTGGCGGTTGGTGACGGATTTGGCGGGGGAAATGGCCGTTTCTGAGGTAATAATTCGTATAGACAGTGAGGACATCTATTTACAATGAACGTGACCACAAACATTGACGAGCTGCGCCGCTGGCGCTGGCAAAATCCCGCGGCTACCTGGGGCTTTGTGCCCACCATGGGCTATTTGCACGCCGGACATTTGGCCCTGGTGCGGCAGGCGCGGGCCGAAAATGAGCGGGTGGCGGTGAGCATTTACGTGAACCCCACCCAGTTTGCGCCCAGCGAAGACCTGAGCAGCTACCCCCGCGACCTGGAGCGTGACCTGGCTCTGCTGCGTGAGGCGGGCACCGACCTGGTGTTCACGCCCGACGACTCCTTGATGTACCCGGCGGGATTCCAGACCACTGTGACGGTGGAGCAGGTGACGCAGGTGCTGGAGGGGGCGTCGCGGCCTACCCATTTTCGCGGGGTGACGACAATTGTGGCCAAGCTGTTTAACCTTGTGCAGCCTACCCGCGCCTACTTTGGGCAAAAGGATTTCCAGCAGACGGTGGTGGTGCGGCGCATGGTGGCCGACCTGAATTTCAACCTGGAGCTGGTGGTGTGCCCCACGGTGCGCGAGGCGGATGGGCTGGCCCTCAGCTCGCGAAACAAGTACCTGACGCCGCCCCAGCGGGAGGCGGCCACGGTGCTGTCGCGTGCTTTGCGCCACGGGCTGGCTTTGCTGGACGGCGGGGAGAGGAACGGCCGTGCCGTGCAGCAGGCGATGCAGGCCATGATTGTGGCAGAACCCCTGGCGCGGCTGGACTACGTCAGCGTGGCGGACCCGTTTGTGCTGCAAGAGCTGGACCAGGTGGGGGAGGCAGCGCTGCTAAGTACGGCCGTTTTCGTGGGCCAGACTCGCCTCATTGACAACATGCCCTGGCCGTCGCTGGACGCCATTAACCGGAGGTAGCCATGCGTTGGGTCATGCACGCCAAAATTTACAAGGCCACCGTGACGGAGGCGAAATTAAGGAGTAGAAACCAATGACGACAACCATTCCCGAATCTCATTTTGACTTATTGGATGGCCCGGTGGTAGTAATGCTGGCCACGGTGATGCCTGACGGCAGCCCGCAGGTGACGCCGGTATGGTGCAGCCGCCAGGGGAACCAGGTGTGGGTAAATACGGCCGTTGGCCGCACCAAGGATCGCAATTTGCGCGCACGGCCCTTTGCCACCGTGGCCGCCATGGATCCGCAGAACCCGTACCGCTGGCTGGAGGTGCGCGGCCAGGTGGTGGAGGTGGTGGAGGGGCAGCCCGCCCACGACCACATTAACGAGCTGGCGCAGCTTTATTTCGGACGGCCGTTTACCTACAACAGCCCTGGCGAAGAGCGCGTCCTCTTCAAAATTGCCCCCACGCGGGTCAATGCCAGCGGCTAAAGGACAATTTGCATGATAGAAGCGCTGATTTTTGACTTTGACGGCCTGATTCTGGACTCTGAGACGCCTGATTTTATCTCCTGGCAGGAAACCTACGCCTCCTTTGGCGTGGAGCTGCCTCTGGACGTATGGAACCAGAACATTGGCTCCGTGGATTTTTTCAATCCTTATATCTACCTGGAAGAGCTGGTGGGACGGCCGTTAGACCGTCAGGCCATCCATGCGGCGCGCAAGCAGCGGGACAATGAGCTGATGGCGCAGCAAACGGTGATGCCCGGCGTGGTGGACTATCTGGCAGAGGCGCGGGCGCTGGGGCTGAAGGTGGGCATCGCTTCCAGCTCCCCTCACAAGTGGGTGGACACCCATCTGGCGCGGCTGGGGCTGAACGGCCGTTTCGATGCCATTTGCTGCCGCGACGACGTGGGCGACCGGGCCAAACCCGATCCGGCCGTGTACCGCGAAGCGCTGGCGCGGCTGAAGGTGCAGCCCCGGCACGCCCTGGCCCTGGAGGATTCGCCTAATGGCGCCACGGCGGCCAAAGCGGCCGGGTTGTGGTGCGTGGCAGTGCCCAACGGCATGACCCACAGCCTGCCTTTTCCGCCGGTAGACGGGCGGCTGGCTTCTCTGGCGGACGTCCCCCTGCGGCAGTTGTTGGCCGAAGTGTTGGATGGCCGCGCATGAAAAAGTGACATTTGTCACTGGAAAGCATGGCCTTTCCCAGGTTATACTGTCGGGGTTGCAGCAGCTTGTAGAGGGAAATCAAGAAGCCCATTGCCAAAAACTAACGGCCGACAACAATTGACGTACATCACAATCAACGGTACCTGGCGCTCAGTGAAGCGGCGGGGAGGCTGGTTTCTATGGCTGCGCTGCAGCGAGCGGCTCACAATCTATATTTAGATACGTGGGACGTGCGCGAGCGTGTACTGGCCAGGTAACGCTGCCAGGGAATTTACATGTCTGAAGTTGAGTTGGTCCGCAAGCTACTGTACGCTGAATTTTACCGGGAAGAGCTTACTATAGTAAACGAGACTCAAGACTATAGTAATGCAGGTTAATAAATAGTTAGGCCATATCTGCTTAATCTACTTGATTACAGTTTGAGAGTGAAGCTGGTAGAATACAGTCATGGCAATAGATATTGAACATCAAATTCGGGAATTAGCGGCCAATTATGCTGCAAACTTAAAGCAGAAGATTGAAGATAGAGTAGAAGAGATGCGAGAAGATGATTTTTCGCATTTTCTTGTATATCGTGTCTTGGGTGTATCCACTAAAGAGGGACATTTGATTGACATCTATCAAAATAAAGGGCGTTTCCTGTATAATGCCGCTGGTCGATTTCTTGAAGAAGCTACGAAGATGTGTTTTCTTGCAAAATACCCAGAGTCTGGCAGTGTCAGAATTCCTAATACAAAGGGTCGTCGCCCTAAAACTTTTGAGATAGATTGCCTTGTAGGAGCAGAGGCAATCGAAATCAAATGGCGCGATGCAACAACAGATGGGGATCATATTACTAAAGAACATACGCGCATCAGTACTATTGCTGATGCTGGTTATATTCCTATTCGAGTCATGTTTTTCTACCCCAACAGATCACAAGCAATAAAAATCCAACAGACATTGGCGACGCTTTATTCGGGGGTAAACGGACAATACTATTTTGGCGATTCAGCTTGGGATTATGTGGAAAAACGCACGGAAATATCTCTGAAATCAATACTTGAAAAACTTGCCGACGAGAATGCGGAGGAATTAACGTGAATTACCAATTATTTCAAGGTGATTGCTTGGAAATATTGCACACTCTTGAGGCTAATAGTATTAACCTTGTTTATCTTGATCCTCCATTCTTTACACAAAAAATACATAAATTGACGACTAAGAGATCGACAACAAGAGTTCTCTTTTGAAGACATATGGGCATCTCATGCTGAATATGCACATTTTTTATATGATCGCTTACAAGAGATCAAACGGATACTACATCCAACAGGAGCACTATTTTTTCATTGTGACCGTAATGCTGCTCATATTATTCGAATTTTATTAGATGAAGTATTTGGGTTTGACCAATTTCGTTCTGAGATAATTTGGCATTATAAGCGCTGGTCAAATTCTCAGAAAAAAATCTCTTGCCAGCTCATCAGACCATTTTCTACTACACTAAATCCAATGATTATACATTTAATGTTGTTTACAAAGACTACTCTGCTACAACAAACATTGATCAAATCTTACAACGACGCAAACGGGATGAACACGGTAAATCAGTTTATGATCTTGATGAGAATGGCGATTTTGTACCCAGTGGAACCAAAAAAGGAGTGCCTTTAAGTGATGTATGGCATATTCCTTATCTAAATCCCAAAGCAAAGGAACGAACAGGTTACCCCACACAAAAACCGATTCTTCTTTTAGAACGCATTATTGAAATAGCTTCTAATGAAGATGATCTCATACTAGACCCATTTTGCGGAAGCGGGACGACATTGGTGGCAGCAAAACTTTTAAATCGTCGCGCAATAGGTATTGACGTTTCCGAAGACGCCATTGATATTTCTCGGAAACGGCTTGAGGATCCAATCAAATCTGAATCAAATTTGCTCAAGCTAGGACAGGAAGCCTATAAAAATGCTGACGAAGAGTTATTGGCTCTTTTGAGGGGGATAGAAATTGTTCCCGTTCATCGAAATAAGGGAATTGATGCGTTCTTGAAAGATGACATTAATGGATGCTCTATCCCTATTCGTATTCAACGATCAAACGAAACAATTTTGGATGCGGCAAATAAATTGTACAAAGCAGCAAAAACGAAACATGCTCCAATAATGTTTCTAATAGTTGTTAAGGAAGGCGGATACTTCTCATTTGCTAGCAAACTTCCCCCTACAATAACCGTCATTGACAGCCCCTCATTATCTATTGCTAAAATTGTGTCTAAATTAAAGAAAGTCCAAGACGATACCTCCGTAGATATTAAAGGGGCTGGCCTAACAAGTGTTGCACTGGACGGGCGAGACTAAGGTCAATTCGCCAATAAAGGTAATGGTGATTAGAAGACTCACCCCCCACAAATTTATGTTTTCTCGCCCGCCAGTGAACAAAACGTTAGGGGCGCAAATCTCAAGTATTGACAACTGTCACGTGACAGGGTACAGTCGGCATATGATTAAGTCATTTGCAGATCGACGCACCCAGGAATTATATGCTACAGGCAAAGCTAAAAGATTCCCTCCTGATGTTGCAAAACGGGCAGCTCGCAAACTTGAGTACGTAGACCTGGCAACCAGATTAGATGACCTGAGAGTTCCGCCAGGAAATCGGCTTCACGCATTAGAAGGAGACCGAAAAGGCCAGTATTCCATCTCCATTAACGACCAATGGCGCATCTGTTTTCGGTTTGTTGATGGTGACGCCTATGATGTTGAAGTTTGCGACTATCATTAATTTGAGGTGTAACATATGAGCATTCCTAACACAACCGGATTACAGCGCAAGCCAACACACCCAGGAGAGATGTTGCGTGAAGATTTTTTACCAGATTATGGCCTGACGGTTTCCAGCCTGGCAGCTGCGATTGGTGTTTCTCGTCAGTCCATTAACGAAATACTACGAGAGCGCCGAAGTGTCAGCCCGGAAATGGCTTTACGCCTGGCGCGTTTGTTTGGGAACTCGCCGGAGTTTTGGCTAAATGCACAGCGGGCTGTGGACCTGTGGGAAGCCGTGCAAGTGATTGAAAGCGATGTGGCGCGTATTCAGCCGCTCGTGGTAACTTGACCACACAACCCATGCAGCCGACGCTGGCGTGATACCTCGGACGGTTGACTATTTGGTGCTGGGCAAAGGTTTTGGTCAACCGCCCCAGCGTGCCTGAACCGGGCGTTAGCTGGCAAAAGCTGCGGGCTGTTTCATTGACTTCTTGCCGCTTGACCCCTATTCTCCTGGCATGACGCCGTATGAAAAGCTCACCTATACCGGCAAAAGACGCCGGCTCCATGCTCTGGCCCAGGCCGCCCTTACGCACTACGAGTTAGATGGCCCGGCGCTCCAATTCCATGCGGCCATGACCAACGTCAGCTACCGGATAACGACGCGGCGGCGCCAGCGATTCATTCTGCGGGTGGGCGACCCGGCTGGCGCACGCTGCGCGACCTGCAGTCCGAAGCGCTGTGGCTCGATGCGCTCGCCCGCGACACCGACGTCGGCGCGCCAGAAGTCATCCGGACCAGCGACGGTCGGCCCACACTCGCGCTGGAGATCCCGGGCGTGCCCCGGGTCCGCCACGTCACACTGATGACCCGGGTTCCCGGCCGGACCCTGGGCCGGTACCTGTCGGTGTACAACCTGGAACGGATGGGCGCACTATTCGCCACGCTCCACCACCACGGCAAGGAATGGACACCGCCACCCGGCTTCACTGACCGGCGATTCGAACACTGGCTCTCCCGCGGCGAAGCCAACACCCTGCTTAGCGCCACAACTCTCGACAGCCTGTCTACGCCACAGCACGAGATGGTCGTGCGCCTGCACCACCACGTCGAAAGCGCTTATCGGCAGCATCGACCGCGCCGACTTCCGGGTCATCCATTGCGACCTGTGGCACGACAACATCAACCTGCACCGCGGAGAGCTTCATCCCTTCGACTTCGAGGACACGATCAACGGCTTCCGGGCGCACGACATCGCCATGGCCATGCTGGACCTGCTGGAGGAGACCGATGACGAGACCTACGCCGGGCTCCTACCGGCGTTCCGGCGCGGCTACGAGGCGCTCCTCGCCTGGCCCGATGACCCCATCGAGCCGCTACAGGTCGGCCGCATCCTGTGGAAGATGAACTACGTCGCGGGCATCCAGGCGCAGCGGCTGCCGCAATTGGTGGAACGGCTACAGGGGGCTGCTCCTGGGCTACGAACGAACGGGCCGGCTGGTGAAACCGCTAACCGCCTGACCAGATAGTGATGGCACGCCGGGTTGGGGTTTTCGTGTTGCGCGTGATTACGGCCGTTTCCTAAGCGGAAGGGTTGCGGGGGAAGAATTTTGGGATTTGCTGCATATGTCACACTTGAATTGGTAGAAATGCCATTTGTACAGACCTGATTTCGATAAGCAGCGCCGCCTGATCAGTGCTATAATGGCGCGGACTGGCCTCTTTAACTATGCATCAAACACCCCTGTTCAGTACGAAGGAGCGACTCTGTGAATGTTATCGAAGTGAACAATCTGACCAAGTATTACGGCAAAGCGCGAGGCATCGTGGATGTCTCTTTCACGGAGGAAGAAGGCGAAATCTTTGGCTTTATTGGCCCAAACGGCGCCGGGAAATCCACCACCATCCGCCTGCTTCTGTCCCTGATCCATCCTACCAGCGGCAGCGCCAAAGTGTTTGGCAAGGACGTGGTCACCCATGGCCCAGAAATCCGCCGCGATATCGGCTACCTGCCTTCGGAAGTCTATTACTACGAAGGGATGAAAGTCATTGACCTGCTCAAGTATTCAGCCAGCTTTTACGATCACGATTGCACCCAACGCCTGCATGAGCTGTCTGAAATCATGGAACTGGATTTGAACCGCCGTATCAGCGACCTGTCATACGGCAACAAGAAGAAGGTTGGCATCGTGCAGGGCTTGCTGCACAGCCCCAAACTGCTTTTTCTCGATGAGCCAACCGCCGGTCTCGATCCGCTGATGCAGCGCAAATTCTTCGACCTGATTCGCGCCGAGAATGCCCGCGGCGTGACCGTTTTCTTCTCCTCGCATATCCTGGGCGAAGTGCAGCGATTATGCACCCGGGTGGGCATCATTCGCGAGGGGAGCATCGTGGAGATCTCCAACATTCGCACCCTGCAGCAGAACAATTACAAAAAGGTGCACGTGATGGCGGAAGGGCTGGAGTCGGCATCCTTTGATCTGCCGGGAGTGACCAATTTGCAGACGGAAAACGGGACGGTGAGCTTCTTCTTCAAGGGTGACATCAACGCTGTTTTGCAGCAATTTGTCAACTATGCGGGTCACCGATGTGACCATCGAAGAGCCAACCCTGGAAGAAATCTTCATGCACTACTACGAATAGGCAGACACTATGAACGCAAATATATACAGACATGAATTTCGCGTCCGGCTCAGATCGGTCATCATCTGGTCGCTGTCTTTGACGGTACTCGTTGTGTTGTTT
>CAVOGX010000022.1:0-75311 GCA_963695505.1 uncultured Chloroflexia bacterium | reverse complement strand
GGCCGGGCGGCATCCAGGCCGGTGCGGTGGCCAACCGGGTCGCGCTCGAATGCATGGTCAAGGCCCGAAACGAAGGCAAGGACATCATCAACGAAGGCCCGGACATCCTGCGCAAGGCGGCCCAGTTCTGCACCCCGCTGAAGCAGGCGCTCGACACCTGGGGCGAGATCAGCTTCAACTACGCGTCGACCGACACCAGCGACTACGCGGTGACCCCGTCCACCTCGTCCTGACCGTCGAGACACCCCGAACCGAAAAAGGAGCACCCCGCCATGATGACCAACCCGACCGGCCGGATCACCCAGGGCCAGTTCAGCTTTCTTCCCGACCTGAGCGACGAGGAGATCACGCTGCAGATCGAATACGGCCTGCGCAAGGGCTATGCCTGGAGCATCGAGTACACCGACGACCCCCACCCGCGCAACACCTACTGGGAGATGTACGGCAACCCGATGTTCGACTTGGAGGACGCCGCCGGCGTGCTGATGGAGCTGAACAATTGCCGCAAGACCTTCCCGAACCACTACATCCGGATGATGGCCTTCGACTCGACGCGCAACACCGAGAGCATCGCGATGAGCTTCATCGTCAACCGGCCGGCCGACGAACCCGGGTTCGGTCTGGTGCGGCAGGAGGCGAATGGCCGGTCGATGCGCTACACCGTGCACAGCTACTCGACCGACAAACCCGAAGCGAAGCGGTACTGACGCCGCTGCCCCGGTCGGCCGTCTGGTGGGTTCGCAGCCGTGCGGCTAGAGTGCCGAGCGTCCGAGTCCTCCGAACCTGAATGAGCACCATGTACAGAATCGCACCGTCCATCCTTTCCGCCGACTTTGCCCGCCTGGGTGAGGAGGTGCGTGCGGTCATCGAAGCCGGCGCCGACTGGATCCATTTCGACGTGATGGACAACCATTACGTGCCCAACCTGACCATCGGCCCGGGCGTCGCACAGGCGATCAAGCCGCACTGCGTGCGCGCCGACGGCAGCAAGGTGCCGCTGGACGTCCACCTGATGGTGCAGCCGGTCGACGCGCTGGCGCTGGCCTTCGTCGATGCGGGCGCCGACCTGGTCAGTTTCCACCCCGACGCCTCGACCCATGTGGACCGCACCCTGCAGCTGATCCGGGGCCGCGGTGCCCAGGCCGGCCTGGTGTTCAACCCGGCCACGCCGCTGGACGTGCTGGAGTGGACCATCGACCAGCTCGACCTGATCCTGATCATGAGCGTCAATCCCGGCTTCGGCGGCCAGAGCTTCATCGAGTCGGCGCTGCGCAAGGTCGAACAGGCGCGCCGCCTGATCGAGGCGAGCGGGCGCGACATCCGACTCGAGGTCGACGGCGGCATCAAGGCCGACAACATCCGCCGCGTGGCCGATGCCGGCGCCGATACCTTCGTCGCCGGCAGCGCCGATTTTCGGCAAGCCGGACTACCGCGCGGTCATCGCCGCGATGCGGGCCGAGCTGGCCGGCGCGCCGCGGAGCTCGGCGTGAGCACGCCGGCCTACTCGATCCCGGGTTCGGTGCCGGCCAGCACGCCGGCAGCGCCCGCTGGGGAGTCGCCTGCCGGCCCGGCCAGCCAGGCGCGCACCGTCGCCGAGGTGCTGGCCGACAGCCAGGTCGAAGCGGTGCTCGACGAACTCGACCGCGACCTGGTCGGCCTGGCGCCGGTCAAGTCGCGCATCCGCGACATCGCCGCGCTGCTGGTGATCGACAAGCTGCGCATGAACCTCGGGCTGGCCGCGCAAGCGCCCAGCCTGCACATGTGCTTCTCCGGCAACCCGGGCACCGGCAAGACCACCGTGGCGATGCGCATGGCCGAGATCCTGCATCGCCTGGGCTACGTGCGCAAAGGCCACCTGGTCGCCGTGACCCGCGACGATCTGGTCGGCCAGTACATCGGCCACACCGCGCCCAAGACCAAGGAAGTGCTGAAGAAGGCGATGGGCGGCGTGCTCTTCATCGACGAGGCCTACTACCTCTACCGCCCGGAGAACGAGCGCGACTACGGCCAGGAAGCGATCGAGATCCTGCTGCAGGTGATGGAGAACCAGCGCGACGACCTGGTGGTGATCCTGGCCGGCTACAAGGACCGCATGGACACCTTCTTCCGGAGCAACCCGGGCATGAGTTCGCGCATCGCGCACCACCTGGACTTCCCCGACTATGCCGTGTCCGAGCTGCTGCAGATCGCGCATCAGATGCTCAAAGAGCAGCACTACCAGTTCGGTGACGGGGCCCGCGAGGCCTTCCAGCAGTACCTGCACCGCCGCATCAGCCAGCCACATTTTGCCAATGCCCGCAGCGTGCGCAACGCGCTCGACCGGGCCCGCCTGCGCCAGGCGAGCCGACTGTTTGCCGACCGCGACCGCGTGCTCGGCAAAGACGACCTGACCACCATCACGCCGCAGGACATCCTCGCCAGCCGCGTGATGAACGGTCAACCCTGAGAGCCCCGGGAGAAGCCCATGCCCCTGTCCAAACGCTCGACGCTGACGCAGTACCTGATCGAGGAGCGCCGCCGCTACCCGACCGCCAGCGGTGAACTCGATTCGCTGATCCTCGACGTGGCGCTGGCCTGCAAGGCGATCGCGCGCGTGGTCGCCTTCGGCGAGCTCGGCGACGTGCTCGGCGACCGCTGCAGGGCGGCGATCAACGTCCAGGGCGAGGTCGCAGAAGAAGCTCGACGTGATCAGCAACGAGGTCTTCATCCACCGCAACGAGTGGTCGCGGCCACCTCGCCGGCATGGCCTCGGAGGAGATGGAACAGCCCTACCAGATCCCGGCCAGCACCCGCGCGGCAAGTACCTGCTGGTCTTCGAACCGCTCGACGGCTCGTCGAATATCGACGTCAATCTGACGGTCGGCAGCATCTTCTCGATCCTGCGCTGCTCGGACGACGGCGACGTCGCCGACCGCCAGGGACTTTCTGCAGCCCGGCACGCACACAGGTGGCTGCCGGCTACGCGCTTGTACGGCCCGTCGACGATGCTGGTGCTGACCGTCGGCAACGGCACGCACGGTTTCACCCTCGATCGCGAAATCGGCGAATTCCTGCTCACCCACCCGAATCTGCAGATCCCGGCGGCAACGCGCGACTTCGCGATCAACGCTTCGAACGAGCGCTTCTGGGAACCGCCGATCAAGCGCTACGTCGACGAATGTCTGGCCGGCCAGACCGGCGTGCGCGGCAAGGACTTCAACATGCGCTGGGTGGCGTCGATGGTCGCCGACGTGCATCGCATCCTGATGCGCGGCGGCATCTTCATGTATCCGCGCGACACCAGGGATCTGACCAAGCCCGGACGGCTGCGACTGATCTACGAGGCCAATCCGATGGCGTTCCTCATCGAACAGGCAGGCGGCCTGGCGCAGACCGGTCACGCAACCGTATTGGCGACGTGATACCGACCAGTCTGCACGAACGGGTGCCGGTGATCCTCGGTTCGCGCGACGAAGTCGAGCGCATCGACCGCTACCATCGCGAATACCGAGCGGCGAGGACAAGCCCTTCAGTTCGCCGCTATTCGGCACGCGCTCCTTGCTCCGCACCGAATGCAGCGACGCGGCAATCCTGGCGCGAGACAGAACTCGATAAAGGGAGGTCAATCATGTCGATCAAACATCCGATCATCGCCATCACCGGTTCCTCCGGCGCCGGCACCACTTCGGTCACGCGCACCTTCGAGCATATCTTCCGGCGCGAGCAGCATCAAGGCCGCGATCATCGAGGGTGACAGCTTCCATCGCTACGACCGCGCGGAGATGAAGGAGCATGATGGCCGAGCGCACGAGCCGCCGGCAACCAGCACTTCAGCCACTTCGGCCCGGAAGCCAACCTGTTCGCAGGAACTCGAAGCAGCTGTTCCGCGACCTACGGCGAAACCGGCAGCGGCAAGCGCCGTTACTACCTGCACGACCAGGAAGAGGCCGCGCCGTGGCAGCAAGAGCCGGGCACCTTCACCGCCGTGGGAGGACGTGCCCGACGGACACCGACCTGCTGTTCTACGAAGGCCTGCACGGCGCGGTGGTGACCGACGAGGTCGAACATCGCGCGCTACGTCGACCTGCTGATCGGCGTCGTGCCGATCATCAATCTGGAATGGATCCAGAAGCTCTGGCGCGACAAGGCGCAGCGCGGCTACTCGCACCGAAGCGGTGACCGACACCATCCTGCGCCGCATGCCCGACTACGTGCAACTACATCTGCCCGCAGTTCGCGCACACCGCACGTCAATTTCCAGCGCGTGCCCTGGTCGACACCTCCAACCCCTTCATCGCGCGCGACATCCCGACGCCCGACGAGAGCTTCGTCGTGATCCGTTTCGCCAACCCGAAGGGCATCGACTTCCAGTACCTGCTGAGCATGGTGCACGACTCGTTCATGTCGCGCGCGAACACCATCGTCGGTGCCGGGCGGCAAGATGGAGCTGGCGATGCAGCTGATCTTCACGCCGTTCATCTGGCGCATGATGGAGCGCCGCAAGCGCGCTGAGCGCGCTCTGAGCGCCCGCCTGGGCGGATCTCGTCCGACCCTCGCAAGCCGGAAAGCCTCATGAGCTTCGCATTCCACCGACAAGATCCTCCGCCCCGACAACGGCCTAGCGACCGCTCGCCAACGCGCTGCGCGCCCTCGCGATGGACGCGGTGCAGCAGGCCAATTCCGGCCATCCCGGCGCGCCGATGGGCATGGCCGAGATCGCCGTGGCGCTGTGGCAGCGCGCCACCTGCGCCACAACCCGGCCAACCCGCACTGGGCCGACCGCGACCGCTTCGTGCTGCAGCAACGGCCACGCGCTCGATGCTGCTGTACGCGCTGCTGCACCTGAGCGGCTACGACCTGCCGATCGACGAGCTGCAGCGCTTCCGCCAGCTGCACAGCAAGACGCCGGGCCATCCCGAGGTCGGCCTGACGCCGGGCGTCGAAACCACCACCGGGCCGCTCGGCCAGGGCCTGGCCAACGCGGTGGGCATGGCGCTGGCCGAGAAGCTGCTCGGCGACGAGTTCAACCGGCCCGGGCACGGGATCGTCGACCACCACACCTATGTCTTCCTCGGCGACGGCTGCCTGATGGAAGGCATCAGCCACGAGGCCTGTTCGCTGGCCGGCGTCTGGCGGCTCGGCAAGCTGATCGCGCTGTACGACGACAACGGCATCTCGATCGACGGCCAGGTCAGCGGCCTGGTTCACCGACGACACGCCGCGCGTTTTCGCGCCTACGGCTGGCAGGTGATCGGGCCGCGTCGACGGCCACGACGTCGACGGCGATCGAGCGCGGCGATCGCCGAGGCCAGGCGCAGCGCCGACGCAGCCCGACCCTGATCATCTGCCGCACCATGATCGGCAAGGGTTCGCCGAACGCGCGCCGGCACCGCCGAAGGCGCACGGCGAGCCGCTGGGTGCCGACGAGATCGCGCCACACGCGCGCCGCCATCGGCTGGCCGCACCCGCCGTTCGAGATGCCGCAGCCGACTTGCCGCAGCTGGGACGCCCGCGAGGCCGGCGCGCGCGCGAGCAGGCCGATGGACGCGAGCGCTTCGCCGCCTACCGCGCCGAGCTACCCGGCGCTGGCCGCGGAGTTCGAGCGCCGCATGGCCGGCGAGCTGCCGGCCGACTTCGAGCGCGACGGTGCTGCGACGATGCTGGCCGAGTTCGGCGCAGAGCCGCGAGGCGCTGGCGACCCGCAAGGCATCGCAGAAGGTGCTTGCGATGCTGGCGCCGCAGGCTGCCCGAACTGCTCGGCGGCAGCGCCGACCTGACCGGCTCCAACCTGACCGACTTCCCGGCTTGCGGCGCGGTGCGCGGCGGCGCCAAGGGCGGCCGCCACATCAACTATGGCGTGCGCGAATTCGGCATGGCGGCGGTGATGAACGGCATCGCGCTGCACGGCGGCTTCATCCCCTACGGCGGCACCTTCCTGACCTTCAGCGACTACGCGCGCAACGCGATCCGCATGGCCGCGCTGATGAAGCTGCGCGTCATCCACGTCTTCACGCACGACAGCATCGGCCTCGGCGAGGACGGCCCGACGCACCAGCCGGTCGAACATGCGGCGAGCCTGCGCCTGATCCCGAACCTCGACGTCTGGCGGCCCTGCGATGCCGCCGAGACGGCGGTCGCCTGGACCGAGTCGCTGCTTGCCCGCGAGCGGCCCAGTGCCTTGCTGCTGTCGCGCCAGAACCTGCCGGCGCAGCAGCGCAGCGCCCGAGCAGCTGAGCGACGTGCGGCGTGGCGGCTATGTCCTGAGCGACCGCGATCAGCGCGGTGGCCGCCATCCTGGCGACCGGCTCCGAGGTCGGCCTGGCGATGCAGGCGCAGCAGCTGCTCGACGCGCAGGGCATTGCGGTGCGCGTCGTCTCGATGCCGTCTTCGACGGTGTTCGACCGGCAGGACCGCGCTGGCGCGAGTCGGATTTGGAGCTTTTGCTCCCTCCGTCTTAGAGCTAGAGCTAAAGCTCCTGCTTATAGCTTCTGCTTATTCACACCAATTGTAGCTTTAGCTCCCTCTGACTATTAAAAGAGCTGAAGCTCCTATCTTATTCAAACCGCCCAGTATCACTGTGCCCTCAGAGCAGATCCGGCAGCGGGAGTGGGTCCGGGGCATTGCTGAACAGGAGGGAGTACTCCGAGAGCAATACTGAACCGTGGCATAAGATTCTGCCCTTCCTTGGTCCCTTCCCTCCAACCGTCTGCCGTCGTCAACGAGACGAGACACCGATCTCATCTCTGGAGAGACGAGAAGACGTCGAGCGACGGGGGAATAGAGAGAAGCAAGGGGAGATAGAGAGGGGGAAGGCATAGAGACAGGAAGGGAGACTGCGAGACAGATGGGGGGGGGAGAGATAGAAGTCGGGATAAGAGTGATTGCTGCAACAGAGATTGGAGAGGAGGAGACGTAGAAAGCGGGAGAGACAAAAACATGGGAGAGAAACAAAGCAACAGAGATCGAAGAGGGGAGGAGATGGAGAAATGGGGAGAGAAGATTGGCGAGAGACAGGAGAGGGAGATGAGCCTCCTTCCTCATCCTTCTTCCTGTCTTGCGCCCACTCCCAAAGCGTTGAGGCGATGCGAGCAAGTGTTTTTACCCGAAGGAATGTTCGGTCTCGAAAAGCCAGAATATGAGCTCTACTATAAGAACTTTCAGCTAGCTGAGAGTCTTCAGTTACAGCACCCGAAAAGCGTATAATTTCCACAGCCCGCGCACACATCGTGGGCGCTGAGAGTCGAAAGTACAGCAGAACCTGAAACTGCCGAACTACCTGTATATATGGAGTCGGCTAAAGTCAACCAGCGCAGCAGGCTGCGTGCATCTTTATCTTGTGGATTCGCTTGTACCGCGCGACGAAACCAGAAAATAGCTTGTTCAATCTCGTTTCGGTCGCGGTAAATCAGCCCCAAGTTATAGGCCACACTAGGCGCAGCAGGGTTCAATTCCAGGGCTTTTTCAAAGGCTGCTACGGCTTTTTGCTGTCTGCATCACGAGCAAGCACTGGGATCCCTAGATAAGCCGCCCCTAAATTAATCCAAACCATCACGTGTTGGGGAGCCTCCTCGCTCAAGGGCTCTAATATCTCTACGGCTTTGCGAAAATAAAAAATAAGAATATAGTGCTGCTCAGGTTGATACCAGCATCGACGTGTTTGCCGTCTAATAAATAAGGTGGGGCAGCGCTTCATGGGGCTTGTTTTGGTGGAGTAACTGTGTTCAGTGGATGCCCTCTGTAGACGTTCCTTCTCTGGACTTGTAGGGGTTGGTTACGATTTTACGTATTCTAAGATTTTTTTTCGCGCTCATGGGTTTATCTTCTTGGCGGAGCCAGTACGAGTAAGAGGGTCATACCAAATCCGGCAAGCAAAAGTACAAATATCAGCCCATTATCCAGCCAGAACTGCCAAAAGGGCGAGTGGCGCTGCAAGCTGCGCAGCCAGGATTGGGTTAATTCATCCACGGATTGGTTGAGAGTGCGGGATACAACCGCATCACAATCAGCGCCGTCTGCCACCGCCAGCACCATTTCTTGCAGCGTCCGATTGCCATAGTTGGCCTGGATGAACTGGATCAAGGAATGGGATTGCGCGTAAGCTAATAATGCATCAGCCTCACTGTCGGGAAATGAGTGGCACAACTGATTAAATGGGATAGTTGCCTGATTTGCAACGGCCGTTTCCAGCACCACCGCATATGCCGGATTTGGGGCGCTCTCAGCCAGCGTGGCCAACCCTTCTCCCAGCCAATGAGGCAGCGCCTCATACTGTGTGCCGGTAATTTGGTAAAGGAGGTGGTGAACCAGTTCGTGGGGTATGCTTTGGCGCAGGTCCGTGGCCGCCGTCCGTGGATTTACGGCCGTTACCAAAATTACCCCTAGCTCAGGATGGGCATGGGCGCCCACCCAATCACGCCCCGTCAGGCGCAGTGCAGCCCGCAAATCCGCCGAAGTTGGGTAAATATATGCCCGCATCGGCGTCGTCTCTGTCTGGGGTAAAAACTCCTGCACAGCCGGCAGCGACTCATTCATGATGTCCACAGCCAATTGCCCTAGCGCCGGATCATCCCCCGTCCAATTCACGGTCACAATTGGCGACCGCTGGGTTTGCCAGGCAAACTGGTCGTCAACATACGGCAGTTCCTGCTCAGGCACAGCTAACTGCCCGCCATCGCTTGTCGTCAGCACCCACCAATAAGTCACCGTCGTAAAAGGAGCCAGGCGCACCTGCGCTAAATCCAGCACGTGGGTAATGGCCAAAGGATCAGCTTCTGTAAAGGTGACGCTGTCAGACATGGCATTTGGAAATTCCGGGGCGCTAAGGAAGAGGGTAACGGCCGTTACGTCAGTTACTTCTTCTGCCACCAGGTAAAAGCGAATTTCCTGCCCAAACTCATACTCTGCCGTCGAAGTAAACGCCGGTTCCTGAGCAGTAGCATAACCGGGTAAGAGCTGGAAGGACACCAACAGGCTTAACAAAAAAATAACCACAAACCGTTTCAACATTACAATCCAAGATACGTAATTGCCACCGACAGCGTCAGCGGGCTAAGCAGCGTAGCTATGGCAACGATACTCGTAACTGCCGCGGGCTGCAAGTCAAATTCCGTCGCCAGTATGATGTTAAAAACCGCGGGCGGCATGCTGGCCTCAATAATGGACGTAGATCGGCCCGTGCCTTCTAAATTCAGCAGCAGCGCCAACGCTAGCGCCACCCCAGGGGCAATAAGCAGACGCAGTGAGATAGTCGGTAGCGCCAGCCGCCACGTGGCCTGCCCCTGCAAATCTGCCAATTGCATGCCTAACACCAACAGCATAACGGGAATGGCTCCTGAGCCAGTCACCTCAATGCCGCGGAGCAGCGGCAAAGGCAGGTTGATTTGCAGGCTGTAAACCAACACAGCCAGCACAGCCGCATAAATTGGTGGCATGCGCCAAAGGCGGGCTAGAGACTGGCGCCACGTCAACCTTCCAGATGATGCGAGAAAAACCCCCACCGTGTAAAGGATTACAGTACTTGTTGTGTAATAAACAACCGCCCGGGCGAGCCCTTCATCCCCATACCGCAATTGATTTAACGTCAGGCCATAATTACCGCCATTGACAAACATTACCATCAAAAGCATAGCGGCCGTTTCCGCCTGGGAAAGCTTTAACAATTTTGCCACCACCCAGGCCAACACGCCCATACAGAGAATGCTCAGTGCGGTAAAGCCAGCTAATCCAACCAGCTCTTCGTTGGCTAATTGCGAATTGACCAGGGAGGAAAAAACCAGGCAGGGGCTCAGACAATAAAATACAGCGCGGGAGAGTACCTGTTTGTTTAACCCTGCCCAACGCTGCAATGCGTAGCCAAAGCCAGCAACGATGAAAATGGGAACGATATTCTGGGTGAAGACGGCTACAATGTTATCCAATCAAGGTTTGTCCTATTGATCAGGTATTTTATTCAACTTCGTCATACACCTCATCATCCGCATCATCTGCCTCTGAAAAACGGAGTAAATCGAAAGAGCCACCCAACCAATCGATTTCTTCTAAAGCTTCCTCTACGGCATCATGGAGGCGGCGGAATTCAGTATCTTCGCTCATTTGCATTAGCATTCGATATGCCACGTCGCCACCAATCTGGCCCAACGCTTCTACAACAGCCAAAGCAACCTCCAAATCGTCGTCTACGGCCAGGTGCGCCAGTTGGGGTAAGGCTTCTTCTGCGCCAACCGCACCGGCTGCTCGCGCCGCCTCCAGGCGAATTTCGTCGCTGTCGCTTTCCATGGCTTCGAGGATTTGGGGAACCCAGCGGTCATCGGCGCTGCTGCCCATGGCAAATACGGCCGATAATTGTAAGTCGTGGATCCGGCTGTCGAAAGCTTGTTGTATGAGGGCTGGTATTCGAGGATGGCTGGCTGCGCCCAAGGCTTCCAGGGCAGCGCGTTTGAGGGAAACGGCCGTTTCCTTTTGTTCATACACGCCCAGCAGCGCCTCCACAATCTGGGGAGTCATGGCATCAGAAATCTCCCCCCACTCCGCCATCAGCACGTAATGAGCCAAAGCCTGGGCTGCTGCCGTTTGCACTTCCACTGCCGGGTCATGCTGCAGAAGGGCGATGATGGGATTCACCAACCGCAGGTTCGTATCATCCCAAAGGCCATCCAGGGCTGCTACGCGAACAGCCGCAGAAGCATCTTCCAGGCAAAATGTAAACAGTGGTGAAAAATCTACCAGATAATTTTCTTCAGAAATATCGACTAGGTGGCGCACTAACAAACGGCGGCGTTCATCATCAACCGCAGGCCACTGCTCTTTTAAGGTGGCAAACTCTTTGTCAGCAATATCTGTCAGGCGGTAAAGCAGCGGCAATGGTATGGTCGGGTCTGTAAATAAACTGATCAGAACCTCTGTAAATGGGATTTGGTCGGGGTCGAGAGTCATGACTTACCTGGGAGTTTGGCAGTAGCAATTCAATGAATTATTACCGCCGTTACTGCAGCGGTATCACCGGGTTCACAATATCTTGCACAATCATCAAAACCATCAGGCCCAAAAGGAAGAGCATACCCACCACGTGCACCATACCTTCTCGTTCCGGTTCAATGCGGCGGCCGCGTACAGCTTCAATGAGCACAAACATGATGCGGCCACCATCCAGGGCAGGGATGGGCAGTAAGTTGGTCAAGCCCAACGCCACGCTGATAAAGGCTGTGATGTTCAGAAAGGGGAACAAGGTGTTATTCGCGGCGGACGCTTCCACCATTTGTCCGGCCATTTGGCTGATTCCTACAACGCTCACCGGCCGGGCTTCGCTGGGGGAAATTTCGCCGCTAATGAGCATTGACGGCACGCGCACAAACAGAGTCATGTAGGACCAAATGGAGTCCACAGAGGCGCTCATGGAATCAACGAAACCGCGATTCACGCGGTCTTCCAAGTCGGTATACGATGCCCCTAAAAGACCAGCGCTAAATTCGCCAGGGTTGGCGGGCACAACGGCCGTTTCGAACATCTCCCCATTGCGGCTGATCCATAAGGGTACAGGCTGACCCACATTTTCCGCCAGGACCGCGTCAAACGAATCAACGTTGACGGCTAACAGGTCATTTTGCTCCAAAATGATGATGTCCCCCTTTTGTATTCCCGCCTGGGCAGCAGGAGATTGGGGAGCAACGGCCGTTACCTGAATAGATGAATAAGCCAGGCGCACGCCAAGCGGTCCTTCGCTGCCCGCATCGTACTCACCTTCCGCTCTGGGAACAACGGTCAGATTTACCAAATTCCCCATTCCGCTTAACGACCAGTTCGACCGGCTGGCCGCCATTTGCATACATGGGGTTCGCAATATCATTGGAGGTCAAAACAGTTTGCCCATCAACCTTCACAAAAAAGTCGCCCGCTTGCAGCCCGGCAGCTTCTGCTGGTGAGCCTGGGTCTACCAATCCCACGGCGACCGCCGGTGGGCCGATAAAGTATGCTCCCCACCAAATAAGAAAAGCCATGATAAAGTTGGCTCCGGCGCCAGCAATCAGCACAAAAAAGCGGGCCCGTTTCGATGCAGCCGCCAGGCCATCCGCCACCATGGGATCATCTTCGCCAGCCGGGCGCACAAACCCGCCCAAAGGAATCCAGTTTAGCGAAAAAATGGTACCTTTTCGCTTAGCCAGGACCGCCGCCCGTGGCGGCAGACCGAAGCCAAACTCCTCAACCCGAATATTCGATAGGCGGGCAGCAACAAAATGACCTAATTCGTGAACCAAAACAATGGGCGTCAGCACCAGGAAAAAACCACCGATTGCCCATAAAGTATTTTCAAAACCCATAATTTACCTGCTTTACCATCTTTAAAATGGCTTCCTCGCTGCAAACCACGAGGGGGCGTCGTTTCGTAAGAATTTTTTTGTCCTTATCCACGGGGCTTGCTCCCTAGATAAGGACGGCAAAGCTGTTCGCTATAACTCGGATTATACGTCCCCTATCAAAAGCAAAGCAACCAATGGGAAGATGAACTAACAGCACTCTAACAACCGGGCAAAAGAACGGAGCACGTTGGCAACAGTTGCCGAAATAAGGCGAAGTTGATAATCTGCCAACCATGGAAAATGATAAGTTTTGGACGCAATTTACGACAAACAGGTTACATTTCGGTTTCACAAGCAGGAATTGCGTTTGGCATTAACCCAATCCCTTTTTAGCAGTTTCGACATTGACGTAGGCACACGGCTCCTATTGAAAACCATCGCCAAAGAGATCAATCTGGCAGCAGTACACACTGCGCTGGACGTGGGTTGTGGCGTGGGTACATTGGGCATCGCTTTAGCCAAGGCGAATCCCCAAATGTCAGTCACGGCGCAAGACCGGGATGCTTTATCTGTGACCTTTACGCAAATGAATGCTCGCCAAAATAAATGCGCGAAAGTAAAGGCCGTTGGTGATCTTGCTTTTGAGGGCATAGCGGGAACCTTCGACCTGCTTGTGGCAAATTTACCAGGCAAAGCGGGTGAAGCGGCGCTGCGTCACTGGTTGGGCATGATGGCGGCAAAAATGAATGAGGGAGGCGTAACGGCCGTTGTCATCGTCAAACCTCTGGCTCCCTTAATAATCGAGATACTTCAGCAGCAAAATAGCCTTATCACCTTCACCGAAGAGGGCAAAGGGCACACGGTCATTCATTTTAAGGGGGGGCAGCCATGGTTGGAAACGGCCGATACTCTCCTACCCTACACCCGCGGCCAGTTTCCTTTCGAACTAGGCAAGCAAACCCTTACGTTACGCACCGTTTACAACCTGCCTGAATTTGATACTCTGGGTCATCATACCTCGCTGGCCATAAACATGTTGAAAAATGAAAAAGTACAGGGAAACGTGCTGGTTTGGAACCCCGGTCAAGGGCATCTCCCTCTTTACCTGCAGCGGCGCCTTGGGTCAGAACCGGGACACCTTTTCCTGGCCGGGCGTGACGCGTTGAGCTTGGAAATAAGCCGGGTAAACCTTTTGGCCCATGGCTGGAGCTCCCACCAACGTCACCTTGCACCATGTACCCCACATCCTGGCGCTGAACGGCCGTTACGATTGGGCGGTGGTTTTTCCCGACATCGACCCTGGCGTGCCTTGGGAGCAGTTCCTTTTACCTGGTTTGCAGCAGCGATTGGTGGAAAACGGCCGTTGCCTGCTCACGGCAAAAAGCTCTTTCGTCTTCCGCCTGCTGCTTGGCGCACACACACTCCAAAAAATTAAAGACCGCAAAAAACAAGGTTTTCGCGCGCTCCTTTTACAAAATACCGTAACGTCCAAAATTCCAGCTATTGACAAGGACCATATTTAAAATGCTAGAATAGAACCCAATAACTTTTGCGCAACCACTAACCCGCAAAACTGACGCATTAAAGGGCAGCAAATGAAAACCCAACACAAAATTCTTTTGCGTAATTTTCTTATTGAACTGATCGTTTATGCCGTGCTACTGGTTATCTACTTCTGGGCAGCCTTGCGCTTTCTTGGGGAACCACTCAACCGCATCTTTCATCTCAACCTATTCGTTTACGCCATTGCCACCCTTGTCCTCATTGTTGTGCAAGGGGTATTTCTGGAATGGATCACCTCTTTCCTCATAACCCGTCTCGGCCTAGAAAAATTGGAGTAACGGCATGGAATTTCCCATCACTGGCGTAACTATCAACCCCTTCTTTCTGGTCGGCATCGGCTTTCTCGTCGGTCTGCTAGGTGGGTTTTTTGGCGTGGGGGGAGGTTTTTTGGCGGGGCCACTCATGTTTTGGTCTGGCGTGCCTATGAATTTTGTGGTGGGGACAGACCTGGCCCACATGACAGGAAAATCCATCGTCGCTGCCAAGCGCCACCGCACTCTGGGCCACGTAGACGTGAAGCTAGGCGCACTCAT
The DNA here is from genome assembly GCA_963695505.1 of uncultured Chloroflexia bacterium. Lineage (GTDB taxonomy): Bacteria > Chloroflexota > Anaerolineae > Promineifilales > Promineifilaceae > JACSRF01. The sequence continues at coordinate 60,943 of CAVOGX010000022.1, read as the reverse complement.
GATCGTAGGTACCATCATCGGTGTGGAAATTGGCGCAAACATTATCGAAGCCCTTGAAGACTCCGGCAACATTGACCAGGTCATCGGCATGACCTACATCATCATCTTAATCATCATCAGCGCCTTTACCGCCTGGGAAAGCATCAAAGCCATCCGCATGATTCGCACGGAAAAATTGACCGTTAACGAGGTGCTGGCCTTCGCCAACATTTCGCGGCGTGTGCATACCATCCGCATCTGGCCCATGATCTCCCTGCCCGGATCAGGCATCAAAGAAATTTCACTCTGGATAGTTTTAGGTGTCGGGATGATTACCGGCATTTTGGCTGGCGCATTAGGTGTAGGTGGCGGTTTCATCCGTATGCCTATGCTTATTTACCTGTTGGGGGTGCCCACCCACGTTGCTGTCGGTACGGACTTATTCGAAATTGTCTTTTCAGCTGGTTATGGCACATTGACCCATGCTATAAAAGGAAATGTGGATGTGCTGATGGCTTTGGTGATGCACACTGGGGCTGCCATTGGCGCTCAAATTGGCGCAGTCGCTACGCGATATTTTGCCGGTCCGCGCATTCGGCTTCTTTTTTCGGTTTTGCCACTGGTTGGCGCAATTTTGGTCATCATTCGCCTATTGGGCGGTGGAATGCCAGAATTCTAGTCTCAATTCCAAAAGGGTTGTTGTCTCATGAGTATTCTTATTTGCGTCAGTAATATGCCTTATGCCCAACCAACTGTAACGCTGGGCAGCCTGATGGCAGAGCTTAGGGGGCACCCTGTTTCTCTGCTTAAGGTTGTGACGGGTAAGCACGAGAAGGAAACGGCCGTTTTCACTCTGGAAGAAGCGCGAAAGCTCATTCATACTACCATAGAAGAAACGGCCGTTTCCCTTGGCACACCCGCCAAAGAGATTCTTCGCAAAGCGGAAACAGGCAACTACGACCTCATCGTTGTAGGCGCCCATGCCATTCGCAACTTGTGGGACCAATTCTTGCAGTCTGTGACCCACAAAGTCGCCAACCAGGCTAACGTTTCAGTATTTGTTGCCCGGGGCAATGCGCAGCATTTTCGCCGCATCCTCATCTGCACCAGCGGTCATGCAAACAGTGAACTAGTCATTCGCAACGGCGCAGCCCTGGCGCAAGCTGCTGGCGCAAAAGTAACATTGCTCCACGTCGCCGAACAAATACCCGGTATGTACACCGGTCTTAACGAAATGGAAGAAACCCTGCCCGAGCTTTTACAAACTACCACACCCTTAGCCCAACACCTGAAATGGGCTTCTGAATACCTGATAAATTCCCACGTTCCGGCAGAGGTCAAACTGCGCCGGGGCATTACTACCGACGAAATGCTGGCAGAAGCCCAAGAAGAGCCCTATGACCTGATAATGGTAGGCGCACGGGCCGAATACAATGTTTTAAGCAGTCTCCTTATGGGGCAGGTGACCCCGAAAATTATTGACAATGCGCCCTGCTCGGTATTGGTGGTGCGCGGCAACTTGTAAGTAATGACCACAGCCATCTTCCTCACCCTGGCAATCCTCCTGGCTGCGGCCATCCTCTTCATCAGCGACCGTCTGCGGGTAGATTTAATTGCCCTCCTTGTTTTAATTAGCCTTACTGTCACCCAACTTGTCACCCCGGCTGAGGCTTTGTCTGGCTTCAGCAACCCTGCCGTAGTTACCGTGTGGGCTGTTTTCATCATTAGCGGCGGCCTTTCCCAAACCGGTGTGGCTAATTGGATTGGCCAACAGGTGCTGAGGTTTGCCGGAACAGGTGAAATACGTCTTATCTTTATCATCATGGTTACTGCGGGGCTGCTTTCCGCTTTTATGAACAACGTGGGGGTAGCTGCGCTCTTATTGCCGGTCGTGGTAGAAATTGCGCGCCGTACTCGCCGATCCCCTTCGCGTTTGCTTATGCCGTTGGCTTCGGGAGCATTGCTTGGCGGGCTCACCACCCTCATTGGTACCCCACCCAACATTTTGGCCAGCGACGCTTTACGGGAAGCGGGCTTGTCACCCTTTACCATGTTTGACTTCTCGCCTATTGGCGCCCTTATACTGCTGTCAGGCACTTTATTTATGATACTTTTCGGCCGCCACTTGCTGCCAAAGAGGGACGTAATTGGGGAAACCTTAAACCCCAATAACACCAGCCTGGAAGAAGCTTACAATCTTGGTCAGCGCCTTTTTACGCTGCACATTCCCCCGCAAGGGGCCCTCGACAACGTGCCGCTGGCAGACAGCCGCATTGGGTCACTGCTTGGGCTAAACGTGGTTGCCATTTTACGCAATGGGCACACGAATTTGTCGCCTAAGGGGGATACCCAGCTCAAAGCAGGCGATCACCTGATGGTGATGGGAAGGCAGGATGAATTAGCCAGTTTTCATCTACGACATCTGTTTACCGACGCCCGGAGAAGGCCAACGTTGGCGGACATTACCGCTTCGGGCATCATTTTGGCGGAAGCAAAACCCGAGTCCGCATGCTGCATTTTTAGGGCAAAACCTGGAAACGCTGCGGTTCCGCCAGCAGTATGGTCTAAATGTGTTGGCGGTAAAGCGAAATGGGGAGGTAATGCTGCGCAATTTTCAACTACTGCCGCTGCAAGCTTCCGACACCTTGCTGGTTCAAGGCACCCAGGCGGAAGTAGACGCCCTGGAGCAAAGTAAGAATTTTTCCGTTTCCCGACCCCAATCCCTGGCTGCCTACCATTTGGAGGACAGCCTGGTTTTCATTAGCTTGCCTGAGGATTCGGTGCTTAACGGCCGTTTCCCTGCGAGAAAGTCGCCTGGGTGACGCCTTCGGCCTGACCGTGTTAGGAATCGTGCGCAATGGCGAAACACATTTGCTGCCCGGTCCAGAAGACCTGCTGCAAGCCGGCGATCGATTGTTGGTAGAAGGCCATCAAAAAGATATCGCCATTCTGCGGGGCTTGGAAGAGCGTCGCGGAAGAGGAACCCATCAGCCCGCAAAACCTGGAATCCGAACGCGTGGGCCTGGTGGAAGTTATCCTCTCCCCCTACACCACCCTGGAAGGACGCAGCCTGCAAGAAATTTACTTCCGCGAAAAATATGGCCTCAACGTGCTGGCTATCTGGCGGCGGGGACGGCCGTACCGCCACAATTTACGCGAGATGCAGCCTGCAAATGGGGGATGCCCTGCTGCTGCACGGCGCGCGCGCCAAGCTTAACTTGCTGGGGCAAGAACCAGACTTCGTGGTTTTACGCACTGAATCCCAGCCGCCGGCCAAGCTGGAAAAAGCGCCGCTGGCCGTGCTGGCCTTACTGGTGGTGCTGGTGCCCGTCATTGCCGGCTGGCTGCCCATTTCCATCGCGGCCATCATTGGCGCAACGATGATGATTCTCACCGGCTGTCTAAACATGGAAGAAGCATACCGCTACATTGAGTGGAAGGCCGTATTTTTGATCGCCGGGATGCTGCCCTTGGGCATTGCCATGCAAACAAGTGGGGCTGCCCAATTCTTGGCAGAGCGAGTTGTTGGCTTGGTGGGTGATTTGGGCATAACGGCCGTTCTAGCTGGCCTCTTCCTGCTGACCAATATCGCTTCCCAGGTGATGCCAAACCCGGTTGTCACCGTGCTCATGGCCCCCATCGCCATTACCACTGCCCAGGACTTGGGTGCATCTCCTTACGCATTTATGATGCTCGTAGCCATTGCCGCATCTGCAAGCTTCCTAAGCCCTGTCGGCCACCCGGCCAATGTGCTCATCATGGGGCCCGGTGGTTACAAATTTAGCGATTATATCAAAGTTGGGCTGCCGCTAACGGCCGTTGTGCTTCTCATCACCCTTTTTACCCTCCCCATTTTTTGGCCGCCGTTCTAAAAACCAATTAAAAGTTGCAAGCACCTTTTGCCTCCACCTATAATCCGAAAATCCAAAACTGAATTCCAAAATCCTTTAAGGCTGCACCACAAACTGTACCGGCAGCAGCACAAAGTCCCCACCATTTACCGGCAGGCGCACGCCATCGGCAGGTGTATAAACCCCCAGCCGCAGCGCGTATTCCCCCGGTGGTAAGCTGGGTGGAATGTCCAGCCGCACCTCATCAATCACCACTTCCCCTGGCACATAGGTATCTGTAGGCAACCCTCCCGGCCATTGGTCAGACTGGGTGGCAATGCTGCCATCCGGGTTTAGCAAATGCACAAAAGCCGTATAAAGCGCGGCCGGTTGACTTTCTATTTGCCAGGTCAGAGTGAGCACGGCCGTTTCCCCTACCTGGCCTTCTGCAGCACTCATGCCCCGCAAAGCTAACACACCACCAAAATCAAAAGCTAGCGGCACAGCCACGTCCTCCGGCAAAGCAAACAAACGGTCCGTTTCTTGCAAATGGATTGTGCCCAGCACAACCACCTCGCCATCCCCCACTTGCAGCGCCAGCGCCGCCCGCCCCCCAACCATATCTACCGGCACGGCAAAAGTCACCTTCTCTTGCACCAGTTCGCCATTCCGCCACAGCCCCGTGTCGTAACCGCTCAAGGGTTGTTGGGCCACAACACTTTCACCCAGGGTCAAGGTGATGGGCAGGTTAGCGGGTAACGGCCGTTCCCCCTGCCAAAACAAATCGACCGTAATTTTTCCACCCGTCAGCGCGCGCTCAGGCAAATTTGAATAACCCCGCAGGTGCAGCGCGCCGTTCAGCCAGGCAAAGTCAGTGGCAACAGGTAGGGCTAGTTCAGGTAGCTGCGGAATGGTTTCCCGAGGTGGTACCTCCACCACTTCGCCGCTTACCGTCACGCCACGAAAATTGCCGTCGGCGCCCACTACACCCAACTGCGCCCCCTGCGCGTCAAATAGGCTCAATTCAATGGTGTAAGGGCCTGGCGGCAGCGCCTTTGGGCGCGGCAGCTCATAACGCACCACCGGCTGCGCCCCGGGCGTCCAATGGGCAGGATAAAAGTAGACGTCGTTTAGCAAGGACGTTTCCAGCCCACCCCAATCATGATTCGCCGCATCGCGCAAAGTTAATTTTACGCTGAAGCGGCTCTCCGTTGGCGCTGCCAGCCCCCACCGTGCGTACATGACCACGCTGTCCTCCAGGACCAGCGAATCAAGCCCCCAAAGCTGCACCTGCTCGCCAATCGTCAGGGGCTGGAGCCAAATTTGCGGCAACTTTGGCGGTGGCTGGGGTGCGGGGTTGCGGTAAATCCACGCCTGGTCCAGCCCGCCGAAGCGCACCACGTGCAGCAGCTCCGCGCCGGGTACGGGTGGCTGCCCATCATCTCCCGCAAGTTGACGGCCGTTCAGCGTCACCACCAGGTAATCGGCCTGTTGGCGATTTTCAGGAGTGTCAAGCAAGGTTTGGCCGGGGAAAAAGGGGGCAAAGGAGGGGGCAATGCTGGCAACGGCCGTTTCCTCTACCACACCCGGCTGCGCCGCCAGCCAGCGTCCGGCCGCGCCCAGCGCCTCCCCCCAGCCTACGGTAATGGCCCGCTCTGCAACCCACGGCCCGCCGGTCAGCGGATTAAACGCCCCCAAGGGATAAGGTACAAAGACCAGCAGGTAAACCAATTGCACCGCCACCAACCCCGGCAGCAGCCAGCGCCGCTCCTTCAGGCGCGCCCAGCCCCAGGCCGCCAGCAGCGTCAGCGCGGGAATAGCGGGCAGGGCATAGCGGTCAAACTTCTTGGCCGCCAGGGTGATGGCAGCCACAAACCCCACCGCCCACAAGAGCAAAATAACATTTTCTGTTGTGCAGAAGGCGCGCAGTTTTCTGCGGTTTCTTGCATTCCAAATAATCAGCAGCAGGCCTACCAGCACCAAAGGGCTCAGGCGCAAAAGCAGCGCCACCGGGTAAAAAAGCGGCCCATGGTCAAATGCCGCCTGCCCCAGGAAGAATGTAGGGCGCAGGGCTTCGGCGATATGCCGTTCGCTTTCGCCGCCGATGGCCTGCCACACCTGCCCTGGTGCAGTCGCCAAAGCGGGCAGCACGCCCACAGCCACGATGGCAAAACTCATCATCCAGGTGAACGATTGTAATAAAGGTGCGAAGAGGGTTCGAAATTTTGGGGAGTTGGCCCTTCCAGCCCGCATTGCCCAGCCCCTATGCAACCAAATGGCGGCCACTGCCAGCGGGGGAAGAAGGAGGCCAGGGGTTTTGCTCAAAAATGCCAGAGCTGCGGCGCTGCCGGACATAGCCAGCGCAACGTAACCGGTCCGGGGCTGTTGCAGCCCACGGGCCAAAAACAGCAGCGCAAGCAATGCAAAAGTTGTAAGCAAGCCATCAACGTGCAGCAGGCCAGACAACCCGGCCACGAAGGGGTCCAGCGCCAGCAGCACAAACCCAAACAAAGCATACCAAAGCCCGTTTTCTGAATACCGAATACTGGTTATCTGAATTCTGACTGCTGCCTACTGAATACTGATTGCTGGTTACTAACAGTCTAAACGCCAGCACCAGTCCGACGCTGTTGACCAGCGCCACTATCAGCCGCCCGGCGGTGAGAAATTGGGCTAACTGTTGGAAAGCGGTGATGTTGTCCGGCGTCATCCAGGCCAGATGGGTGATCCATTGGTAAACGGCCGTATCCCCTGGACGCAGCAGGATTTGCAGCGAAATACCCAGCGCCCCCAGCCACGTCGTCGTCACCCCCGGATGGCCGGTAACGATGGTATTGGCCCAATCTCCCGCCAGCAGCGCCTCGCGAAAGGCCACCGAGCGCTGCACCCACATCAGCTCATCCGGCGTCACGTAACGGCCGATAGCCAGCAGCCGGGGAGCCAGCGCCAGCAAAAACAATGCCACGTACAGCCAGGGAAAACGAGAAATCTTCGGCCAGGTTCTCATTGAGGCTAAATAATACAAGACCTGGTAGGTTTCCCAAAACCCACCAGGTCTGTCAACACGCTATTAGCAAACTGCTTGTTGCTCGAAACTAACTGCTTTTTCGACGCAATCGCAAGGCCAAATCATCCAGCAGGCTGTACACCACCGGCACCACGATTAGCGTCAGCAGTGTGCTGACCAGCAGGCCGCCCATGACCGCCCGCGCCAGCTCCGAGGCGATGATGGCCCCCGCTTCCTGGCTGGCCGCCAGCGGAATCAGGGCCAAAATGGCCGTCAGCGCTGTCATCCAGATGGGACGCAGCCGGGTACGGCCCGCTTCGCACCAGGGCGTTGTAGGCATTCTCGCCCTTCTTGCGCAACTGCTGCACCAGCTCCATGAGCACAATGCCGTTGGTCACCACAATGCCCACCAGCATCATCAAGCCAATCATAGCGGAGATGCCCAGCACGCTGTTGGTGAGGTAAAGGGCCAGCGCCGCGCCTACCAGGGCAAAGGGCAAGCTGAAGAGAATGGTGAAGGGATGGACAAAGCTGCGGAAGGTGAGTGCCATAATCAGGTACACGATGATGACCGAGTAACCAATGGCCGTGACCATGCTGCGGAAACCCTCCACCTGCTGTTCCGACTCGAAGCCTTCGGTAACTTCCACGTTGGCGGGCAGGTTGTCCACGGCGGCTGACAGCTTCTTTGGCAGCAGCCGTCACGCCCAGTGTGTTATTCGTCTCCAGGTCAGCGCTAAAGCTGATGGCGGAACGGCCGTCTATGCGGATAATCGTATCATCCCCGCCGACACCCCCTTCCACATTGCTGGTCACATTGACAATGTCCGGCACCCCATCCCCGTCCACATCCACGTCGGCCAGGGCTGCCTTCACGTCTGGACCACCTCGCGCAGCTCATCCTGATCTTCGCCAGTAAGAATGAGCGAAAAGCCGCCAAAACCAGTCTGGGAAGCGGCCGAAACCACGCATTCTCCACACCAAAAGTGTCTTCTGCCTCCTGGCGCACGGCCAGCGTCAGGTCGGTCAGGTCGTCCTGCGTCGGCCACGCTGATGGTCAAGTTGGCCACATTTTGGCTGACCCTGCCTCCGCCAAAGAAGGCTTCCACGCCACCGGTACTGCCGATTTCGGTTTGCACCGTTTCAATGCCGGAAAGATCGGCAACGGCCGTTTCAAAATCCGCTACCACCGCATTCTGTCTCAACCATGGTTGTGCCACTTGGCAGTGTAACCGTCACATTAATGGTCGGCTCGCCAATGGCCGGAATAAAGCTTTGCGGCAGTTGGCCCAGCAAAAACAGGCTGCCCAGGAAAATCACCGTGGCCACCAGCATGGTTACAAAGCGATTGCGCAGTGCCCATTCCAGCGTCGGCGTGTACCAGCGCTGCATGGTCGTTTCCTTCTCTTCGGGGATATGCTTCTTGGCGAATAAGCAGGTAAGTCAGCGTGGGCACCACGGTAATGGAAACCACGAAACTAGCCGCCAGGGCGTAGGTCACCGTCAGGCCAAAGGGCAGAAGAAGGAGCCAATGAGGCCGCCAATGAGGCCCAGCGGCAAGAACACGGCCATCGTGGTCATCGTAGCCGAGAAGATGGCAATGGCGACTTCCCGTGTGCCTTCAAGCACCGCCTCCTTGGGATCTCGGCCCGTTTGAATGTAGCGGTAGGCAGTTTTCCAGCACCACAATGGAGTCATCCACCACGCGACCAATGGCTACCGTCAGGCCGCTGAGGGTCATGATGTTCAGGGTGACGTTCGGTGGGGAACAAGCGGGCAACAAAGGTCAGCAGGCCGTTGCCGCCGGAAGCCAGGCCAGCCCTGCATCCAGTTACCCACGAAGGGGCACCAGGCGCATGAGCAAGAAGGCGGTGAAGATAGAGAGAGGGATGGAAACGGCCGTTACCAACGTCGCCCGCCAGCTTAACTTATACTTGCCCCTACCTGCCCGCTGAGGAAGAGTAAAATCACGACCACGGCAAAGCCCGCACCCAGTGCCCCCTCGCGGGAAACACCGCGCACCGAATCTTCAATGAAGGTGGCCTGCTCAAAAACCAGGTTTGTCTGCACACCCGGGTTAGCTGCTTCGTATTCCGCCAGCAAATCAAAAACAGAGTGGGCAACCTCCACCGTGTTGGCGTCGCCATCTTTGTAAATGCTGACCAGCACGCTGGGATTGCCGTCGGTGCGCGTCACCGACGCATCCGGCACAAAGACTTCCGCCTCTCCGCGGGCAATAGCCACCAGCCTCGCTGCCGTCTCTGCGTCAAAGGCCTCGGGGTAAGTTTCCAGGTAATAGTTAATAACATCTGGCGACAAAAGTTCCAGGAAAGGCAGCTCCAGGTTTTCCACGAAACCTTCCTCATTCTCCGCCAGGTAGGCCATCACCTCTACCGTCAGGTCACCAATCGAGCGTACCGGGTCTTGCGACTGGGTAGGAATGGAGTTGAGCAGCGCCGCCGCCGTGGGCGCAAATGGATTGTTGATGAAGTCGGCGGCCGTTTTGAACAGAGGCTCTTCACCATTGGGGCCGGTCATCGTCCACACCCCGCTAAGTTCAGGCGCACCGGCAGCCAAGGCGGCAGCAGCCTCGGCCTCAACCTGAGCCAAAGCGCCTGCACCGCCAAAGTCAGTGGCCAACTCGTCCAATTCGGCGCGCAGGTCAGCGTCCAGGGTCTCCACGAATTCGAGTGGCAGCAGGGCAATCACCTCGGGCTGCAGCAGGCGCAAGTTGTCAGGAGTAAGCAGCGCCAGCACCTGCAAGCCTTGCTCGCCCAGCCCACCAAAGAGGCGAATCATTTCCGGAGTAATGTCAGCGGCCGTTTCTACCTCAAAACCGGCCATCTGCGCCCCTTGCACAATGGCTTCAGGCAGGCTGGCAGGGTCGGCGGCTTCTGCTTCAGCCAGGGCCAATGCGCCCGCGCCGCCAAAGTCAGCGGCCAACTCGTCCAATTCGGCGCGTAAATCAGCATCCAGCGCGTCCACAAATTGGGGTGGTAACAAAGCAATCACTTCCGGCTGCAGCAGGCGCAGATTGTTGGGTGTCAGCAAGGAAAGGGCCTGCGTACCCTGCTCCCCCAGCCCGGCAAAGAGGCGCATCATCTCCGGGGTGATGTCCTGGGCGTACTCGATGATCAACCCAGCCATGCCAGCCCCTTGAACAAGCAGGTCAGGCAAACGGCCGTCTTCCTTGTCGAGAGAAGCTGCCTCATCACTGCTTACTCCCTCAACCACCTGAGAAGCCGCAAAGCGCGCTGCGGCAACATTCATGTTGGTCAGGGTCTGCTGCAATCCTGGATCCAGCGTCTCCACATAATCGGTGGGCAGCGCCTGAATGGCGTCCGGAGGCAAAGCCAGCAGCATATCTGGCGTCAGTTCGGCCATCAGCATGGGCGCATTATCGGCCAGCAGCCCCAGCATTTGCGTCGTGATGTCAGCCGTGGTCTCCAGCGTTACTCCCATAGCCTGCGCCCCGCTCGTCCAGCTTTCGGGCAGGACAACGGGTTCAGCAGGTTTTCCCTGGGCCGCCAACTGGATAGCGCGCAGTTGCGCCAACAGGTCGGGCTCCAGCGTATCGGCTGCTTGCTTCAGGGCAACGGCCGTTGCTGTTGGATCCAGCGCCCGCCACATCTCCGGCGTCAACTCGGCTAACTGCTCTGGCGCCACACTGACGATGGCCGTCATAAACTCCATAGTTATGTCTCCGGTATCCGTGATGGTCTGGCCCAATTGCGCCGCGCCTGCCACCCAGGTGTCCGGCAACGGTACCGGCGCGAATTCAGGCAGCGGTTCGGCCGCAGCAACAGCTTCTGGTGTTGGCTCAGGCGTGGCGTCCACCACCGGCTCTTCGCCTGGGAGCTCCTCTCCTAGCAAAATAGCGCGTACTTCTGCAGCATTGTACTGTCCCACGCCGCCCAGGTCGGCCGCCAGGGCGTCTAGCTGCGCGACAATCTCTGGGTCCAGCGTCTCCATAAACTCAATCGGAAGCAAGGCGATGGTTTCTACGGGGGCATACTGCAAGGTCTCTGGGGGAATGAGGCCCAGCACGTACAAAATGTCCTCGTCGCTGCCCTGCAGGCCGGCCAGCACTTCAGGTGTTACATCGGAGGCGTAAGTTACATCAACCCCGAAGGCCCTGGCCCCCTGCACCACCACCAGCGGCAGGCGGTTAGGGTCTACGGTGGGCGAGGGCTCGGGGGTAACCGTTGGTTCAGCGGACTCAGAAACGGCAGCAACGGCCGTTTCCTGGGGCAGCTCCTGGCCACCGCTGGTATTTACCTGGCTAACCTGCGCCACCTCTTCCAACTGAGGCTGCAATTCGCTTTGCACCAGCTCTTTTAGCTCCGCTAAGGTCAGGTTTGCCGAAGAAATGCTGGCAACGACTACCGGTAGGTCGTTTAAGCTAAAGTTGAGAACCTGGGGTTCGGCCGTTTCCGGCAAATCCGCAATTGCAATGCCATCCTCAATCTTCTGCAAAATCGCGTCCTGATTCAGACCAAAGTCGTTGCGCACAATGACAATGGCAAACCCGGCGCTGGTCGTCGACTCCACGTTAACCACACCGTCGATAGCTTCCGGACCCAAAGCCTCTTCCAGAGGGATGGTCACCTCGTTCAAAAATTGGTCAACCGACTCAGCATCCGCCCAATTCACCACCACCACAGTTTGCGGAAACTCAATGCGCGGCAGCAGTTCCAGGTTGAGCTGGGTCATGGCCCACACGCCTAATGCCATAACCACCAGGGACAAAATTACAGTTACCCAGCGCAACCGCAGCGACAGCCGGGTGATAAAATCAAAAAATTTCGAAATCATTATTCATCTCCTTGATGTGGGCTGGTTAATTTTTATTCAATTAGTCAAGGCTGAGCTGAAAGAATTAGGGAGCGTAATATTGCCAGTCCTTCCTGCAATTTGGCTAACTGCTCTCTGGGTAATGAGGCTAACAACAGCGAAAAATCTCGCTCCATTTGCTGCCGCCCCGCTTGCAAAATCTGGCGTCCTTGAGCGGTAATCTCGATGATAGTGACACGCCTGTCTAGTGGATTTCTCGTGCGCTGCACCAATCCAGCCTCAACCAACTTACTAACCGTGTTTGACATGGTCGGCAAGGATACAGCATGGACCTCGGCCAATTGGCTCAGGTTATAGGTTTGATTGGATAGCAGGAAAAGGACACCAAACTGTGCAGGAACAATGGGGAACTGCATACGCCGAAACCCCGCGGTCACGCCGCGCACGGCCAAAGGTAAAATTTCCAGCGCCTGCCGCGCTGTTTCTTGTAAAACCAGGTCGAGTTCGTCTGTCACAAATAGCCTCCAATCACCAAGGTTGTGCCTAAAAATCAATTAGCCCTGCTAATAATTAGCAGAGCTAATAATACACTTCCTCTGATTGTTTGCCAGCTTTTTGTGAAATTAAGAGCAGGTATTAATGAATAACCAGGATCGGGCACAGAACCCTTTGGACAATTTGTTGCGCCTGGTCAGCCAGCAGCAGGCGCACCCAACCCTCTGGATGATGGGCTCCAACTACCACTAACCCATAATCCTGTCGTTCTGTTTCGGAAACCACTTCGTCTACGACCAGGCCATGGCGCACGATGGGTGTCGTCTCCAAAGGTATCTCCGCCAGAGTTGCCACATCACTGGCTAATAACTGACCTTCAACAGAATGGGCTTTGATAAGTGCCCGCGCAGGAGCTTGCAGCTCCCAGTCGTGCGCAAGCTGATCTTCATCCCCTGGCCCGGCACTAATTTGGGACATGACGTGCAGGATGTTGACAGAAGTCCCTATACGAAGCAGTTGAGGCAACTGCCGCATCAAACGGTCGACTAGCGTTGGCTGAGGACCTCCCCCTTCACAAATCAGGATTCGATGCAGGGGATGCAATTGACCTTTGGCCACAAGCACTGGGCGGAGTGAAGTTTGCATCAGATGCGTATGGGTCGTTCCTCGCCAGCGGGCCAATGTGCCGTGATCTGGACAGTAGCCCATAACAATCAGGTCGAAATTGCCCTCTTCAGCAGTCTTTAGAATTTCTTCGGCGGGCAGGCCGAAACGGATAAGACCATCGCGCGCACCGACCGCGTCTAAAATTGCACGTCCTTGATTCCGCTGGCTTTTATTGGCAACAACGGTCAAATACGTTACATCAACGTCTCCCAATTCGGCCAGCAGTTCCCCCATTCCTATGGCCAGATCGGAGTAGGGTTCACCATCAGTGGTTATTAAGATGCGCATCAATTCACCTCCATTTGTTTGCGTTTTTGTGATGTTTAAACCAGCATCAATGCCAGTGGCGTCAGCAAAATAATGAACATGAAGCTGGCCAGGCGCCAGTTTTCAGCCAAAATCCAATGGGTGAAGGACAGAATGCTACGCTGAAAACGGCCGAAAACCGTCAAGAGCAGCAGCAAAGATACCAGAGCGATGCTGACCATCTCTACCAGAACGACGGTGAAGGCTTGTGGGTTGCCTAACAGCACGGCCGCCAGCAGGGTGTCTACAAATGTGGTGATATTTGCGCCCATGATGTAGGGAATGACATTTTCGCGGCGAACGAAGCCCCGGCTGCTTAAGGGTACTAAAATTGAGAGTGAAACACTGACAGACATGGAAACGAGCGTAATACCTGCACCCAGCAAAAACATCACCCATGGACGATACACCAGGCGTGACAACTGCCCCACCTGGCTTTCCTTGAGGGCCATTTGAGGCAGGCATTTGTCAAAGAGGTTGAAGCTGAACATGATGATGGCCAGCCCCACCAGGAAAATGAGCCAGCCAGGCAAATTCTCCACGAATAAAGCGGCGATGGGATCGAAGAGTTTGTCCGTAACGGCCGTTAACAATGCTCCCTGCGACAACTGCAACCTCTCAAACCAGCCCCAACTCAGCAACAAGAGCCCTACGCCCAGTGCAACCAGGTACGTGCTGCCCGTCACCAACAGCGAAAGTAACCCCATGCCCAGGCTGGTTACCCGGTCTCTCCCCCGCAGCGCATAAACAAATCCGATAAATAGCACAATAAAGCTGGCCCCCAGGCGACTGCCTGTAATCATCGTAAAAGCGCCAAGCTGGGAGATGGCGCCGGCATCAAAAAAAGTCAGGGCCACAGCAGCCACCGGAGAGCCACTCATAATCACATAGGCAAATAGCCAGCCAAATCCCAGGCTGTTAGCCGGGTTCGTAACTGCAAATGTGGTTTGGATGAGGGGCGCTAACGGCCGTGCCCCCTCTTTCATCAACGTGATAGCTAATACAAACAGGAATAAGCTTATGATGAAAAGGAAAATCTTTGCCCAGGCGACCTTTTGCCACCACCAGCGGACCGTTTCCACCAGGACTGCGGGAGCAGTTTCTGGCAGGTGGGCAGCGAGTGGTTGGCTGTGGGTTAGTAATTCGGTTTCAACCGATTCGTGCATTGCCACCTCCTTGAAAAAAGAGTTGCATTAAGGCTAAAAATAATAGGTTGTTTCTTTTAGCTCATTTTGCTGGAGCGCGTCACCAGCACCGGGCGGTCTATCCAACTCAACAGAGGAAGCACCACATCGCTGAGCAGCCAGTCCGGCCACCGATTGCGCGCCTCCGCAGCAAGAACAACCAAATCAGGATTGGTCTCGGCAATTTCCCAACGAAGCTGCCAGGCCGGCTCACCGGGACGCAGGTGCAAATTGGCGCCTATACGGTTGTCGGCGAGCTGCTGGGCCAGATTGCGAAGCTGCCCACCGGAAGCCAGCAGCACATCCATTCTGGCCTGCTGCTGAAATTGGGGGCCATACATGGCAGGTAAAGTGGGAACGATAGGCAAAAGCGTTACGGCAGCATGGGTTGTTTTCGCCAGTCTACCCGCCCAGGAAACGGCCGTTTCATCTTGCCCATCTGCCCGTACCACCAGCAATATTCGCTCCAGCGGCCAGCGCGGCTGGCGCACCACCAGAATAGGCGCGCTGCCGGGCAGCATCGCGCGTCGTCCGAGCCAGCGCTGCAGCAATGGTTGGGGCGGTCTCCCTAGCACCAGCAGGTCATGGGGCATATTTAACTGCTGCCGCAGTTCAGCTTCGCTCTTTCCCATCCCTTCCAAAAATGTCAATGTGGCGCCAAGCTGCTGACCCAAATACTCTGTGAAGGGGCGCAGGGTTACCTGGTTTTTGTCTAGCAAAATGGCCGTCAACCCCAAACTTGACCTTTGAGATGCACAATTAGAAGTTATTTCATTTTCAGTTGGGGAGAAAGAAGTATGGTTGGTTAATAACATGACACACCTCCTCAAGCGGCCTTAAACTACCGCCTGGAAAATAGTACGAATGCTAAGAAAGATAATGAGTATTCCAACCACAAACATTAAGGCCCGTGCCGGCACATGTTTGCATGCAATCGCCGCAACTGGCGCGGCCAGTACCCCACCAACAGCTAGCCCGAAAATAGGCTGCCACATTAATGTGCCCAAGGTAAGCATAAAGGTGATGGAAGCTGAAAGCGTTACAAAAAACTCGGCCGTGTTGACAGAACCAATGGTATACCGGGGGCTGTTTCCCCGCGCAATTAACGTCGTAGCCACCACTGGTCCCCAACCCCCACCACCAATCGTGTCGAAAAAACCACCAATAAACCCTAAGGGCATTAACCGGTTTTTTACCTCAACCAGTTGGGTTTTCTTCAATGTTTTAACCAGGATGACAACACCCATAATGAGTAGATAAGCAGACACATATGGTTTTATTTTTTCACCGGGCACATTGGTCAAAATGTATGCCCCCAACACCGCGCCAATAACCCCTGGAAAAACCAGCTTGGCTACCAGGATTTTATCGACATTACCCAGTCTGAAGTGTGAACCCCCAGAAACGGCCGTTGTAAACACCTCTGCCATGTGAACGCTGGCGCTGGCCAGGGCTGGTGGCACACCAAATGCCAGCAAAAAAGAAGTAGCGCTGACGCCATAAGCCATGCCTAATGCGCCATCAATCAATTGGGCAAAAAATCCAACGACGACGAATACAGCAATGTTTTGTTCCATACCGCATTTCCTTCATGGGCAGGCAAAGTGTGAACGAAATTTTATTGATGCCAGCCCTTCTTGATCAGCAAACTTGACTAGAGCTTACGGTAGCTGGATGACAAATGCCGTGATGGAGTTGTGACAATGTTGTGACAAAATTGGAGAGAGTGAAAGAGGGTTAATGAGTTTCTGGAAGCCGTCAGTTATTTACTCCCCCTCCGATGAGGCAAAATGCGACATGACAGCATAAAATGTTAGATAGCCACTCCTGATTGACGATTTGGAAACGATGCCAGGTCAGCTATTTTCGCAAGCCGTAACCCATACCAGGGATTGTTTCAATGAGCGTAGGGTTAGCCGCATCTGGTTCGATTTTCAGCCGCAGGCGGCGCACTAACTGGCGCACCATGTCCCTGTCGCCCCCTTCTGGCCCCCAAACGTAGGCAATAATTGCCTCATTACTGACAACGTGGCCGGCGTTGGTCATAAAGTATTGGAGCAAACGCATCTCCAAGGGTGTCAGGGCAACGGGCGGGTTATCACCGAGGTGCACTTCGCGGCGAGTCGGGTCAAGTGAGAGAGCGCCAGTTTGGGAAACGGCCGTTGCCATGCCCATTCCCGCTCTGCGCAAAACCGCCTGCACCCGGGCCACTAACTGGCGTGGGCTAAATGGCTTGGTGATGTAATCGTCTGCGCCCACTTCCAGACCGTGGACAATATCATCCTCTTCACCCCGCACCGTGAGCATAATGATGGGAGTGTCTGCCTCCGCACGTATGCGGCGGCACACTGTAAAGCCATCTATCTTGGGCAAGTTCAGATCGAGCACCACCAGGTCTGGTCGCTCTGCTGCCCACTGACTTAGAGCCATTTCACCATTATAGGCGAGCCGTACCTCAAACCCTTCATGGCGCAGGGCAAAGGCAATTAAATCTGCTAAAACGCGGTCATCATCGACAACCAAAACTTTCATCCGATTCACGCCTTTTTTGAATAAAGTGGATGCGTTAGCTGGTCTCCGGTTCTTTGTCTGGTAATTTCATTGGGGCCAAAGGTAGGGTAAACCAAAAGTTGGAACCTCCTTCGGTCCTGTCGTCTACGCCCACTTCGCCTCCGTGGGCTTCTACAATGGCCTTGGCCACAAATAAGCCAAGCCCTGCACCATATTGTGCTTTGGAATCGGCCGTTTCTGTTCGGGCAAAACGACGAAATAATTCTGGGCGGTAGCCAGATGGAATACCCGGACCACGATCGGCCACCATCACCTGCACCTGCTGCTCTCGTTCAACTACGCAAATCTGCAGATCTGCCCCATCCGGGCTGTACTTAATCGCGTTGGAAAACAAATTCACCAATACCTGCACCATACGGCGCGGATCGGCCTGAACCAACGGGATTATTACCGGAAGCTCAACTAACAAGCGCTGTCCATACTTATCTAGTAGGGGTTGCAACAAACTGACTGCCTCTCCAACAATTTCGCCCAGGTCGGATGGGCGGGGGTAAATGCGGAAACGGCCGACTTCCAGGCTTGCGCTCTCAAGCAAATTATCTATCAGCGTTTGTAGTCCCACAATACCGAGGTGCAGTGAATTCAGAAGCTGACGCAGTTCTTCAGGTGGCAGCGTGTCAGCTTGGTCTCGCAGTAATTCAATGGAGGCGGCCACCGCCGAAAGCGGTGTGCGAAATTCATGGGTGATATTCGCTAAAAACTGGCCCATTAGGCGATGAATTTGATCCGATTCGCTGACGTCGCGGAAGACCAGGGCTACACCGGATTCTCCCGCGCCAGGGGGTGTCAAACGCGCCCCAGTTATGGAAACCGTGATTTGTCGCTTATCGGCAAGAGCCAGGGCGAATTTGCGCTCTTTACCAGGGGGAGGGATAAATTGGCTAAAGGGCTCGTCGGTTCCCGCAGGATGAAGGACCTGGTTGCAATTTTGCCCCAGAATGTCGCCTTGTTTCAGGCCAGTTATGCGCTCTGCGCCAGGGCTAAAAAAAGTAATGCGGCCGTGCTTGTCAATGGTCACAATTCCTTCAACGATAGATTCCAGCAAATTATCCGTCCAGGCGTTGGCTTGCTGCAACTGCTGCACCATCTGGTGCAGGGCAATCCGCGCTCCTTCCAAAGCCTGGGTCACTTCGGTGACATCGTGGACCTTTGAGGGCACGTCTAAAGGGGTACTGAGGTTCCCGGTGCGGATTTGGCTGGCAGCATGGGCCAGTTGGCTCAAAGGTTGCCCAATACGGCGGGCCATGAACACCCCAACACCGGAGGCAACCAGAGCAGCAACAGCAATACTGCCAACCAGGGTCCAGACAAGCCGGCGCTGCACGGCCAGGGGGCTGGTAACGTTCAGGGAAATTTCATCCACTAATCCATCAGAATTGAGAGGGAGTTGGTAGGTGTTGTAGAAACGGCCGTTGCTCTCAAATCGCACCCGCTCCAGATTTCCCGCAGCAACCGGTTGATGCGTCTCAAGCTGCCAATCTGCCGTACCTCCGGGCAGACTGCTAGACAAGGGGGTATCATGCCAAAGGTACGTATGCACCAGCCCTGTTTGCTGGCTCATTTCTAAGGCAAAGCTATCGTCCATCTGTACTCCAACAACCACAATTCCCTGAACCTCTTGTTCCCCAACCATTTCAGCAGACAGGAGCCACAATTGGGATGGGTCAGCAAGCGTTATCTGATATGCGGGATTACCTGCTGTCGCGCAAAAAGGAGCGACTTCTCCTCCACCTGTCTGAGCTAGCGGTTGACGTGCGGCATCACACACCAAAATAAGGCTCATTTCTGTGCCCCGGCGCAAGGTGTGCAAATAACTTTGGAGTCCAACTCGGTCGCCATTTCGCAGGTAAGTGAGCAGCGTAGGCCGCTGGGCGGTCAAGGTTGCCATATCCTGCACCTTGTTCTGCCAGGCCAGGTAGAGAGCCTCGGTGGTTTGCGCCCCCTGCTCAACTTGAGACCAGGCTTGCTCCTCAATTTGTTGGCGAATCAAGATGACAGCCGGGGCTCCAGCGGCAACGGCCCGTAAAAAGTACCAGAAGCACAAAGCTAAACACCATTTGCACCGTCAGGCTAAAGCGGTGCATGCCCAATCGTTCGCGCATAGTTGCCTTCCTTGATTGTAGAGTATGGCCCCTTTGCGAACCTTGTCAATGGCTTTGAATTGGCAATATTCCCAAAACCTGTATAGGAGTTATGGGTGAGTTGACAAGTGATAAAGATAAGGTTAGGATTTTCACGCTTGGCGCAAGAAAAACAGAAAGGTTTTAACGCTAGGCTTAATATAAGACAGCATTGAATGAAGTCGAAAGCTGTTAACAATTTCATACGGGCCGAAAAGGTCCAGGGGTAAACAGCGCAAGGGCCAGATTTGTTTTCTTGAATCTGGCTGACGAGGTGGAGGTTCCTCACCGCGAGGTGGGGACTAACGGCCGTTTTGTTAGCGGCGCGGAAAGTCGAAAGATCAGCGGGTGCCTCCCAGGGTGGCCACACTCTGACAATTTGCCCCTTCAAGAAGTGGTGCGACAAAGCGGTTCAGGTGACTGACCGACAAAACGCAGCACGAGTGGCACAGGTAGTCTACAAGTCAAATCGTCTCGTAGTTCGTTTTTCAAGCTGCAGGACTTTTTGCCAACCAGACTACAGGACTAAGAAGGGGCGTCCCCCAAATTCAACTTCAACCTGGGTACGCCAAGCATGGAAAATTGGTATAGCAGCAATAATCGCTGCTTTAACGTTTTGCATGCACCAATCACGCCAATAGGAGGCATCATATGTGTGGTATTGTGGGATATATTGGATCGCAGGAAGCATCTTCAGTGGTTGTTCAAGGGCTGAAGCGGTTGGAGTATCGGGGATATGATTCGGCCGGCGTGGCCGTTCTGGAGCAAAATGGGCATATTGCCATTCGCCGCGATGTCGGCAAGCTGGGCAATCTGGAGCAAAAACTGCTGCACTCCCCGCTGCACGGCCACATCGGCATTGGGCACACACGGTGGGCCACTCACGGCGCACCCAGTGAGCGGAACGCCCACCCCCACGTCAGCATGAACGGCCGTATCGTGGTCGTTCACAATGGCATTGTCGAAAATTTCCAAGAGCTGCGCGAGGAGTTAGAGGCAGAGGGCGTGCACTTCCAATCGGAAACCGACACCGAAGTCATTGTCCAAATGCTGGAACGGTTTGTAGCTGCCGGTCTGACGCTGGAAACGGCCGTACGTCAAACCATCAACCAGCTTAAAGGCGCCAACGCCATCGTGGTGATGAGCATAGACGAGCCAGACACGCTCTATTGTGCCCGCTTGGGCAATGCTGGCGGCATCACCCTCGGTGTCGGCCAAGACGAAATGTTTATCGCCTCAGATATTCCGGCCATCCTCGAGTATACGCGGCAGATGATATTCCTGGAAAATCGGCAAATGGCCCGCCTGACGGCCACCAGCTACCAGGTTATGGACTTGCATGGGCGTGCCCTCACGCCAGACATGCATACCATTGCCTGGGATCCGGTCAGCGCCGTCAAAGGCGAGTACAAGCACTTCATGCAAAAGGAGATATTCGAGCAGCCCCGCGCCCTCATCGACACGCTGGGCGGGCGGGTGGACTTTGAAAACGGCCGTGTTCATCTGCCGGAAATGAATTTGACCCCGAACTAGCTCAGCGCATTAACAAAATCTTCATCGTCGCCTGCGGCACCAGCTACTACACCGGTCTGGTGGGCAAGTTTATGATTGAGTCCATCGCCCGCGTGCCGGTGGAAGTCGAGTATGCCTCCGAGTTCCGGTACTACAATCCGATCATCGATGAGCAAACGGCCGTTTTGGCCATCACCCAATCCGGAGAAACGGCCGATACGCTGGCAGCCATGGAACAAGCCCGCGAAAAAGGGGCTACTCTTTGGTCCATCGTCAATGCCTTTGGCAGCCAGGCGATGCGCATCTCAGATGGCTATATCGCCATGCAAGCCGGACCTGAAATCGGCGTGGCCTGTACCAAGGCGTTCACAGCCTCGCTAGTTGATCAATACCTGCTGGCCTGCGCCCTGGGCGAGCTGCGCGGCGCCGTCACCCCCCAACAGCTACGCCAACTGGTGGACGACCTAGCCCACTTACCCGATCTGGCTGGCCGCGTTCTAGACCATGACGCTGAATACGAGGAATTGGCCAATCACTTTTTTAAGGCGACCGACTTCCTATTTCTGGGGCGCGGCATCAACTATCCTGTCGCCTTGGAAGGAGCGCTTAAACTCAAAGAAATCAGCTACATTCACGCCGAAGGCTATCCGGCTGGAGAAATGAAACATGGGCCCATTGCCCTAATCGACGAGACCATGCCGGTAGTGGCAATAGTCACCAAGGATGGCTTATACGACAAAATGGTCAGCCAGGTGCAGCAGGCCAAGGCGCGCGGCGGCGTTGTCATTGCTCTAGCCCAAGAAGGGGATACGGCCATTCAAGCGGAAGCTGACGAGGTCATTTATGTACCTGCCGCTCCTGATCTTCTAGCTCCCATCATCAACGTCATTCCCCTGCAGTTGCTCAGCTATCACATTGCCGTTCGGCGCGGCGCCGACGTCGACCAGCCGCGCAACCTGGCAAAATCGGTTACGGTAGAATGATAATGACGCCTGTGGACCCATCAATACGAATTTTCTGACCGGTTTGCAAGCGTTTCGTAGCCTCATGGACGCCTACCACGGCCGGAATACCATACTCCCGAGCAACCACCGAGCCATGGGTCATCATGCCGCCCACTTCCATGACCAGACCGCCCGCAGTTAGGAAAAGGGGCGTCCATGAGGGGTCGGTGCCAGGACAAACCAAGATTTCGCCAGGTTCAAGCTGGGATCCGTGGGGATCTAGCACCACACGTACCGTTCCTTCGGCGATGCCCGGTGACACAGGGTCGCCCTGCAAGTCACCTTCCTCCCCAGGCTGCATGCCGTCATAAAAAGCACGGCCATCACTCAACAATAAGCGGGGAATTTGCTGGCGCCTTGCTTCCTTTTTCCAGGCGGCTCGCCGCTGAGCGATGAGGGGCTGATAGGTCGCTGCATGCTGCTTGTCAGCAAGGAGATTTTCGTCCTGTGCCAATTGTTTGAGTTCGGCATACGCCAAGAAAAAGAGGTCATCTGGCTGATTTAAGACACCGCGCTCAACAAGCTGCCTGCCGCTTTGCATGAAATTGGCGCGGATAATGCCCATGATTTGAATGATGACAAATTTAGGCAGTTCCCGCTGTCCGGCCAGTGCCCGCAAACGGCGTACAGCCCAGCCCGCCAAGGCAGCTTTGGCATTACCGCCGCGGGTGCGCCGCAAGGCGCTTTGCAAAGCTGCCAGGGCATCGGCAGCAGCTTCTGCCCCGGCGGCAAATAGCAAGTCAGGGGCTTGGTTTTCAGGTATGGTCAGATAACTTTGCAAGGAGCGCAATATCGGGGTGGGGTTTTCGCGCCAGCGTGGGCGGCCTATATCAATTTCGGCCAGACCGCGCATGCCATAGACGTCAAGGAAGTCAGAAACGGCCGTTTGCACGTCATGCGGCAAAGCACCGTGTAAAAACTCATCAACTAATAACTCTGGTGATTGGGCGGCAAACCAGCCGGATGCCGGGCTGGCAGCAATTATTCTTGAAGTTTGCCAGAGAGCCAAATCCATCTCTGTAGTCACATTGTGAGGCAAACCTCGCGTCAACAACAGGCCGTTTTGCCCTACTTTGGTTGCCAACCTCAGGAGCAAATTGAGCATGGCCATGCTGACAATGATTAATGATACTAATCGCGGGAAAATACCCAAAACCAGGGTATCCATGAATGATTCGAATAATTTTACCTGATCGGTCAGACTGTTTGCCTGGCGAAAACGCATGGCAAAATCTGTAATAAATACTTCAATCTCGCGGTTGGCCTGGATGCGCGTTTTTTCAGGTTGGCGCGCTGCAGCTAGCACGCGAGGCATCATTACGCGGGAGAAATGGGCAATGCGCCGCAAGGTCCGCCAGCGGAACCATTTTTTTTCAGGTTGCAGGCGGGGATCATCGAGAAGTGTATGCAAAACCTGGGCAGCCGCGGGATCGATGAAGCGCAAGGCCAATTTTTCAATATTTCTACCCACAGGATGCCGAAATATGGGGGTCATATCAATGAATAGGCGCTCGGCGGCGGTAAAGAAGATAGCCTGATTGGCTATGGAGCGGCGCATTTTGAACAATGCCCCACCTCTACCAAAAAGCCCTTTTAGCGTATCTCGCCCCAGGGGGGTTATGGGATCGAAAACGCCTTGCACCGACGCCAGGGAGAAAAAAACACGCAATAGGCCGCCTGGGTGTGCCCCATCTGGTATAGGAAACAGGGAGGTTATGGGGCGCGATTGCAGGATATATAGTTCGCCGTTTGCCAAGCCCCACTCGATATCTTGCGGGGTCTGGTATAGGGCCGCAATCTGTTGTCCTAAATTAGCCAACTCCTGAATGACGGTATCAGCAATGGCTTGCTGATTAGCCGCCTTGGCTTCCCGCGTTTCGGTACCCCCCTGGGAACGGCCGTAAATCGCCAACGCTTTAGCTCCCAACTTTTTGTGCTGAATGGTGCACTCTGGCACAGAGACCACGTATCGATCAGGTTCCACCATGCCAGATACCAGGGCTTCGCCCAGGCCCAATGTCGCATCAATGACCATTTCAGTGCGCAGACCATTGAGGGGGTTGGCCGTAAACAGAACCCCCGATGCCTCGCTGGGAACCATCTCTTGTACCACGACTGCCAGAGCAACGCCATGATGTTCAATGTGGTTGCGAGAACGATAGCCAATGGCGCGGGCTGTCCACAGGCTGCTCCAACAAGAAACCACCGCTTGCAGTAGGGTCTCGCGGCCCACAACGTTTAGGAATGTATCTTGCTGCCCGGCAAAGGAGAGGTCAGGCAGATCCTCGGCGGTGGCAGAGGAGCGCACAGCCACTGCACCCATACCCTCGTAATGCTGCAAGATGGCTTCACCTAATGCCTGTGGCATCTCTCCTCCGGTAAAACCAGCGCGGATAGCGGTTGAAGCGGCTTGGAGAGAAGTGGGGTTTTCCACATCCAGGTTATGCAGGGCATGAGAGATCACCTTCGTCAGGTTATGGGCTAATACAAATTGATGGTATGCCGCGGTTGTGATGAAAAAGCCGCCGGGCACTTGAAAACCGTGGCGGGCCAAAATGGCCAAGTTGAGTCCTTTGCCGCCCACAGTATGGAGCTGGGCCTCGGGTGACGTGAGAGGGAGAATGAGGGGGTCGGTCATGATAAGGTTCCTTAACGGTGCAGGTGTTGTAGAATTATGCCACACTTTTTGGAGGATGGTGATGCGACAACGGCCGTTTCCATTCCACAGCCTGGGTTACACCCGAAATCCCTTTGGTGCGTTGAGCGATCAAGAGTGGGTAGCTGCTGCCGTGCTGCCAGATGCAATCATTGGGGTGCTGGAGGGCAGCGCCAATATTCAATTATTGGGTCCCAAGGGTGCCGGAAAATCAACCATTCTACGCAAGGCAACGGCCGTTCTGCAGGCAGCAGGGCAGGTTGCAGCCTACGAATATATCCCTGAAGGGCAGCGCCAATTCACAACCCCATTGGTCTCGCTCTGTGCGTTTTGTCTCGACGAAGCACAACGCCTGAGCCGGCAAGAGAAGCGCCGGTTGCTGCGCTGGGGCCACGGCAAAGGACGCCTGATTGTGGGCACTCATCGAAAAATTGGCACAGTTTGGCCTGACCGCTCTTTGTTCACCATCTATTTGCCCGACCTGATTACAGCCGATCTTTGGCAAGCTGCCCTCACCCAGCGGTTGGCGGTTTTTACCATTCCCGACAGGCCGCGGCTGACGTTTGCCCCAGACGCCTTTGAGTATTTGCATCAACTTTTTGGGGCGGACATGCGCGAAGGGGAATATTTTTTGTATGAGGTATGGCAGCAGCAAAAAGCGGTCACCGCAGTGACCGCCAGCGATTTAGAAACCATGTGGCAAACCTACCAGAAAAGGGTCTTACCAGGTGGATTGGGCTAAAGATTGAGGAAACGGCCGTAAAACAAACACCTGGCTTTGCTGAACGTCTTTACCCCAAGGCACATCTAACTGCACCGTTACATCCCACACAATGCTCACGTAATGCCCGTCATAGCTCCACGGTTCCTCTGGTAGGTTGAAGCTAAAAGGAAATGACATAGGGCGACCTGCCTGCAAATCTCCCTGGAATACGTCTTGTGATTCGATTTTTTGCGCATACAGAGTGCCGCGGCCTTCTGTGTGCCAGCCAACATGCACATAAACGTGACGGCAATTTACATCACTATCAGGGTAAAGCGTCACTGTCCCATTCAGCACCTCACCAGGCATGAAAGCTGAATACCCACCAATGTTGCTTCCTTCTTGCAATGTAATGGTAATATCTACTTTGGCCATCTAAACTATCTCCGGAACCACGTTTAACTCTAACTGCTCTACAAAATCAGGCAATCTCGGAACACGCATCGTCATAATCAGGTACCACTGCAGTTTGTTGCGGCGTACGTCAAGATTGTGCATCCCGTCCGCGGGAACCTGGAACTCATAAGTCTGGTTAATCAAACTGCCAGACTGGAATGCGCGTCCAGCTTCAATGCGTTCGTCGATGACGTGGTCGTGGGTCACTGTGCGGGTGTCGGTGCCTTGTTGATAAGTTGCAGTCTCTCTAAAAATTAACTTCAGGCGAATATCTTCCACAGTTACAGAACGAGCAAATGAATGCATATAACTTACCGTAAAAGGATTCACCAACACTTAAAGTTGATTTGGAGAGTAAAATTTCCGGCTTTCCAACACGAATGCGCGTATAAAAATTGAGGAGTGCAAAGCCCAGTATTGCCAAACCGATGAACACGAATAAGCCAGCAAATATGATGGCAAACGTCTCGCTATCTTGCACTGCAATCAAGAAAATAGGTGTGGAAATCGCCAACCACAATAAAGCAAATCCAACAAGGCACCCAGGGCTATTTGAGGAGGTTCGTTTCTCTTTGAACATGCTATTTTCCAAGCAACCCGTTAAAAAAAGCGACCGCCAAATCTCCTAAAACAGACGTATTGTAACCGCCTTCCTGGATGATGACGGTGGGGAGATCAAAGTCACCAAAACGGGCGCCAATGAGTGGCAGGCTGTCAATATTAAGGTCAAAGCTGCCAGCCGGATCTCCAGAAACAATGTCCAGGCCTAAAGAAATGACCAGAACATCGGGCACAAAGAGGCGCACTTTGTTAAGAGCTTCGGATAGAGTGCGCAAGTACATACCTTGTTGAGTATGCCGCGGTAATGGGAAGTTAAAATTGAGATTGCGCCCCGCGCCTTCACCAAATTCATCACCATGTCCCCAATAGAAGGGGTATTCGTTAAACGGATCGGCGTGGAGAGAGCAAAAAAGGACTTCGGAACGGCCGTAAAAAATCTCCTGGGTGCCATTTCCATGATGATAGTCTATGTCGATGATAGCGACCCGCTGCCCCTGCTGCACCAACCAGTTAGCGGCAATGGCAGCATTATTCAGGTAGCAATACCCTCCATACAAACTGCTGGCAGCGTGGTGACCTGGGGGCCGACAAAGGGCATAGGTCACTTTTTGGTTTCCGGCATAGGCCAGGGCAGCGGCGCTAATGGCTGTCTGCGCACTCCAGTAGGCGGCTTCCCAGGTGTAGGGCAAAATGGGTGTGGTTGCGTCGAAGCAATAATGCCCCACCATGCCCCATAACGAGCGCGGGATGCGATTGGAGCGGTTCTGTACGCTATAAGTCCGGGGAATCAGGGGAAGGTTTGTGTTCTCTTCTTTCCAAAGGCGATAGCCATTCTGGAGCAGGTTAAGCAGCCCATAATCATGTACCTCTCCAATTGGCTCTATGCCAAAATCGCCTGGTGAAATGATTGGACCGAAATCTGCCTTTTTGACGGCTTCCAGGATTGTTGTAGCCCGCAATGGAATTTCCAGGTGCAGGTCATTTTCGGGGAATTTTGCTTGAGGAAGTTGGCCAGGATCATGTTGAACGTGCCCGGCATAGTAAAAAGTGTGCATGCAAGACCTCTCAGGTCATACAACTGGCTGGTCAGTTTACTGCTCATGACTCCTGGTTACGCACCATTGCTAACAATTAAACACTGAATTCAAGGTTTAGCCAAGTTCCTTTTCAAGATAGCGCAAATATGCCAGCGATTCTCAACTGTTACAGGGTGATTTTTTGTATTTCACTTAAATTTGGGTAGATAACCAGGATGTGCGATTTCGTAAAGTTCTCCAGAAGCCATTTCAAACAGCCAGATGCCTGGGTCGCCATCGGCAATCTCCAGGTCAATGCGTTGAAAGAGAAGGAAACGGCCGTCTGGTGACCATTGGGGTGGACCAGCATTCAGCTCCGGGTCATCGGTCAAGGGCGCGACATCACTGCCATCAGCACGCATCAGCCACACCTGGCGGCTGGCCGCAGTGCGCACCTGCCGCCGCCCAAAAGCAATCCACGCCCCATCTGGTGACCAGGCAGGCACGCTGTCTTCTATGACGACCTCAGGGCTGACCTGCTGGCTCTGGCCAGTTGCCAGATCGTAGAGGAATAAATGGGTGGTCAGGTTCGTGTGGCTGTGGGTGTCTGCACTGTGCTCGTCCTCCTCAACTTCCCATTCCACGGTATTAAAGGCGGTATAGAGCAAGCTTTGTCCGTCAGGATGCCAAACAGCCGGTGCACCTGGTTCACTGGCAAGGAATTGGGAACGGCCGTCTGCAAAATTGTACAACCACAACCCTTCGTCAGGTGGGGAGTAATAGGCAATCCAATGGCCGTCTGGAGAGAGACTTGCGGAGGCACTGTAGCTGTCGCCACTTAGCACCGGTTCAGAAGCCTGGTTGATGGTATCCAGCCACCACAACCGGGGCCAGCCTGGTATGCCCGCCGCATCTAGCTCCCGCCGCTCATAAATGAGGCGTTGGCCATCTGGCGCCCACACCAGGTTGTGACAGGCAGCGCTTTCACAGGTAAGCAGAGGCTGAAGGGAACGGCCGTTGCTGTTCATGAGCCATATCGTTTCCAAACCCAGGTCCATTTCGCTGGTTGTAAAGGCAACTTTGGTTTTATCGGGCGAAATTGCGTATCCGGTAACTGAAACTTCCATATCGGTTACGGGGGAAACGGCCGTGCTGCCCTCCTGTACCTCAAAAATCTGTACAATATTTTGCGTGTCATCTGCTAGGAATAGAATGTTGTAACTTGGTCTGTTTGAGGATTGCTGAACAAGCCAAATTGCTCCCCACATAATAAATGCCAAGGCCACTAAGAAAGCAACCCAGGCATTTTTATTCATGAGAAGTTGCAGTTTTAATCTAGACATCCATTCCGATAATAAACAGGAGACTAAAACAAACCCAATTGATTATGCCAATTCTCAGCAATGGCTATTCAATGCTGGGCGGCGCCTCCAGTTCAGAATCCATCTCTTTGTAAACCCCCTCCACCATGTATACAACCCATTCGCAAATGTTTGTAACCCGATCGGCCGCCCTTTCGAAATTATGAAGTGCCCATTCAAGCGTGTTTACCCGTTCAACTTCGCCAGGGTTTGCCAGGACATAATTCATCAAACGCCTGTAAATTTGAATATACAACTCATCAACATCATCATCCCGATGGGGGATCCGGCGCGCCAATTCTGCGTTTCGTTCGGCAAAAGCTGTTAAAGCGTCATGCAGCATCAACTTGGCCATTTCTGCCATCTCGAAAAACTGCTCCAAAAGCGAAGGGTCAATCTGCGTTTCATGCAGCATCAGGGTAATTTTCCCAATGCCCTTGACATAGTCGTGAATGCGCTCCAATTCACCCACAATTTCAATAACTGCCGCAATGCGGCGCATGTCACCGGCAAAGGGCTGCTGGGTAGCAATTAAGCGTCAACGCCTCCAGGCCAATGTTAATGCGTTTCTCGTTGATTTCCTCATCTACTTTAATCAGATTTAATGCAATATTGACATCTGACTTCTGCAGGGCTTCTACTGCAAGTATGAGGTTTTTCTCCACCACACTGCCCAATTGTAGAATTTGATCTTGTAATTCTTGCAAATCACGTTCGAATATTGTTCTTGGCATGGTGCCTCCATTTTTCCCAGTCCCAGTTTTATTCTACTTTATCGCCATGTTTATATGATAATGCCTTCTAACTCGCTTCGTCTAGCATTAACCAAAACGGCCAGTGATATATTGTTCTGTCAACTGGTTCCGTGGGTTTGTGAAGATGTCATTGGTACGGCCGTATTCCACCAAATACCCGGCACGATCTTCACCCATATTGAAGAAAGCGGTATAGTCCGATGCCCGTGCAGCCTGCTGCATATTGTGGGTCACAATGATGATGGTATATTTTTCTTTGAGTTCTTGAATCAACTCTTCAATGCGCAGGGTGGCAATTGGGTCCAATGCTGAGGCCGGTTCATCCATAAGAATGATTTCCGGCTTGACGGCAATGGTGCGGGCAATGCATAGACGCTGCTGCTGCCCGCCAGAAAGCGAAAGCCCACTCTGGTCTAGCTTGTCCTTAACCTCATTCCATAGAGCCGCTTGCTGCAAAGACTGTTCCACAAGTTCATCCATCTCTCCCTTAAAGCCGTTTATGCGCGCGCCCCAGGCCACGTTTTCGTAAATGCTCTTGGGAAAAGGGTTAGGTTTTTGGAATACCATGCCGACCCGCCGCCGCACCTCTACCGGATCCACGCCAGGTGAATAAATGTTTTGCCCGCGGAACAGCACCTCGCCCTCCAGGCGGGAAGTTGGCACCAGGTCATTCATGCGGTTGAATGCACGCAGCACGGTACTCTTTCCGCATCCGGATGGCCCGATCAGGGCGGTGATTTGCCGGGCTTTAAATTTCAAAGTGATATCGCGGACAGCGCGAAAGCTGCCATAGTAAATGTGCACATTGTGGGCTTCAACGGCATACTCACCGTTTGAAGAATAGTTTGTTTGCAACATGATTAAACCAGCCTCTTGCTAAAACGATTGCGCAGGATAACGGCCGTTGCGTTCAAGGTCAGCAGCAGAGCCAACAAAACAATGATGGCCGCTGCCGCAATATTGCGGAATTCATCCTGCGGCCTCGAGGTCCATTGATAAATTTGAATAGGCAAGACCGTAAATTTAGAAAACGGACCGCTTGGGTCTGCGGTAATAAATGTGGAAGCCCCTACCACAACCAGCGGGGCTGTCTCCCCGATGGCGCGGGACATCGCCAAAATGGTGCCGGTGAGAATGCCCGGCATGGCGTTGGGCAGCACGTGATACCAGATGGTTTGCCAGCGAGTGGCTCCCAGGCCATAACTGGCCTGGCGCAGCGAGCTGGGCACGGCGCGAATGGCTTCTTGGGAATTGATGATGATAATGGGCAGAATGAGCAGTCCTAATGTCAAACCAGCCGAGATGATGGTACGGCCGTTCGCCGTGGTTGTATCCTCAACGACCCCAAAAACCGCCCCACTGGTCAATGCCTCCAGCACGCGCACAAAAATGGCCAGGCCGAGCATACCGTAGATGATAGAAGGCACGCCAGCCAGGTTGCTGATGTTGGTCTGCAGCAGGCGATTCAAAGCGTTGTCGGTAGCATACTCTTCCAGATAAATGGCTGCCCCAACGCCGATTGGGAACGAAAACAAAATTGTGATCAGAATAACCCACAGAGAACCCATTATCGCTGTGCGCACGCCTGCAAGTTCCGGGTTACTGGATTGTGGGCTTACGATAAATTGTGGCGTTAGCCAGGAACGGAATTCCATTTCTGCTTTGGGATGTTGAATTTCAGCCTCTGCAAGCACTTCATTGCGCCGGAAAATCGAATCGACTAACGACCAGGTTTGCACCACTTCTGGAACAACCACGCGCTCAACAACCAGCCCATAAACCTCTTCCCGCGTACGGGCAGGTAAAGTACACCCACTTGGGGGTTCCTCACCGGCACATACTTCAGCCCAAAGAGCCGGA
Source organism: uncultured Chloroflexia bacterium (assembly GCA_963695505.1). GTDB lineage: Bacteria > Chloroflexota > Anaerolineae > Promineifilales > Promineifilaceae > JACSRF01. Next base: position 30,107 of record CAVOGX010000022.1, on the reverse strand, counting down.
TCTTCAAACACGAAGCTGTCTTCATAAAAGCGTTGGTCCCGTTCCAGGCGCCGCCCTAAACCGGTGGAAACGGTGGCGGCTAAAATATTTACCAGCTCTTCTTTCGGCAAATCGGCCAGTTCCTCATTAAACACGGTGCTGGCAAAGAAATCCAGCGTACCGCTATTTGCACCAGGGATATACCGTTGAACGGCTGCAGCAGGCCAGCTTGCCTGCACATCTTGCCAGGTGCTGGCAGTGGTAAACATTTGGCGTAATTCATCCAGCGAAACGTCTGTTAAAAAGGTATTCGCCGGATTCGTTACTACCACCAAAGCATCGGTACCAATAATCAGTTTCAATGGGCTCGCGGCCGATTTCCCGACAAGCCTCAAACTCAGCCAGGGTGATTTCGCGGCTAGCATTAACGATATCGGCCGTACCGTCTTCACAAAAAGCCGCAAAACCAGCCGTGCTGCCGATGCTTTGCACATTCACTGTGCCTTGAAAGCCATCAGCCTGAAAGCGTTCAGCTATTCGATGGGTGACCGGAAATACGGTGGAACTACCCACCACATTAATGGTGCCACCAATGCCCTCCGGGCTGATAGAAACCCAGCGCCCCTCGTTGGGGTCAAATCCATTAGCCTCCAGCCAACGTACACGAGCACTGTTTATACCCTGGACTGTGGCCGGAAAATAGCCAACGTCTTCAATTTCTTCATTGACGTGAGTCAGATAATAGTTGACAAATGCCCCGACTTGCCCCTTTTCGGCCATAACGTCGGCAGTGGTATAAATAAAAAGGGGGCGGGCCAGGGGGTAGGTCTCATTTTCGGCCGTTTCTGCCGCAGGAGCCACGCCATTTACAGCTACCGCTTTTAAGGTTTGGCTGTTTTCTTTGAAATAAGCGTAGCCAAAAAAACCGATACCATTAGCATCACTGGTAATGCCTGCGGCCAGTTCATTGTCATCCTCGCTGGTGGTCAGGTTTTCCGCGCTAAGCATCTGCGCCTCTTCCACAACCAATACCAGGCTGTCGGGAGAGACCTGATTTTGCACGGCCACCAGCCCAAAAGCACTGTTGACAATGTTGTAGAGCAATGCCAGCAAAACCACAATAGCCGTAATCGTCGCCAACAAGAATAGGGACCGCCAAACCGTGCCCTTGCGGTGTCGTACGGCAATTTGCCCTTGTAATGCATCCCCTTCTGGGTAAATGGAAGGATCAGGAGTCATTATTCATACACCTCCCGGAAACGAGCCACAATCCGCCGGCTAAGCAAGTTCAGACTGAAGGTAATGGCGAAAAGCATCAGGCCAATCGCAAATATGCTGTTGTAGTCTATCGAGTCGTAACTCAGGTCGCCGCCGCTGATCCGCACAATATGTCCAGTCATGGTCTCGGCTGACGTAAAGGGGTTAAAGGGAGTGGCCGAGAAATCGGTAAAGATCTGGTTCCACTCAAAGTTACGCGGCCCCGCCCCTGCGGCAATGGCCACAACCATGGTTTCACCAATGGCCCGGGAAATGGCAACAACAAAAGCGGCCGTAATTCCCGAAAGTGCTGCGGGCAGAACAACTTTAACGGCCGTTTCCAGTTTCGTCGCCCCCAAACCGTAAGCCGCATTGCGCAAAGACTGTGGCACTGCGTGCAAAGCATCCTCACTCATCGAGCTTACCAGTGGAATAATCAAAATCCCTACCACAATGCCCGCCGAGGCAGTATTAAAAATCTGCACGATCCCATCGCCAAAAATCGAGCGCAGCAAAGGCGTCATAAACGTTAAAGCGAAATAACCGTAAACCACCGTGGGGACGCCGGCCAGCACCTCCAAGATAGGCTTCAATGTGTTTCGCGCCCGTGCTGAAGCATACTCACTCAAGTAAATCGCGGTCATTAGACCCAAAGGCAAAGCCACTAACATTGCTATTGCACTTGTCACCAAGGTGGCTAACATTAAAGACCAAATCCCGAATTGTCCAATTGCTGGCTGCCATTTCGAGCCGGTTAGAAACTCACCAAAAGTGACCCCTTCTGTACCAAAAAACAGAAGTGCCTCTTTTCCTAATTCATACACAATCCCAATAGTTGTTAGAATGGAAATGGCCCCACAAAAAAAAAGAAATCCTTGTATAAAAATTTCGCCTATTTTGGGACGCTTAGACAAGTCTACGGTAAGGGGATCTTTGTTTACGGCCCTTTCTGCGTTTTTAGAAAGCACTGCATTACCCATTAATTTGCTCCTCAACTTCCCACCTAATGCCTAGACATGGAAATGGAGAGGGTTAATTTCCCTCTCCAAATCCTTCTATTTCAATTTTGACAGAATGTTTGGTTGAATGGTTTTCCAAGTGTGTTGGCTTTTAGTTGTTGGCATTCAACCAAGCGGTTTTAGCCTGGTTTAAAGCCTCCGTACTAGCCGGGAAATACCCCACATCCACTACCTCTTCATTCACGTAAGTCAGTACAAAGTTCAGGTACGCTGAAACCTGTGGTTTCTCCTGCATAATGTTGGTTGTACTGTACATGAATAGCGGGCGGGCTAATGGATAAGAATTGTTATCTACGTTGCCAGTATTAGCTTCCACGCCCTCGATAGCCAGAATTTTCAGTGTATTGGCATTTTCGGAGTAATAGGCATAACCAAAGAAACCGACGGCATAGGGGCTGCCCAGGATACCCTGCACCAGCACGTTATCATCCTCGCTTAGTTCCAGATTGGAAGCTGCCAAAATCGGGTTCTGATCTTCATCGAACACTTCCTCGACAAAGTAGTCGAAGGTACCGCTGTCCGTGCCCGGAATGTAGCGTAAGATGGACTCGGCTGGCCAGGAGGGATCAACGTCAGCCCAGGTTTCGGCCGTGGAGAAGATGACCGCTAACTGTTCTAGAGTCACATTTGACACGAAGTCGTTTTCCGCACTCACCACCACCGCCAGGGCATCCGTGCCAATGCGGAATTCGATTGGGTCGCGGCCAATGGCCAGGCAGCTCTCAATTTCGCTGTCCCGAATTGGGCGGCTGGCATTTGCCACGTCGCTCTCTCCGGCCACGCAGAAGCGCTCGAATCCAGCACCGCTGCCGATGCTGTCAATGGTGATGGTTCCGGCGTATCCTTCATCCTCAAAACGTTCTGCCATCCTCTCCGCCAACGGGAAAACCGTAGAACTGCCGGCCGTGACGATGTCTCCACTAATTGACAAGGGATCGACTGCCGGTAAAGTTGTTGATTCACCTGATACAACGGCCGTTTCCGAAATGCCATCTGTTGTATCTTCAGCTTCTGTGCCGTTTCCAGCTTGTTCAACAGCCCGGGTGACCTGAATTGTTTCAGTTATCAACTGCGGTTCGTTCGTGTTGCCCCCGCATGCTGCCATACTAATTGTTAATAATAGGAATAAAGCAATGATGTACTTTTGCATGAATTTTTCTCCTCACTGTGTTGCAATTGACCTGGAAAAAATAACGCGCAGCCTGAAGGACTACGCATTTTCTCCGTTGTTAATTTAACTGTGAGGAGTTTACCGGCCAATCTTTAACGATGAAGGCGCAATCTGTTAAGGTGCTGTAATGGTTTAGTAAACAGTTGTTTAACATTCCCAGAGTCAGGAGGTTTTTTTGTTAACGTCGTCATCTTAGAGGTTGTTAACAAAACGTTAACAACAAAGGTTTGTTAACATTTCCCCTGTCCAGTACAATGCTCAAGGTATTTTTAGGGCATCATCGAAACAATAATGAAGAAAGTTATTTGTGGTAATTCACAGAAACGGGGAGCGATAACAATTAATTTCGCACCACGTGATTCATTAAAACAGCTTTTTTTATTGCTGTTCTTGTTTTCCATTCTTCTCGTGGCGGTAGCTTGCAATAAAGAGCCAGAGAGTGGTAATGAAACGGCCGTTTCCACCACAGACCAAAAAGCCATCCAAAACAAAGGGTCAGACACCCTCGTCAACATCGCCCTGGCCTGGGCAGAGGCATACCGCATAGTGGAACCCTCTGTGTCCATTGCCGTGACCGGTGGCGGCTCAGGCACTGGCATCGCCGCATTAATCAATGGAACCGTTGACATTGCCAATGCTTCCCGGGCCATGAAAGAGGGTGAAATTGAGGAAGCGCAAGCCAATGGCATTGAACCCGTTGAGCATGTCGTAGCTATTGATGCGTTGGCCGTCATCCTCCACCCAGACAATCCGATTAATGAGCTGACAATTGACCAGCTCGCAGACATTTACACAGGTCGTATCACCAATTGGAGTGCCGTTGGGGGGAAGGATGCAGAAATTGTCCTGCTTTCCCGGGAGACCAACTCTGGTACCCACGTCTATTTTTTGGAAGAGGTTGTGCGCAAGGGGGAATCAGATAACTCAGATATATTTGCTCCCCAAACTTTACTCATGCCCTCTTCCGTAGGCATTACCAGCGAACTGCGGCGAAACCCAAACGCCATTGGCTACGATGGGCTGGGGTACGTTGATCCTGCCCATGAAAAAGTGCTCGCCGTTGCCGCTAACGCAGAAAGCCCCTTTGTATTGCCCACAGTAGAAACTGCGTCAAGCGGCGCTTATCCATTAGCAAGAAACTTGTTCATGTACACTGCGGGTGAACCACAAGGTTCATTAGCCGAGTACCTAGGGTGGATTTTAAGCCCTACAGGCCAAGCGATTGTCGCGGAGCTAGGTTTTGTTCCCTTACCGGACACACAACAGTAAGCTGAAGAGTACTCTCATGGCTACTTACGAAAACACACAGGAAACACAAGATAAGCCCTTACCACACATACAAACCAGAGAGAGAAACTGGCCAGAAACCATCATTGAAGGTCTGATAGGATTCTCTGGCATCTCGGCTGTCATCATCATCACCCTCATTTTCATTTTTTTGGTCAAAGAGGGTGCACCCATGTTTTATGAGGTGCCCACAACCACTCTCTTTGGCCGAAGATGGTATCCGATTGAAGAATTGTATGGTTTGACGCCGCTCCTGATCGGGTCGCTGTTGGTAACCGTTGGAGCTGTTTTCATTGCTGTACCACTCGGTCTGACTACGGCCGTTTACCTGGGTGAATTTGCCCCTCCCTGGCAGCGAGAAATCCTCAAGCCACTCATCGAAGTGCTGGCCGGTATTCCCTCCATCGTTTTAGGCTTTTTGGGGTGGGTTGCCCTGGCGCCTATTGTACAAAATCTTGGCGCACCAACCGGCCTGACAGCTTTCACCGGCTCCCTCATTTTGGCGTATATGTCCTTGCCAACCATTATCAGCATTACGGAAGATGCCCTGTATGCAGTCCCCAAAGAATACCGTGACGGTGCATTAGCTATTGGTGCTACCAAATGGCAAACTATTTGGCGGGTTGTGCTGCCTGCCGCCCGCTCAGGTATTGTTATTGCCATCATGTTAGGCATCGGAAGGGCGATTGGGGAAACCATGGCCGTGATGATGGTCACTGGTAATGCGGCCAATATACCATCCCTCAGTGACGGTTTCATCTTCCAACCGGTGCGCACCATGACGGCTACCATCGCTGCCGAAATGGGTGAGGTTGCTCAGGGCAGCCTGCACTACAACGTCCTTTTTGGCATTGGGATTGTGCTCTTTATAATTACCTTTATTGTCAATTCTTTGGCCACACGGTTTGTCGGGGGTGGCGGCCGCAGCCGGCGAGGAGCACAGCTATGACCCGGCAGCAATCTCAAAAATTAGCGTCAGCCATTATTACTGGCGTGGCTTTCATCGTCATTTTGCCGGTTTTCCTGGTTCTGCTTTTTATTTTTGTCCAGGGGATTGGGCGCCCTGAATTGGGAATTTTTGACGCAACCGCCGCGTAATGGCATGACCGAAGGGGGGCTATTACCCGCTATTTTGGGAACACTTTTCCTCACCTTGGGAACGGCCGTTGCCGCCATACCACTAGGCATTGGTGCCGCCATTTATCTTGCTGAGTATGCTGCAGACAACAAATTCACCCGCATCATTAGGCTCGCCATCGTCAATCTTGCCGGGATTCCCTCCATCGTTTACGGTCTCTTTGGCCTGGGCGCGTTTGTCCTCTTTCTAAACTTTGGGACTTCTATTCTGGCTGGCTCTCTGACCCTTGGCATCATGACGCTGCCAGTCATCATCAGCACCGCCGAAGAGGCCATTCTTTCTGTTCCCCAAGAGTTTCGCATCGTCAGCCTTAGCTTAGGCGCAACCCGTTGGCAGACAATTCGCAGTCAAGTGTTGCCCCATGCCCTTCCTGGAATCATCACCGGCATCATCTTGGGGCTCAGCCGCGCAGCCGGTGAAACAGCGCCCATTTTATTCACTGTTGCCGCTTTTTATTTGCCAGAGCTTCCTAAATCCATATTTGATCAATCCATGGCTTTACCTTACCACCTCTATGTCATCTCTACTCAGGTTCCGGGAATGCCTTTGCAAATCCAATATGGCACCGCACTGGTATTACTGCTGATCGTTTTATCGCTCACTCTCACAGCCACCGTTCTACGCTCAATTATGAGGCGGCGGCGGCAGTGGTAACCTTCAGAAATTAATCATGCCCGCTAAATTAAGCATCGAGCATCTTTCTTTCACCTACGGCGATGGTACGCAGGCACTGCGTAACGTTAACCTCCAGATTCAACCCAACCAGATATTTGTCATTTTTGGTCCTTCTCGCAGCGGCAAAAGTACGTTGCTCAGACTTCTCAACCGCCTATCCGACCTACTACCTGATGCCCGGCGAGATGGGAATATTCAGGTCGATGGTCAAGACATATTCTCCCGCAGCATTAACGTATTTGAACTTCGCCGGAGAATAAGCATGGTATTTGCCATTCCTACCCCACTGCCGGGGTCAATATTTGAAAACCTCGTTTATGGTTTGCGTATGGCTGGCATTAAAGACTCACAAACACTAGATGAAAGGGTGGAAATCTCCTTGCGGCAAGCCGCTCTTTGGGATGAAGTTAAAGACCGCTTGCACGATTCTGCCTTCGCATTATCTGGGGGGCAAAAGCAGCGGTTGTGTATTGCCCGGAGCCTAGCCCTGAAACCAGAAATTATTTTGTTAGACAATCCCACGTCTGGATTAGACCCTATTTCAACGGCGTTGGTAGAGCAATCTCTTTATGAATTGAAGCAAGAATATACCATCATTATGGTGCCACATAGTGTGCAGCAGGCAGCAAGGGTAACCGATCAGGCTGCCTTTATTCTTGATGGCGAAATTATCGAAGTTGGGGACCAAACTCGTATATTTGTGAACCCTAAAGACAAACGAACTGAAGATTACGTCACGGGGCGTTTTGGATAGCCTTTATGGATAACAAAATTGAGGTTCAGAAATTTAATTTTTTTTATGGAGATTTTCAGGCGCTAATTGACCTGAATTTGCCGATTCGCACAAACCAAATTACCGCACTCATAGGCCCTTCAGGGTGTGGTAAATCCACGTTCTTGCGCTCGCTAAACCGCATGAATGAAACCATTTCAGGAACTCGGGCAGAAGGAAAGATTCTGCTAGATGGAAAGAATATTTACGATGACGACGTGGATGTCGTGGATCTGCGACACCGCGTAGGAATGGTTTTTCAAAGACCCAACCCTTTTCCTCAGAGTATTTACAACAATGTTGCTTTCGGTCCACGGGTTTTAAGCATGGCCAATGGCAGCCAGCTTGAGGACCTGGTGGTAGAAAGCCTCAAAGGAGCTGTGCTTTGGGGCGAAGTCCAGGACAGGCTGCACGAATCGGCATTGAACCTTAATCCTGGGCAGCAGCAACGGTTGTGTATTGCCCGGGCAATTGCCGTCCAACCTGAGATCATCCTGATGGATGAACCTTGCTCAGCATTGGACCCAGTGGCTACGTTTCATATTGAAGACCTGATGCGCCGCTTGTCAGAAAATTACACCATTGTGATTGTTACCCACAACATGCAGCAGGCTGCTCGTGCCTCTGATTGGACTGGTTTCTTTTGGTTAGGCCGCTTAATTGAATTTGGGGAGACAGGCAATATATTTACCAATCCCAAAAAGGAACTTACCGAATCTTACATCACCGGTCGGCAGGGATAAAAAGAGTTTTACTGCTGCACCCCACCTTTTAAATATTCACATTTAGGGCACTCCCGGACTCGTAACGACGAAGCCCAACATAGAACACGGCCGTTCCCACGCCCCACATCACTAAAACAGCGCCAACTAATCCGAGTAACAGTAAACCATTGCGGTTCTTTACCACCTCCACCGGAACCGCACCAATAAACCCTGCTGGAATTAGCGTAAACAGCAATAAACGAGCCGCGCCAGAAAATAACGTGTTCGGGTATAGTGAAAACGTCAAAACCGCATTGGACATTTGCGCGCTGAAGTAGCGGGCATTGCCCATAAAAAAGGCCAGCGACCCCACAATGAGCAAAAAGCCGACAAATACCAGCCCGGCCAACAAACTGGCCACCAGGAATAAAAGAATCTCCAATGGGTGAAAACGACCGGTAAAGAGATAAGCTACCAGCCCAAAACTGACGTCGCCAATGGTAGACACGCTCATGCGCGAGAAAATAACGTGCACCAGCAGGTTTCGTGGCAGCACCAAATAGTAATCCAGCCGCCCCTGGGCAATGAGATAGGCCAGGTTAGCCCCGGTGTTGGCGGCGAACATGTAGCCAATGCCATGGCCAAAAGCGACAATGGCAAAAAGCAAGTAGATGTCATCCATCTGGTATCCGCGCACATCGCCAAACTGCTGGAAGAAGATGAGCCAAAAGATAAAGTAGATGCCGTTATTGATGAACATCCCCAAAATTTGGGTGATGAAGCTGGCGCGGTATTCCATGGCCGAGGAGAGGTTTACGGCCGTTAATGCTCGTAAAAAGGTTAGTTCTGCCTTTAACTGCTTCATATGCTACCTCCAAAACCAGTTATCAGTATGCAGTATTCAGAGGCTGATTACTGAATACTGGTTCACCCGCCGTTCACCGCCAGCCGCTGCGCTGCCCAACGGTATTGGGCAAACAGCAGCAAGGCCAAAACTGCCAGCCAAAGTAATTGCAGCGGTAAAATCTGTCTAAAAAGCTCCCATTCAAAGGTCACAAACAGCCTGGCCGGGGCATAGGTGGTCAGGCTAAAGGGCAGCAGGCGGGCAATGCGCTCCAACCAATCCGGCAAAAAGTCCACAGGAATCAGTAAGCCGCCTAATATGAATATGAGTTTCTGGTAGATGAGCCGCAGTGAAAAGGTATCTTCCATCACAAAGGCCATCAGACCAATCATGCTGGCCATGCAAAAGTCGATGACCAGCCCCAGCCCCATGACCAACAACACCAGCGGCAGATAAAGCAAATTGACCGTGGGCAGTCCGGCATAGTAAATGGCCACAGGCGCGCCCAACAAGAAGATAAGGACCATTTTCACGGCCGTTTCCCCCAGCCCGTTGGCAAAGTGATAGAGCAGGTAGTTATACGGCCGTACCAGCGTGTAAGCGATAGAACCATCCTTCACCTCATCCGAAATTACCTGGTCATGACGGAACTTGCCCAGCTCCACCACCTCGGCCAGCAAGAAATACCAGATGGTATTGGCCAGGGTCAGCCCGGCAATTTCTGGCGATTGGCGCGTTTCGTAAACGGCCGTCCACAACTGCACAAAAATGAACATAAACATCACAATCAGCACCGAACGGCTGATTGCATCCCAAGCGTAAGCCAACTGATTCTGCAAATTTGTCAGCGTAATGGCCCCATATTTTGTAGTCGTTGCGCGGATTTGAGTAAACATTTTTTGTTAGAGACAGAGTGTAGCGTGTAGGGATAGAGAACAAGTCGCTCCCCCACTCTACCTCTATCTCTCTCCTCTATCTCTCCTGATAAATCTCCCGAATAATCTCCTCCAGCGGCGGATCAGAAATATTGATGTCCTGGCAGGGTTTGGTGGCCATAACCTGCTGCACCACCTGCTCTACCGGCACCTGGTGGCTGTCAAACTCCAGCTTCACGCCGTAGGTACCCTGCTTCAAAATCGTGACCCCCGGCAGCGAAAATTCCCCGTTTAGCCCCTCGGCAAAACGCACGTCAATGATTTTGCGCGTCAGGTACTGCCGCTTCAGCACAGATGTGCGGTCGTCGAAAATGAGACGGCCGTGATTGATGACAATCACCCGCTTAGACAGGCTTTCCACGTCGCCGGCGTCGTGGCTGGTAAGGAATATGGTCACGTCTTCGCTCTCATTGAGGTAGCGGATGGCATCGCGGATTTGCTGCTTGGCCACCACGTCCAGACCAATGGTCGGCTCGTCCAGAAAGATGATGCGCGGGCTGTGCAGCAGCGAAGCGGCTATCTCGCACTTCATGCGCTGCCCCAGACTCAGCTTGCGCACCGGGGTTTGCAGCAGATGCTCAATCTGGAAAGCGTCCACCAGGAAATCACGTCGTTTTCTGGTAGGCATGCATGTCCAGCTCGTAAATGCGCGCAAAGAGGCGAAAGGTATCCTCCGGTGGCAGGTGGTACCAGAGCTGCGGCTTTTGCCCAAAAACAGAGCCAATGTGGTATGCCAGGCTGCCGCCGATCTTTCCAGGGCGTATAGCCCAGAACGGTGGCTTCTCCGGCACTGGGAAAGAGAATGCCGGTGAGCATTTTGATCGTGGTGGACTTGCCGGCGCCGTTGGGACCAATGAAGGCCAGCAGCTCCCCTTCTTCCAGGGTGAACTCTACGCCGGAAACGGCCGTAATCTCCTTCATTTCTGGTTTCCACATCGCCCGCAGGCTGCCAGCCAGCCCTGGCGCTTTCTGTTTCAACTGAAACTGCTTGGCCAAGCCCCGCACCATCACAGCAGAACGGTCGTTTTCACTAACATTCATACCATCACCTCCTGCCCTCAGGTTTGAGATTGGAGTTATGCTACCTCTCATCCCCGAGCTAAAACAAAAAAAGACGCGATGGTGATTCACCGCGTCTCTGGAAAACAAGTTCAGAATGGTATATTTGACGTCTAAACCTCCGCTGTCTCCCACGCTGGAATCACCCATGGTTGATCGCAACCAATGCCCATTTCCATAGGTTGGCAATATGCATTCCAGAGAGTTAAGTGGTTCGACAACTTCGTCATGGCGGCATATTACCATGCTCTCGCCGGGGATGTCAAGCTCAAAGAGGCAGCTTGCCCTGCAGGTCAAAGCGATACGCGGGATCGTAGCCTACGGAACGTAAACGGCCGTTTATTCGCGCCACTCCCGCTCGTTCCGAAAGGGCTAGCACGGGCCAGCCAGTTTGCTGCACATAGGCGCGAATCAATTCGTCATCTTCCGCCTGATAATGGCACCAAACTGCATGACCCATAACCAAATTCAGCCCGTAAGTGTCAGACAAACCCACCTCATTCTCGTCTAAGTGCGCACCAGTCATGATGTCGCTGCCCAGCACGATTGCGCCAGCACTGCCGCCGTAGAGCATTCCTCCCGCTCCAGCAAAACCAAGCAGGGCGTGATCAAACCCGTTGCGGTGCAGCTCGTGGCGCAGCAAAAACGTGTTGCCACCGCCCAGGTAAACGGCCGTAAACCGCAACAATTCATAAGGATCATGAGCGGTCAGGTCTGTCCACATTTCAATTTTCTCGCAGCCCAGCGGCTGAAATACCTCGCGAATCCAGGCATAACAAGCAGACCAGGAGCGACCAGAACCGCGCAGGGCAAAAGGCCAGTAGAGCAGGCGGCCTCCAGCGGGCAGCCAGTTGGCAAACTGCTCGTCCAATGGCCGCGAGTCCGTGGCATCCCCACCACCGGCCAGCATGATGCGCATGGTTACCTCATCGTCTACTTACAAAATAAATAGCTGCAAAACAATCAGCGAGCAACCCACTTTCTAATTGAAAGAACGCACCCCTTTATTACCAGGAAAACTGGTACTTGACGCCCTCTGGTGTTTTAACTTCTTGCCAGCCGAAGCTGGTAAGGCGCACGTCGGAGCGGCGGCCAAAAACGCGTAAGTGCGCAGCGATGGCCTCCCCGCCATATTCTGCTGCTTTATCAAACATATCCACGGTGTTTACACTCAGCTTGCGGGCTACGTGGTGAAAAACGGCCAATCCCACGTCTACATTGCGCTTGGGGGGAATGGTGTAGTTGGCAACGGCCGTTCCCACCAAACCACGCAGCAGCCAATTCCGATCCTTGTACCGCATGGCCAATGTCGCCGCCCGATGCGCAAAAATGCCAAACAGCGACCGCTGCCCGGGTGCCAGTGTCTGCTGGAACCGTTCTCGTTCTGCCGTCGTGGCCGTCATCAGCCTGTCTACCATCGCCGCCAACCGCTCATCCACCTCCCCCGGCAGCGGTTCCTGGTAATAATCAATCACCTGTAACTTCTGCAAGAAAGCGCTGGCCTCCTCCACAAAAGCCAGAAAAGCGTTGCCGTTTTGCATACTCACTCCGTTAGGAGCACAGAGAGCGCAGAGAAGACACAAAGATTCACATATAAATTCTCAGTGTACTCGTCCCTCTTACTTCCCACTATGCTCAATCAAACTCTTTCCCGTCATTTCTGCGGGCTGTGCAACACCCATCAGTTCCAAAATTGTTGGCGATACGTCGGCCAGAATGCCCCGTGGATTCATATTCAAGTAACCATCATGACCAATTACAAAGAAAGCCACCGGCTGCGTGGTGTGGTAGGTGTGGGGCTTGCCCGTATACAGGTCAATCATGCGGTCGCAGTTGCCGTGATCGGCCGTGACGCAGGCCACGCCACCCTTGGCAACAATAGCTTCCACAAGCCGCCCGGCGCACTCATCCACCGCTTCCACTGCTTTGATGGCTGCTTCCAGCACGCCGGTGTGTCCCACCATATCCGGGTTGGCAAAATTCACCAGGATAAAGTCATCGTCGTGTTCCTGAATGCGCTTGAGCACAGCTTCTGTCAGCGGATAAGCGCTCATTTCCGGCTGCAAATCATAGGTGGGCACTTTGGGAGAAGGTTCCAGGTGGCGCGATTCACCCTCGTACATGGTCTCGACGCCGCCATTAAAAAAGTAGGTGACGTGGGCGTATTTTTCGGTTTCGGCAGCATGGAACTGCTTCAATCCCTGCTTGCTCAGCACCTCCGCCAGCGTATTGGTGATTTCCTGTTCGGGAAAGGCCACGTGGACGGGAAAATCATCCTCGTAGCTGGTCATGGTCACAATGAAGAGGTCGTCGATAAACGGCCGTTCAAACCCGTCAAACCCTTTATCCGTAAAAATGGCCACCGGCTGGCGCATGCGGTCGGCGCGGAAGTTGTAGAAGATCAGGCTGTCCCCCGGTTGGATGGTTACGTCACGGTCGCCGGTATCAATGGCTGCGGGCAAAATAAACTCATCGGTCACGCCTTCAGCGTGGGATTGTTCGATGGCGGCACGGGCGGTAACGGCCGTTCTGCCTTCGTGTCCCTGGTGATTGGCAATCACTTCATACCCCATCTGCGTGCGCGCCCAGCGCTTGTCGCGGTCCATGGTGTAGTAACGGCCGCTAACTGACGCCACCGTGACCGGGTTTTTCTCCTGGTATGCTTCCAATGCCACCAGGAAATCTTCGCTGCTTTCCGGCGGCGTGTCCCGACCATCGGTAATCAGATGCAGCACGGGCTGCAAGTCATGGGCATTCACCATATCCAAAATGGCATACATGTGGTTGCTGTGGCTGTGCACACCGCCCGGGCCAAACAGCCCAATGACATGCACCTTGCCCCCTTTGCTTTTAGCCGATTCAATGGCTTCCACCAATGCCGGGGTTTTGCTAAACGATCCATCCCGAATCGCCAGGTTTATGCGCGTCAGGTCTTGATACACAATGCGCCCCGCGCCCAGATTCAGATGCCCCACCTCCGAGTTGCCCATCTGGCCTTCAGGCAAGCCTACACCCTCGCCAGAAGCGTCCAACACACTGCGCTCAAGTTCCCGATTCCACTTGTCATAGTTGGGGGTATTCCCCAGCACCACGGCATTGCCCGCCGCATTTTCACGAATCCCCCATCCATCGAGAATGATGAGGGCTACTGGTTTATAGCTTTTCATGGGTTTGGTCTCCTTGTTGTCCGTACCAAAGGTTTAGGTGCTTTGGCATTAGATGTCATGATACCTGAACAGTTACCAGTTGACACCCAAAAATCTGATTCCTGAAATTAAAAAAGGCGGCAGACTTTCGTCTACCGCCTCTCTGGCTCCTCAGGTTGGACTCGAACCAACAACCCTGCGGTTAACAGCCGCATGCTCTGCCATTGAGCTACTGAGGAACAGCGAACGGAATTATACCAGAGGAGGTTGCCATGTCAAGCAAAGTTATAAGCGTTTTGAAGAGGAGAAACGGCCGTTTCTACCGCTGCCAGCCCCTGTAAAAAAGCATCAACATCGGTTGTTTTCAGCATCCCCATCAGCCTCGCTTCCGGCACGTCAAAGTCCGCTAGATACTGCTTCAAATGCTTGCGAAACACAACCAAACCGTGGGGATTGCCGTAGTAAGCTAGCATTTCCCGCAAATGCTGGCTAATGGCCATGGCCACATCGGAAAAGGGCAGGTCGGCTTTGTCTTGCCGCGCAAATATCCAGGGATTGCCAATGGCCGCCCGGCCCACCATCACCGCGTCGCAGCCGGTATGCGCCTTCATGCGCTCAATGTCCGCTGCTGACTGCACGTCGCCATTGCCAATGACGGGCACAGGCACCGCTTGTTTCAGCGCGGCGATGGCATCCCAATCTGCCTGGCCGCCATATTTTTGCGTCTTGGTACGGCCGTGCATAGCAATGAGCGCCGCACCATTGTCCACCATTATCTGCCCAATCTGCAGAAAATTGCGCTGGTCGGCGTCCCAGCCCAGCCGTATTTTGCCCGTTACCGGCACAGGCAAATGCTGCGACAGCAAGCGAAACGTATCTGCTACCAATTCTGGTCGGGGCATCATGCCCACGCCCGCCCCGCGCCCGCTCACCTTGCGCGTTGAACAGCCCATATTCACGTCAATAATGTCCGGCTCCAGGTCCAGGATGTTTTGGGCAGCTTGCAAAATCTTTTGCGCGTCGTTGCCAAATATCTGGAAAACCATGGGGTATTCATCGGGCTGTTTGTCCAACCGCTGCCAAAAACGATTGTGGCTGCGCTTACCCAGCAGCGACTCTGCCGGCACAAATTCCGTGTAATGCATGGCCGAACCGTAAGCGCGGCACAGCGCCCGGTAGGGAACATCGGAATATCCCGCCATTGGAGCCAGGATCACGTCACCGTAAACGGGAACAGAACCAACTTGAAAGAGGGGGGAGTTGGCAGGTTTGTTTGTTGGTTGGATGGATGGTTGATTTGTTGGTTTGTAACTTGAGACTTGCATGTTCTACCCTATCCCAGCCATTTGTGTACAAAGTTCAAAACGGCCGTTTCCACCCCTTCCTCACCCATGTCAAACCAGGTAATGGCCGGGTCGTCAGCGCGAAACCAGGTGTTTTGCTGGCGGGCGAAACGGTGCGTCTCAAACTTAATGCGTTCCACAGCCTCCGGCAGCGTCATCTCACCATCCAGATGGGCGTAAAGCTGCCGGTAGCCCAGACCGCTCATGGCCGGTAAGGAACGGCCGTATCCCGCATTACGCAGCGCTTTCACCTCATCCAGCAGCCCTGCCACCATCATATCTTCAATACGCCGGTCTATCCGCGCATATAAATCTGCCCGTTCACGCCGCAAGCCAATCACCTTCACGTCATAAGGCGGGGGCAGCTTGCGCTGCAGCTCCGAAATAGGCCTGCCGCTTACCAGGGTTACTTCCAATGCGCGAATGACGCGGCGCACGTTGCGTGGTTCAATTTTGGCGGCGGCCACCGGATCCAGCACCGTTAACCAGCGGGCCAGCAAATCTACCACCCAGTCTGGCCAGCGCCTTGCGCAATGCGGGCTGTGGTGGGACGCGGGGAATGCCCCAACCCTCTACCACCGCCTGCACATATTGCCCGGTTCCGCCCACCAGTATGGGCAGCTTATCTCTTCGCTGAATTTCCTCAATGGCAGCATACGCCAAATCCTGGTACTCGCCAAGGGTCAGCGTTTCATTGGGCTGGCAAATGTCGATTAGATGGTGTCGTACTTGCCCACGTTCGGTAGGCGTTGGTTTGGCTGTGCCAATATCCATTCCCCGATAAAAAAGCCGGGAATCGGCAGAGACAATTTCGCCGTTAAATGCCGAGGCTAACTGCAGGGAAACGGCCGTTTTGCCCACTGCTGTCTGCCCCACAAGAACTAGAAGTGGGCAGCGGGGAGCAGATTGCTTATCTGCTTACCATCCCAAAACCGCATTGGGAATGTGCTCACACCGCAGTAACTTCCCGTGACCATCCAGCTCAACAGCCACCAGGTCTACGCGCCACTCCACGTCATCCAGGTCGTTTTCGAAAAGGTAGTGCTGTCCCAAATCCAGGAGGCGTCGTGCTTTTTGCGCAGTCACTCCTTCTTCCGGCGTACCGCTTTTGCGCCCGCGCCTGGTCTTGACTTCTACAAAGACCAGCACTTCTCCCGCCTGGGCAACCAGGTCAATTTCCCCGCGTGCGCAGCGCCAATTGCGGTGCAAAATTGTGTAACCTTTGGATTCCAAATGGGTGGCCGCGACTGATTCACCCCAATTACCCAACTGTTTACGGCCGTTACCCCCTTTACTGCTCATAAAACCCGCTTTCTTTCTTCTCCTTGTCAGGCAAAATCCTTTGCAGCATCATGTCCCAGGTTTCCGGCGGACGCACCAAACCAGCGAGCTGATCCAACATCGGCTGGAATTTTTCCCAGTTCCGCAGCCATTTGCCATGAGCGTTTTCTCGCTGCAAATCGGGACGCGTTTTCCGAAGTTCTTCATACAGCTGCACAGTGTGCGTAACCGTTTTACTGATATCAAAACGCTTGCTTTCCTCGAGAGCGCTGGCGCTCATTTGCTGTCGCAAGGCTTCATTCAAAGCCAGGCCGACAATGGCTGCTGCCAACCCTTTTTCCGGCTGGCTGGTAAGCAGTCCAGATTTCATCGATTGTACTGTGTCGACGATACCAGGCGATGACGAAGCCACAACAGGCAGCCCCGCCGCCATAGCTTCAATGACCGTCAAAGGATGCACCTCGGATTGGGAGGCTGTTACAAACATGTCTGCAGCAGCTAAATAGTTGGGCACTTCTGCAAAATCAATGGCTCCGGAAAAGTGAACCTGGGGGGAAATGCCAAGGTCTTGCGCCATGAGCTCTAGTTCGTCCTGGATAGTCCCGGTGCCAATCAGCAGCAAGTGCAGCTTGGGCAGCAACTCCTGGGCTACAGCAAATTGTTCTAGAAGTACCTCCAGGTTTTTTTCTGACGAGAGGCGGCCCACGTAAACAAGCAAAATTGCTTCGGCGGGGATGCCCAAGGATTCTTTAGTAAACGGGCGTGGGGGATTGCGAAACGGCCGTAAATCCACCCCGTTCTCCACCACCACAATAGGTCGCTGCACGCCAAAGTCCAGCATAATTTGCCTCACGCTATCCGAAGGGGTGATGACCAGGTCTGCCAAATCTGTGAATTCTGGCCACACCTGGCGCATGATGGCGTCAGCAGCCGGTTGAGGAATGGAGACATATGCCCCTGTATAGAGGTCGTACCGGGTATGGTTGGTGTACACAATAGGGCAACGGCCGTACCGGTGTGCCATTTCGACGCTCATGAACAAATGGTGGCAGTGGATAATCTCCATCTCTGCCAGCAGTTCCTGCGCTTCCCGCGTGTAGCGCATGGTGAAGTAGTAACCCGACCCAACAGGGATAGCTGGCGAGCGCACAACTCCCGCTTCTTCGCCAGCCGGGTCTGGGTCTCCCAGTGTAAAAATCGTTACCTGATGACCCAGTTTTTCTAATTCTTGCTTGTAGAGGGAGACCATGCGCGTAACGCCGTTCAAAACCGGCTTATAGCAGGCTGTCACCATGCCTATCTTCATTTATTGATCCTCCAATTCAGGCATGGGCCCGCAGCCAGCGGCGCAAATGGGTCATGCCAAGGGAAAATGCCCAGCGGTCAATGTTATCAGGGTGACCGCCAAATGACCGCTGCGTGACTGAAACCCCGCTTTCAGAAGCAAGAGTCACCAAAACCTGAATCCCGCCCTGAGTCACATTTTTATAAACCATCAAACTCAAGTCTGCGTCGCTCTGATAGAGAAGCTGCGTGGCTGCTTCGCGGCACCATCTTGTTAAATCATCACTCTCAAGCGGAATACGCAAATATTCAGCCAGCGCAACGCAGTTTTCAATAGGTAACAATAACACCTGAGTGGCGCTGTCAGGCTGGTTGTCAAGGGTCTGCGATATGATGTGGTTCGTATGACATTCGGCCACAACCAATTTCGTCTGGCTCTGTACCAATAATTGCAGGACTACTTGTTCGAGTCGAGCATCTTCTTCGCCAAATACGTGGTCCCCCAGCCGTTCCATAACTCCCTGCTTCAACAGAGCCAGCTTTTGGGCTACAAGCTCCTCAGTTTCTCCTTCTGCCCAAAGGCGAATACTTGTCTGACCGGCAAAGGAATCGTATGTAATGCGGGTTCCGGGAATACGGGGCATATCGCCTAACTGCAGACGAACGCTGCTTTCGACGACTCCCACCGCCCGCAGCAGGTTCCAACCCGATTTTTTTGTCGCTTCCTGCTGAGCTTTCGCCCGCAAATATGGCAGTACGGCCGTTTCTAACACGTATGACATCTCTTGCCGGTCGCGTGGCAGGCAGACAATTAATCCGTCATGCTCTTCAATATAAACCCCTGGCAGTTGAACCAGCCGTGAGTCCACCATGACCGAATAAGTCAGGTCACCCGTAAAACCAGCCATATCCCCAAAAAGGCGGCTCATGGCCGCAGGAATTATTCGTTTTTCCACCTCTTGCAGGCTGTTAATTGTTAGCACGACATTTGCGCGCTTCAGTGCAATTTGCAAGACGTCGGCGATCATTTCCACATCATCGCCCACTGTTACCTTGCAAGTAATTGGCACATGGATTTCCCGCAAGCTGCGGGATAAATGGGCAATGTTTGTGTCCAACACATCACTGACCAACAAATCATCGCCTATGCTGACAATTTCTACTTTCATGAGGCCAGGGTTATGTTTACAAACATGAGGCTGCAACACTCGCTTTGTGCTAAGTTATTGGCTCTCCCCCCATGGCAGCAAAATGCTGCTTTGACCTCTGGGGTACACAGTTAATATTCGAAAACCATATTTTCCCCTAAAGCAGCGCGATTCTAGCATAAAGAAAATATCACAGCAATCTTGACAAAGTCGGCCAAATGTTCTAATCTTGAGGGTAACTACACGAAGCCAGGAGAGTGAGCGATGAGCGAAAACAAGCAAAAAGGACTCTTTCCCACCGGGGATTCTGCTAAAGAAGGCGCCACATTATCAGCAGAAGCATCAATTAAAGCAGCGCTAAGCCGTTTTGAGCTGCACATGCGCGACGAGGGGTTTGCCCTAAACACGGTTAAAGCGTTTGCCAGTGACGTCCGGCTGCTAGGAAAGTACCTGGGAGTTGGGCAGCCCATTGGGGGAATCAGCACGCAAAATCTCAATGATTTTTTGAACTGGTTATTAAATGAGCGCGGCGTGCCCTGCAGCCCCAAATCATATGCCCGGCGGGTTACAACCCTTAAAGTGTTTTTTAAGTGGCTGCATGAAGCTGGCGTGCTGCCAAATGATCCAGCAACGGCCGTTATCCAGCAAAGCGTCAAAAGCCCCCTCCCCATCGTCCCCAGCGAGGTCGAACTTCAAAAAGCACTTGAGGCATCGGAAAACTGGCGGCAGGGCGTGCCGCCTCGCAAAGCTGATGCCCGTCCGCACCTTTTACTAACCCTGCTGCTCAAAACAGGCATCAAAAAAAGCGAAGCCATGAACATTGTGCCCAATCACATTGACCGCAGTAACCCCAACCAGCCCATGCTGTTTGTGCGCTACGCCAACCCTCGCCTGCGCTACAAAGAGCGCAAGCTGTACCTGGAAGCAGAATGGCTGGATGTGCTGAATGAATATCTGGAGCAGTACGAAACGCCCGACACACTCTTCACCTGCACGCCGCGCAACCTGGAATACATTCTGCGTGACATTGGCGACGATGCCGGGCTGGAACGCGGCCTGCTTTCCTTTGAAAACCTGCGCTGGGCATCTGCCTTGCGGGATTTCCGCAATAACGAAGAACAGGACGACATCCGCCAAAAGCTCGGCTTATCCAAGATTACCTGGCGCGAAACCAAGGCTAAGCTGGAGAAGTTATTGGCTAAAGAGCGTGGGGAACCAATATCAGAATAATGAATTGTGATTTATGAATTGCTAATTGGTAATTGAAAAGATGACAGCTCTTTCCACTAATCGCACGCGGCAAATGTGGCTGGCCATTGGGCTGGCGGTGGCTTTAACGGCCGTTTTGCAGGTCATTGGTGCGCCCCTCAAAACCGCTGCTGCACCTGGGGGCATTCTCACTTACGAATTTGCCGGCAGCGTAGCCAACGCCCAGGCCATTATCGCTTCTTGGGATGCTCGTGCTCAAGTGTACGCCGGTCTCAGCCTGGGATTGGACTTCCTCTACCCGCCTGTTTATGCCGCCGCAATTGGTTTGGCCTGCCTTGTGGCAGCTCCCCACTTACCCGGCTTTGGCCAATCACTAGCGCGGGGCTTATCCCGTGCCATTTGGCTGGCGGCCGCTCTGGACTACGTGGAAAACCTCGCCCTCATCCAGCTTCTGTTGGGCTCAACTCAAGCCTATTGGCCACCGCTGGCCTGGATATGTGCCGCTATCAAATTCGCCATTGTGCTGGCAGGGATTCTTGTAGCATTGGTTGGGGGAGTGCTGGCCCTGGTACGCCGCTGATGAAGTAAGGACAAATAACGGTAGGACCAGGTTTAAAACCTGACCCTACTATTCATGCCGCAAAGCTGTCACCGGGTCTAGCTTCGCAGCGCGCGCTGCCGGGTACAGCCCAGCCAGGATGCCGATGAGAGCGGCAAAAGCCAGCGATCCCAAAGCCAGCCACCATGGTACAACCGACAACTGCCCTACCCCGGTCACGCCTTCGTTAATCAGGAAGCGATGCCCAATCCAATCCACCAACCGCCCCAAAAGCGTGCCAAAAATCAGGCCAAAAAAGCCGCCAATCAGGCCTATCATGGCTGCTTCCACAGTGAACATGCGCCGGATTTCGCGAGCCGACGCCCCCAGCGCCTTGAGCACGCCAATTTCGCGGGTGCGCTCGTAAATGGCCATCATCATGGTGTTGGCCACGCCCAAAGCAGCCACCAGCAAAGCCAGCCCCCCTACCGAACCGAGTAAGGCCTGCATCAAAGAAAGCACCTGGTTGGCTACGTCCAGAATAGCGTCCAGGGACTGCACCTGGTAACCTTTTTCACGCAGTGTGGCGGTAACGGCCGTTACCACGGCCAAATCCGTTGTGCGCACAATTAGCTGGTCATACCCCTGGCTGTCCAAATAGTCTGGGTCGTCAAACCACCAGGCAATCATGGCCTCCCGCTCCGCAACCCCAACATCCAGCGAGCGTGTCGAAAAGCCATCTTGAATTCCCACCACGCGGGTTGTGAAATCGGCCGATTCTCCCCGCGGCAGCGCCACCGTCAACCGAAGGGGCTCGCCGATTAAATTGTCGTAAGTTTCCCCCTCAGCCAATAGCTGGTCGGCCAGCCCTACGGGCAAAATTGCCCCGGACTGATTCTGCAGCAGGTCAGTGCCCGCCACCATGTCCGAACGCCCAGGCGGACCAAAACGAAAAGGCATGCCTTCGCCACCGGAAATGAACACCGGCAGATTCATCTCACCGCGTGTCAGGGTGATATCCATGCCTGATGGCAGATTTAACACCGGCGTCACGCTGACCACCTCTGGTAAGGCCGTAATTTCTGCCACTGCCGCCGGATTTAACGGCGTTTCCACCTCTGGCTCAGCAAAGGGGTCAAAGCCATCCGGTTCGGCAAACTGCGGGCTGACAAACAAATTCTCCAGGCCAATGGTCTCGAAGTTGCGCTGCACCTCGCGCTGCACGCCAACACCAAAGGAAACCATGGCTACCAGCGTGACAATGCCGATCAGAACACCGCCTGCTGTCAAAACGTTGCGCACCGGTCGCCGCCCCAGGTTACGCAAAGCGGACTGGATGATGTCTTGCACCGTTAAACTGCCGGAAGGGGGCGCACCATTGTTACGCAAAGCTTCTTCACCCGCTACCTTCTGCCCTCTATCTCTAGCTCTATCCTCTATCTCCGCAATCTGTCCGTCGCGCAGGCGCACAATGCGGTCAGCATAGGAGGCTACGTCTGCATCGTGGGTGACTACTACCAGGGTTATGCCCTGCTCCTCGTTGAGATCCTGCAGCAGGGACATGATGGACTCGCCAGTAGCCGAGTCGAGGTTACCGGTGGGCTCGTCAGCCAGGATAAGGTCGGGATTATGGACCAGAGCGCGGGCAACGGCCGTTCTTTGCTGCTCGCCGCCCGAAAGTTCCGTGGGGTAATGGTCCAGGCGGTGACCCAGCCCTACCCGCTCTAGCAGAGCCTGGGCACGAGCTTCTCTTTCCGCGCGGGGAACACCTGCCAGCATCAGCGGCACGGCCACATTTTCCAGGGCCGTCAGCCGAGGCAGCAGGTTAAAACTCTGAAAAATGAAGCCCACCTGCTCCTTGCGGTGGCGCGTGCGCGCCCCATCATCCACGCTGTGCAGCGGCGTGCCGTTAAGCCACAATTCACCTGCCGTGGGCCGGTCGAGGCCGCCCAGCAGGTTGAGCAGCGTAGACTTACCCGAACCAGAAGGGCCCACCAAGGCCACAAATTCGCCAGGGGCAATTGTCAGATCGAGGCCGTGCAGGGCTTTTACGGCCGTTTCTCCCCGCTGGAAATGTCGTTCCAGGGATGTTAGTTTAATTGTTTCGCTCATAGGGGTTGGAGGCTGTAGAGGCGGTTGATTATCCGCCCCTACAATCCACGTTTATTATTGCAGCGACTCCGCCACCGCCAACGCGTCCGCTGGGGAAATATCGCCGCCCACCCAGAAGGTGAACTCCCCTTCTGTCCAGGTGAGCAGGCTGCGGCCGCCCGCCTCGTCACTAGCGAGGGTGCCTTCCACGCCGCGCACCGTCACTGTTTCCTGCTTGGTAGCCTCGGCGGGTACGTCAATAGGCAGGGCTGGTCCCTGAGCGACCACAAAGGTTTTGTCGTCAGGAAGAGTATAGCGCTGCACGGCAGCCCCGCGCATGTCACCGCTCTCCGCCAACTGCGCCCCATCTGGCGTAAAGGTTGGCGTCAGGGGCGTAAACTCTGGCAAGGTCGCAGCTTCCGCGGCTTTGTCCGCATAAGCAGCTTCCGCCATTTCCAGCAGGTCTAAGGCCGGAATCACTTGCGCGCCTTCGGGGATGTCAAAGGTGAAGATGGCGTCATCCAGGCCGGTGTTAATCTCCGCCAGGGAGGTGGTGATGCTGCCGGAACCCAGGGAGCCTTCAGCGTAAGCCACGCCTACGGGCAGTTGGTCGCTGGTGCGCAGCCAGATGTTGAGGTAGCCACCGGCGGCGCGCACTTCGTTGGGCATTTGCTCAGGAATGGGCACCAGGCGCAGTTGGTAGGCGTTGCTGCCGCCCATGTCTGAGGTGCCGTCGCGCTCAGCGGTGAAGTATTCCAGCAGCTTGGCCACGGCTTCGGCAGGGGTTTCGGGCACGTCCATTTCTTCTGGGTTGAAGGATTCAGGATCAAAGCCTTCAGGCAGGTATTCTTCGGGGATGCCCTCGCCATGGGGGAATTCCCCATCATGTTCGGCCATCTTTTCGGCCAGCACAGCGGCCATTTCATCAGCCGTACCGGTCACAACGGTGTTGCTGTTGGGGTCATAGAGCCAGAACTCGCGGCCGTTGGTTACGGCCGTTAACCCCACAAACTCTGCTTCACTGGCCTCCAGCACTTCCATGCGCAAGCCCGGTTCCCCGTTGGGGCCCATGTTCAGCTTGCCCCACACCTCCACGCTGCCGCTCATGCTCTGGTCAGGCAAGTCGGCCTGCACGTCCACAATGGCATGGCCCGTCGGTGATGGTCTCCATGGTTTCCAGCGACTGGGTCAGCAGTTCATCGGCGGTGGGAATCATCATGGCCGCGGTGATACCCACGCTTACAACCAACAAGAGTAAAGTCAAAATTAAAATAGTAGATCGTTTTTTGGTGTTCATAGGTTCTCCCTTTACATTCGTCTTTATATTGTAACCTTCACCACTTAGAACACCGCCCTCCTCTCATTTGTGACACAGCTTAAAAGATGAGGCAGCGCAAAGACCCACCCCGTTTAGTTTGATTGTATACTGACAGCAAAGTGTGGTGATTTTGGGCTGTCAACCAAATTTTTAATATCGCACAGGGAGATCCGATGAAAACTTTTTTTGCCCAAAGCAGGGAAATATGGCGAAACTGGCTGGCGGTAAACCATGATCAAGAAACCGAGGTCTGGCTGGTTTACTACAAAAAAGGAACCGGAATGCCCTGTGTGGCCTACGGCGCATCGGTGGAAGAGGCGCTCTGCTTTGGCTGGGTGGACAGCCTGATTAAAAGCCTGGACGAGGAAAGCTACGCGCGGAAGTTTACGCCACGAAAAGAGGACAGTAACTGGTCAGGTTCAAACAAGAAGCGTGTGGAGAAGATGATAGCCCAGGGATTGATGACTGAATACGGATTGCGGCTGGTAGAGGCGGCCAAGGAAAACGGCCGTTGGCACACTCCAGAATCAAAGCCAGAACTGACCTTTACCATGCTGCCTGAATTTGCCGCAGCCCTGCGTGAGAACGAGCAGGCTGCCGCCTTTTTTGAGAGCCTGTCCGCCACGGACCAGAAGCAGTTCCTGGGCTGGATGGAAATGGCGAAGCGCCCGGAAACGCGGGCCAAAAGGATTGCGGAGTCTATCCGGCTGCTGGCGGTGAGAAAGAAGCTGGGGCTGAAGTAGGTTAGGCCTGCCACCTTTTTTCGTTGACGGGAACTGGCCCTGTTATTGCACCACTTGCCGGATAATGTCTACCGCCCTGCCCAGCCCATCTTCAGCGCGAATTTTTTCGCCCAGGGCGGCGGCATTTTGCCGGATTTGGGGATCCTGCATGGCCTGTTGGATGGCGTTGGCCAGGTGGACGGCCGTTAACTTATGCCGCGCCACCGGTTTGGGGCCAGCCCCCAGGTCGTAAACCCGCTGCCCCCAGTATGGCTGGTCCACCATATGCGGGATTACCACAGTAGGTTTACCCGCGCGCAGGCCCTCCGCCGTCGTCCCTGCACCGCCGTGGTGAACAACGGCCGCCATGCGCGGGAAGAGCCAGCTGTGGGGCGCGCCGGTCAGCCGCAGTATCTGCGGCGGCAACTCCACCTGCCCCATTCCCGCCCAGCCGGAAAGCAAAACGGCTCGCTGGTCGCTCCGCTGCACTGCTTCCACAATCAGCCGTGTAGTCTCCTCCGGGCTGCTGTTCGTCATGCTGCCAAAGCCCACGCACACCGGCGGCGCCCCTGCTGCCAGGAATTTCCGCAATTCTTCCGGCGGCTGCCACCCCTCATCTTCACCCAGGAACCAGTAGCCAGTGATGTGGAAGTTGTCCGGCCAGTCGGCGGGAAAAGGCAGTACGTGGCGGCTGATTGCGTGCAGTGTTGGCATCTGCCGCCGGGCGGCAACATATTCCTTATTTGTCTGTTGGGGTAGGGAAATTTCCCGGCGGAAGCGGTTGACGTGCGCACCGTACAACTGCCAGGGAAATGGCTCGATAACCAGGCGGCAAAACCATTCGTCAATGCGGCTGATGCGTCGGGGAAAGGGCACGTTGGGCATGCAACGGCCGTTCCGCGTGGCAATAAGGCTCGGCTGCAAAGGCATCGTCAGCAGTGGAACCTACCGCTTTTCGGCAATGGCCAGAGCGTAGGTATCCGGAGAGCATTCGGTAATTCAGGATAAGGTTTTCACGGCCAAGACCTTGGCGCGAGAACCAGCTAAATCAGGACGTTGCAAACGATGAGCCGTCAAAGCAACACCAAGCATAACCGCATAAACCAAAGCCGTGTGCTGATAAGCCGCCACCCAACCAGACCAGCGTGCCGACTCCAACCCAAAGTAACGCTTGGCCCAGGCAAAGTGACGTTCAATAATCGCCCGAGGACCCATATGAAAATGCCATTGGTCCAAAAAGAACAGCGTTGCCAGAAACCGTTTGCCGCGCCGTCGCAAGTTGTAATCAATCATGAAGGTAGCCCGCAGCGTAACCCGAATAAAGGTCATAATCGATGTGGTGAAATAGCCAGAGTCAGCCCGAACCAGGGTAATAGGCAGGGCAAACAAGAGGACACTCAAGGCCAGCAAGGGAATGGCAGCGATGGATTCCTGACGATTGGCCGGGGTGATGAGGAAAAGAATCGGCAATTGCGACCAGCGGCACAACAAGGTATGCACCTTGTAACCCCACACCGACCCTTTCCACGGCTTGGGAAAGCTCCAGCCAGCTTCTGGGTCTTTGTGAAACCAGATGCGCAGTGTCGTTCCATCCAAAATTACCTCCGTTCCTTTGATTACACCCAGGCAAAGCAGTTGCCAGACCATCGCGATAAAGAAGAACCAGAACGGTCCAATGCCCAGCGCTCGGCGACGTTCCCAATACTGGCTGACACCAATGACGCGTCCCGGTGGGAAACCAGCCACTTGGGCGACTTGAGGATGCGTGCGGAAGTAATCCACCACTTCCTCGTAACTCATCTGCCAAGCCACATGGACCAAGGCCATGACGATAATACTGCTGTCTTGATAGATCGGTTTACGCCCCCGAGTACGCGGGGATGGCAAAGTGGGATGCCAGGATTGTGTGGTAGTCAAGGCCCATTGAGCCAGAGTCAGTGCATGAATCAGCATCAAAAACTGGGCTGGGTCTACCCACAAGCGTTTGCTCATTTTGGCAGGCAAGGGAGACAGATCAGTAGCGGGCCAAGGCAGTGGTTTTGGTTTGTTTTGGAAAAGTGCTGTAAATTTAGTCAACATTTTGGGACCTCCAACGAGCAAGTAATGTTTTGTGTGATGACTTGATTTTACTCGCTTTAGGGGGTCCCTTTTACATTTTTAATTACCGAATACTTTCATCCGAGGTAAAGCTGCTAATGATGGTATCGGCGTCCTGGCAAGCCGCCCACGCCTCGCGGATAAGCTGCGCGCCAAACTGGTTAATCAACTTGCCCATGGCCCGCTGCTGCGCCAGGGGATTATGCCCTTGCTACACCCACTTCCGGCCTGCGGGGCTGGCCATCAGGGTTTGCATGTCCACCTGCGCCGGGGCCGCTTCCAAGCCGTGCCCGGTAATCCATTCCCGGAAATCCCGGCTGGCCAAGAGCCGCACGCGGGAACCGGCCCTTTGCAGCGCCTTACCCAGGGCAATGGCGGGCTGCACGTCTCCGCGGGTACCGCTGGCAATGATGGTAATGCGTTTCACGTGTAAACTATCACAAATAGGGCTATAAGGGGGAAAATTTTTCGCCCTTACAAAAATCGTATGGCTGCCGGGGAGGGTTTGCAAACTCTCCCCTACATCAAGCGCGTTCAAGCGAGTCAAACACCAGGGTCAAACTTTCAATGGCAATTGACCGGTCGTTGGGGTTGAGAGCAGCACCTTGCCATTCGGAGGGCCAGGCATTGGTGAGATTCCAGCGCATCACTTCGCTTGTACCCTGGCTGTCCAGTAAGATAATGGCTGCGTTTTTGGGCTCTACAGTCCCTTCCACGGCTTTCATCAGCCATTCCCACAAGTGCTGCGAATCGGTCATGCCATACTTCAGCGTGACTGGAGAATAATCCACCTGGCCGGGAATCTTGCGGGCAATATGTTTAGTCCCGGCTTCCGGGTAAGAAATGTTTTCCATTTTGACGCTGAGGCCGCTGCATTCGGTAAAATGCCCTTCGGTCACGCCGTCGATTTCTAGCTTGAAATTGTAGGAACGATAGGGGTCGGTTGCCATGAGCACACTCCTGATTCGGTGGCAGGTTGGATTACCTGGGGCCTGGTCTACTACCATAACAACCTTGTCGCTATCGTTGTTATGAAGTTGAAAGCAACACGGCCGTTTCTAAATAATTGCGGCAAGTATAACAATATAATCTGGCGGGGGTAAAGGGATTTGGGAGCGGTTAATTATAGGGGCACGGTGCACCGTGCCTAACTGGGGTATTGTGGTGCAGTGCGTCATATGGTACGCTGTAGGCATGTGCGCGCGAGGAAGTTGGCTGAACGGCTGCCCTCGCCGGGAAGTGGCGGAGCCAACTGCCTTGCCCCAAGCTTGAGAAGGGAGAGCCATCATGTTTCGCCATAACTTGGGTGCGCCGGGAGGTTATTCCCGATTGCACCAACCGAACTATTTTGGGCGACTATTCTTAACCTATATTGTCATTGTACTGAGCGCCTACTGGCTCCATGACCCTGGTTCTGCTTCTGCTGCGGCTCCCCTATCTCCCCTAAACACCGTCATCGTCGCCGACTGGGCCGACGCCACTTTTAGCCGGGATTATTCGGTGCTGCTGAGCCAGCTTCGCCTGGAATGGATTATCCTGGACAGCCCCGCCTTGCCCGAATCAGTCAGAGACAAGAACATTTTGCTGCTGGTTCGCCCTGATGCCCCTTTTTCAGGGAGCATTTTGCAGCGCCTGTTACCTCCCGCAGAAATCGCCACCTTCAAAGCTGCGGATGGTTCCCAAGTCATAGAAACAGAGAGTTTGTGGATGGCAGGTAGAACCCTCTTTATTTGTGCCGGGCATGATTTCGTGGACGTGCGCAATGCCGCCGAGGAAGCAGCCCGCACCCTCATAAACCGCACTCCACCCGCCGCAGATTGGCTGCAAACGCGGTACAACGCCCCCCTGGATGAAGGCGTGCGCGACTACGTCTCCCAACTTACCTATTCTTGGGATGACGCGGAACTCTCCCTGACGGACCTGAAGATGAACCCTGATGCCATGCCACGTTGGCGCATCTCCACGGCCGAAGCCGAAGAGGATGTAACCCGGTTGTTTTACCTGTTTGCCCACGGCTACGCAGGCTATGCTTTTTTCAATGAGCAGGGGGAGTTTGCCGCTGCCGAGGCGCGCATCCGCGAAAGGCTGGCAGGACAGTCAGGGTGGTTCACCAAGGACCTGGCGGGCCTGTTTTATGA
Organism: uncultured Chloroflexia bacterium; assembly: GCA_963695505.1. Classification (GTDB taxonomy): domain Bacteria; phylum Chloroflexota; class Anaerolineae; order Promineifilales; family Promineifilaceae; genus JACSRF01. Next base: position 952 of record CAVOGX010000022.1, on the reverse strand, counting down.
AGAACTGGGCTTTATCACTGACTGTCATCTGAATATAGGCGATTACCAATACGCCGACCATGCGGACTTCTGGTATGACACCAGCCTGGAGGTGCTCCTGGGGGAAACGGGCTATGAGTTGGTGGAGGGAAAACGGCCGTTACCCCATCCAATCCATTAACGAGCAAGAACCGGCAGTTTTTCTTTTTCCCTTCTCTCAACGAGCAGGGTGAACCTATTTACCGGCTGGGAACCCTTGCTAAAAGCGCACCGCCTCCGCTGCGGCTGGTTACGCAAGACGGCGCGTATGCCCCTTACGAGGAGATACCCTTAGAGCATTCAGAATTTGCCTACTACACCCGGGACATCTTTCGCGAGGACAATATTGGCGGCATCCCCGTCATCCGCGTGCGCTCCTTTGGCGACGTTTACGAAGATATCCTGGATGATTTTGTGGCCACAGCCTCTGCTCACAAAGATGACCCTGTCCTGCTGCTTGACATTCGCGGCAACCAGGGCGGCAATGAAGCATGGCCTGTCCGCTGGATACATGGACTGACAGGCCGCCGTGCTGACTCAGTGTTTCGTTTATTCGGAGCTAAACAGCAAAACCAGCATGGCCGGTCGCGCCAATCTCTTTGCCGACCTGCACGAACAGTATCCCGACAACACCATTTTCGCGGAAGATGACCAGCAGCACGCGGCCATCAGCCGGTCTTTTGAAGACGGCGCTCGAAGTTAAGCTGGACCGGTCCCTTTTACCCGCAAATGCCGCTGATTCCGAACGATACCACCCTGATTGTGGTCATGAATAATTGGGTTGCCTCGGCCGGGGAAGGGCTGGTCATGCGTGTCTCCCAGGCAGAAAATGTGCTGGTCGCTAGGCGAAAACAGCAAGGGCTGCCTCACTTTTGGCAACGCCGGTTTGCACCAACTGCCCCATTCCCACATGCGGGTAAGCATGCCCATTAAC
>CAVOGX010000021.1:0-504981 GCA_963695505.1 uncultured Chloroflexia bacterium | reverse complement strand
AAAGCTGCTAATGATGGTATCGGCGTCCTGGCAAGCCGCCCACGCCTCGCGGATAAGCTGCGCGCCAAACTGGTTAATCAACTTGCCCATGGCCCGCTGCTGCGCCAGGGGATTATGCCCTTGCTCCACCCACTTCCGGCCTGCGGGGCTGGCCATCAGGGTTTGCATGTCCACCTGCGCCGGGGCCGCTTCCAAGCCGTGCCCGGTAATCCATTCCCGGAAATCCCGGCTGGCCAAGAGCCGCACGCGGGAACCGGCCCTTTGCAGCGCCTTACCCAGGGCAATGGCGGGCTGCACGTCTACGCGGGTACCGCTGGCAATGATGGTAATGCGTTTCACGTGTAAACTATCACAAATAGGGCTATAAGGGGGAAAATTTTTCGCCCTTACAAAAATCGTATGGCTGCCGGGGAGGGTTTGCAAACTCTCCCCTACATCAAGCGCGTTCAAGCGAGTCAAACACCAGGGTCAAACTTTCAATGGCAATTGACCGGTCGTTGGGGTTGAGAGCAGCACCTTGCCATTCGGAGGGCCAGGCATTGGTGAGATTCCAGCGCATCACTTCGCTTGTACCCTGGCTGTCCAGTAAGATAATGGCTGCGTTTTTGGGCTCTACAGTCCCTTCCACGGCTTTCATCAGCCATTCCCACAAGTGCTGCGAATCGGTCATGCCATACTTCAGCGTGACTGGAGAATAATCCACCTGGCCGGGAATCTTGCGGGCAATATGTTTAGTCCCGGCTTCCGGGTAAGAAATGTTTTCCATTTTGACGCTGAGGCCGCTGCATTCGGTAAAATGCCCTTCGGTCACGCCGTCGATTTCTAGCTTGAAATTGTAGGAACGATAGGGGTCGGTTGCCATGAGCACACTCCTGATTCGGTGGCAGGTTGGATTACCTGGGGCCTGGTCTACTACCATAACAACCTTGTCGCTATCGTTGTTATGAAGTTGAAAGCAACACGGCCGTTTCTAGATAATTGCGGCAAGTATAACAATATAATCTGGCGGGGGTAAAGGAATTTGGGAGCGGTTAATTGTAAGGGCACGGTGCACCGTGCCTAACCGGGGTGTTGTGGTGCGGTGCGTCATATGGTACGCTGTAGGCATATGCGCGCGAGGAAGTTGGCTGAACGGCTGCCCTCGCCGGGAAGTGGCGGAGCCAACTGCCTTGCCCCAAGCTTGACAAGGGAGAGCCATCATGCTTCATAAAGAAATTCGCGAAAACGGCTTGGTGGCCGATTTATTCACCGGTCCTTTCGCCGGGTCCCGCAAAGCGATCATCTTGCTGGGCGGTTCTGAGGGCGGCAAATCATGGGGCCGGGTGCGCAAGCCCCTGGAACTGCTGGTCGAACTTGGCTATGCCCTGCTTTCGCTGGCCTACTTCAAAGCCGACGGATTGCCCGCTGCCTTACAAGAAATTCCCCTGGAATATTTTGCCAATGCCTTTTCCTGGCTGGCAGCCCAGGAGGACATCGTCACAGATCAGTATGCCCTGTTGGGTGGTTCCAAAGGAGCAGAGGCAGCCCTGCTCCTAGGCAGCCGGTATCCACAGGTTAAGCGATAATCGCCTTTTCACCCAGCCACGTAGTCTGGCAAGGCATTCCCGCCCGGCGGTTTGCTCTGGGACAAGACGTCAAGTCTTCCTGGTCGTACCAGGGGCAGGGCATTCCTTTTCTCCCTTATCCACACGGGGTTAAGAAGTGGGAACTAATCCTTTTGCGCCTGAGAAGAATGCACGAGGAAGCGCTGCAAGATACGGCGCGGGTAGCGGAGGCTGTCATTCCGGTGGAAAAGGTGCAGGGTGCCATTTTACTTTCTCCGGCAAGCGGGATGGCCTATGGCCCGCAGCGTTTATGGGCGAACAGGTAGTTCAGCGTCTGGCAGCGGGTGAATTTATCCACGAGTATGGGCACGTTGTCCATGACAGCGGGCACAACAGCCTGCTAATGAATAAAGCATGTTGGCGCACGACGTTCGATTTTTTGCAAAGGAATTTTAGTTGAAATGGAATTGCCAACCATGGTACTGCCCTGTGGGAGGAATTATTAATTCTAACGCTGGCTGCGGAAATTGGCTCCTGGCAGGCCCTGCATACAGACCGCGAGCTAGAAATAGTGTGATGAAGATGCGCAAATCAAGAAGGTCAGAAGGCTGTATATCAACAAACAAAATAGGAGCGGGTTTCTTTGCGCTCTTCGCCCTGATAGTGGGAGCCTGCTGGCTGCGTGCTGCCGGTCCAGCCCAAGCCGCCGCCACATTTTCCCCCGAAAACACCGTCATCGTCGCCGACTGGGCCGACGCCACTTTTAGCCGGGATTATTCGGTGCTGCTGAGCCAGCTTCGCCTGGAATGGATCATCCTGGACAGCCCCGCCTTGCCCGAATCAGTCAGAGACAAGAACATTTTGCTGCTGGTTCGCCCTGATGCCCCTTTTTCAGGGAGCATTTTGCAGCGCCTGTTACCTCCCGCAGAAATCGCCACCTTCAAAGCTGCGGATGGTTCCCAAGTCATAGAAACAGAGAGTTTGTGGATGGCAGGTAGAACCCTCTTTATTTGTGCCGGGCATGATTTCGTGGACGTGCGCAATGCCGCCGAGGAAGCAGCCCGCACCCTCATAAACCGCACTCCACCCGCCGCAGATTGGCTGCAAACGCGGTACAACGCCCCCCTGGATGAAGGCGTGCGCGACTACGTCTCCCAACTTACCTATTCTTGGGATGACGCGGAACTCTCCCTGACGGACCTGAAGATGAACCCTGATGCCATGCCACGTTGGCGCATCTCCACGGCCGAAGCCGAAGAGGATGTAACCCGGTTGTTTTACCTGTTTGCCCACGGCTACGCAGGCTATGCTTTTTTCAATGAGCAGGGGGAGTTTGCCGCTGCCGAGGCGCGCATCCGCGAAAGGCTGGCAGGACAGTCAGGGTGGTTCACCAAGGACCTGGCGGGCCTGTTTTATGAAGAACTGGGCTTTATCACTGACTGTCATCTGAATATAGGTGATTACCAATACGCCGACCATGCGGACTTCTGGTATGACACCAGCCTGGAGGTGCTCCTGGGGGAAACGGGCTATGAGTTGGTGGAGGGAAACGGCCGTTACCCCATCCAATCCATTAACGAGCAAGAACCGGCCGTTTTTCTTTTCCCTTCTCTCAACGAGCAGGGTGAACCTATTTACCGGCTGGGAACCCTTGCTAAAAGCGCACCGCCTCCGCTGCGGCTGGTTACGCAAGACGGCGCGTATGCCCCTTACGAGGAGATACCCTTAGAGCATTCAGAGTTTGCCTACTATGCCAGGGACATCTTTCGCGAGGACAATATTGGCGGCATCCCTGTCATCCGGGTGCGCTCCTTTGGCGACGTTTACGAAGATATCCTGGATGATTTTGTAGCCACAGCCTCTGCTCACAAGGATGACCCTGTCCTGCTGCTTGACATTCGCGGCAACCAGGGCGGCAATGAAGCATGGCCTGTCCGCTGGATACATGGCCTGACAGGCCGCCGTGCTGACTCAGTGTTTGTTTATTCGGAACTAAACAGCAAAACCAGCATGGCCGGCCGCGCCAATCTCTTTGCCGACCTGCACGAACAGTATCCCGACAACACCATTTTTGCGGAAGATGACCGGCGGCACGCTACCATCAGCCGCTCTTTTGAAGACGGCGCTCGAAGTGTAAGCTGGACGGGTCCCTTTTACCCGCAAATGCCGCTGATTCCGAACGATACCACCCTAATTGTGGTCATGAATAATTGGGTTGCCTCGGCCGGGGAAGGGCTGGTCATGCGTGTCTCCCAGGCAGAAAATGTGCTGGTCCTAGGCGAAAATAGCAAGGGCTGCCTCACTTTTGGCAACGCCGGTTTGCACCAACTGCCCCATTCCCGCATGCGGGTCAGCATGCCCATTAACTTTGGTATACCTAATGTGCGACTTATTTTTGATTTGGACATCGGGTGACTCCTTTTAGAATAGGGGTACTAACCAACTATTCATTAACGAGGAGAATTCCCGATGTCCAGAGACTATTTTATCATTATGGTGTACTGCTTGGTGTGTGAACATTATCCAGTTGTTGTTGCTCAATATCCCATCCGCAGGCGCGGTTTTTCTCCTGCTTTGACCGATGAAGAGGTTATCACCCTTGAAATCTGCGGCGAGTATTTCGGTTTGTATCAGGATGAAGACATCTATGACTATTTTCATGCCCACTACCACCATTTCTTTCCTCATCTGCGTGAAAGAACAATTTTTGTCCGGCAAGCCGCTAATCTATGGGCTATCAAAGCATTGATTCAACAACGATTAACGCAGGTCAGCGGACAAGCGAATGACTGTGTGCAAATCATTGACACCTTACCGTTACCTGTCTGCACCTATACACGCAGTCAACGGGACCACTGTTTCCAAGGAGATGCCGATTATGGTTACTGTGCCGCCAAAGACCTGCACTACTATGGGTTCAAGTTAGGTCTCCGCATTTCACGAGTGGGTATGATTATTCACTACCCTTTGTTGCCGGCTCGTCCTCACGACTGTCAACTCCTGGATGACTTGATTACCGGCTTTGAAGGTGTGATTCCGGCAGATAAAGGTTTTATTGATAGCTGGCGTCAGGAGAATTTAGCCCGAAAACGACACATCGAGCTCGTGGTACCTGCCCGTAAGAACATGAGAACCAAGCCCCCGGTGTCCATCATCAAAACATGCAATCGTTGGCGTAAACTGGTCGAAACAGTGGGTTCACACTTGACTGAGCGTTACCACATCACCAAGACGCGTGCTCATGACCTGTGGCATTATCAACATCGTTTGATTCGTAAGGTACTTTCTCACACGGTTTGTGTGTTCATCAATTTGCAACTGGGCCGACCGCCTCTTCACTTAGATGATTTGGTGGCCGCTTGAAAGTTGCACATTAGGTTTTGGTATTTATCTGGATCGGGTATTTCGCGAGGAGCGGGGTCTTGTCCCTGACCTGTGGGTTCCCGCTGCCGATGCGGTGAATTACGCCGTGGCCGCAGTGCGCAGCGGCACAATTACCACCGCCCAACCCCTGCCCCAAACACTCTTACAGCAGCCTTTTGATCCGGAAAACCCGTGGGCTAGAGAATTCTGGGAGAATGCCGGGCTCATTCTGGCGGTATTTGCCATTACCTGTGCCGGAGCCATTTGGGCGCATTTCTCACGTCGCAAGCCATGCATTTTAGGCATTGTTGGCGGCCTTTGGGTGATAATTGGCAGCACCTGGCTGTTCATGGATAAGCCCATTGGCTTTGGTTTCTTACTCGTTGGCATCATTTGCCTCATCCGCTGCGGCTCTTTCCTCTGGCGCGACCGTAAGGGCACGGTGATGAGTCAATCTTAAGAGAAAGCTCGTCGGGACGAAATTACGGCGGTGGGAACGGCCGTTCAGCTTACACCTTAACTACCTGGAAAATCACATGGTCATTATTCGTCCAGCCCGGTCCACAGACTGCCGGGGCATCGCCGAAGTGCAGGTAAACAGCTATCGCACGGCGTACGCCGGCATCTTTCCCCCATCCTACCTGGCTGCCTTCACCGTCGCTGAACAAGAGCAGGATTGGCAGAATTGGCTGGCCGACCACCCGAACGATATTTTGTTGCTTGCGGTGACCCCAGAGGAACAGGTTGTGGGGTACATCCTTGCCAGAGCCGAACCCAATATCTATCCCGGCTACGACGCCGAAATCCTGGCCCTGCACGTCATACCTGCTGCGCAGCATAAAGGCATTGGGCAGGCGTTATGGCAGAAGGCTGTAGCAGATTTACAAGAACTGGGAGCTTGCTCATTCATGCTGTGGACAGTGAAAAATAACCCGGTACGAAATTGGTACGAAGGGCTGCAGGGCAAAATCATCGCCGAAAAAAGCTACCCTGCCGACGGTTGGGAAATTGAGGAAGTTGCTTACGGCTGGAATCTCCCTATTAGGGAACAGTAGATTGGACAGTTGGCAGAAATACGTCCACGGGATCCGTGCTAAAGCGCAATGGTAAAGCTCCCTGGTCTTCATCCGGGCTAACGACAAAGGTACCTGGGTTGTATACGACGTAACCGTCAAACTTTACCTGTGGGGGTACGTAAATCACGCCATAAGATGTGTTGTCTGTAAAGTTGGTAAGAACATGGCCCAATAACCAACTCTGAGGTGGCGATACGTTAGTCAAGTTATCGCTCAACAGGTACACTTTTGCAGCAGGTTCTACCTCCACAACGATATTTACAATGAAATCTCCCGGTGCGTTACGGCTCTGAGATTGGACAATCACCGTATGGGAAATCGTATCGGTGTTAGCAAGAATGATGACGGTGGCCGTGCCGTTGGAATCCTGGGGGGTAAAGTAAATTGGCCTCGTGCCCGCACCGTTTTGAGCCACCGTGGCGGCAGCCTCTGCGGCCGTATACAGGGTAGTCGGGAGTTCATTATCGTTCCCCGCAAGAACCGCCGTCTGGGAAACAACTTCTTTCACCGAACTGCTAAAGGTAAAACCAATGGCCGCAATCAGAACCACGTTCAAAACGAATTAATAACCAAAATCGCTTTTTCATGAGCCTTCCTCCGGAATATAAAGTTTTGCCAACCATCATACGTGCATCCTTTTTCAATGTAAACCCGGAATCGGGTAAACTATGTTCTGGCACTATCGGTACTATCTCGTATACAAATCAGTTTCGGGGTAGATCATTTACCAGACAGGATATGTATGACCACGATGAAAAAATTTCTATTACTCAGCTTTATTTTGCTGATGGCCGCCTGCCAAGAAGCGGCCAACAACCAACCAGAACCAGCTCCACTGCCAGAAACGACGGTTGCAGATACGGAAACGGCCGTTACCGAACTTACACCGCCACCATTTACCGGCGTCACTATCAGCGAAGTGCTGCTAGGCGTGCCGGGAAACAACAACCGCGAGTTTATAGAGCTGTACAATGCCGGCGAAACGGCCGTAGACCTGCAAGGCTGGTCTTTGTGGTATCTAAGCCGCACTGACCAGGAGCCGGAAGAAGTGCTGCGCTGGGCAACACTCAGCGAAATTCCACCGCTGGGCCACCTGCTGCTGGCCCGGGCTGGCGAAGATTTTGGGCTTATTCCCGACGCCTATTTTGACGTACCCCTTTCCAATCGAAGAGGCGGTCTCATATTGCGCGACGGCGACGGCAACGATGTAGCCATTTTGGGCTGGGGTGAAGATGCCCCGACAGGCTACTTTGCCGGGACACCGGCAGCCCTGCCTGCAGATGGGGCCAGCATGGAGCGACTGCCCGGCGGCAGCGCGGGAAGCGGTCAGGACACCGGTGACAATGCCCACGACGTGGTGGCAAATGGCACTCCTAACCCCGAGAACAGCGGCAGCCCCATGACCCCTGCCACTGGCAGACGCCTGGCCTTGCGCTTGAACGTGCCCGAAACAGTGGAACCGGGGGCCGAGTTTGACTATGTGGTGACAGTGGAGAATCCGGGGGAAACGGCCGTACCCAACGTCACCGTCACCATTCCCATTCCCGACTACTTCACCACCCTCCAATTGCCTGACGGCGCAGAAAGCAGCGACGGCTTTGTATTGTGGGCGGTGGGCGAACTCGCACCCGGCGGCAGCGCCAGCGCCAGCATCCGACTGCAAAGTCCTCTTACCTACGTAGACACTATCGTCCGCGGCTACTACGCCGAGGGGGATGGCGTGGTGCGCAGCTACGGCCCTGTGCAAGAAATGAGCATGGCCGGGGGGGCGCTGCCCATTGCCACCGCCCGCGAGCTAGTTGGCAGCGTCGTTGGTGTGGAAGGTGTGGCCACGATGTACACCGGCGGCTACTTTGCAGGCAGCACCGGCACCAAGTTCTACCTGGAAGACGCCAGCGGCGGCATTCAGGTTTACATTCCCGGCGGCATGGACGTGGTGAACGTCAGCATAGGTGACCAGGTGCGAGTTACTGGCAAAATTGAGCTGTACCGCGACTCCATCGAAATCATCCCAGTGGAGATCCCCGGCGATGTGGAAGTGCTGGGATCAACGGATGCTCCCGCGCCGCTATCCATCACCATTGCCGACAATGAAAGCGACGACGCCATTGTTGGCAGGTTAACCACCCTGGAAGGTACGGCTACCCGCGTGGAAGAGTTCTCGTTTTCGTATGAGATTGATCTGGCCGACGAAGCAGGCAACAGCACGCTAGTCTACATCGAAAAAGACACGGACATTTCCGCAGAAGGGCTGGAAGTGGGGGCGCAGTACCGCATTACGGGCATCACTGAGCTTTACAGTGGGCGAAGGCAGATAAAACCTAGGGTGCAAGGTGACGTTTCACCAATTTATCCGCCCATCGTGTGGGTAGAGCAGCAGACACAAAATAATGTTCAGCCCGGTGGTGTGTTAACGGTTACCATCTCCGCCTTCAACTACACACCCAATGCTCTGGAGAATGTGATGATTTTAGCTCCGCTGCCTGCGGAGGCTGGTGAGGCGTGGCCATTGCCAACCCCAACTGAGATTTCTGTAGATGCCGGTGTTGCCGGTGAAATGTTTTGGTTTGTAGAAAACCTGCCGGGCAACGGCGGGAATGTGCAGGTGCAGTACGGAATTCGCGTGGCAGAAACGGCCGAAAACGTTGTAACAACCCCACCCGTGACTATGAATGCTGAAGCATTGGAAACGGCCGTAAACTCCAACGCCTACAGCAGCTTCCTGGGGGATGGCGTGCCGATATGGGCCATTCAGGGGTGTGGAGACCGTTCCCCTTACACGGGTCAGGAGCTAACCACTGTGGGCAAGGTAACGGCCGTTTTTCCTGAGTTGGGTGGATTCTGGCTGCAAACTGTAGAGCCAGATGGCGACCCCGCCACATCGGACGCCCTGTTTGTGCTCTCCGATGACCTACCTGACTTAAAAGACGATACCGGATTGGTGCAGGTTAGCGGAAGAATTCGTGAATTGTCCGGCCAAACCACCCTGGATGCCAATGATGTGGCAACATCACCTGGTGGAATAAACCACACAATTGAGACAGTAGTTTACGATCCTCCGGAAGACGCTGTAGAAGCGCTCGTTTACAATGAAGCGTTAGAAGGGATGATGGTTAGGATTGCGGAACCGGCTGTTGCCATTGCTCCAACCACCCAATACGGTGAGTATGCTTTGGTTTATGAAAAATGGGGGGTAGAAGAGGTGCGCCGCACCGAGCTGCCCACAACAGGTTTCCTCATCTTTGTGGACGATGGCGCCAGCAGCACCCATACCGACCAGTCTAGCTTGTCCTACGTGGTAACCAAAGGAGATGTGGTGCAAGGACGTCATGGGGCCTTTAGCATATACCTTTGGAAACTACAAGATCGAACCGGTGACCGCGCCGCAGGTGTCGACCGTGGGGGCAGAACGGCCGTTACCCATGCTGCCTGAAGCAGAGGCTGACCAAATCATCATCGCTACCTTCAATGTCGAAAATTTCTTTGATACCGATTTTCCCCATCCCGATAGCCCGCCACGCCCCAGCGACGACGAATACGCCTTGAAGCTAAACAAGGTGGCCGATGCCATTGTACGCATGGGCGCACCAACAATAATAGGTCTACAAGAGGTGGAAAATTTGGGCGTGCTGGAAACGCTGGCAACCACCGAGCTGTTGGCTCCATATAGCTATGAGGCTGTTCTGCTGGAAGGGGAAGATTCACGCGGTATTGACGTGGGTTATCTGGTCCGGGGTGACAGGGTAACAATTGAAGGTTATGCTAACTATCCGGAACCCAGCGGATTAACCAGCCGTCCGCCGCTCATGATTACAGTAACGGTTAGTTTGGCAAGTGGCAGCCAGCGCCTTTACCTGCTCAATAACCATTTCCTTTCCCTCTCTGCAGGAGAAGAGGCGACTGAACCAACCCGCACGGCGCAGGCAGCCTGGAATGTAACGCAATTGGCGCGAATCTTGCAGCAGGATCCAAACGCACAATTCGTCGTGCTGGGAGACTTGAATTCCTTTTATCGGACTCCGCCAATCGATACATTGCAAGCGGCCGGTTTGCGGCACGTTTACGAGTTCGTTCCTGTGGCAGAACGGCCGTATACCTATATTTTTGAGGGGGGTACCCAAACGTTGGACCACATATTATTGTCACCTGAACTTTATGCCCGCGTAACGGCCGTGACCACACTCCCCATTAATGCGGATTACCCCCCACCTGAGCCTGGGGACGCCACGGCTCGACGGGTGTCAGACCACGATCCACTCTTGGTGACACTCACTTACAAATAAACCGAATAAACTTTAGTTTCCGCTAAATTCTTGCCCGAAAGAGACAAGAGTATTCATCCAAAGCATGGCTTTGGAAAAATGAACCTTAAAAATGTGACAAAAACAGACCGTTTTTCAGGTCGAAACAGCCGTCACTACTTGTTTTTGACGCCGATGTGCCTGAACTCCTTTAGGCAAATGGTCTGTTACCGACGCTTTTTGGCGAAGTCGCGCTGGTAAGGGGTAACTTTGCGGAAAAGGCAAGCCCGCCAGAGCACGTCGAAAACGGCCCGGTGTCGGTTGCGGGTTTCTGTCCCAGAAGCCAGTCGGCATTGAGGGATACAGCATTGCCAGTCCGGTAAGAATAGAACCGGCCAAAAGCACCAATTCCGGTAAGCGCTGACGGGTTTCAGCGGCAAAAACAAACTGACGATGGGCGCCAACCATTTGTTTGCCCGCTAAGGGCAACTGCTCAATGGGCCAACGGTCTGTATAGAGCGCATGCACTGTGGCCGGTTGCAGCTTGACATTGGTCGCCACTAGCAAGGGATGCTCATAGCGAGGGTCGGTGATGGCCCACACGTCAAACAAATCATTGTCAGGGCTGGGAAGCAGATCGGGGCGCACCAGGTTTTGCCAGAGATTGGCAGTAATGGTCTCATCCGCGGTTAATTCCCAGGAAAAGGTCGCATCCGGTAGCGTCGCCGGGATTTCTTTACCCTTGTAGTGACGGGCCAGTGGGCGAATGCGCGGTCCTTTAGTTGGCTTTTTGCCGCGCTTGCCCGGTGCATAGGCCAGATAGTTGCCGCGGGCCGTAAAATTGGTGGCTAACCGCAGCAGGTAGTGGGGAATTTTCGCTTCATGACACAGCTTGATACGGAACCCGGCATCGGCCAGCATGATGTCTTCTTGGCCCAGCACGCGTTTGACCTGTTTGAGCAACTCTTTCTTGAGTCCGGTTTCACTGGGGTCTTTGGGATGAACGCGTACCATCGCTTGCGGTAGGGCTATTCGTTTGGTCCCCACTTGCCCAATGCGAGCCACCAGCCCCAGAATAAGTGCTGGTAACGCCTTTTCGGCTGCGCTGTTGTAGTATTGGGATTCAAGGCCCTGCAATTTGGGTCGCCAAAAAGGCGTCGTGTCGATAGGCACCGCATAATGACCTTCATAACAGCGTGGTTGCCATTGTTGTTGACTCCGCATATAGCTCTCCCAGGCAACCATCAACTCGCTGATTTGCCACATACCGCCGCGAAAAGCGCTCCAGGCACGACGTACCGCCGCCTCACCAATCCCTGTAGACTGCAATGCCGGAAAAAGTGCCCCACGATGCGGCAGCAAACTGCCGGTGACCAACATCCACAGGAAGTGCAGCATGGCCAGGTTGGTTCCTACAGGCAAGTCGGTTACAATTTTTATCAGAGCTGACATTGTTGGTTCTACAATAGGTGGCATGTTTTGGTTTCCTTTTTGGTCGAAGGTTTTTAACCACTAACATGCCACCGTTGTTCCTTTTTGTCACATATCACTTAGCGGAAAGTAGAGAATAAACTAAAGGCATCCGATTTCTCGCCACAATTGGATGCCTTCTTCTTGTTTAATCGGTTAAAAAAAATGTGGGAAAAATGCGGCCAACAGGTAATTCGAGCAGGTTATACGAAGTCCACAACAGGGCCAAGAGTTATTGTAAACAGAATGTTAACGCTAATACAGAACCAAACATTAGCGACCACAAAATATGGGGGTTTTCACTCATTTCAAAAGGTAACAGGCAGATATGGGGTCACAAAAGCGAACACCCGTTCCCCACAGATGTGGGATTTGATACCTCTCAGTACCCCCACAAATGGGAACGGCCGTTTTGTGTCAAGGTTGCAACCTTAAAAATTTCGAATTTTTTAAGGTTGTGGTTATCTAAAAAAATCAAACCTTTTAAGGCAAAATTCCACTATTACTCATTGCCCTAAAACCCACCCTTTGTTAAAATGTAGAGACCGTTGTGGGCTACCATTCTTCATTTTGGAGAAGACGATTACACCGAAGCAAGTTGTAGTACCGGACACCATAATATATCCGCCAGTTTGAAAAGGTGTCGCTAACTTGGTCAGGGATATGGCAGTGAATCCCCAAAGTGGCAGCGGTTAATCAGCCCCGTACTAAAATCAGGCCTCAATTTTTCAGGCAACCTGTCAACTTGTGTTAGCAATCACGAGAATCTGCCTGGCTGCAATTGTGACCTGAACATTACCTAGAATAGGGTATAAGGGAAGAAAGGTACAATCATGATGTCGCCCGAACAAGCCTGGAAAGCAACCCTTGGGGAGCTTGAACTGCAAATGACTAAAGCTACTTTTAACACCTGGTTAAAAGGCGCAAGGCTCATTTCTTTTGAGGAAAACGAATACGTGATTGGTGTTCGTAACGATTATGCCAAAGATTGGCTGGAAAATCGTTTGCGTGACACGATATCTGCGCACGTTGGCCACAATTGCCGGGAAAAAAGTGCAGCTGCGCTTTGTTGTATGGTCAGATGAGTTAATCGCCCCTCCACCCCCTGTTTTGAGTCAGGAGGCCAACACCCGCCAAGAAGAACCGCGCCAGGCACATTGGCAATATGAAAATGGCGAAGGTGATGGCAATGGGGACAACACATTAAATCACAAATTTACTTTTAGTAACTTTGTGGTTGGGTCCAGCAATCGACTGGCTCACGCCGCTGCCCTCTCTGTGGCTGAGAATCCTGGGCTAACCTATAACCCTTTGTTTTTGTATGGCGGCGTTGGTTTGGGAAAAACCCATTTACTCCATGCGATTGGTCACAAATGCATGCAAAAAGGGTTAACCATTCGCTACATATCCTCTGAAACCTTCACGAACGATCTGGTTCAATCCATACGCAACAAACAGATGGATCAATTTCGCGATCGCTACCGCACCCTTGACGTGTTAATGATTGACGACATACAGTTTATTGCCGGTAAAGAAAGCACCCAAGAAGAACTGTTCCACACATTCAATGAGCTGCACAGTCAGGGAAGGCAAGTGGTAATCTCCAGTGACCGTCCCCCCAAAGGCTATGGTGACGCTGGAAGAACGCCTGCAATCACGCTTCGAATGGGGGCTGATGGCTGACATCCAGCAGCCTGACCTGGAAACCCGCAAGGCGATTCTGCAAACCAAGGCCGAGGAAAACAATATGTTTATTCCTGATCAAATCCTCGAAACAATTGCCCATCATGTGCGGAAAAATATTCGCGAATTGGAAGGTGCGTTAAACAAGGTCATGGCCTATTCACAACTCTCCGGGCGCGGGGTTGATGAAGAATTGGTACACATGGCACTGGCAGACTTAATTCGTCAACCACAAAAATTGACCATTGAACAAGTGATGCAAGCTGTTTGCCAATATTACCAGGTTACCCATCAGGACATGATTGGTGACAGCCGCAAGCGCACTATCGCTTTCCCGCGTCAAATGGCCATGTATCTGGCTCGTACTGAAACTGATGCCTCCCTGCCCCTGATTGGCACTTACCTGGGGGATCGCGATCATTCGACAGTTTTGTACGGGTACGAGAAAATTTCTATCGACTTTAGAGACCGATGCGAGTATCCGGCGAAACATCATGGAAATAAAAGCACTCATGTACGACGAAGCAAGGGTCACTGCTTAACGGCCGTCTTGCTTTCGAATCGTCATAAACAAGTCGTGTACAAAAAATCCGGATTATAATCCGGATTTTTTTCGTACTGTCTGTCGACAGTTCAATATCAGGTTCGCCATTTAGCTGTGCTTGAAGTTCATGGGGAGTGGTAACGGGATGCTGGCAAACGAAGCGGCGACAAACATATGCGGTGGCCTGGTTGTTGCGTAACGGCCGTTCTCGCAGCAGCGGCACATCATTTCCATCATCCGCGTCACCCAGGGCAACCACAATATCGGGCCGATACGCCGCAAATACAACCTCACGCAGAGCTTCAGTGTCATCTGCGCCCCGCTGGCCCACAATGGCCACTTCTTGGGGCATGCTGAGCATGAAAGCAGCGTTACAAAGCCAGTGAGCAAAGCCAGTGGGGTAGCGGCTCATGGCATCTTGCAGGCTTGCAGTTGATTGGGCAGCAATGTCCCAGTAACGGCCGTTTCCCGTGTAGAGGCTGAGTTGCAGCAGAACTTTGGCCGCCATGGCGTTGGCGCTGGGCGTGGCGTTGTCCTGGATATCTTTGGGCCGATGCAGCAGCTCTTCGTGATCGGCCGACGTGTCGAAAAAGCCGCCTTCCACCGTGTCCAGGAACTGCGCGACCATCATTTCAGCCAGCTCCTGCGCCCAGGCAAACCACTGCGTGTCAAAAGTAGTTTGATACAGGGCCAGCAGGCCATCAGCCAGATAGGCATAATCCTCCAGGTACGCGTTGTATTTTGCCGGGTGTCCGGCTTTCCAGGTGCGCAGAAGGCGGCCGTTTTCCATACGCATGTTGTTGTAAAGAAAGTGGGCATTATCGGCAGCAACGGCCGTATAATCAGGTCGGTTCAAGCACCCGCCCCGCTTCGGCAAAGGCAGCCAGCATCAAACCATTCCACGCAGTCAGCACCTTGTCATCCAGTCCGGGCCAGACGCGCTTGGGCTCGCACCGCATACAGCTTCTGCCGTGCCGCCTCCAAACGAGCCAACATCTCCTCCACCTCCAGGTTTAGCCATTCGGCCACCTTCTCTGGAGAATGTTTAACATTGAGGATATTTTTGCCTTCCCAATTGCCCCGCTCACTCACGTCATAATAGCGCATGAACAACTCAGCGTCTTCACCGAGTAGTTCACGAATTTCTGCCGCCGACCAGACGTAGAATTTACCTTCTTCTCCTTCGCTGTCGGCGTCGTAGCTGCTGTAAAAGCCTCCTGTCTCGTGGCGCATTTCCCGCACCACAAAATCCAGCGTTTCTGTAACAATGCGCTTGTACAACAGATCTCCGTCACCTGGTAGGCGTGCAGGTAAACCCGTGCCAGCAGGGCATTGTCGTAAAGCATTTTCTCGAAGTGGGGCACCAGCCACTCGTTGTCAGTGGAGTAACGGGCAAAACCCCCTCCGAGTTGGTCATACATGCCGCCGTAGGCCATCTTTTGCAGGGTAACCTCCGCCATGTGCAAGGCCACCTCATCCCCCTCGCGCAGGTGCATCCACAATAAAAATTCCAAAGTCATGGAGGGCGGGAATTTGGGCGCTTTGCCAAAACCGCCCTGGCTGGCATCAAAAGCTCGGTGAATGGTATCCAGGGCGCGTTGCGAACAAGGCGGGGGTCAGAGCATCATCCTGTCCGGTCAAGGGAATACTGCGACCAAGGTGCTGGCTAATATTGGCAGCGCTTTCATCAATTTCGCGGCGTCGCGTTTGCCAGGCCTGAGCAACAGACTGCAGCACCTGCATGAAGCTGGGCATACCAAAGCGAGGCGTGGGTGGAAAATAAGTTCCGCCATAAAACGGCTCGCCTTGGGGCGTTAGCATGACCGTCATTGGCCACCCACCTTGCCCGGTCATGGCCACAACGGCATTCATGTAAATGGCATCCAGGTCAGGACGTTCCTCGCGGTCCACTTTGATGTTGACAAAATGGTTATTCATGAAATCGGCCGTGAGCGGGTCTTCAAAGGATTCGTGGGCCATGACGTGGCACCAATGGCAAGCAGCGTAGCCAATGGAGAGGAGGATGGGCTTGTCCTGCTGCCGGGCAGCTTCCAAGGCTTCCTCGCCCCATGGGTACCAATTTACTGGGTTATCAACGTGTTGCAGAAGATAAGGGCTGGTTTCGTTTGCTAGTTGATTGGGCATCTAATCCTCGGTTAGGGAGTGACAATCAGGAGCTTGACACTTTAGAAGTTGCTACTAAAGTATAGGCCCTATGTCTCGAAAACGACGCTTGTTGTTACTGCAGTTTAGCACAGCAGGAATTATCCTGGCGATGATGCTCATTTTCTTCCCACCCTATGCAACCGCATTTGTGGGTGACGATTACGTACAGCTTGATTACGTGCTGGAGTTTGTAAAACGGCCGTTTTCATTGTTCGAGGTTTTCAATCCCTATTGGACTGGATGGTATTATCGCCCGCTGCAAAATGTGTGGTTTTTCCTGAATCGCACCTTGTTTGGTTACAATCCATTTGGTTATTACTGGATGGGTTTGCTGGCCCACGGGATGGCCGTGGCCATGATGGTAGCGGTGGCGCGCAAAGTGGGTCTGCGGTGGGAAACGGCCGTAACCTGCGGCGTTTTATTTGCCATCCAAAAGCATTACGTGGACGTAGTCACGTGGATTAGCGCCATTGCTATTTTGCTGGCGGGCTTGTTTTCTATGGCCGCATTGGCCGCCTACACAAAATACCTACGCAAAGGGAATGGCCGCGACTTAGCGCTGACATTCCTGTTTTTTTTACTCACCTTGTTCAGCCATGAAGAAGCATTTTTTCTACCACCCTTGTTGTTGTTATGGCATTTTTTGTTCAATAGCAAAAAGGCTGCGGACAACAAGCGCATTCTGCTGTCCATTTCACTTGGCCAATGGGCTTTTTGGGGCGTAAGTGCCGCCCTGCTGGGAAGCTATTTGTTCTTCCAAATAACCCGCACTAATTTAACGATTTCTGTGCAGGATACTGTTGCGGTGGGTGGGTGGCAGCTTCTAACCCCTCTGCCCCTAAGCCAGTTCATCACAGATACAGTGGGTAAATTTGTGCCTATTCCGGGTCTGGCGACATGGCTGATGCCTTACAGCTATGGGGTAGCATTTTTGGCAGTGGGGCTGCTGGCGGTCTGGTTTTGGCAAGGGAACAAGCTGGTGCGGCTGGGCATCGCCTGGGCGGTGCTGCATTTAGCATTTATTTACGGGGTGCTGTGGATGAACAAGCCCGAGCTTTATGCGGGACGGCACATTTATCAGGCCTGGATTGGGCTTGTGCTGGCTTTAGGAGCAGGCATCGAGGGTTTGCTGCTGAATTTGAAGACTCATAAAAGACGCAAGGGAAACGGCCGTTTCTTGACCAATGCGATTGGCCTCGTCATTCTGGTTGGGCTCATCAGCAGCGTCAGCTACGTGCGCCAGGTGCAAGCGAACTGGTTGGCCGACACGGGGGAAGAGGATTCAGCGCGCCGCCAACTGCAAGCGCTGCTACCTGAAATCGACGACACCATGCACATATTTGCCTACCGCTTTCCCATCACGCCTAATTTTCTGCGTTCGGTAATCCAGGTGTGGTATGGACGGGATGAACCGTATCAACAACCTTTTGGACCTATAGAGCGGCTGCAATCGTTTGGTCAGGCAACCCCAGATTATTATGTGCTCGATTGGGATGAAAACGGCCGTCTATATAACCTGATGCCTGAGTTACAAGGAAGTCCACGCACTGTTTTTGTGTGGAGCACGCCTTTGTCTGTGACAGGAACAGTAGAAGAAACTACCAACACCGATGCCGCAGCGAAACAAATCCTCAGCGTAGCAGGGCCAGAAATGGACCGGCGGCTGGCAGTGAAGCAGGAACCTGACCCAGAAGGAGAATGGCGCGGGCTGGCTTACGAAGTTACTGTTCCTGAGGGTGGCGTGCTGAAAACGGCCGTGCGCCGCGGCAGCAGTGCAAGCCCCGATACTGGAAATCTGCGCTTCCGGCTGCTGCTTGACGTTACCGGTGCCCAAGAATCACTGCTTGACCTGGAAATTGCCGCCGGGGACCAGATCCTGGCATGAAGTGGAGATTCCGCTAGCCCAGCACGAGGGAACGGCCGTTACGCTGCATCTTGAAGTCTCTGGAACTGGTAATGGTTACTGGGCCAACCCGCGTATCACAGAATCGGGATAGGAGGGGGCGACTAGCCCCCTTCCTCCCACACCACCGGACATGCGGGTCCGCATCCGGCGGTTCGGTCAAGTATGACGAAGCTACTGCTTCGTGTTGAACCATTTCTTTCTCCATTTGCCCCGATAACCTCTTGCACCTGCGGCGCTTCCTCCCGGCCTTCTGCCTTCTCTCCACGTTCGCTCTGGTCTCTTTCCACCCAGATGTCGGCTGCTGAGGTCATCCTGCGCCTTTCTGTTCAACTCCTTGTCCGTTCTGCCCTTCGCCCTGTAGATAGCTTTCACTACCCGCCCTGGGTGGTCGTTACCCCACCGACTACTACGGCTTCTGCTGACTTCTGCCCTGCGGACAGACCTCCCCGGATAAGGTACGGTATCTTTCCTCTGACCCTCGCCGCGTTTACATGCGACTACTCTGACCCTTTTGGGACTTCACTGTCTTATGCCAGCTCATCCGGTATCCCATGCCTCGTTACGCGGTTCTTGTTCATCGAGTCCAGGTTTTGCTCTCCGGCTTCCTCTCCACGCTCGCTCGCGCTCACGCAGTTGCCTTCGGCTAGTGGTTCGTAAAAAAAGGCCCTGCAAATTGCAGGGCCTGCACATGGTGATCGTAACAATTACTCCTGAGGCACCCAATAATTAATGCCAATATCGGCTGCGCTCCAAATATAGGACCCGCTCCAGATATAGGAATCTGCCCAGGTATACGTGCCGCTCCATATGTAGGAGCCACTCCAAATGTAAGAACCGCTCCAGATGTAAGAACCACTCCAAATGTAAGAACCACTCCAGATGTAGGACCCGCTCCAAATGTAGGAATTCTCCTTCAACATCCATAATGAAGAACTCACCTGTGGTAGGGTTCTGATTGGCGCGACCACCATAATGCTCAATATCATCTAAATCGTTGGCAATGTTCAATCCCTGGTTGGCACAACCAGTTGCTGTGCTTTGAACGGCATCAAACGCATTGACCAAGCCTGCACCTTGTTGGAAAAGGCTAAAGGCGAGTGTTCCATCAGCATTTAGCGCGGGGTGCGCCGTATCCATAAGGCGGCATTTCACATCGTCTGGGGTAAGGCTGGGATCGGCTTGCAGCATCAAGGCGACGATACCGCTGGTAACGGCCGTTGCCTGCGACGTACCGGACATCGTGAAATAGCTGGCATACTTCTGAAATTGGGGGTGATCCTGCGCAATCCTGGCATTTAGCGGCATCAAACCCAGCATGTGCCCACCGGGAGCCACCACTTCAGGCTTAATAAAACCTTCCACAGTAGGCCCGGCAGACGAGAAAGACGCCACATAATCATCCCCAGGATCTGCTGGAGTATAATTATCAGTCATTGCGCCAACAGTAATCACGTAAGGAACGTTTCCGGGCACCCCAATGGACATGGGGTCTGGGCCTTTGTTCCCTGCCGCAGCCACCACCACAATGCCCGCCTCCCACGCTCGCATCACAGCCTGATTTAACGGATCCTCCCAATAGTATGATTGTGGTTCAGTGCTAAAGGAAAGGTTTAATACACGAATGTTGTATTGGTCTTTGTGGGCAACGATCCAATCAATTCCTCGAATAATATCCAGATAATTTGCCCGACCTTCATTATCAAAGGCCTTTATGGAGACAAGACCTGCATTGGGCGCAATACCCTGCTTCTTCCCATTGTTGGCTACCTTGCTGTTGGCAATAATGCTGGTTACGTGGATTCCATGACCATTATCGTCTTTGTTTGTGCCCAGGGGATCGACCTGATCAAGCATCGCATCATAGAGCGCCTGAACACGTACTTCCCCATTGCTACCTTTGTCTAGTGCTGGATGAGACCAATAACCGCTGTCGATGACGGCAATCGTTACGCCAGTTCCCTCAATTCCGGATGCGTGCAGCAGGTCTGCCCCCGCGATCGTAGGATAAAAAGAATCGGGTAAGGCTTGGTAGGTAATTTGGAAGTGATCGATGAAAACTTTGTCATACCGATTCATTGTCGATGGGGCAGAAGTAAACCGAATGATGGTGTTTGGACTTGCAAAATCGTCTATGTCATAACTAACTGAATTAAAAGCCTGGTCATTATCTGGCCCAGCAAATCTGTCTAGCTCCGTCCAGGTTTCCCCGCCATCAGCAGAAATTTCCAATTTAACATAGTCTGAATCGCTATCTAGCGCTTTACGACGGTAAGAAAAACTTAAATGGGCGTCAGAGGCGCTGGATAAGTCAGCTCCTCTTTGAATACTCATTGCCGATTCGCTGATAACTAAGAATGATTTTCTAGAATCAACCGACACGAATCCACTGTCTGGCAGTCCATCGTCATTGGATTCTATCCAACTCGTAGACCACGGCTTTGTGCCATCATTTGCTCCATAAGAGTCTGAGTCAAAATTATCAACAAGCGTTTCAAAAACCTCGGTAGCTAAAATATCACTTGCATAGGCAACCTGAATATTATCGGCAAAGAAGTAGGTCGAGCTGTCCATAGCGCCCGAAGATACAAACCGAATTGTGGTAATCGGAGATGCATAAATTGAAATATCATAGGAAACCGGCACGGGTAATTCATCTGAAGCCGGACCGGCAAATTGATCCAAGGTAGTCCAAGTTCCACCCCCATCCGCGGAAATTTCCAAGATTACAAAATGATTTTCGTTAAGGAAATCCCTTCTCTGGTAGTCAAAAGTCAACCGCGCCGATCCATTTCTGGGCAAATAAAAGCTGCGCTGCACGGATTTGTCAGGCCGGCGAATCTTGAGCATATTTCTGGCATCGCTAACACCAACATCACCACTAGCAGCGCCGCCATAGTCGTTGGATTCTAGCCAGGAGCCAGACCAGTTTATTGATCCATCATTATTTTCGTACGATTGCAGGGAAAATTCATCACGGACGTAATCATGGGCTGCGGAATAGGCAATTTGAACCTCATCTATTTCGAAAATGGTATCCGCAGTCATGGCAGCAGAGGTTTTAATGCGTACCAGGGCGTTTGCCGATGAAAACGCAGTAACATCATAGCTTGCTGTGGTCCAATCCAAATAATATGTGACCTGCCCTAGTCTATCGAGTTCGTGCCAGGTCGCACCACCATCCCGCGAGAGTTCAAGCTGCACATAATGGCTGCTGTTGCTGAAGTCCATCAGACGGTATGTTAAAGACAGCTCAGCATAACTGCTGGGGGGTAAAACAGCGGCTCTTTGAAGGCCAGCTTCACTCTGTGTCAGGCGCAAGGCAGATTGGGAATTGATTGAGACTTTTCCCGTGTTCGGATTGCCATCGTCGCCGATTTCTTGCCAATTATTTATCCAATTGACCGTGCCGTTATTATTGCTCCATGATATTTGGTCAAACTGGTCGCTGACCAGGCTGGTGTCCGTGGATAATTGCACAGAACGATTCTCTTGCGCAGTTACGGTTGTCGGCAGTGCAGAAAATTGGCTTGGTGTAAGATTCGCCCCCACGGCATTGATGATGCTTAACTCATGGGTAATGTTCCCACCAACTGACTCGACAGCAGCAACGGCCGTTTCCAGGTCTGCAGCTTGCACAATGTAAGCATTTCCAACGGCAGGCGGTGAAACAGGTCCCACAGCCAAAATAATAGCGAAAAAGAAAAACAATAATGATAATCGTAGGAGTCTGTGTGGTTTTGTTGATTGCATGAAAGTCTCCCAAAATGCTTCAGTAAAATAACGAAGGGTCTCTCTATAAATAATTATTCCTGAGGTACCCATTGGTTGACGCTGACGTTAGCGCCGCTCCAAATGTAAGAACCACTCCAAATATAGGATCCGCTCCAAATGTAAGAATCTGTAGAAAAGTCCGCCCCGCTCCAAATGTAAGAACCGCTCCAAATGTACGAGCCGCTCCAGATGTAAGATCCGCTCCAAATGTAAGAGCCATTCCAGGCGAAATTGTCATCGCCCACAATGTAATACTCACCTGTGTTGGGATCGTAATTTGCGGGGCCACCAAAATGATGCGCGCCTACTAAGTCTTGGCCAATATTGAGGCCAACATTTGCGCATCCTGTGGCGGTGCTAGCCACCGCACCAGCAGCACTAACCAGCCCGGCGCCTTGTTGAAAAATGCTGTATGCCAGCTCTCCATCCTCATTCAACGCCACTTTTGCCGCATCCATGAGCCGGCACTTCACGTTATCTGGGGAGAGCTGAGGATTAGCCTGCAAAATTTGCGCCACAATGCCGCTGACAACGGCCGTTGCTTGCGAAGTTCCGGACAAGGCAAAATAATCATAATCCAAAAAATATTCAGGGTATGTCTGTGCCAAATAAGTTGAAGCAGACATCAAACCACCCACGTGCCCACCCGGAGCAATAACCTCCGGTTTGACAAATCCTTCAACTGTTGGCCCGGCGGAGGAGAATGAGCCCAGGAAATCATCTTCCGGTTCATAAGGCGTAAAATTGTCCGACAATGCTCCCACTGTAATGACGTAAGGCACGTTGCCCGGCACGCCAATGGTCATTGGATCTGGACCACTATTCCCCGCTGTTGTCACCACAACAATTCCTTCATCCCAGGCGCGCATCACAGCTTGATTTAGAGGGTCTTCCCAATAATAGGATTGGGGTGCGCCGGCAAAGGAGAGATTAAGGACA
Organism: uncultured Chloroflexia bacterium; assembly: GCA_963695505.1. Classification (GTDB taxonomy): domain Bacteria; phylum Chloroflexota; class Anaerolineae; order Promineifilales; family Promineifilaceae; genus JACSRF01. Next base: position 482,278 of record CAVOGX010000021.1, on the reverse strand, counting down.
CGAATGTTGTATTGATCCTTGTGGTTAACAACCCAATCCAATGCGCGAATGATATCTGTATAAGTTCCCGCGCCATTGGCATCAAATGCTTTTACCGAAACCAGATTCACGTCTGGCGCGACGCTGAAAAATTTACCTTGATAATCAAAGCTGTTGGCAATGACGCTGGTAACGTGAGTACCATGGCCACTTAGATCAGTGGTGACAGGTCCCGTCTGCAAACTCAACAATTGGTCGGCAATCGCATCATATTGGGCCAAGAGGCGCTGCTGCCCGGCGCTGTTTTGATTCAACCAGGGGTTATCCCAATAGCCAGTATCAATGATTGCTACCGTGACGCCTGCTCCGGTATTTCCTTGAAAATGCAGGGGGGTTGCTTCGGCGACTCGCGGCGCATCTGCTGCACTGGGAATGAGCATATATTCGATGGTTAAGTAAGGCTGTTGATTTGGTGTGGGCCATTCGCGGCTGCTAAACCCGTAATTTATGTTGGCAGTACTTGCCCTCAGCATCAGGCCATTATTGGGAAAGCTGCCATCCACCCATCCCTGTACCAGGGTTTTTACGTCCACTGCTGCAAAAGCGCTGCTTTTATTCGCTTTAAAGCTGTTGAGCACGGTTCCGTCATAGGCATTAGCCATATTTGCCCAAGTTGCCGTGTTTTCTTCCCAATTTTCCGTTGCGCGATGTACGTTTATATTGCCACGGGTTCCCATAGAAACCCAGAAGTGGGCTGTCGCTGATGTGATGACAGCGTTTCCAGGAATGGCGGACAGGTCAAAGCGATACAATGACCGGTATGTTAAATAGCTGCTTTCCTGCAAGAGCAGCAGGGAATCTGCACCGTGGGTGCCCTGCGGGTTTCCCTGGTTGAGCATTGTATCCGCTTCTACGCCGACAGTGGCCGAACCGGTTTCGCTAAAGGTGCCGGTCTTTGCCGTGTAGTCTTCATGAACGGTGATATTGTCCCCCTCCTGAAGCATGGCAAGCTGGGTGGGCGATAAACGGGCGCCAACAGCATTGATGATCGCTAATTCATGGGTGACCGTTCCCCCCACGGCTTTGACAGTGGAAACGGCCGTTTCCAGGTCCGCAGCCTGTACAATGTAAGAGCCATCAGTAGTAAGGATTGGGCCTGCTCCAAATACAATGATTGCTATCAATAAGAATAAGAAGACCCAAAAAAATCGGTTTTTAATTCGCAACAATGAGGTTTTCATAATCCCCTCTAACAATAAATAAATAATTTCTAACCACTCCATATGAAACGTGAACGAATAAAATTTAACAATTTATGCTTCGATAAATTTCGAGCTTTCTGAGATTTACCATTACTCATTGTGATTACGTTTCCTTCAAACTAAACCGTAGATCCAGCATTCCGTTACATTAGCAATTACAAAAGGTATATACGAACTAGGAAAAAGGTCCCATACTACCTATAAACGACAAGACCGGTGCCTTTGCACCGGTCTTGTTCCGATTTCTTTCTTTGATCAAGCCTTGGGGGCTTGTACCTGGTAGATGTATAGTCAGCAATCATCTTGTTTAGCCTTCTAGATTGCATAACATAATAACATACCCTTTAAGTAAGTTAAATGCATTAAACCCGCCAGTTACCGTTAGTTTTCGTGTGAAAAATAACGGCTTACTCCAATTCTACCTTATACAGTTTATCCAGTTGGTTAAGGTATAGTTTAGCGCCCAAACGGCTGAACACATTGCGTGCCGATCGAATCTCGCTTTCAGCTTCCTCTACTCTATTGAGGGCAAGATTTAGCCTGGCCGATAATGCTGTTACCAGAGCCGCACCTAACTCATCGGTTGTATCAGCCAATAATGACTTGGCCTGTTCCAGGTATTCCTGCGCCTGTTCATATTCTTCTCTCCGCAAGCACACATCTGCGGCAACACGCCAGCCGGCGGCTTCATAAGTCCGATTACCCAACTCTGCAGCCTGATTCACAGCCTTTAGAGCTGTCTCAATCCCTTTATCCAAATGACCCTGGGAAACAAAGATTTCAGCTAGCACGCGGAATATATATGCCAACAATTCCTGGGTTCCAACATGTTTAGCTTCAATGATGGCAGCCTCTGCCATCTCTTTTGCTTCTTCTAGATTGTTCTGCAGATGAAGCACCTCAGCCAGCCCATCGTACGTAGCGGCCAGGTGGTGCCGCATGCTAAACATATTTGCAATTCGCAAACTTTCACGCAGGTAAGATTCAGCCTCAACAAGATCACCCTGATCGCGCAGTAAATTTCCCAGATTATTTTGCGCAATTACCACTCCTTCAATATCACCAATTTCCTGGCGAAGGGCAATACTGCGTTTGAAGAATGATTCCGCTTTGTTCCAATGACCTGCAAGTACGGCCAAAATTCCCAGATTGCTCAATGTTGCCGCCACGCCCCAGGAATAACCCATTTGTTCACGCAAAACCATAGCTCTTGTGGTGTGATGCAAAGCTGAACGCCAATCGCCCTGGCGATAATATATGCCTCCCAGCAGATTCTCAACAGTTGCCCGTTCACCAATGCTGTTGGCTTCCTGAGAGAGCTCGAGGCTTCTCTTGCAAGCTTTGCGGGATTCTGAAAGCTCCCCTTGAGCCCAGTAAATCCAAGCAATACCGGTGTAAATGCGGGCGGCTTTTGCTTTCACCTCATCTGAATCCAAATCATCCAGATGCGCTAATGCTTTTTGGTAATAATAATGGGCCTGGCTGAATTCGCCTTGGAATCTTAGCGTATGACCCATCTCCCAGAACACATCCGCGGCTTGTTCTCTGCTATATCCCCCATTTTCGACTTGGGGGAGGATTTCATGCAGCACACGGAGTGATTCCTCATATTGGGCTTTAAGACGGTATACGGAACCTAAACCAATGGCTAACCGCAACTGGTATTCAGCATCCGTAATTTGGCCGACATTGATGATTTCTAGAGCCTTCTGATATTGGTTTAGAGCTTCTTCATTAGCATACCGGGCAGCAGCCTGTTCAGCATTGTGCAACAAATAGGGAATTGCTTTTTCCGGTGTGCCTGCCTGCGAGAAGTGGTATGCTAATTCGGTCGTACGCTCATCGACACTATCCTGCCAACGTTGTTCGAGGAGTTCGGCAATACGGCCGTGTAATTGTTGGCGGTGCTTTGTGAGCATTGATGCATAGACAATGGACTCAAAAAGTGCATGGCTAAATTGCCACCGATTGCCACCGTTGATTGGTGTTATCATCAACCGCGATGACAGACGTCGCAAATCAGCGTTTAGGTGCGGGTTTTCAATCAAATTAGCCAATAGATTTGCGTCAAATATGCGGCCAATAACTGCGGCACATTGCAAAATTTCTTTAAGCTCCGGTGGAAGGGCATCCAGTCTGGCTCGGATAAGGGCATCCAACGAAGAAGGAAGCTGCGCAGCTCTAAAATTGTAGTCTGGGTTTGGCTGCCAACGGCCGTTTTCGAATTTTACGTAGCCATTCTCAATGAACATGCGCACATATTCTTCAATGAAATAGGGATTACCTTCACTTCGCTGTTGGATGAGTTCAGGCACATCCATGGGCAGTTCTTTCGTAGCAAACAAATCTTCAATGAGCGAATGGCTGTCAGAGGTGGAAAGACGCTGCAGCATGAGGTGCATGGTTTGCCCTGGCAGCAAACTTTGCAGACGAATCAACCTATCATTAGGTAAATCTGCTCCTTGACGCCGCTGTGCACCAACAAAAAGAATGGAATCCGAAGTAACCAATGGGGCTAAAAATAGCAACAGTTCCGCAGAAACCGGATCAACCCAATGCAAGTCATCAAAAATCAGGACCATAGACATTCTGCTAGCCATCGCTTTCATTAAGCGGCGCACGGCCACAAATATTTGTTGTCTAAGCTGGTCGGGCTCTAATGTTGCTAATCGATTTCCCTCCAAACCTTCTGGCTGCAATCCCAGCAATATTTCCAGAAATGGCAATGTTGTGTGTGCCTCACGGGGCCACTTACGCATGACATTTGCCATTTTCTCCCTCACCACTTCCACAGAATCCGTTGGTAGCAGGCCAAAAACATTATTTAACAGATTGGTGAATATGTGGAAAGGTTGATTCATGCGCTGGGCGGAACAGCTTCCAGACCACACCTGTCTTCCCGGCTTAACAATTGCAGCCTGGAACTCTCGCAATAGACGGCTTTTTCCAATCCCGGCTTCCCCTTCAATTAGAAACCAGCCGCCTATGCCACGGGCAAGGTTCAAAGAAAGGCTGAGCATCTGCCTCAGCGAGGCATCACGCCCAACAAATCGACTCGGACGATCGGGAAGGCCGCGCTTTGGAGAGGGTTCTGATTGTAACGATGCAACTTCCCAAAGCACACCCAGCGCCTGCGGGGCAGCCACAGGCTGGTAAAGGAACAAACGCTTGGAATCGCGTTGAACTGACTCTGTGACCCATATCTTGCTGGCAGGCACTTGGGAGGCTATTTTTTGTACTTGCTCTAATGGCTGCCCCAAAATGATGAGCTTCTCTCGTTGGCGGGAAGTGGCAGGGCTGGTAATTACTTCGCCCTGGCTTATGCCAATTTTTATAGTCAGATCGAGTTCGTAGTTTGCGTGCTGAAGATGGTTCAGTATGTAATAGGCCGCTTTTACGGCCTGCTCGGCATCATCTTCAAAAGCAATGGGTGCGCCAAAAATGGCTTCGATGCCGTCGGCGTGTTGGCGCATTACGCCCTGATGTTCTTGAATAATTGTTGAAATGGCAGAAATTGCGGAAGCTAGTGTAGCAAAAACTGTTTCTTCACTGGCATAAGGCGGGATAACCAACTTTGCCCAAAGCAGAGTAGCAACCCGGCGTTCGCCTTGGGGTATCTGGGGGCGAAAAACGGCCGTTTCTGTCACTGTTGAGAACCCAGAAAACTCCTCCTCTAACTCCTTCAGAAGCTCTTCCAGGCGATTTAAATCATAGGCTGCCCCCAATTTACGGAAGATACCTGCGCCTTCCTGCAGAAATTGGTGCGCTTTCTCGTAGCGCCCTTGTTGGCCCGGTGCTGCATTGCTAGCCAGTTTCTTATATAAACCACCGAGTTCCAGCAGCACCAGCCCCTGCTGATAAGGGTCCTTAATTTGGCGGAAAAGCTCTAATGATTCCCGGAGTAATGTTTCTGCTTCCTGGAAATTGCCCCTGGCCAAAAATATGTAACCTAATGCGCGCAAACAGGCCGCTTCCACATCCGGCTGACCCAGCGCTTTAGCGATATCCAGCGCTTCTTTAGCAATTTCCAGCCCCTCTTCCAGCTTGGCATGTTCGGCTAAAACCAGGGCTTTTAAGGACAACGCATGGGCCAGGCTGTCCTGGCTACCTATTTCCCGCGCCAGTTCCAAGGCACGATCTACGGCAGTGGCACTTTGGGCCACCTTTTTCTGTTCCAAAGCCAATTGGGTCTGGGTGGCATATGCCTGCGCCAGCCCCCAATTGTCGCCTAGCCGCTCAAATATCTTCAGAGCATCACTCAAATTTTCTTGCGCTAAATCAAAATCGCCCATTTGCAGGCGCAGTTGTGCCAGGTTGGCCAGGCTAAAAGCCTGCCGGTGGTAATCACCAATATCCTGGCGAATTTGTAATGCTTGCTCCCAATAGTTTAAGGTCTTCTGCCAATGACCCTGCTGCGCATGTAAAACACCTAAATTGCTAAATGCATTGGCCGTTCCCCATACATATCCCAACTGACCATAGGGTTCAAGGCTCTGTCCCACATAAAAAATTGCCTCGTCCAGGTTGCCCTGCTGCCAGGCAATTCCCCCCAATGTATTGTACAGGTCTGCTACAGCAACCAAATTGCGGGTGTTGCGGATATCTATTTCTGTAGTACCCATATGGGCCAATGCAAAGGCTGAATCCAGCTTGCCCTGGCGCATGTGAATAAATGCCAGCCGTTCTACGAGGCTCAACCAGATATCCACATACCGGTCGCGACCAGCATCACTCAAGGCTTCGATACCTGCTTCCAAATGGGAAATGGCTTCTTCATAAGCCCCTTCCCGCACGTAGGTGTCAGCCAGCTCACGCAGGCCATCAACCAGTAAAGGCATTAAGTCACTGCTTTCGGCCACAATGCTCCAGCGCAAAAAGGATTGAAGTGACTGGGAAAGCAGCTCCCGCGCTTCCTGATACTCACCTAACTGCTTTAGAGATTGCCCTAAGCCAATTCGTGCCCGGAAAGTAGTTGCTACTGTACTTAGCTGGCTCCGTTTCAATCAGGCTGAGAACGTGGCGATAATGGTAAACGGCCGTTTCGTTAGCATATCTTTTCGCTGCATTTTCGGCCGCCTCCAACAAATAGGTAACAGCCTGCCCCTTAAAGGAGGTGCGTGCAAAAGTGATAGGCCAATAATTCCGTCTTCTCGTCCTGGGACCAATTTGAGTCTTCTTCGATTGCCCGGGCGGCGTCTGCATGGAGCTGCTGCTGTTCCCGTTCTAGCAAGGTTTCGTACACTATCTCCTGGACCATCGCGTGCCGGAAAGCATAACCTTGTTCCTTACTAATAGACTGCGCAACCAAAAAAAGGCGATTTTCCAGTTCATTTAGGTGAGCTGGAAAGCACTTCCGGCGCTGCAGCGTGTATTTGGGCCAGCAAAGAAATTGGAAACTCTGCTCCTAACACCGCCGCTTTCTGAAGCGTTTCACGCGCAGGGGGGAGTAATTTATCAAAGCGAGCTAATATGAGCCCCCGGAGGGTTTCGGGCGTCTGAAAAAGCAGATTTTCGGCTTGTGCAGTAGTCTTCCAAACCGCATCATCTCTAATGAGTCCCCCTTCCTCAATTAATGTCGCGTATGATTTCTTCAGTAAAAAATGGGTTACCCGCTGCCAGTTGGGCAATTTTTTTCTTGAGGGAATCCAGTTCTGGCAAAGCTGGGTGCAAAAGTTCATCTACCAACCGGAGGCCATCGTCAGGATTTAGTGGCTGGATGAAGATGTGCGTGAGTGGTAAATCAGTATGCTGAACGGTCTCCTGCAGCGCTTCAAACTTACTATCCCCTTCGTCACGGGTGACCAGAAGAAGCAGCAGTTGTGCCTTTCCAACGCTCTGGATAAGATGCCGCAAAAACTCCCAAGAAGCTTTATCAATCCAATGTAAATCCTCAAATATTATGACGATTGGTGAAATTGCAGCTTCCGCCAGTATAACCCTTCTCAAGGCGGCATAAATTAAGCGCTGGATCATTCCTGCATCGGTTACACGAACAGGAACCTCATTCGCAATATCTTCGTGTTTAATCCCTAGCAACATAGAAAGGTAAGGCCAGACTTCATCTTGCCACAACCCAATTTGATGCAAATAACTGCGCAAGCTGGCGAATTGCAAATAGGCAGGGTCCCTCTCAGAAACGCCTATGATGTTGCGCAAAAGATCCATAACGACCCAATAAGGTCGGGAACGCGCATAAGACAGACTATACCCTTCGTAAACGGCCGTTTCTAAGCCATTCTGAGCCGAAATTGCCGTTCGAATTTCCCAAACTAGCCTGCTTTTCCCCACACCGGCTTCGCCTGAAATCAAAACAACCCGCGGTTTCCCGCTTTCCTTTACCCGCGAAACCGCCTCTACGACGCTGCTTAAAGCGCTTTGGCGACCAATTAGCGGAGCTTGAACCCCTGGCAGCCCGCGTACTCGCCCTGGCCGCTGCCGCAATCCTTGCAAGCAATAGGCCAGGAATGGCGTGGCGTCTTGCCCTTTATCGCCTTGCTTCTCTAACATTTGAAAGCGGAAAATCGGCCGTGTATATTGGTAGGTCATTTTACTGACCAGCACTTCCCCCCAGGGAGCGTGCGAAGTCAGCTCTTGGGCAACTTTGACACTGTCTCCAATGATTGTGTAGTCAATATCCCAGCGCGCGTTCACATTTCCGACAATAACCTTTCCGGTGTGCACGCCAATTCGAACCTGTAGCTGTTCATCCAGCTTCTGCCAATCTGTGCCGTAATCTTGAACCTGAGCCACAATATCTAGCGCGGCGCGCAATGCACGCTCGGGATCATTTTCATGAGTGATAGGTGCGCCAAACAAAGCTTGAATGCCATCATTTGTCAGGTAATCCAGGTGACCTTCATATTCGTAAACAACCTCAACCAGAGACTGCAACAGTTGGTCTAAAAGCAAATAGATATCTTCTTGTTCGTCCGTAAATTTTTCCGGGGTTGCTCCAGCTAACTGCACGCATAAAATCGTAACAACGCGCCTTTCTCCTTTCAATGAAGCGGTAACGGCATCAATTTTTTCTTCTAGTTGCCGCGGCATTAAGGATGCCAGGGTCACGTTCAGATTTTTATTTTTGGGGGAAGGTGCACGGAGAGTCAGGAAGTCAGGCGCAGCTAGAGACGCGCCACAATGATTGCAAAACTTGCTGCTTGGCGGCACCGTTTGAAAGCATTTGGCGCAAGTTAAAAACAATGGATAAGCACATGCTTCACAAGTGACTGCATCTTGCAGGTTTTTGTGACTGCATTGTTGGCAAATTAGCATTGAATGTTTAACGAATCTTATTGTCAGGGTTCATATTTACTCAGGTGGAAGAAGCTGGTAACCAACACCACGGATATTTTCAATAAAACCCATTTCCCCAGTTTTGAACCCAAATTTGCGGCGGATAGAGCGGATTAACGGCCGTATCAAATTTCCAGCTTCAGCATTGTCTGTAGTTATACCATGTGTTACCTCAACCAGCTCAACCAGGGGCACCACGTAGGTGGCTCTTTCAGCCAAATATTGTAGCAGCAAAAATTCTCGTGCCGACAAACGCAGCATTTTCTCCCGGAACCAGACATTATGGCGCAGCACATCTATCTTTAAAGCACCAATGATTAAAACATCATCGTGCTGCACCACCAATTTTGCGTCGCCCAACCCTTTTGTATATCGCTCGGCCAGGCGCAGTTTGCCTAATACCGTAGACAACAAATCTTCTACCGACAAGTCTTTGATCAGATAGTCATCCACCCCCATTTCTTTGGCAAATCGCACGTCACTATCCATAGCGCGGGCGCTTAAAAATACAAAGGGGATACGGGACCATTTTGGATGCTGGCACAGTTGCTCAAATAACTGGTACCCATTCATGCGGGGCATGGCCACGTCTGCCAGAATCAAGTCTACCGCAGCGTGGCTCATAATATCTAATGCCTCAAGACCATCATTGGCATCCAAAACCTGGTAGTCAGCTTCTACTAGCACTTCGCGCACATATTCTCGAAAGGAAGGATCGTCATCGATTACTAATATTACCGGCTGAGTTTTTTCCATGTTGTTCTCCCTTAGTTGATTTCAAGAGGCACTTAGTGTGCTGGGGTCGACAATACCTTTTACCATTATTCGTATTTCTGCTTCGCTCAAATCAAGCCGGGGATAATCCCAAACCGCCTATCTCCCTCAAACGATAGTATTACATCTCTTCCCAGCTTAACGGTCTACGAAATATTCGAACTTATGCGCATTATAGTGATTAAGTGTTAAATTTTAGATTACAGATTCAAATTACGCCAAAAAAAGGCGAGGCATTTGCACGCCTCGCCGATATCACGATGTATTTCAAATCATTTTCTTCGAAAATAACCGATTGTTTATTGCTAGAGATCGTAATGCCTGGCTAATCCCCTTTCTCGCGCAAATGAGGGAACAATAAAACTTCACGAATGGTGGTTTTGTCGGTAAACAACATCGCCAATCGATCTACACCCACGCCAAAACCACCATTTGGTGGCATACCATAACGCATTGCCCGCAGGTAATCCTCATCTACGGGATTACGTTCCTCGTCATCCTGACCGTACATTTCTTGCAACGCCTCAAAACGCTGGCGCTGATCAATGGGGTCATTCAATTCTGTAAAAGCATTTCCCATCTCCATCCCGGCAATGAAAAACTCAAAACGCTCTACGTGCCGCGGGTCTTCAGGAATGGCTTTTGCCAGAGGGGAAATATCCCGGGGATACTGGGTAACGAAGGTTGGTTGAATGAGATTGGGTTCTACAAAATCCCCCAGTAATCCATCAATCAATTTGCCCCAGCTTGCCCCTGGTGGTGTTTGTGTTCCCACATTTCGCGTTTTGCCCATTTGCTGGATTGCCTGCGCCAGGCTTTTTGCGTCCGGGTAAGCAGCATAATCAATACCCGTAAATTCAATGATCGCATCACGCATGGACATCCGCAGCCAGGGCGGGGCTAGATTTACCTCACGACCCTGGTAGGTTATGGTGGTGCTGCCAGTCAATTCTTGAGAAATGAAGGCCAGCATATTTTCAGTGTGGCTCATGACGTCATTGTAGTCCCAATAGGCGGCATAAAATTCCATTTGGGTGAATTCCGGATTGTGTTTGAAGCTAACCCCTTCATTGCGAAAGTCACGGCCGATCTCGTACACGCGCTCCAGTCCACCCACCAATAATCTTTTCAGGTACAGCTCAAAAGAGATGCGCAAGTACAGGTCTTGTTTGAGCTGATTGTGATAGGTAGTAAACGGCCGTGCGGCGGCACCCCCATACAATGGCTGCAAAATTGGCGTCTCGACTTCCAAGAACCCACGATCATCCATGAACTGTCGCATGGCGCGAATCAACCTGGCGCGGGTAACAAATACCTCACGCACCTCAGGGTTAACAGCCAGGTCTGCATACCGCTGGCGATACCGCTCTTCCACGTCAGCAAAGGCACTGTAACGCACAACTTCGCCATCGACCTCTTGCTCTTTTATCACCGGCAGCGGGCTAATGGCTTTGCTAAGAAGCTGCCACTCGCTGACGCGCACGCTGACTTCCCCGGTGCGGGTGCGGAAAAGGTGCCCGGTGGCTTGCACAAAATCCCCCAGGTCTAACAGTTTGCGAAAAACCTGGTGACTTTCTTCACCAATTTCGTCGCGGCGCACAAAAAGCTGAATACGGCCGTTTCCATCAGCAATGTGCGCAAAAACCGTCTTGCCCATATCTCGGGCACTCAACAATCGACCGCAAACCGTTACTTCCAGGCTTTCACCCTCCGGCAAAGCGGCGAATGCTGCCAGCGCTTCGGCCGTAGAGTGGGTGCGTTCTGCCCGCAGCGGATAGCCTTCAATACCAGCTTCTTGCAAGCGGGCCAGTTTATCTAATCTTTGCTGCTCTAGGGGGGATGGTTGCCAGCTCATCATTCACCTTCTCCATATTAAAAAAAAGCCCGTGTCAGGCACGGGCTGGTTAATCATACTAAGGAATCTTTTTAGGATTCTATCTTTACAACCCGAAATTCTGTCATACCTCGAGGGGCGTTGATGCGCACAACCTCGCCCACCTTAGAGCCTAATAACGCCTTACCTAAGGGACTTTCATTGGAGATTCGCCCTTCCACCGGGTCTGCTTCGGCGGCCCCGACCAGATGATAGCGCTCTTCTTCGTCGTAGCCAATTTCCATGACAGTGACATGGTCACCTATGCGCACGTGTTCATACTTGCGGTTCCCGCCATCCTGAATGATTTGATAATTATTCAAGATGTCTTCTAATTCTTGAATGCGACCTTCTAGAAAAGATTGGGCATTGCGCGCCGCTTCAAGTTCAGCGTTATCCACAAAATCGTCATCTTGCCCATCTTCAAACGCGCGGTGCAGTCGATCGGCTACTTCTTCACGACCAACTGTCCGTAGGTTTTCTAATTCCTTGGTTAGTTTTTCCAAACCTGCTTGTGTTAACAAATGTGGCTTATCTTCTGTCATGGTTCACCCATATTAACAGGAAAACCGCTGACCTATCAGCGGCGCTCCAGTTCCTTTGCAGCATTATTTTTAATTAAGGGCAGCATTATACCAACAACCTATTTTGCTTTCAACCCATAGGTTACAAGTTAAGGGTTTGAAGCAATTGTCAATGGCCATGATTCGAACACAGACGTCTCGTTTTTCCGCTTTCGTTTGACAACACCCAGGTCAGCAGAGCGGTCAGCCAGATACTCTGGCAGAGGCCGATCATCGCCTCGTTCAACGGCTTTGGTGTAATAGTAAATTGAGCGGAACACCATCTCCACAGAGATGCGCTCAAACGGCAACTTTAACAATCCGGCGACCTCGTCACAGAGGTCAATTAACACGGTATAGACAATCCAGGTAGACCAGAGTTGCAGTTCCACTGCATTTTGGGAACCGCACCAGAAGTAGGCCAAACCAAGCAACCGCTTGATGGTGGCGTAGGCGCGTTCAATCGTCCAGCGACGATAGTAAAGGGTGACCAGATAACGAGCGGGCAATTGCTCCGGGTCCAGTTCGTTGGTCAGGAAGCGGCGCCAGGTGTTGCCATATAACACTTCCACCAGGCGCACCTGCTGGCGGTCATCACCAGCGCCTATCCAGACAACGGTGTCCCGAAAGACGGGCGTTTTGACCAGAACTTGGGCTACTTCATATTTCAAGTTGCTCTTAGCGCGGGTGATGAAAGTGACGCCCTTTTGGGTCAACTGACGAAAGCGGGTGAAGTTGGTGTATCCCAGGTCAAACAGGAGCAAGCTTCTGGTCTGGATGTGGGCCAAAATTGCCTCCCAAAAACTCTGGTCGTGTTTGGTGGCCTTTGTGTCGAACCAGATGTTGTCTGGCAGTTGCGACCCCAGGTGGAGCAAGGCGGTCATTTTGCCTGCCAGGGGATGGCTTTCCAGGTCACGTAGCAAGCCCACTTTGCGGATGAGCGCATCGAGGGTTGACCCGTCGACAATCAGGCAAGCGGCGTATCGGGCCTGCGCCCAGGCGATTTCTGGCGGCAACGGCCGTACTCGTTTTTCCCACCGCTGCTGCATCAAGGGCAAGAGCTGGTTCAGGACGTTGAGGAACAAGAGGGCGGGCAGGGTGTTGAATCGTTCCGAAAGCGCTTGTTGGCTGACCTTTTGGGGCTCTTCCCAGAGAACCGCTTCGTCACGAACCAGGCGCACCAGCTCATTCACAGCGGCGATTTGCCGCCAGACGGCGCTTAGCAAGAGGGCCATCATCACCGGCAGTGTGAGGGTGCGTTCGCGCAGACCCATCTGCCGGAAAAGGTCACATTGCAGCAAAGTGAGCGGGTGAACCATATTGCGAAACAACGCTTCTACTTCTGCGGTCAAATTATCAACGAGCGGTCGTTTTTGCCTATCGGCTTGAATAGCCCGTGTATGCCGGATTGTACTTTTGGATATTTGGTTTGTTTTTTTCATGCGTGAATTGTAGCCAATCTGGCTTGACAACTCACAAAATGGCTTAACTTGTAACGGATGGCTTTCAACCTAAAAACGGGATTTGCCGGATTGGTAGAATAGTCCTGTTTTATGGCGGTTGCCGCAGGCCGTTGCAGCCGCTACACTTTGCTAAAATATAGAAGAGGTAGACATGGTCACAAAAAGACAACTAGGAATGCTCATGGTAGGTTCCGGCATAATCGGAGCGGTGGCAATTCTGGCAGTGGACGTGATAGGTGCAGGAGACTTTCAGGGCCTTGGCCCGGCGCAGCGATTGGCGCTGTTGGGAGCCGGCATTGTCGTGCTGGTGGGGTTGAGTCTGCTGCCATTGGGAGACAAACCTGCATGACGGCCGTTTCCACCCCCCATTCTGCGCAAAGAACCAAATGGCAAACGGCCGTTTCCTGGCTGCCGCGCGTTCTAATTGGCCTGGCCATCGCCGCCTTCGTGGGCTATTTCATCGTCTACGCCATCTATGCCTTCAACCTTTTCCGCTTTCCCTTCGATTATGACCAGGGTGAAGGGTTTGAACTGATGGACACCTTGTTGTTCAGCCAAGGCGAATGGCCATACCGCAACAACGACCATTATCCTTTTTACTCTTCCAACTACCCGCCCCTCTTTCATGTGGTTATTGTGCCGCTGGTGTGGCTTTTTGGACCGCAGTATTGGACGGGGCGGCTGGTTTCCTGGCTGGGCACGCTGGTAACGGCCGTAGCCATTGGCTGGGGCGTGCAGCGGGAAGGCAAGCGCTGGTGGCTCTCCCTGCTTTCTGGGCTGGCTTTCCTGGCCTCCAACTACGTCTACCACGTCGGTCCGCTGTTCCGCCAGCACATGTTCATGGTCATGTTCGAGACGGTGGCCGTGGTGTACCTGGTAGCCACGGTTGACAAAGAGGAGCGAGACGGCCGTTTCTACCCCAGACGGCTGCTGCTTGTTATGGTGCTCCTGCTGGCTGCCGGTTACACAAAACAGCTTGCCTACGCAACGGTAGCGGCCGTGTTCGTTTTTCTCTTTTTGCGGCAAAGCAAGCGCGCCGTGCTGTGGGCCGTACCCTTTGCTGCCGTTACCGGCCTGATTTTTCTGTGGATTAACTGGGCCACCGACGGCTGGTGGCTGGTTAATACCGTCACCGCTAATCTCAACCCGTTTATGCAAGAGCAGGCCATCGGCCTCTTTCGGCAATGGTTCACTCTGCACACCGTGATCACCGTCATTGCTGCCCTGTTCGCCATTTACCAGCTCTATTTTGAACGGCTATCAGCATACGCCATCTGGTTTGTCATTGCCGTGCTGAACAGCGTGACCGCCGGTAAATGGGGTGCAGGCGAGTCTTACTTTGCCACGGCCATTGCCGCTAGCTGCATCCTCACCGGACTGGCCATGAGCCGCTTACTCGATTGGGCTAAACAACGGGGCTGGCGCTGGGAAACGGCCGTACTCACCCTCATCCCCCTGCTCTGGCTCATCCAGGCTGACAAGGTGTTCCACATGCCCACCCACACCCCGGCTCTGGCCGCCATTGCCAGCGCGTTGGGCCACCCTACCGAAGTGTACATAGCCCCGCAAACATCCTGCTCCGCCCCCCGCGACCCGGAGCCCATTTCCTATGTCGATTCGGCCGGGGTTTCCCTGCTCGGTCGGCCTCCCAGCCCGGCAGACACGGCCGCGGGCATTGACATCACCAACAAAATTTTAGAAGGGGAAACGGCCGCATTCAGTGAAGAAGCCGGATTTAATTTTTACGTGGGACGGGACATCGTCACCAACCCCACCCAACTGCTTAACCTTTATCAAAATAATGCCGTAGACCTCACCGAAATGCTGGATATGCTCAACCAACAGGCATTTGACACGGTCGTTTTACGCGCCCAGTTTTACCCGCCGCCTGTACTGGACGCCATAGGTCAGCAGTACGTCACAACGGACCTGGTGCAGATGAACGGGTTTGTCTACTGCGTCATGCGTCCCCGTGGTGCGCAAAACAGGTAATAAAATGCATTTTTCACCGCATCATACCAACTTTATACCTATTCCCCTCCTGCAACTTTGAGCTATAATGGAATTCGGTGACGGCAAAAGGACCATGAGTAAAGAAACTGCATCTGCCAATTTCATGCCTAAAACGATTGGCCGGTACATCATTAAAGATGTCATTGGTCGGGGCGGTATGGGCTCGGTTTATTTGGGATATGACCCGCAAATCGAGCGCAACGTGGCTGTCAAAATCTTGCCGCGGGAACTGCTGCACGATCCCATGTTTCAGACCCGTTTTGAGCGTGAAGCCAAAGCGATTGCCGTTTTAGACCACCCTGCCGTCGTTCCGGTACACGATTTTGGCAAAGACGATGAACAGCCTTTCATTGTGATGCGCTACATGAGTGGGGGTACGCTTTCCAAAAGATTAAAAAATGGCCCTCTCTCCATGGCGGAGATATTGCAAGTATTGCGGCGCATTGGTCCGGCGCTGGACGAAGCCCATAAACTCGGCATTTTCCACCGCGACATTAAGCCCAGCAATATCTTGTTCGACAAGTATGGCCACGCCTACCTCTCTGATTTTGGCATGGTGCGCCTGGACGCGCCGTCAGAACTAACCGGCTCTCACGCCGCCGTGGGCACCCCCGGTTACATGAGTCCAGAACAGATTCGTGGGCTGGCAATAGACGGCCGCAGTGACTTGTATGGGCTGGGCGTTGTGCTCTATGAGATGACCACGGGAAGACGGCCGTTTCGTGCCGACACCCCCGCCATGATAATCGTCAAGCAAATGAGTGAGCCTGTACCGCGCATTCGCCAGATCAACTCCGGTTTGCCGCGCGAGTACGACGTCATCATCCACCGCATGATGTCCAAAAATCCGCAGGATCGTCCTGAGACGGCGGCCCGAGCGATAAAAATGTTATCGGCTGCCTTAACGGCCGT
The DNA here is from genome assembly GCA_963695505.1 of uncultured Chloroflexia bacterium. Lineage (GTDB taxonomy): Bacteria > Chloroflexota > Anaerolineae > Promineifilales > Promineifilaceae > JACSRF01. The sequence continues at coordinate 466,146 of CAVOGX010000021.1, read as the reverse complement.
AAATAACCCCGACATTCCGCATCGACCATGCACCCGAGAACCAGCCTGAGCAGCCTACTCCCCCACCCACGCAAATTTTACGGGCCATCAGCAAACCCCCCTTCCAGCCCCGGCCCGAAACCAAGTCCGTGGGCGTATTTGGGCTGCGCACTCCCGCTGAAATCGCCGAGGCCATTGCCCAAGAGGAAAATGCCCTCGAAATCTATTGTCCCCAGTGCAACAATATCATAGACATTTACGGCAAGCATGACCCGCTTACCTGCTTGCACTGCGAGCACGAATTTAATATTACCGGGCACCTCTGCCCCAACTGCTTTACCTACCACACCGACGAAACCACCTTGTGCATCAACTGCGACACGCCGTTAATGCGCGTATGCCAGGAGTGTTATACCGGCAATTGGGCCGGCGCCGAAAGCTGCCGCGAATGTGGAGCATTGTTAGACATTTTTTCACTTTTGCAGACACCCATCAAACATGGCACCGTGGAACGGCTGAAGCGCCGGGCAAAGCAGGCCGAGGCGCTGAAAAAAGCGGAAGCAATGGCCACCGAAAAGCGCATCGCCCAAATAAAAGAAGAGACGATGCGGCAGAGTAAGAGCATTGCTTTGCCCACCCCTGAGCAGCGCTCGAAAGGCCGCTCCCTGCTCTTATTTGCCATCACCGCTTTTGCCCTCATCACCATCATCCTCATCATCTACATTGCCATTGGTCCCCTGGCATGAGTAGCGCGGTCTACCAGCTAGAGACGCCCGTCTTCACCGGGCCGCTTGATTTACTCCTACACCTCATTGAACGGCAAGAACTGGATATCACCGCCATTTCCCTGGCCCAGGTCACGGCGCAGTATCTGGCCCACGTGGCGCAAATGCGCGGCGCGCGCATGGAGCATCTCATTGACTTCATCGTCATTGGCGCGCGGCTGGCCCTGATTAAGAGCCGCGCCCTGCTGCCGCAAACGCCGCTGCAGGTCAGCGAAGAAGAAGAGGAGGACCCGCGGAGGCGCTGCTGCGGCAGCTCCATGCCTACAAGCGCTTCAAAACGGCCGCTTTGTGGCTGCAAGAGCGCGAGGAGGCCGGACTGCGCACCCATTTACGGGTGGCGCCGCCGCCGCGCCTGGAAAAGCGGCTGGACTTGAGCGACGTGACCCTGGACACGCTGCTGCGGGCCGTGCGCGACGTGCTGGAGCGGGTGGAAACGCTGGAGGAAAGCGTGGCCCTGGTGCAGCCGCGCCAGATTACCATTGAAGCGCAGATGAAAAAGCTTCAGGCGCGTGTTGCCGCAAAACGGCCGTTCCTCTTCACCGACGTCCTCTCCAAAAACGTCAGCCGCGTGGAAATTGCCGTCACCCTGCTGGCTATCCTGGAACTCATCAAGCGCCGCGAGGTAACGGCCGTGCAGCCCGCCCTCTTTGGCCCCATTGAAATTCACCCCGCCGGGCAGTTGCCAGTGACCAGTGAGCAGTGACCCCCCACCTTTGGTAAATGATGGCTACGGTATGCCCCTGACCAACACCCTCCCCCTGACGCTAACCGGCACGCTGTCCGGCCACCCCGACGCGGCTACGGGGTTGGTGCACCTGGGTGGGGGCAGGTGGTACCCTTCGACGACGCTCAGGGCAGGCTATCCGGCGCTGGGCAGACCATTACAGCCGAATACGGCCGGCGGCCCGCCCATTCGGCAGGCTCAGGGACCGCCCACGCTGCCCCAGGCGCTGAACCGCTATGCGGCAACGCCGCTGGGCCAGCCGGGGGTGTATCAGGCAGCCGATAGCAGCCCGGTATTGCGACTACTGGAATCGTCACGTAACCAAGTACCAGGGCTTTTGGCCGGACCACCGACAACGGCCGTTGCCCTCCACCTCTGGGCGCAAACCATCTATACAACAGCGCCCACAGGGATTGGGCGAATTGCCCTGGAAGGCAGCGCCAGGAAGTTGACATGGAACTATCTGGATGAGTTTATCTCGCTGGAGCGTGTTTCTTCGCGGCTGGCAGATGGATTCTGGGGCCGTCCATTTTCTTATATTTTTAGAAGTGCCAGGATTCGTACCATGATTGGACGAGCCTATATTGGCAGTACGGCCGACGATTTTGCTCGATTCCAGGCCAGATTAGGGCAGCGTGGCATCACTGTCAATCTATTATCCCATGAATTTGGCGAGGTCGTCGATGCGGTCGCCACATCTGCTTCCCGCAGCGCGGCGGAGAAACTGGGTGGCGCATTGGGTGTCGGCGTTGGGGGTCTTATCAATGCCGGCATCCAATATGCCTATGATTACGACAACCCTTACCTTACCGGCTGGCAGAAAGCGCAGAGAGCCGGAGTGTCTGGTGGATTAGGCGTAATAGCAGGAACTGCAGGTCTTCTAATAGGTGGGCCTGTGGGAGTAGGAGTAGCTTTTGGTTTAGGAGTTGCTTTTGAATTAGGGATTGCCCCGCGTGTCTTCGAATTTTTGGGCGCTATTCCTGTGCGGGATCTAGCTCCACTAATGCCATAGATGAGGAATGGTTTGGAGACAAAAAGTGAGTATTTCTGAAAACTTAATGTTTGTGGGTTTAACAGCACTGGGTGGATTATTCCTTGTAGCAGGTATTTTGTCCCGCACAGGATACTTGCGTTGGGTTTACGCAATGAAAGGACATCCTATCCTTACACCAAATCGTTTTGCCTATGTGTTAATACCCATTGGGATAATGACGCTCTTCTTGGGGCTTCTCCCATTCTTGCCACAAGTAAGGGGTGATTTAGCTTTCTACATCTTTTTTGCACTTCTTATCACAATATATGTTTTAGCAATATGGTTGCCGTGGTGGTTAAAACCGGCTTGGCTGCGTTGGCTGGAAAAAGATCACGGCGACATTCTTCATTTGTTGTGGGAAGATGTACGCAAAGACAGATGGGGATGGGAACGGCGGGTCAGAACGCAAGCGGGTTTGGAAGCGTGGGTGGCAGAGGTACGGCGCAAGCATGGGTTGGAACGATAGGCGATAACGACCCTGTCGGCGCGTCACCGGCGCTGGTGGATTAGCAATGCCAATGATGGTAGGGGCGAGACGGTGCGGTCAGGCTTTGGTCAACAACAAACGGCCGTTGTCCGCACCGTCTCGCCCACAGAGCAGCCAGACCGCAGCGCATGACCAACGCCAGGGCAAGGCAGGCGGTGAAACGACATTGGTGATTGGCAAAGGCGTTATCCGCCTGCCTTGCCCCTACCTCAACCACACGCTGCCCGACCTGCCCGACGCGGCTACGGGACTGGTGCATTTGGGTGGGGGCAGGTGGTACGACCCGGCGCTGGGCAGACCGTTGCAACCGAATGCGGCCGGCGGCCCACCCACGCTGCCCCAGGCGCTGAACCGGTATGCGGCAACGCCGCTGGGCCAGCCGGGGGTGTATGCGGCGGCGGTAAACAGCGGCATTCCTTCCGGTTTGCAGTCTGTTGTCAATCAGATGCCTGGATTATTTATGGGTGGAGTCACCACAGCCTTGTCAAACAACCTGGCTAGCACGACTATCCACAGGATAGGCTTTACTGGTTATGCGCTTGTACAAGCGGAAGGGACAGCCAGGCAGATAGCTGCATTAGCTGGTGAGTGGCGTGTAACATCAAGCAGATTAGCTGACGGGGCATTTCGTAAACCACTATCGCTCTTTTTCTCACGATACAGAATCCAGACAGCTCAACGACGCATGTTCGTAGGCCAGAATTTACAATACCTTGATGACTATGCAGAAGGGTTAGGCTTAAACGGTGTTCAAATATCGCTGATTGAGCGCGAACTTGGGAGTGTAGTAGATGATGCTGCAACCCGCGAAGTACATCGACTCGCGGCGCGTTTGGGGAGTAGAACTTTTCAAGCAACACTTAGTGGTATTGCATCTGGTACTGTACAATGGTTAATTGACAGCAAAAATCCATATCTCTCATTTGATCAGAAAATCCAACGCGCAACAGTTTCAACAGGCTTAGGGTTCACAACTGGCCTAATAGGTGCTTCAATAGGAGGCCCAATTGGTGCAAGTGTTGGTTTTGTAATAGGTGCGAGTTTAGATTACTTTCTTGCTCCCCGCATTTTCCAATTTATTGGAGCTATTCCTAACCGAAACTTATTCCCGTTGGCTCCATGATGAAAGCAAATAATTGCGTGAAGGGGTAATATGTGAAAGAGAATGAAGTGTTTATTGTAGTGTGTATGGGTAGCATAGGTGTTTCGTTATTCTTAGTGGGTATACTTGCACGTCTTGGCATTTACCGTTCGTTATTTGCCATGAAAAGCAACCCTGCAGTTGCGCCTACGGTCCTCACCTATATCTTAATTCCAGGAAGTTTAGTTCCCTTTTTCTTTGCTTTACTGCCTTTTTTACCAATTTCAAAACAAGGTCGTGGAGATTTGGTAATTTATGTTTTGATACCTCTGCTGTTGGCGAATTATATACTGGCCATTTGGCAGCCATGGTGGTTGAAGCCTAAATGGTTGCGGTGGTTGGAAAAAGAGCATGGTGATATTCTTCATTTACTGTGGGCGGATGTTCGCAATGACAGATGGGGATGGGAACGGCGGATCAAAACGCAAGCGGATTTAGAAGCATGGGTTAGAGAAGTGCGGCAAAAGCATGGGTTGGGATAGCGAACTCGCCGCCGGCCGTATGGTGTACGATGGCTACGGTATGCCCCTGACCAACACCCTGCCCCTGACGCTAACCGGCACGCTGGCCGGCCACCCCGACGCGGCTACGGGGCTGGTGCATCTGGGCGACGGCAGGTGGTACTCTTCGACGACGCTCAGAGCAGGCGACCCGGCATTGGGACGGCCGTTGTAAAAACCCCACCCACAACCAGCCGCCAGCTACCACCACCCCTTTTCGCGGGCAAAGCGGGCCAGGGCAATTAAAATGACCACCGCCAGCCCCAAGGGGATGAGCAGCCGTAAGGCGAGTACGCCGCCAAACCGCGCAATCAAAAGAAAGGCAACCACAGCAAGAACGATGATAAAGCGGCGCGAAAGCTGGCCCTCTTCCACCGCCTCAGCCATGCGCTCCTCCTGGGCAGCGCGGCAGTCCGGTCCGGTGCCAATGCGCAGCACGTCCCCGTTGGTGCGCCACTGGCAGCCGCACACCTTGCACTGGTAACACACCCGTTTCGGCTGCCCCGTCTCGATGTCCGTGCGCCGCAAAATTACCCCGCCGCAGTGGTCACAGTCAAAACCAGTATCTTTCCAGCTCGTTTTCGTTTCAATCATCAGCTTAATTATGCCAGAAAACTTTGGGGAACACAGAGATTCACAGAGAAAACACAGAGAACACCAAGAGAGAAACCAGGAAAATCATTGGTGTCTTTATGATGCCCAGGTGCAGTTCTCGGGAAGCAGGCTAAAAATCTCGCTCTGGCCAACGTAAACCACGCCGCCACAGTCCTGACATACCGCCATTACCTGCATGTTGTCTTCTTCAGCGGGCTGCCACGGGCCCAGGCTGTGGCCCTGCAGCGTGGCGCTAACGGCCGCTTCGCGCATGTGCCGTTCCAGTAAAGCCATTTTTTCCTGCCTGGCCAGCACGGCCGTTTCTTCTGCCGCCCCCACGATAGCCCGCACGGCTGCCGCCTGCACCAGGTGCGGCGGCGTCCCTGCCGGTAAATCCGTCACCTTGCGCAGCAGCAGGCGCAGCACCAGGGCCAGCGCTTCGCGGGTGTCTGCGTCATACTGCCGCACCAGCGACCCCTCTTCCAGCACGTCAGCCAGGTAAGAAACGGCCGTTTGTAACTGCGCCAATTCCTTTTCCACAGGTTTCTCACTCATCCGTTTTCCTCCTGCTCAATGATAGGCCGGCAGCCACTCGCCGTGCGCGGCAATCAAATCATCCACCAATGCCCAAATTTGCGCCAGGTCCAACTCCGCAGCCGTGTGCGGGTCTAACATCGCCGCGTGGTAAATGTGCTCCCGCTTGCCCGTTAGCGCCGCTTCCACCGTCAGGGCCTGCACGTTGATGTTGGTCTGCATCAGCGCCGCCAGGTGGGGGGGCAGGCTGCCGATGCGCGTGGGCTGGATGCCATTTTTGTCCACCAGGCAGGGCACCTCCACGCAGCAGCCTTGCGGCAAGTTGTCAATCAGCCCCTCGTTGGCCACGTTGCCATACACCACCCGCGGCGTGCCCGTCTCCAGACTGTGAATGATGGTCGCGCCATACTCATGGCTGCGCTCCACCGCCAGGGGGATGTCCTGGGACTCAAAAACTGCCCGCATCTGGTCCCAGGCGGCAATCTGGTTTTCGCAGCGGGTGATGTATTCGTCCAGGGGGATGTTGAACTGCTCAATCAGATCGGGGCGGTCGCGCTTGATGAACCAGGGCACGTACTCGGCAAAATGCTCGCTGGATTCGGTGACGAAGTAGCCCAGGCGCTGGAACATTTCGTAGCGCACGCGGTTCCAGTCGGGAATACGGCCGTCCGCCACCACCTGTCGCATCTTGTGGGTACAGGTCTTCCACGCCAGTCGGCCGTTTTGCGCTCGAAGCGCAGGTAAAAGGCCATGTGGTTGATGCCCGCGCACAGATAATTGATTTCTTCCAGGGGCACGTTGATATCGCGGGCCAATTGTTCGGCCGTGCCCTGCACGCTGTGGCACAGGCCAATCGTCTTGATGGGCGTGGCGCGGTTGATGGCCCAGCAGTTCATGGCCATGGGGTTGACGTACTGCAGAAAGGTCACGTCCGGGCACAATTCTTCCATATCCGCGCACATCTCCAGCAGCACGGGAATGGTGCGCAGGCCGCGCATGATGCCGCCAATGCCCAGCGTGTCGGCAATGGTCTGGCGCAGGCCATACTTCTTGGGCATTTCAAAGTCCACCACCGTGCCCGGCTTGTAGCCTGCCACCTGGAACATGCCAATGGCGTAGTCGGCGCCATCCAGGGCGGCGCGGCGGTCCAGGGTGGCCTCGATGGTGGGCTGCACGCCCAGCGCCTCGGCGACCTTGTGGGCCACGATGGTGGAAGTGCGCAGCCGCTCTTCGTCAATGTCGTGCAGGCTGATGGTCGCATCGGCCAGTTCGGGAAATGTCAAGATGTCGCCAATGAGGTTTTTGGCAAATACGGTGCTGCCCGCACCGATGAGGGTGATTTTGGGCATAGAGTTCTCCTAAAATGGTGAAGGTGAAGGATGAAGGATAAATCTCCATCAGACATTTGGATTATACCGTTTGTGATCCGGGGCACAATCTTTTTCAAGTTAGATTACGTCCGTTTAGACCTGCGAGGTTTCAAAGTGAAAACCTCGCAGGTCTCCAGAGTGACCGAACGCCTTCGTTTGGCTTTTAGAATTTTTGTGTGGAACGCCACCGCCAATCCTAATGAGAACAACAAGTTATAATAAAGGGGTTGAAGAATCGTGATTGTCAGCGAAATAAGAGGTGCAAGATGTTGGCCATGATGCTAAAGAAACCAAATGACATTGAAAGTGGGCCGCTGGTGGCTGTTGAAACGGCCGTTCCCGAACCCGGCCCCCACCAAATCCGCCTGAAGGTACGCCTGTGCGGCGTGTGCCACACCGATCTGCACACCGTGGAAGGGCGACCTGGCGCTGCCCCGCCTGCCCATCATTCCCGGCCACCAGATTGTGGGCGGGGTAGACAAACTCGGGGAGAACTGCACCCTACACCGGATCGGCGATCGCGTAGGCGTGGCCTGGCTCAACTTGGCCTGCGGGGAATGCCATTTTTGTCAGAACGGGCTGGAGAATTTGTGTGAGAACGGCCGTTTCACCGGCCTGCACGCTCATGGTGGCTACGCGCAATACACCGTAGTAGACGAGGGGTTTGCCTTCCCCCTTCCTGCCACCTTCGGCGATGAAGAAGCGGCTCCTCTGCTCTGCGCCGGCATCATCGGCTACCGTGCCCTGAAGCTCTGCGGCATTCTGCCGGGGCAGCGGCTGGGGCTGTACGGCTTTGGCGGCAGCGCCCACCTGGCCATTCAGGTTGCGCGCCATTGGGGGTGCGAAGTGTACGTCTTCACCCGCAGCGCCGACCACCAGCAGCACGCCCGGGAACTGGGCGCTGTCTGGGCCGGAAATGCCAAAGATGAGTCGCCCCAACCCCTGGATGCCAGCGTCACCTTTGCCCCCGCCGGCTGGATCATCCCCCTGGCCCTTAGGCATTTGCGACCCGGTGGCACGCTGGCTATCAACGCCATTCACACCAGCCCCATCCCCGAAATGCCCTACGACCTCATTTACGGCGAAAGAGTGCTGCGCAGTGTGGCCAATTTCACCCGCCAGGATGCGCAAGAATTCTTGCAGTTGGCAGCAGAGATTCCCATGCGCACAACGACGGAGATTTACCCACTTGCAGAGGCAAACCAGGTACTGCGAAAATTGAAAGGAAGCAAGATACGCGGAACGGCCGTGTTAGCCGTAAGCAATTGACGATTGATAATTGACCATTGGCAATTAAGCCTACGGCGCTGCCGCCGGAACCAAGAAATCACCGGCCACCCACCCCTCCGTGCCGTCTTCAAGCTGTACCTGCCACCACAGGCGGTCCTCCAGCGCATCTGCCTCTGGCCCCCCCATAATGTAAAGCAGCGAACCCTCCGTGGCCGTGACAATGGCGACATTATTGGTGCTGGGGCCACCGCGCACCGTCAGCCCAAACTCACCCGTGCCCTGCACGGAAGCGTAATACCCCACTCCCACTTCCTCTGGGGCTACGGCTATGTCAGGCGTAGGCACAGGCGTAAAGGTGGGAATAGTCGTCGGTGTGGGGAATGGCGCAGTTGCCGAAGCCGTGGGGCTGGGCGGAGCGGTCAAGAAAATGATTGTCGGTTCAGGCAGCGTGCCGGCTTCCAGGGGCGGACGCAGCAAAAAACTGCGGGCCAATAAAAAGGCAGCGGCAATGGCCACAACGGTGACCACAGCGCCCAAGCCCAGCCACAACCACGGAACAGGTTCGGCACTATCCTGGCGCTGGCGGCGCTGTCGCCTCCGGTCAGATTTTCGCGGGTCAGGTGGAACTTGAAATTGGGCCATAGAACTTTTTAGCATTTCAGCTTATCAGCCGCTCAGCGAGTCAGGTATCAACTCTAACCAGTTCTGGCTATCGCCCAGCAAGTAACGTCATATCGTCAAAATTGGCTGCATTTTGCCGCCATTGGGTAACTTCTGCAAGGATGTGGTTAACCAGCTCCGATGCAGAAAGATGCTGCTGCCCGGCAAGCGCGGCCACAATCGCTCCTGATCAAAATGGTCCCCCTGGGGGTTCACGGCATCAGTAACGCCATCGCTAAATAAAACCAACCTGTCGCCCGGAAGCAACTGGCAGGAATATTCTTCTAGCTCCAAGGGGTCGAGCATGCCCAAAAAGCGGCCTTCTCCGGGTAAGGGAGCTGCTAGCTGCCCGGGTCGCACAAGTAACGGCCGTTCCTGGCCTGCCCGCACATACCGCAGCAGCCCGCTGGGCCGGTGCAGCACGCCGTAAAAGGCTGTCACAAACACATTATCGGTTTGTGCAACCTCGCGCATCCCGTGATGAACCACTTGGGCGACGCTAGCGGGTGACAAATGATGATGGCTGGCCTGTAAAAACAGCGTGCGGGTTACGGCCATAAACAACGCCGCATGAAAGCCTTTGTCCGCCACGTCGGCAATTAGCAGGCCAACATGCTCGTCATCCAGCGCCACCACGTCATAAAAGTCACCGCCAACCTGTCGTGCCGGATGCAAATAAGCGGCAAACTGGTAATCTGGGGAACTGGGGCAGGGTACCCGGTAACAGGTTTCGCTGCACCTGCGCCGCCAGCTCCATCTCTCGCTCCAGGCGCTCTTTCTCTACCAACTCCGCCTGAGCAGCCTGCAAATCAGCATAGGCCTGGCTTAGCTCCACATTTTTTTCCCTTAAATCGGCAATAGCCAGGCGATCCAGGTGGCGCGCGCGCTGTAATATTTGGCGCATCATGCCATAAGCCACCGTGGGGTTTTGGGCAGTCAATTGGTCAAAAATGTGTTCGTCAATCTCCAGCAAAATGGTATCGGTAAGAGCCAGGCAGGTGGCCATGCGCGGGGAGTCGTCAATGAGCCCCATCTCGCCAAAATACTCGCCGGACCCCATTGTTGTCACCCAGCGCTTTTCGCCGCTCTCAAGCTCCTGCACCACGGCAATTTGCCCAGAAGCAATGATGTAAAAAGTGTGCCCTCTTTCCCCCTGATGAAAGATGGCTGTTTGTGCGGCATAGCTGGTGCGCTTGGCTACCTCGCGCAGCGCATCAAGAGCCTCCTGGTTCAGGTGGGGGGCAAATGAATGCTGCAAAATGAGCGTGGATGAGGAGTCAGTCATGGTTTTCGGCGATACGGTTTACAGCTTAACAACGGGAATAAATGTAGCTTGCATCCTGTAACTTGCAACTATTTTATGGAGCACTCAGGGATTGTGCCGCTTAATGTGTTCCAGAAAACGTTCCAGAGGCCAGGAGTTGACGACGTTTTCGGCCGTAGCCCAGCCGCGCTGCGCGGTGGCAATTCCGTAGTGCAGCAGGTCAAACTGGTCGGGGTGGTGCGCATCGCAATTGATGGCAATGGGCACGCCCAGTTCTACAGCGCGGCGCGTGTGCACGTCATTAAGGTCTAGCCGCTGCGGGTTGGCGTTGATTTCGAGGATGGTACCTGTGGCAACGGCCGTTTCCAGCACCACATCCATATCCAAATCTGCGCCGGGACGGTCGGGCAGCAGCCGCCCCGTGGGATGGGCAATCATGTCTACGTGGGGATTGCGCAGCGCGTTGAGCAGCCGCATCGTCACCTGCTCACGCGGCTGGCTCAGGCTGGTATGCAGGCTCGCTATCACAAAATCAAGTTCCGCCAGCACCTCATCGGGGTAATCCAACGAGCCATCAGCCTTAATCTCCATTTCCGTGCCGTGGAGCACGCGAAAATCCGGCCCCATTTCGGCGTCCACTGCCCGAACTTCCGCCGCCTGCTGCCGCAGCCGCTCTACCGAGAGGCCGTTGGCAATGCCCAGGCTGGCGGAATGGTCGGTGATGACAATGTACTGCAAACCCCGAGCCTGGGCAGCCTGGGCCATCTCCAGCACGCTGAGCTTGCCATCAGACCAGGTCGTGTGCATGTGCAAATCGCTGACGATGTCGCCCATTTGCACCAAAATGGGCAGTTGCCCAGCCTGGGCAGCCTCAATTTCGCCCCGATCCTCGCGCAGCGGCGGCGGGATGTAGGGCAGTCCCAGCGCCGCGTAAACTTCTTCTTCGGTCGCACAAAGAATATCCGGGCCACCATCTGCGCGGCTGAAAGCATGTTCGTTCAGGCTAAGGCCGTGCTTCAAAGCCAGCTCACGCAGGCGCACGTTATGCTCTTTGCTGCCGGTAAAGTAGGAGAGCAGGGTTCCCCAACGCTCGGCAGGCAGAACGCGCAGATCAACACCCAGGCCGTTGAGCAGGACAATACGTGATTTTGTGGAGCCCCGCGCCGGTACGGACTCGACGTTGTCCAGGGTGCAAAAGCGTTCCATGACGGGTACGGGGTTTTCGGCCGCAACGAGCAGGTCGATGTCGCCAATAGATTCCTTCATGCGGCGCAAGGAGCCGGCAACGGCCGTTTTCGTCACGCCGGGTATTTCCTGCAAAGCAGCTAAAATTTCCTGGGCTATGGGCCAGGCCACGCCCAAGGGTGTGCGGTCATCACCATGGCGGGCCAGGGCTTCAATGGCAGCGAGAATGCGTTCTTCGCTTTTTGCACCCATGCGCGGCAAGTCACGCAGTTTACCTGCGCGGGCAACGGCCGTTAACTCATCCAGCGTCGTGACGTTCAGTTCTTCATAAATTTGCTTGACACGTTTGGGACCCAGCCCCTCCACCCGCAGCAACTCTACCAAGGTTGGGGGGACTTCCTGCGCTAGCCTTTCATAGAATTCCAGTTTGCCGGTGGTGAGCATCTCCACGATTTTATCGGCCAATGTTGCGCCAATGCCGGGAATATCAGTCAGGGCGCCTTCCGCCTGAACCTGGTGCAGATCGCGGCCCAGGTCGCGAATGCTTTCGGCAGCCTTTTGGTAAGCGAGGATGCGATGTATGCTGTCGCCGCGGATGGCGAGCATCTGCGCTACGGTGTCGAACATATCAGCTACGTCACGATTTTTCATGGGGGAAATTATACCTGGAAACGGCCGTTACCGGCAGTTTGCTGCAGCCGAAAAAATCAGCATATTGTCACCAAATTGCCATCATGTTAATATTGTCTCCTAGAAGAGTGCATTACAGCTAACATCGTTGCTACAAATTTATCTTCATATAAGGAAGGAGAAGACACATGAAGAAATGGTCCCTGTTACTCGTTTTAATGCTTGCCCTGGGCATGATTCTGGTTGCCTGCGGTGGTGGAAACACAAACACCGCAGAAGAGCCAGCCGCAGAAGAGCCAGCCGCAGAGGAGCCGGCCGCAGAGGAACCGGCCGCAGAAGAACCTGCGGCTGAGGAACCTGCCGCGGAAGAACCCATGGAAGAGCCTATGGCGGAATTTGAGCCAATGTCTGTAGCCGCAGAAAACTGCGACTACGGTGGCAAGATTTCCTCCATTGAAGCCGTTGACGAACTGACGGTGCAGTTTAACCTTTGTAAACCAGACCCGGCATTCCTGGCCAAGATTGCCTTCGTGCCCTTTGGCATTCAGCCTAAGGAATGGCTTGAAGAGACTGGCGGCACGGGCGAATTACTCGAAAAACCCATTGGCACCGGCCCCTACATGGTGCAGGAGTGGGTGCGGGGCGATCAGCTCGTCTATCAGCGGTTTGAAGATTATTGGGGTGCAGAAGCGCCAGCAGCAACGGCCGTTCTGCGTTGGAACCAGGAAGGCGCAGCCCGTCTCGTAGAGCTGCAAGCCGGTACGGTTGATTACATCACCAACGTTGGCCCCGATGATTACGAAACTGTCGAAAGCGATCCTAACCTGCTCCTCATTCCAGACAAGAACCCCAACATTCTCTATCTAGGTTTCACCAACACCTTTGAACCGTGGAACAATCAGCAGGTACGCCAGGCTCTGGCCATTGGCATCGACCGCCAGCGAATTGTGGACAACTTCTTCCCTGCCGGGTCCGAAGTTGCCTCCCACTTCACCCCCTGCTCCATCCCCAATGGGTGCGATGGCGAAGCATGGTACGAATTTAACGCAGATGAAGCCAACGCCCTGCTGGATGAAGCTGGCTTCCCGCGCAATGATGATGGAATCCGCTTTACCACCGCCATCTATTACCGGGACGTCTTCCGCGTTTATCTGCCTGAACCCAACCTGGTAGCGGTAGAGTTCCAAGCTCAATTACGCGACAACCTCGGTATTGAGGCAGAAGTCGTGGTGATGGAATCTGGCGAATTCATTGCTGAATCGACAGACGGCCGTTTGGAAGGTCTCTACTTGTTGGGCTGGGGCGCTGACTACCCCCATGTCACCAACTTCCTGGACTTCCACTTTGGCGCCGCAAATCCGCAGTTTGGCGATCCCCATCCGGAAATTTACACAATCCTGGAAGAAGCTTCCCAAATTGCCGATCCCGGTCAGGCTACAGAGCTGTATACACAAGCGAACAACACGATCAAAGAGCTGGTTCCCATGGTGCCCATTGCCCACGGCGCTTCCGCTAATGCCGCTCTGGCTAGTCTGAGTGGGGCATACGTGCCACCCTTTGGCGCGGCCCAATTCTATAAGATGGACCCGGGCAAAGACACCCTGGTCTTCATGCAGAATAACGAGCCCATCAGCCTCTTCTGTGCTGACGAGACGGATGGTGAATCATTACGGCCGTGCCAGCAGGTACTCGAAACTTTGCTTGAGTATGCCGATGATTCCGGCGCCACCGTACCTGAATTGGCTACATCCTGCGAAGGCAACGAAGACGCCACAGTCTGGACCTGCTACCTGCGCGAAGGTGTGAAATTCCACGATGGTTCCGATTTGGATGCCAATGACGTGGTATTCACTTGGGCAGTAGGTATTGATGCGGCAAATCCGCTTCACGTTGGCAATACCGGAGGGTTTGATTACTACTCATACCTCTGGGACGGCTTGATGAACGCCAGTGAATAAATCTTAGGCGCTAAGGTTACAATACTTAGCAACCTGATCTAATCAAAATACCGGCTGTCTCTGAGTTGTATATTCAGGGCAGCCGGTATCTTACTACAATTTATTGGGTTAACATCCTTATCGGCATTGTAATTCCTCCATCTCTTTCCAAGCGGATAAACATATGGTTCAATACACGATACGCCGAATCCTTTTGGCAATCCCCGTTCTTTTTGCCGTTTTAGTTATTACCTTCGTTCTAGCGCGATCTATCCCTGGCGACCCATGCAAAGCTATCCTTGGCGAGAAAGCGACACAAGCAACATGTGAAAGATTCATTGAAAACCACGGGTTAAATGAACCAATTCACGTCCAATTTGGCATATTCATGCGCAACCTTCTGTTGCAAGGAGACCTGGGGGAATCTATCCGCTTTAGCAGGCCGGTATCGATCATTCTCATTGAACGCCTGCCTATGACGATTGAATTGGGCATTTCATCAATGATCCTGGCCATTCTAATAGGCGTGCCTGCCGGAATTCTCTCCGCCGTGCGACGGAATTCGCCCATTGACGTAGTCACCATGATTGGCGCAAACATAGGTGTCTCCATCCCTGTGTTTTTCTTGGGGTTAATGCTCATCTACGTTTTTGCGGTTTCGCTACGAGATACGCCATTCGTCATGCCACCCTCAGGGCGCATAACGGCCGGTTTATCACCAACCCCCTTTTATGAGGTGTTTGGTTGGACAGTCTCGCAAGATGAAACGATAAAATTTCATTTCTATGAATTTATTGCCAACCATTACATTTTTAATGCGTTAATTACCCGTGATTGGGCAGTATTTGGAGATGCCATCAAGCATCTCGTTTTACCTGCTGTCGCGTTAAGCACAATCCCCACATCCATCATTGCCCGCATTACACGCTCCAGCATGTTAGAGGTCATTGGCCTGGATTATATTCGGACAGCCCGCGCTAAAGGGGTTTCACAATTTAAAGTGATTTTCAAACATGCTTTGCGCAATGCTTTGCTCCCCGTAGTAACAATTATTGGGTTGCAGTTGGGTACTATTTTCAGTGGCGCGGTATTAACTGAAACTATCTTTGGCCTGGCAGGTGTGGGACGCAGTATCGTTGAAGCAATTTTGTCCAGGGATTTTCCTGTGCTCCAAGGTTTTGTGGTTGTAATTGCTTTCATCTATGTGTTATTTAATTTTCTTGTTGATGTATCGTATGCTTTTCTCGATCCACGTATACGTTTAGATTAAATTCCTGGAAAATTAGTAACTACTAAGCCTGTAAGCTGCTGATAAACTTGCTGATGGAATTCAAATCAAAATCTAACGCCAATTCAACACACTCCGGCAAAAATAGCAAACCATGTTGCCATTAGAACAGCTTGACCGCGAGCAACTCAACAAGCTCGACAAAGAAACGCTAATCAACCTGTTGTTGGTTGCTTTGCAACGGATTGACGAATTGGAAAAACAAGTCGCCAGTCAAGCAGTTGCGATCCAAAAGTTACAGGATCAATTAGCCAAGGATAGTCATAACAGCAGCAAGCCCCCGAGCAGCGACGGGTTGAAAAAGCCCAAAACGCAAAGCTTGCGCCACAAAGGCCAACGACCCATCGGCGGCCAACCCGGACACAAAGGGGGTACGCTGAAAATGGTGGCTGAGCCACACCACGTACAACGGCATCCGGTCTTCCACTGTCCCCACTGCCAAACCGAGCTGTCGGCGGTTGCCCCCACCGGGTACGAAAGACGGCAGGTTTTTGACATTCCGCCTGTCCAGATTGAAGTGACGGAGCACCGGGCCGAAATCAAACGGTGTCCTGGTTGCCGCCAAACAGTCAAAGGACAATTCCCGGCGGATGTGCAGCAACCCACCCAGTATGGGGCACGTTTACAGGCCCAGGCCAGCTACTTGAATAACTATCACTTCATTCCCTTGGCCCGCACGGAAGAATTGTTGACAGACTTCTACGGGCATGGGCCTTCCGAACCAGTTGTGCTTGAGGCTAACCTGCGCCTGGCCGAAAATATCAAGCCCAGTATTCAGAGCATTCAACAGCAACTCCAGCAAGCGACCGTAGCGCATTTTGATGAAAGCGGATTGCGCGTCGAAAAGCAGTTGCACTGGCTGCATGTTGCCAGTACCGAGCAGCTCACCCATTACCACGTACATTGCCGCCGCGGGCAGGAAGGTATGAAAGCGGGCGGCATTTTGCCGGTGTTCACAGGACAGGCGGTTCATGACCATCTGCCCGCTTACTTACACTTTGACGCTTGTCAGCATAATTTCTGCAACGCCCATCATCTGCGGGAGTTGAAGTTTGTCGAGGAACAATATCAACAACCCTGGGCGGTCAAGATGGCCCAACTGCTATTGACCATCAAAGCGGAAGTGGAAGCAACACCCGCGCCGACACTGAGTTTGCCCCCGGAACGTCTGACCTTCTATGAAGCAGCCTATGACAAGCTCATTAACGAGGGGTTGCAGGTCAACCAGAGTGTTGAGAAACCACTCAGCAAAAAGCGAGGGCGACCCAAACAATCGCCGCCCAAAAACCTACTCGACCGTCTGCAGAAGCACCAGTCCGGGGTCTTGGCTTTTATGTATGACTTTCGCGTTCCGTTTGATAACAATCTGGCCGAACGAGATGTCAGAATGATAAAGGTCAAACAGAAAGTATCGGGGGCCTTCCGTACTAAATGCGGGGCCGATACATTCTGCGAGATTCGCTCTTACATTTCGACAGTGCGTAAGCAAGGCCACAATGTCATTGATGCCTTGTATAATGCTTTTCTTGGTGAACCTTTTATACCCTCACCAGGGAGGGCTTAGTAGTTACGAAAATTATCAGCTTCAAGCGAGGAACCTATGGCAACTGTAGTCAAAATACCGGATGACAATGTAGCGGATATTCGTGATTATCGCTCGAACAGCCTTTGGCGGTTGACACTACGCCGACTTTTGCGGCAGCGATCGGCTCAGTTCGGCCTCATCATTCTTGGTATTTTGGCCATATTCGCCTTGTTTGCCGAGGTAATCTCTCCCTATGACCCCACGCAGAGCTTAATCGGTATAGAAGACATTAAAAAACGTTCCGGTCCCTGTATCCACCTTCTGGGCTGCCCAGAAGAAGAACCGCAACATATTCTGGGCGTGGATGGAAATGTGAGGGATGTCTTTAGCCGGCTCATATTCGGGACACGGGTCTCATTGCAAATTGGGTTTACAGTCGTCATCATCGCCGCAACCACCGGCACACTTTTAGGAGCTCTTGCAGGGTACACTGGTGGATGGGTTGACAACCTGATCATGCGGATAATGGACATTGTTTTGGCATTCCCTTTCTTTTTACTCGCCATCTCGATTGTGTTTGTACTTCAAGATAGAAGTCTAATTAATGCCATGCTGGCGGTGGCTATTGTAAGTATTCCCAGTTACGCGCGGGTCATCCGCTCTACTGTTGTCTCAGTCCGCGAGGCGGATTTTGTAGAGGCGTCGCGTGCTATTGGCGCAAGCCATTTTCGAATTTTATTTAGCCGAATATTGCCAAATGCATTGCCTCCTTTGATTGTTCTAGCCACGTTGGGGTTTGCTACGGCCATTTTAGACACCGCTGCCCTTTCTTTTTTGGGGCTGGGAGCGCAAGAGCCAACACCTGAATGGGGAACTATGTTAGGCCGGGAGCGGAACCAGTTGTTTAGCGCCCCTCATCTAGTTTTTGCGCCGGGTGTCGCCATCTCATTAACTGTTCTCGCTTTTAATCTGCTCGGTGATGGTCTGCGGGATGCCCTTGATCCCCGATTAGCCAACATTGTGAAGAGTTAATTCCGCATAAACTGGCTGGACCTAACAGCCTTGACTACACATTACGTAAAGTTATAATGTGAATTATGTCATCCTCAATCAAGGCTTTGGTGTGGCCTGACTGGTTGCGAACCTGGTTTCAATATCAATTAGCCCCGGCGCTTGGCCTTGAACCGCGCGTTTTTGCCGTTGGTTTGCTTAAAGGGATATACGACACACTGCTTCTGGTACTGTTGGGAACCGGTATTCTCACAGGGGGTCACCTGTACATGAATAGCCAATATGCCCTCCCTCAAGCTGTGCAGGTAATGGTTATCAAATGGGTCCCAATTGCTGATCAAATAGCCAGGCAGATTGACATACCCCGGGAAGTTCCGCTCGTGCTGTGGTTCAAAGAAAGCAGCATGGCTGCGGAAAATCCTGAAAGCTGTACGGGAATTGTGGGGAGCTATGACCTGGTTCGATCAGGGAAACGGCCGTGTTTCACCCCAGGCTCTATTTCAGATTTCGAGATACGGGAGCAGTTGCTAATTGGCGCGCAGGAATTCAAAAACCGCTGTCCCGAAGTCACCTACTGGACCCAAAACCCCGAAACCCTCAAGCGATGCTATTTCGCCTACAATGCTGGAGTAGGAGCAGCCGATCGCCTTGATCCGGACCAATCTGCATACGTGATGAACAATTACGATGATACTTATCAAAATATGGTTTATTCTGATGTAGAGCTGGGCACAGTGCAAGTAACGTCTTTAGGCGCATGGCCTGCTCACCTGGCCATGCAGAGCCTGATAGTTTCGCAACTGGACAATGAGGAACGGCCGTTATCGCTATCCCTTCTCCATATCAGTTCCCAAATTTCAGACACGCTTTATCAAAAAATGGCGGAGTGGCATTGGATCTCGGCAGGCGCCAGAGAGGGGATGCAATTTCCCATTTCCCGCAATTTACAGTCCCAACTGTGTATAAGCACCCCGCATATTTTCGGCCGTTTCAATCTACGGCCTCGCTTAAACCCGGTGACTGAAGACCCTATTTTGACGCAAGATGTACACGGTTGTGAATATTTTCTTCCAGGAATTGACATTAGCAGTGATAACAACACTGCCATTCTACAGTCACCCATGCCCGGCGAAGTAACAACTTATACAGACCGCTGGTACAATAGCACCATTCGCATTGAAAATGAGGAGTGGATAATATGGTTACTACACCCTCGCTCATATACCCTTAAAACGGGAGATGTGGACAGCGGACAAGCAGTAGGCGTGATGGGCGCGGTGGGTTTTGCAACTGGCCCTCACGTCCATTACAGCATCTACGACAAAATCAACGAAACTTTTGTTGATCCCAGGTTTTTCTTGCCATAACCGCCTTACACTGCATTATTTGGGATTGAATTTGAAAGGAGTACCACCATGAACTTGACTGAGCTGCTAAAATTTCTTCCCCTCATAATTGGCGTTTTCCTTGCCTATCATCTCATCGTTCGTCAATCATTGCCTTCTAAAAAACTTGGGGAAATGCTTACCTACTTCATAGGCATCCTGGTTGTTTTTGTGGTAATTAGCTGGCTCATCACATCATTTCTCGCCGGTTGGGCAACGGATCTGCTTCAAGCTGGGACCACTTCCAACGAATGGCAAGAATTTATCCAAGAAAGCGAAAATGTTGTTGACGGTGCGTTTAACGGTGAACCCGGTGACGGAAACCAGCCTGCGCCACAGCCAACGGCCGTTCAAGTTCTCGTGGTGACCGCAACCCCAATCCCCAGTGACGGTAGGCTTACTGTGCCGCCCGCCGGCTCGCGAACTGGTCCTGTTCAATACACTGTCATTGCCGGGGATACATTGACAAAAATTGCTCAAACTTACGGAGTAACACCTGAAGATATAAGGCTTGCCAATGGTATTGTGGGCGACCTGATACAAGTTGGTCAGGTTTTGATTATTCCGGCGCCCAATTAACCAAATGAGTACCCGAGAAACAGAATTAGACGACCAATTGGAATACATTGAAGAAGAACTGGCAGAAGTGCGTACAGGTATACTCGCCTGGCTAAAACGCACACTTTGGTATCGTATTCCAGAAAAATACAGGCAGAATGTTGAACCTGAAATATTGGCCGTTAACTTACTTCCAGGAGAAGAAAAGCAGATTGAGGTTCACTTGGCCTGGTATCGCGACCTCATCAGCAACATTTTATTCGGGAATTTTGCGTGGGTTGCAGCCATTACACTGCTTATTTCAATAATCCTTTATCTGGTAACCAGAAACGCCCTCGTTAGCCTCATTCCCGCCTTCTTACTCGTGTTTGCCATCATCGAGGGTATCAGAGAATTTATTGAGTATCAGCAGTGGCGTCTGATAAAAACCAATAAGCGCCTGATAATATCCTTGCCTCAGCCGGGGTCATGGCCATTGGTGGATAATATTGAGGTGGGCGATCTGCCTAAAGTCATCGATACCAACTGGTCTCCCAATTTGATTTGGCGCATATTCCAGTTTTTTACAGGGGCACGCGATGTGTACATCAGCCTGGCGGCTTTCAAATTTGAAGAGGGAACTGCCCGAGTTAGAGATGCGCTGATCATACCCGATGTGATGGCAGAGGATGTGTACAAATTAAAAGAGCTGGTTTTTAACAAAAAGTAGCACGAAACAAAAAAGCCCGGGGTTACCGGGCCTTTTTTCATAAAAACAAATATATTACATCAGTTTGCGCACGGCTTCCAAAGCCGCTTCGTAGTTGGGGTGCTGGGCCATTTCTGGAACATATTCTACGTACGTAATTTTGTCGTTAGCATCCACAACAAAAATAGCTCGTTGTTCCAGCCGTAATTCCTTTACGTATGTCCCATAATTGATACCAAAGTTCATATCCCGGTGATCTGACAAGGTTTGCACCTGATCGACTCCAGCAGCGCCACACCAATCTCTCAAAGAATATGGCAGGTCGACACTGATGGTTAAAATGGCTACGTTTTCACCCAATGCGGCTGCTTCTTGGTTGAATCGCCTCGTTTGCGCATCACAAATGCCGGTGTACACAGATGGTACTACTGAAATTAATCGCACTTTTCCGGCTGTATCTTGCAGGGTTACCGTGCTCATATCATTGGCGACCAGGGTGAAACCTGGCGCCGTATCACCAACTTTTACCGGGTCACCGAGGACAGTTAATGGCTTTCCTTTGAGTGCATAAACGCCAAAACGTTCAGGGATCATCATTTCTCCTTATAGCTGAACTAGTCTGGAATGACACCCTCGTAAAGTTCAACGTCGGTGGCTTCTGGTCCTTTTTTTGTGTCTTCCACATCATAAAGCACCCACTGCCCATCCGGTAAGTCCTGTAATTCGCCTGTGGAACCACTTTTGTGGAAAAAGATTTCTTCTCCCTCCCCGCGCATAATGAATCCATAACCTTTACGGGTGTTGTACCATTTCACCTGGCCAATGTACTTCCCTGTTTGAGGATCGATCTGAATGGTACTTGGGCCGGTTATTTCTTGGGGCTTAGGTTTCTTGACTGAAGGAGGCTGGGAATCGCTCGTCGTTGATTTTACGTTTAAAGGTGCTTCTTCGCCTAGCTGGTTAATGTAGGCCGGTTCAACTGGTAGTCCGGCTCGCTCAAGTTTTCGCTGCATTTCTACAGTGAATAGGAATTGTTCGCCAGTTTCTTCATCTGTTTCCCATCTATCCGTGAAGTTCATTTTGATTTCTCCGTTAAGACGCCATGGCCTCGTACAATGGTGTTTATTTCTTCTTTTTCTCTAGGTTAGATGATGGAGAAATGAGGTGCATTTGCTGGGCAACGGCCGTTTCCTCTTCCTCCTCTTGCAACTCTGGTCTGGCAGTCGAGCGGACTGCGCCAGTAACCCGGTTGCGTTCGCCCATTTTCAATACAGGTCGCGGCTTAATGCTCCGGCTGCCTGTTGTTGCTTCCTTCAAACGCATTTTTTTCGTTGACCCAAGTGATGTTCTAATAATAATCAATGTCTCTAAATCACCAACCACCACGGAGGCCACTTCGCTGGCATCCTTTGGTAATCGCAGGTTGATGACGCCCTGTCCATATCGCCCTTGAGTGGGGTATTCGTCAAGAGCAGAAACTTTAGCCAATCCATTATCCGTGATGCTAAAAATGTAGCCCTCAGTTTTTACCACATCCATGCCCACCAGTCCATCAGCTTCGTGGGCAAGTTTGATGCCCATCACACCTCCGGCGGGTAAGCCCATGGGGCGCACGTCATTTTCATCAAAACGAATGACCTGCCCAGCGGCCGTTGCTAATAAAACCTCGTTTTCTCCGCTGGTTAATACTGCCCATCCCAGGGCGTCCTCATCAGAGACGTTCATGACTGTAAATGGTTCTGATGTGATACCGGGGAGATCATCTAAAACGATTCTTTTCACTACCCCACCTAAGGTCGTTAAAAACAAGAACCCTTGAGCTGTGGACGGCCGTACCAATGCGGCTGCCAGGTGATCGCGCCGGGAAAACCCCGTCAGCTCTGCCCAATGTGTCCCAATGCCTAATTCCCTGGCTTGCGGAAGTTGATACACAGGCAAACTTGCGGAGCGACCATCTGCGGCAAATAAATATAAAATATCCTGTGTATTTGCCTCTAGCAACGCAAAAGGTTGTTCGGTCGGCTTACGCGGCACACTTATCATCTCCGGCGAAGTAGTCCGCGCCAAAGTTCCCTTTTCTCCAATAAGCACCCACACCTGCTCGTCAGGCAGCAAGTCGCTGGCGCTCACTACGGGGCTGTCGGTTGAATCGACAATTTGCGTCCGGCGCACGTCGGCATACTTTTCCCTTATCGCCAGCAATTCATCCTTCACAGTACCACGCAGTAAATCAGGACGAGACAATAACCGCTCCAAGAAGCTGATCAGCTTTAATTTTTCTTGGTATTCCTCTTGAATCTTTCGGCGTTCCAATGCCGCCAGCCGGCGTAACTGCATATCCAAAATAGCCTGGGCTTGGGCCTCGGATAGCTTAAACCGTTTTATTAAATTAGCGCGCGCTGTTTCTACAGTGCGAGACCGCCGAATGGTGTCGATGACTTCATCGAGATTATCCAGAGCAATGAGCAGCCCTTCCAAAATGTGGGCACGGTTTCGAGCTTTTTCCAGGTCGTACTCGCTTCGCCGGCGCACGACCTCAAGCCGGTGTTCCAGGTAAACCCGTAAAGCCTGCTTCAAAGTCAGCACACGGGGTTCCCCATTCACCAGTGCGAGAAGGGAAACGCTAAACGTGCTTTGCATGGGGGTCAGCCGGAATAATTCCGCTAACACATCCTCTGGCTCGACATTTCGCGTGGTCTCCAGGATGATACGCATGCCATTGCGATCTGATTCATCACGCAAATCCGTAAGCCCTTCTATCTTGCCATCACGGTGTAGATCGGCAATGCGGCTCAATAAATTCGTCTTATTTGCCTGATATGGCAGTTCGGTAATGACGATACGCGATTTATTACGCCCCATTTGCTCTACGTGGGCTTTAGCCCGAACCGTAATACGCCCTCGCCCCGTGGCATAGGCGTGCGCAATAGCGTCAGTTTCATCATCCTGGCCGCGATGGCGGAATACCAGTCCTCCCGTAGGGAAATCCGGTCCCTTTATAAAGTTCATCAAATCTGCGATAGACACATCATCCAGGTTTTCCCATTTGTCTAACATCAGAGTTAAAGCATCCACAACTTCACCGAGATTATGGGGGGGAATGCTGGTAGCCATGCCCACGGCAATGCCCGCCGAACCGTTCACCAACAAATTGGGAATGGTTGCTGGCAAAACCGTGGGTTCTTTTAGTGAATCATCAAAATTGGTAGTGAAATCAATGGTATTTTTGGCAATATCTTCCAGCATGTCAAAGCCCATTGCGGACATACGGGCTTCGGTATAGCGCATTGCTGCGGCTGCATCCCCATCAATAGAACCAAAGTTGCCCTGGCCGTCAACCAGCGGGTAACGCATTGAAAAATCTTGCGCCATGCGCACCATAGCATCATAAACTGATTGATCGCCATGAGGATGGTACTTGCCTAATACTTCACCAACTACGCGTGCAGATTTTCTGAAGGGGGTGTCCGGGCGCAGCCCCATATCGTACATAGCATATAAGATGCGTCGCTGGACGGGCTTCAAGCCATCACGGGCATCAGGTAACGCCCGCGAAACGATAACGCTCATGGCGTAGCTAAGATACGATTCGCGCATCTCCTGGTCAATGTCGATTTGTTTTACGAGTCCTATTTCCATGTCTCTCAAGCCTGGGTAGAAAATTAATGCCGGCAATTTGCAGACTAAAAGTTTACAAGTATGCGCCTTTGCTGGCACCAAACTAGGAATTTTGTTCTAAAAACTGCCGTAAATATAGGCAATTTCTGAGGCGGTGTCAAACAATGCGGGCGCAGCAAACCAAGCGCGCCGACATAGGAAAATTTATGCATTAGTTACCAATCATTGGGAGGCGCTACGTAAACGTGGTCCCCTCTTACTTCAACTTGAAAAGTTGGCACTGGTTCAGTTGCTGGAAAACAAGTGGCCTTTCCAGAACGAATGTCAAACCGGGCTCCATGGCGGGGGCATTCTACTTCAAAACCTTCTAAGATCCCATCCTCTAATGGCCCTTCGTCGTGGGTGCATAAATCAGCAATGCAGTAATATTTGCCGCCTACGTTAAATATAATGACCGTTTCTTCCGCGAATTCGTAAAATAAGCGTTCGCCAGGAGGGATGTCGTGAACATGAGCGACTTTTACAAATTCTGTCATAGTGGAATGTTTATCCTTTTTTAGTGGCTTTCAGCCTATTCCTCATCCTGTGCCTTACGAATCTCCTCGGGGTCTGGCAAACCATAAGCGCCAGCCTTAAGCACCTTAAGGGACAATAATGCACATTTGACACGGGCCATGCTTAACTGCACCCCAACTAGCTCTAACAATTTCTCTTTGGGAAAGTTTTTTACCTCGGACAAGGACTTTCCTTTGATTTCTTCCGTGAGGAGCGATGCGGAGGCCTGACTAATGGCACAGCCGTCCCCACTCCAGGCAACCTCGGCCACGCGGTTGTTCTCATCCAAGCGCACGTCTATACGAATTACATCACCACACAGAGGGTTGTCTTCCTCATAAGAAAAATCGGCAGGGTCTAAACGGCCGTAATTGAGGGGGTTTTCGTACAGGTCAATGATTTGTTCTCGATAAAAACTACTGTCCATTGATTTGCCTCAAATGCATATCTTAATTGGCTTTATTATAGCCTAAAGATTTTGCGCACGCGGTGCAAGCTTTCTACGAGTTTGTCGATCTCAGTGGTGGTGGTGTGAATGTAGAAGCTGGCGCGGGTTGTGGCAGATAAACCAAGTTTTTTGTGGAGAGGCATGGCACAATGGTGCCCCGCACGCACGGCAATGCCGTCTTTGTCGAGCAGTTCCGCAATGTCGTGAGGGTGCAAATTTGCCAGGGTGAAGGCCGCTACGCCCCCTTTTTGGGATGCCGGTGGACCTAAAACTTTGAGACCGGGCACTTCGCTGAGCGCTTCCAGGGCATAGTGCGTGATGAATTGTTCATGGGCGTGGATTTCTCCCATGCCAATGCTGCTGAGGTAGTCAACGGCCGTTCCTAACCCAATACCTTCGGCTATGCTGGGGGTTCCGGCTTCAAATTTCCACGGTAAATCATTCCAGGTCGAACCTTCTAGGGTTACGCGGCGAATCATGTCGCCCCCTCCCATGAAGGGCGGCATTTCTTCCAATAGATGGCGCTTGCCATAGAGAACGCCAATACCGGTAGGGCCGCACATTTTATGCCCGGAGAAAGTAAAGAAATCGCAGTCTAAATCCTGGACGTCAACAGGCATGTGCGGAACGCTTTGGGCGGCATCTACCATGGTCACTGCGCCTACGGCTTTGGCGGCAGCAATCAGTTGTTTGGCTGGATTGATGGTGCCAAAGACGTTGGAAACGGCCGTAAACGAAAATAATTTCGTCCGCTTCGTCAACAATTTATCTAGATTGGTAAGGTCGAGAACCCCGTTTTCGTCGAAAGGGACGTAACGCACCACAGCGCCTTTGCGCTGGGCCAACATTTGCCAGGGCACCAGGTTGGCATGGTGCTCCATTTCCGTCAGTAAAATCTCATCCCCAGCCTGAATATTTGCTTCACCCCAGCTATAAGCCACCAAGTTAAAACCTTCTGTGGCATTGCGCACAAAAATGACCTGGGCCGGGTCTGGAGAATTGATGAACTGCGCCACTCTCTTGCGTGCATTTTCGTAGGCGTTGGTGGCATCTTCACTGAAACGGTAAATACCACGATGTACGTTCGCGTGATGGGTGCGGTAGTATTGATCCATGGCCTCCAAAACGGCCGTAGGTTTTTGCGAGGAGGCAGCGCTATCTAAAAAGACCAGAGGCACACCGGGGTATGCCTCCACGTCTAGAATGGGAAAATCTGCCCTGATTTTTTGGACGTCTATCATACTTAGATTGTATTGCGGAACGGGCATTGCGCAAATAGAAAATTAGAACAGCAGGCGCAGCGCTCCGCCGAAAATGTCGAGTATGATGTAGCCAATGCCGAACATACCCAGCATGAAAACGCCAACTGATGTAAGAAAATCCCCCCAACCCCATTTTGACTGCGCCAAAGGTATCACTTCGCCGGTGGCTGATTCTAACGGCTGAACAACGTGGTTTTTGCTGAGGTAGCCAGCGGCAACGGCCGTTTCCGGTCCCACAATCTCCCCATTCTTAATCGCCTGCAGGGAAAAGTCTGAAAATCGAACGGGCAGCCCTACAGCCAGGAAAAAATTGGGGTGATCCTGAACTTGAAAGTGCAAGTGGGGCTCAGTAGAGTGACCACTGTTGCCGCAGCGTCCAATTAATTGCCCCCGCTGCACGCGATCTCCAGGTTGCACCTCAATGCTGCCCTGCTGCAAATGAGCGCTGAGGCTGTAAACCCCCTCGGCATGCTTGATGGTCACAGAATTCCCGCGAATATCCCGGGTGCGCCAATCTATCCAGCAGGATTGGCAACGGCCGTAATCGGCCACGTCCCCCCGCACATCTACCACTTCCCCGTCAGCCGCAGCAAAGATTGGCTGGCCAAAACAATGGTAATCCTGGGGGACACGCCCTTCACCGATATGGTTATTGCCATCATCGCCGGTTATCACAAAATCATATGCGTAGCGCTGGGCAGCCAAGCTCCACGAGTGAGAGTTTTGTCGCTCCACCCCACCATTGACCACCGTCCACTGACCAGAAAAAGGCAGCGCAAAGGAAACGGCCGTTTCCATCCCCGCATCTTCCTTTTTAACCAATCGCCGCGCCACGGCAATGATCTGCCCGCCCGATTGCGCAATGGTTTGCCACAACCCTCGTGGATTCACAAGCGTCCACAGCAGCGTGGAAACGAGGTAGGTAACCATACAATTAATTTGCTTCATAACCTAAATACTGTATTTAAGAAGTTTCTCAATGACAGGGAGGCCCGAGCCTGTCGAGGACCGGACTTCGACAAGCTCAGTCTTCATTTCGAACACTTATTTAACAAGGCACTAAAGAGCACTCAGTGACCTGGTTAAAATAGAAACCAGGTCACCGGTGACCAATTATCAACTTTTCGATGGATTCTCAATGGGCACACCCACCAGGTTGCCCCATTCCGTCCAGGAGCCGTCATAATTACGCACGTTGGGGTAACCTAGCAGGTAAGTTAACACGAACCAGGTGTGCGAACTGCGCTCGCCAATGCGACAGTAAGCAACCACACTCTTATCTGCCGAAAGCCCCTGCTCATCTTCATAAATTGCTCGCAGACCCTCTGCCGGCAAAAATGTGCCATCTTCAGCCACGGCACGGCTCCACGGCACATTCGCAGCCCCTTTTATGTGCCCGCCGCGCAGCGCCCCTTCTTGCGGCGAACCGGGCATATGCAGCAGTTCGCCAGAGTACTCTTGCGGGCTCCTCACGTCCACCAGGGGCTGATTTGCGCGGATATGCTCCAGAACCTGGTCACGGAAAGCGCGAATTTTATAGTCAGTGCGGGCAGCAGGTTTGTACTGGGTGGGAGGAAAAGAGGGCTTTACTTTGGTGAGTTCGCGGCCTTCATCAATCCACTTTTTTCGCCCGCCGTCCATCACGCGGCAGTCGGTATGACCAAACAGCTTGAAGACCCAAAAGGCGTACGTAGCCCACCAGTTGTTCTTATCGCCATAAAACACGACGGTGGTGTCGTTGCTGATGCCATTTTTGCGCATCAGGGCAGCAAATGCTTCCTCGTCGAGGTAGTCGCGACGAATGGCGTCATTTAGGTCGGCAATCCAGTCGATGTGGGCAGCGTTGGGGATGTGACCGGTGCTGTACAAAAGCAGGTCTTCATTGGACTCTACCAATCGAATGTCTGTGGTGTTTTGTAAGTTTTCGGCAACCCAGTTGGTGCTAACCAGCACTTCGGGGTAAACATAGCCTTTGTTGCTCATATTTCGCTCCTTTTTATTTTGCGAAAGAAAAAAACGTGAAACATGGCCGGCTGCTGCCGAAACACGTTTCACGTTTTGTCATGGTACAAGTTGAATGTCGCGTGTTTATACGACAAACTACATATTAATTTTCTCAACAATGCGGCCAAAAATGCGGTCCCGAATCCCTTCAAAGGGGATGCGGCGCATAAGCGGGTCGAAGAATCCTTGCACGGCCATCTCTACGGCCGTATTGTACGGAATGCCCCGGCTCATCAAATAGAAAATCTCATCCTGGTCCAGCTTGCCAATGGCCGAGGCGTGGGTGCATTTTACGTCATCTGCCTCGATTTCCAGACCGGGGATAGAGTCAGCGCGAGCTGTTTTATCCAGCATCAAGTTACGGTTTGCCTGAAAGCCATCAATTTTCTGCGACCCTGGCAGCGCTTTAATCATGCCCTGCCACACGGTACGGGATTTGTCTTTGAGTGCGCCTTTGTAGAGCAAGTCGCTGACGGTTTCGGCAGCATTGTGGTTTTGTTGGGTGTCCAGGTCCAGGTGCTGGCGGCCATTGGTAAAGAAAATGCCCGACATGCGGCCCCATGCCCCCACGCCGTCCAGTTCCATGGTTTGGAAAGCTTTGGTCAGACGTGTGCCCATCATGCTGGTTACCCAATCCAGCTTACCATCGCGCCCTACGCGGCCGCGCTCGTGATTGAACTGCCAGGTATTGCCGCCAAAGTCTTGTAGCCCAGCGTAAATTAGGCTGGCATTGTCACGTACCAGCAGCTCGATGACACCGTTGTGAAAGGCTGTTTCTTTGCCGCTGGCAGAAGCATATTCATCCATGAAGATAGCTTCCGCACCTTCTTCAATAACGACAAGGGTATGGGTAAAAGTACGGCCGTTTTCATTCCACAACACAGAGTGGAGGGGGGCAACGGCTTTGGTATTTTTGGGCACGTACAGGAAGGTACCACCTCGCCAAAATGCGCCATGCAGGGCAGCAAATTTGCCCTCCGTCACTTTCACACCCTCGGTCATAAAATGTTTCTGCACCAAATCAGGGTATTGGGAAACGGCCGTATGCATGTCACAGAAGATTACACCTTGAGCAGACAGCTCATCCGTTAACTCATAAAGACGAGTTACACCGTCCACCTGCAATAAATTGCCACCTGTTTTATCGACCGTTAGCTGCTGGTTGAGAAAAGAAGGTATCTCAGCCTCAGTAGCTGCGTCCCCATTGACAGACGGCCCAATTTCATCTAATTTCAAACGGCGAATGTCAGTGCGTCGCCACTCTTCTTCATTGGTTGTCGGCATCGGCAGCGCAGAAAACACATCATATGCTTTCAGGCGAAACGCAAGCATCCATTCTGGTTCCTGGAGCGATGCCGACAATTTTTTAACTGCTTCTTTCGTAAATGTAGTCATCTTTCAATTAAATTCCGTAATTCACAATCAATAATTGTAAATTACCCAATACTTCCTTCCATTTGCAGTTGAATCAAGCGGTTCATCTCAATCGCGTATTCCATTGGCAGTTCTTTAACCAATGGTTCAATAAAACCATTGACAATCATAGAAGTAGCCATCTGCTCGGAAATGCCTCTGCTCATCAAGTAGAAGAGCTGCTCTTCCCCCACTTTACTCACCGACGCTTCGTGGCCAATATTCACATCTTCCGCGTCGATTTCAATGTATGGATAGGTGTCTGAGCGGCTGGTTTCATCCAGCAACAGCGCATCACAAACCACGTTAGACTTGCTGTTCTCCGCGTTTTTATTGACTTTTAGCAGCCCGCGATAAGAG
The DNA here is from genome assembly GCA_963695505.1 of uncultured Chloroflexia bacterium. Lineage (GTDB taxonomy): Bacteria > Chloroflexota > Anaerolineae > Promineifilales > Promineifilaceae > JACSRF01. The sequence goes on along the minus strand of CAVOGX010000021.1, from coordinate 435,978 downwards.
GCACGGCCACCATTCTTGCTAATAGATTTGGAAATGATGCGGCTGGTTGTGTTAGGGGCGACATGTACGACTTTTCCGCCAGCGTCCTGATGCTGCCCGTTGCCTGCAAAAGCAATAGAAAGGATCTCGCCATGCGCGCCCTCACCGGTAAGGTAGACGGCAGGATATTTCATGGTTACTTTGGAACCAAGGTTGCCATCAACCCATTCCATGGTGGCCTTTTCTTCGGCGACGGCGCGTTTTGTAACAAGGTTGTAAACATTGTTAGACCAATTCTGAATGGTCGTATAGCGGCAGCGGCCGCCTTTGCGCACCACAATTTCCACAACCGCACTGTGCAATGAGTCAGATGTGTAGATGGGCGCAGTACAACCTTCAACGTAATGCACGTACGCACCTTCATCAACGATGATTAGGGTGCGCTCAAACTGGCCTACATTCTTGGCGTTTATCCGGAAGTATGCCTGCAAGGGCATATCGACCTTGACCCCAGGGGGGACGTAAATGAAGGAGCCGCCAGACCAAACGGCCGTATTCAATGCCGCAAATTTATTGTCGTTGTAGGGAATAATCGTGGCGAAGTATTCTTTCACCAAATCGGGATATTTCGCCAGGCCATCGTCCATACCCAGGAAAATAACGCCCTTTTCTTCCAGTTCCTTCTTGATGTTGTGGTAAACCACCTCGGATTCGTATTGGGCTGCAACACCTGATAGGAATTTCTGTTCAGCTTCGGGAATACCAAGCTTGTTAAAAGTATCTTTTATGTAGCTGGGGACATCTTCCCAATTGTCGCCCTGCCGCTCGGAGGGCTTGATATAATAATATATATTTTCAAAATCAATGCCGGTGAGGTCTGCTCCCCAATTGGGCATTGGCCTTTCTAGAAAATGTTTGTACGCCTTTAAGCGTATGTCTAACATCCATTCGGGTTCGCCCTTCATCAGAGACATAGCGCGAATCACGTCTTCAGTTAGACCTTTTTCAGCTTTAAACACGTAGTCTTCAGCGTCAGAAAAGCCGTATTTTGTGGCGTAGTCAGCATTAACCTCAGAAACTACTTCCTCTTCTGTTAATTCTCGTTCAACAATTTCAGCCATTTTAAGCCTCCGCCAAGGTATTCTGCTTCTCGCGAATCCAATCGTAGCCACGCTCTTCCAACTGCAGCGCCAGGTCTGGACCACCGCTTTCGACAATACGGCCGTCCATCATGATGTGCACATAGTCTGGTTTGATGTAGTTTAAGATCCGCTGATAATGGGTAATGACTAGCGCACCCATATTCAACTCCGTTTTCAAGCGCATGGCACCTTCAGACACAATGCGCAGTGCATCAATGTCCAAGCCAGAATCTGTTTCATCCATGATGGCGATTTTTGGCTCGACGGTGGCCATTTGTAAAATTTCCACGCGCTTTTTCTCGCCACCAGAGAAGCCTTCATTCAAGTAACGGCCAGCAAACTTATGATCAATGCCGAGCATATCCATTTTCTCAGTAAGCAATCGCCGAAATGCCGGGATAGAAATCCCTTTATCTTCAGGATTCTCAGCCTGGCGACGAGAGTTTATGGTTTGCCGTAAGAACTTGGCTAATGTTACCCCGGGAACGGATGCGGGATATTGGAAAGCCAAAAACAAGCCAGCACGCGAACGTTCATCCGCTTCCATTTCTAGCAAATCCTCACCATCAAATATCGCCTGCCCGGCACTTGGTTCATAGGCGGGGTGTCCGGCTAAGGTGTAAGCGAGTGTGCTTTTGCCGGAGCCGTTTGGCCCCATTAGGGCATGCACCTCGCCCGACTTAACCAGTAAATCAATTCCTTTGAGAATTTGCTGGTCCCCTATTGATACATGTAAATTCTTAATCTCTAAAACAGCCATCTTGTTATGTTAGCTCCTTAATAGAATATATCCTGCAAGCGGACACAATATAGACATTAAATGGACAGAAAGAATTATATCATGCAGGCTTTGACTCGTCAATATTTATGATAATAATGATATAAATAGCACAAATTGACAATTTTCTGGCCCGCTGCTATAATTCGCTCCATTCAAGGAATTCTAACGGTGAAACTAATAAGCAACAACCAGAGGAAAAGCACAAGAGACATAATCTTAGAGAGTATTAAAGCTTCGCGCCAGGCAAAGGTGGAGGAGCTGGCTGAGGCTGCAAATGTTTCGCCGGTTACAGTACGCCATCACCTGAATTCTTTGCAGGCTGAAGGTTTAATTGAATCTAGCAGCGTGCGCCGTAAGGTGGGCCGCCCCTATTACGTTTACAGTTTAAGCACTCAGGGGCAGGAAATGTTCCCCAAAAGATACGTGCGCTTAACCAGCAGGCTTCTGGAAGAATTAAAATCTATTTTGCCAGAAGAGGCAGTTGAACAAGTATTTAAAGGTGTGGTGAACAACGTAATTGATGACCACCGCCCCTTTTTTGAAGGGTTACCCTTGGAACAACGCCTGGATTATTTGGTACAACTGCTAGAAGAAGAAGGGTTTTTGGCGCGGTGGGAGAAAACCGCAGAGGGTTACAGCCTAACAGAATACAGTTGCCCTTATTATTCGATTGGACAAGAACACGAAGAAATTTGCATATTTGATAAAGAATTGATTGTGAACGTAATACAAGCACCGATAAAGCAACATAGCTGCATGTTAAGTGGTGCGGACTGCTGCCAGTTTACGTTTTCAAATGAAGCAGTGGCTGGCTTGGGTTAGAGGGATTTCAAAATGGTTATAAGCAAAGACGAAGAATTATTGGAAGCATTGCGTAGTGTCATTGATCCAGAAATCGGTTTGAATATTGTGGAATTGGGCCTGGTGAGAAACCTTGACATTAACCAGGAGAGTGATTCCGCTAAAATAACCATGATTCTGACCACCCCATTCTGCCCTTATGGCCCCCAACTTATCGAACAAGTGCGCGTGGTTGGCAACAACGTAATGAGCGGCAACGTGGAAGTAGAAATTGGCACCGAGCTTTGGGATCCATCTATGATGGAGGAAGGAGCAGGTGGAGACTGGGGATTGTTTTAATTTTGGTTCTTATTTACTTTTGCTGATAAATCAAAGGGCACCTTGAAGGGTGCCTTTTTTATTTGGGGGCAAGATTTGGACACCATTTTCCAACTTGCCTTTATAATTTAATAATCATGCGTGCGAAGCGAATTTTCTCAATACTTGTTGCTTGCTTTTTGGGCTGCCTGGCCTTGATTACGATTTGGCAGCAAGGATTGGCTTGGAAATCAGCCCAACGACCGGTAAATCAACTGAATGGAGAGGGAGAGCTAGAATCCCATTTCACCAGTACTTTGGCAAATGATGAAATTCGCTTCATGGTAATTTTAACGGGAACGGCCGATCTCCACGCGGTCCCAATTTCAGCGAACGAAGTAACGCGCCGTCAGGAGATAATTCAATATCTGCAAGAAACGGCCGTTTCGAGCCAACAAGCTCTCCAACCCCTCCTCAACCAGCTACAAGATGCTGGCCATATAAGTCGCGTACAGACATTCTGGATCACCAATGCCATAGGCGTAACGGGAGATGCCGAAGCGCTGCAGCGGCTTGCCAACCACCCGGCTGTAGCCAGTATACGCGCCGAAGAGGTTCTGCAAATTGACCAAAATCCCCTGTATGAGACCGTCAGCGAACCCGAAACAACTACTTTAGCCAGCCGCAATGATATCATCGACGAGGCATGGGGAGTGTCACGTGTTCGCGCACCATACGTGTGGCAGGGTCTAGGCATCGATGGCCAGGGGGTTACTGTAGCCATTATGGACAGCGGCGTGGATTGGCTGCACCCGGACTTGCACGATAATTACCGTGGGAACTTGGGTAACGGCAATTTTCAGCACGAGGGAAACTGGTTTAATGCCGCAGATCCAACGATTGTCGAACCACAAGATTGGATGTGGCATGGAACGCATGTGGCCGGAACGGCCGTTGGCCAAAACAACCTGGGCGTTGCTCCTGGCGCGCAGTGGATTGCTGTGGCAATAGCCAATGCAGATGGCTCAATTCCCGAAAGCGCCATTCACGCCGGTTTCGAGTGGCTGCTGGCCCCGGCTGGAGATCCCTCTCTGGCTCCCGATATAATCAACTGCTCTTGGGGAAGCAGCAGCCCTTATTGGAATGGACTCATAAACGATATTGAGATTTTGCACGCCGCGGGCATCATTCCCGTATTTTCTGCCGGGAATAATGGCTCCCTTCCAGGAACCGTTGGCGCTCCGGCAAGCTATGCAGACACTTTGTCAGTCGGCGCCAGCGATAAAGATGATGAGATTGCCTGGTTTTCTTCTCGCGGGCCCTCGCCATTCACAACAGTGCCTAAACCGCATATTTCCGCGCCAGGTGCGCGAATTCTGTCAGCATTACCTGATGCGCAGTACGGTTATGCCAGTGGCACATCTATGGCCACACCACACGTAGCCGGAACCATTGCCCTGCTGCTTTCAGCAAATCCCAATTTTACAGAAGGAGAAATTTGGCAGCGACTTGCGGAAACAGCTATACCGATGACTGAAACTCACCCAAACAATGACAGCGGATGGGGCCGGCTGGATGCCTACGCAGCAGTTCTACCCTCCATCAACACCGGTTCAATGACGGGAGCGATTTTACACAATGGCCAACCCGTCGTTCAGGCAGCCATTTTTGTGACTAACAACAGCGGAAATACATTCCTATTTGAAAGTGACGAGAACGGCCGTTATGCATTTTCCCTTCAACCCGGCTCCTATGAGTTGTCAATTTCTGCTTTTGGGTATACTCCAGTTGAGGGGATTTCCTTCACCCTTACGGCGGCACAAACAATTGACCGAGATTTTGAGCTGACCGCGCTGCCCGGGGGGACCGTTCAAGGGACCGTGTTGGAGGGGGGCACAAACACGCCCCTGACCGCCACAATCAGCGTTGAAGGAACTCCGGTAACGGCCGTTGCCGACAATAACGGTCATTATGCCATTGAGCTGCCCGCTGGCACTTACACCATGATTGTTAGCCACTTAGGGCACCGCCTCATCCAAAAAGTAGTGACATTGCTGCCGGGCAGCACCCTGAGCAATAATTTCCTGTTAAATACCGCACCAAAACTATTGCTCATCGAAGCAGGCGCCTGGTATTACAACTCCCACATTCAAACGTATCAAACTGCCCTAACGGCCGAGCGTTATTATGCCGACTTGTGGGTCATTAAGGATCCTTACAATGACATTCCCTTAACGACGACGCTAACCCTGTACGACACCGTCATTTGGGCAGACCCGCAGGGATCCCCCGGTTACATTAGCGCCGATTATCACCTCACAGAATATTTGGAAAAGGGCGGCAATTTTTTAGTAAGCGGCCAAAATGTGGCCTTCTATGATGACAGCAGCATTTTCCCTGCATATTGGTGGTATGGCTTACTCAAGGGGAAGCTTTTGGGCAAATGGTTTGAAGAAATTCCCCCACCTGTTTCAGGTGTTGCGGAAACTTTGTTTTCTGATCTTGATGTTGTCTTAACCGGGCAAAACAGCAGTACGCCTCAATACCCGGATAGCAGCAGGCCAGCCAAAAATAGTTTGACAACCCCTATTTTGCAATTCCCCAATGGGGATGCCGCAGGGCTCCAAGCCGGCACATGTGAAGAATACCGGATCGTTTACTTCGGGTTTGGTTTGGAAGGCGTCGTAAATGAAGAAATCCGCTCCGATTTGCTGGGGCGCAGCATGGATTTTTTTGCTTCGCCACGCCAGGAGTGGGGCGTAGCCTGGCGGTCAACGCCAATTGATGATTTTGTCATACCGGGTCAGGACAGTAACTACGAGATTCTCGTGCAAAACCAAAGCGAACTTATCACCGACACCTTCACGATAACCCCAGTTGGTGATTTATGGCCAAGCAGCATCTTAACGCCAACCATGGAAATCGGTCCTTGTACCATCGCGAAGGCTTTGCTAACCGTGGAAGTACCAACCGAAGTTCAGCAAGGGATGACCCACACAGTCCGCGTAACGGCCGTTTCCAATCTCAATCCCTCCATCTCCGACACCTTCCTCGTTCAACAGCGGGTTCCCGTAGACTTCCTGCTCGTTGATGACGACCGTTGGTACGAATACGAGGAACGCTACGAGTCCATTTTAGCGAAACTTGACGTCACCTACGACGTTTGGGACATTGGCGGAACTGCAGCCACCGCCGGACGCGGCAGCCCGCCCGCAGAACTCTTGCAGCAATATGATGCCATCCTGTGGTTCACCGGTTACGATTGGTTTCAACCAGTGACACCAGACGAACGGAATGCTTTAGAATCCTATTTGCAGAACGGGGGCCGATTGTTTCTAAGCAGCCAGGACTATCTTTATTACAATTTCGACAGCTCCTTTACGCGCAATTTCTTGGGTGTTTATAATTTCCAAGAGACCATAAGCCCCACCCACTTGTATGCCGGACTCAATCAACCCTTAGGAGACCCGTTAGGAGGCCCGTATCAGCTAGATTACGGTCGCGCAAAAAATTTCAGCGACAGCGTGATGCCTGCACCCCACAGCCAGGCAATTGCCTGGAACCAGAATGGCACTGCTTCAGCCCTGGCCACCTCGAAGGATCAATGGCGCACTGTTTTTTGGAGTGTGCCCTTTGAGTTCCTGACCGACACCGTTCGCACTGAGGCCATGCATGGTATATTTGGCTGGCTCAGTGACTTGGGAAACACAACATTTAAGGCGGGTACCAGGCAAGGGCATCCAGGCGAAATATTGACCTATACGCTATCCATTGGCAAGATCGAGTCTGCACCAAAAGGCCCGGTTACAATAACCAACCATTTACCGGAAGGTTTGGAACCGTGGCTGCCTACTCTTCCCCCTGAACTAGAGTATGATCAGCTTGCGCGCACGTTAAGCTGGTCTGGGGTTCTGGAAGGGGGAAAATCACAATTGATAAGCTATCAAGCCGTTATTGGTTCACAATTACCAAATGGAACGCAGGTGGAAAATCGTGTGTCCCTGGCTTACGAGCGGCACTCCCTGCAATTTGACCGCGTGGCTACCGTGTGGGTGAACACGCCAGATGTGGCCAGTTCAGAGATTATTGCCGAAGTTTTTACCCCGCTGCCGTATCAATTTGTGCGGTACACCATGACCTTAAGGAACGAGAGTTTGGTTGCGGCAGATGGGATCACGGCCGTTTTGCACCTACCTGGCACGCTCACACCCCTGGCGGTCACGTTACAGACCAGTTCAGGCACGGCCGTTTTGGATGAAAATAAGATTTCCTGGCAGGGAGACGTGATCGAAGGCTCGGATGTGATAGTATCATTACTGACCTGGCGACATATCGATGTAAAAAATGATTGGGTGGCAGCCACAGCTTTCATCGATGATGGCGTTACCCGGCCCCTGGTCAGAACGGCCGTTTCTTACCTCCAACCCTACACCCAACATATGCCGATTATTCGTCAATAGGCGATGCGCTGCTGGCGTCTATCCAGCGTGCCCCAGTGACCTTAAGCAGATCTTTTACGGCAACTTTCAGATTCAAGCCCTTCTGCGCAGCACTGACGTATATGTGGGGAAACGGCCGTGCGGCCACATCCAGGTAAATGGCAAATCCTTTATTCACCAGCACCAGCGGCGAAATGCCTCCCACCTGCAAACCTGTCAGGGCTTCCGCCTCGGCATGGGTCGCCATTTTTAACTTTTTCGCACCTACCCCTTTGGCCAGCTTTTTCAAATCGAGCTGGCGGTCAGCCGGAACCATGACCAGCATGGGCTTCGCCCTGGGCTCTCCGGCGGGTGGCTGCACCACCAGAGTTTTGCACACCTGGCCTGGCGGTAGGCCTTTATAAGCAGCAATTTCCGCCGCGTCGCGCATGGTGTTTGGGTATTCCAACACCTCATAAGGCACTTTCTTGCCTTCTAGGAACTTCATTGCTAAAGTTTTTTGCATTCCACCTCTCTATCTAACCTAGAAATATTTTGTAAAATTCAAACTATCCTTCTTTACTTTAGTTTCCGCTAAATTCTTGCCCGAAAGAGGCAAGAGTATTCATCCAAAGTATGGCTTTGGAAAAATGAACCTTAAAAATGTGGCAAAAACAACCGTTTTTCAGGTCGAAACAGCCTTCACCACTTGTTTTTGACGCCGATGTGCCTGGACTCCTTTAGGCAAATGGTCTGTTACCGACGCTTTTTGGCGAAGTCGCGCTGGCAAGGGGTAACTTTGCGGAAAAGGCAAGCCCGCCAGAGCACGTCGAAAACGGCCCGGTGTCGGTTGCGGGTTTCTGTCCCAGAAGCCAGTCGGCATCGATGGATACAGCATGGCCAGTCCGGTAAGAACAGAACCGGCCAAAAGCACTAATTCCGGTAAGCGCTGACGGGTTTCAGCGGCAAAGACAAACTGACGATGGGCGCCTACCATTTGTTTGCCCGCTAAGGGCAACTGCTCAATGGGCCAACGGTCTGTATAGAGCGCATGCACTGTGACCGGTTGCAGCTTGACATTGGTCGCCACTAGCAAGGGATGCTCATAGCGAGGGTCGGTGATGGCCCACACGTCAAACAAATCATTGTCAGGGCTGGGAAGCAGATCTGGGCGCACCAGGTTTTGCCAGAGATTGGCAGAAATGGTCCCAATCGCGGTTAATTCCCAGGAAAAGGTCGCATCCGGTAGCGTCGCCGGGATTTCTTTGCCCTTGTAGTGACGGGCCAGTGGGCGAATGCGCGGTCCTTTAGTGGGCTTTTTGCCGCGCTTGCCCGGTGCATAGGCCAGATAGTTGCCGCGGGCCGTAAAATTGGTGGCTAACCGCAGCAGGTAGTGGGGAATTTTCGCTTCATGACACAACTTGATTCTGGAACCCGGCATCGGCCAGCATGATGTCTTCTTGGCCCAGCACGCGTTTGACCTGTTTGAGCAACTCTTTCTTGAGTCCGGTTTCACTGGGGTCTTTGGGATGAACGCGTACCATCACTTGCGGTAGGGCCATTCGTTTGGCCCCCACTTGCCCAATGCGAGCCACCAGCCCCAGAATAAGTGCTGGTAACGCCTTTTCGGCTGCGCTGTTGTAGTAGTGGGATTCAAGGCCCTGCAATTTGGGTCGCCAAAAAGGCGTCGTGTCAATGGGCACCGCATAATGACCGTCATAACAGCGGGGTTGCCATTGTTGCTGACTCCGCATATAGCTCTCCCAGGCAACCATCAACTCACTGATTTGCCACATGCCGCCGCGAAAAGCACTCCAGGCGCGGCGTACCGCCGCCTCACCAATCCCTGTAGACTGCAATGCCGGAAAAAGTGCCCCACGATGCGGCAGCAAACTGCCGGTGACCAACATCCACAGGAAGTGCAGCATGGCTAGGTTGGTCCCTACAGGCAAGTCGGTTACAATTTTGATCAGAGCTGACATTGTTGGTTCTACAATAGGTGGCATGTTTTGGTTTCCTTTTTGGTCGAAGGTTTTTAACCACTAACATGCCACCGTTGTTCCTTTTTGTCACATATCACTTAGCGGAAAGTAGAGTCTTTATCAAAAACCGTATAATTTGGAGAAGCTTTTTTATATTTTGGGAGGACAAATATGAGGCGAGTCGTTTTCAAAATCACCATTACAATATTATCATTGTTTCTTTTCTTTGAATTTGGATATGCACAAGCACCAAATGGGGTCTTTTTGACGGAAATCTATTACGACCATCCAAGTACTGATTCTGGCTATGAATGGGTCGAACTTTACAATACAAGTTTGGCGAGTATTGACCTTTCAAGTTATTGCTTGGGAAATGGAGGAACAAACTATACATATAGCTTGGTACAACTTACTGGGACAATTGCGGCTGATCAGGTATTTGTTGTTGGTGGGCCCCTGAGCGTAGCAGAGAATGGCAATCCAACTTTTGACCTACCAATCGATTTCAATCCAGACTTTCAAAATGGTGGTGATGAATCAGATGGAGTCGCACTCTTCAATGTTCCTTGCTCGTCAGTAACGCCAAGTACGGTTCCAATTGATGCTGTCATATATGATTCACCAAATACAAACAATTTGCTTGATGAAACCGGTACTAGTGGACAGCCTGACGTAGGTGATGCCCCCGCAGGCAGCAGTATTACAAGAAATTCACGCAATTCTGGTTCGGCATGGACTATTACTGCTAATCCTTCACCTAACATAGCAAATAACCCCACGGCCGTTTCTCTGCAAACTTTCGGCGTCACAAACCCACCCAACGCCACCACAGCACTCATTGCCGCCTTTGCCACACTTGCTCTGACATCCATATTCCTGTGGTCCAAAAACAAAGGCGGATTGCGCCACAAACGCAACTGATTTGAACCTTAGTCACTAGAGATATTCATAAAAACACCTGTGTTCTTTTCACAAAATACAGGTGTTTTTTCGATTCCTCTATGTCACAATCGCTCAATGGCTCCAAGCTCGATATCTATGCCCGGTTCTCCCCGTAATGCTGCAAGAAACGGATACTCGTCTCGATGCCCCGGTAAAAATTTGCCAGTAAAAACCGTTCATTAGGGGAGTGAATGCGGTCTCCAGGCAGGCCAAAACCCATGAGCACCGTTTCCAAACCGAGATGCGATTGAAATTGACCGACCACAGGAATTGATCCGCCTTCGCGCATAAGCACCGGTTCCCGGCCAAAAGTTTCTTCATACGCGGACCGCGCAGCCTGCATGGCGGGAATATTGTAATCGGTAATGCTGGCCGGCGCGCCGTGCCCCCCATGAATGGTTACCGTAACGCTGGGTGGAGCAATTGACTGCACGTAATCAACAAACAGGCGGTGAATTTCCGTCGGGTCCTGGTTTGGTACAAGGCGCATAGAAATCTTAGCGTGAACGCTGGCAGGCAGGACGGTTTTGCCACCAGGGCCGGTGTAGCCGCCGATAATGCCGTGAACGTCCAGTGTGGGGCGCGCGCCCAAACGCTCAACCAGCGTAAAATCCGGTTCGCCCCAGGCCTCAGGTGCACCGGCTTCGGTCAACCAGGCCTCTTCATCCAAGGGGAATTTGGCCAGGATTTCACGCTCTTCGGTGCTTAACGGCCGTACCCGATCATAAAACCCGGGAATGAGAATGTGACCCTTTTCATCCTTCAATTTGGCAATGATGTGGCCCAAGGCATTCAAAGGGTTGTTGATACCCCCGCCAAAGCTGCCGGAATGCAGGTCACGGCCTGGGCCGGTTACATCCATAAGGATGTAGCACATGCCCCGCAAGCCATAGACAATGGCTGGCTGATCCGGGCTGAGTATAGCCGTATCTGACACCAACGCGACGTCCGCTGCCAACAGCTCTTTATTTTCAGGGATAAAGGCCGCCAGGCTGGCCCCACCCATCTCTTCTTCACCCTCCACAATAAATTTCACGTTTACGGGCAAACGGCCGTTTCCTTGCAAATAAGCCTCCACAGCCTTAACGTGAATATAAATCTGCCCTTTATCATCCGACGCGCCGCGGGCATATAAAAATCCGTCGCGAACCTCCGGGTCAAAGGGAGGTGACTCCCACAGGTCAAACGGCTCCGCAGGCTGTACATCATAATGGCCGTAAATCAGCACCGTCGGCGCAGAATCCCCGGCATGAAGCCAATCAGCGTACACCAGGGGGTGCTTTGGTGTCTCAATCAGCCGTACATTTTCCAGTCCAGCCTGGCGCATTGCCTCTGTAAGCCAGCGGGCAGCGGCCATGGTATCGCTTTTATGTTCTGGCTGCGTACTTACGCTGGGTATTCGCAAAAAAGACTTCAGTTCGGCAAGGTGCCTGTCGCGGTTTTCCTGGGCAAAGGTTAAGGGATCTGGCATAAGGTTTTCCTTCTATACCCGCTGTGGCCGGTTTCTGGCCGTGCCACCTCTGGTAAAATTATCAGATGATACCCTTCGCGGGTATAACTCCTGTTAACTTGGCTAGCCCACCAAAAGCTGGCCAGGTAGCTTAATTTATCGGCGAAACCGCCCTAAAAGCATAGCCGGGGCAATGACAATAGAGACGCAGGCAAAAACAAGGCCAATGCCCAGCACCATGTAGCTGCTCCAGGTGACGCCAGGTTCCAGAACGGCCGTTTCCGGTTCTGCAGGATTATAATACACGGTCACACTTTGCTCTTCGGGATAACGCGCCACAATTTCATCGGCATGGTTGCGGCTGCTGCTGCCATACTGGCCAAAACTTACCGTATCGGCCGAATATCGCTGATCATTCACCACATAAGAAAAGCCCACCTCGGCGTGGTAAGTGGTGCCATCTTCATCGTGGTCAATACGCACCTGCGAATAGGTAACCTTGCCACTGGTGGCAGGCCAGCTTTCGCTCACGCGCGCATTTTGCAAAATACGCCAGCCCCACCACGAGACCGCCACGCCTACCACAAAAAATATGCCCACAAAAAGGGTTGATCCCACACATCCCATGCCGCGACGCATCGTTAATCCTCCATGGTCATTACAACGCAGGACACAAACGCGGTAATTTGACTCTCATTGAAACAGCTAAAGATAAATACTCTATTCGTATCCCGCTTCTGCTTAAAAGGACAAGCTATAATCGGCGCTCACATTTTGGTGATTATAACGATGTCTAACCAATTCGAACAGGAGAATCTATGACCCGCGATAAGTATCTTGTCATGTTATTGGCCATTTTTATTGTGGCTGCGTCTCTGTTAGTCAACTTGTTTACGGCCGTTGCCGCACCAACCGCCCCAACAGCCTTTGGCAGGGAAAACGCTTTTCCAGGCGTCACCTTCCCCCAACCCACCGATATCACCCACGCCAATGACAACCGCCTTTTTATCGCCCAACAGCCTGGCCTGATAAAAGTCATCCCCTTAGGCAGCACCACAGCCACAACATTCCTGGACATTCAAGGCCGAGTAAATGATGGCGGTAGCGAGCAAGGCCTCTTAGGACTAGCCTTCCATCCCAACTACCCCAACACGCCCTATTTCTACGTCAATTACATCAATGCCAGTGGTGATACCCACATCTCGCGCTTTTCTGTTACAGATAACCCTAATGTGGCTGACCCTAACAGTGAAATCATTCTGTTAACGGTCGATCAGCCCTACACCAACCACAACGGTGGCGACCTGAATTTTGGCCCTGATGGTTATCTCTACATTGGCTTAGGGGACGGTGGTTCAGGCAACGATCCCCAAAATTACGGCCAAAGGCTCAACACCTTACTCGGCAAAATACTGCGCATTGACGTTGACGGGAATGGTTTACCGCCTGACTGCGATCCGTCTGGGCAGTACTCGATTCCTGAAGACAACCCTTTCGTTGGGCAAAGAGAGGCATGCAACGAAATTTGGGCTTATGGCTTGCGCAACCCCTGGCGCTTCAGCTTTGACCGCGAAACCGGTGACATGTTCATTGGAGACGTAGGCCAGAATGCCTGGGAAGAAGTGGATTTCCAGCCTGCCAGCAGCAGCGGCGGTGAGAACTATGGATGGTGCTACTATGAAGGGACGCATGTCAATACGAACCCAACCTGCCAGGCAGACCTGCCAGCCACTCATATACCTCCCATCCATGAATATGCCCATGCTGAAGGATGTTCTGTAACCGGGGGTTTCATCTATCGCGGCACACAGTTTCCCAGCTTAAACGGCACGTACTTCTATGCTGACTACTGCAGCGGCAAAATTTGGGGATTGACGCAAGATGGTAACAATTGGAATAACGCCTTATTTGAAGACACCAGCAGCAATATTACCACTTTTGGTGAAGATGCCTGCGGCAACGTGTACGTCAGCCTGGGCAGCAGCATCTTCCGCATAATTGACAGCGGCACGCCGGAAGCACCGCAGCTTTGCCTCAGTAAAAGCGGCCCAACCGCAGCAGAACCCGGTGCACCCATTACTTTCACGCTGCATCTCAACAACACGGGCAGTGCGCCAGCCACAAATATTGCTGTCACTGACGCTTTGCCGGACAACGCTCTGTATGTTGGCGGCGGTACGTTAAGCAACGGTACAGTTTCCTGGAATATCGCTGGCCTGGCAGCCAGGGATACGGCCGTTCTGCAATTTGTCGTCACGGCCACCCAAACCATCACCAATGACACCTACAGCTATAATGCCGACGGAGGTTACACGGGAGACGGCCGTTACCCTGTAACCACCCACATCACACCCCCGGATTTGTCCATCACAAAATCAGCCCCCCTGGTCACTGAACCGGGAATCCCCTTTACATACACCCTGACCGTGGATAACAACAGTCAAGTTACCGTGCATGACCTGGTTATTACCGACACTTTACCCACAGGCACAACTTATGTGGGTGGTGGCACCTTTGACAATGGCGAGGTTACCTGGGAGGCGAACAGCCTTGAACCCGGCGAAAGTTTGGCAGTTCAGTTTGCGGTGACTACCGAAATAACGGCCGTTAACCGGTATTATGGCGTGCGCATTGCCGGTGGTAACCTTTACCTGGGGGAAGACGTGGTCATCACCTTTATCGCCCCGGAACAAGTCTGGCTGCCCCTCGTCCTGCGCCCGTAACCCACCAATCATGAGCAAAAAGACGGCCGTTTCTCAGCGGAAACGGCCGTCTTTCCAGTTAAGCCAGGCTGTGGTACGACAGCCTTTCTACCATGTTACGGTTTCCTGACAACGGGCAGGTATAGATGATAATTTGGTTGGTAAACCTGCACGCCATTGGCATAGGTAGCCGTCTGGTTATCAGGGTTTGTAAGTACGACGTCGTACTCGCCCAATGCCACCGTTGCAGGAACGGTTGCCATTCCTGTTGTTGCATCCCCAATCACCACGTTCTGCAGCGGAATCACATTGCCATTTTGATGGAGGGCAACAGTTGCCCCGGGCATAAAGTTGCTACCAGTCACGTTTATGGTTGTCGCCGTGCCAACCGGAATAGTGTACGGAGAAACGGCCGTAATGTGTGGCGCATCAGCGGTTAGCAACGTTGTTGTCAACGTCCAGGTTGTCAACGGCGCAGAGTTTTGTTCCCCTTGGAACGTATGTATGCCCGCCATAAGCGGCACTTCAAAATCGTAGAAGAAACCTAGGGGAGACCGGATGCCCAAGCGCGCCAAAACTTCGTCCACGGAGAAGGCAATAAACCCATTTAATGGCATGTCCACTTCTACCAGGTACAGCCCACTAATGGGCGTGTGCAAACGCATGGTGGGGTTCAGCCCATTGGCCGCGGCCACACCATCCCAGCGCACGCTGTTTTGGGAAACCCCGGTAATTTGCGGCAGCACATCCACGACTAGCTCGTAAGTTAATGGTCCAATGTTGCCAGCCGGCGCTTCGATTGTAAAGCTAGCCCCATTGGCCGGCAGGCTGAAGGTCGCCCACTGAGCTTCTGCACCCAATACTGGGTTCAGCGCCAACAAATTTGCGCCCGTCTCCAGGTCATTAATGGTGAGAGCCAGCCCATCAGCCACATTGCCGGTGACGCTAAGGGATACATTCACCTCTGTGGCAGCGCCCGTGTAGAGGGGCAATATATCCGTGGTAAACTCGGTGCTGCGGCTTCCCAATCCACCACCAATCTTGGTAAATGGCAGCTCGTCAGGGGTCGGGCCAGCCGCAGTAATCGTAACGTCCCAGTCAGCCCCGGCAGCGCTGTCATGGTCTATGCGCAGTTCATGCTCGCCAGCAGGCACGAAAATAGTGACGCTGGTTTCCCCCTCAACAACTTTTTGGAAGTAGTCATCATTGAGGTGGAACTGGTAACGGCCGTTATCCAGGCCAAAGTCAAAGGTGTACAGTCCGTCTACAGGGAAAGGCACGTGGACGGTGCTGTAGCGATTGGGGCCCGTAGCAGCCGTGGCCAATCCGTCCCAGGAATAGGGTAATTCTGGCAGCGCATATACCCACAGTTCATAATCCAATGAGTCGCTGTTTCCCCCATCAGCCACTAAGCTTAGCAAGTTGGTCCCACCAAGCAGGTCCAAACTCGCCCAATAGGTTTCGCCGGCGAACACATCTACCGCAAAGCCGTTGGACCCGAAAGTGAGATGGTCTCCGGCGGTACCGGCAACACTCACAGCCACGTTTACGGCCGTATCCTCAACCAGATTAATCGGCAGCCACTCTGTATCGAAATCACTGTTGCCGAGGGGGCCGCCCATTTTTTGGTATGGAAGAGTGTCAGCGGCCGCCCCTACAGCGGAAACATCCAGCGCCCAATCCACCATGCCCCCACCGCTTTCCTGGTCAATGGTTAAATTGTGGGTTCCCGCTGGGACAAAGTAAGTGACAGTCCCGCTAATGGGAATCGTTTTTTGGATAAATTCATCATTTACCAGGAGTTGGTAAAGTTCCCCATGATTAACGTCGTAATCAAACGTATAGAGCCCATCTGTGGGGAATATCAGGCGTATTTCGCTGTTGAGCCCAACCGGATTAGCCATACCCGCCCAAGAATAGGGGGCCGTTGGCAAATGATAAAGCGTGAGCTCAATGTCCGCGGCTGAACTGCCGGCATTCTCAAGGGTAAGCGAATTCGTACCCTGAAGTAATGTGCCGGTACCCCACAAAGTTTCCCCATCCTTTGCGGCGCCCTGCCAGACGACTGCGTTACTCTCGTCTGTGATAATCAGGGAAACGGCATCAGCCCCCGTAACGGTCCAGGCAAAATTGAAGTCCATAGCCGAGGACGCTGAATAAATTGGGGTCACAGAATCACCAGCAGCCAGGCTGCCGCTAAATGTGAAGAAACTATCTGCCAGATCAATGGGGGTAACCGTTGCCAGCCAATCCGTTGCCGGGTAATTGGCGTCTTGTACAGTAAATATTTCATGCATACCGGCGCTTACCTGAATGTCATAACTGCTGCCAATGCTCAGAGGCGCACGCAGGGCAGTTATGTTGTCATCAAGCACCAAGTTGGCGAACCCGCTCTCATTGAGTATCTCGAAACGGTAAAGGCCTGATTGGGTAAAGTTGACCATGATGCTGGAATGGTTCCCCGAATCCAGGGCAAAACCACCCCAGGATGCCGTGCCATCCGCGGGAACGGCCGTTATCTCCAGGTCATAAGCCAAACTGCTGGCATTAGCCTCATCAGCAACCAGATGGATTCTGTTTAATCCTGCCGCCAGTGGGAAATTGGTCCACACCGTCTCAGAACCAAGAATGTTTTCCAGTGTATAGGTTGGCGTAATTCCTGCGGCTCCATAAATTTCCAGGCTGAAGCTGTCTATGGAACTGCCGTCGACCAACAATTCCAGGTTTACAGTCTGGCCAGTATCCAGGGTAATGGGCAGCCACTCTTCGCGGAAATCGTTGGCAGACCCACCCAAGTTGCCCCCGATCTTGGCATAAGGTAGGCTGTCAGGGGTTGCGGTCCCTTGTGTAATAGCAACTTGCCAATCCTCTGCACCCGCACCACTATCCTGGTTGAGAATAAGAGTGTGGGTCCCTGCCGGAATAAAGTAGTTGACGCTGTCTGCGCCTTCAACTGTCTTGAGCAGAAAATTATCATTTATTTGGAATTGGTAACGGCCGTTTGCCAAACCAAAGGCAAAGTTGTACAGACCGCTTTCTGGGAAAACAACCCGGCTTTCACTGTGCAAACCAGCCGCATTTGCAGAACCTGTCCAGGTGAATTGTGGGGATGGCAGCGTGTCCAGGGTCAGGTCATATGCCATGCTGTTTAAGTTTCCACTGTCGGCAACAAGGTGTAAAAGGCTTACGCCAGCGGGCATGTCCACAGTAGCCCAAACCGTCTCCCCGGCAAAAACATCATTCAAGGGTAGGTTCACTACCTGCCTGTTTGGCTGCACAAGTTCTAAAGCTAACGTTTCACCCGCAGCACCAGACAGTGTCAGCTCTAGATTGACTTGAGAGGCGCTTGCAAGGTTTACAGGCAGCCATTCTTCGACGAAATTGCCGCTACCTAGAAGACCCTCACCCGATTTGTTGTATGGCAAAGAATCGGCTGCCGCACCAATGCTAGATATGCTAATGCTCCAGTCGGCTCCGGCAAAGTCGTCTTGAATTACCTTTAGAAGATGGGCTCCGGCGGGGACAAAATAAGATACAGTGGAGTTAGAAACGGCCGTTTTTTGAATGTAATCTTCATCCAGCAACAATTGATACTGGCCGCCGCCCACCCCCAAATTAAAGGTGTACAAGCCATCCTCTGGGAAAATCACGCGGATTTCACTAGCCATTCCAGTTGGGGTTACAAACCCAGCCCAATCAAATGGCGCGTCGGGCAGATCATATAGGGTTAAGGCAAAGTTGCTTGTACTACCACCGGTATTGGTTAAATACATTGCGTTTTGCCCGGCTGTTAATGTGCCTGTACCCCAAACCGATTCGCCGTCATTCACGCTGCCTATCCAAACTGGCTGGTCATTACTATCGAGAATAATTAGCGAAACCGGACCGCCCCCCGAAACGGTAAGCATAAAGTTAAAATTTCTCTCCGGTACAAAGATGGGCACAACAGGTTCAATTGTTTCTCCGGCTGCTAGCGCACCATCAATTGAAAAAAATATTAAATCATCTTCTGCAGCTAATGGGCTTGCCGCGCTTGCCAAAGTCAAAGCCAATATCAATAAAATACCAATAAATATCCATGACCTGGTTTTTTCATCTGCTGATAAACGGGGATTCAAGTTCATTTTTTAACTCCTTATGTAAAAATGGGTAACGCGAACAGTAAAAAACTGAAAAGTAACCGTTCAGGCTTGCATTGCAGTTCTCTTCAATTTCACCCGCCTGTTTGACATAACAACATTTAATATATTATTTTGTAGAACTTCTATTCAGCATAAGTTTGATGTGTATGATGATCTGATAAGCTCGTCTTGCTCTCCCTCGTCTCCAATGGTCTCCGCCCGTATAATCGCAACTTGTGACAAGAATTACTCGCTATTTTTCCTCGTTAAGCCTCCTCCAACGTCGGAAGCCTGGAGTGGGCGTTATTTTTTTGTTTGTCTGCGTTGCAATTGTTGCGGCATACCTGAGCATTTCAGCCATCGGCTATCTAAATGATCCTCGCAGCAAGCCTTTTGTTCAATGGGTCTATGGTAACGATGAAGAACGAAAAGACCTGATGGTCTATCAACGTGAGGTTTGCCCAGGCGCCCATTTTGTTTTGCCTACCGACGGTTTTATTGGTTTGCTTTATGGAGATCCACGTGGCCCATACTCTGCCCAAAACCCGCACCAGGGAATTGACATTTTCAGCAACACAGAACCTGGCGTCACACCAGTCTATGCCGCTTATGACGGATACATCACCCGCGAAGAAAATTGGCAAAGCACGGTAATACAACGCGTGCCAAGTGATCCCTTGAACCCCGGTCAACAAATCTGGCTTTACTACACACACATGGCCGACCAGAATGGTAATGATTTTATCGAAGATGATTTCTCACCTGGAA
Source organism: uncultured Chloroflexia bacterium (assembly GCA_963695505.1). GTDB lineage: Bacteria > Chloroflexota > Anaerolineae > Promineifilales > Promineifilaceae > JACSRF01. The sequence continues at coordinate 416,595 of CAVOGX010000021.1, read as the reverse complement.
TAAGCGAGATTTTTGTTAAGCAAGGCACTTTATTGGGCTATACAGGCGATTACAATGGCAACTCCCTGCGCGACATTTGGGTCCATCTTCATTTTTCCATAGTCAAGGACAATGGTAACGGCCGTTACGCAAACGAGCTTGAGTTCTCAAACACAATCGATCCATCCCCCTACCTGGGCCTAGCAGTTCATTATGAATGCCGTGCAGAAACCACTGGCTGCACGGCCAACCCTACCTGCGGAGAATAAGCGTGACCCAAAAAACCCTGTTGATCCTTGTGCTTGTCTTTTTCCTGATTGGCTGTGCCTCAATAACGGAAGAAGGAACGCCCTTGAGTGTTGTGCCCACACAAATGCCTACAGCCGACATTGCAGAAACGGCCGTTCCGGCCACCAGCACAGTTATGCCGCCCCCGCCCACCTTCACCCCTCTGCCTACAACCGCACCCACAAGCACCCCCACAACTGCTCCCACAGAAACACCCACCGCCACAGTCACGGCCACAGCCACCGCCACAGCCACCGCACTGCCCACGGCAACGGCCGTTACCAATGGCGCATCAACAATTATCGGCTACTCGGCTGGGGGGCGGGCCATCACTGCCGTCCAGTTCGGTGGCGGACCTGACCAGGTTATTTTTATTGGCGGCATCCATGGTGGTTACGAGTGGAACTCCATTCTCCTCGCCTACCAGACGATAGATTACTTTCTTGAAAATCCCACCGATATTCCACCTAACATCACCCTGACCATCATCCCCGCTGCAAATCCTGATGGCCAGTACACAGTTACAGGGAAAGAAGGTGTTTTTACCACTGCAGACCTGGCGGTAGATACGACACCTGGGCGCTTTAATGCAAACAACGTTGACCTGAACCGTAATTGGGACTGCAACTGGCAGCCTTTTGGTCTTTGGCGAAATCAAGAAGTCAGCGCTGGACCCTTCCCTTTCTCCGAACCAGAAAACATTGCCCTACGGGACTTTATCATGAGCAGAAACCCCGTAGCCACCGTCTTCTTTCACAGCGCCCTTAACGCCATTTTTACCGCCGGTTGCCCCGACACCCTACCCACCTCGCGGGAAATTGCTGACGTTTACGCTGCCGCCGCCAATTACCCCGTTTATGAACAATTTACCAGTTATGCGGTAACAGGAGACGCTGGCGATTGGCTGGCTACACAAGGAATCCCCTCCTTTACCGTCGAACTAAAAAACCATTCGGACCTCGACTGGTCGCAAAATTTAGCCGGTATGCTAAACCTTCTAACCTATTTTGCTGCTGAATAAACGGTTAATTTTGGCAAACTTTGGGCAAATTTCATTTTTACGCTTTATAATCTAGACTATATTAGTCTACATTTATTGATCTACAGCAATTAGTCCACTACCATTTCAAGGAGATCCTCATGGGCCAACCTACCTGGATCGGTCAAACATTAAACGGCCGTTACCGCATTGAAGAACTGCTCGGTCAGGGCGGTATGTCCTCCGTATACAAAGCCACCGACCCCAATCTGCGGCGCGTTGTTGCTATCAAACTCATTCATACCCACCTATCCAATAATCCCGACTTTGTGCGCCGCTTTGAAGAAGAGGCGGCAGCAGTCGCTCAGCTCCGCCATCCCCATATCGTGCAAGTTTACGATTTTAACCACGATGGCGACGTGTATTACATCGTTTTCGAGTTTGTGCCGGGCGAAACCTTGCAAGACCGCATGAGCCGCTTAATTCACAACAACCGCCAGATGCCTTTCAACGAGACCATCCAAATTGCAGCCAGCGTGGGTGACGCCTTAGATTATGCCCATAAACGCGGCCTGGTCCATCGCGACATCAAGCCGGCAAACGTGATGCTCAATGTGCATAATGAAGCCATTCTCACCGATTTTGGTATCGTCAAAATTACGGGTGGTACCCAGCACACGGCCACCGGAGCCGTCCTAGGCACTGCCCAATACATGTCTCCTGAACAAATTCGGGGCACCACGATTGATGCCCGTTCAGACATTTACTCTCTGGGCGTCTCCCTCTTCGAGATGGCTGGTGGACGACCTCCCTTTGCGGCGGATTCTGCCATGTCACTCATGATGATGCACGTTACGGACCCCGTGCCCGATCTGCGCCAAATTCGCCCAGATACGCCACCGGGGTTGGTCGCCGTTATCGAAAAAACATTGGCCAAAAACCCTTCCGACCGCTATCAAACCTCAGCCGAACTGGTTGGCGATTTGCGGCGGGTGCAAATGGGGCAAGCTCCATTAAACACAGCGCCACAAAAAGTTGGGTCTGATGCCACAGTTGTTGAACCTGTCGTACCGGTAGGGGCGCACACGGTTGTGGAATCATCCGCCAGGATGGAATCTCCAACGCCAGAGGTTGCCCCCTTTGCTTCTTCGCCACAAAACTCCCCCCAACCCCCAAAAGCTGCGAGTGGTAACAACCGCAATTTAATGATGATCGGTGGAATTGTTGGGGTCGTGCTCATCATTGCCGCTATTTTAGGATTTAGCGGTGTATTTGGCGGGGGAAATGGAGATGGAGCACCTACACCTACGCAAGAAGTGGCTGGAGGGGGAACGGCCGTTGCCGTCGTGAACGATGACCAACCCACAAACACGCCCCCGCCCACGGCCACACTAGCGCCAACTCAGCCAGCAGCTACGGCAACCCTCAATCCCACAGATACCCCGGCTCCAACGGCTACAATTGATGCCACAGCAACTCAAATTGCCTACGAAGTTACCTTAGAAGCAGAGATAGCCATGACTCGCGCGGCTGCATCACCGACACCGCAACCCTCACCGACAAGCCCAGCCGGGCCGTACACGCGCATCAACAGTATCACCATCAATCAAAACGGCGCCTACGTCGTGGAATACGAAACCTTTGGGTTCACCGAACAGCTTCCCGGTGTACATATCCACTTCTTCTTTAACACGGTAACGCCAGAAAACGCCGGTGTGCCGGGAAGTGGACCGTGGATCCTTTATGGAGGACCACGTCCATTTACCCAATACACGGTAAACGACCGGCCCGGAGCTGCAACCCAAATGTGTGCTCTGGTTGCTAATGCAGATCATTCTGTCCAGTTAAATACCGGCAATTGTTTCAATTTGCCTTCATCTTAACAAACAGCGGCCTTGAAATAATTATTCCTTCAGGAAGTTTCCCCGAAAATTTCGTGTTCTTGATCAAAATTGATCGCGAAATATATTTGGTCCCAGAAATAGCGACATCTGTGCTACAATAGCTCCATTGGTTTTGCGTACTAAGGAGCTGTTAGTTGGAATGGGGATTATATTTGCTCGAGGTCGTCATGTTCTCCGCATTTTTTTACCGCTGCTCTTCCTGCTGCTCAGCCTGGCGATAATCAACAGTTGGCCCGGTGAGAATGAGCCGGCGGAAGCAATAGAAGCGATCACGGCCGTTTCTCCCACCACCAATGCCAGACCCTTAACCAGTACGGCCGTTCCCAGCACCAACACCCCCAACCCTGCTCCAACCCCTACAGCCAGCCCTTTTCCAACGGCAACCATTCCACCCGACGCAAACATTCGTTTGCTTGGGCCACCAAATGAAGCAATGGTCCCTTCTAACGCTTCTCTCCTAATTTACTGGCAGTGGCCTACCGCGTTGACCGACGACCAATTCTTCCAGGTCGTGCTCTTCGACACAGAGGGTTCCAAGGTGGTTGGGCAGGTTTTGGAACCCAACTTCGGGTCGCAATACAGTCTTCAAGCTGCAGCGGGTGATTTACTGGAAAATGATTTGGCGATCCAATGGCAGGTGCAGTTGTTAGCCTCTACTGGTGACGTCTTGCGCAGCAGCGAAGTCAGAAACTTACGTTTTTTTGAACCGTAACAATGAGCATCGATTTTACTGGGCAAACCATTTCGCAGTATAGGGTCAAGGAGCGGCTGAAAGAGCGCCTTTGCAGCAGTCTCTACCTGGCTGAGGACCGCAAAGCCAAAAATACAGTCTTCCTTGAAATATTGCACGTCACGGCCGATGAAGATGAAGATCTGGCTGGTCGTTTTCGGCGGCGAATGAATACGGTTTCCCAGCTAAACCATCCCTGCATTGCCCCCGTCCTGCTCACAAGCCAAACGGATGAGAAACGGCCGTATGCCGTCATTGAATACAGCCAGGGACAATTTTTTGACACCCAGGTGACCCATTGGCAGGAAAATAACGACTGGCCCCAGCCTATATTCGCCCTCCAAATTATCAAATCTTTAGCTGAGGCATTGGCCGCCGCCCATCCAGTTGGTCTCGTCCATCACGATCTGCGCCCAGAAAATATCTTGATCCGCCCCGATGACACTCCCCTGCTCATCGACCTGGGCGTACCCATTTCCAATACGACCACCAAGTTTAATATCGAACCGGGCCAGATATATTACCTGGATTACGCCTCCCCAGAACAACAAAACGGCCAACCGCTCATTGGCCCCAGCAACATCTTTTCTCTTGGTATCTTGCTGTATCAAATGCTATCGGGTTCCCTGCCCCCTATTCATATTTCCCAATGGAGCATTTTTGAGCAGCACATGCTCCCCAAAGAAACGCCACTTGAAGAATTACAGCCAGAGCTGTCAGAGCAAACCTACGAATTGGTGAAGAATTGTATTTGGCGGCAAGACTGGAACCGATACGAAACCGCGCAACAAATGCTTGTGGCCATCGATGCCGCCATTGCGGCCGAAAAAGCAGGGCTGCAACATGAAAATTCTCAACGCCCAACATTCAAGAGGGCTTACCTTCTGTATGGCGGCATTGCCCTGGCTGTCGTCGTGATTATCGTAGTAGCAGCCCTGTTGATAAACCGTTAAAGTTGGGAGTATTCCGTTTTCTATAGCTGCAAGATACTTCGCGCAATTACCAGCCGCTGAATTTCGCTGGTTCCTTCGCCAATAGTCATCAGGCGCGTGTCGCGGTACATGCGCTCTACTTCAAACTCACGGCTGTACCCATACCCCCCGTGAACCTGAATTGCATTCCGGCAAACGCGCTCACTGACCTCGGTAGCAAACAGCTTGGCCATGGCCGCTTCCTGCGTATAACGCTCTCCCGAAGCCTTTTTCGCAGCAGCCCAGTATACCATTAAGCGGGCAGCTTGAATTTCTGTTGCGGCGTCTGCCAGCATCCACTGCACAGCCTGGTATTGGGCGATAGGCCTGCCAAATGTTTCTCGCTCTTGAGCATACCTTAGGGCCGCTTCGTATGCTGCCTGGGCAATGCCGACGGCTAATGCGCCAATACTTATCCGGCCGCCATCCAGTGTAGCCAAGGTTTGCTGCAGCCCACGCCCTTCCCCACCCAACAAGTTCTCAAGAGGCACGCGGACATCATCAAAGGTGACAGCATGGGTAGGAGAACCTTGCAAGCCCATCTTCTTTTCAGGGGGGGCAATAGTAATTCCTGCGGTGTTAGCAGGGATAAGGATGTGGCTGAGACTGTGGCTGCCTCCAGAATGATCTGTGCGCACTAATACAACCATGAGGTCGGCAATGGAGGCATTGGTCATCCACATTTTGCTGCCGTTGATGACCCAATCGCCGCCCTTTTTTACGGCCGTTGTGCGCACCCCACCCTGCAAATCAGACCCGGCGCCCGGCTCTGTTAAGGATAATGCTGCCAACTGACCTGTGCCCGTGGCCAAATGGGGCAGCCAGGCTTCTTTTTGCGCTGCCGACCCATAGGCAACAATAGGTCCTAAGGCCAGGCCGTTGTGGGCTGAAACCGCCAATGCAGTTGCCGCGCAGCCCCAGCCCAACTCCTCAATGGCTATTGCCGCGCCAATTGGATCTATCGCAGCACCGCCATACTCTTCTGGCACTTCCAACCCTAACAATCCAAGAGGACCCATTTTCTTAACGGCCGTCCAATTAAATTCACCCGTTTCATCGGTATGGCGGGCCAAAGGCTTCACCTCTTTGGCGACGAATTCATGAACGAGGTGGCGAAACTCGCGCTGTTCGGCATTCAATTCAAAATTCATGAGCACTCCTTTTTCGTTTCAGCGAGATTCAGGGAAAAATTTTCAAGCTCCGGGCTGGCTAGACAACAAAGCCAGCGGCGGCCAATGATAACAAAAGCAGTTGCCCCAAGCCTGCAGGAAGGCTGCTCGGGTCTAAATTTTCATCCAGGCGATGCACGTTGGCAGAACGGGCTAACCCTACACACACACCGGGAATACCCTGGCTTAGAGGAATGTTTGTGTCCGTGCTGCCCGCAAAATATTCTACTTTTTCGTGCCCTGTTTGGCGCAGGGCGGCCTCTGCCCAGGTAACCAGCGGTGTGCTGCGCCCAATTTGCCCTGCCGGGCGATTACCTACCATGGTCATGGCAATCTTTGCTTCCGTAAACCGGTTCAGTAACTCACTTACAATCTGGCGTACCCGTTCTTCCAATTCCTCCAATTCGCCCACCTCTTCCGACCGCAGATCGAGCCACATGCTGGCATTTTGGGCAATACTGTTTATGGATTGACCGCCTTCGACCACGCCAACGTTATAGGTTGTGCGCGGCGATTTCGGTACGGGTATTTGATCGATGGCAGCAATGAGGTGCCCCATAACGTGGATGGCGCTTGTGCTGCCAAAGCTGCCCCAGGAATGTCCCCCAGGAGCAGTTATATCCAACCTGTAACGGCGCACGCCTATCGCCTGATGGCAAATAAAGCCAAAAATGCCGCCTTCCACAACAATATACCGCGCTTGAGAGCCAAATTTGGCGACGACGGCGCGCATGCCGCGCAGGTCCCCCAACCCTTCTTCGCCTACATTTGCCACAAACCAGAGGTCCGCAGGCGACTGTAGATTCGAATTCTTTAAGGGTGCGGGCCAGCGTTATAAGCCCACCCACGCCAGTAGAGTTGTCGCCAACGCCGGGACCATAGAGACGGCCGTTTTCACGGCGCAGAGTGAGATCAGTTTCGGGTGGGAAGACTGTGTCGGTGTGGGCCGACAATATGACTGGAATGGTATGGGGCTGGGTGCCTGGGTAACGGCCGTAAACATTATGCAGCTCATCCTCATGGACTTCAAGTAAGCCTACCTCTTCAAAAGCCTGGGCAACAAAACGTGCCCGTTTCTCCTCGGCAAATGTGGGTGCAGGGATTTGCTGCACGGCAATAATCAAATCAATGATCTCTTCTAGCCGGGGCAGGAAACTACTCAGGGCAGCCTGTACGCCAGGATGTTGGGCAATGGCAGCAACGTCGGTCATCTTATACAGGCCTCATCTCTTAATAAATTATTCTCGGGTAATGGGTCGAACTAACAAAAAACCAAGCAGCGCCAGAATTAACCCCAAATGGAGGCAAATATTCCTTTCGATAAACCAGCCACTGTCAGGGCCAGGATAAATCTGCAGCACAAAATTGACAATGATTAATAACAATCCAACCAGTGGTAGAAGCCCAGGGTAATTGGCAAAAAAGTCGCTCAACCAATCCAACAATCTGTTCATGCGCTCATCAAATTTCATCCCACACCTTTTTCGCTTACTCAGGTTTGATAACGTATTGTGCAAAGTAAGGCAGTAACCGACCCGGTAAACGGCCGTAAACCTCCACTCCCTCTGCCAGATGTGTTTCCCCATCTACCTGCCCCCGCTCGTATAGCATCGCCAGTAAATCACCTCGTTTGTACGGCAGCATAACGTGCAGCGGCTGCAAATATTGCACCATGGCTGCTTCAACAGCCACCATCAAATCATCCAATCCCAGCCCCTTGCGCGCAGACACCAGTACCGCCGGATCAAACAGCTCCAATGTCTGGCGTGGATCTGCGCCTTCTGGCAGCAAATCGACCTTATTTAACGCCACCACCATTGGCAAATGGTCAACCTCAAGTTCGGCCAGGGTATCTTCTACGGCTTCAATTTGGGCAACTACGTGCGGATGAGTCGCGTCTACCACGTGCAGCAGCACATCAGCATCCTCAATCTCCTCCAGCGTAGCCCGAAATGCAGCGACAATTTGCGTAGGCAGCTTTTGAATAAATCCCACTGTATCTGTAAACAACACATCCCGCCCGCCGGGCATTTGCACTCTGCGGGTAGTTGGATCCAGCGTGGCAAAGAGCATGTCTGCTTCCAGGACGTCTGCGCCACTAAGGGCGTTTAGCAAGGTGGACTTTCCGGCGTTGGTGTAACCCACAATCGCCACCACGCGCAGCTCAGTTTGCTGCCGCTTGGCGCGATGGCGACCCCGACGGGCGCGGACTGCTTCCAACTGGGTTTTTAGGTGGGCTATGCGACGCCCGATTTCGCGGCGGTCTACTTCTAGCTGGGTTTCACCTGGACCACGCAAGCCCACACCCCCACCGGCTCCCCCTGCCCGACCACCTGCTTGCCGTGCCAGATGGGTCCACATACGGGTCAGCCGGGGCAGTCGATATTCCAACTGTGCTAGCTCCACTTGCAGCTTGCCTTCATGAGTTTGGGCATGTAATGCAAAAATATCAAGAATGAGGGCGGTGCGGTCGAGTAGTTTGATTTCTTCGCCAAAGATTTTTTCCAGCTCGCGTTGGTGGCGTGGGGTCAATTCGTCGTCAAATATTACGACACCTGCCTCCAGTTCCTGCACAAGAAGCTGCACCTCTTCAACCTTACCCTGGCCAATGTAGGTGGCAGAATTTGGGCGGTCTAGGCGCTGCATGGCCTGGCCTACAACCTGAATGCCGGCTGTCTCGGCCAGGCGGGTTAGTTCTTGCAGGCTCTCTTCTACCGGCAGCAACGGCCGTTCCTGTTTCAGCTCTACACCGACCAGAAAGGCACGTTCGCGAGGCTGAGTTACGGGGTATACGTCTTGTTTTGGGATGTGGGCCTCCTCAAATGTTGGTTAAATTCAGGCTCAATCAATTAATCCTGCCACCCGAATCGCGCGGGGATGTTCTACCAGGTACTCATACAGAATGGTTTGTTCTGCACCCGCGGAAATGGTTAAATGCCATTCCATCAAATTTAGGTCACTTTTTTCTGTGGGGGGCGGCTGCACGCTTTCAAGCTTCACCTTAATTTGTTCGTGGCGCGGAACAGGAATGTGGTCATGAACTTCAAGTTCAACAGACGTGGATAATAAATTTTTTGCCGTGAGCTTGTAACCATAGCGCAGTTGGCGATTATCTTTCAAGAGCCGTTTATCCACCTCGCGGCGGGTAAGCTCCCGCTCGATGGTGACGCGCTCTTCTACGCCCAGCAGCAGTTCCAACTCGCCGCTTTTGGGCACATAATCCAGTTGGGTCTGGCCGATATATTCTTCATCAACAAAAAGGCTCGCCGCGCCTGCCAGCAGGGGGCTGGGACCGCTGTTTATGAGAGTCGCCCGGCGAAAAACGGCGTCAGTATGTTTCGGCACGGTCAAATAATCAATTTTAGGCGCCGGATCAAACTGGTTGAGAGTCGTTTTGTGGGGGGAGCCATCTCCAGGAATGTCCACAGAGCCACCGACCTTAAAGGTTACGGCCGTTTCTCCACTTTGCACCTCCGCCACAGCCACTTCCGCTTCCTCATAAATGGGTTCGGGTTCCGCGTCGGCCACAGCCATGGTGGTCATTTCGGCACGTGCCGGAGCCGCAGCCAGAACCCTTTTCTGAGCCATGGGGGCCGGTGGCGGCATCACTCTCAACTCATCGATAAACCAAGGTTTCAACTCCGGCAACCTTTGGTTAAGCGCTGGGCGAGCTGTGGAAACTGTCAAAGCCACCCCTGGCCAATCCTGCCCCGTATTTTGGAAAACCTGAGCTAAGGTGCTGATGGTTAATAGAGGCGCCTCGCCACCTGTTTGCAGGCGAATATCGTATAAGGGTCGCCAGCCTGCCTTTTGCACGACATAACTCAGGGAAAGCTCGAACTCCCCTGCGGTCAGCGCCTCCGCATCTATGCGCGCCTGAAAGCGCTGGCGAGGACGTGCAGACTGCAGCCCTTTTAATTCCAGACGCAATTTTTCCAGCCTTTTGGTCAGGTCCCGCTGTTGTTGGTCTAAGGTGCGTAAAGCAGCTCGCAACTGCTCGCCTTCTTCGTGCATAAAACCCAGCAATTCGCCCTGTTGGGCAACGTCAATCCGCCCGCGCGACAAGCCTCTGGCAAATTCGGCCGTGGCCTCCCTTAAACCTTCAAGGTATTTAGCGCGGCTTTGCCAACCTGATTTTTCGTCTTGCACAACGCGCAGCTCTCCCTCAATCAGCTCTATTTGTTGCTCCAGGTCTTGCACTTTAGCCGATGGGGTATCAACGTAGTAGCTGCGGGTCACGTCCACTCCCAAAATGCGTACTTTTGCCGTCCCTTTTCCGGTCACGCGCACAGATTCTGGTTCCAATACCAGGGGAAGCTCCTCAACCACTAATCGCAATGTGCCTGCTTCTACCGTGCTGACGCCTTCCACGGTGACCCGCGCGCGATCCGGATAAACGGTGACTTGGGAAACGGCCGTTTCAATCACTAATTCCATCTCTCATCTCCAGTAAAGTGACGCGTCAGAGCCTTTTATAAAAACCCATGCTCTCGGCTCCTTCATCATTCAGCAGCGCCCCAAAAGAGTTCACCTGGACGCTTCACGAGCAGTGGGATCTCTAAATGAAAGGTGCTGCCAGGACAGCGTTCTTCGTCATACCCGGGGCTTTCTACCCAAATTCGGCCTCCGTGGGCTTCAATAATCCCCTTGGCAATGGGTAATCCTAATCCTGGGCCGCCCCCTTTAAATTTAGTCTTACCCGAAGAATGCAATTTGGCATCGGCCACGCTAGAAAATTTGCGGAAGATATGCTCAAAATATTCTGGAGCAATACCAATGCCTGTATCAGAAATCTGTACGTCGATGTAACCATCTAATTCGGCCGTGGATTCATTCTGACGCGTCAACTCACCGCGAATGTTTACCTGACCACCATCTGGTGTGTATTTCAAAGCATTGAGCAAGACTTTGCCAAAGGCTTTCAGCAGCAATTCAGGATCCCCAAAAATGCGCTTCTCCAAAGGCAGCGGCATGATGTTTAAATATACCCGTCTTTGGGCGAAAAACTTATCCAGCTTATCGGCCGTGGTTAGAATCACTTTCTCCAAAGAGAACTGCTGGTATTTTAATTCCACCTGGTGCATATCAATGAGGGAGACATCTATGATGTCCGCAACAATCTCATTCATGCGCCGTATGCCATTTTCTAGTCCATCAATATAAAGCCTTTGATGAGATGAGGGATCAATCTCGGTGCGCAAAATATTGGCATAACCCTCTAAAATGGTGAGCGGGGTTCTTAGCTCGTGAGCGGCCACGGCAATGAAATTTGCTTTAGTGGCTTCTACCTGTTCCATCTGCTGACTGATCGCGTCCATATGCTCGAGTAAGGTGGCGCGGTTCATGTCACTGGCCAGATGAGTAGCTTCTATCAGCGCATAGGTAAACAATTCCTCTAGCATCATCCAGGCGTTCAATGTCTCTGCAGAAGAGTACGCCTTTTTTAAGGCTGTCATCAACTCTTCTTTGAGCACGCGAAGAACGGTTACCCAGTCATTGGCAAATGGGGCATCGTGGCCAATGCTGGTCAAAGCCCAACCCTGCACGGCCGAAAGCTGTGTTTCGCGAGCTGCCCCCACATTTTCCGCGACCATGTGCAAAAACTCGGTTACATCCTGCACATCTGGCAGCATGTTAGGTGCTCTGTAAAGGGTGGTCTTGCAGAGTTGCCCAGTCTGTTGATGCAGCCATTGTTTCAGGTTATTGGCCAACAGTTTCTCCAAAATGAGGCGACGCCATTAAACGGCCGTTAACTCCGGAATCACCTCAGCTTTTTCACGGCTAAAAGGCAAGGCATTTTCTCGGGCAAAGCGGCGCAAGGAGGTCAGAGCACGCTCGCTGTACCAGCGATAGCGGTCATTCTTGTTCATTTTTGCTGGGGGTGGTGGAAAAAGACCAAAATTCGCCTTCATGGGTTGAAATGTTTTCGCTTCGGCATGGGTAACGTAATGATGCAGCGCACCTAACATGGTATTCGTCGGGAAAATCACTGGCATTCTTCCCTTGCAGCAGGCGCGCAGCATTGATTCCGGCAACCAACCCAGAAGCAGCATTACCCATGTATCCCTCCACGCCCACAATTTGCCCTGCAAAAAACAGATCGGTCCGCGCCCGGTACTGCAAGGTAGGCTGCAATAATTGGGGAGCATTGATGTAAGTATTGCGGTGCATCATGCCATAGCGCAGAAATTCAGCCTGCTCCAACCCGGGAATTAGGCGCAGAACGCGGCGCTGCTCGCCCCATTTGAGGTTGGTTTGGAATCCGACAATGTTATAAAGGCTGCCTACCAGGTTATCCTGGCGTAACTGGACAACGGCATACGGCCGTTTCCCATTTCGCGGGTCAACGAAGCCCACCGGGCGCATCGGACCAAATGCCAGAGCCTCTTCGCCACGGTCTGCCAGCACTTCGATGGGCATGCAGCCCTCAAAAAAGTGCGGGTCTTCTTGCTCAAACTGCCGCAGCGTGATGGTTTCTGCCGAGAGAACGGCCTCATAAAAACGGCGATATTCCTCTTTCGTCATGGGGCAGTTGATATAATCACCTTCTTCCTGTTCGCCCTTGTCGTAACGGGATTGGCGGAAGGCAATATTCAAATCTATTGATTCGTAGCTAACAATAGGTGACAAAGCGTCGTAGAAGTATAGGTACTCCTGTCCGGTGAGGCGGCCAATATCTTGAGTAAGGGCGGAGGATGTAAGGGAGCCGCTGGCCATGATGCAGGGCGTGTCAGGCACATTCGTAACTTCTTCGCGTACCAACTCGATATTGGGGTGATTCTCGATGCGCTCGGTGACAAGTTGGGCAAAGCCTTCCCGGTCAACGGCTAAGGAAGAACCAGCAGGAACGGCCGTTTCCTCGGCGCAAGACAGGATTAATGAACCTAAACCACGAATTTCTGCCTTGAGCAAGCCAGGCGCTTTATGCGGCAGGAAAGAACCCATGGAATTGCTGCACACCAGTTCGGCCAGTTGGTCAGACACGTGGGCTGGCGTCGTTTGGCGCGGGCGCATCTCAAACAACCGTACCTTGACACCCCATTCGGCTGCCTGCCATGCTGCTTCAGTTCCAGCTAACCCGCCACCAATTACTGTTAATTCACCAGACATGCTCTCAATTTTATCACAACCACATGCAAACGCATGCAGGTGTAATTAACCTCGTTCGTCCATTACAGACCTGAGCTTTGTCATGCTATCCCAATATAAAAACGACCAGGAAGGGCACCAATATGCTCAGCACGAGCCCACTGAAAACGGCAATCACTGCATATTCGCTGCCGGTAAAGCGGGTGATGATGGGCAAAGTCGTATCCATTGTCGTTGCACCTCCCGCTGCAATGGGGGCCAGCTTACCAAGATAGCGGGTCAGCAATGGTGCTAGAAGCAAAGTCAGCATCTCCCGCATAATGTTTGCCAGCAAGGCAACGACACCCAGCGTCTCGCTGTGCACCTGGCTAATAAGGACGCTTGACAAGCTGTAGTACCCAAATCCAGCGCCAACGGCCGTTCCTTCACGCACAGAAATTCCGGGCAAAAGCTTTGCCACCAGCCCCGCACCCAGCAGCGTTCCCAGAATTACGCTCACGGGCACCAACACAATTTTCCAATTGACGCGGCGCAAAATAATCAAGGTATCGGTGCTGCTGCCAACACCTATTCCCACCAAGAAGAGCAACCCATACAAAGCATAGAGGGTGGTTTCTGAAGCTGTAAGCCAGTCAGGCAATGTTGCCCAATTGGCTAGCAGTAAACCGGATAAAAAAAGAGGAGAATAATCAAACTGCTGCGCATGCTCTGTTTAGCGGTGAAACTGCCAGTAATAAAGGATGGTAGCCAGGGTGATGCTGCCCACCATACCGCCAACGCTCAGCAGCAGCGCCTGAAGACCCAGGGTGCCTAAGCTGTCCATAGCCGCACTGTTGCTGCCCACGGTAACACCCAGCAAGAAGAGCAGCAAATAAACGGCCGTTGCTGTTCCCCGGTCAACCCATGCCAACAGGCGGCGCTTTTGCCGCAAGCCGGCACCTAACAACGTTCCCAATAATAAAGAGAGCAATATGATCCACATAGAAGGAAATGTAACCTACCCCCTGCGAGATGCCAAAATAAAAAGCCCCTGTTTTCACAGGGGCCAGGTGTTCCGTTGCATAAGTCTAATATCGCTTGCGGGGGATAACTATCCATAACAGCACATATGGCAGCAAGCCCGGAAGGCCGCCTGGCAGCAGTAAAATGAAGAAAAGCAGCCGAAACCAAAAAGGGCTGATTCCAAAAAATTCCGCTAAACCACCGCAAACACCGGCAATCATGCCGTTTTGTCTTCTCAATTTGTTCTCTTTTACTACACTCATGTTAACCTCCAGCGGATGAATCCATTACGTTTGTTTTCCTGAGGCTCAATACGCAGAACGGCCGTTTCTGTTGCGGAAATCTTGACACCCTTTGTCAAATACTTACACTGTATTTATGGCACAACACACTCTTTTTTATCGCTTTGGCGTAGCCTTAGTCATTGGTATCCTGGTTGGCCTACAGCGAGAACACTCCTACGATATCTCTAACAAACCGCACCAAAAAACGGCCGCTGGTGTGCGAACGTTTGCGCTCCTGGGACTAACCGGCTGCACGGCAGCATTCTTATCCGAATTGCTCAACACTCCCTGGGCTTACGTTGGCCTCATTTTACCGGTGGGGGGCCTCATCATTATTGGGTACGCCATCTCATCCTGGCGTGGCGAAATGGGCATGACTACCGAAGTTGCCGCCATGCTAACTCTCTTCACCGGCTCCCTCTGCTACTGGGATGAAATGGAGTTGGCCGTTGCCCTGGGCGTTGTTTCCATGGCCCTACTCTCCCTAAAATTCGAGCTGCACAGGTTTGCCGAGCGCATTACCCGGGAGGACGTGCTGGCCACTCTGAAATTTGCCATCATTACCGCCATTGTTCTACCCGTATTACCTAACCAATCCTTTGGACCACCCCCCTTTGATGTGTTGAACCCGTACAAAATCTGGCTCATGGTTGTGCTAATATCTGGCATCAGCTTTTTGGGCTACGTGATGATCAAAATTGCCGGCTCGCGGCGGGGTATTGGCCTCACCGGCCTCCTGGGTGGATTGGCATCCAGCACGGCCACCACCCTCAGTTTCGCTCAACGCAGCCATGGGGACAGGCAGTTGGCAAAACCCTTTGCCCTGGCAATTACGCTGGCCTGGTCCGTAATGTTTGTGCGCATTCTGGTGGAGGTAGGCGCCGTTTATCGCCCCCTACTCAGTGTGCTGTGGCTGCCCATTGCCGCGGCGGGTGGAGCAGGCCTGGCTTATGGACTGTACCTTTATCTTACCCCCCACACAGAGGAAGGAGGAGAGGTTAAAATCTCAAATCCTTTTGAACTGCGCCCGGCCATCACCTTTGGGCTGCTCTACGGCTTAATTTTACTGGCTTCTCGGGCAGCAGAGTTTTACTTTGGGAACACAGGTCTGTACTTTTCGAGCGTACTTTCAGGATTGGCGGACGTAGACGCCATCACTCTGTCTGTGGCAGAATTGAGCAGAAATGGCACGCTGGACATGGCCACAGCCGCAAGGGCGATTGTGCTGGCGGCAATGTCTAATACGGCCGTTAAAGGGGGTATTGTTCTCTCCAGCGGGTCAGCCAGCCTGCGCCGCACATTCCTGCCCGGCTTTGCCCTCATCCTGATTGTGGGTATTTTGGCCGCCCTGCTGCTTTAACCGGCTGCCAATTACCGTCCTACCCCTACGCTGCCACCAAATGCGGCCGACATCTCCTCGTAAATAGCGGCAATGCTCGCTTCATCACCCAGGAAGAAATTACCGTTGGCCCGGGTGGCCAGGGTAGACAGCACGTCTTCATCAGCGTCGCTGCCGTAGGCTATGGTAAACACGGTGGTGCCGTTGGCTGTGGCTTGCTGAATGAGCTCCTCATTGAAGGTATAGCGATAACTGCGCGTATCCTGCCCATCCGTCAAAACCACCAGGGCATTGGTTGTATCCACAGAAGTTGTACCGGCAATGACGGCTGCCCCATCGCCAATGGCGTCGAACAGCGTTGTGTCACCGGTAGCCTCCAGGTTTTGAATGGTGTTGATAACCTTCTGGCGATTGTCACCGACCCGGGCATGGTTAATCAGCATAGGGGTTCGGTTGCAAAAGCAATGAGCGAAATGTAATCATCGTCGCCCATCTGCTCGACAAATTGGATGGCTGCCGTGCGCATGTTTTCCATTTTGGTGCCGCGCATGCTGCCAGACGTGTCGAGAAGCATAACCAGGTTGACGTCTTTACGAGCTGACACCCACACATCCTGAACGCCATAAATCGTGGCTACGCTGGGGCTGTTGAAAATTATTTCAGGCTGGTTCAAATTTACACCACGTTCGGCGTCCAAAGGAGCACCTACCACAACATTTTGATTAACGGGGCGCAAACCGACGGAAACGGCCGTTTCCTGCGCTGCATCGCTCAGCAAAAAGTCACGAAAGGCTCGCGCACCTTCTTGGGCGGTGCTGTCTGCGCTCTGCCGAATGCAGGCCGGGTGGGCGGCCATAAACGTGCCTTCTAGCGGATAAATGGGAACAATCTCGCCATCGCCATAGAAAACGGCCGTGCTTTCATACATAACCGCTGCCGACAGGTAAGTAACTCCCCGCTGCTGCATAGTCGCGCCAAGGGAATCGGTGCTGGCGCTAAACCAGGTCACTCCTCCCTCAAAGGCGCCCACAGACGCTTGCACAATAGGCTGCTGAATATCTGCTACGCTTACCGCTTCAGTTTTTAATTCGGCGGCTTGCACTATGGCCAGCAGCGTGGAGGCACCTGAGCCTGACAAGCCAGGATGAGTGTGGCCCAGGCGAAAAGCATCACCTAATTCCCCACCACTGTAGTAATTCCATGCGGAGGTGTCAGCCGCCAAGCTACCAATGTCCAACCAGCCCAAAGGCAGGCCAGGCCAGCCCAGGGCTTCGGCGATAGGTCGCCACATGGCAATGACCAGTGGGCTTTCAGCCACACTTTCGCAGTCGCCCTGAAAATCTGCGTTCCCCTGGTCTGCCAGCACGTTGACCCATACCAACTCTTCAGGCAGCCATAGGACAGCGTCGCTTCCCTCACCCCACTGGGAAACGGCTTGCCCAGATTCTATGTATTCCACCAGAACGTAAATGGGATCACCGGCAGCGTTTTCTGTTTCACTCTCATTGAAGGTGGTAACGGCCGTTTCCAACCATGGCTTTAAGCTAGAATTTGCCACCACCTCCACCACAGCCGCATTGCGTGGAATAGACTCCTCCCCGCCATCAAACAAACCACAAGCCAGCGTCACCAGGGCTAACAAACCCACCATTAACCCCATCGCCCGAAAATTTTTGAGTTTCATAGTCAAACCCTTTAGCAATTAGCAAATTTACCTGACAGGGCTTCCTAACAGGAACCTGTCAAGTCCAAATGATGTAGTTTCAAATGTGGATTTCTTAACGACCAGACGTGACAAGCGTTAATTCCACATACCGGTCACTGGCTTGAATGTTGGGATCATCGGTGTTTCTGTTTTCTTCTGGTGGCAGCGCAGCTTCGACAATGAAGCGGGCCGGATCTATTCCCTGGGAAACCAGGTAATCGACCACAGATTGGGCGCGGCCCTCCGCCACTTCTAAAATGTCATCTTCGGTATATGGAGGAACGCTGGCAGGCCAGGCTGAGGAACCTTTTACCCGGAGGAACAAACCAACACTCTGAGAAAGGGTGGGCACGACACATGAATCAAGAATGCGCCGCGATTCCAGCGTCAGTTCTGTAGATTCTGGCAAAAACGAAAAGGTGCGGCAGGGCAAAATGGCCAATGTTGCGGCAGCTCCAGTGGCAACACCGGTTAAATCTAGCTGGGCGGAAATGGAGAAGGTGTTGTTTACAGGGTCTGCAAAGGGCTGCAAGCTGGCCTGGTCGGCGGCGCGCAGCACAAAGCTGGGCTCAACCAGAGTAGAAATGTCGTCTGCCGGGTACAGAAAGATCAGAAGCAGCCCAAACCCGCCGCGCAATTTCCAGGCGGTTGATGATGGGGCGCGTGTCCCGCATGACAAAAGCGTTGTCGCCCAGGTCAGCCTGGGCTACGCTTTCCAGCCACAACTGAAAGTCTCGGTGGCTGATTCGGTGTAAACGTAACTCCAGTCGTTGTTGCCCCAGGAGGCAATTTGCGCAGCGGCTGTGTCAAAATCTTCAACCTGGCCTTTTAAGGTGGCAAACCAGGCGTTGTGGAAATTTTGCACCAAGTTCGGCATTGCTGTTCAAAGATTGGCGCGATGTGACGATCACATCGATGACGATACGCAGTTGAGCGGAGCTAAGCAAGGGGGAACCACCACTGGATTCGGCGTCATAAATATCGGGCTCCCAGCCAGAAACCACGTCGGCTTGCCCATTATTGAATACAGCAACGGCATCGGCCACGCTGTCTTGCGGCACCAGGGTTACGTCTGAGCGTGGGCTGAGTTGGGCAATGGACAAAGCGTAGTAAACGAAGTATTCACCGACGCTGCCCCGCGAAAAGGCGATACGCTGGTCTTTTAGGTCGTTGACCGTAGGAACATCGCGTCCCCAAAGCTGATCGGCACCGGCACTTTCGTCAACGATTGCAGTGATGACTCCGGGGCTAGAAAGGGCCACCGAATCCAATGTGGTCAAAAGGCAGTTCCACTGACCAGAATCGAGCAGCGCAGTGCGCTGTTCCTCGGATATGGAGTAATCGTCATTCAGGTCAAAGGGGATGATCCCAAGGTGAAAGCCGTTTTCAAAATCCCGGCCACTCATTTGCATTTGCTGCAGGGTAAAGTAGCTACCGAATGCATCCGCACCGCAAACGTAGGTGGGCAAACCATCGTTCTCATCATAATTTGGCCCCCAAATAGGATCGGGGGAATCGAGGCGAACACTGGGCGTGGCATTGCCATTGGTGGTGATTACACCGGGTGTACCCTCTTCAACCACTGGCTCATCAGGGCTGATCAGGTTAAAAACCACAACACCCAAAACAGCGATAAGGGCTAAGCCAATGATGGCAATGAAGATAATGCGTGTTCTATCCATTCTTTTCTCCTTTTAAGGGACGTTACCCTTTTTGCCTGCCTGTGCGGGATTATTACCTAATTTTCGATATTTTTCCCACATGTACGGTACTGATAATACGTATGCTGGCCTAGTTTGTTGCATTACACATGATAACCCAGGTTTCGCAGCACGTCGCCAGGGGCCTGCCCCTGAAGTAAGTCGAACTGGTAACGGCCGTTTTCCTCTCGGTCGACTATCAATTCATACGCCTCCGGCAGCACGCAATGCTTGCTGCCCCGCACGCCGCCCAACATTTCCTGGTATGCGCCAATGCTAAAAAACCCAATGTACAGATCTTCCGTTTCCACCGGTAAATACAACGGCGATTTGCTGGGTTTGGGAGGATACACGTCATCGCTATCGCAGGTAATGCCGCCAAGCTGCACCTGTTGAAAAGGTTTATCCAGATGCGTCAGAGGCAGCACGATAAAATGTTCGCTCAAAGCCCAACTGTCGGGAAAGGAGCTCATGATTGATCCATCTATGATATACCAGGGATTTTTTGAACGGTTATCTTTTGCTGAGATAACCTTAAAGAGATGAGCGCCATGCTCAGAGGTCGTGTAACGGCCGAATTCACCCATCACGTCAGGTTCGGGCACACCATATCGCCCGCAAACTTCTTTCAATTCTGTGAGCAGCAAGCGCACAAACTGATGGTAGTCAAAATCGAAGTTTAGGGTCATGGGCACCGGCATACCGCCGCCAAAATCAAAGATGCTCAGGGTTGGGTAGCGCTGGCGCAGGCGCGCATAGAGCTCAATGCCCGGTCGCAGAAATGATAAAAACCCCTCTTCGTTCGTAAGCTGGCTGCCCACCATATAGTGGTAAAGTTTGAGTGTCAGATTAGGGGCTGCCGCAATATAATCGGCCGCTTTCCACAAGCTCTCCAGGTCCAGGCCAAAGCGAGAATTTGCGGCCTCCATTTCGGCTTCACTGGTGTTTGGGCCATAACTTTTTTGGCGCAAGCCAACGTCGAAGGCATGTCCAGAGTTAATGAGAGGGGAGATTTCATTTAAATCCTCAATAACAGGAATGACCTTTTCATGCTCGCGCCGCAGACGCAGGATATTGGCCGCATAATGGGAGCCCGCCGGCTTAAAACCATTGCACACAATCATGCGGTCGGGCGGCAACAACTCCCTCCGGATCATGTGCACGGCAATATCCACGTCAACAGTAGAAGACATTTCGTGGTGCGCCCCGGCGCCTAGCGTCGTGCGGATTACTTCCTCGGCGGCGTTGGCTTTGGAGGCATAGGTATAATGGAAACGGCCGTTGTACCCTACCTCAGCACTCACGTCGGCAAAAATACGGGTCATCTGCGCAATTCTCTGGCGAATGACGGGCAGGTAGACGATTTCCAGCGGGCTGGGTAATGTGCGCCCCAGTCCCTGATCTGCCCCACCTCCTACAAATAATTGCGCTAAATCCAGGTCCTCAAAATGTAAACGGCCGTTTCGCGCATTCAAATAGGCATTGAAATAGTAATAATCTGGTACTGGTTCTTCATTCTCCCAACCAATAATGGGACGGGTCATGTTTTTGCCTCCAACAATTTGTTACTGCATTATACACAGCATTCACCTGGGTCAGCACTCTTTTTCGACCGGATGTCACCCTACTTAGCCGGCAACTTGACTTTCCGACAACCCGCCAATGCGCGATGAAACCAAATGTAAATCTCGCTGTGGAAAAGGAATTTCATTTCTCGCTTCATCGAGCGCCGCATAACTGTAAAGGCGTCTGTGCGGCAGCCACTACGGCGTCATCCAGGCTGGCCTTGGTGCGTCCTGTAATATGCGCAGTCGCCCACTGTAATACCCAGCGCGAAATCCAGCCTAACAGCCAGGCTGCGAGTATAATCAAAACGGCCGTTCCCAACTCTTGCCACCAATTCATCTATCCGCCTCCTTTTCTGGAAATCATACGCAATTACAACGACTTTGTTATAATGAGGGGCTGGAAAAACCCATATGAGGAATCTATGTGATCATAAGCAAACATCCTCATGTTTTCAAGCTCTGCCTTTTGTACCTTTCCCCAGCAAAAACCGATCGACCCGGAGGTCGTTATGGACGACAAATACGTTTTACCACTCCCTGAAGAAATTGAAACCCTCATTCTAGAAGGCCATTTACAAGACTTACGCGATTTATTAACGCGGATTCATCCGGCAGACATTGCCGACCTGATGGACGAGCTAGATTCTGAACATGCTGTCATTGTCTTCGAGCTGCTTTCCTTGGAAACAGCCAGCGAGGTGCTTGACGAAACTGGTTCAATTGTTCGCCAGGAACTGGTGGAAAAAGTAGATGAAGAACGCCTGGCCGATTTGCTGGACACCCTTCCCATGGATGACGCGGCAGAGTTTCTTGAAGACCTGCCGGAACCGGTTTCCGAAAGACTTATTGGCTTAATGGAACCGGAAGAAGCGGCCGAAGTTCAAGAAATTCTGGGTTACGAGGAGGATACGGCTGGCCGTTTGATGACCACTAACGTCGTCGCTCTACGCCGCCACTGGTCAGTCACTGAAACCTTTGATTTCCTTCGTTCTCTGGAAGATGCGGAAACACTGCATTATCTTTATGTGGTTGATCGTGATGACAGGCTGCTTGGCGTATTACCCTTGCGCGAACTAATCATGGCCAGCCCAGATGCCACAATCGATTCGATCATGTTTGAACAGGTTGTTGCCGTACCGGTAACGGCCGATCAGGAAGAGTTGGCTGAAATGGTAGCGCGTTACGATTACGTCGCAATTCCTGTCACTGATGATGCGGGACGGTTAGTTGGCGTGGTCACCGTTGACGACGTGCTTGATATTTTTGAAGAAGAGGTCACCGAAGATATCCAGCGTTTAGGTGGTTCTGAACCATTAGATCAGCCTTATTTTGCCGCATCTATTTTCCAGATAGTGGGCAAACGTATTGGTTGGCTGTTGCTGCTATTCCTGGCCTCTACTTTATCCGGCGAAGTGCTGCGGATGTTCCAAGGTGAAATGGATGCAGTAGTCTCGCTTACTTTGTTTATTACTCTGATTATTGGCACAGGTGGTAACGCCGGTTCTCAAACAGTCGCAACCATCATCCGCGCCATTACCCTGGATGAGGTGCGGCTGGGCAACATTTGGCAGGCATGGCGCCGTGAAGTGTCCACTGGCTTAATCTTAGGAATCGTAATGGGCGCTGTTGGCATTTTACGGGCACTGCTTTGGCATACCGGATTCGATGTAGCCCTTGTCGTGGCGCTTACCTTGCCTGCCGTGGTCATTTGGTCAACCACCGTAGCCACCATCATTCCCATAGTAGCTGACCGTGTTAAAATTGACCCGACCGTCATTAGCGGGCCCATGATTGCCACCATTGTAGATGCTACGGGACTGCTCATTTACTTTTCGCTGGCCAAGCTCATTTTAGACGCAATTTAAGCAGTTCGTGGGCGCATCATAATCGAGTAAGGCAATAACCATGAACATGACCATTCCGCAACAATTAATTAAAGCGTTGCAATCTGCCCAGAGAGTAACAGTATTAACTGGAGCGGGCATTTCCGCCGAGAGTGGAGTGCCAACATTTCGCGAGGCACAAACAGGTCTCTGGGCAAAATACGACCCGCAGGAGTTGGCCACACCTGAGGCGTTTCGACTTAACCCGAAGCTGGTTTGGGAATGGTACGCCTGGCGGCGAGAGTTAGTCAGTAAGGCCGAACCGAATCCAGGCCATTTTGCTCTGGTAAAAATGGCGCAAAAGGTCCCTAGGTTGACACTAGTCACCCAAAATGTAGATGGGCTTCATCAACGCGCCGGCAGCCCGGAAACCATTGAACTACACGGCAATTTGCAGCGCATCAAATGCTACGAACATGAACACCTGGTGGACAATTGGTCTGAAACCAGTGATTTGCCGCCTCGTTGTCCTATCTGTGGCAGTCTACTGCGACCGGATGTGGTCTGGTTCGGAGAAAGTTTGCCAATGCAAGCATTGAATTCAGCTATTCAGGCTGCACAGCAATGTGACGTTTTTTTGACAGTGGGTACGTCAGCATTAGTCCAGCCCGCAGCTTCTTTACCTCTGGAGGCACTGCAAAAGGGGGTACCCGTGGTCGAGATTAATCCGCAAAGAACCCCTCTTACCCATTTCGTAACCTTTGCTCTGGAAGGGCCATCTGGTGAAGTGCTGCCCAATTTGGTGCGGGCTGTGTGGGGGTAAACGGCCGTTTCTTACTGTGCATTGTTTACATAAGCACTTTTACCCATTATACTAAACGGCATGTCTGCTCGTTCATCAAAATCCGACGAAAAACTCATCCCGGTCGGCGTGGTGCTCATCGTCCTGGGTGTCATAGCGGTATTTTTTGTCTTGCTGGCATGGGTGCTGATGCCTCAGACCATGCCCGCCCAGGTCTATCGGGCAGTGGCGCCATACCTGCCCCAAGAAGGACCCATTCCAACGCGGATGGCCTTGGCCTTACTGCCCGAACGCGCAGAACAAGACGATGTGGAAACGGCCGTATTTCTGCCAGAAACCGCCTCTGCTGAATCCTACCCCGACTACTTTGTATCTGCGGCCGATGCCATCGTTGCCGATCCGCAAGCAGGTCAGCCGATACACATCAGCATTCCCGCCATCGGGCTGGAAACCGAGGTGGTTGAGGTAAAACTGGAGCAGCACACCGCAGATGATGGGCAAACTTTTTACCAATGGCAGGTTCCAGCCGGATACCTGGTTGGCTGGCACAACAACAGCGCCCACCTGGGCGAGCCAGGAAACACGGTGTTAAATGGGCATCACAATATATTTGGCGAAGTGTTCCGTGATCTAATTGAGTTAGAGGAAGGGGATGAAATTGCCCTCTCAGACAAAAATGGTACCCACGTCTACCGTGTAACCATCAAAGAAATATTGCCAGAACTGGGACAACCATTAGAAGTTCGAGTTGAAAATGCCCGGTGGATGGAGCCTACAAGTGATGAACGCATCACCCTTATTAGCTGCTGGCCTTACACCGGCAACTCTCACAGGTTGGTCATTGTTGCCCAACCTGTTGATTCCTAAAATTTTTATTGAAAGGCTTTGGTGTATATTCAAGGAGGTAAATCGCATGAAGAAATTGTTATCTATTTTATTGGCTGTTGTTGTCCTATTAGCCTTCATGACTGGAGTGTTATCCGCACAAGAGCCTGGTGAGCGGCGGGGCACAATCATGGGTGTGGTTTATGAGGATGTTAATGGCGATGGAAAATGTGTCTCCACTGGCGTAGCCGGCGAAGTCCCGGTTGCAGATGTGGATGTAGAGTTTGTGAGCAGTGATGAGAAGACCGTTTTGACCATGTACAGCAGCCCGGATGGTGCATTTGGGCTTTATGCTGCGGGGTTTAGCTATTGGCGGCTTACGGCAAAACCAACTGCCGATTGGGTGGTGACTTCCAAAAACCCCATTTATGCGCCGATTGATGCCCAAAACACGGCGGCCAGCGGGCTATTTTTCTGCGTGCAAAAAGCAGCAAAAGCGCGCGTCGTCTTACCTGCTTCCGGTGCTCCAATTGGGGCGGGACATTTGGTAGCAACGGCCGTAACTGGACTCTCCCTCATTCTCACCGGTGCGGTGCTGGAAATCCGCCGGCGTAGATAAGAATCATTAGCTGCCGTAGCTCATTCTCGCCATTGAACATGAGCTACGGCAGCAGTAAGACTTTCCCAATATTTTTTCTGTCCTGTATGTAATGATGAGCTTCTGCTGCTTTTTCCAACGGAAAGGTGGCGTCAATCAATGGGCGGAAGAGCGCTTCATCATACCAATTGACAATCTGTTCCATCCAGCGGCGCAGCATCTCTGTTTGTGACCATAAATGTCCCAAATTTATACCCAGCACCGCTTTGTTGTCGTTCATCAACTGCAAAGGACTAAAGAACGAAAGGTTCGCCAGTAAACGCAAAACGGACAGCCAAGAACGCCTTTTGCGTAAAGCCATACTGCTAGCCCCAAACATAACCAGTCGACCGGTAGGCATAAGCAAGCGGTAATTCTTGCGCCAATTTGCGCCCCCAAGGGGATCCAAAATTATCTGCACCCCCTTCCTGCCGGTCATTTCCAAAAGAACCTGCTCGTAATCGCGGTTACGGTAATCAATTGGGAAATCCAGGCCCCGCTGGCGCAAAAGATCATGTTTCTCTGGGGAAGCTGTGCCGTAGGTCTCCGCCCCTACAATTTTGCAAATAGACAATGCAGACAGACCAACACCCCCACCGGCGTTATGAATCAAGACCTTATCTCCAGCCCGCAAAGAGCCCATTATGACCAGTCCGACATAAGCAGTTAAAAAGGTAACCGGCAGTGCAGCAGCATCTTGCGCAGACATCCATTCAAAACGCGGAAATACCTGTTTGTACGGGGCACATACGGTATCGCTGTAGCCACCAAACCTGGTTAGAGCAAAAACCTTGTCTCCTTCACGAAGGTCTGGCACACCTTGCCCCATGGCATCAATGACCCCCGCTACTTCATAACCCGGTACGTAAGGCGCAGGAGGTGCATCGCGGTACAGCCCCATGCGCCCCATGACGTCCGCAAAGTTAATGCCACAAGCCTCCACGCGAATGCGCACTTCTCCATTTCGCGGCAATGGGTCTGACGATTCCCGCGTTTCCAAAACCTCAGGGGGGCCATAGCGGGTAATGAGGGCTTGTCTCATGAAATGTAGTATAGCGAGAGGTAGCCAATATTCGCAAAAAAACCGCGCAGGGTTATCTTCCTTGCGCGGTTAAGGGGAACGTAGGCGAAGAAAGCGATTAAGACTCTGGTGTTTCTGGCGATTTTTCCTTAATTTCCTCGACCTCTCGCTCCACCAATATTGTGCAGTCTGTGGCCAAAGCAGCAATGAGCGCCACGGCGGCTAGGTAGGGCAACAAGGCAATACCAGCCACCCCTAATGCCAGCGGGATTTCCAGATGGATGCGGCGCTTTTCATTTTTAATAACAAGACGGCGAACGGCCGTTTCTTTGACAAGTTTTTTCACAAACCCCAGCAAATCTTCACCTGCAACCACAACCTCATCCGTCCAGGTCTTTTGCTTCTTGTCAGAAATTGCTTCTTCTTCGACAAATACTGTTTCTTCCTGTGCTGATTCAGCAACATTTTCATTCATTTCAATATCTCCTTAACCATGCACGACCAGAAAGCGAAATTTTATTTACGAGCCCCACATGGTGTTTTTTTTGTGTAATCTGGTGCACATTACGGCAGCGCCCAAAGAAAGTTGCATCACCATACCCAGCCATTCCACTAAGCGGAGGCAGGCTTTTCTTCAGTTGGTTGTTGGAAATCTACTTCCAGTATGCCGTTTACCAGGCGCCCGCCCGCGGCCTTGCGCTTTGCTAAAACCGTGGGCAGAATCATTTCCCGTTTAAAATTGCCAATGGTAATAAACAATTCATCGCCCCTCTTGCGCAAGGACACGTTATCGCTGGTCACAAAGGGCATGGGAATACGCAGTTGGTAGCTACCATTCTCCAGTTCTACCACGTCTTGCACCGAGCCGCGGTAGAATATTTCTGCCGGATCATGCTCGCCGAAACAATCATGTGCCAGGCGAGATAATGCCTCTACACCCACAACTTCATGGGCATAATATGGAACACGCCACAAGGGTAACGGCCGAAAATTATCTTCAATCATTTGCAGATATTTCTCCTGCAATTCTCGCCGCTGCTGGTAAAAGGCGCCTTCGGCAGCCGATTCTGGAAGTATGCGGTTTATCACCACACTGTCTACCGGATAGTTAAATAACCCCAGGTAGCTAACCGCCCTTTCCGCCTCGCGGATAACCATTTTCTCAGGCTGCAAAACTACACGATAGCTGCTAATTTCCGGGTCACTGAGCGTCGTGCGCAGTTCAGCGGTCGCTGCATCGAGTTTGCTCAATGACTCCAGGACCTCTGCCGGACCTTGCAGCAGCCGTCCGGCAAAAGGTTTTAAGGCTTTCACAACCCCGCGCTCAAAGCGGCTAATATGGCCGGCATACCAGCGAAAAGTATCGGGCATGGTGAGCAGACGAATGGTCTCGCCTGTAGGTGCAGCGTCGATAATAACGCGGTCAAAATTGCGTTCGGTGGCCTGTTTGTTAATGTGCAGTAGGGCTACAATCTCATCCATGCCGGGAATAGCCGACAGCTCATCAGCAATAACGTTGTTGATACCCTGCCCAACGATGAGTCCGGACACAAAGTTTTGCAAGGTACCCCAATGATTGTGTATATCAGCCACAACGCTGATTTCTTGAGCCCACAGGTTAGGTACAATTTCTACCGGTCTATCGGAAAGGGGAATATCAAAGGAGTCCGCCAGGCTGTGGGCGATGTCGGTGCTTGCCACCAGGGTTTTATAGCCCAACTCGGCGCTGCGTACGGCCGTTGCCGCTGCCACAGTGGTTTTACCCACGCCACCTTTGCCTAAATAAAGGATGATTCGCATGAATTTCTCCAAATTGTGTAAGAATATAGTAAATCCCGTATCAGGTTATAAAACCTTCACACAAGATTATACGCGAATCCATCCAGGTTGTTGCATCTGCAGAAGATTTTAATTTCCCGTTGGTGTAGGTGTAAAAGTACTATTAGGAGAGATAAAAGCATGGGTCGGCGTGGGGGTGCTCACGGTAGGAACGGCCGTTTCTGTAGGTGTTTGTGTTGAAATAGTGGGAGTCGGGGTACGTGATTCAACAACTTCTACTGTAATTTCTAGCTCATAAGTTGGTGATAATATCGGTGAAATTTCTGGCGTGCCCGTTTGGGTAACGGTAGGGGTGACAGATGGGGGCAAAGAGGGCAATATTGGGTCAATAATAATAGACGCCAATGGGTCGTCTGCATGGCAACCCGAGCATGTGGGCAAAACGGCCGAACCTCGAACGTATTCCCGCTCAATGTGAGTTCGGCCGTGGCAGGCAATTGAACAAGATCCTCGATTTCGAGTTGCATCAATTGAAAATGATAAGCTCCCTTCATAACCTGCAATATAAAGCAAATCGTAACCACTAAACACGGCAAAATCAAAATTAATTAACCCTACTTCCGCTGCATCCTGTGGCGCATGCACGTCATGGCAGATAATACAAGAAGCGCTCGTAACATGTCGATTATGCTCGTTTCGAAAGCGATTCATCCGCCAAATTGTTCCATTCTCATCATGACAGACCCAACATGCCTGGTAATTTGCGGCGACATAGGGGGCATAATCTCCCTTAACGTACTGCCCCAAAAGTAGAGAATAATAATTACTGCCATGAGCGCCATGACAATGTAAGCACCCGTAACCACCCAGGGCCAATGCATGATCTGAACCCAGGTATGCCAGCTTGTTGTAACCGGTACCAGAAGCCACACCAAACAAGACACCTACAGGTGGTGCGCCGTCGTGACAAGCCAAACAAAAATCGGTGCTTCCATAAAGCCAGGGTAATTCTGTATTGTCCGGGTTTGCCAGAGGTGTCGAGACCGAAGCGATATGGGGGTTGTGGCAATTCACGCACTCAACTTGCGAACCATCTGTTTGGTCCTCTGTGCTTACGTTGTGGTGGCTGGTATCAAAAAATGCATCCTGAATGTTCGAGGTTGCCGGACCATCCTCATCGTGGCAAATATAGCAAAAACCCTCTTCCTCCCGCATGGAATCACTTGGCAGGCCCCCATCAGGCTCAGCATTCCATGGTGCAAGCAATGCTTTTTTGACTGAGCCATGACCATTTTGATGGCAGTCATAACAAGTTCCATTGGTATTATGTGCAGAAGTTTGCCACATACTGGTATCCACAATTTGGGGCATTAAACCATCACTAAATGGCGGAAAACCAGCTGCTCCATCCGCATCATGGCAAGCCAAGCAAATTGACTCTAATGCAGCAGCAGATTGGGGATCATTTTCTGGGTGATTGTAGAGGATTACAACGATTTCAGGGAAATCAGCATTAAAGAAAACGAAGGTGCCCAGAACCATGCTCGGTAACGTTGTGGCATGCTCTGCAATCTTCATCCTCTACTTCATTTTGAACATGGTGACTTGTATTAGCAAAATCTTCCATCACAGCCCGGCGTCCGTTTATTGGAATTCCATCGCCATTATCTTGAGGGGCTGAATGGCAGCCAACACACCCTCCAGTGGCCATAAAACCGTCTGCAGTACCGCGTTCATTGTCTGCGCTATGCGGGTGGCAAATCACGCAATTCTGCCCGCTAAAGTCAAAACCTCCTAAATGCTCAGCACCTCCCTCGTGAGTAGACATTGGGTAACCTCTGGTCGTCTGGGTTGACGTGGCAGGTCACACATATGCGGCTAGCCGGATCGCTTATGCCATCATCAAATGAGTTGATATCTGTTCGCGCAGTGAAAATTACTGGTCCAGAATATAATGGCTGAGCACCGGTCTGAACCTGAATGTTTTCCCGAACAATCCTCAGGTTTTGGCTCCCGTGTGGATTGTGACACTGTATGCAAAGGAGGACAAAATTTTCCTCTACACCCCCAGAGTAATCCAGATTCGCATGGGTGGAAACAACAGGTATGGCCGGTGCACCAGTACCATTGTGACAGGAAAAGCAAAAATCATTTTCTTGTGCGGCTGAATTTAGCAACCCTGGTCCCGCATTGGTGTGGGTACGATGGCAAGTTGCACATTGGTCGGTGGTAGGCGAGTAGTCACCATGTGGTCCAGAATTTGCATTTACCCTCTGCGGGAGACTCATGAGCAAGAGAAAAGCCAACAGAAAGACCCCTAAACGGCCGTTTCTCATCACTCTTAGCCAACCCAGCATTTTAATCACACTCTATCCAACGTTGGTTTGAAAGGTGGAGCCCCTAAATATGGCTAAGCCATAGCGCTCCACCTTTCACCAACAAGGAGGATAACAAGTAGCCATCATTTTTGATGGCATACTTCACAAACTCCACGGTTGTCCAAACGCAATAACGCACTGTCTGCGGCGCTGGTTTCGCCAGGTAAACCTGCACCATCAGTAATGCCCGTCATGACAGCCGAAGTACCATGGGGTAAATGGCATGTCATACACACTACCTGGTCTGCCTCTGCCAACGGAAGGGTAAACCCACCAAACCTACAGTTTCAGGATTTACATTGCCTCCAAAGTTGTAGGACATATTTACCCTGTGTGTATAACTTCCCCCATCCTCGATGCTGCCCTGACCAGCCAGTGTGCGATGGTAGGCACCGTGGCAAGCAGCACATAAAGAACTTGTTCCAGCACCCCATTGTTCGGTATCATAATCCTTTGCTGTTTCATCGACTTGGGCAACAAATACCACCATGCCATTTACCACTTCATTGATTATGCGATAGTTTGGAGAACCATGGGGATCGTGGCAGGATGCGCAGCTTAACCCCTCTGTCAGTGAGCCAACCTGTCCACGATTTACGTTATGACCCCAAGCGAGAGCATCTGTACCGTCGGTTGAATGTGCGGAAGTAACGGCCGCTCCTTGATAATTAATAAAGCCCCCTCCCAGTAAAGGGGAGTTATCCGGTGTGTTTGCTGCGCCAATATCGCCATTTCCCGCTGAATCATCTCGGCTGGAAAGATATAAGCCGTCTTCAACATTGGTGTTTGCCCCAGATCCGGTTGCGCCGTGGCAAGATGATACACAATTCGTAAGTACCATCAGAAACAAGGAGGTTTGGGCCAGTCGCCGTGTGCGCCCGGTGGCAACCCGCACACGCATCTGTTGTTGGCGTATACCCGCCGTGAGGTCCACCATTCGCCAAAACCGGGTTGACACCAACAACAACCAATACAAAGGCCAATGCAATTAAGAGAAGAACTCGCTTCATGATTTTATCCTCGTTTTTAGCTATTTCTTTGGTCCACTAGCCAAAATTTGATCAATATGACCATACTTGAATCCGGTTGTTTTCCCGATCAGCAATGTACAGAAGTCCCGTTTTGTCTACAAAAATGTCGTTGGGGTAATTAAACAAACCATCACCCTGGCCAAACTCCCCAAACTGAAACAATTCTTCAGGATACGACCCAGAAACATCATAAACACGTATAACCTGGGCCACAGCATCAACCACGTAAAGCCGATCCCGGTGGTCAACAAATAGTCCTCGCGGCAGGCTCAGGGTGTCATCGGCAAGACCAGTTCCAGCATGATAAAGAAACTCTCCCTCTGCATCCCAAACTGAAATACGGCCGTTATTTCCATCAGAAATATACAATCGCCCTTGCGAATCTGACATTGCGGCGTTTGGAAAGGAAAGTTCTCCCTGCCCGCTTCCGCTACTTCCTAACTGCATGACATTAAAATTTGCATCCCGCCATGCTGCTAGAGAATCGCCATCAGGCAAAGATAAGCGTACCACACAATTTTGACCTGCCGAAACATCCGTTACCCAAACTTGCCCATCACCATCTATTCGAATTCCCAGAGGAGACCACTCTATTTCCGGAGGGGGCAAAATCATCCCTTCACTACCTGGCTGGGAACGAAAAGTTACAATTTGATGGAACAAATTAAAGTTATAGCTGCTTTTGTCTGTAACAGGTGCAGCAAACTGCGACACATAGAAACTAAGCGGCATATTTGGGGCCAGCAGCATATCCACAAAATTATGTTCTCTGTCATAAATGTACACTGCATGTTGTAATCGGTCCGTGACAAAAACTCGCCCAAATGAGTCCGTAGCCAGGTAAACGGGTGTGCGTTCCCCTGGTCGTGTTTGAGGCGGCAGCAACGCTCCCACTTGCTCACCACTTCGGTCGAAAACTTTTACCAATCGAAGACCAGCGCTTTCAGCAGCATAAATTCGCAATCCATCCGGCGAAACAGTAACTCCAACCGGTTCTTAACACCGTAAATGGAATACAAATAATGAGGCGGATAAACGAATTCTGTCTGAGGTAAGATGAGTTCTGGTAAAGGCGCAGGCTGCTGCAAATAACGAATAAATAATACAGCAATCGACATAAAAATAAGGGCCAGCACCAAGAAAGCGGCCTTTAATTGCATTTTTCGACCTTTAGATGAATCATGAGAGTTATGGGCTGGTGGCATCATGGTTGTAATTCCCACTGCTCGTTCAGAATCCTTTCAATTCGCCCTAAGGCATTGGCCGCTAAAAAGCTGTTACTATCAATATTTAGTGCCTTGTCCAAGCTGCGCTGGGCTGCTGATAATTCACCGAGTTGCTCGTATGTTAATCCCAATCCTAGCCAGGCAGGAGCAAATTCTGGTAGGTTGTTTGTAGCAACTTCCAGGGCAGCCAATGCTGTGTCATAATCCTGGCGGGAATAAGCAACCATACCTCGGGCAAATAACGCATGATCAGGCATGTCAAGCCTGGAATAACTTTCTAACATGCCTTGATATGCCTCTGTGAAGTTAGGCACAAAACGGACAGCGTCAAGAAACCGGTCTAAGGCCTGTTCTGGTTGCTGATTTTGAGCGTAGGCTGCACCTAGTAAATACATCGCGTCTGCATCTGCTCGGTTAATTTTCAGAGCCTCTTCGAGGGCTGTGATTGCTTCTTCGTATTTTCCTAGTACAGCTTTTCTAAAATAGACAATCTGATATTATGACAATATGAGACGAAAAATACCACGGGGGCCAATGCCGCCACAAATACAAGTGTCAGACAAACAGGATAGCATCCTGCAACAAATCATCCGACGTGCAACCAGTCCGCAGAGTCTGGTTCTCCGGGCTAAAATTGTGCGAGCAGGCACAGAATACGGGCGCCGCAACACCCAAATCAGCCACGACCTGAGTTGCAGTTCGCAAACAGTCCATACCTGGCGTCATCGCTGGATTGATGGTTGGGAACAATTAGTAGCTATCGAAGCCAATGACGATGACCAGGAATTAGAAGTGGCGATTATTGTGACCTTATCTGATCTGCCGCGACCAGGAACACCAGCGACATTCACGGCCGAGGATATTTGCCAAATTATCAAGGTTGCCTGTGAAGACCCGCAATTATCTGGTCGCCCCATTACCGAATGGACACCGCGTGAATTGGCCGATGAAGTGGTCAAACGGGGGATTGTGGTCAGCATTTCGCCAACGCAAGTGGGGCGTTTTTTAAAACGAGGCGGCGTTGAAACCGCATCTGAGCCGCTATTGGCTCAACAACAAGCGCCATGAAGACTCAGCTGAATTCGACCAGCAGGTCAAAACCGTGTGTGACCTGTATGAACAAGCCCCGAAATTGGCTGACCAGGGAACCCATGTGATGAGTACCGATGAGAAAACCGGCATACAAGCTCTGGAACGAAAGCACCCGACCAAGCCGATGCGACCAGGCAAACTTGCTCTCATTGAGCATGAGTACAAGCGGCATGGGACCCAGGCACTCATTGCCAATTTGGACATTGCCACCGGTCAGTGCCGGTCACCTTCCATTGGCGAAACGCGTACTGAAGCCGACTTTGTTGCCCATATCCAGCAAACGGTTGCATTGGATCCTGAAGCCGAGTGGATTTTCATCGTTGACCAACTCAACACCCATAAATCGGAATCGTTGGTACGTTTTGTGGCCGAAGCCTGTGGCCTCCAGGAAGAGTTAGGCGTGAAAGGCAAGGAAGGCATCCTGCAATCGATGGTCACCCGTGCAGCGTTTTTGTGTGACGAGACCCATCGCATTCGTTTTGTCTACACCCCAAAGCATACTTCCTGGCTCAATCAAATCGAGATTTGGTTCTCCATTTTGGTTCGCCGTTTGCTCAAACGTGGTAATTTTTCATCTGTTAACGAGCTTCGTGAACGCATTTTGGCGTTCATCAATTATTTCAACGAGACGATGGCTAAACCCTTCAAGTGGACTTATGCTCGTCGACCCTTGCAAGTCTAAACACTATGCGGACTTCCGGAAAGCTATACTAGAGCGATGTAGTTCTCTCCCAAGTAATAGAGTGCTGACTCCTCTAAGGCGGGATCGGCAATTGCGACTGATGTCTTCCGGCGAATACTTACCACTTGCTGCAATAAGGGCGCAGCGGAAACTGGCTTTTGGTCCATGGTGTAAGCAACACCTAACACCATGAGACCTTCGACGTCCTGGGGGTTGGCAGTGACGATCTGTTGGGCAAGGGAAATCGCGTCCTCATAACGGCCGTTTTGTAAATAGCGTTGAGCCAAGGATAAACCAGCAGCTGCATCCTGCGGATTCTCACGCAAGGTTTCTTCCAAGTTCAGCAAATCTCGCTCAAACGGTGATTGATCGCCAATGTGGACATAGCGATCTGCATAATAATAAATGGCAAAGGAAGCGCCCAAGAGTAAAACAGCGATGAAGGCCAACCATACCATGCGAGTAAGTTGCTTAGTGTCGTCAAGGAACAGTAAGTATCTCATGATGACTCCTGATAGTTCAGGCGCGGTTTGAAAAAATCAATCTGCCTGAACTGCCGCTGTTTGTCCTACTGGATGAGACGTTTTCTCCTCCGAATGATGCGCCACAATTCGATGGTCTACGATTCGCAAATACCGCACGCCGACTGTCAATGCCAATAGTCCGTAGCCAATGACTCCACCTGATGTCAGGAATTCAATTGCAGAAGGAAAGTAGGTCGTATAAAGCGCCTCAATTTCATGAGGCAAATAAGTTAAGACAATAAGCTGGCCAACAAGATTTGTGTTCCAGCGATAGGCAACCACTCCCGCAGCCACAAAAAATAAGGCGACCATGCGCAAAGATTTATTGCGGCGCAGGCGACCGTTTAATAGCACGATGATTGGGAAAACTAATCCCAATCCAATCTCGCCAACCCAAAAGTTAAATGCTAAATTGCCTCTGGTTAGAAGCTGTAAGCCTTCAGCGCGCCCCGGTTGATAGGTGTACGTCATTGCGAAGGAATCCCAGAAACGAAAATAAAGATAACCTAACAGTCCCCAGCCAATTGCCTTAGCTAACTTTTCAAGCAAACGGTCATTAACCCATGCCCTGGGTGTCAGCCGTGCTGCAAACATCGAAAAGGCTATGGTTAGTGAAATTCCGCCTAATACCGCAGAATAAATGAACAAGACTGAAACACTCGGTCGATACCAGATTGGCCGAGCCTGCAACACGCCGTAGGTCGCACCGAGTGATGATTGATGTAATAACGAAAAGCCCAAACCAAAAATTGCAAGGACTGGTGAGAAATGATGCACCTTGACCATCAAGCCTGACACCCATGGGAAATTTTCTTGCATCCACGCTGTGCCCCCAAAAATGGGCATCACTTCCAAGATCAGCACGGAAAAATACAAACCCACGCACATGGTTACTTCCCACAGCACCGAATGAGTATTCCAATAGACAAACCCATGCCAAAAGCGATCTGGGCGGCCTACATCCATCAGCAAACAAAGCATTGCCATGGAGTACCCAACAATTCCTACAAAGGTTGCAGTTTTCGCAACTGGCTCATATTCTTTAAGTCCAACAAGATAAACAAGCGCGCACAAAGAAAATGCCCCCGCCGCCATTGCAATGGAAGAAAGGTCAATTGTTATCCACAAACCCCAAGGAACTAAGTCAGTTAAGTTGGTAACGATTAAGCCTTTTGCAAAAACTTGATACAAACCATATAGACCGCCCATAATCAACAAAATCAAAAAGGAAAACCAACTGCGCAGTAAGAATATTTGACGTCGATTTCTCATTTAGCATGTTCCTCACGAAGATTCTCGACGGGCTGGCAAGTAATACACACGTGGATCAGTACCCATATCCTCCCGCAAACGGAAATAAGGGTTTGATGCTATCATTTTGCTAACTTCAGACTCTTGATCGTTGAGATCACCAAAAATTCTTGCGGCTACAGGACATATAACCACGCAAGCAGGTGTCGCGTCAGCATCTTTGCCAGGTACTAATCCCAATGAAAGCCCGCGTTCAATACGGTGGTAACAAAAGGAGCATTTTTCCGGAACACCTCGTGGGCGCCTTGGAATTTCAGGCATCCCCCATTCTGGGACAACCGGATTTTCACCAGTGAATTCTTCCCAATTAAAGGCTCTAGCCCCATAGGGGCAAGCTACCTCACAATACCGACAGCCAATGCAACGATCGTAATCCATCATTACAATGCCGTCAGCACGCTTATAGCTTGCCTTTACAGGGCAGACGCTAACACAAGGGGCGTGATCACAATGCATGCAAGGCCGCGAGAGAAAAAGCTCTTTTTCTCCAACATTTCCTGCTTTTATTACACGATTCCAATGGATATTTGGTGGAACATCATTGTGAGCCTGGCATGTATTTGTGCAATAACCACAGCCAGTGCATTTATCCTGGTCGATGATCATGACCCAATGGTAAGGGCTGTGCCCCTGGGGTCCAGAAGCGGCAAAAGAATTACGCCGCATTCGCGCGCCAACCACAGTTACTGTTCCAGCTGTGAGGGCACGAATAATAAATTTGCGACGGTCAGGTGAGAATTTTGCGCTCATAGTAATTGCCTTACTCAATGGTTTTTAGACCGACGCCAGATACGACCAAACAAACGACTCAGCCGTGGAAATATTACCGCAGCAAGACCAACACCCACCCCTCCAATCCCAACTCCCGTAGAAATGGAACCCAATGCGAATAATCCTAGTGGGTTTGCTCTTGGTGGCTCTATAGAGACTTCTGCCTTCACATTTGAGGCCATTGCATCCGCAAAAGCTAGTTCATTGCCAGGTGAATGCATGATTTCTGCGGCACCCCCTGAAGGAGCATTGTGGAGTGCTTCCCCATGACAGGCTGTGCAGGTAGCCAAGGCGACAGAAAAAGTATGATTTCGCTTTGCTCTCCCTTCAGTAACTGGTCCTTCATATGTTGCAAGATGGCAGTCCGCACAACTCAGTCCATTTTCAAAATGTGATGAGTGTGTATAACCATCCGTAAGAATATCGTGACAAGTAGCGCACTGCTCTGTAACATTTTCAATTTTTAATTGCGTTGCGTGTTGGCTGTGGCAACTGATGCAAGAAACATCAGCCTGACCATGCTCGCTTACCCGCCATTCAAAATGTGCTTCAATGTGACACATGCCACAAAGTTCAGCAGAGCGATCCGTAGGCATAGGTTCTTCAGGGTGGTTTTCGTTAATCGGCGAATGGCAGGCTGTACAATGGATGTTTCCTTCCTCCCAGGTATCCGTTACGGGATCGTAACCGGTGGTGTGGCAGCTCATACATTCTTGTGGTCCACCTTGAGTCCAATGGCCTTCACGCGCGTGGTTGTCTTGATCACCTAAGTGACATTGACCGCAGGATAATGCTTGACCATGGGTACTACTCTCCCATACGACATATACAGGCCAATGGCATTCGCGGCAGTTCGTGACATCAACTTCTTTTTCATCTATTGGTAAATTATGGGGAAAAGGCTCTTGAGCACGTGTACTGTTCACTAAAAACAGCAAGGCAGGCAAAATCGCAATAATGCCTAAAAGTCGAAATATCCACCCTTTCATTCTCCAGCTCTCCTTACCCTTCCATAATTACTCGTGCTGATGTCTGAGCCACAGCACGGATGTTTAGATGTGGGAAAAATTGCGCCAAAAAATCCAGCAATGAACAATTTTGGCAAAATTCTTACGCCAATCATATAGAATGAATATGGATTAAGTTGTCAGGAAATTTTGACAAAATGTGTCAGGGATATATGACGAATAGCCGTAATTTTGGTATTTCGTAAGCGAACAAATTACTGTGGAGGGGTCAATCCATTGCGAATGGCAAATTTCACCAGAGAAGGGACATCCTTAATGCCTAATTTCTGCATTAATCGACTGCGGTAGGTCTCGATGGTTTTTGTAGACAGGAAAAGCATTTCTGCAATTTCAGCATTTGATTTTCCTTCAACCACTAATTGCAATGTCTCGCGTTCTCGAGGGCTGAGTCGGTCTATGCGGTTTGTACTGCCACCTGCTTCGTATTGTCGAATATAGTCATCGAGCACTCGTTCGGAGATTTTTTGGCCGAGATAGCGGTTTCCCGCCCAAACCGCACGCACTGCGTTTACTACTTCAATACCCGCTGACTCCTTGAGCAAGTATCCCCTTGCCCCGGCTTGCAATGCCCGCACGATATGGGCTGTAGTGGCATGCATGGAAAGAATTATTATCTTGATTTTTGGCCAATTTTGGACGATCTGGTAGGAAGCTTCAATCCCGTTCAATTCAGGCATCGTGATATCCAAAATCACCACATCTGGTTGTAACTCGGCGATCTTTTTGATAGCAGAACGGCCGTTTGCAGCATTGCCTACAACACAAAAATCAGGTTGTGCATCCAGTAATACTTGCAAACCATCACGGACAACAGCATGATCGTCGGCTAAAAAAATCCTAATACTCATCGCGGAATCTCCACTTTAACCTGGGCTCCCCCCCCGTTTGTGCCAGGCTCAATCCACAATCGGCCTCCAACTGCTTCAGCCCTTTCTGTCATAAGCAGGAGCCCCCAGCCTTTAATGCCTTCGAACCCATTCCCTGCTTCAGGATCAAATCCCACCCCATCATCTGATATTGCAAATTGCATAAAACCATTTGCAATATCATAGGTAAGAACCACATTCTCAGCCTTGGAGTGTTTTGCCACATTATTTAATGCTTCTTGAGCAATACGAAACAATACATTTTCTTTTCGTTGGCTTGTTTGCGAACCCTGCTCATCTCCAATAACACTGACCTTAATCCCTGTTCGTTCCGAAAATCGTTCTGCATACCAACGAAGTGTAGGCAGTAGACCACAATCATCCAACATCGGTGGTCGCAATTCCGCCATAACCATACGTATTTGTTCTGTTGTTTGTTCAACCAAAGCTAGGGAATCATCAAGACGGGAATTTGCACCATTCTTGCCATTCTCCATCTTTTCGGCACGGATAATATTTAAGTTGATTCCTAATGCTGTAAGATTCTGCCCAACTTGATCATGTAATTCACCAGCAATACGCCGGCGTTCTGCCTCTTCAGTTTCCGCTATCCTGGAACTAAGCAAACGAAGCCTTTCGCGCTGTTTACTAACAGCCTCAAATAAGCGCGCATTTTCTATCGCGACGCTGATTTGGTCCGTGATAGCTTCTAACAATTTTATATCGTCGGTAGAAATTTCCTGGTCAACAGGTAATCGGGCATTTAATACGCCCATTATTTTGCCTCGCGCCTTTAACGGCAAGCATATATCCTTATGATCAGGCTGTTGAGTTAGCTGAATGAGCGGGATATTTTGACGGCAGGCCTCGGAAAGAACAACTTCCCCGGTTTTCACTGCTTTGCCACACAAACATTGGCCAACGCGTGGGGGCTGTGTTAAACAAGGATGATTTAATGGGGTGCCGAGGTGGGCCACAGGTACAAGCTCATCTCTGCCTTTGCGCAGAAAGATAATATTCTACGGATTATGCGTAATTACATGAATTGAAAAGGTGGCGCTGCGGGAACGAGCACCATACTCTAGTTGAAAACCCATTTTCACAAAGGAGTATGGATAAACATGTCCACCTCAGCGCCAACCATAGATTACTTTGCTCCTGTAGTTGCGTCAATGCGACGCCACGGATTTACCTATCAAGACTTGTGTCGCCTGATGTTCGGCATCGTTGACGAGTTTTGTGAACAATTGCCCGAATCGACCGGGCCAGGACGCACCAAAACCTATCCTGATAGTACGATTCTTAAACTGGACATGCTCATGCATTTAACCGGAAAACGAGGCGAAACCGCCATTCTGCGGGAAGCACAGCGTCATTACCGCGCTTATTTTGATAAATTACCCGATCAATCGCGGTTATGGTACCGTATCCGTGACCTGTTAGGGGTCATCGAGACGTTTTCGCCGTTTCCTGCGCCAACGCCTGGGCGTTTTGGAGGAAGAATTCCGCGTGTTAGACACGATGCCTATTCCCGTGGCCCTGCCCACCTCTCGCCGCGGGTGCGGCAACGGCTTTGACCGGGCCGATGGTGGCTATTGTCCCAGCAAGAAGTTGAAATACTATGGCTTCAAACTGGGAATGCTCATTACCCAGCACGGCGTTCCCGACGTCTACGACCTGTTTAGCGCACGCCCCCACGACAGCCAAATGATGGACGACCTCTTGGGTCATACCTCTCAAGTCGTGGCTCTGGGTGACAAGGGCTTTGTTTCCGACCCCAAGCGCGAACAGTTGTTCACCGAACAGGAGGTTTATCTGGTTACCTATCGCCGCTCTAATCAGAAGCAGCAGAATTCTGCTCTGGAGCAGTGGGTCTTGGCTCAGTATCGTCAACTCATTGAGACGGTTTTCTCCCAACTGCATGAGCATATGCATATCCAGGATACAGGAGCGAAAACTGATATCGGCCTGATCAAACGTGTTATGGGTAGTGTGACTGCTTACACCTTAGGCATCTATATCAATTTCCTGTTGGATAGACCATTGCTGGCTATCAAGGAACTGTTCGCTTAATTACGCATAATCCGTTATTCTGAATTTGTTCTCCAACCAGGTCCAATTGTTGAATTTGAGCTAATGCATCTTGCAATATTTGTTCTAAATTGAGGGACTGGCTAATTGTTGAAGAAATTTTGTTAAGTGCAGCCAAATCTTTATTTCGTCGCTTAAATCCTAACTCTACTAACTCTCGTTTGTAAATAATGATTTGGAAACAAATGGCCACCCCAAAAAGGAATGAAAAAATGGTTAAGCGGTGCCACATCTCGTGGTTAGAGGGTTGAAATAGGTGGGTAAAAAAGTCTGTTTCATTGCAAAGACGCGCGCCTACGAAGGAATCCAGTACCCAATAAAAAGCAGCAACCCCAAGAGCAACTACAATGCTCTCTAAAACTTTTCGCTTAAGAATGGGTTGATCAAATCTTGGATTGTCCATTCAAGCTCCCCCTTAGATAGACTCCCAATCAAGTAATCGTTTAATAAAATTTCAACTATTCTACCATATGAAACCATAAAACATTGACAATAACCAATAATGCCCTTTCCTAAATTGGAAAGGGCATCAACCTGTTTGTTTAGGCATTTACTATTTGGTAACGGCTAAATTATCTGTGAAGGTGCCAAATTTATTGCAGACCTAGGTTTGGTCAAATCAATGACGACTCGCGTGAAAGCTCCATCTCGCTGCCTTACCAGTTCATAAGGCAGCCGCTGCAAGATTTTCAAGATGCCTTCATTATCATTGCGAATATCAGCCATCAACTGCTTCACTCCCTCCTGACGGGCAATTTCAACCAACTGCAGCATGAGCTTTGTACCAATACCCTGCTTTTGCAATGTATCAATGACAGACATTGCGGCTTCAGCTATGCCATCTCCGGTGCAAACATACCTGGCTGCCGCCACAGCGACGTTTTGCTTATCAGGCAAATCTGCAAAAGCAATAACTCCTCCACTAAGCCGAGGACTTATTCGGGCTATGCGCTCTGCCTCCTGCCACTTTCGCTCATCACTGAAGTTGTCCACCGGTTGATTGAAGCGCCGGTAACGGCTGTCTGAACCCATGTTATCAAAAATTTGAATGAGAAATGGCGCGTCGCTTGCGCGCAGGTGCCTCACCCGAAGCTGCAATCCAGAATTTGTTTCAATTGTCTCAAACTCATTTACAGAAATCATAATTATTTGCTCCCAATGACGCAGCGCGTCATATGGAGAGTATCACAGCAAGTTACATAAATCAAGTTAGAATCAGGTTAAATCAGCATAACTGTTCTAGGAATTGTGTCAGAAACGGCCGTTTCCCCACAATTCTGCAACCTTCTCCCACCCATTCCGTAATAATGATTGTGTTGTACAATGAAACGGTACAATCCACGAAAAGCGACACAATTTTGGCAGTAAATTTAGCCTGCCACGCAAAACGGCCGTTATGGTCGCAAATCTCTACAAAAAAAGGGAAGGCATCATGAGTCCAAAAGAAAAAACTGATAAATATGTAGAACTGGCTGGCGCCCTCGAGACGCTCCCCCACATCAGCCCCCCCCAGGTAAGCCAGTGGGTCGAGCTGCAGCGCACCATCGACCACACTCGCGATTATCTGATTCGGGCCGTGCCCCAGGCACAGTTTAGCATCGACGAAGCCCAAAAGATCCTCGCGCAGCGCACCTACACTCTCATCTTTTTTGGTGGAACCGGTGTGGGTAAAAGCACGCTCATTAATGCTTTGTTAGGGCGTAATTTGCTACCAACCGGGGCGGTAACGGCCGTTACGGGCACCATCGTCTACATCGAACAGGCCAAGGAAGGGGAAGCTGAATCTCTGACCCTAAACTTCTGGAGCCGTGACGAATTCGCCGATCGCGTGCGACGCCTCTGCCAGCTTGCCGAAATTGATGGCTTCGACATCACCAACGACGGCGAGCGTGAGCAGGCTGCCACGGACATCAAACAAATCATCGAGGACAGCAAGGAAAACGCTAAAACAGAACGAGATGAATACCTGGAAATCCTCCTTGATTGCATTGCCTCCTTCGAAAACAACAAAGAACTCTTCAAGGCTGGCACCCCGCCGCCCCAAAACCTGGCTCTGGACAATGAAGATTCTTACAAACACCTGCGCGAAGACGGGTTCAAAGGAAGTAACCAGCGGCAAATTCGCCTCATCAAATCC
The DNA here is from genome assembly GCA_963695505.1 of uncultured Chloroflexia bacterium. Taxonomy (GTDB): domain Bacteria; phylum Chloroflexota; class Anaerolineae; order Promineifilales; family Promineifilaceae; genus JACSRF01. The sequence continues at coordinate 373,864 of CAVOGX010000021.1, read as the reverse complement.
GCCACCTTCAAGGTAGTACCAAAGGCCGGCGTACCAAACTTGCTCATGAATGGCTACCTGCGCATTGTAGACGTGCCGGGTCTTGGCGCAGGCATGAAGCTACACGAAGCTATCACCCTGGAAGAAATGAAGCGTGAAGATGCCATGATCGTTCTCGTTACCGATGCCGGGCGGCAGCGTGTGGATGAGCTTAAGTCACTTTCGGCCGTAAACTGGATTAAAGAAAATCGTTTATTTGGTCTTAGTGGTGGTGATTTAGATGAAGCTGCCAGCAAAATATTCCTGGTCGTCAACGGTGCGAATATTCGCCAGGCTTTCGATCGCCTTAACTCTGGGCTGCCCGAAGCCGAGCTAGAGGTGAAGGAAGTAACTCGATACATTGCGCCAAACTACTGGGAACGCTACCGTGACCGTGGCCACAACAGGCCATACTTCCTGGTTATGGCCCCACCCGCTCTTTACGTGCAAGACCCGGATAACGCTCCCGGCGAATTTGCCAGCGAAACTGAGCGCATCCTTAAAACTTTCAAAGACCAGCTAGGTAACACAAAATTAAGCGACCCGCTGGAACCTGATACAAAAGAAGCTCTTCTAGCGCTGAGTGAGGTGCCCCTTTTGCGAGAGCGGCTGGTTCACTTTATCAAAACCGAGCGCGTGCGCAGCCAGCTACGCGAGGCCGCAACGCGTATCCGCAATGCACTGCAAAGCCTGCGCTTCTACTACGAAAAGCAGCTTGCTGCTCGTGGTGTTCATCCCCCATTTGCCAATAGTTGGGAACAGCTACAAGAGCGCCGCTATGAAAACGTTTTGCGTCGCCAAAACAAAGAGCTCCCCCGCGCCTTCCACAACGCCTTGTTAGAGTTAAGTGCGCGCACCAATTCCAACGATCGCTTCCGTTCCCTGCTTCGCCCCACTTTGAATGGCATCAAGGGCATGGTCCAAGATTCCGTTCAGCGTGAGGTAGAAACGCTGCTTGACAGCTACGGCACTGAACATTGGGATGACCGCGATGTCACTTACGACAACCTTATTTGGGGCACCAGCGGCATTGAAATCCCCATTAAGCGGATCCTTTACCAAGTGGAATTAATAATGCAAGAATCGGTTAGCCAGTTTATGCCGCAGATGGCTGACGTTGTGGCTGACGAATTGCAGCGTACACTAGAAGCCCATGAAATATTCGCCCGTCTGGAACGCGCCAGTTACGGGCAGGAATATGACTATTCACTCCCAGGCAACGGGGGTCTGCCGCTAGCCGATGCATATAACGCCATCATTAGCAAGGTAGGGGCTAATTTCCGCCACGTCTGCCAGCAAGCCACCATGTACGAATTGATGAAGCCAGAACGTTCCGTCAACAATAAATTGGAAACTGGTGAGCAGGAACTGGCCCTGCCCAGCAATGAACGGCTTTTAGATGTTGCCCTGCATGGTGTAGAGGCGGTGCGCCGTGAAATCGCCGCCAGCATGCCTCCGGCGCCTGCACAAGACGAGGCGGCTGTGGAAGACAATGTTGAAGAGGATATCCAAATCAACATTCTCGATACCCCAGCCGAGCCAGAAGCCGATTTTGCCATCAGTTTCCCGGGTGATGACGGTCCTATGGTTTCTGCAGATTTGGAGATGAGCTATGCTGACAAGCTGGACAATATTTCTCTCAAAATTAACCGCATCTTCGGTGAAATTATCAATGATTTGTTCAGTGATGATGAGCTGCTGCCGCGTCTACGCCGCTTGTTCTGGTTGGAAGCTACAAAAGCAGAACGTGACTTTACAAACCATCTGGTTAAACCCATGCTGAAAAACCATGACCGCCAACTTCAGGATCCAGAATTGCGGGACGCAATGGCTATTGATCTCGAATCGGTGTCTGATCTAGAAGAGTTAATGCGTGTGTGGGAAGGGTTACACAAGCTGGAGTCAGGTCTGGTAGTTTAGTTATTAGCCCTTATCTGAGAGGAATAGTTACATGGAAAGTACAGGAATTGACGGCATGTTTGCCCTTATCATGGGAATCTGCATTGGGTTGCCACTTCTAGCCCTCTATGTCGTTTCCATCTTTTGGGCGTATGGAGATGCTGAAAAACGGGGTAAATCAGGCTGCCTTGTTGCTTTGTTGGTTTTCCTGGCAACCTGGCCCGTAGGCCTAATTATCTGGCTTCTAATTCGGCCCCACGAAAAATCTCCCTTTTCGTAATAAAGAGCGGGGAGTAGGAGATGGAAGAATTTGTAACCAAAATTTCCTTCCCCGCTTTCAAAATTGGCAAAATTTCTCGGGTCGCAAGCCCAGGCTTATCCATATGAGGGATGTTCATGGAAGAATCAGCATTAAAACTTATCCAAACGCTCCCAGATACTCATTTACGACATTTTGTCACCCGCTTGCATAATTGGCTGGTTGAGGATTTGAACCAAAGCAGTGAACCAGTTCCTGCATTCACCGAGTCACGAGCGAAAGCACTGCTGCGTGCCGCGGATGTGATTGATGACCCCACCTTGCACAGCTTTGCCAAACTGGTTGAAGGGGAAACGGCCGTTCGTCTCACGTTGTATGACCTGCTGCAAGAAACCAGCCTTGCTGACGAAGCGGAAACCCAGGCCATTGTTGCTGCGGCGGCTCATGCAGACACCCAAACCACACCGGCAGCTCTGCCCTGGCTCTCTCTAGCAGTTGCCGCCTACGCATGGAAAAGCGAGTATCCCCTTCACCAGCTCGACCCAGCCTCGCCACCTGGTGAGTACAGCCCCGCTGGGCAACTGCTAAAGCGCGCTGCTTTTCTGTTGCGCCAGCAAGTTTTGCGAAGCGCCACAGAACGCGACAAACTGGCACGCAAGTTAGCTTTTTCCCCCACACAATCAAGCGCGCCCTCTTTGGAACAAATGTCACAAGATGCGCCCATTGCGCCACTTCCACCACATTTTCGCCCTCCCATTCCGGTGCGCTATCCTGAAATTGCCCGCGAAACGATACAAATTGAAGAAGAAGAGTCGCAAACTTTTGAGCAACAACCGCAACGCAGTGAGCCGGTTTCTATCTCGCCTGAGGAACTGCCAGACAATCAGTCCAACGTAACCCGCATGCCTCCAATTCGTATCACCAAGGATCAGCTTAGGCCAGAACGACCTGACCAGTCACAAACAGCGCGCATGCGCAGCAGAGTGGTAACGCCCCCTTCTAATACTCAAACAGCGGCCAATTTTGGTGAAAACGTGCGCCAGATTTTTGGTAGGGGCCGGGAACCACTTAAAAGCACAAAGCTGCGAATAATAGTAACAGAATATCCAGACGGACCTGGCGTCTATGGGCTGCAAGTGAAGGTTACTTGTAAAGGCGTGAAAAGTTTTGTGGCGGGGACTACCAGCCGTGAAGGTAAATTTTTGTGTGAACTTCCGGTGCGCCTGCACACGGGGCTAACATATGACGTAGACGTAACTTGGCCTGCAGAATTGGGTGGCAATACAGAGCGCAAATCTATTACACTGCATGCTGACCGCACCGAATTTACGCTGCCCTTTTACAGCCGATTAAATAAATGAGTGGATTGGAGATAGGCAACTGGTGGCTGAAGAACGGCTAACCATCACAGAAGATGAAATTGAGGCGGCTCAGAAGTTGGTGCGTACGGGACCGGTTCTGGCGAAACCGCTAATCATTAAACCAACCGATTTACCCTCCGCCATTCCGCCCAATGCCCAAACCAGCGCAGGCCAGGTTCTGCGCATTACCGAGGCTGATTTAACGGCCGTTCCTCCCCAACCCGCTACTACAGTTACCCTTGCGCAGCTTGAACAGCTAATGTTCGGCCTCATTAACCAGGCCCGATCCTCTCACCTGCCCAACTGGCTCAAGACAGCAACCTTGCAGTGGCATACTGGCCTGGCAGCAGTTGCCCGAGGTCATGCGCAGGATATGCAGCAAAGACAGTTTATTGACCACGCTTCTCCCGAGGGTCAAAGTGCTGCTCACCGTTTAAGCCAGTATGGTATTACCTATCTTGCCTGCGGTGAAAACATAGGCGTCGTTTATGGCGCAAACAGCCACAGTCAACAAGGCATATACGACATTCACCACGCCTTTATGAATCAGCCGCGCAGCCTTACCAACCATCGCGGGAACATTTTAAACCCCGTATGGACCCATGTGGGGATTGGGGTCGAATACGCGCCCAGTGGTGTGCTCCTGGTGGTACAGAACTTTATGAGTTCGCGCGGAACAAAATAATCGTACGGCAACTTTTTCTTGTTCCTGGCGTAATGAGCCCCGATAGCATTTTCAAACATAGCATAAAAAGTTGAGAAAACAGTTTGCATTTCACATCCAGCTTACAAAGGAAACTCTATGAGCGAAGAAACCATCATTATCACAGACCCAGATTCCGACCGCTACCATACCTTTGGGTACATTAGCTGGTGGAAACAAGAGATTGTGCGCAAGGCCACGGTTATGGTCATTGGCGCAGGCGCACTGGGCAATGAAGTTCTAAAAAATTTGGCACTCATGGGCATTGGCAATGTGCTCATCTGTGATTTTGACACCATCGAAGACAGCAACCTCAGCCGCTCCGTGTTGTTTCGCACGACGGATAACGGCCGTCGCAAAGTGGACGCCGCAGCAACGGCCGTAAAAGCCCTCAACCCTGACGTCAACGTCATGGCCTGGCACGGTGATATCAACTTCGAAATGGGTCTGGGCGTCTTCCGTCACGTCGACGCCATCGTCGGCTGCCTGGACAACCGCGAGGCACGCCTCTCCATCAACCGCTTTAGCTGGGCCGTGCAAAAACCCTGGATAGATGGCGCTATACAAGAACTGATGGGCATTGTGCGCGTCTTCTGGCCTGGGCAGGGCGCCTGCTACGAATGCACTCTGACCGATCAGGATTACCAGATCATTGGCCTGCGCTACTCCTGCCCCTTGCTGGCAAGGCAAAATTTGCTGCAAGGCAAAGTGCCCACCACACCCACCAGCGCATCCATCGTTGCCGCCTTCCAAACCCAAGAAGCACTCAAGCTCATCCATAACATGGAAGTGCAACCGGGCAAAGCCATCATGATCAATGGCCTGACCAACGATATCTACTCTACTGAATATCCAGAGAAAAAAGGGTGCCTAAGCCATTCCGCCCTGGATCCCATTGTGGAGCTGCCCGCTGCGCGTTCAGACAGTACCACCCTGCAAGAACTCTTGACTATTGCCATAGATAGATTAGGCATGGATGCTTTGCTAGAGTTCGATGGCGAGATTGTCACAGGCATGTACTGCCCTAATTGTGACGAAGAGGAGCCAATATTCAAGAAGATGGCCAGGTTATACGAAAACGAAGCTATATGTCCTGTTTGTAACGGCCGTCGCGACATGCGGCTCACGCACAGAATCACTGGTGAAGAACCCTATTTGGAGCGGACATTAGCCCAAATGGACCTGCCCCCGTTGGCCATTATCCGCGGTCGGAACGGGCAAAAGCGCGCCTACTTTGAATTAACCGGCGACAAAGAAACATTCCTGGTTTTTGAATAAAATATCTCGTCTGAAACGTGGTAAACTGGGCGGCACTTCCGAATCATTTGGCTTATGCAACCCGTTCCACATATTTACGTAATATCTTTTGATTGTATTGACACCTAATTGGAGGCATTGAACAAATGGCAAGCATTAAAGTAATCATTTACGACCCCACCGGTTCCAAAAAAACCCCGGTTGAACTACCTGGTGATGTACCCATGCGGCGGCTCATCCCCGCCCTGGTCAGCAAAATGGGCCTGCCCACCAGCCAGGGGGCCAACCCCATCACCTATCGGCTCGACCATCGCTCATCCGGCAAACGCCTGGCAGATGATGAATCATTGCAGGATGCTGGGGTGCAAGATGATGATATTTTGAGCCTGTTCCCAGAAGTTACTGCAGGTTAAAGACACCCTTTTCAAAGAAGGATGGAGGTGCAAGAAGGCTCTTGGCCTTCATCGCTTCCATCCTTCACCCTTTCACCCTGATTGAGTTGAGGAAACTATGTTTGACATCCGTGAGAGCCGTTTGCGGAATGATTTTAACCTGGTACGCGAGTTGGTTAACCGCAGTGACCTGATTGAAGTATTGGCTACCGAAAGCGATCCCCCAGACCGCTATTTGGTACGCTTCTCTTGTCGGGGCGTGGAAGCGATTAAACCCAACGGCGACCCTGTCTACCGCAACCTGCACGAAGTCAGTATCTACCTTCACGCTGAATACCCGCTCAAGCAGCCGCAGCTAAAGTGGCAGACACCTATCTTTCACCCCAATATTCATGTTACCGGTGCGGTCTGCATTGGGGCCTGGTGGCCGGCCAAAACGCTTGATGAGCTGCTGCTAACTTTGGGGGAGATGGTGCAGTATAAAAATTACGAACCTCGGGACCCCATGAATTCTAAAGCAGCAGCCTGGGCTTTGCGCCGCAAGAACCTCTTTCCAATAGACAACAGACCGTTGAAGGGGCAGTCCCTAGAGGACTTGATTGTGCTGGGGGAGGAGGAAGAGGATGACATCGGCATCAACATTCTCTGAGCAGGCTCATCCCGGAACTCAAATTGGGCCGGACACGCCTTCCTCACGGGCCGGGCAGCAGCAGGTTGACCGCAACACTCTTCCTGTACGCCAGCCGCCTCTTACAGACAAATGCTGGCTCCACCGAGAGCAGCCGGTGCCCGGCCAGCCCTATGTTATCATCAGCCAACAGGCAATTGAACAAATAAATCGGCACGCCAACAGCAACCTGCACTCAGAATTAGGCGGCGCATTGTTAGGAAAAGCATATCGATACGAGGATAAGGTCTTTGTGGAAATTATGGCTGCCTTACCAGCCATTAGCCCGGACCATGGCCCCATTCATTTCACTTTTGACGCCGATACGTGGACGCACATCCAAAAAGATCGGTCGACCCATTATCCAGATTTAGATATTGTGGGATGGTTTCATACCCATCCAGCTCTGGGGGTTTTCTACTCAAGTGATGATGTCGTTGTGCATTCCGCGGCTTTCACACTGCCCTGGCACATTGGACTTGTTGTTGACCCCGAAATTCGAGAAGTAGGTTTTTTTGGCTGGGTGAATGGGCAGCTCGCTCCTTTTTCTGGCTGTTATGAGCTATTGGATCAGCAGTCAGAGCCGCTCATGCCGTGGAAGGTGGTGCGTACGGCCGTTTGGTATGATGGCTCTTATGAAGCAGACGACCTCCAACCTGGTGTTTACACCCCGAAAAGTCCGGCCCCTGCATTATTGGGGGTTTCACCACGCGTGGGGCTGCTGGTGGGGTTATTGGGCCTATTATTGAGCATTGTGCTGCTCGTTGGGGGGATCTTGCCTTTGGCCGCCAAAGCCAACCAACTGGAAGGGGTCGTACTTAGCCTTTCAGAACAGGCGCTGGTAACCACCAACGTGCAAGCCTGCCCAGACTCTAACTTGCGCATTTTGTCACCTGTGACGGAAACGGCCGTTTCCATTGGTGATACGTTGCGCATTATAGGGACCGCCAATTACCCTGGCGCAGCCCGTTACCGTGTCGAAATGCGTCCGGCAGGCGGCGAAAATTGGGTGCTAATAGGAACTGTGCGACGCAGCACAACCCTGGGCCAATTGGCATTGTGGGACACCAGCGATTACCTTACCGGCCAATACGAGATACGCTTAACGGCCGTTGACCGCAATAATGTACGCCTGAGTCAATCGGAACAATGCCAGATTAACTTAGAAATCACACCATAACGCGTCTTCTGGCCAACGAGGGACGCTTTTCCGCTAATGTTTGACGAGCCTATGAACGAGAAACCAACCGCTTACGCTGCAATGATCACCATTTCACTGCCAGGCACCGATAAGACCGCCACTGCTTCCGTGCGCGTGCTGCCCGAAGAGGATGTTATCCTACCATCTGGAACAAAACTGCTTCGCGATTGCACCCTGGCTGAACTCCAAACCTTTGCCAACACCTGGGAAGCGGAGGTGTGGGAAACTTACCAGCACATTAATTTACTCGATTTGGAATCTGATAAGGGGGTGCAGGTCGAAGTACTGCTTATAGGACAGACCGGCGAACAGGCGTTAGAAAGTTGGGCAGAGAGAGCCGTTTTGCTGACTCATGGTGAAGAAGTCGCTGAAGAAAGGCCCGAAACGGCCGTTTCTGAAACCATTGCCGCAACATCCGCAGCGGTAGTGGAAAAACCGTCCGAAACTGCAGCCAGCCCTGATACTCAGCCCACCATTGCTGAAGAACCTGCAGCAATACAAAACAGTGAAGCAAAACCAGAGACGAGAGATGAAACTGCCGTTTCGGAAGAACCTACACCTGCGACACCGGCGGCAGATGCCCTCTCGCCTGAAGTCATCGTTTCTGAATCGGAGCCAGTTTATGCAGAAGAAGTTGAGGAATTAGAACCGGTTAAACAGCCTCAACTACCCCCACGGCCGCAGGTACGCATTGCCGGGCAGCGGCTGCCCCTTGGCCGCGCAAAATGGGCGTCTGTGGATATTTTTATGGAGGAGCCAGCTTTAAGGCAAGCCCAGGCCCACGCCCTTAGCAGCCCCACCCGCGAAGTGGCCGGCGTTCTGGTTGGTCCGCGCCCGGAAAAACAGCCGGACGGCCGTTACAACGTCTACGTAACCGACACCATCATTGCCAAGTACACGGTGATGCAGGGAGCCAGCGTTACCTATACCCCTGAAAGTTGGCGCTACATGAACGACCAGCTCTGGCAGCGTTATCCCGATGAATCCGCCATCATGGTTGGTTGGTATCATACGCATCCGGGATTCGGCATATTTCTTTCCGGAATGGATCAGTTCATTCACCAGAACTTTTTTACCCAACCCTGGCATGTAGCCCTGGTCCTCGACCCCATCGCCAAAACCAGCGGCTATTTCTGTTGGGATCGCCATCACAGCAGAGTCAGCCGCTACGATTTTCCCTGGCCAACCTGGGCAGCAGAATGGTAAGCTGTCTGCCACAACGTCAATGTTAAACCGCCCTTGACCTGCGCTTAATTCCGGTTTACGCTTATCAAAATGACCGAACAAGAGAATGCTCCCATCCGCATTTCGCTGGATGACATAAACGAGGCAAACCGCCTCAGCCTGCACTGTCCCATCTGTGCCAGCCCGGTAGAAAACCACCCTGTCGATCCGGCGCTGGTTCCAGTTGTGTGCGGCAACTGCAAGACGCTCTATCACCGCGCTTGCTGGGACCAAAGCGGTGGAAAATGCGCCATTTTAGGCTGCAATCACAACAAATATTTCGTTTACGGCCGTCCCACCAAGCCTGCCCTGGTCATCCGCCACAGCGACCTGCCTACCGCGCCTTCGGCCAATGGCCGTCCTGACGTGGCCAGCCGCCGCACCAAACAGCTTAAGCGCGAACAGCAGCGCCAGGTTGAGCAGTTGCGCCGGCCCAGCCTGCTGCGCCGCCTCTGGCAATGGCTTCTGGACCAGATCCGCATTGGCCCAGACGCATAGCAGCACATCATCCAGCATGCTCGCCCGCTCCCAATGATTCCCCCCGTTACCATAGACAAACGTTCTCCCTTCCTTGGGGAAGCCTGCGCCTTGTGCAAAGAGCCTTTTGCGCCAGGCGACGAAATGGTCATTTGCCCGGTAGACGCCACGCGGCACCACACCCAGTGTTGGCGAGCTAACGGTAATAAATGCGCCGCTTACGGCTGCACCGGTCATGGCGAAGTGGAAAGCCCTTCTCTCAATGGGGTCCTTGTCGGGGAAGTGGCCACGGAGAATGAGCAGGACGGCCGTTCCAAGGTGCGCACCCTGCCCAGCAGCAGCTTTGGCTGTGCCCAAGGCTGCTTTCTTGTCAGCATTGGGCTGGCTGTGCTGCTTTTTGCCATTGCCTGTTTTGGCTTATGGGCCATGCTTGATTACATTTTTATTGATGTGTTGGGGTGGGCCTACCGGGAGCCAATCAGTTGGATAGTGCCAAACTTAAACGAATTACTTATGACCACAAGTTATATACCTGCTGTGGCCGGTTTCTGACCGTACCGCCTCTGGTAAACTATCAGATTATGCCCTTTGCATATATAGGTTACAGGCAGCTTCCTTTTTTTTAACCTGCACGCCGCGACTTACAAAATCTGCGCGTAAACCTGCTCAAATTGGGGTACAACCACCCGCCAGTCATAGCGGCGAGCAAAGGTGCGGGCTGCCTGCCCCAGCCGCTCCCGCTCCTCAGGGTGAGTGAGCAAGTACAAAACGGCCGTTTCTAACTCCGCTGCCGTCTCCCCCAGGTAAATCTCCCGCTTGTGCTGCACAGGGAACCCCTCGGCGCCAATGAGCGTGCTCACAATAGCCTTGCCCGCAGCCATTGCCTCGATGAGCTTGAGTCGCGTGCCACTGCCTACGCGAAACGGCAGTAAAAAAACGGCCGCCCCCGCCAAAAACGGCTGCACGCTTTCCACCCACCCCGTCACACTAACGCCTTCCAGGTCCCGCAATCGGTCCAGGCGCACGTGAGGCTTCTGGCCCACGATAACCCAGGTCGCATCAGGTTTACCCCGCCGAATGCCCGGCCAAACTTCATTTGCAAACCAGAGCACCGCATCCACATTGGGCCGGTAATCCATTTTGCCCATAAATATGAGGTCGTGGTGCGGAAAATTATTCCAGTCCCCAGATATTGGATAAATCCTGATAGCCATCAACGTCAATGCTGTTGGGTATGGCGTAAACGGCCGTTTCTCGGCCAGGCATCAGGGCTTGCAAATGTACCTGGTCAGCCTCAGAAACAGCCACCACCGCATCCGCCTGCTCACACGCCCAGCGCTCAAAATGGATACAAACGGCGCACCTGCACCGCGGAATAACCTGCCGCTGCCCAGCGGCGGGGCTGGCGTAAATCTGTCTGCAAATTACGGCGCTGCAACTCAGTTTCCGCATTGTGATTGTCAAAGACAATTTTGCTCTGCGGGCTCATGGAACGCACTACCGCAGATGGCGCGGGCCAGCTCTATGCCCTCAATTTGAACGATGTCGAAGCGGTTTTCCGCCAGGAGCTGGCGCAGCTTCAGGTTAAAGAGAGCGCTGTACAGGCGATGGGCCATGTCCGGGCGCGGACTGGTCAGCATCTGCCCGACTCTGGCAGCCGTGCTGCGCTGCGGCACAGGCACGGTTTCAATGCGGTGGCACAGCTCCCGCAACGGCCGTATCGCCTCCTCCTCGGCAGACTGGTTCTCCTCCAAAAAGCTGAGCAGGGTGATGGTGTGTCGCTGCGCCAGCCCGCGAATGATGTGGTAATTGCGCAGGCTGGTGCCCTGGTGGGGCGGATAAGGTAGTTGGGGTGTCAGGATAAGGATTTGGGCCATTTAAGATTCTCCCTGGTAAAGTTGCAACAGGGAAACGGCCGTTTCCCGCCACGAAAAGCTTTGCGCCTGTGCATAACCTCGCGCCACCATCTCCGCCCGCATCTCACTGTCCGACAAGACCCGGTGCCAGAAGTACCTGCCCACGCCTCCACATCTTCCGGATCGTCCACCATGATGCCATGCGGCCCCACAATTTCCGGCAGTGAGCCACGCCGGCTGACTACTACCGGGCAGCCGCAATGCTGCGCTTCCAGCGCAGGCAAGCCAAACCCCTCGTAGAAAGAAGGCGTCACCAACACTCCTGCCCCATGATACAAATGGGCTAATTCCTGGTCAGATATGCCGCTAAGATGGCGCACGTAGTCGCTCAGACCCAATTCCGCTATCGTGGAAAATATCTGGTCGTAAATCCAACCCTTACCCCCCACCAAAGTCAGCGGCACGTCAATGCCTCTCTCGCGCAATAAGCCATAAGCGTGCACCAGGGTGGGCACATTTTTCCGCGGCTCCAGCGTACCCACAAACAGGACGAAACCATGCGGCAAATTGTGTTTTGCCAGCGTCGCCGCAACGGTTTCTTCCGGATATGGCTGCGCGTAAAGCGGATTAGCTGCCAGGTGAACGGTGGTCACTTTCTCTGGCGGCACGTCTAGCCTGTCGATTAAATCTTGCCGTGTGGCGTGGCTGTCTGCGGCAATGTGATTGGCTACCCGGCAAGCCCAGCTAATTTGCTCGCGATAGTAGCGCAAACTTTCTGCGGTCAAGAACTGAGGGTAGTAAATGAAGTTCAAGTCGTGCACCGTTATGATACGCCGCTTGGCCCCAAAGGCTGGGGGAATAAAATCCGGGCTGTGCAGTACATCCAAACGCAAGGGCAGCAGTTCCGCACCCAGCGCCCATTTTTCTAGACGGTGGTGGCAGGGCGTCAGCAGGTTGTGCCGCTGGAAGTTTTGGGCCGGGGGGGTATAGGAACGGCCGTCCTTGCCCATTTGCAGCACCGTATACCGATTGTCTTGATCAAGCGTTGCCAATGCCGGAAGCATGTGCAGCACAGACTGGCTAATACCACCCATCTGGTAATAAGGCAGCCGCGCATCAATTCCAATATGCATGGTGTGAATTGTAAGCCGGTGATTACGACCCAGGCAAGTGAAAGTGCGATGTGCAAACTCGCCCCCAAATTTGCGGCACGCTATAATGCGCATCAGCAAACAGCTAATCACATGGCAAGCTGAGAGCCTGACCTGCTTTTGAGGAGACAAATCATGGCATCAAACGATAATTCTGCTGCAATGAAAGAGCTGCAAGACCGGTTGGAATGGCTAGATGGCGAGCGGCGCAAAACAAATCGCAAGCTCACGGAAATGGAGCAGCAGTTTGACCTCTTGCAGCGAGAAATACAAGGGCGCGAACAGCGCATTCAAGAACTCGAAGGGCGGCTAACAAACCTGACCAGCCAGACAAACCGCTTTTCGCAAATTGACGCGCAGCTTTCCCAGTTCAAAGATGAGCTTGTCTCCTTGATTGAGCAGTATGACCAGCGCCGGCTTAAGTCTGAAGGAGAATTAGACAGGCTGCGCCGCGTAGAACACGAAAACACAGCTCGCGAAATTGCCGACATTCGCAAAGAACTGCCTGCTATTCCCCGACTACAGCGCGATATGGAGCTTCGCCAAGCTGAAGAATCGCGCCTAGCAAACCTCATTGGCACACAAAAAGGGCAAATTTCTGCTTTCAACAACAAGTTAGAAGAATGGGAACGTAACTTTTCTTTCATAGAGGAAAAAGAACGGCAAAATAACCGCAATATCGTAGATATTCAGACCAACTTGCTAGAAATCAACAAACGATGGAATACCATATACGAAAGGCTTGACGCTTTGCATGGCAACATTGCCAGGTTAGACACCACAGTCCAACCCCTGACCACAATCCGTGACGAAATTAGTGAGCGCATGGAGAGCTGGGTAAACCAGATCCAGCTAGGTGAGCATGAGCGGAATAAGCAGGTTGAAAACTGGCGCTATTTGTTGGAAGAACATGCTGACACTATTGAGCGATTCTCAAAAGAGTGGGTAACTTTTTCAGACCAGTACAAAGAAGCCAAAATGGCTTTGCAAACCCTGGCCGACTGGCAAAAACAGATTGAGCAAAACCAGCGCGAATCCGCAGAAACGTTGCGTATTGAAACACATAGGACTCAATCACGTTGGGACAATTTTGTGCAAGAGATTGAGCGCCGTCTGAAGTCCTTCGAAGTCGAAGCCGAGCAGCGCTGGCACATGGCCGATCGCCACGTGCGCCAGACCGAAGAGCAGTTTACAGCAATTGCAGAGTTGCTCGAATCTTTTGACCAGGAAAAAGAACTAATCTGGCGCATTCAAACTGCTCAGGCTGACGCCTTAAAAAAGTTCCCCCTGATCTGGCTGGAGGAAATTGAGAAGGCACGCAAGCAAGACCCGAATCGCCGCCGCCAGCCCGCATTTGTGCCGGTGCGTGAAGAGTAAGCAATGTATGTCATTGGCACAGCCGGGCATGTAGACCACGGCAAATCTACGCTGGTTGAAGCCCTTACCGGTATGGATCCGGATCGTCTCGCTGAAGAAAAGGAGCGTGAGATGACCATTGACCTGGGCTTTGCCTGGGTAACATTGGGCGCTGGCTCGGAAGCAGAGGAAATCGGTATTGTTGATGTGCCAGGGCACAGAGATTTTATTGAAAATATGCTGGCAGGCGTGGGGGGTATAGACCTTGCTCTGTTTGTTGTTGCAGCCGATGAAGGGGTAATGCCGCAAACCAGCGAGCATTTAGCGATTCTTGACCTGCTGGAGGTGCAAGGCGGTGTTGTCGCTTTGACGAAAGTTGATCTGGTAGAAGAACCGGATTGGTTAGAGTTAGTGCAGCTTGAATTGCACGAGACTCTTGTAGGAACTGTTTTGGCAGACGCACCAATTGTGCCCGTATCGGCCCGCACGGGTGCGGGGATTGCCGAGTTGCGGGAAATCATCTGGCAAAGGCTGCAAGCCACGCCCCATCGCCCGGATAAAAACCGCCCCCGCCTATCTATAGACCGGGTGTTTAGCCTAGCAGGTTTTGGTACTGTGGTGACGGGAACATTGATTGACGGCCGTTTCCACCTGGGCGATGCTATTGAAATTCAACCATCAGGCAGTAAGGGGCGCATTCGCGGCTTGCAAACTCATAAGACCAAGCGAGACGTGGCGCTGCCCGGCAGCCGCGTGGCGGTCAATCTGACCGGCATTGACAAAGACCAGGTTGCCCGTGGCGATGTACTCACTTTGCCTGGCGTGGTCAGCAGCACGCTGCTGCTAGACACCGCTTACCGGCATTTGCCCGGTGCCGAAGCGCCTTTGAAACACAACGTAGAGGTTAAGTTGTTCTTGGGGTCTAAAGAAGTGTTGGCGCGCACAAGGGTTTTGGGGGAAGCGCAAATCAACCCTGGCCAGAAAGGGTGGATGCAGTTGGTGCTGAGCGAACCGGTAGCGGCAGCACGGGGTGACCGGTTTATTTTGCGGCGACCCTCTCCGGGGGCAACGCTGGGCGGCGGGCGCATTCTGGACCCGCACCCTGGGCGCAAGCATCGCCGTTTTCGTCCAGAAGTGGTGCAGCGGCTGCAAACCTTAGCCCAAGGCACCCCGGCAGAACTGCTTTACCAGGCCGTGGCGCAGCTAGAACCGACCACCGAAGGTAAACTGTTTGCGCAAGCCGGGCTGGAAAAGGAAACGGCCGTTTCTGCCCTGCAGGCAGCTCCTCGAAACTAACCAGATCTTGCAAATAAATCAGCAGTTATTCACTAGCGCCGGCTGGTCGCAAATCGGGGACAAGCTGCTATCAATTGTGCGCAGTTATCACCAGGACAATCCACTGCGCCTGGGGATCCCCCGCGAAGAATTGCGCAGCCGCCTTCGGGTCTCCCCAGCCCTCTTTAACCCCCTCCTCGTGGAGGCCATCGCCAGTCAAACGATTGCCGAGACGGGCAGCGTTATTCAGGCGCCAGGCCACGTTATTCGCTTCTCAACAGAGCAGCAGGCTGCCGCCGATGCACTGCTGCGCCGTTTTGCTGCTGCAGGTATCAATTCGCCCAGCGTCAAAGAAGCCAGGGCTGCCGTTGGTGAAGCCATCTATTTAGCATTGGTTGATATGGGGGAGATACGGCCGTTAAACGCCGACGTCGTCTACGCAAAGGCGGAGTACGAGCAGTTCACCGCGGAAATCGTCCGCTACCTGCAGAAAAACACAACCATCAATGCTGCTCAGGTGCGTGACCTGCTGCAAACCAGCCGCAAATACGCCATTGCCCTATTAGAACATTTGGATGACATTAAAATTACCCGCCGCGTTGGGGATAACCGAGAATTAGTATCGAGTGGATAGCAATCCACAACCCGCCCCAGGAATTTACTGCCAATAATTTATCGCGTCTGTTCTTCCTGCCAAAGCGGGAATCCCTGCACTGAACTCTCAATGAAGCCATCCGCAATTTCCTTCATGCGATTTGAAGTAATATTTTGGGCCACGGTATCCACAATCTTCCCGGGCACAAAGCGCATGCCTTTTGGCTTTGGAGGGGAAGCGTCCATTTTAAGCGTATACTCAATCCGCGTACAATCCTTCCCGGCGTCCATGAAATGCCCTTCGCTGCTGTAATATCCCCGGGTACTGGTAGAGTTTACGGCCACTTTCGTTGGGACCGGCGGGAAGCTTTGAATAGGATGCAGCACAATTCGGTGAGATGCGTAATCATACTCAACCCGCACATCACAGTAAACGTGGATGTGGTAGCGGCCTAATTCTACTGTGTGATACCAAAGCCGATACTCGTTTTCAACAAGGCTCTCTGTGGGTACCAAATCAATGTGCTTCAAATGTTGCACTAATCGAGGGATATTGCTGTAGTAAGTAAACGCTGTATTCCGGTCAGCCGGAAACATGAAGGCAATTTTTACAGAGCTGGCAATTTTGATCATGAATGGGATTTTCCCGGTAATAAATTTTTCGGCCCTATGCACGCCGGTCAAACCGCTTAGCAGTATACGTGATCCTTAACTTATTCGCCAAATAGGCCTCTCCGCCAGAGCGTCTTTTGCAGCAATGGTTCAATTTGCAGGCGAATGGCTGAATTGGCATAACCCACCCAACTCACATCTCCCTCAACCGTCAGCGGCGCAGATAGTGGCTGTCCATGCTCATCGGTTACATGCACACCCAATTCTCGAGCAATGAGTTCTGTGCAAAGGTCGTAGGGGTGGCAGCAAATGCCCAAGGCCAGTCCACGCCGGGCCAGCAATCGCTCCATCACCGGGCGAAGGTCAGCCACAAAGCGGTCGTGACCAGCCATCAATTCGTAAAGCTGGCCACCACTGCAAATGTACTGATCTTCAAAGCAGTGGGCCTTACCCGGTGCAACCGGTCCCAATGCGCCTAACACAATTTCTTCGTCGATGGCCGCCAGCTCTTCTCGCGCTCCGGGAAAGAAACGGGATATCATGGCAAAGCCGTGGGCGATGGTTTGGGCTCGGGAGGGCCGTATGGTCAGAGGGAAATCGGTATGGGTGAGGCGATTGTGGCGTACGGCCGTTACCCCACCACCGCGCACTGCCCACACCTGGTCACTCAGGTGCTGCTTTAGCAGAGGTATTTCTGTTTGTACAGCCAATTCGATATCGTGCAAACCGGTGCCTGGCCCTTTGTTTGGAGCCACTCCGGTCAAAATCCAGCCGCTGCGCTTTTGATACATAAGCCCCCGCGTGCCGTCAATGGGGTCCACAATGATCCGCCAAACCGCCTCAGATTCGGCCGTGCCCTCAGGCAGCACCAATTGACCGCCTTTCAACCCCTCGGCAATCAGTACAATTGGCACATAAACGCTCACTTCTCGACGGAAAAAATCCACCAGCAATTCTTCGCTGACCCGGTCGATGGCATAAATGGTATCCCCCGCCTCTTCTTGGGCAATGGTTGCCATTTCTTCAACAGAAGCTGCCTCACATGCGGCAACAACGGCCGTTCTAATCTGCTCGTGCAGCGCTAGTATTGGATTCAGGAGTTCAGAAATTTCTTGCAGCATTAGTCCAGCATCCTTTTACATCCACCCTCTCCGCCGCATCCACCAAAACATGCCCAGCGGAATCAACAAAATTGACAACATCATACCCAACAACGCGGAACTTCCTGTCCAGGCCGGCAGGGGCAGAACAGCTGAAAAGAAATTCATGCCAAAAAAACCGGTGATGAAAGATAATGGCATAAACAGCGTGGTAATGACCGTTAGCGTTTTCATGATATCATTCATGCGGTTATTCACTACAGACAGGTAGGAATCCATAATGCCACTAATCAAATCCCGCAAATTCTCCGTCAAATCGTGCAGGCGAATCATATGATCGTACACGTCGCGAAAAAAAAGGCGGTCTTTGGGGCCGATCATGCTGTAAGTGTCCCGGGCGAGTTTGTTCAATACTTCTCGCTGCGGCAAAATGACCCGCCGCAAGCTCATCACCACCCTTTTCATGGCAAAAAGCTGCTCCAACATTGTGGGTGTGGGGTTAATAAAGATGTTTGTTTCCATGACCTCCAGATCATCCTCGATCGCATCAACGGCCGTTACAAAATCATTTACCAACTCATCTATCAACCAGTATAAGATGTGATCAGGCCCATGTTGCAGCCAGCGCAAATCCTTTTGCGATTTTTCCCAAACCCTTTCCACGGCATCCACCATCTCTGCATGATACGTCACCAAGTAATGGGGACCCAGAAAGACGTCTAGTTCGGGCATAGACAATTTTTGGGCATTCCGATCATAGATAACTTCCTGAAATACCAAATACAAATAAGCTTCCCAATCATCCAGTTTGGGTACATGAACCTCATTCAGCGCGTCATCCACCGCCAGCGGATGGAAACCAAAGGTTTTTAGCAGCAATGTTTCCATGACTTCTTTGCCGTCACTTCCGCTTAAATCTACCCACAACATGCCGTTTAAATTTTCCAGGGCCGCTGGTATTCTGTCTAAGGGCAGGTTTAGTTCCATTTTACCTTCTGGCTGCACAAACAAGTTCCGCATCATGCACACTCCCAAGCTCAAATAAGCCTTGCTTTTGGAATTAGTAGCACCGCATTATACACCAGTCAAAGAGGTGGTTTTCAATCAAACAATATTCCTGACACTCAGCGCCAACACGTATGACATTTGACACCTGACAGTCAAAGTGGGCGGGCGCAAACTTGGGCCTATCAAAACTTGAAGCACGCTAAAAAGTGTACGTGCTTCAAAATCAAAGGAGAATCAAATGGCCAAAAAGCCCACTTCACCACAAAAAAGCAGCCCCAAAGAGACACCCGCAGTACATGAGAGTGAAGGCATTCAATATCGGCGGCGAAACCGCGGCCTGATAGGCGTGCGCAGTAAAGTGCAAGTGCGCGACAGCATCGCCCTAAGCCTCGTGTACACCCCTGGCGTAGCTGAACCATGCCTGGAAATTGCCCGCGACCCAAAACGCAGCTTCGACGTCACCTGCCGTGGCAACACCATAGCCATCGTTTCTGATGGTTCCTCCGCCTTTGGTCTGGGGCAGATTGGCCCCGAGGCCATCTTGCCCGTGCTGGAAAGCCGTGCTGTGATTATGAAGAACTTTGCCGGCGTGGACGCACTGCCCCTGGCTCTCAAAACCACAAAAACAGAAGAGATTGTGGACACCATCCTCAATTTAGGGCCCACATTTGGCGCCATAAGCATTGAAGACATTGCCTCACCACACGGGTTGGCAGTCACCAACCAGCTTGAAAGATCTCTGAACATACCTGTGCTTAATAACCATCGTGAAGGGATCGCTATTGGCGTCCTGGCCGGCTTGCTCAATGCCGCCAAGCTGGTGGGCAAAGAATTAGCCCAAATGCGCATTGTCATTAATGGCGCGGGAACGGCTGGTTTGGGCACGGCAGGTTTGCTCAATAAATACGGCCTCAAAAAAGTCATCGTCTGCGACCAGGAAGGTGCCATTTACAAATATCGGCCGCTAAATATGAACTGGGCCAAGTGGGAGATCGCCCAGCACAGCAACCCGGAAAATGAGGAAGGCAACCTACTAGAACTGCTGAAAGGGGCGGATGTTTACATCGGTTTCCACAACAGTGACCAGCTAACGGCCGAATCCATTCAAACTATGGCCAAAGATCCCATCCTCTTCATGTTCGCCTCACCTCTGGAACTTACTCCGCACAAAGCCGCAGCCGCCGGAGCGGCCGTTGTCGCCACCTCCCACTCTTCCTACCCAAACCACATGGACATTGCAATGGTGGTCCCCGGCATTTTCCGCGGCCTGCTTGACGCCCGCGCCAGCCATTTCCCCGTGTCGGCGCAAATTGCCGCTGCCGAAGCGATAGCCAATACCATTGCCCCTGAAGATTTGAACCCTGACTACATCTATCCCAAAATGTTGGACTACAGCGTGGCCCCGAAAGTGGCTGAAGCGGTAGCTCGCGCTGTCATTGCTGCTGGTTGTTCGCGCAAACCGGAGGTGAATCCGGCGGAAATTGCCGAACGCACGCGCCGTTATGTGTATGAAGGGCATTTCCCCATTCCGCCCAAAAGCAGCCGCGAAATGACGGTTTCGGAGGAGTCTCTGGAGCAGCACGAGCGTTTCCAAGGGCTTCTGGAAATTTACAGCAAGATTCCGGTCAAAGACGAGAACATTTTGAAGCAGTTTTACCTGATGCCGCGCGCCATGGAGCCGGCCAAGCTGATACAAAATGACCCAGGGCAGGTGTTTGAGCTGACGCCACGGGCAAACCTGGTGGGAGTGGTCAGCGACGGCACGGCCGTTTTGGGGCTGGGCAATATTGGCGGGCGGGCGGCACTGCCGGTGATGGAAGGCAAGGCCATCCTGTTCCACACCTTTGCTGGTGTGGAAGCATTCCCGATTTGCGTTAATACCCAGGACGCCGACGAAATTGTGGAGATTGTGAAGCGGCTGGAACCCACCTTTGGCGGCATTAACCTGGAAGACATCAGTGCGCCGCGCTGTTTCTACATCGAAAAGCGGCTGCGGGAAGAGACGGACATCCCCATTTTCCACGACGACCAGCATGGAACGGCCGTTGTCGCTCTGGCTGGCATCATGAATGCCTGCCGCCTGACCGGCAAGAAAATCAGCGATTTGTCAGTTGTCGTCAACGGCGCGGGCGCTTCAGCCATCGCCGTCACCAAATTGCTCATGGCCCGCGGCCTGAAAAACGTCATTTTGCTAGACAGCCGGGGCATCATTTACAAAGGGCGCAAAGGCCAAAACTGGATCAAGGACGAAATGGCGGAAATCACCAACCCCGAAATGCTGCAGGGCGACCTGGCAACGGCCGTTCAGGGGCGAGACGTCTTCATTGGCCTTTCGGTCGCCGGGGCGCTAAAGCCGGAAATGGTCAAGACCATGGCCAAGGACCCCTTCATCTTTGGTCTGGCCAACCCCATGCCGGAAATAATGCCTGATCTGGCTTTGGAGGCTGGCGCAGCCATTGTCGCCACCGGGCGCAGCGACCTGCCTAACCAGGTGAATAACTCCCTGGCCTTCCCTGGCATCTTCCGCGGCGCGCTGGACGCCCGCGTGCCCAACATCACCGACGAGATGAAGATAGCTGCGGCAGAAGCCATTGCCAGATTAGTCGCCGACAAGGATTTGCGGCCGGATTGGATTATCCCCAAAGGCACTGACTTTTCGGTAGCGCCTGCCGTTGCAGAAGCCGTAGCCCGCACCGCCATCGAGACCGGCATGGCCCGTACCCAGGTAGATCCGGCAGCCGTGGCTGAGCGCGTGCGCCGTTTCGTTTACGAAGAACGAGACTAAAGCAAGTTGCAGGTTACAGCTTACAGATTGCGTGTAAAATGTATCCTGTATCCTGCACATAAATGGAAAGGAGCAAACAGATGGAATATCGACAACTAGGCAACAGCGGCGTGCGCGTTTCGGTCATTGGCATGGGCACCAACCAGTTTGGTGGCCCGGTAGACCAGGAAGGTGTGAACAACGTCATCGACGCCGCGCTGGATTTGGGCATCAACTTCATCGACACGGCCGATGTGTATCAAAACGGCCGTTCCGAAGAGACCCTTGGTGTCGCCCTGCAAGGCAAATGGGACCGCTTTGTCGTCGCCACCAAGGTCTATTTCAAGACCGGCGACGGCCCCAACGACTATGGCGCATCCCGCTACCACATCATGAACGGCGTCGAAGCCAGCCTGCGCCGCCTGCAAACCGACCACATCGACCTGTACCAGATGCACCGCTGGGACGCCACCACACCCATCGCCGAAACGATGCGCGCCCTGGACGACCTGGTGCGCAGCGGCAAAGTGCGCTACATTGGCGCCTCTGCCTACGCAGCCTGGCAGTTGGCCAAGGCCAACCTTTTGGCCGAATTCCACGGCTGGGCCTCCTTTGTCACCGTGCAGTCCCACTACCACATGCTGGAGCGTGAAGTCGAAAAGGAAGTGATTCCCTACTGCATGGAACACAATGTGGGTTTCATCCCTTACTTTCCGCTGGCGGGCGGCTTCCTCACCGGCAAATACAAAAGGGACTCTAGTGCACCACAAGGCTCGCGCGGCGAGCGCAGCAGCTACGTGCAGGGCTACATGACCGACGCCAATTACACCATCGTCGAAAAGCTGACCGCCTGGGCAGAAGAACGGGACCACACGATGGCCGAACTGGCCCACGCCTGGCTGTTGGCGCAACCCACCGTTTGCTCAGTCATTTCTGGGCTGACGAAGCTGGAACACCTGCAAGCCAACGCCAAAGCTGCCGATTGGGCACTGACCAACGAAGACGTAACCAGCCTCAATGCCATATTGGAAGGCGCATGAAATAAACCTAAAATCTTTCCGCGAACCAACTTAAACTGCACCACACAACGAGTAGCCCTTGTGTAGTTAGGAGTTGGTTAATGCCGTTTTCCCTAGACAAGCATCAGCCTGCTGGCATACACTTGCAGGTAAAGGGAATCTGTGTGAAGGAATGGAGCCATGAATAGTCCTGCCAACCAACAGCAGAAGCCAGAGCCAGCAGCCCGGCAGCGCAACCTGGCCCGGGCCCTGGTGGGCTTCTTGCTGTACATCTTTCTGGTACCGGCCATGCTCTTCATTGCCGCCGGGACGGTGCGCTGGCCCATGGCCTGGGTGTACACAACACTCCTTTTACTGGCTACTTTTGGCAGCCGCATTGTCACCTGGTTCAAAAACCCCGACCTGCTGCGCGAACGCGCCCAATTTACCAGCGCAGCCGGCACCAAGGCAGAAGACCGCTGGCTGGCTACCCTCGTCGGCATCGTTGGCCCCACCCTCATGTCCCTGGTGGCCGGGCTAGACCACCGCTGGGAATGGTCTCCTATTCTGCCCACGGCCGTTTCCATCGTTGGCGCAGCAATTGTCGCTGTGGCTTACGGCATGGCCGTATGGGCTATGGTGGTCAACCAATATTTTTCGGCCGTGGTACGCATCCAAAAAGACCGGGGGCAAACGGTTGTCAGCGGCGGTCCTTACGCCCTGGTGCGCCATCCCGCTTACGCCGCCAGTTTGTGGGCGGCGTTAGCCTTTCCACTGATGCTCAATGCCCTGTGGGCGCTGCTCCCCGGGCTGGGCCTCATCCTGGTCACGGTGCTGCGCACCCGCCTGGAAGATGCCAAGCCGAATTGCTACGCCGATATGCCGAATTCGCCACAGGATTGGTGATCGCCGCTCGTACGTTCATCCGTTTGCAGATCCCTGGTATTCATCGGCTGGCTGGCGCTGGTGCGGCTGGTTCGCCTCCAATTCATGCCGCAGTTCATGGTCGTGATTGACAACCCTGGCGGCGAAGGTCAGCCACCAGAAGAAATGCCTGCGCGTCACGGCCTGGAGCCGGGCATGCGCGTACTGGTGGGGCCGGGAAACGGCCGTTACTCTGTAGCCACCGCCCTCTACCTGGGTCCTAAGGGCCACTCACCAGCGTTGACATCGAGCCCAAAATGATTGCCCACCTCGACCAGGCGCGCAAGCAGAAGGCGTGCACAATTACGACAAGCTTGATCGCGCTTGCCGTCATTGACGAACAGGACCTGCCTGCAGATACGCGTGTTCAAGTCGGCTGGCTGCTGCGAGCTAGGCGCACCTAAGCCAGCGGCATGCGTGCCGGTTTCAATTATGAACAGCAGCTTGGTAACTGGTTTACCTATACGCTGCGCTTTCGCAAGCCATGAATCCTGACCTGGTGCCGTTGACTTTTGCCTTTCTCATCGCCCCTGGAAGCCTGGAGCAGCAAGGGCTGCTGCTGGCGCGCAGCATTCGCACCTTTGGCGGCGGGCTGGCACAACAGCCGATTTGGGCAGCACTGCCGGAAATGGGTAAGGTGCTGGCAGATGAAACTCGCGAAGCCCTGGACGAGTTAGACGTGGCGCTTGTACCTTTCAACCTGGAAGAATCAGCGCTGCGCTTCCCTTTTGCCGCCAAGGTTTACGCCGCCGCCGCGGTGGAGGAGAAGGTAGCGGGAGAAACGGCCGTTCTGGCGTGGATGGACACCGACGCCCTGGTGCTTCAGGAACCTAACCCTTTGCTGCTGCCTGCAGGCAAAACATTGGGCTACCGGCCAGTGGATCACGCCAACATTGGCTCCCCTTTTACTGAACCGCCAAACGCTTTCTGGCAGGCTGTGTATGACCGCTGCGGCGTAGCAGCCAGCCAGCTTTGTCCCATGGTAACCAGCGTAGATGAGGTGCAGTTACGGCCGTATTTCAATGCCGGTCTGCTGGCTGTGCGTCCCGAACGCAGCCTGCTGCAAAAATGGCGGGAAACCTTCGATGCCCTTTACGAACACCCTGACTTCACCCCATTTTACGAACAAGATTTTTTGTACCGCATTTTCATTCACCAGGCCGTTTTGGCAGGGGTTCTGCTGTACCATATGCCGCCATCAGAGATGCTGCTGCTGCCATACCTGGTTAATTACCCTTTGCACATGCACCGGGAATACCCGGCTAACCGCCGCCCTGCCCGCGTAAATGACCTGATTACCACCCGGTACGATCTGCTGGCCGACAAACTAGAACAGCTAACGGCGCTGCCCATGGATGAATCGCTTAAAAGTTGGCTTACCACACACTGGCATCCATCATGAAAAAACGAAAAAACAAGCTTGTTTATTCCACCACCAAGGGCAGGATGTGCCCTAACTGCCGCCAGCCTGTTACCCAATGCACGTGCCGCCAGCAGAAAGCAGTTCCCAGGGGGGATGGCATCGTACGCGTGGGTCGCGAAACAAAGGGACGCAAGGGCAAAGGCGTCACCATCATTACCGGGCTGCCGCTAAGGGAAGACCAGCTAAAAGAAATGGCCACAATTCTCAAGCGGAAATGCGGCAGCGGCGGCACCATTCGCGATGGCGTTATCGAAATTCAGGGTGACCACCGTGATACCATTGTTGCCGAACTGCAAAAACAGGGGTACACGGCAAAGCGCGCAGGCGGCTAACAGCTATTTTCCTCAGTTTTTTTGCCCCAGCTTCCCATCATTTCTCTAGCAGCTTTTCCTCGTAAATCCGCCGAATAGTGGCCTCAATATCAGGCTCGCGCACGGCCAGGTCGCGAATGCGAAAGCGTTGGGATATGCGTCCAATGAGTTCAGATGCTGCCGCTTCCTCACTGCGAAAGCAGTAAATCGCGCTCATTTTTTCTTGTGATACCACCTCGGCACCCGCAACGGCTACTTCGTCGTAAGGCTCGGCAAAGTCTACCAGCAGCTCCCGCTGCCCATCGAAACGCGCACGCAGCTCATCGAGCTGGCCATCAAAGAGGAGACGGCCGTTATCGATAATCATCACCCGCTCGCACAACTTCTCCACGTCTTGCAGGTCGTGCGTAGTGAGAATAATGGTCGTGCCCCGCTCGCCGTTCACATGGCGGATAAACTGGCGGATACGTTCCTTGGCCACCACATCCAGGCCAATGGTCGGCTCATCCAAAAATAGCAGCGCAGGGTCGTGGAGCAGAGCGGCGCAAATGTCGGCCCGCATCCTCTGGCCCAACGAAAGGGAGCGCACCGGCGTGTTGAGGAAAGGCTCCAGTTCAAGTAACTGGGTAAATTCAGCCAGGTTTTGGCGAAAACGGCCGGCAGGGACTCGGTAAACGTGCTGCAAGAGTTCCAGTGATTCGATGACGGGCAGGTCCCACCACAACGTCGTACGCTGCCCAAAAACCACGCCGATGTCGGCCACGTATTGTTGCCTTTCTTTCCAGGGAATACGGCCGTTTACCACCAGTTCGCCCCCTGTGGGCACCAGCAGCCCCGTCAGCATTTTGATCGTCGTTGATTTGCCCGCGCCGTTTGGGCCAAGGTAGCCCACCAATTCGCCGGGCGCAATTGAGAAACTGATCCCATCTACCGCCCGCACCAACCGGTACTCGCGCGTCAATAAATTGCGCACTGTCCCCAACGTCCCCCGATGATGCTTGGCTATTTTGAAATGCTTCTGCAAGTTTTGTACCTGAATCATCCTTGCCTCCTGGGAAAAAAGTGTGTGAGATAATGGAGGACAACTCCTCCTCTACCTCTTCCTCCATCCTCTATCTCAATCTCACGTGCCCGTGCTTTGGTAATGGGCAATGCCATACCGCCAAAAAACCAGTGCCAGCGCCAACGTGATCATTCCCACCAGCGGAGACAGCCAGGGAGCAAAAGCGGGGAAGTTAAATGGGTCTGGCTTGTCTAAAAAATAAAGGGCGGGATAGTAGTTTAAAAAAATGGCGGGCACCACATACGTAAAAAAGCGGCGCAGAGCGTCCGGGTAAATGCTCATGGGGTAAGAAATGGTAAAACTGCCACCGTATGTCAAGATATTCATCACTTCGATAGACTCTACCGTCCAAAAGGTGATGGTAGCGCCGATGACAAACAGCCCACCAAAAAAACAGAACATGCCGCCAATTACCAAGGGCAGGTAGAGCAGCTTGGCGGTTGTCCAGGTCACGTCAATCTGGCTGAGCCCCAGGGCTAAGATACCAATGCCCACAGCGATTTTTGCCAGGCGTCGCAGGGCAAAGTCCAGCGTCAGCACTTGCATGGTCACATTAACAGGTCGCAGTAATATCTGGTCAAAGGTGCCCCGGCGAATTTCCTGCCCAAAGCGAGCCGGATCAAACCCGGAAAATACCATGTCCATCAGCCCAAAGGCGATTTCCACCATGCCGTAGAGAAAGGCCACCTCCCCAATCGTCCAGCCGCGAATCTGCTCAAAACGCTGTAAGACAAGAGCAAGAGAACCAAATTCAAATCCAACAATGAGCCCGGTTGTCAATAAGTCCATAAAGAAGGCAAAGCGATACTGCAACTGGCTGCGCAACTGCACGCCTAGTAAGCGGCGGTAAATGTAAATTGTATGGTGCATAGCTTCTCCAGATGTCCGTTTCATTCAGACAGTATCATCCCCCTAAAATGACAAGGCGGCGCACGGCCGTTTTCAGCACCATTTGCCCCGCCAGCACCAGGCCAAACACCCAGGCGGCCTGGATGAGCAGCACGCGCAGCAGTTCTGGCCCCTGCAGCACCCCCACGTACACCTCCACGACCGAGTTAAGCATGTGTGGGAATGGCGTGAAGTAAGCTAAACGCTGCACCCATTCAGGTAGGAAACGCAGGGGCATTAAAAATCCGGAAAAGAACCAGGACAGCACAAAACCCAGGCGCAACACGCCGCGAGCGTTGGGGGTCCAGAAAGCCGGCAGGTTAACCAGGAAGCGCCAGGCGAAACTAAGGAGCCAACTCAAGATTATTGTGACCAGGAGGGCTATCCACTGCACGGCCGTTTCCGGGTATGTCAGGTCAAAAATCAACCCATAAATGAGCATAATCGTAAAACCGCGCAGTAGTAAATTGACGGCCGCACGCCCCAAATCCTGGGCCAGCCAGAAGCGAAAGAGGCTCAAAGGCTTCAACAGGTCTGTCGCTACTTCGCCTGTATAAACCGACTGCATCAGGTCATACCAGCCAAACATGCTTAAGTAAGCGATAACGGCCTGGGTGAGCGCGGTGTAGGTGATGATGCCGGAAACGGTATAGCCTGCTACTTCGGAACGGCCGTCATACAGCGCCAGCAGCACCGACACACGCAGCAGGCCAAAGAAAAAATTGGTCACCAACCCGGCCAGTGCCGCCGCCCGGTAAGTCATGAAGCGCCGATAAGAGCGGCGGGTGATTTCCCAAAACAATCTCACATTGACACCTCCGTGATGGATAATTCGTTGGTTAGTTGGTTTAATAGTTGGCGAGCCTGAACCGCTTACCAACCAGCACACCCAATTTACCAACAAAAACGCCCTACTACCTATATGGCAGTAGGGCGTGCAGGTCGCCTACGCAGTTTATGGGTTTGGGCGGCCTCATCGCCGCTTCTCACCTCTACATGGGTTCATGATGGCAATATTCTAGCGGGAACGGTCGTTTCCGTCAAAAATTTATCTCCAGCCAGCTACCCTAACACAACCAACAAGCCAATCGTATACACAAAGGCAACCGAAGTCGAAACCAATACCAGCTTTTCCGAACGATCCGCCTCTCGGGGGCGTAAGAAGCGGTGCAGCATAGCCGGTAAGCTTATGAGGCCAATCGGTACAAAATAGAGAGGGAAAGTGCCCAAATACACATGGTAGGTAGCAAACAGTACCATGATCGTCGTTGCCCCCTGCAGCAAACGCCGAGTTCGTTCACGACCCAGCACAATCGTAAAGTTGCGTTCCGCCTGAGCGTCCACGGCAATGTCCCGTACCTGCTGTTCTAGCTGGGCCGTTAAGGAAGCCAGGAAAATAACACCCACAATTACGCCATCTAACCAGGTGAGGCGCGCGCTAGTAAGCAGCAGCATCACCACATATGGGTAAGATTCGACAAATACGGCGTGTGTCAGCACATCCAGACCAGGTCGCCCCTTCAAACGCAGTGGCGGTGCTGAATAAGCCCACATGATAAAAACCGAGAGAGTGAAGACGAAAAGCGCCCGCCAGCCAAATTGCAGAAGAGTCACGGCTGGGAACAGCCCAATTAACCAGAGTACAACCTTCCAACGCTGGCGCTGCGCCGGTGGTACAGACACAAAAAAGTTACGACGCCCCTTTGCTGCATCTAATGCATCGTATGGAGCGTCGTAAAAATCGTTGAGAGCAAAGGCCAGCCAGTAACCGACCCCCACGCCAGACAGCAGCAGCAGGGTGCGCGCGGTTACGTCATCATGCACCAACAAGGCTAGAGCTGCGATGATGATGGCAGCCTGCCAGGCATCCATGTGATTAAAAAGCAGAGAGATATACGGCCGTTTCAACCGTTACACCCAAACACAAACCCCCGCCAATTATTTCCAGCAGAGGGGTTCGCGCTAAGATTTACCAGGCATACGCTTCCGGAGCTGGTCCGCCGGGACCAGGCCACATCTCATCCAGCTTCGCCAACTGCTCCGCACTTAGCGTAATCTCTAAGGCGCGGGCGCTGCCGGTGAGCTGCGCCATGGTGCGCGGGCCAATAATGGGTGCGGTCACCGCCTTCTGATGCAGCAGCCACGCCAGGGCTACGTCAGCAGGGTCTTCACCCAAATTCTCACAAAAAGATTCCCACTGCTCTAGCTGCGGGCGGTGCTTCTCAATTTGTTTCTGCACGCGCTCGCTGGCGCGGCGACCTTCCTCAATTTTCTTCAGCACCCCGCCCAGTAAACCACCCCCCAGCGGGCTCCAGGGGATCAGCCCCAGGCCATAATATTCGCACGCTGGCACCACTTCCAATTCAATGGTGCGAGCATTGAGGTTGTATAGGCTTTGCTCAGAAACCAAACCCATGAAGTGGCGCGCCTTGGCCGCTTCATTGGCCTGGGCAATGTGCCAACCGGCAAAATTGCTGCTGCCCGCGTAAAGCACTTTTCCTTCGCGCACAAGCTGCTCCATGGCCTGCCAGATCTCTTCCCAGGGTGTGTTGCGGTCCACGTGGTGCATCTGGTAGAGGTCAATGTAGTCAGTCTGCATACGGCGCAGGCTTTCTTCGCAGGCGCGTTTTATGTGCAGGGCTGACAGGCGGGATTCATTAGGCCATTCCCCCATTCGGCCATAAACTTTGGTCGCCAGCACCACCTTTTCGCGCCTTCCGCCCCCTTGGGCAAACCAGCGCCCAATAATTTGCTCTGTTACCCCCTCGCCCAACTTCCAGCCATAGACGTTGGCTGTATCAAAAAAGTTGATACCCATTTCCAGCGCCTGGTCCATGATGGCATAGCTGTCATCTTCACTCGTTTGGGGGCCAAAGTTCATCGTCCCTAAACACAACGGGCTAACTTGCAAACCGGTACGTCCTAACTGTTTATATTCCATGATTGCTCCTGGTATTATGAAAAAAATCGAACTTTAACAAAACCGTCGGATTGGTTAGAGTATCTCCTATCAGTCGGTGGGAGGGATTGGCATCCAGCACGAAAAATGGAAGACGCACAGGCTTTTCGCCCCGCGCCAATCCCGTCCCATGTCACCGACAAAGCAACAAAAAGGAGGCTCTCATGAAACCAAACCAACGGCCTCACCTGCGCGGCTGGCGGGGCCAAGCCTTCGCCGACCTGGTCCGCGGCGTCTGCCCGGAGCAAATCCTGTGCGTCTCGATAGATGTTAGCAAAGATTTCCATGTTGTGCTGCTGCACAACGGCTTGGGGGAGATCGTTACCCCCAGTTTCGAGATCGACATCTTCCGCACCGGGTTTGACCAGTTGTGCCAGGCGGTCGAGGCAGCCACTGCCACCAACGGCGCGCAGGTGGTTTTGGTGGGCATGGAACCCACCGGCCATTACTACGAGAATCTGGCCCGTCACATCCAACAGACGGGTCAAAAGGTCACCATTGTGAATAGTTTTGCGGTCAAAGAAAACCGCCGCCAGCAGATGATGGCCCACGAAAAGGATGATGAGATTGACGTGGCCGCCATTGGTGACTTGCTGCGGCGGGGAGAAGGCTCTCCCTTCCGACCGCCGACGGGCATTTACTTGCAGTTGCAGCAGTTGGACCGCGCCCGTCTGGGCGAACTCAAAATCCAGACCATCTACAAAAATCGGGTTATCGGCCATCTGGACCGCATTTTCCCTGGTCTGATTCTGACCAAGGTAGCCATCCAAGAACGCTACGAGCCGCTGTTTGCCACTGATTTCTGGCAATGCCAGACGCTGCAAAACCTGGTTCGTATTTGCCCTGACCCCAGAGAGTTGGCCGCCCTGTCTCCAGCCAACCTGGTGACCTTTTTCCATCAGCATGATTGCCGTATGGGGCCGCACACCGCTGCCCGCATCATCGCTTATGCCCAAAAAGTGCTCTGGCCTGACCCGGAGGTGGTAGTCATCCGCCGCCAATTGCTGACCACCGATTTGCAGACCCTGAACCAGGTCTCCGCCCGTATTGACCACTATAACCATCAACTGCAACAAAAACTGGCCCATACCCCGTACCAGTTTCTGACCCAGTTCAAAGGCTTGCCGCCTATTCGTGTGGCCAGTCTGGCCGCTGCGGCTGGTGACCCGGCCAACTATCGCTGTGCCCGCCAGCTCTTTCGTCGTTCCGGCCTGGTGAGCGGTCGGGATGATTCCGGCGTCCGTCAGCGCCAGGGCAAAGGCAAAGCAGTCACTAAAACCGGTGACATTTACCTGCGCCGCGCCCTCAATGACTTGCTCAATGGGCTGATTTTGCATCAACCTGTCCTGCGGGCTTACTACCACCATCTCAAGCAAACCAAGCCTGTGGGTGTCGCCCGCGTCGCTGTTATCCGGCGTGCAGTGGGTATCCTCTGGGCCACACTCCGTGACCAACGGGCTGATACACTTATTCTGCGAGGTGAACCCATGACTTAGCTTAAACCATCCCCAGCTGCGTCGCGGGCCAAAGACCCGGTTGTCGTCGCTGGCCACAACTTCATCCTGAGCCCAAACCCTTGGGCGGAGTCCGGGGCCGGTTGTTTTGCTCCATGAGGCTAACCAGACCCTCGTTCTAAAGCTTAACCAGCCCCTTACCATGGACTTTGGCGCAGATTGCCTGGATAACGTAAGGTGAGTCCCTGCCCCTGGCACACTCGAATACCAGGATAGGCTGCCCTGCCCCGCCTGCCTCTTGGCAGTGGCCTTTGTTTTTGGACCCAGTTGTCGGCCTGGCTTGGTGGTTGTCACCCGGTTCATATGGTTTCCTGATGGCGGCAGCTCTTTACTTTTTGCCTGTTCATCTCCCCTGTCTGTTTTTCGCCTTTACAAAAAGGACTTGACTTCATGATAGTAAGCTTTTGTTGAATTGATTATCGTCCAATTAAATTTGTAACCAGGCTCAGGGCCTGTTCCGCCGGCTGCGGCCCCTGATAGGTGGCATGGATACGGCCGTTATCATCTAGCAGCACCAACCCCATTTCCACTCCTGGCTGTTTCACTGCATAAGCCGCACATATCTTCCCATCCCAATCGGGTAGAACAATAAGTTGGTCAGCAGGGTCATAACCATCAGGAATCTGCCGGGCAGCGTCACCTAGAGCAGACGCCATGGCGGCTCGGGCTACACCGCGCATCGCCCGGGGCACAACGTGTAAATCAACCACAATAACCAGCAATACCGTGGTGTGCTGCGGGTATACCCGGCGTAGTTTCTTAGCCACATCCTGTGTTTGTGTCGCCGTGCGGAAATCGACAAACAACAACAGCACGGGCTGACCAAGCCATTCCTGAAGGGCAAAAGGGCGGTTGGAGGAAACGGCCGTTGCCGAAATGTGTGGAGCCTTTTCACCTACAGCAATCACGCGGCTTTCACCGCCACAAACAAGCCTACCGCCTTTGTAATGCGCAACACGCCGCCTGAAGCCGTCATGCGGTCCGCCACAAACTGCCGGATGCGTGCCAGCCGCTCAATTGTCAGCATGCCCCGGGCCTCATTTGACGAAAAAGCATAATCAACCAGTGGCTGAACCTCAGTCACCAACAAGCCATCCTCATAATGAAACAACTGCACATCTGAGAAAAAGGGCGTCAGGATTGCCGCGCCATTTTCCAGGCGAAACGGCAAGTTTACTGACGGAATATCTCCCTTGGCTAAGCCAATGTAATGCAAAGCATCTTCTCGCATTTCCTTGAGCTCGCGCATGTGGTTCTCGCCATTGGTCACGGCAAAGAAACGGCCACCAGGTTTTAGAACGCGCTTAACCTCGCCCAATGCTCTAGCAATATCTGGGACATGGTAAAGCATGTGATTGGCAATCACCCGGTCAAATGATGCGTCTGCAAATGATAGTTCTTGAATATCAGCGGTTTGAAATCGGAAATGGTGGGGTACTTCGCCAAGGGCGGAGGCCGCTTCCGCAACCATGCCCGGCGAGAGATCGGTCAAGGTTATCTGACATGACTCGGGCAGATTTGTCAGGTTTGCGCGCCATAACCAACCCGGACCACAGCCGCACTCTAACACAGTGTCCCCAGCCTCAAGTTCAAGGTGGTCAAAAACCCAATGGTTCCAGTCAATGTTTGCGGTGCTGAAGCGCTGGTGAAGCCGGGCACGGGCAGCCAAAAACTCGGAGTCTTTATATTGATTATCGCGAAGGTATTCTGTTTCCTGTAAACGACCCTTATCCATTAAATCAACCTCCATTTCAAAGACAGATATTATCATTTTTGGATTGATTCGGCATGGTCTGCGAATATATCTTATTTCTCTCATTTTTATCTAAATCCAAGACTTAGACAGTATGGTATAGCCTGTGGCAGTCAAGGCTTATCAAATGGAAAGGCCTATGCTACAATCGCACGGCTTTGAAACAGGAGTAGAAGATGGCAAGAGCACTGGTAGATATACGGGTGCTGCAACGAGAATATTTATTAGCCATCACCAGGGCGCTTACGGCCGAATTAGACCTGCACGATCTGCTGCGGCTGATATTGCAAGCTTCAGTTGAGCTGGTCTCGGGGCGCGCTGGCATGATTGTGCTGGTAGAACCCAGCATGGAGACATTTCGGGTGGCGGCGGTTTATGGCATTCCGCCTCACCTGGTCGACCATTTCGCCCCTTTGATGAAGGGGTTACCTTATCGTGAAGGGCAAGAACACGAGGTAATCCCTGAATTGACGCGGCGGCTTAATGAAGTGGCGCGTAAGGCTGACCTGGGGCTGACTAAAGTGCTGCGCCTGCCAATGATTAGCGGTAATGATGTCATTGGCCTGATTTATGTATTTCAATCAGGGAATTACGTATTCATAGATGACGCGGCTAAGCTTCTGCAAAGTTTTGCTGAACAAGCGGCAATTGCGGTAAAAAACGCGCGCCTTTACCAGGAGATTAACCAGGAAAAGCAGCGTTTAGGGGCCATTTTGGAACAAAGCGCCGATGGTGTCATGATTTTGAACCCGGCGCTGCGCATCACGGTATTTAATAAAGCGCTGAGTCAAATGACCGGCTGGCTAGCAGCAGATGCCATTGGACAGTATCACGATGATGTAATTCGTTGGCGGGCACTGCGCACCGAGGGCGATCTCAATGACGCCCTGGAAAATGGTTGGCCCCTGCCTGGGGCAGCTCACCTTTACGTGGAAGGCGAGTTTGAACGCCCAAAGAATTCATATTATCAGCCGGTTCAAGAACGGGTTAGCCTGAGCATTACCTACGCACCGCTAATGGACGAAAACGGCCGTATGACCAATATCATCGCTAACGTGCGCGACTTGACGCGTTATCGTGAAGAGGAAGCTTTGCAAAAAACCTTCATCTCTGTCGTCAGCCACGAGTTGAAAACGCCGGTTTCCATCATCAAGGGGTATGCAGGCACGCTGCGAAGGCAAGACGCCAACTGGGCGCCTGAAATTCTGCAGGAATCATTGACAGTTATCGAAGAGGAAGCGGATAATCTCACCAGTCTCATCGACAACCTGCTAGAAGCCTCGCGTTTACAAGCCGGAACTTTTAGCCTGGAAGTGCATGAGGATGTAAATCTGGAAAAAATAGCCGTCGAAACGGTACGAAAATTCCGCAATCAAAGTGAACAACACACCATCACTCTTGCTTTTCCACCTGATTACCCCACTATCTACGGTGACGAACGCCGGTTAGGGCAGGTTTTAAATAATTTGATAAGCAACGCCATCAAGTATTCTCCAGATGGCGGAGAAGTTGTCGTAGGCGGGGCAGCGCATCCAGAACATATTATCCTCTTTGTGAAGGACGAGGGTATTGGTATTCCGGAGCATGAGCAGCACCGTATATTCCAGAAGTTTTCGCGGCTGGACAATGCCCTAAGCCGTAAAACAGAGGGCACAGGTTTGGGTTTGTTCCTGACAAAGGCTATCATTGAGGCGCATAACGGCCGTATCTGGTTTGCCAACAACCCCGACGGTCCCGGTACCACCTTTACCTTTTCATTACCAAGAAATTAAATGGAGTAATTATGCAAACCCAAATTCAATGTCCCCAATGCGGGACGCCCTTTGTTGCTGAAATCAACCAGGTTATTAATATTGATTTGAACCCGGAATTAAAACAAATGCTGATGGCTGGTCAGCTCAATGTGGCTGTTTGCCCGCGCTGCGGTGCAGGAGGGCAGCTTGCATCGCCTCTGGTTTATCACGATTCAGCCCACGAGCTGTTCATGATTCATATTCCGCACGAAATGCCGATGAAGCAAATGGAACGAGAGCAGCTTATTGGCCGCCTGACACGGCAGGTTGTCGACAGCCTGCCCCCGGAAAAACGGAAAGGGTATCTTTTCCAACCCCAAACCATCCTGAATATGCAAACATTTTACGAAAAGGTGCTGGAGACGGAAGGGATTACAAAAGAGATGATTGAGCGGCAGCGAAAACAATCCGAACTGCTTAATGACCTTATGCGCGCGGACAAAGATGTGATTGATCACCTGGTTAAGGAACGCGTGGGTGAAATCGACGAAACCTTTTTTGCCATGCTACAACAATACCTGGACATGGCTCAGCAAACGCAGCAAGAAAAGGAGTTGGTCAAGTTAACCAACTTGCGGGCGAAACTGATGCGCGAAACTCCAGTCGGGCGGCAAATGGAGAAGCAGCAATTAGCCATGCACGCCCTGAATCGGGAAGCAAAAAAAGCCGGCGGCTTAACGCCAGAAATATTGCTTAAGCATATCATGCAAAACCTTGATGATGAGCAGATTGTGGCAGGTATGGTCGGCGCAGTACAGGGTTCGTTGAGTTATGAGTTTTTTGCCCAAATAACCAATGAGCTTGAAAAACTTGAGGCCGCTGGAGAAACATCAAAGGCGCAAAAGTTGGCTGCTCTACGTACAGACCTGCTCGAAGCGCAGGAAGCGATTCGCCAGGAATCGCAGCGCATGGTAGATGAAGCTGGCAAGGTGTTACAAGAATTGCTGCAAGCCCCCGACCTGGCAACGGCCGTTAAGGATAACATGGACGCATTCGATGACGCATTTATGTACATCCTGTCTGCCAGCATTGCCCAGGCTGAACAACAAGGAGACAACAAGCGGCTGCAAGAATTGTCACAAGTGCAATCTTTGATTATCAAGGAAGTTGAAAGCCAATATCCGCCGGAGATCATTTTGTTGAACCAGCTACTTGAAGCGGATTCAGCCGCTTCCCGTGAGCAAATTCTCAATGAAAATCAAAACCTGATCACGCCCAACCTGCTGAAAATGCTGGAAGCAGTAGAAG
Organism: uncultured Chloroflexia bacterium; assembly: GCA_963695505.1. GTDB lineage: Bacteria > Chloroflexota > Anaerolineae > Promineifilales > Promineifilaceae > JACSRF01. Next base: position 337,816 of record CAVOGX010000021.1, on the reverse strand, counting down.
GACAGATAAAGGAAATGGGCCAGGAAGAGCTAAACGGCCGTTTAGGTGCCGTCAAAGAATTGATAAAGGCACGCATATAAAAATATTGGGCACTGGGGACTGGAGACTATTGATTGGTTAGTCTCCAATCTCTAATCTCTTTTTTTAATGGGGTTCGTTATCCAGGCGAAATCCGTGCCCACGCACGGTTACCACGTAATTGTACTCATCTAATTCCGCCAATCGGTCGCGCAGCCGGCGCACCAGGGCATCAATGGCCTGCTCCGACACACCCAGGCCATCGGTACCCGGCCATACCACATCCACAATGGCATCTCGGCTGCACACAGCACCATTGGCATCGTAAAGCAGCTCGAGCAGGCGGAACTGAGCCAATGACAAAGGCGGATCAAGCTCTTTGCCCATGACGGTAACGGTTCGTTGAGCCGGATCGATAACCAGGTTCCCTTCTTGCTGGGGCGGATCAAAGGTCAACGGCAGCGTGGCGTCTGTGCCCACAAAAACAAGCTTGACTGCCAGGGCAATAGACACTTCATCCCCATCTTGCAGCATGACCTTACCTTCCACGGGCACGCCATTGAGATGGGTGCCATTTTTACTCTCCAGGTCCTCAAGCAGGTAACGGCCGTTTTCAAACCAAATTTTGGCATGATAACGAGATACCTGGCGTTCCGGCAAAATGACTTGACAGTCACTTCCCCGGCCAATCACAAACTCATCCTGGTCAATTGTCCACTGCTGACCGTCAAACTGGCCCTCCCGCGCAATTAAGACAGGTTTTTCATCCATGGTTCATTCCTTCCTTTGGGACAACCTTTTTCAACAAATGGATTATAATACGAAACGTTATGTTACCACCACTTCAGAATGGTACTATTCTACGCAATCGCTATCGTCTGACCAATATCGTCGGTCAGGGAGGCATGGGCAGCGTCTATCGCGCTGAGGATTTACGCCTGCCAGGCCGACTTTGCGCTATCAAAGAAGTGCAGCCAGATCCCACCGCTTCTGCAGAAGACAAAACACAAATGCAGGCCCAATTTTTACAGGAAGCCAGCATTTTAGCCCAGTTAGACCATCCCAACCTGCCCAAAGTGTCGGATTTTTTCGCGGACAATGGTCGGGAATACCTGGTTATGGACTACGTTCCGGGGAAGGATTTAAAGGAACTGCTGGCCGAAAGTCGGGCAAACGGCCGTTTACTTAACGAGGAAACCGTGTTGGGATGGGCAGCTCAAATTATGGACGGCCTGACTTATCTGCACCACCAGGACCCACCAGTGCTGCACCGGGACATAAAACCGGCCAACATCAAACTCACACCCGACAATCGCATTAAATTAGTAGATTTTGGGTTAGTTAAGCTGATGGCCCCTGATGACAGCCGCACCATCACCGTGGTGCAAGGGCGCGGAACAGCCCTCTATACGCCTTTAGAACAGTATGGTGGAGACAGCAGCCACACCGACGTGCGCACCGACATTTATGCGTTGGGGGCCACTTTCTACCACCTGCTGACAGACGTACCTCCTCCAGATGCCCGCTATCGCTTCCTCAACCCCAATGCGCTACGGTCACCGCACCGCATTAATCCCCAGGTGAACCCTCAAGTATCGGAAGCAATTTTGTGGGCAATGGAAATGCACCCCGATGAACGGCCGTCTTCAATCAGCGAGTTTCGCGGGGTGCTGGAAGGGCGCGTGCGCCGCCCAATGAAAGGGTATGCGCTCCCAGCCCCGGTTACTTTTTGGCAAGCTGTCCTTGAAAATCGCGTGCCAATACTTCTCGCCACTGGTCTTTTCATCCTGGCCATATTGCTTACGCTAATGTAACAATTCCATTATTCGGTTCAAATGGGCTCTTTGTGTGAATTTGCTCAGGTGTGAATCTGCCGGCAAATTGAACAGCCGCATAGAGCTTGCTGTTTTTTAGGAAAACAGCGGGAGCGCGAGCACCTTTCGTAAAAACCTGCCTGTATAACCGGCATTAATCTGGGCCACTTCCTCTGGCGTGCCGGTGGCAATCACCCGCCCACCGCCGTCGCCGCCTTCCGGACCCAGGTCAATCAGGTAATCGGCCGTTTTGATGACATCCAGGTTATGCTCAATGACAATCACCGTGTTGCCCGCATCCACCAGGCGGTGCAGCACATCCAGCAGCTTTTGAATGTCGGCAAAGTGCAGGCCGGTGGTCGGCTCATCCAAAATGTAAACCGTGCGCCCGGTGGCCACTCGGCTCAACTCCTTCGCCAGCTTAATGCGCTGCGCTTCGCCGCCGCTGAGGGTCAGGGCGCTTTGCCCTAGCTTCACGTAGTCCAGCCCCACGTCGTGCAGGGTTTGCAACTGCCGCGAAATTTTGGGATGGTTGGCGAAGAAGTCCAGCGCCTCCTGCACATCCATGTCCAGCACGTCGGCGATGGTTTTGCCTTTGTAGGTCACGGCCAGGGTTTCGCGGTTAAAGCGACGGCCGTTACACTCCCGACACGTCACCCACACATCGGCCAAAAAGTGCATCTCCACCTTGCGCTGGCCGTACCCGGCACACGCGTCACAGCGGCCACCCTTCACGTTAAAGCTAAAGCGCCCCGCCTTATAGCCGCGCATCTTCGCCTCTGGCGTGGCCGCAAACACCTTGCGAATCTCATCAAACAGCTTGACGTAAGTCGCCGGATTAGAGCGCGGCGTGCGGCCAATGGGGTCTTGCGTAATGTTGATCACCTTGTCCAGATGCTCCAGCCCCGCCAAGCGGTCATAAGGGCCAGGTGTGGTCTGGGCACGATTTAGGGCGCGGGCCAGAGCTGGTTCCAGCGTCTCCGCCACCAGGCTGCTTTTGCCGCTGCCGCTGACGCCCGGTCACACAAATCATAGTGCCCAGCGGGAAGTCTACGGTGACGTTTTTGAGATTGTGCAAACGTGCGCCTATCAGCCTTCAGACTGCCATTTGCGGGAGTGCGCCGGGAACGGCCGTTTGGCGCCACCACCCGTTCTACTCCCGACAAATACTGCCCCGTCAGCGAATCGAGGATCAGCCGCCACCTGCTGCGGAGTGCCCGCGGACATTACCTCGCCGCCCTTTACGCCTGCGCCCGGCCCCAGGTCAATCAGCCAGTCTGCCTCGCGCATCGTTTCCTCATCATGCTCTACCACCAGTACCGTATTACCCATGTCGCGCAGTTGGTGCAGCGTTTCAATCAAGGCGCGGTTGTCGCGGGCATGCAGACCAATCGACGGTTCATCCAAAATGTAAAGCACGCCCACCAGCCCACAGCCAATCTGGCTGGCCAGCCGAATGCGCTGCCCCTCGCCGCCAGAAAGCGTCGGCGCGGCCCGATCCAGCGTCAGGTAATGCAGCCCCACATTCAGCATAAATTGCAGCCGGTCGCGGATTTCTTTCAGCACTTCCTCGGCAATTTCAAATTGTTCCTCAGACAAGGACCTTTCATTCTGCAAGGGAGCAGAGGGGTTGAAGAGCAGAGGAGCACCATTAACACCCGCTCCGCCTCTCCCTTGCTCCCTTGCTCCCCTGCCGTACAAAGAAGTCACCCATTCATGCGCCTCATCAATTGCCATGCTGCCAATTTCGGTAATGCTCTTGCCGCCCACCGTGACGGCGCGGGCTTCGGGGCGCAGGCGCGTACCAGCGCAGGTGGTGCATGGTCGGTTGACTCATGAAGCTGGCATACCAACGGCGCGTATATTCTGAGTTGGTCTGGCGAAACAGCCGGTTAATGTGATGAATGATGCCCTTAATCGGCCGTCTGCTTTCGCCTTGCCACGTACTCACCTCCGTTTCGTTCACATACTTAAAATGAATTTGCTCATCCCCCGACCCATAAAATAAGGCGTGGCGAAAATGCTCCGGCAAATCTTGCCAGGGCGTTTCCAGGTCAACACCATAATGGTCGGCAATTGCTACCAACTGTGAAGTCGTCCACTTGTTCTTCTTCTTGCGCACATTGCCATACCAACGCAGTGCCACCTTCCATGATAGAAAGCGTTGCGTCCTCGATAATCAGGTCAGGGTCTACCTGCATCTGGGTGCCAATCCCCTGGCAATCAGGGCACATGCCGAGGGGTGAATTAAAGCTAAACAAGCTGTGGCGAAAGTTCAGGAAAACTGATGCCACAATGCGGGCAGGCATTATGTTCGCTGAGGAGAAGCTCTTCTGACACCCAAATCCGCTATCAGCGATCCTTCAGCAGATCCGCAAGGTCGTTTCCACAGAGTCCATCAAGCGGGTCAAAAAACCTTCATCCAGGATTTCGGGCACTAACAAGCCGGTCCACAACCAATTCAATGGTGTGTTTTGCTTTCTTGTCCAGTTTAGGCAGCCTGGTGGAAAGATCGACCATTTCACCATTGACGCGAGCACGCACAAAGCCTTGCTGCCGCGCCTGCCGACAGGGCATCCGCATGGGTCCCTTTGCGATTGCGGGCGATGGGGGCTAAGCAGTTGAAAGCGCGTGCCCGCGGGCAAAGCAGCCAGTTGGTCAGCAATTTGTTGCGCAGACTGCGGCTGCACAACTCGTCCGCAATCGGGGCAATGGGGCACCCCAGCCCGCGCAAACAGCACCCGCAAATAATCCATCACCTCGGTAACAGTGCCTACGGTGGAGCGCGGGTTTTTGCTGACAGCTTTTTGCTCAATAGCGATGGCTGGGCTGAGACCGGTAATGGCATCCACTTTAGGCTTTTCCATCTGGCCAATGAACTGTCGTGCAAAGGCAGAAAGACTTTCAACGTAACGCCGCTGTCCCTCGGCATAAATAGTGTCAAATGCCAACGAAGATTTACCGCTGCCGCTTACGCCGGTTAAGACAACCAGCTTGTTACGAGGAATGTGGACATCAATATGTTTCAAATTGTGCTGCTGGGCGCCATGCACAAATATGTTTTGCGGTTCCATTTTTCCTTCCGTTATGTGAACATGCGTTCTAATTACGGTACCATTTTAACACATATTCTAGTAATTTGCAGACTTTACATTAATCAAAAAACCTGACATGTTGTGTCAGGTTTTTAAGAAATGAGCCCTTTTTGCCAAGTATGAAATAAAAGAATGTAACTTTTATTCCGCTCAATCTACGTCATTATTGAAAAGGTTGTTGTTAAAATTTCCAACGATGAGGCTGCCGCCGTTGCTGTAGATTCGATTGTAGCAGACAGTGTTACCACTGTGATCACCTAAATTGATAGCTGGCCCATTGTTTAACCGAATTACATTCTGGCCTTGGTCAGGGTTGCAACCTTGACCGCTGTGGCCAACAACCACATTATTCGTGGCAACGAGTATACCCACACCAGGTGACCCATGAATGCACTCAATAATGTTTTCAGCAATATATGCATGGACCCTATCAACATCAGTGCCTTTCGCATCTATCAGAATACCGGCATAGGTTTCTTCACTAACGCCGCAGTTGCCAGCGGGGGCATCGTCATCGCCGATAACATTGCGCACAACTGCCACATTTTGGGCTGAGCCACCAATAGTTAGTGTGGCATAACCTGGTCCGGCGGCATAAAGATACAGACCTTCAACGCGAATGCCGCTTCCCAAAATATAAAAAACGCTGCCACCTAACTGGTTACCGTTTATGTGGACTTCTTGCCCGAGTTGAAGCAGAAATTGTGGTGTCGTCTTCTGTGAGAGGGGGAAGTGGTGCCTGAAGGGAAATCAGGAAATGATCCGCAAAGGTGATGGTGGTCGCCTGGGCATCATTGTTTGCAATTGTGATGGCGCTGCGAAGGGTGCAGTCATTGGCAGCGGAAGTGCAGGGCAGCAATTCCATCGTGTCGTCACTGCGGTCAACCTGAGTAAGAATATCTACGGCCGTTTCGGGTACGCTGTTTGCGGCAGCAAAGGTGAGGGTGGTGGTTGCCGTTCCTTGGGGTTCCAAGGTAGAAAATGCGAGAGCGCCAAAGCCGAAAATTGTAAATAGAGCCAGTAGCGTACGCATGAGTCACCTCCCTGCCCTGACACAGGTTTGATAAACTGGTCTGGGGCGATAAAGCGCGTACTTGCTTTATATGGTTGTGTGCTGCCATCTGTGGAATTCTTGATTTCATGATACATCCGAAACAATCTGCAGGTTGTGACGCGTTTAACAAAGGAGAATTACAGTCCATTACGCAACGGCCGTTACCCGCCCACACTATTACAGTCATTTGACAAACATCCCTATCAGGTTTACCTTCCAGGCAGCTATCTAAAATGGGTATTCGTGTTGTAATCCACCCAGGTTTTGCATGATTGAGGTAAAAAAATGGAAGAGTTTTTCAACGGTATAGCCGGTCGCTTACGCGAAATCTTCGACCCTACTTTGTTGGGAACCAATATCGCAGATTTTTTGGCGAACATTATCGTCGCCCTGGTTGTTTTTACTGCTTTTTATGGATTTTGGTGGTTAGTGCGACGAATATTAAGGCCGTTGCTGAAACGCACGCGCCTGGACGAAACGGCCGTAACTTTTCTGGAAGCTATTGCCAAGTACTCAGTGTTGACCATTGGCGCACTCAACGCCCTCTCAGCCGCTGGCATCAACACCGCCTCCGTATTAGCCTCGCTAGGTATTGCCGGTCTTACCGTGGGTTTTGCCGCCCGTGACGCCTTTTCCAACCTTATCTCAGGCATTCTCATCTTCTTAGATCGCCCATTTGTCATAGGTGACCTGGTTGAAATTGAGGAGCACTATGGCCGTGTAGACCAGATTACGTTGCGTTCAACACGCATCATTACCAGCGATGGAAAAATGTTGGCCGTCCCTAATTCAGACATCATTAACAAAACAGTCGCATCGTACACCAACTTTCCTCACCTGCGTCTGGATATTGGCGTAACCGTGGGCGTTCAAGAAGATATAAACCACGCCAGGAATATCTTACTCAACATCGTCCAGCATGACCCTGAATATCTTCAAGAACCGGCCCCTCGCGTTGTTGTACAGCAGTTAAATGACTACAACGTTTCTTTGGAACTGCAAGCGTGGATAAAAAATGAGCGGGCCCACGTGGAGATGCGCTCAGACCTGCGAGAAAAGGTGTTTAATGCCTTCACCGCAGCCGGAGTGGACATGCCCTTCGAAACTATTCGGCTAACTCCCCTGCAGGTCAAGTTGCTAGACGCACCGGCTAGCACATCCTAGCGCTTCAATTTCCGTAAAAGATCGGCTTTTACCTGGGGCCACTCCCTGTCTAAAATGCTGTAGTAAACGGTGTCACGCAGGAATCCATCAGGCATAATGACATGCTGGCGCAAAACGCCCTCTCTCACAGCCCCAATTCGTTCGATAGCCCGTTGGGATGGCAGGTTGCGAGCGTCAGTTTTTAGCTGGACGCGTATGCACGCCAGTGATTCAAATGCGTGTTGTAACAGCAGAAATTTGCATTCGGTGTTAACGGCCGTTCGCCGGTAATCGTGCCCCATACCAGGTTCCCCCAATTTCCAAGCCACGATTTTCTGGGCGAATCTCCATGAAACGGGTCATGCCCACTGCACGACCAGTTTTCAGATGAATGACAGCAAATGGCACCGTTTGTCCTGCTTTCTGTTGGCTTAGCAAACCCCAAACATGGTTTAATAACTTGTCTTCACTGTTTAACAAGCCGTAAGGCAAAAACCGCCAGATTGCTTCGTCTTGAGCGTGTGGCAGTAAATCGGCAACATGAGATTGAACCAGTGGTTCCAGGCGCACAACATGCCCTTTCAAGATAACAGGTTCCCTGAAGAGGTCATTTAGCTTTTCCATCTCTTTTTTATCCCTATCTAGCAAAACGGCCGTTTCACAAACAGCTACCCCTAATTCCGTGCAAAACCGTAAGAATCCAATACACTTTGCAAATCATACTACAAGGAGCTAGGTCGATGCACAAAGTGAACCTTGGCCAAAAACTCAGCCTCTTTGAAACCTACTGGTCTCCCAAAATTGTTGGCGAACTGAACGGACAGCAGATCAAACTGGTAAAAATAAAAAGCGGCTTTGGATATAAACTAAAAAAACGCATATGCCCGAACCTAAAACCCTGACTTTATTCATCATTGCGGCCTTGGCTCTTCTGCTTACGCCAGGTCCAGCCGTTCTGTACATCGTAGCCCGCAGCATCGACCAGGGACGATTGGCTGGTGTCGTTTCCGTTATGGGCATCAACTTTGGGGCACTATTCCACATCGGCGCTGCTGCCTTAGGGGTATCCGCATTGCTGGTCTCTTCGGCCCTGGCTTTTAACATCGTCAAATACCTGGGTGCCGCCTATCTCATTTACCTGGGCATACGGACACTTTTAACCTCTGAGCCAAATGTGGAAACCAAGGTCGTTCCGCGCCAACCTTTGTGTCAAATATTCCGTCAGGGTGTAGTCGTGAATGTTTTGAATCCCAAAACTGCGCTATTCTTCTTTGCTTTCCTCCCTCAATTTGTCGATCCAGCGAAAGGGCCAGCAGTCTGGCAAATTTTATTATTGGGTGGCATCTTTGTGGGATTGGCCGTGTGCAGTGACAGTGCTTATGCGCTGCTGGCCGGCACATTAGGAAAGTGGCTTAAGCGTAACGGCCGTTTCCTGAGCATCCAGCGCCAGGTTTCAGGCAGTATTTACATCATGTTGGGGTTAGTTACGGCTGTTTCTGGCAGCCATAGCAAATAATGCCGGGCAAATTTCAAGAAAAGTTCACTGTAGCAACCTCGTTTGAGAAAAGTTTTCTTCCCGAAAAGCCGCTCTTTCCACACTGCCTGGTCTATCTTGCATGCGTTGGAACACACTGCCCTCCACCTGGGCCACGTAGAAATCACCCGCCAGCTTTGGGAGCAAAAACAATCTTCACTTCAGCAGGATTTGTAGGGGGAAAGTGACGAAAGCGTTGCCCAAGCGGTGACATCTGTCACTACAGGAGTGGTATTATGTACAGTAACATAGTTTTTAGGAGCTGCACCCATGAAAAAGTTTGCCCTATTCATGTTACTGATATTCGCCTTACCTTCCCTGGCGTGTAGATTGTTCTCAGGTGTAGAAGAAACGGCCGTACCTACCGCAGACAGCACCATCGTCATTCCCACAGCGCTTAACCCACCCCCAACCCTGGCTGCCAGTCAAACCCCCACCTCACAACCTACCGCTGCCACAACTGCAACTCCTACCCCATCCCCCACCACCTGTACGTATGCCACCGCTTTCCTGACTGACGTCACCATACCCGACGACACCAAACTCAATGCTGGGGCTGCTTTTACTAAAACCTGGCGCATCCGCAATAGCGGTAATTGCCCGCTGCCGCCCGGAACTACTTGGAGCTTTGCTGATGGAGAAAAGATGGGTGGTGCGACATCTTACCCCATGCCAACCCTAGCTCCCACCGAAACGGCCGAAATCTCTGTTAATCTGACAGCTCCCAATACCCCCGGCACTCACACCGGCTATTGGCAGGTTAAACTGCCCAATAATGTCACTTTGCGCACACGCTACTTCGTGCGCATTATCGTTAATGCCCCAACACTCACACCCACCGTCACTGCTACTCCGGCCAATGCGCCCACCATCACCTACTTCCGCACCAACGTAGACATTGCCGATCCCGGCGATACTATCCAACTGGAATGGGAGACGGCCAACAGCGACGCGGTTACCATCTACCGCTTGCTAGGCGGCGTATTGAGCAGCTATTGGGAACAAGAGCCCGTGAGTGTTATGACTTATACCATTGCCGCTACGGAGAGAAATTACATCAGCTTTGCGCTGTACGCCTACCGGGATGATTATGAGGGCTATTCCCAAGCCACGTTGCAGATAACCCTCACCTGCCCTAATCCCTGGTTTTTTGCTCCCTCACCTGACGAATGCGCAGCACGGGATGCCTTAACTTCTGCCGCAGTCCAGCAGCCTTTTGAGCATGGGGTCATGATCTGGATTCAGGAGCTGGACCGTATCTACGTTCTCTTCGATGGGTACGATGCCAACGGAGAATGGAATAATTTTGCCGATGAATGGGACCCTGGCGACCCTGAGGATGACCCAAGCATTAACCCACCCCCAGGATTGTACCAACCCAAACGAGGTTTTGGATTGGTTTGGCGGGAGCAGCCAAATGTGCAGGAGCGTCTGGGATGGGCCACAGCGCCAGAAACCTCTTTCACAACAGCCTACCAAACTACGGCCCGATTCAAGTATAATGAGGCGTTTATCCGCGAATTGGGTGGTAATGTCTGGCACTTACTGCCAGAACGCAGCGGATGGGAAAAGATCATTGTGGAATAAACGCCAACCTGGTCTGAAAAAACCAGAAGTCGGCAGAGTCAACAAAATTATGGGTGTGGAGTTTTCGGAAACGGCCGTTCTGCGCGGTCTGCAAGCATACGCGGGAAAAGTACGGCTATTCCGGCGCAATGCCCGCTTGTATCTGCTGGTGACCATCATCAACGGGCTTGCCTACGGCGTTTTCCGCCTTCTCTTCAACTTTTACGTTCTCAGTCTGGGCTACGACGAAGCCCTCTTGGGCCAACTCCTTACTGCCTCTAGCCTGGTTTCCCTGCTCAGCGCCCTGCCTGCCGGGTATGTCAGTGACCGCCTCGGCAGAAAACCTGCATTGTTTTTATCCAGCCTGATTACCTCCCTTGCCGTAGTGGGCATGATAGCCTGGCCGGTTGCCATTGGCTTTTACGCCATGAACATCATTCTGGGTTTAGCCCAAAGCTTGAGTGGCGTAACTTTTGGCCCTTTCCTCATGGAAAATAGCGGGGAACAAGAGCGCACATATCTCTTTTCCTTCAGCATGGGGCTGCAAACCCTGGCTGGTTTTGCCGGTAACTGGTTAGGTGGCCAGCTTCCCACCTGGATGGGTCGCATGGCCGCTGCGGAACCCACCAGTGCTACAGCATACAGTTTGGCGATTACGGCCGTTGCTGTCACCAGCTTCATCGCCCTTGTACCAATCCTTTTTATCCGCCGTCCTTACAAATCGCCCAGCCGCCTCGGCAAGCCAGCCGTCTCTCCCTTTCAATACGCCAGGCAGCATCCTGCCCTTTTGCTCAAGCTCATCTCCCCCATGCTGGTAACTTCCTTGGGTGCAGGCTTGCTCATGCCCTTCATGAATATCTTCTTTCGTAATACGTTCAGCAGTTCCGACAGCACCATTGGCTCCTTGTTTGCCGCTGGCTCCCTCTTTATGGGCATCGGTCTGCTGGGCGCCCCTCCACTGGCTGACCGCTATGGTAAAATCAAAGTGGTCGTTTTGACCCAAGCCCTATCCATCCCCTTCCTGGCTATGATGGGCTTTTTGCCCTGGTTTGGCGTCGCCGCTGCTGCTTATCTTATTCGTCTCGCACTGATGAATATGAGCAACCCCGTGTACCAAACATTCGTCATGGAGCAGGTAGAGGAGGACGCGCGAGCCACGGTAGCGAGTCTGGTCAGCATGAGCTGGAATGTTGGGTGGGCATTCAGCCCCTCTCTCAGCGGCTGGATTCAGGTGAACTACGGCTTTAACCCTATCTTCATGGGCACCATTGGCACCTACGTGGTTGCCATTTACCTATACTGGCGATTCTTTTTCAACAAAACCTGATCTATTAATTGGAGCAATCCTATGCCTTTAATTGAAGTTCCTTCCCTCTCCTGGAGCGTTCTTGGTGTGGCCGCCTGGATTTTTTTCTTGCGCGTCATCGGTGTCAGCCTGAGCACTGTCCGCGTTTTGGTCATGCTGCGGGGCAAGAAACTAGCCTCAGTCGTTATGGGTTTTTTCGAGGTTCTGGTCTATGTCATTGCCATTGGCGAGGTGGTGAATAATTTGTCTAATATCTGGAATATCCTCGGTTACTGCCTGGGCTTTAGCGCGGGTACACTGGTGGGAATGTGGTTGGATGATCGCACATCCAGCGGTTTTTCCACCGTACGGATCATATCCCGCTACAACGGGCAGCGCATTGCGGAAGTCATTCGCCAGGCAGGGTTTGGGGCCACCGTGGAATGGGGCTTTGGCCGTGAAGGCAGTGTAGGCATGGTGCTGGCAATTGTCCACCGCAAGGAAGTTGATGAGGTTTGTGCCCTCGCCGATGACATTGATCCAAAAGCTTTTGTTTCTATTGACGAAACGCGGGCAGTGCGGCGGGGGCATATGCACCTGGCCCAGCGAGAAAAGTAGCATGCTTTACCGCGGTAATATCTGTGCATAATATTGACAAACCGCAAAATACTTGTACAATATATGCATGAAAACGCAAAATAAATCGCTTATAACTGTACAAATATTAAACATCGTGGCCTTTACGGCCGTTTTTATCACCAACAGTCTGGCAGGCGCGGTAGGTCTTAATGGCCTTACAACAGGGGCGGTTTCCGATTTGCAGCCGTCCACTTTCACGCCAGCAGGATATACCTTTTCAATTTGGGGCTTGATTTATTCCGCACTGTTGGGATTCATTGTGTATCAGGCGCTACCCGCATCCCGGAAACGGCCGTTCCTGCCCAAAATTGGCCTGTTTTTCGTCGTTAGCAGCATCGCCAACATTGCCTGGCTGTTCGCCTGGCATTATGGGTACTTCACCTGGTCAGTTTTGTTCATGGTATCCCTTCTTATCTCCCTTGTAGCCATCTACGTGCGGCTGGGAATTGGCAATCACCAACCTCAGCTTCCACTGGCCACAAGACTACTGGTGCACTTCCCCTTCAGTTTATATCTGGGTTGGATCACTGTGGCCACCATCGCTAACGTGGCCAGTGTACTCAACTACCTGGGCTGGAACGGACTGGGCATTGCGGAGACAACCTGGACGGCCATCATGATTTCTGTGGCTGTAGTGGTTGCCGGTCTGCTGCTTTTCAATCGCCGCAATCTACCCTACGCTGGCGTCCTGGTCTGGGCATTATTTGGAATTCGCGCAGCCCAAAAAACGTACCGCTCATTGCAAACACAACAATCATTGCTGCTGTGCTCATCACAGCCCTGGCGCTGCTAGGTTACTGGCGAACCCGCTCACTCTCTACCTCAAGCACTTTGCCTGACGTGGTAATGAGCAACCAATAACGCCCATTCACCAAACAAAAAGACCCTCACCTGATAATAATCAAGTGAGGGTCTTTTTTTCTTAGGATAATCAGGAGAGCTTAAACATCGAGGTTGCGCACTTCGCTGCTGTGCGTCATGATAAAGCGCTTGCGCGGTGCTACCTCAGTGCCCATAAGCATGTCAAAGGTGCGATCAGCCACCAGGGCATCTTCCACCGTCACTTGCAGCAGCGTACGTTCGGCCGGGTCCATCGTCGTTTCCCATAGCTGCTCAGCATTCATCTCGCCCAAACCCTTGTAACGCTGAAGGCTAATTTTCTTCCCTTCTAATTTCTTTAAAAGTGCGGCCTGCTGCGCTTCGGTGTAAGCATAGTGCAGCTCACGCCCCTGCTTTACGGCATACAGTGGCGGCTGCGCAATGAACAGGTGGCCCAATTCAATCAGTTGAGGCATGTAGCGGAAGAAAAAGGTGAGCAGCAGCGTGCGAATATGGCTGCCATCTACGTCGGCATCAGTCATGATGATGATCCGGCCGTAGCGCAGGTTGCTCATGTCCATCGACTCGCCAATACCTGTGCCCAGGGCGGAAATGAGGGCTTTAACCTCATTGTTGGCTAGAATTTTATCCAGACGCGCCCGTTCTGTATTGAGAATCTTACCGCGCAGGGGCAAAATCGCCTGGAAATGGCGGTCCCGCCCTTGTTTAGCCGTACCACCGGCTGAATCACCCTCGACAATGTACAGCTCACATTTGGCGGGGTCTTTTTCCGAACAGTCGGCCAATTTGCCAGGCAGCGTCAGGCTGTCTAGGGCGCTCTTGCGCATGACCAGTTCACGGGCCTTGCGGGCGGCGTCGCGGGCGCGGGATGAGGTGAGGCAGCGCTCGACAATCTTTTTGGCGTCCCGGGGATTTTCTTCCATGAAGGTGGCCAAGGCATCCGCAGTAACTGCGGCAACAATGCCGGCTACTTCAGCATTCATCAGCTTTACTTTTGTCTGGCTCTCAAATTGGGGGTCGGGGTGTTTTACGCTGACAACGGCCGTTACCCCTTCCCGCGTATCATCACTTGAGAAATTTTTATCTTTATCTTTCAGCAGATTATTATCACGGGCATACTTGTTGATTACCCGCGTTAAGGCGGTGCGCACCCCGGTGAGATGCGTGCCGCCATCGGGCGTGTAAATGGTGTTTGCAAAGGCGTACTCAGAAATTGACAGCCCTTCCGTATACTGCACGGCCACTTCCACCTCGATGCCCTCTTGTTCTTTTTTGACATGGATAGGATCATGCACTGGTTTGCGGTTGCGATTCAGGTAGCGCACGAAGGATTTAACGCCGCCTTCAAAGTAAAAGCTCATCTCACGGGCTGGAGACGGCCGTTCATCACGCAGCCTCAAAAACACGCCACTGGTCACAAAAGCCATTTCACGGAAGCGATTGGCTAAAGTTTCAAAGCGAAAATCTACTTCATCCTTGAAAATGAGATCGTCAAAACGAAAATGGGTGATCGTACCTGTTGGCTCACCCCGTTTCAGCTTTTTAATTTGTTTTACAGGAGCTTGGGGAGCACCGCGCTCATAGCGCTGGAACCAAACACCCCCGTCACGTTTTACCGTCACCTCCATCCATTCGGACAGGGCATTTACGGCTGCAGCCCCAACCCCATGCAACCCACCAGACACCTTGTAAGCTGCATTATCGAACTTGCCACCGGAGTGCAAAGAAGTGTGCACTAACTCCAGGGCGGAGACTTTCTCCGTGGGGTGCACGGTTACGGGAATGCCAATGCCATTATCTACGACAGTGACGCTAGAATCGGGGTGAATGGTAACCTCAATGCGGTCGCAGCGGCCAGCCAGAGCCTCATCGATGGAGTTATCGACAATTTCGTAAACCAGGTGGTGCAAGGCCTTGACGTCAGTACCGCCGACGTACATGCCTGGGCGGCGGCGTACTGCCTCTAATCCTTTTAAGACCTGAATGCTGCTCGCATCGTATGCTTTTTCTGCTGCTGTTTGTTTTGCCATAATCGAAACTCTCCGTAGACACACGTCACCCATCGGCAGCCTAACTGCGCCCTGGGTTACGTTTTCGAGATTGAAACCTGTATGCGGTCGCGATAGAAGATAAAAGTTGCAGTGAGCAAAGAAGTGCTGACAAAGGCGTGCGCGAGAATGCTTACGGCCGTTATCCACGAACCGTCATCCATCAGCAAGAGAAACTGGTCAAGCAAGTTGTTGAGAATGATGACGGCTAGAATGAGCCCCATCACTGTGGAACCGTGGTGGCGAATAAGCAAAATACTCTCTTGGATGGCTCGTATAGGCGAACGACCGTTGAACGCCATGCTTTGCGGCATAAAAAAAGCCGCCAGAATCACCCACATGACCAGTACCAGCCCCACCATAATAACCAGCAGCCCTAAAAACGGGCTTAACAGGGATACCAGGAAGGTAACCAGGCTCAGGGGCAGGTAAAGGACTAACAGAAAGAGGAACAAGGCTAGCCCAACCAGGAAAAAAGAGCCCCACACCCTGCCAATCTGGCCCACAAATTGGGGCAACGTGACCGGGGAGCGATAGCCCCCCTTGCCCACAACGAAGGCTGTCAGGGTGTAGTATACGGCCGTTAACAGCAGCCCGGTCAATAAAAACAGTATCAGGTAGCCAAACCACGCACCATAACCATTTATTTCGCTGATAGAAACCGCCAGCGGCGTCTTTTCCGGAGCCAATCCTGACATCAATACAGGGACCCCAACAAGTGGGAGGCTCAAAAAGGAAAAGAGGTTCGAATATGGAGCCAGCAAGCGCATCTGTTCAGCGACAATGTCCATATTGGGATCAGAGGGTAATAACGCCAAAAACTGCTCGATTAACGGCCGAATGCTCAAACGTGGACCTAACCATAAAAAAACGTCCAACAGAACCGGCAGTGCAATCAGCCACAGGTGCTTTGTGGTCAAATCAAAACCGGCAGCTAAGGTAGCCATCACGCCAGGCAGAGAGTGTTGCTGTTCATTCTTACGCATCATCATTAAGGTGCTAATTTTATCACAGATGTTCTATCCTAGCGAACCTCCGACCAGAGAAATTTTCTGAAAACTTCAAGCTATTAACCTGCTCTCATACCCTACGTTTTCTAAACGTTTGCCACCATACTGCCACCCAAATAACGTACTGTGTTACAATCCCAAATATGCTTTCAGACCAACATTCAAGGAGCAAATAATGGCGGATGTCCAGGCAGTTACCAACCAGCTTGTGGAAAATGTTGAACAGGTGATTATTGGCAAAAGACAATCTGTACAATTAACGGTTTTAGGTCTCTTATGCCAGGGGCACATCCTGATTGAAGACGTGCCCGGAGTAGGCAAAACCATGCTGGCTAAGGCCCTCTCAAAATCCGTTGGCTGCCATTTCCAACGCATACAGTTTACCCCCGACATGCTGCCCAGTGACGTTACAGGCGTGTCCGTTTTTAACCAAAAGAACCGTGAGTTTGAGTTTCGCCCCGGACCTATTCACGCCCAAATCGTTCTGGTCGATGAAATCAATCGCGCCACACCTAAAACGCAGTCCGCCTTGCTAGAGGCCATGGAGGAACGCCAGGTAACTGTCGACGGTCACACATACCGTCTCGGTCCACCTTTCATGGTGCTTGCCACCCAGAACCCCATCGAGTATGAAGGCACCTTCCCGCTGCCTGAGGCTCAATTAGACCGCTTTATGCTGCGTATTCGCCTGGGGTATGCTAACCGCGATGAAGAATTAGAGATGCTGGACCGACAGCAATACAAGCACCCCATAGAGGATTTGACGCAAAAAGTTACTGTGGAAGAGCTGCAAGCGGCCCAGGAAGCGATTCGTGGTATCTACATTGACCAAAAGGTTAAGGAGTATATCGTCGACCTGGTGCGCGAAACCCGGGAACACCCTGACGTTTATTTGGGCTCCAGCTCTCGCGGCGCGCTGGCCCTTTACCGTCTATGTCAGGCCCGTGCCTCGATGTTTGGGCGGGACTTCGTGCTGCCTGATGATGTAAAAGCGCTGGCGGGTGCTGCCCTTGGTCATCGCATTATTGTTGGACCGGCGGCCCGCATTAAAGACGTGCAACCTGAAGAAATTGTACAGGAAATATTGAATCGCCTTCCCGTACCAGGCGCCCAAGTTCGAGGCTGATAAAGCATGAAACACCGCAGAACGGCCGTTTTCATTCTAGCCCTGGCCGCCCTGGTTGTTGCCCTACAAACGGGGCGCGCCCTCATGTACAACCTGGCATATTTGCTGGCGCTGCTGCTCATTGTCTCTTTCTTGTGGGCCTGGGTAAACATGAACAGCGTGCGGTTCTCACGCACCACGCGCACCTTCCGCACCCAGGTTGGCCGCCCCCTGGAAGAAAGATTCACCGTTCGTAACACCAGCATCGTGCCTATCCTTTGGCTGGAGGTACGGGATTTTTCTCAACTGCCCGGTCACTTTACCAGCTACGTCATTAACGGCCTCTCATCAAGGGGCACCCACAACTGGCGTGCTACAACAATTTGCCAGGAACGTGGCCGTTACCAGCTTGGCCCTGTCCGCATCAATACCAGCGATCCTTTTGGCCTATTTCCTTTGCAGCGGCAAGACAGCCAGACGCGCAACGTGGTTGTTTACCCCATGACCGTAGACATCTTGGAATTTGCCCTGCCCGTTGGTGTGCTTTCTGGGGGCGACGCCCTGCGACGGCGGACCCATTACATCACGACCAATGCCGCCGGCGTGCGCGATTATGCCCCGGGCGACAGCTTCAGCCGTATTCACTGGCCCAGCACAGCCCGCCGCGACCGCTTAATAGTCAAAGAGTTTGAGTTGGACCCCCTGGCCGACATCTGGGTCATTCCCGACATGTCGGTTTTTGGGCACATAGCTCCGCGACCCCGTTCCGAGGACAATTTCTTGTTGCCAGGAGATTTACCCGGGTTGGTGCGCCGTAAAGAATTCACGCTGCCGGAGAGCACGGAAGAATACACAGTCACTATTGCAGCATCATTGGCCCAATTTTTCCTGCGTAAAGACCGCGCAGTAGGTATGCTGGCTTATGGGCAATCCAATGAGGTGGTTCAGCCTGATCGCAGCGAGCGACAGTTAAACCGCATTTTGGAGACCCTGGCTGTACTACGGGCAGAAGGGGAAGTCCCGCTGCAAGATATGATAAACGCGGAGGTTCATCTTTTTCCGCGAGGAACGACGCTGCTTGTAGTCACCTCCAGTTGTGACGAAGCATGGGCCACCGCAGCCCGCCAGTTAATGCGCCGCGGGCTGCGCATCGTAACTGTGCTTGTTAATCCCCAATCATTTGGCGGGGGGCGGTCAGCCGAGGTCTTGGCCACGCTGCTGCATGCCAACAACCTGATGTCGTACCTGGTGAACAATGGGGATGATTTAACGGCCGTTCTCAGTCGCGGTCGTTCGCAGGTTGGATCCTTCACCATGAGCTAAGCAGGCTCATTATCGGAAGCTAGACACTTTCGCGCCACAAAAAAAGCGGAAGCACCTGCCTCCGCTTTGCCATTAGTTTTACACCCCTCATCTACGAGAGCACATTCAAGGTAATTGCATCAGGCACGTGCCCATTTTCAGGCGCTGCTTGCGGCTTGCCTAGTGCTTCACCTGACATGCTCCATGGCCCGGTGTGGGTAACCTTCACCTGCACCAATTCACCACGCAGGTTTCGCGAATCATCAAAGAAGACCAACTTGTTATGCGGCGTACGCCCGCGCCAGCGTCCTTTATGCTTGTCTTCCACCAACACTTCAACCGTTTCCCCCAACCACTTCTGCATTTTTTCTTGCGAAACCCGCTCATTTAACGCTTCAATCAGGTGAAAACGGCGCCGTTTTTCGGCATCAGGCACATCATCTGCCATGCGCCGCTCACTTACCGTGCCCGGGCGTGGGCTGTAGCGGGCCAGATGGATTTTATCTAAAGCCAGCTCGTCCAAAATTTCGTAGGTGCGCATAAACTGAGCCTCGGTTTCGCCAGGAAAACCAACGATGATGTCGCTGTGGATGGCGGCGTCGGGCAAGATGTCGCGAATGTGCTGCACCAGGTCGCGGTACTGTTCCCGAGTGTAACCGCGCTTCATATTGGCCAGTACCTCGTTGTCGCCCGCCTGGATAGGCACCTCAATCTGCGGCATCACTTTGGGCAAATCGCGCACGGCGTAGAGGATTTTGTCGGTCATATAGTTGGGATGGCTGGTGAGAAAGCGAATGCGCTGTAGGCCGTCTATGTCGTTAATAACCCGCAGCAAGTCGGCCAAATCAGGACCATCGACCACGTCGTAGCCGTATCGGTCAACAATTTGGCCCAGGAGCACCACTTCCCTGACTCCCTGTGCCACCAGGGAACGCACCTCGGCGGCAATTTCGCCCACAGGCCGGCTGCGTTCCTTGCCCCGCTTTTGGGGAATGATGCAAAAGGTACAGGCATGGGAGCAACCATAGACAATGGCTACCGGTGCAGAAACGAGTTTCCCCTGTTGATGAGCGGGTAAAATAACTTCTTCGTCTTGCCAGGCGTGGCGTTGGGTGGTAACGGCCGTTTCATAGGCATGCACATCTCCCTGCGTCAAATGGCTGACCAACGGTAACCCATCGGTCGATGGCTCCATGAACACGTCAACAAAGGGAAAGCGCTGGGCCAGCGCCTCATTGCCGCGCACGCCCACCACACAGCCCATGACGGCAATGGTCATATCGGGGCGCTGCTCCTTCAATTGAACCAGGTTGTGCAGTTTGCCATACGCCTTATCCTCAGACTGTTGGCGCACCGTGCAGGTTTGCAGCACAATCACGTCCGCCTCCTCGGTCTGAGAAGTTGCCCGGTAACCGAGTTTTTCAAGTTCTGTGGCCACGCGCCGGGCATCGGCATAGTTCATCTGGCAGCCTGTAATCCAAAAATTGTACGTTTTTGTCATGCTTTGTCCGTATGTCCGCAACCCATCAACAGTTACGGCTCACAGTTACCTATTTACGCTTGCGATCAAAATGGCTTCCGTAAAGTGGAAAGTGATTCTATCGCCCGTCAATTGGGGTGTCAAGAAGGCTAATGCGGGCTGCGGAGCCTGGAGTAACATTGCCCGCAGGCGCAATTTGTCCAATGGGGGCACGCGCATCCGCGCTGCGTAGCCTTCAAAATCCAGAGCCATAGGCAGCAGTTCCTGATGGGTCAACGTAAATCCGGCATCTACCAGCGCATCCTGCCAATCTTCAATGCTGAGGCAGCGCTGGTGGCTGGGATCGCGCAGTTTCTCAAAGGCATTGACGTAGCGACCTGCTTCCCGCTGCATTGCCGCCTTTTTCCCGCGCAGCCGGCTGCCAGGCACCACATTATCGGCAATGGCCAGCAGCCCGCCCTGGTTTGAGTACCCGCGCCACTTCAGCCAGGAAACGGCCGATTTCCGGGAAATGGTGGGCAGCCAGGCGGCAGGTTACCAGGTCAAAGCTGGCAGCAGCAAAGGGTATGGCTTCCGCATCCCCTGCCGACACTTCTACCTGCGACAGCCCTTTTGCTTGGGCAAGCTGGCGCGTTTGGGCCAGCATGGGCAGCGTCAGGTCTACCGCGATTACCTGCCTCACGTGAGGGGCCAGGGTGTGAGCGGTGTGTCCGGCTCCGGTAGCCACGTCAAGCACTCGCCACGTGGGCTGCAATGGCAATAATGCTAAAAGCCGGGCCAGGCTGGTGCCCTGAGCATGGACGGCACTGATGGCATAATCAGCGGCGCCGGGAGCAAACTGCTTTTGGACGCGTTCTTTGCTCATCGGTTGATCCAGTTGGCGCTGCGGCAGCCAGTGAGGTTATGGAATATGGTGCGCTGGTAGCCATAGGCTGGGGCAATCAGGTGCAGCAGGCGATCATCGGCCAGAACCAGCCACTGTTCATCGCTTGACCAGTCGAAAACTGGGTAAGGGTAATCGTAGGATGGTGACAGTGTGTACTGCATTCGGCTCTTTTCTGCGGTGTCGTAAAGATACAACACCCACTCGTTGCCCCCGGCCGTAAGAATAACCAGGAAACGACCGTTTTGCGCAAGGGTGAGGGGGAAATTAGTCGAATCTTCCGACGCGAAAAGATATTCCAAGTTCGTAGAAGAAAAGTCATAAGCCAGATAATGTTGTTCCGGGGCGACTGGCACTCCAGAAGCGCCCGACCAGGTAAACAAACTGACATACAAAATGCGGCTATCAGGTGATACCAGGACGTCATTCAAATACATTTGCAGCTCGCCAGAAAGTTGGGGCACCCTGGCCGCTTGGAGTGCTGTTACAAAATCATCCCAGTTTAGCAGCACCTCTCCCTCCGTTCACTTCATCATCAATGTTGGCGAGGACAATTTCCTGAGGATCGCCCACATTAAACCGGTCATTCCCCCGGCAGCGCGGACGTAACCAAACTCGCTCTCACTTAGCCAGAATGGCTGCCAGCCCTTACCAACCTGGCGTAATCTGTTACCCTCACCATCCCCTAAATACAGGATTTCGGGCCAGGACATGACGTCCATCAATAACGTTTGTTCATTAGAGGGCGACCACTGCCAATATGGAATGCCTTCTACCTTTTGCAGGGCACAATCGCCAGATGCGCAGGCTGGCAAATCGAGCAAATAGAAGACGTGGGTAGGCATCTCTGCCTCTCCGATAATTTGATAGAGCAATAAGAAACGGCCGTCGGCCGAGATACGCGGCGTCATCCAGGTGACAATATTGAGATTCATTTCTTCTTCCACGAGCAGGGTTTCTTTGCCCGCAGACCACAAAATGAGCTGAGTGCGCGTATTGTCACCAATTTGGCGGCGCAGTTGCAGCAAGACACCGTTGTCATCCGGCATAGGCCAGGCCATGGACAGGTCTTGAAAAGGCTGCAAACGCCCCGCAGCGGCCTGGGCATCGACCCAGGTATCTTCTTGAGGTTGGTAGCGCCAGAGGCTCGTCTCGTTGTCTAATTTGCAGGCTACCAGCACATCTTGCTCTGGCAGCGGAATGGGTGGTGGTTCCTTTTGCGGAAAATCTAGCATGTAGATAGCCGGCGGCGGCGGCGCAAGCTCAATTTTGGCAAGCTGGCTCATGATAAACTGGTCAGTGGCCGCTTGTTGGGGATCTAAGCGGGCAGCCAAAACGGCCGTTATCCACCGGGCATAACCACGCAGCAAAGCTTCATACCCGATGCCATCCACCGGCAGCCCCACCAGGGTGGGCGTGGGTAAATCCATGCGAAAGGTATGGGGCGGGTCGGTGCTCATGGTGCTGAGGTTTAGCATGCGGTAATTTTGAGCCAACACAAGCAAGGTAGTGGGTTCATAGGAAAGGCGCAGGCGGAAGCGTAATCCGGGTGGGCAGGTAACGGCCGTTTCGGTACACATCCGCGCCACATATGCATCCAAATCTTCGACCAAACGCCTGCCTAATCTTTCTTCCCGCTCCGGAAAAATGAGGGTTAACGTTTCTGCTTCAATGGTCTGCCAGGGTCCCCAATAATTTCGGTCTTCCGGTAAGGGGACCCGCCGCCACTGCCCTCGTTCCTGGGCATAAATGGTTGTGCGTAAAAAGCGGGCATGTACCAGTTTTCCTGCCGCATCTTCCACCCAATAAGGAATCAGGTCTTCGACTACAGCCTCGGAAATGTCATCGGCCAGGCTAACTTTAGTCTCAATTTCATCTTCCTCTGAATCTATATACAGGCCCAAAGGGGATCTGTTCAGATAAAGATTTTGCTCTACAAACATCTGCTGCACGTCATACCAGAGGGAATCGGCGGGATCGTGCTGAGCCATAAACAAGTCTATGTCCTGGGCGGCTGCCGCAGCGTCCAGCAGGTGGTGCACAATTAACACATCATCTTGGATGGCGTTCTCAGTTTTTTCAATTTCACGATTTAAGGTGTAGTTAGCAATCCAGGCCCCCCCAACTGCTAATCCTAAAATTAGGGGAATCAACCACAGGAAGAAGCGGCGCGATTTGGAAACGGCCGTGTTCTTCGCCAAATCCTGCGGCTGCCAATCTTCATCTTCTTCAGAACGCCAATCAAAGTGAGGCATTGTTATTCCCTAGCGGGCACTCCAGAAGGGTTGCTCGCATTCAGGTATGTCAACCTGTACCAAGCGGCGAAAGCCTCTTTCTGGCGCATAAAGCAAAACGTAGTTTGAATATGCTTGAATCAGCCATTGGCTATCATGTGACCAACCATCCTCTGCAAAATAATAATCTGAAGTCAGGGGTAAGGATTGTTTTTCACCCGTTTGCAGGTTCATCAGCACGCTATCTTTAGGACTGCTGTCGCCGGCCCAATGGTTGGGTATCAGGTGCAAATAGCGGCCGTTTGGTGAAAATGCGGCCATTCCACCCGTGGGCAGTCTATCCACAAAAGTAAGGCTTTGTCCCGTGGACCCTGCATTACGCAGCAAGAAATAATATTCGATGTTGGCCCGCCCACCAGGCTCAGCAGCCACGACCATGAACTCACCGGCAACGGCCGTATTGGATAGTAGATAACTAAGGCGCAAAGGAGGCGTCTCAGATACTAATTCTGGTGGAAGTGCAGTGTTTAAATCAGATGAATTGAGGAGTACACGAAGAGTGTTATCACCAATTACGGCCGTTACTGCTTCATAACCCCCCTCTTCGGACGCGCGTAAAAAGCCATAAGAACGGCCGTCCAGCCAAAATGGGT
Source organism: uncultured Chloroflexia bacterium (assembly GCA_963695505.1). GTDB lineage: Bacteria > Chloroflexota > Anaerolineae > Promineifilales > Promineifilaceae > JACSRF01. Next base: position 314,113 of record CAVOGX010000021.1, on the reverse strand, counting down.
CGCGGCCCTCCCCCACTAACACCCGCTCTTGCCCCAGGATGTCCGCCAGATAAATTGGCGCAGTGGGCGCCTGGTTCATCGCTCCCACGTAATACGTTGACTGCTCACCCAGCAAGATATATTCTCCCATTGGGGACCATACAGGCAGCCAGGCCAATTCTTCTGGTGTAAAATCGAGTTCCGAGTATTCACACCCTTCCGTTGTACACGTTGGCAAGTCTATTACCCTAAGCTGCAAATTTTCAGGTGCATCATCACGCCCCTCAGTCCAGATAAACACATACATAAACCGCCGCTGGGGATCCATCCCCATTGGATAGGCAACCGACGTGACAACCTCATCACCAGCGAACTTTTCTGAAGAGTTATAGATCGGAATGCGGCGGTCCCCCTGCCATAAATAACTCTCAGACAAAAAAGTATGGCGTCTTCAGATTCAGGATCAGCATTGGATGCCTCAATAACAAAAAAGGATTGGGGGTAATCAGTGGGGTAAATGTAAAAATACATCTGCATCGCCGGCATCCATCAGCATAGGCTGCCAGGTATCTGCCGCAAAATCATAACGGTACAACGATTGGGTAGTCTCATCTCGGGAGCATACTACATTCAGATCGCTTTCTGGTTCCAGTCTGGCTGCGGCCAATTTCTGGCCGGAAGTAGATTGAGTGTACAAAAATGAAATCCATTTTGCAGAATGGGCTTGGGGATCAATTCCGGCAGCTTGCAGCCACACTTGAAACCCTTCAGCCAGTGTGCGCTGCAGCAAGGGTAAATCCAGGTCTCCGTCCTCTGCGATGAACTGGACAAGGGCGTAAACCCAAATCCAATCCGGGTCTTTTTGATAGGTCAAATCGCTACTGCGCCAGCCGGGAAAGGGCAGCCTTAACCACGCATCATCCAGCAGCAGAGTTTCGAATTGGTCAGCGGTGAGGGGCCAATCCAACACGCCTAATTGGCTGAGCTGCCAGTCAGCCATAGCGCGAAAGTAGAGCCCACCCTGACAGCAGTTGTATTCCGTAACGTCAACCATTACTGCCAGGGCAATTTGTGCCGCATATCCCTTGTATAGCGCTTCATAACCGGCATCATTCATGGGAATGCCCAGAAGGGTGGGCGTGGGAAGATTGATTTGCACAGAGCTTCGCAAGGCATTGGCTGCGTCAAATACATTGACCAAACTGTCGGGGTTGGTTGTAAAACGTACGGACACATTCAAGTCGGTGGGGCAATCCAGGCCCGGAGAGGTAGCGCACATCTTGCGCAGCATGCGGTCGATGTCGAAGCTCAGGCGCTCGCCAATGCTGGCGTCTCGTTGGGGGTAGGTAAGGGTGAGCACCGCCCCCTGGTTGGTAACCCAGGTTCCCCAAAAGTCTGCTTCCGGAGGGGCTAGCAGCCAGCGGTTTTCGCCACGGCGGTAAACGGCCGTATATCGCAGCTCCACCCTTTCCCCTCCAACCTGGTAAGGGATCCGGTAGCCTACCTCTGCTGTCCGCAAATCCAGGGCTATATCCACCTCAGGTGGGTTCTCCGAAGTTATATCCAGCAAGGTTAAACCAAAGGGGGTTCGATCCCATAATTGATTTTCTTCGATTAAGGTGGTTTGCGCCGCCGTCCAATCCGGTTGGCGCCCGGACAAACCGGCGCGAAAGAGATCCACATCACCAGCCGTGCCAGCCTTCATCATTAGCTCATGGGCTGCCAACACATCTGCTTTTACGGCCGTTTCCGCTGCCGATATGCGCTCATCTGCGCGACGGTAGAGCAAAAAAGTGCCTAATGCAGACAAAGCCAGCACAACCAGCAAGAAAAAAGGCCAACGGCGAAACGGCCGTTCCTTGCGTGGCTGCTTGGGCGGTTCTGGTTCCCAACGCCTATCTTCATCCGAATACCAATCAAAGTTGGACATACCGTCACCATGACCTAAAATAAAATCTGCGACCACTTAGATTTGCAAGGTTTCTACCTGAGGGGTGTGGGGAAAATCAGTTGCAAAATCTCGTAGGTCTGCAAAAGACTCTTTTTATCGGCAGAAATAGTTAACTATTATTCTAACCGATTGCCTACTGCTTCTGCCTATTTACTTTATCCAACCACTGGTAAAAAACAGGAATGCTCATTACTTATTTAGCCAAACGGCCTGGTCGCAAGCCATCTGTTTGGGAATAAACCACCGTTCAAAATCATGATTGGGTGCGATAAGACGCAGGTAACCATCGACAGCCAGAACCAGCCACTGGCCGTCCGCCGACCAATCGATTGAGTGGGTAGGAAACAGCGGCGGGAGGGCAATAGTAGCATAATTTTGAGAAACGGCCGTTTCCCATTCCGTCAACAGCAAATCCCACATCTGGCCATCCTCTCCGGACACAAACTGCACCAAGAAACGGCCGTCGGGAGACAATCTTTTTTCCAAAGGGAACACCTGAGGCAGGAGAATTTCGGACGTGAAGGCTTGTGGAAACAACGGGTTAATTGTCCCGTCAGTGCGGTCAAATTGGAACAGGTAACTGCTGCGGTTGTCTATTGCACTCACCAATATTTTCTGCCCATTTTCTGGCTGGCCTATTAAAAACTCAATTTCCAGGCTGGCCCGGCTAATGCGTTCAGCCTCCAGGCTTGCCGCTAAATCAGCCACAGTAAACAAAGGGGTAAGGTCCAGGGTCACCGCGTCAACGGCTAACACGTGGCCACCTTCCCGCACGAAGACGGCCGTTTCGTCATCTAGCCAGGCAGCTGCGCGGCCCACAGCAATGTATTGGGTTTCCCGGCCGTTTTCGTCAGCCAAAAAGAGCATGTACCAATCGCTGTCCGCCGACCTGTTTCCATACAAAATCATACGCTGCCCATTGGGTGACCATTGAGGAGGAGCAGCACCTAGCAAAGGATGTAAATCGCACTCATTTTGTTCATAGCAGGCAGGCCAATCCAAATATGCATAAGGCAGCATGCGGTCATCCTGCTTCCGGAAAAGGATGCGGCTGCCATCAGGGCTGGCAGAAATTGGTGCTGGGGCAGACAAACCATTGCTGCCGAAACTGATAGGAATTTGAGTTTGCCCGTCCCAAATAAAGCTGCCTGCCAAAGAATTGACGCGGGGGCCTTGCTCTGCCACAATGACGCCCTGGCGGTCTGGCATGGGGTGGAGGATGGCTGACGGCCGGTTGAGCACGCGTTCTGCCACCAACTCCTCCGTCAATGGATCATAGCGGTATAGGGTGGCATCCGCGGCGTCGGTGCTGCGGCAGACAAGCTGCAAAACCTGGTCTGGCAATGGAATGGGCAGCGGCGTCTGATCTTGGCGAGAACTGGCCGTATACGTACCCCAGCCACATCCGGTTCAGGTCTGCCATGCTCTCTACCGCCACACCCCTCTCAAATTTCAGCCAATCAAACCAGTCCAACTCAGGTGCCTGGGCCAGTTTTTGCTGCACCATCACCGGCGGCACCTCCAAGGCTTGGGCCATGAAGGCCACCACCATGTGCAGGGAGGTTATATCACCCAACAATCCATTCTGGTACACATCGCCAACGCTCGTGCCCAGTACGGCCGTATAATCACCTGGCTCCACCTGCCAGGGATGCAGCCCCAATTGCGCCAGTTCCATGTCCAGTGCCGCTTGAAAAAATAGATGTTCTTCACAGCATTTCCAACCCACCAGATCGGCAATAAGCATTGACAGCACCCGCGCGCCATAGCCTCGGTATAGGGCCTGGTATCCCGCTTCGTCTTGGGGCAAACCAAACATGGTGGGGGTTGGCAATGTGAGAGTTCCTGCCTTTTCTTCGAGCCGCCCCGGAATACTGTACCAGCCAAAAGAGCGCGAAGGCGGCACATTTAGGGTGAAGCCTTCTGGCGGTCTATTGGTTTCGTAAACGGCCGTGGGGCTGGTAGTCAGCTCCACGCGCAAATGGAGGTCATGAGGGCACTCCAATCCTTCCAGCCGGCACATTTCGTTTATTTTAGCTTCGATATCGGCGGCCAGCCGCTGGGCGACGGCCGTATCTCGGGCCGGGTAGCTCATGGTAAGCAGTTCCCCCTGGCTGGTCACAGTGTTGCCCCAAAAATCCGCATCAGGGGGTGAAAAAAGCCAGCGGTCCGACCCGCGGCGATATACGGCCGTTTGCAGCAGCGTCACCGTCTGTGTGAGGTTATTGCCTACGTCAATGGCATATTGGTGAGTGGCGGTCAGCACGGCCATGGTCAGGTCTGGCGAAATCTCAATGTCGGCAACGGCCGTTTCTGGATTTCCTGGCAGCCAGACCAGGCTGAAGCCATTCCGGGCATAAAGCAAACCGGCGCCTACTACGCGCTCTTGGGCGGTCGCCCATGCGTCATCCCGCCCTGAAAGCAGAGTCACGAAAAGTTCCCTGTCCTGCTGTTGGGCTGACTGGTAAACCAGATCATGGCTGCGGCGAATGGCCGACTCTTCCGCAAAGGAAACTTCTTCCACGCGGTTAGTCAACTGCCGGTATACGGCCGTACCGGCCACGCCAATACCTGCCAAAATAATCAGCAGAAGTAGCAGCCAGCGTGGCCATCTCCGGGCCGGACGTTTTGGCTCAAGCTGTGGCTGGTCACCCCAGCGTATATCTTCTTCTTCGTGCCAATCAAAATTTGCCATTTACTGATGCTTGCTTTGATGGGAGTGGAAGGCCCTTAGGAGTTCCCATCCCCATACAAATAACGATAAAACTGAAAACCGCTGTAAATTCGCTCAATGTAAAGGCGTGTCTCGCTAAAATCTACTGTTTCCACATACAAATCGTGGTCATCGCCGGTAAGGTTGTACCAGCGCAACGCATTGCCAGGCCCGGCGTTATAGGCCGACAGGGCTGCGGCCACAAAACCGTCGAATAAGCTCAACTGTTCCTGTAAATAATAGGCGCCAAAATTAAGCCCCACATAGGGCTTATACAAATCCTCATTTTCGTAATCTGGCCAGGCTAACTGCCGCGCAATGTAAGCCCCCGTGTCGGGTATCACCTGGCTCAAACCCTGCGCAACGGCCGTTGAGGTAGCAAAGCTCTCAAACAAGCTTTCCTGGCGCAGCAAAGAGAATTGCAAGAGGGGATCGTAGCCATACTTCTCTGCCAGCGGCAAAACCAGGTCGGCGTAGTAGGTGGGGTAAATGAGCCGCCCCAAAAACGGTGGTACATCAAACAAGGATTCGCCGGACAGCAGCAGTACAGCTTCTGCCGCTAATATCGACGAGCGATAAATCCCTAAATCTCTATAGAAAAGGGCTAACTGGTAACTGAAGAGTGCATTTCTAGCAAATTCCTGCCGGGCTGCTTCCAGCTCTCTTTTGGCCTGCTCCCTTAAACCTAACTGCCACAGCTTGTCGCCCACAATCAGCCGCGTGTCCGCAGCCAAAACTGGGCTCAGTTCACTCACAGGGGTTTCCTCTCCCAAACCCAACCAACCGCGCAGCCATGCTTCAGCCTCTTGTTGTGCGGTGGCACTCTCGGCAAGTAGGGTTGTCAGGCTGCCAGGTGCAAAGGGTTCGCCTCCTACAACCAGCTCTCTCGCGCGCAGGGCATAATAACCGCTGCCAGGGTTGTTCAAGGCCAGGGTTTCTGTCTGCACCAGTAATTCGGCCGTTTCTGTCACCGTCAGGGTGAAGGAAATGGGCTGGGTTGGGGTAAGAACGGCCGTATTCGTTACAGTGCCTGCGGAAGCGGGCAGGGTGCGCAGCAACCAAACCAGCGATGCGCCGCTGTAGCTGCTTTGGGGGTACTTTTCCGCCAGCTCCAACCATGTGGATACGGCCGTTACGCGATCCCCACTCTCTTCTGCCAGCAATCCCACCCGAAAAACCGCCTCAGGGGCATCTTCATGGGTGGGGAAAGTATCGGCAAAGAACCGGTAGCGAGCCTGTGCCCGGGCTGTGTCGCCCAGCCGGTTTAGCCACCAGGCCGACCACCAGGCTGCAAATGCGGCATCCTCTCCTGAGGGGAAATTCACCAGATACGCCTCGTAAGCTTCTAGTGCAGCAGGGCCATTACCGGCCCGAGCCAGCAGCTTGGCGCGCTCAATAGTGGCTGCCGCAGCATCGGTGAGGGCATACTGGTTCAGTTCAGCCAGGGCTGACTCCACTTCGCCTACCCCTTCATAACACCAGGCCAGGTAAAGGTGCGCATCAGGGCGATACTCCTCCTGATTGCTCGCGATGTACCGCAGAAAAGCGTCAATTCCGGGGTAGTAGGCAGCAGCATAGTAATCCACCAACCCCCGCTGGAATTCGTCAACGGGCACGCCCGCTTCCACCAGCTCTATCAATCCCAAATAACTTTCGTAAGCCCGGGGAAAACTGTTGACGCCCAGCAGGTAACGGCCGTATGCTGCTTCCGGTCGCCCTGCAAGAAGTTCAGCCTGCCCGGCTAGGTAAGTCATGCGTCCTTTGGTGGCCTCCGTCACGGCTAACTCGCGAATCGCATCGTATTGGACAATTGCCGCCTCATAATCCCCGTCAGCCAGGTAAAATGCGACCAATTTTTCTCGTAGTTCAATTTGCGCCAGGCGGTAGCCGGCGCCAGAAACGGCCGTTTCATAGGCGGCAATCCCAGCCTGGCGATCGCCCAAAGCGAAGTGAGCCTCTGCTATGTAAGGATTAACGTAAGTGGTCATCTCTGGGTTTGTTGCCAGGTACTGCTGGTAAGCATCAATGGCTGCCCTGAAATCACCCAATGCGGCCTGAGACTGTCCCAGGAAAAAATAGGCCTCGGAGATAGAAGACCCTCCGGGCAAACCTATCAGCTCACTAAAAACGCCCGCTGCTGCTGCATACTGCTTTTCCTGCAAATAGGCCTGGCCCAAATTCATGAGCACCTTTTCCACCTGAGTGTCACTCAGTCCCGGGCGCACCCGCAGAGCCGCCTCTAATTCGGTTATGGCCAGCTCCATATTGCCATGGATCAGCGCAGTATCGCTTTGGGCAATGCGCACAGCGGGGAGCGGCGTCGCCGTAGGAGTAGGAGACGGCGTAGGCGTGGGCGTAACGGTGGGTTTGGGGCGAGCCAGATTCAGGGCGGGTGTAGCAATTGCGGCAGTGGTCGCAACGGCCGCCGCCTGGCTCGTTGCCATTGATGCGACCAGCGTTGGCGTGGGCAGCAAGGTTGATTCAGGCGCGAAAACCAGGGGCTCTACCGGTTCCTGTTCGTCCGCGGTGCAGGCAGCCAAAAATAAAATTACCACCATAAAGAGGGCCAACGTTCGTCTGAGCAAAGAGTCACGCATCCTTTTCGGCTTCTGGCAGCATGGAAACGGCCGTTTCCCGTACAACACTGTTGCCAGTTACCAATTCATAGCCCAGGTAAAGGGGCACAATCTGAAAGAGCACCAACCAAATCATAGTGAAGGTAACGCCATTTTTGAGGCTCTCTAATTGCTCGTTTATGCTTGCGCGGGTCTGGCGGGTTGTGTCGTTAATGGTTGTCACCGTTACAAGATACTCATCTACCAGGGGGCTTAAGGCTGCAATTTGGTCATTCACCTCGGCCAAATCATCGGCAATGAGGTAGACATCATCACTAATGGATGCGACGTTGTCGCTGGTCACCAGAAGCTGCTCCTCCAATACCCGCAAACGACCAGGGAGTGGCTCCAGGCTTTCGCCTATTTCCAGGACAGCCAAGTCCAAGGGTAAGGTGGGAGAATAGTCAACGCCCAGATTCCAGGAAATGGTGTAATTGATAATGGGGATCGTTTCCTCGAAACCGATACGGCTGAGGGTTACCAGAGTGTCATCAATGACGCCGGCGGCCTGGGCTACATTGGGTATCGTCTCCCGTATGGCTTCCAGGCTGTTGGGCAGGTCATCGCTGGCAATTTGCGCGATTTCATCTAATACTGGCTGTGCCTCAACAATCGCGTCACCCAGATTGTTTGCAGCCATTTCTACCGTATCCAGGCTGCTGCCGGCAACGCTGATGGTGTCTTTGGTCAACAGCAGCGTTTGCTGTACCGTGTCCAGAGACTGGGATGTAAGCAGCAAGGCATCAGAAACGGCCGTTGCTAAATTGTCCAACACCTGACGCCCCAGGCGGTTGCCGGAAACGCCCAGAACAATGCCAGCAATACCGATGAGTAAAAAGATGAAGCCCAGGATGCGTCGAATCATTGTTTTCACTTCCTTCGCCTGTCATGTATAAGGGTTCTTAAACCAGGAAACCTGTATTGTTAGAAAAATTACTGCTTACTTCTCCATTTCGGCGAACCCTCTGTGGTTGTTGGGTGTCACGGTCCGATATGGATAATCCCGGTCATGCCTTCATAATTACGGCCAAGCAATGCATTGGAAACGGCCGTTCTGCTTAACTCCCCTTCCTCGGCAGCGGCGCTAAATGCCTGCCACAGCAGTTGAAACGCATCATAAGCAGAACCTGCATAGGGACCGGCCGTTTCTTCGAACGGCGTCACTTCCTGATAAGCAGCACGGAAGGTGGCGGGGAGCTGGTCTGAGGGATACTGCCCCAGGGGAGGTTCACCAGCAGAAATGAAAGGCAGGCCAGCAGCAGCATATATGGGTGTTGAAACGGCCGTTGTTTCTGGCGTCCAGTGCCCCAGCACCACCACCACGGCGGGATCAATGACCAGGGAAGCCGCTACCTCTTGCGCCAACTGCGGATCACCGCTGTCATCTAAGGCTACCAGCGCCACCCGGTAACCGCCAATTCCACCAGAAGCATTAATCTCCCGTATCGCCAGCCGCGCACTGTATATCACGTCATAGCCAATTGCCCGATCAGCTCCTTCAAACGGCCCCACCAGCCCAACTTTCACCACCGGGTTAACGCTGGCACAGCCGACTAGGAAGAGCAGGCCGAGGAGCAGGGGAGCAAGGGAGCAAGGGAGTAGGTTTGTTCTCCCTTGCTCCACCGCTCTTTTGCCCCCCTGCTTTTTAGCGGCAGCGTTGCACATTGGCCAAATGCTCCTCAAAAGTAACGCTGAAGGCATGGACGCCGTGCGTAACGGCCGTACAATCCACCACAAAAAAAATATAATTGCTGCCCTGGGGGTTGGCCACAGCCTGCAGCGAGGAAAGACCGGGGTTAGCAATGGGTCCGGGCGGCAAACCGACCACCTGATAGGTGTTGTAAGGGGACTCCACCTGCAAATCGGTCAAGGTGAGGGGTGATTTCCACCAGCTATCAGCGTCAGCCTGATAACCCAAAGCATACTGCACGGTGGGGTCGGTCTCCAGGCGCATCTCCTGCGCCAGCCTGTTATAGAAGACGCCCGCGATTAACGGCCGTTCCTCCGCCACCACTGCTTCTCGTTCAACAATAGAGGCCAACGTCACCGCCTGGTGCATCGTCAGTCCTTGCGCGCCAAACTGCTGGCGCATGGTGGGGTCCACCCGCTGCCCAAAGTTGCGCAGCATGGCATCTACCAGGTAGACGGCATCGGCATCCACCGGCACGCGGTAGGTGTCTGGAAATAGATACCCCTCCAAGGAAGTGTCCACAGGTAGGGAAACGAGAAAATCGTAAGCAGTCAGGTCAAAAGCAGTCTGCTTTTCCACTATGGCCGTAAAAGCAGCAGCGTCAATATTCGCCGGGGTGGTCTTCGCCAGATAACGAGCCATTTCTTCGCTGCGCCATCCCTCCAAGAAGCGTAGTTCCACGTCTTGCGCATAAGCTGCCGTCAGCGTTTGGGCCAGTTGGGGTACAGTTAGCTGGGGGCTCAGGGTGAACTCTCCGGCCTCTAGCTGCGAATCCAGCCCATAGTAGCGTAAATAGTTTACGAAGAGCTGCCTGTCATCCAGCGCGCCAAGCTCCACCAGGTTCGCGGCAATGGCCTCGGCCGATTCTCCCAGCGTAATGGTAAAGCGCACAGGCGTGGTCACGCTGCCCGCAGGTTGGGAAAGCTGTGGTTCATGAGTGGTGAGGTAATTTTCCAGGTAGAGACGTTCTAGGGGATTGAGATTGGGGTTAACGGCCGTTCCCTGCACTTGTTGGTAACGGTCCAACAGCACAAAAGTCGCCACAGCACAACTGGCCAGCACCATGAAGAAAAAAGCCAGCCGCCACAGCCACCGCCCCAAACCAGAGCGGTCCGCGTAGGGATCTTTGCGTTGACGAGATTCGAGTTTAGGGTTTTGGATCGCCAACCTCCTTACGGTTACTCTCTCAATCCGTCCAGGTAAGATTGCAATATAAATGCCGCGGCTACTGCGTCGATGCGCGCCTTGGCCTGTTTGGCCCGCTTACCGCGCTGGCGCATGGAGTCATAAGCCTGTGCGGTGGTCATAGCCTCGTCCCAAAGTTCAATGGGAATAGCAATGTGCTGCTGCAATTCGGTTGTGTAGCTGCGCACCCAGGCCGCTTTTTCCCCTTCTACACCGCTTAACGGTACGGGCAGCCCAACCACCAGCAAATTGGCCTGTTGTTCAGCAATAAACCGCTCAATTTTGGCGTAATCTTCCTTGCGGGACTTACGCTTAAACACGGTCAGGGAGCTGGCAATTGTCCGGGTGGGATCGCTTACCGCCACGCCAATGCGCTTTTCGCCCAAATCTAAAGCCAGCACTCGCCCTTTCACCGTCAAATCACTCATCATCACTTGCCAGATAGGATGGCACAAAACGGCCGTTTCTGCCTGTACCCTTTCCCTACGCTTTCACTACCGCCGGCGGGGCAAAATACATCAATCACCGCGCCGAACATCAACCTGAATGCGGCTTGTCAGATAAGGCACGCGCCTAAACCACGTCGGCCAGATGTCTATGGTCGGTACATCGCGCAGAGGGAGCTGCTCGTATAAGTAGGCCAGAGCCGGTTCAGGGGCTTGCCCGGCAACGGCCGTTAACGCCCTCTCAAGCTGCAAATCTGCCGCCACGGTGCCGGTGGCAATCATCTCAAAGGTCACGCGCCCCGCTTCGTCAACGCCCACAACGTCGCCCACAGACAGAGAAATGCTGTCTGGCACCAGCGTTTGTCCCTCAGGTAAATCTGCCGCTAGAGTTTCATACAACAAGCCGATGGCATCGCTGGTGTTAACGGCCGTGCCCCGCAGCACCGCCCGCATCTCCAAGGTCAGCTCATTGGTCTGCTCGCCGGGAAAGTGGGAATAGGTTTCACTGGCAATGTCCACCACCTGCAAGGAGGGACGCGCCAAAAACTCCTGGGTCGTAATTTGGGCTTCCATCTCCGAAATGGCTAATGCCTGCAAAAACTGCAAAACCTGAGCGCGCAGCCGGGTTTGGTCTGCCTCAGAAACGGCCGTAGCTTCCCGCACAGCCCCGCCATCCATCGGCTCCAGATTGCGCACCTCCAACTGTGTGGCTAGCGTACCCTCAATGCGGTTCACCAAATTGGCCGCTACATTCCCCTGCGGGCCCGGCTCGATGGCTATGACGTCCACTTCAGCCGTGCTGCCCTCTACACCCGCTGCAACTGCATCTTGAATTGTCTGGAATACCACGTTGCTCCCATCCGAAGTGCTTACCCGCGTGCCCGCAGGAATGCGCACCTCATTGTCACGCAAATTGACAAACAGCACCTTTCCCCGTGCTGCGGCATTAGGAACGGCCGTTGCCCCCGTCGCCGAAGACGTCGCTTGCCACGCATTTTCCACCGTCAGCAGCCGCGCCGGAACCGCCCCTCGACTGTAATCAACCTCAGACAACTCTGGGTCGGCCAACACAATGCGCGTCGCCTGCACGGTTTCTACCGCAGGGCGCAGGGTCAACCTGGCTGTCGGGACAGCATACAAAAAGGCTACCACCAAAACAGCCAGCGTGAAGAAGAATAGCAGTATCGCTGCATACCGTAGCAGCCAGCGCTGCCAGGAAACGGGTCTGGCTAATCGCCGCTGCATCTCGCGACGGTCGCCCTCATCCAGCGGTTGGGGGCGCATCTGGTCCACACCGGAGCCGCCCACGGTCGGCAGGCCAATGCGCTCGCGCCGCCGCCGCCCGCGCCACCACCCTCGGCGGCTGTGGCTGGCAGCGTCTGCCGTCAGAAACGTGGGAATACCCAGCGCCGTTGCCTGTCGGCGAATGTCCACATCAGGCGTGATGAGGCCAATTTCCAGGCGCATCCGATCAGCGTGGCGGCGTAGTCGCGTTAAATCCAGCCCTTCCTGCAGCACACCACCATCAGACGGCAGCACCAGCAAAACGCGCTGGGCCTTTTCCCAGTTCAGGCGGTCGCAAATGGAGATGATGTCGTCGTCGCTGTCGAGGTGAATGACGCGGGTGTTCATGTCACGCTGAGTGCTTTTTCTACCAGGCCCACAACAGCGTCCAGCGCCTCAGATAATTTGGCGGCATCGCGACCGCCAGCCTGAGCCATGTTGGGCCTCCCGCCGCCGCCGCCGCCCACCAGTTTGGCCACCTCGCGCACCAGGTCGCCCGCTTTCACGCCGCGCTGAATCAAGTCATCGGTAACAGTAGCGACGATGAGGGGCTTATCGTTGACGACCGTGCCGAAAACGGCCGTACCCGACCCCACCTTATCGCGAAACCAGTCGGCCATCTCGCGCAAAGCGTCGGCATTGGGCACGTCAACCCGGGCGGCCAGCACGTTGGCGCCCTGCACCTGCCGCACCTGGGCCAGCAAATTATCAAACTGCCCCTTAGCCGCCTGCCGCTGCACCTTTTCCAGCTCTTTTTGCAATGTGCGGTGTTCGGCCAGCAGCGTCTCCAATCTGGCTTCCAGTTCGCCAATGGGTGCGTTGAGCTTGCTCGCAACCCGCTCCAGAGTGTCCAGCCTCTGGGCTACGTAGCTCCGCTGCGCCGCGCCCGGTTACCGCCTCCACGCGGCGCACCCCCGCCGCCACCGCCCCTTCGCTAACAAAGCGGAAAGAGCCGATTTCGGCCGTTTCGTTGACGTGCAGCCCGCCACACAGCTCAAAGCTGTAAGGGCTGGTTCGGGTCGCCAATTTTGATGGTGCGCACGATGTCGCCATACTTCTCGCCAAAGAGGGCCATCGCCCCAGCCTCAACCGCCTCTTTTTGTCCCATGTACGTCACGGTGACAAGGCGATTGGCCAAAATAACTTTATTGATGTGTTCCTCAATTTCGGCCAGGAGATTTTTGCTAACGCTCTGATCGTGGGTGAAGTCAAAGCGCAGCCGGTCGGGCGCCACCAATGAGCCAGCCTGCTGCACGTGGCTGCCCAGGTGGGCGCGCAATTCTTTATGCAAAATGTGGGTGGCGGTATGGTTACGGCGAATATCCCAGCGCCGCCCGTCATCAACCCGCAATCGCACAGTGCGCCCCTCTTCTAGCAACCCCTCTTCCACCTGGCCTGCATGCACCATCAAGCCTTGGAGGGGTTTATGCATTCCATCTACACGAAATTTACCGTGGTCGCAAAGGATTTGGCCAGTATCGCTGACCTCGCCCCCCGCCTCTACGTAAAAGGGCGTAACGGCCGTAACCACCTCACCCTTTTCGCCAGCCTGCAAAGCTTTTACGCGCTGCCCGTCGCGAAATAAAGCCACAATTTCCGAGCCTGTCTCGGCGCCCATGTACGGGTCATACTCTACGCCATCAGCCAACTGCCCCGTTTCTAGCAATGCATGCAGAGCATCGGCATACACGTTGGCTCCAGTTTCATACTGGCCAAAACGGCCGGCGCCGCTGGCCTCAGCATGAGCGTCACGGGCGCGCACAAAGCCCGGCTCGTCCACGGAAAAGCCCAGCTCCTTCACCACGTCGCGGGTAATTTCCAGCGGTAAACCATAGGTGGCGTAGAGATTAAAAGCCACGTCCCCGGCGATCTCTGTGCCGCCGCTTTCCCGCAGGTCGGCTATGATTTTGTCAAGTTGGGCTAATCCACCGTCAACGGTGCGGGCAAACTTTTCCTCTTCTTGGGTCAGGGTGCGCAAAATGTGCTCCCGCCTCTGTCTCAGTTCCGGATAAGCCTCGCCCATCTGGTCAATGTAGACGCCGGCAACGTGGGCCAGAAACGGCCGTTCAAAACCAATTTTGCGCCCAAAGCGTGCCGCCCGGCGGATAATCATGCGCAGCACGTATCCTGCGCCGGTGCTGCCGGGCCGCACCCCGTCGGCAATCATGAAGGTGGCCGCCCGGCCATGGTCGGCAATCACCCGGTACCCCACGTACTTCTCCGCACGGTCGTTGTCCTGGTCGCCTAAAAGCTCCTGCACCATGTCCATCACCGGGGAAAAAAGGTCATTGTCATAATTTGCCTGGGTTTGCTGCACGACGCTGGTAATGCGCTCCAGCCCCATTCCGGTATCCACGCCTGGCTTTGGCAATGGCGTACGCGTGCCATCGGCAGCCTGGTCAAACTGCATAAACACCAGGTTCCACACTTCCAGCCAACGACCGCAGTCGTTGTCCAGCAGCACAGAGCAATCGGGCTGGCCGCAGGTGCAGGCTTCTGGCCCCCAATCGTAATGCAGCTCGCTGGTGGGGCCGCAGGGGCCTGTATCGCCCATCATCCAGAAATTGGTCTTGTCGCCCATGCGCAGCACGTGGTCGGATGGAACACCCACGTCGTCGACCCAATAACCATAGGCTTTGTCGTCACTGGTGTGTACAGTAAAGTAGAGCTTTTCCGGCGGAATGGCACACGTCTCAGTCATGAAGTCATAAGCGTAGCGGATGGCTTCCTTTTTGAAGTAGTCGCCAAAGGAAAAGTTGCCCAGCATCTCGAAAAAGGTATGGTGGCGTGGTGAAGGGCCAACGTTTTCCAGGTCATTATGTTTGCCCTGCACGCGCATACACTTTTGCGAGGTGGTAGCACGGTCATAGCTGCGCTTTTCTTTTCCCAAAAAAACCTCTACAAACTGATTCATTCCGGCATTGGTAAAAAGCAGGGTGGGATTATCCTGCTGCGGGAGCGGCGCGCTGGCCACGATTTCGTGCCCCTGCTCCTGGAAAAATTGCAAAAATGCTGTGCGAATTTCATTGCTGGTTGTCGGTAATTTCATCTTTTTGTCTCTTTTGATTCATAAAAAATTGCTGGTGCCGATTTTACCGCACGAAGTGGTTTGTGCGTAATGAACAAGGAGTGCTGCGCCTCTCGTAAAATTTTCAACGGCTTCTACGAGAGGCTGCTAGCCGTGGCAAAAAAGAGATGTTCGCTCATATAACTTTCCATTTAACAAAAAACCGCCAGGCTGGAGTCCCAGTCTGGCGGCTGTGTGCCTGCTATTGGGTGTGACTCAGGCAGCGCAACAAACCAGACCAGAGGCCTGGGCGGCAGCGGCTGCAGCAGCAATGTATAAGGGGGTCACAATCTTGTTCATGGAGCAAAGATTAGCAAAAGCAACGGCCGTTGTCAACAAAAAGCTGTCTGCTCTTAACCACCCGCCAGGGGCAGCGTAAAGGTAAAGGTACTGCCCATTCCTACTCCAGCGCTGGCAGCCTTGATGTCGCCACCCATGGCCCAGGCCAGGTGGCGGGCAATGGTCAGGCCAATGCCGCTGCCGCCACTTTTGCGCGCCCGCGAAGAATCGACACGGTAAAAGCGTTCAAAGAGGTAGGGCAGCGACTCGGGGGGGATACCAATGCCGTCATCTTGCACATCCACCTGGGCCATGCGGGAAACTGCCGTTACCCGCACCTGGATGCATCCCCCCTCTGGCGTATAACGCATGGCGTTGCTCATCAAGTTCAGCAAAACCTGGGCTGTGCGGTCTGGGTCAGCTCTTACCACCAGCAAGTCATCACCATTAGCAACCACCTGCAAGCACTGCGCTTCGGCCTGGGGCTGCACCTGTAAAACCACGCGGCGCACAAGCTCGGCCAAATCAAACTCCTCCAGGCGTAGGGTAATTTGCCCCGCCTCCACCCGGGAGAGCGCCTGCAAATCATCCACCAGCCGCTTCATGCGCCGCACCTCGCTGTACATGGTGGCATAAGTCTCCTCATTGCTGGGAAAGAGGCCGTCCATCACTCCTTCCAGATACCCTTCCAGGCCGGTTAGCGGGGTGCGCAGTTCGTGGGAAACATTGCCAATCAGGGCTACGCGGCGCTGCTCAACCTGCTCCAGCGCCTCGGCCATTTGGTTAAAATTGGTGGCCATAACGCTGAGTTCATCGCTGGCAGGCACGGCCACGCGCTCGTCGTAATGGCCCCAGGCAATGCGCTGGCTGCTGGTGGCAATTTCGCGCAACGGCCGTAATATTTGCCGCGCCAGCCAGATGCTGCCTGCCAGCCCCACGATGAGCGCACCTAGCCCGGCCACAGCAACGGCCGTAAAAATCGACTGCTGAAAAGTATCCAGCAGGGTGACGCTGGCTTCCGGGGACTCCGCCGCTTCCTGCACGGCCACCTGGACGTCCAATGGTACGTAGCCCTGCGTCAGCAGGTAAGCCATCAACATTACCAGGACCACACCCACGACGATGACAGCCATATTGGCGCCCACAATGCGCCAGCGTAATTGTCGCCAAAACTTCATAAATAGTTACATGCTACAGCGTTTCAGGTTACGTCACTGCTAAGCAAATCTTTTGACATTTGTCATGCTGAACGCAGTGAAGCATCCCGACCAAGTTGCGTGAGATTCTTCGTTTCACTCAGAATGACAAATGTGTGAAACTTTGTTACCAGAGTATTACATGGAATCGCTCAAAGAAACTCGCAACCTGAAACCCGCTTATTTCGCCTCGTCCACAAATTTGTAGCCCACGCCGCGCACCGTCTGGATTAAGGGCTCACCGGTGGCCTGCTCCAACTTGCGCCGCACCTGGCCGACGTACACGTCTACCACCCGATCATTGCCAAAAAAATTGCCGCCCCACACCCGATCTATGAGCTGTTCCCGGGAGAGCACACGCTGGGCGTGACGCACCAATTCAAGCAGCACCTGAAATTCTGTGGCCGTCATTTCGATTAGCTCGCCAGCGCTGTTTTGCACCTCGTGGCTGTCAGGGTAAATGGAAATGTGGGCAAAATCATAGCGGCGCAAAACTGGAGCAGCCCGGCGATGGCGGCGCAATATTGCCTCCACTCTGGCCACCATCTCCCGGGGGCTAAAAGGTTTGGTCAAATAATCATCAGCACCAATGCGCAGCCCGGCCACGCGGTCGCTTTCTTCGGTACGCGCTGTGAGCATCAAAATATAGACGTCGGACTCCTGACGCAGGCGGGCGGCCAGCTCCATGCCATCCATGCCGGGCAGGTTCAGGTCGAGAATGACCAGGTCGGGCTGAAGCTGGCGCGCTGCTTCCAGGCCATCCAGCCCATTGTCAACGCAGCGCACGCTAAAGCCGCTGTTTTCCAGGTAGGTGCGCAAGACATTTTGGATGCTGATTTCGTCTTCGACGACGAGAATGGTTCCGGTGGTCATGGTTGCTTAGTTGGGTGGTTGGTTGGTGCCAATGCGGGCAGCGGTGAAGGCCAGTTCGGTGATGGTAGGATGAGCGCCGTAGAGTGCGCCAAATTCAGCCATTGTCAGACCACCGCGCATGGCCACGGCAATTGGGGCAGCCAAGTCAGCCGCGTGGGGACCAACAACAGCGGCCCCGGTGATACGGCCGTTCCCCGCCTCATACCCAATTTTGACAAAGCCGTGCCCTTCGGGCAGCAGGTGTGCCTTCAATCCGGCGCTAAAGGGAGCCTTCACGGTCGTAATGCCCGCGCCGCTCATAACACCAACTTCCGCCACTTGTGGCTCGCTGTAAATGGCACGAATGACGGTCTCCGGGGGGAAGGTGGCAGGGGACAACCCGGCAGCATGCTGCCCAGCTACCCACGCCTGGGCCATGGCTCTATTGGCTATCATGGGCCCGCCGGTCGCGTCACCTACAAAATAGATGTGGGGCTGAGCGGAACGGCCGTATTCATCCACTTCCACACCATCCAGACCAGCAGCCGCCAGATTCAGGCCAGCCACATCCGGCTTGCGGCCAATGGCCAAAAAGGCTTGTTGGGCGAAATGGGTGCTGCCATCGGTGAGAACGGCCGTTACCCCTTCCTCGCTGGTATCCATACGCGCCACCTGCCGTCCGGCCACACCATTCACGCCGCGCCTGGCCAGGGCTTCAGCCAGGAAAGCGGCTGCTTCCCGGTCGAAGGAAGGCAGCACGCCAAATTCGTCCACAATCCAGGTCACGGCCACGCCCAGGCGGTTGAAAAGGTAGACGAACTCTGTGCCAGTGGCCCCCGCGCCTACCACCAACATGGATGCGGGTAAGCTGTCCAGGGCGCTGGCAAAACGCGGGGCAATGATTTGCTTGCCGTTAGGCTTCATTTGCGGCGGGAACACAGGTACGGAGCCGGTAGCCACAATTACGACGTCAGGGTGGCGCTCGCCAATGGCGTTTCCATCCTTGTCTTTGAGGGTAAGCGTAGTGGGGTTGCTAAATTCGGCCGTGGCCGTCTCAAACTGCACGCCCAGAGCGGCTAATTCAGCCTGCTGCTGCGCGTTCCAGCTTTCCTTCACCTGGCGAATGCGCGCCAGGATTTCCCCAGGAGTGGGCGGTGTCGTGCCGGGTACGGCCAGGGCGTCGGCAGCGGTCAGCCACACCTTGCTGGGCAGCAGGCTGTGCCAGCCTGCCCGCCCGCCGATGGGGGCATTAGTGATAAGGGTAACGGCCGTGTCCCCCAGAGCGGCTGCGCGGGCTGCTTCAATGCCTGCCGGGCCACCGCCAATGATGATGATCTGTTTGCTCATGGCTCTCCTTTTCGTCCTGAAAACGGATATTGCCACCCCATTGTATCGGGATTTGGGCCTGGGGAAAGTTTTGAATTGTGAATGCGCCTTCTGTGGTGTCACACAGTATTAATCCATGATCAACTCAAACAATTTTGATATAGTTCAAGTAGATTAACCTTCTTACCTTTAATTCAGGAGAAACTACCATGTCTGGAATCAGTCATATCAAACCGGGCGTCGTTACCGGCGACCAGGTGCAAGAAATTTTTGCCCACGCTAAAGCCAACCAGTACGCGCTGCCCGCCGCCAACGTCATAGGCACCAACAGCGTCAACGCTGTTCTGGAAACGGCTCGTGACCTTAACTCCCCCGTCATTCTGCAATTTTCCAACGGTGGGGCCGTCTTTTTTGCCGGTAAGGGCATGAATAATGCCAACCAACAGGCGGCAATTGCCGGGGCTGTCTCTGGAGCGCACCACGTACACCGGGTTGCCGCCCTCTACGGCACCCGCGTCATTTTGCACACCGACCACGCTGCCAAGAAGCTGCTGCCCTGGGTGGACGGTATGCTGGACGCCGGTGAAGCCTTCTACAAGGTGCATGGCATCCCCCTCTACAGCTCCCACATGCTCGACCTCTCCGAGGAACCCATTGCTGAGAATATCGAAATCAGCAAGCGGTACCTGGAGCGCATGAGCAAAATGGGCATGACGCTGGAAATCGAGCTGGGCATCACCGGCGGCGAGGAAGACGGCGTGGACAATACCGGCGTGGACAGCTCCCGCCTGTACACCCAGCCCGCAGAAGTAGCCTACGCCTACGAAGAGCTGCTGAAGGTCAGCGACAAGTTCACCATTGCCGCCGCCTTTGGCAACGTGCATGGCGTCTACAAGCCGGGAAACGTGCAGCTGCGGCCTATCATTTTGCATAACTCGCAGGTGTACGTGCAGGAGAAGTATGGCACGGCCGAAAAGCCCATTAATTTCGTCTTCCACGGCGGCTCCGGCTCCAGCCCGGAAGAAATCCGCGAGGCGCTCTCCTACGGCGCCATCAAAATGAACATTGACACCGATTTGCAGTGGGCTTTCTGGGATGGCGTGCGCCAATACGACCAGAAATACCATGGCTATTTGCAGGGGCAAATTGGCAACCCGGAAGGGGATGACGTGCCGAACAAGAAATACTACGATCCGCGTAGATGGCTGCGGGTGGCCGAGGATTCCTTCCGCACACGGCTGAAGCAAGCTTTTGAAGATTTGAATGCGGTGAATCGCCTGGCATAGAAACGGCCGTAACAGTTAGGCCTTAAAACTTGAAGCGTGAAACGTGACCAAACCATGATCACGTTTCACGTTTTGTTATTCAGGACTTTTTGATGGCGTGGTAAAACTCTTGGATATTTTGCGCAACAGATTGCCGGTCATTGAAAATGGCGCTGCCCGCCACCAGCACGTTGGCCCCTGCGGCCACAATGTCTGCGGCGTTTTCCGGCTTGATACCGCCATCCACTTCTAAATCGGCATGGGAGTCGATGGTGTCCAGCATCTGGCGCAGGCGGCGAATTTTGGCGGTGCTGGTTGGAATGTAGCTCTGGCCGCCAAAGCCGGGATTGACCGACATTACCAGCACCAAATCCACGTAGGGCAATATTTCCTCTAAAGTTGCCAGAGAGGTGGCCGGATTGAGGGTCACGCCCGCCTTCACGCCATGCTCGTGAATGGCCTGCACGGTGCGGTGCAGGTGCGGAGCCGCTTCTACGTGGACGGTGATGATGTCTGCACCGGCCTGAGCAAAGGCAGCCACGTATTGGTCAGGGTTGGCAATCATCAGGTGCACGTCGAGTATGACGCCGCGGGGTTGGGTAAACGGCCGTATCGCTTCCACAATCAACGGTCCAATGGTGATATTCGGCACGAAACGGCCGTCCATCACGTCCACGTGAATGTATTGCGCCCCGGCGTCTACTGCTTCCGTGACCTGTTCTCCCAGGCGGGCAAAATCGGCCGACAAAATGGAAGGGGCGAGGTTTATTTCAGGCATGGGACACCTTTGGAGATAGAGATAGAGTGTAGAGAAAGAGAAATGCACGGTACTCGAACTCTACACTCTGCCCTTTAATTTCCATCTGGTCTAAAGAATTTCAAGAGCGGCTGATACCATTGCTTCTGCTGTCAGGCCAAACTCATGGTAAATTTTTTCGTAGGGAGCTGACGCACCAAAATGGTCAATGCCGATGATAACTCCTGAAGATCCCACAAACCGCTCCCAGCCCATTGTGACGCCTGCTTCAATGGCTACTCTAGCGGTTATGGTGGGGGGCAAAACGGCGTCTTGGTAGGTTTGGGGCTGCGCTTTAAAGAGTTCCCAACTGGGCATGGAAACGACGCGTGCGGCCACGCCCTGAGCGGCCAACTGCTCCCTCGCTTCCAGGGCAATGTGCACCTCTGATCCTGAACCCATTAAAATTACCTGGGGGTTATCGGCATCAGCCAAAACGTAGCCACCCTTCGCTGTGCCTCTCGTAACTTCGCGGTCTAGCAGGGGCAGATTTTGGCGAGTGAGAGCCAGCGCGGTAGGACCATTGCGCCGCTCGATGGCTACCTGCCAGGCCACGGCCGTTTCCCAGGCGTCAGCCGGGCGTAATACCACCAGATTGGGAATGGTCCGCAGCGCCGCCAGTTGTTCAATAGGCTGATGGGTTGGCCCATCTTCACCCAAACCAATGGAATCGTGGGTAAAAACGTAAATGACGCCTTGATTCATCAGCGCCGCCAGGCGAATGGTGGGGCGCATGTAATCAGAGAACACCAAAAAAGTGCCGCCGTAGGGAATGATGCCGCCATGCAGGACCATGCCGTTCATGATGGCCCCCATGCCATGCTCGCGCACGCCAAAACGCAGGTAACGGCCGTTAAAAGCCCCTTTCTGCACGTCCACCGCCCCTTTCAGGTCTGTTTTGTTCGAGCCCGTCAGGTCCGCTGAGCCACCCAGCAGTTCGGGAACGGCCGTGGCAAAGGCATTGAGCACCTGTCCCGAAGCAGCCCGCGTAGCTATGGCGCTACCAAACTCCGGCATAGGCGTTTCTTGCCAGCCGGCTGGCAGTTCGCCATGCATCACGCGCTTAAATTCGGCCGCCAGTTGTGGATGGGCGGTGGAATACGCATCCAACAGCTCCTGCCAGGTTTGGTGTTTTTGTTTACCCTGGCTGCCAGCCGTTCCCAACACCTCGTAAGCCTGCGAATCTACCCAAAACGGCTCTTGTGGCAATCCTAACGCTTCTTTTGTCAGGCGCACCTCCTCCTCGCCTAACGGCTCGCCATGGGCGCTGGATGTTCCCGCTTTGTGGGGGCTGCCAAAACCTATAACCGTACGGCAAGCGATGAGCGACGGCCGTTCCGTTTCAGCTTGGGCTGCGGCCAAAGCTGTGGTAACAGCATCTCTATCATGCCCATTAACCCGCACCGTGTGCCAACCATAGGCGGAAAACCGGGCCAAAACATCTTCAGTAAAGGAAATTTCAGTACGGCCGTCAATGCTAATGCCATTGTCATCATACAAAACAATCAGCTTACCGAGCCCTAAGTGCCCAGCCAGCGCGCAAGCTTCATGAGACACGCCTTCCATCAGGTCACCGTCGCTGGCAATTGCATACGTGGCATGATTAACAATAGGAAATCCTGGGCGATTGAACTTTGCCGCCAGCCATTGCTCGGCCAGGGCAAACCCCACGGCGTTAGAAATACCCTGCCCCAATGGCCCCGTAGTGGTTTCCACACCTGGCGTGTGGCCATATTCGGGATGGCCTGGTGTGGGGCTGCCCCACTGCCGGAAATTCTGCAAAGCTTCCAGGGGCAAATCATAACCACTCAGGTGCAGCAGGCTGTACAGCAGCATGCTGCCGTGGCCGGCAGACAAAACAAAGCGATCGCGGTCAGGCCATTTTGGGAAGCGGGGGTCAAATTTCAAAAATTTTGCCCACAATACTGCCGCGGCATCAGCCATACCCATCGGCATACCCGGGTGACCAGAGTTTGCTTTTTGCACGCCATCCATAGCCAACACGCGAATTGAATCGACAACAGCTTGTAGTGAGGAAGAGGATAAATCCGTCATTTGGGACTCCTTGTACAGACAAAGGCGAATGAGCCAACTGGTAGCCTTCAACGCCTTCGTAGCGTTTGAGTAAGAGGGCTATACCCTTTTTCCCAATTCTAACCGCTGCATCTAATTTGCACCATGCCTAATCTCGATCCTGCCAGTGCAGTTTGACGCACTCCTGATTGCCATTACAATTGATTCAGCATGTTTCCATTGAAGCTATTGATCATCACCCCTACCCAAAGAGGTAATCATCTTGCTTACATCGTATGATGTTCTTGTTATTGGCGGAGGTATTTTTGGGATAACGGCTGCATTAGAACTTCACCAACGTGGCTACAAAACGGCCGTTCTTGACCCAGGCCCTCTGCCTCATCCCCTTGCTGCTTCAACTGATATCAGCAAAGTCATCCGTTTGGAATACGGCCGTGACGAAACCTATATGAGCATGGCCGAACAAGCCCTGGAAGGCTGGGAGCGCTGGAACGAGGAATTTCCCGAAAAACTCTACCACAATACTGGCGTCACCATGGTTACCCGCCAACCCATGGAACCGGGAGGTTACGAATACGAAAGCTATCACCACATGCTGCGACGCGGTCATCGCCCGGAGCGGCTTGACGGTAAGTCCATAGCCGAACGTTTTCCAGCCTGGAAGGCTGGCGCCTTTGTAGACGGATACTTTCACGCCAAAGGGGGGTTTGCCGAAAGCGGCCGTGTCGTTGAAGTCCTCATTCAGCGTGCCAAGGAGATGGGGGTAACGCTATACGCTGGGCAAACGGTGTCTGAAATAGTAACAGAAAACAACAAAGTGAAAGGCGTCAAAACCTTGGAAGGCCAACAGTTTAATACGGAACTGGTTTTGGTAGCCGCCGGGGCGTGGACACCGGTTATTTTGCCCGAACTGGGCTCCGTTATGCGGGCTACCGGGCATCCCGTTTTTCACCTGAAAACGGCCGATTCCACCCTGTTTAAGCCGCCTACCTTCACCGTCTTCACAGCGGACATAGCCAAAAGTGGCTGGTACGGTTTCCCCCTACATCCTCGCCTGGGAGTGATCAAAATTGCCAACCACGGTGTGGGCCAGGAGCTGCACCCAGTCTTTGACAAACGGGTCGTTACCGACGTTGATATCCGGAACCTGCGCAATTTCCTTGAAAACACCTTCCCTCTGCTGAAGGATGCTTCGATTATTAACACACGGCGCTGTTTATACTGCGACACTCACGATGAACATTTTTGGATAGACCATCATCCAGAAATAACCGGTCTCGTTGTGGCTGCAGGTGGCAGCGGCCATGGCTTCAAATTTGCCCCTATCCTTGGCACGCTTATCGCCGATGCCGTAGATAGTCGTGCCAATCAATTCCTGCCAAAGTTTTGCTGGCGGGAACTCCAGGCTGATATGCAGGGGGAAGAAGCAGCTCGCTACCACAAAAATTAAGCCCCCACCCTCTTATATTTCTCTAATTGACATTTATGACGCAGTGTGTTATATTTTTCTTGACGCACCGCGTTATAGACTATTAAAAGATACACATTTTGGAGGTTTATCATGACAACAATGAAAGAAACCGTCGTTGAACTCGACGATGTGGTGGAAGAAAACAAAAATATTATCGTGGGAAATTTGGAAAAGGTATTTCAGGTCGGCTTAGGCTTCGTAGCGTTAGGTCAGGAACTGCTGGAAGATGCGCAAGAGGAAGCAGGCGATTTTGTGAAAAAACTGCTCGAACGAGGCGAAGAATTTGAACAAGACGGCCGTAAATTCTTCAACGAGATGGTAGAAAAGCGCAAGCAGCAGGCTAATGATGTAGCCGACAAAGCTGAAAACGAGCTGGAGGAGCGGGTAACGGCCGTTCTACACCGTCTCAATGTACCCACCAAAGAAGACATCGTAGACCTGGGCAAGAAAATCGACACCCTCAACCGCAAAGTCAACGAACTGAAGCGGGCAAAAGCTGAGTAATCAGGCAGCAGTCTAACCAATTATCAAAAAGAGGCGGTTCCCCCGCCTCTTTTTTGTTTCCGGCCTGTAAACGCCCTAAAATGGCCCCATGAAAGCCATATTGTTCGACCTGGGCAATGTCTTGGTTCACTACAACCCGCTAGAACTGCTAACGGCCGTTGCTGACGCGCTGCACATCAACCTTCCCCACCTGCAACAAATTGCCGAAACCTTCACCCACCCCTTCGGCACTGGGCAAATGACCCCCGAAGACCTCTATGCCCACCACGTGAAGCATGCCGCAATTCCAACTGACTACGCGACATTCGTTTACGCCTTTTGCCAGGGCATCCGCCGCAACGAAGCAGCCCTGGAATATTCTCTCGCCCTGCACGGCCGTGCCCACGTGCGTGTCGGCATTGTCAGCAACACCAATGCCCTGCACGTCGCCTGGCTGCGCCACCATGTGCCAGAGCTATGGCAGCTAGACACCGTGGTCATGAGCAACGAGGTCGGGCTTATGAAGCCTGATCCGACCATCTACCACCTCGCTTTAGAGCACCTGGGCAGCACGGCCGCTGCCACCCTCTTCATCGACGACATCGCCGAAAACGTCCACGCCGCCCAGGCTTTGGGCATGGCGGGCATCATTCATGCGGATTGGGCAATTACCCGCCCGCAAATCGAGCAGTGGCTCAGCCAATAAGCGCCACAGCCTGCGTAATGGCCTGCCACAAAGCTGCCCGGATAGTGGCAATGGCGGTCAGGTCAGGCGGCAAAATGGGGGAATCCCCTTGCTGTGCCCCCACATAAAGGCCCCGATTTACCTCAATCATTACCCAGGGCTGCCGCGCCGTGGGACCATGGGCAAGCAAATCCCACCCACCGAAAAAGGGGCTGTTTACGGCACAGGGTGCGCCGGTTGGAGTCTTTTCCGGCATATGGGCAAAGGCGTCAGCCAGCAGCAAACCCATCTGCCGCGTAAAGTCTGACGGTGCGCTAAGGGGGGAACGGCCGTTCACTTTTTTGCCATCCGGTCCACCCAAATTACTGACCGACACGCGCGGGCGTACTGCGCCAGGGTCATCATACTGGCTGGGGCCAACCGCGGCCATGCTGTGGGCATCAATAACCAGTTTGACCTGCGGATCAGCAGCAAGGGCGGCCAGCTTTGCGTGCCACGGCTGCCAGTAGGTATCGATCAGTGCTTGCTCTTGCTCACGGTCAGGGCGCAGGTTGGCACGGTAAACGGCCGTGCCATAGCTGGTTTGCCACTTAACCACGCCATCTCCTGGCCGGGTCAACGTCGGGTCATTTGGCCGGTTCACGTCTACCACCGCCCGCGCAATGGAAAAAGCCGACCAATGCGCTACCTCCTCTTGAAAGCCAAAAAGCAGGTCGGTATAGGCGTCCGCCTCATTAAAAATCTGCGCCTCCGTCAGCGCCACCTGTTCGGTCACCTCTGAAGGAACCGCCAGCCCCGCATGAGGCACAATCACCGCTATGGGCAACTTTTCCATGCACATATCCCTGGGAAACCCAGTATCCAGTGTTCAGTGTTAAGTAAGCAGTAAAGAGTAGCAAAAAGCAAAACTTACAGGAACACTGTGTACTTTATTGTGATTGTAGCAGCCGCAGGAGCGAGCGCTGCGCCAGAAGCCGGGCGCTGATCTTGCCGCTGACCTGACCATCATCCACCACAGGCAGCGCCGAATAGCCATGATGCTCCAGGCGGCGTACAACATTCAACAAACTGTCTGCAGAGCAAGCCGTCACCACATCGCGGGTCATCACCTGAGGCAGCGGGGTGTCGTTGGGCAAACCTTCGGCCGTGGCGTGGGTAATGTCCCATTCGGAAAGCACCCCTGCCAACTTGCCAGCCTCATCCACCACGGCCAAAATGGAGCTGCCTTGGGCCACCAGCATGGCAGCGGCATCCTGCACGGTGCTGTTCAAGCCAATTGTGGGAATAGGATCCATGACGTCACCTACCACGCGGTCGCTTTCTCGAGCGGCGATGCGGCGCACGGCAATTTGCTCAGCGGCTTCGGCGGGCAGCATGTCGGCATCGGAAATAAGCAGGTCCACTAATTCGCGCATATTCCGCCGAATTACGCGATCGCGGTAAGCAATGGCCGCCGCCAGCCTCTCCTCAGCCAGCGCCGCCAACTCACCTGCATGGTCTCGCATCCATTGGTCAACGGCCGTATCATCGCCTAAGAGTTCAGCCGGAATACGCAAATGATCTGGCGTCTTAATGAGGTGCTCCTGGGCGGCAAAAATGACGCCCCCAGAATTCACCAGATAGTCAGTGGCAATGAGCGCGCCGCGCCGACGGTATACCTCTCGCTCCATACGTGCGCGCACAGCCTTCCTTGCCGGGTCTGGCGAATAGGTGTTTGCCCCCTCAATGATGACCGACCATTGGCCCATACGATCCGTTGTCATGGAGGGATTGGTGGTCGAGTCAGTGTCCAGGTAATGGGCAATAGGCGCAGCCGGAATGAGGCAAAAAGCGGACTCGCGCAGCAAATCATCAGGCGCCGTAGCATATTTGGTGCGGCTGGTACCTTCAGCGCTCGCCAGGGCTGTCTGGTAGTAATGGCGTGTCACAAGGCCTTGCTCTTGCCACAAATGAAATAGGTCCACAGCAGGCAACCCCTCTTTGTCGTACAAATAACCCAGCAAATCACTGATACCGGTCACTTTTGCGCCGGGCAGCACGTCTTGTAAGATTCGTGCGCCGTGAGCGCCTACCGCCCCAAAACCTTGAATGAGCACGGTCAGCGCCTGGCGGTCAGGGATGTGCAGGCTAGCAAATTGAGGCAAAACGGTGAGGCGCGGCATTTCATGCAGCAACGCATCCAAGGCAATGATGGTCCCCCCCGCAGCCGCGCCTAGTTCATCGATGCGGTTGCCGCCCATGTCTACGGGCTTGGAAAGGGCGCTGTCCAGCCCATTTTCGATGGCAACGGTTTTCATGTCGGCATCGTTGGTGCCCACGTCGGGGCCGGGCAGGTAGATATCGCTGTACCGCTTGATGAGACGCGCAAAACCGCGCACAACGGCCGTATGCTCTGCGGCAGTTAAGCCTCGTTCCGCCACAATACCCGACTTACCGCCGCCATAGGGCAGTTGCGCCGCAGCATTTTTCAGGGTCATCCCACGCGCCAGGTTGTGAATGGCCGAAGGGGTGACGGTGGGCAACATGCGGATGCCGCCCATGGAAGGCTGGCCCATGGACAGATTGTCCACCACCAGGTAGCCGCCAATCTCTAAGGTGGATGCAGTATCCCACATGCAGACGACCAGCCGCGGGCCGAGGTTATCGACGACAATGCCCAACGCGGCAAGCTGCTCCACATCCAGCGGACCAAATTCCATGAAGCGCAGGTTACCATCTTCAATGAGGCGGTTTTCAAAGGCGCGCTGGGGTAGGCGTTCTTTCAGGTAGGTTTCCATTCTATGGGGAATCATTTTGCCTCCGTTTTGGAGAAGGAACGGGAGGAAACGGCCGTCCTTCCATGGGAAATAGTTGGTTAATTACAGCATATCATAATCCAGCATTAGCGTTTCACACTACGCCGAAACAGGAAGGAGTCGAATGTCAGGATAAGGTTCCATACACCTGCTGCCCAGCTACAAAAGTAGCTGCTACCTGCAAATCATGGGTAAGCAGCACAAAGTCGGCGTCAAATCCTGGGGCAATGCGCCCTTTGTGGTGGTCCAGCCCCATCAGTTCGGCAGGAACAGTGGTAACGGTGGGCAGCGCTTCAACCAGGCGTGCAGCCGGTAAAAGCGATAAGGTTGCGCACGGCCGTATCCAATCCCAGCACGCTGCCTGCCAGGGTACCATCAGCCAGCCGCGCCATGTTTTCCTTCACGATTACGTCAGCATCGCCCAGGCGATATTTCCCCGGCGGCTGTCCCAAGGCGGCCATAGCGTCGGTGACCAGGTTCAACCGAGGAGCGGCCATTTGCCACACCTGGCGCACGAGGGCGGGATGGACATGGACGCCGTCGGTAATAAGGCCAATGGTGATGCGGTCATCATCGAGCAAAGCGCCAGGCAAGCCCGGTTCGCGGTGCTGCAGCGGCGACATGGCGTTAAAAAGGTGTGTCCCATAGCGAATGCCAGCCTCAATACCTTTCTTCGCCTGCTGGTAAGTGGCGGAAGAGTGCCCAGCACCGACAATGACATTACGCTGGGTCAAGGTGGTGATAACGGCCGTTACACCCGACAACTCGGGGGCAAGGGTCACCAGCCAGACACCTTGCTCGCGGGACCATTCTGCTATGTCAGCAACGGCAGGGGCACGCAGGTGAGCGGGATTGTGGACCCCCTTTTTCGAGGGATGCAAAAATGGGCCTTCAAAGTGCAAGCCCAAAGCAGCCGCGCCCGTGAAATCGGGAGGTGGTCCATTCAGCAGCGTTTGTTGGGCCTGCCGGTAAACGGGAAACGACGCGGTGATGATTGTGGGCAGGAATCCGGTGACTCCAAATTGGGGCAGACGGGCGGCGACTTGCCAGATTGCTGTTGGATCGGCCGTGAAATCATGACCAAAACCACCGTTAAGCTGTAAATCGAGAAATCCAGGGACCAGAAGCAGCCCTTGCGCATCAATTACGGCAAGATTATTTTGAGGTTTTTGTACGGGTGTGTGAGATATGGACTGGAAACGGCCGTTTTCTACCACAACAGTAGCCGATTCAATACACTTCATCTGGCGTGTAAACGGCAGCATTGCGAATGATTAGCTGGTTTGTAACCATTGGGGAAATGCGGCAATGGAATTTTCAATAAATCCGTCAGCAATTTCTTTGATGCGCCAGTTGGTGATATTTTGCGATATTTTATTCAAAACCGCTGCAGGAACGATTTTTAAAGCATGGGGAGTAGGCAGATCAGCCTGTATATCCAGATGGTACTCAATCCTGGTTTGATCTCCCTCGGCAAAGAAACGAGATTTGCTGTGGTAAAAACCACGTGTCAGCGCCGAGTTAAAACCAGATTTAGGCTGTATATTTGGAGGATGCTGCACAGGCTCAAAGGTCAAAACCTCGTGATTACTGTCTGTTACCGCTTGCACATCACACAAAATACGAATGTGGTATGCACCCACTTCAGTCGTTTCATAAGCAAGGCGAAATGTGTTATTTCCATTGGCGCTGATGAGGTGGATGTGAGGTAAAAATTGTGCCACCCGGCTCATTTCCAGGTAATAACGATAAGCGGTTTCTCTTTCCGCCGGAAACATGAAGGAAAGGGTTGTGGAACCAAGAACCCGAATCATAGAACAAGCAGCTATTTTTTATCGCGATTGAGGGCTTCTAAGGCAGTAGCCAGGGCATCCAACTGGTCGCTGATGGCGTGGAGATCGCTGCGCGTGGGCACGCCGCGTTCAGATAGGTACTTTTCAATTTCATCTTCGGTCGGCCCAGCCTTAGGTAAGAAACGGCCGCTTTGTTCGGCCAGCTTTTCTAACAAATTCCGCCCTTCCTCTTCGGCCAGCTCACCTTGCTTAATGAGCTGATTGACTCGACGTTCGATTTCTTCGTCAACCTGGTGCAGAATTTCCAAAGGGGAAGCCAGCGTACGACGTAACGTGGTCAGCGTTTCTCCCCCGGCCTTTACCAGTCCGGTTAACACCGAGCGCGGCAAGAATCCACTATTCTTCTTTTCCTGTTCAAAAATGATTTGCGTCAACGTTAATGCGGTCAGGTCTTCACCAGTGGTGTGGTCTAACACCTGGACTTCCT
The DNA here is from genome assembly GCA_963695505.1 of uncultured Chloroflexia bacterium. Taxonomy (GTDB): domain Bacteria; phylum Chloroflexota; class Anaerolineae; order Promineifilales; family Promineifilaceae; genus JACSRF01. The sequence goes on along the minus strand of CAVOGX010000021.1, from coordinate 283,721 downwards.
TACCCTCACGAATGAGGTCAGAGATACCATCCAGAGTAATGTAGCGTTTTACGGATGTGTCGTAGAGCTTGCGGTTGGGGTAGCGTTTGATGACAATCATGGCTTCATCCTTGGGCTTGTCGGTAGGTTTCTGTTAATCTGCTGCCATTATAATCGAAACGGGTAAGGGTCACCAATGGGACAAAAAAGGGAGCGATAAGGCTCCCTTTGGCAATTCTGATGAAGTGAAAACGGCCGTTACTGCTTCTTTAATTCGTCAACCTTCTTGGTCAAGGTGGTAATTTTGCGGCTTAAGGCGTCAATGTCGGCTTTACTAGGCACATTCATGCGATTGAGAATTTCCTCAATGCGATTCTCTAACTCCTCCTCGGCCTCTTCCACCTGTTTTTTCCGCCGTTCCATCACATCAGTGACTAATTTGCGGCCATCTTTTTCCGCAATCTCACCCCGCTCAATGAGGCGATTGACAAACTCTTCCACCTCTTCTTGAGCCAGAGCCACCACGCCAATGCCGGCTAAGAGCACCTTCCGCGCTGCCGCCAGCATGGGGTTTCCTTCTTTCTCTATTATTTCCTCTTGAATTTCAATTGTCTTGTCTGCCATTTTATTCTCCTACGGTATAAGCCCAATAACGAGCCATAACGCACCGCGTTATCTTTGGCATTGTAACGCGGCGCGGCATAGGTGTCAAGCAATGTGGCCCATTTTTCTGCGGTACAACTGCCTCTTGCCTCTGGGAAACAACAAGCGTTACAATCGTGATGAGGAAGATAGAATCGACCTGGGGCGGGGAGCGTTGATGGGTTGGTTTAATTTAAGGGAGAAAAAGGATGGAACCTCTTTACGACCTGGGTTTGCAGGCCAGCCAATGGCTGCAAACTAATTATCCGCAGCTTGAAGGCTTCTTCCGGTTCATGAGCAACCTTGGGCTCGAAGAGTTTTATCTGGCAATCATTCCCCTGCTTTATTGGTCAATTGATAAACAGTTAGGTCGAAATCTGGCTTATGTGTTTCTGTTTACCAATGCGTGGAACGGCATGCTTAAGCATGCTTTTCGTGGACCCCGTCCCTTCTGGCTAGATTCCAGTCTGGAGCTTTGGCCGGAAGAAAGCTACGGCATCCCAAGCGGGCATGCGCAGTTGGCAACGGCCGTTTACCTGTTCCTTGCTGGGTGGATTAGAAAAAGGTGGGGTTGGCTGGTGGCAATATTCATGGTGCTGGCAATGGGTGTGAGCCGCATATATCTGGGCAGCCATTTTATTCATGATGTTGTGGCCGGTACACTCATTGCCATTCTCATTCTCCTGGGCTACGTTTTATGGTGGGAAAATTTTGCCCAGGCATTTGAAAAGCGCATTTTGGGCTTTCGCCTCATGGTTGCCATCCTCGTACCCGTAAGCATCGCATTGGTTTATACCTTTATTCGCCTGCTCATTGGTGCGCCAGATGAAACTGTGGCTTGGAGTGCATACATCCCCGCAGCCGAATTAGCCGGGCTGGAAAGTGTAGCTACGGCCGTAGGCAGCTTATTGGGTGCAGGCATTGGGCTAACCCTGGAAGGCAGCCGCGTGCGCTTCAAATCCAGCGGCTTGCTTTGGCAGCGGGCACTGCGGTTCGTCATTGGCATTGTGATTACTTTAGCTTTATGGGCGGGGCTGGACCAGATTTTCCCTTCTGACCCCTTATGGCTGGCTATTCCCCTGCGCGTATTACGATATGGAGTGGTCTTGTTATGGGTCGCGTATTATGCGCCCTGGGTTTTCGTCCGTTTGAAGCTGGCCGAGGCTGAACCACCACTCCAAATTACCATGACACCCCCTTAACCAACTTTTCAGCCCGGTTATGCCTCACAGCCAATGGCCTTCATAGCGTCAAAGGTGCTGAGGTGGAACCGCCCCTCACCTAATTGCTGCACAAAACCAATTGCTTTAAGGCGGTCCATCACTGGCCCTTTGATGGCTGCCAGGTGCAGCTCTACGCCCGCGTCCCGCAGTTCGCCACTTAATGATTCCAAGGTTTCCAGAGCGCTGGCATCGATAAAGTTTACGGCCGTACCCACCAACACAAAGTGCGTGACTTCCGGATGGTCGGCAATCTGGTCCAGAACCGTATCTTCCAAATACTTGGTATTGGCAAAGTAGAGGCTCTGGTCCACGCGCATCACGATGGCGTGGGGGCAAGTTTTTACGGGATGGCGCAGCACGTTGCGGTATATTTCACTGTCCCCAAGACGCCCGACTATGGCAATGTGGGGCTTGCTGGTACGCCAGATAAAAAGAACCATAGCCACGGCAACCCCGACCAGGATGCCACTTTCGATGCCAACTGCTAAAACGGCGCCAAAGGTCACCAGCATCGACGCGGCATCAGCTTTATTGTAGCGCCACACGTGGCGCAGATGTTTTCCAGTCAATAAGGCCAATAACGGCCACCATAATAATGGCAGCCAGCACCGCATTGGGCAGAAAGTAAAATAAGGGGGTAAGAAAGAGAACGGTGAGCGCAATGAGAACGGCCGTTACGATGGAAGCCAGCCCCGTGTTCGCCCCCGCAGCGAAGTTAACCACCGAGCGGCTCAGTCCGCCGGTTACCGGGTAACCACCCGTGAACGTGGCGCCCAAATTAGCCAGCCCCAGGCCAATGAGCTCCTGATTGGCGTCTACCTTTTGCCGCCGTTTGCTGGCCAAGGATTTGGCCACAGAAATACTTTCCATGTATCCCACGAAGCTAATGGCCAATGCCGTGGGAAGGAGCATTTGCCACACGCCCAAATCAAAAGTAGGCAAAGTCAGCGGCGGCAGCCCCGCAGGCACTTCCCCCACAATTTTTACGCCAGCAATTGTATGCCAGCCAAACAAGTAAACAACGGCCGTTCCCAAAACGACGACAATAAAAGGGGCACTCTTTGTGATCGCCACGGACAACCCCTGCGACAGCCCCCAACGCATTAATTGCTTACCCAGGCCATATTTAAAGTAAAACATCAGCCCCATGCTCACCGCGCCAATGGCCAGAGTCAGCCCATTCGTTTCGGCCGTATGCGCCACAATACTCAAAACTGTCTCATAAAAGCCCTCGGCGTTAGGGTAGCTAATCCCCAGCAAATGCTTAACTTGACTGAAGCCAATTATGATGGCAGCGCCACTGGTAAAACCAGCTAAAACGGGGTGGCTCAAAAAGTTAACCAGAAAGCCAATTCGCACCAGACCCATAACAGTTTGGATCACGGCAACCATGAAAGCCAGGGTCAAGACCAGTTGAATGTAAGCGGCGCTGCCCACTTCCGCCAAAGAGCTGACACCGGACAAAACGAGCAGGGAAACAATAGCTACCGGACCCACAGCCAAAGTGCGGCTTGTTCCAAAAATACCGTACAAAATGAGGGGGGCAATGCTGGCATACAGACCTACTTGAGGTGGCAAACCGGCCAGCAAGGCATAGGCCATACCCTGAGGTACAAGCATTATAGCGACAATTAACCCCGCCATTAAATCCCCAACCAGATCTTCCCGGCGATATGTGGGGAGCCAGGATAAGATGGGTAGATATTGGCGCCAAGTCATTGCGTGCCGTTTTTCAGTACGGCCGTTTTTCATAGAATGGGTTGTCATACAGGCTCCTCATACCATTCAGCCAAAAAGTAAACGGGCACTTGTGGAGTGCCCGTTTCGCTACCATTTCAGCTCAAGCATCTGTTCTCGTTCGAGAAAATCCTCCGTACAATACCGGAACACCGCCATGTCATCCTCTTCATATCCCGCTGCTTGAAGCTCAGCTTCTGCCTGTTCCTGAGACCATTGGTCGTGCAGCATGCGGTGCAGCATCCACATCAAAGCGACACGGGATGCCGTGCGGCAGTGAAATAAGACTTTCCCATCTTGCGCCTGAGCTAGAGCTTCATGAAATGCGTGAACGTGCTCACTTTCGAGTTCATAAGCTGGCACCTGCAAGTGAATATAGGTTAAGCCATATTCCTGGGCACTTTGGGCCTGCGCAGCCGCCTTTTCTACATCGCTGCGCACGTTAATGACCAGCTTAAAACCTTGCTTGGCCAGCTTCTGCCAATCTTCCCGTTCTGGCTGACCAGCCAGATAAACCGAATCGGAAACTTTATAAGAGATTATCTCGCTTCCTTCCAGAAGGGGTGCAGACACACGAGTACGAAGCTTATTGCAATTATTTTCCAATTTATTAGCCTCCTTCAGTCATGGTGGCTGGTGGAGATTCTATAGTTTAGAACTTTATTTATGGGGTAACCCAGCTCGTTTCCAGGCTATCATGCCACCCGAAAGGTTAATGGCTTCAAATCCTTGCGATGCCAGCATTTCACAGGCGGTGTAGCTGCGCGCACCAGAACGGCAAACGCAAACAATGGTCTGGTTTTTGGGCAGTTCATTCATGCGCTGCATGAGTGAAGATAATGGCAGCAGACGGGAGCCATCAATGTGCCCATCATATTCATATTCGCCAGGTGTCCGCACGTCAACCATCAACGGCGCTGGCTTATCGCTGTCTAACCATTGCTGCAGCTCATTGGGATTGAGTTGTTTAACGGCCGTTACTGGGGCTTGAGTCTCCCTTACGCGTGGTGAACCTGAAAAAAGTGAACGTAACATGTCTAATAAATCTCCTTAAAGTGTGTAAACAAGGTAGGTTTAGCACCCTACTTTGCCCACAAAATGATGCAACCATTTAATTTTCTGTTTGATATTTTGGCAGGAAATTGGAAAAGGAGGCTCCCCCTAACAATCAGCCTATTCAGTCATCCTAAATGAAAAGCGAAGCCTTGGCGCGTGCAGCATCGCCCATAAAAGTAGCGACTCCGCCATGCTCTACACCATCCATCAACTCTTCATCATGAATTCCCAACAATTCTTGGGACATTTCGCATGCCACCATGCGCACGCCAAACTCCTGGGCCATGCCAATCAACTCTTCCAGCGAAGCCACGTCATGATCGCGCATCAGTTTACGAATAATTTTCGAGCCAGCTCCAAAAAAGCTCATTTGCGACAACGGCAGATTTTTACTGCCTCCGGGTAATACAGCCGCAAAACCTTGTTCTAAAACATTTTTTCCGGCAAATTTGGTCTGCTTTTTAATAACGCTTAGTCCCCAAAACGTAAAGAACATTGAAACTTCCAAACCCATGGCTGCTGCCCCGGTAGCGATAATAAACGAGGCGATTGCCTTATCTAAATCGCCAGAGAACACAACCATGGCCAGTCTATCCTCAATGTCTTGCGCCGGCGCTTCCTCTAGCTGGCTGATGCGCGCTTCAAGCTCAGTAATACGCTGCAGAAGAGCGTCATAGTCCATTGTGGGAGCAGTTACTTCTTTTAACATTGTCATTCCGTCGATAGCCATTTCTACCAATCTCCTTTTTCCTTACCTCTTTTCGTTTCAACTCCCGCCTGTCAAATCTATTTTGTCCGCCGCAAGTAGTGCACATATAATGGCGTGCCATTCTCAGCAGTTTCTTCTTGTTCGACTAATTCGATATTTTTAGCTGTTTTTGCCCAACCCTGGAAATCTGCTACAGAACCCCTATCGGTAGCGATGACTCGCAAAATCTTGCCCACATCCAGGCTGTTTATTGCTTTTCGGCTTTTTACCAAAGGCATAGGGCACTTTGCCCCTTTCACATCCAATTCTTGATCAAAATCAACACTCATTTTACTTATCTCCTTAATTTATAAACCTTCCTGGTAACAAATTCTTACGATCCAGGAAATGTAACTATGTTATTTAGACGTCTGTCAAAGCACAAATATTCTTGCCTAGCTCTAACTCGCTGGCTGTTTCTTCATCGGGCTGCACTAAACCAGCATTTACCCGCTTGATTTCAACATACTCTGGGGGGAAGGTAGGTAGATTAGAGAGTACGTAATCTGAAAATTCGGCCAATGAACGGCGCTTAAGCGCATCGTTTTGCTGTTTCACAACGCCATATGGGGCGACAAAAATACCGTCTTCACCACCCTCTTCCAATACGCTAAAGTGGGCTGGAAGAATCATAGTGTCATCATTGATGTGCTGGGGCAGCCGATTAAAGAGGCTGTCATACAAAATTGGCGTCCAGGCTTCACCTTTACCGCCCAGGTCAGGCCGGCCAAAAGAGCGCAGGAAAATTCCGTCACCAGTAAACAGATATGTCTGGCCTGTGGGCGCAGTAAAGAGGTAGTTGACCTGACCTAGAGTATGGCCAGGGAACCAGATTACTTTCACGGTGAACTGCCCAACCTGGAAAGTTTGTCCATCTGATAGGTAGTTATACTCAATGGTAGCAGGCAGCATATCGATGGGGTGAATGGCATCGTAGGGGTGCATGTAATAGCCTGCACCGGTTTCTGTTGCCATAGCCGGCCCGCCGCTAATGTGGTCTGCATGGGCGTGGGTATCAAAGATATGTGTGAGTTCTGCGTTTTCGGCGTTAATGACGTTATAGTAGTTATCGATATGGCGCAGGGGATCAACAATGGCTGCTTTTCCTTCACTGACCACGACGAAACTGAGATCTCCGCGGGCAGGACGAGCTACCTGGATGATTTTGCCAGAGGGTTCATCAACGGCCGTTCTCACGTCATACAATTCGCCCCAACTTAAAATGCCCTCTTGAAGAAAGGAAGCTTTGATTCCCCGTTCTTGCAGAATTTCAGCTACGAATTGTGATGAGCCCTCTTTGGCGCACACCACCAACACTTCCTCACCTGTAGGAACCTGGGCGACAGACTCATCTTCTTCCTCAATGAAATCAAAATAAGGAATGTTAACTAGATTAAGAGAGGAACGGCCGTCTATGCGCCAGCGCTCGAAGTCATTCCGGTTCCGGACATCAACGATGACGCGTTGTTTATCCTGTAACAGGTCTTCGTAAATCTCTTCTATTGCCCGGGCAGACACGCCCACTTCAAAATTTTCAGCAACAGCCATGATCAGTAAGCTCCTTTCAGCGAGATTTGGTGGAAGCAGGTAAGTTTTTGAATCTACAAATTAACGATATTCCCGCTTTCCGTGAATTAACCGCAATGATAGAACGATGTTTTGAGAACCCAGGTTTGCGGTTTACCAAGCAGATTTTTTTATGTTGGAATTAATTCTAGCGGAGCTTTACAAAAATTCTGTAAATTGCATGTAAGGGTTTTGTAAGGGATTTCCGTACAGCCATCTGATAAATAAAGCCTGGCTTCCCAATTGGAAGGCCAGGCTCAAATATTGAATCGCTTTGTAATCCCAAATACTAGGTAGAAATGAATTCAGTCAAGTCTAACTTTTTAAAGAGGCGCTCGCGCATTTGTGCGGGCATCTGCGGCTGCTCCAGGTGGCGGTAGAGGTAAACTGTCTTTCGCAGTGTATCCACCATAACCCGGCAGTTTTCACAATCTTGAAGGTGCTGTTCAATCTCGGCGCAAAAGGCTTCAGAGGCTTCTCCATCCAGGTAAGGAGATAAGTCATCGAGTAAGTGCCGGCAATCGTTCTGTTCCATCATTACACCTCGCCTGATGTTGGTTCCACTAAAAAGCAATGCTAAATGAGCGCCTGCTCCGTAAAATAGCTTGACAATCGCTCGCGCAGCCATAGCCGGGCGCGATGGAGCCGTTTTTTGACTGCGTCGGTTGAAATGTCGAGTATTTCGGCCGTTTCTTGCGTAGAAAGCTCTTCTAACTCCCGCAGCATAAAGACCACGCGTAATTTTTCTGGCAGTTCCGAAATAGACTGCTCCAAATAATCGCGGGTTTCAGCAGTTTCAAAGTCTCTTTCCGGAAGGCAGCACCAATCGAAAAGCTGCTGGGGAATGGTGGTCGGTGTTTCTGGCTGTAAGGTTTCGTCAATAGAAAGGGTGTATGGAGACGGCCGTCGCAAACGCATCATGGCCGCATTATAGGCAATGCGGTAAAGCCAGGTGTTTAAACCTGACCGCCCCTCAAATTTCGCGATGCTCTTGTAGGCGTTCATGAAGGTCTCTTGCATCACATCCTCGGCATCAGCCTCGTTTTTCATGAGCCGCAGTGCCAGCCGATATATTTGCGTACCATACATATCAATGCACATCGCACAGGCCGCTTTGTCACCTTCACGTAGCCGCTTTAACAGTTCCTGTTCGGATAGTGTGTCACTCATCAAGTCTCTCAAATATCTCCTTTTTCCCAATTCACAGCTACCTTGAAGAGTGATTATACAAGGAAAAAGCCTGCCGCGCCGGGCGACAGGCTTTTTATAAGGAGAGACATCTAGAGACCTATGGAGGCTGCTTTTCGGCAACTGATGCTCAATCATCAACAGCTCTATCCTTAACAACTCACCCGAAAGTGCCATATGGCTGACACCAATTCCCCAGAGACGTTTATGCGCTTCGCCACTGCCATCGATAATTAGGTTCATTGAGTGAAGCATCATGTTACAAAAGCTACTTTCTCTATGATTAGATGCAGATGAGCAAAAATGGTGACGCCAATTTAGGTTCTTGCACAATTTACCCAAGCAAATTCAGAACAAACCCACAAAACAACCATTGCCAAATGCAGCATAGTTGGTCAAAATGTGTGGTTGAGGTGCACCATGAACAAACATAATCACGTTCCTTGGTGGCAGCGGGGTGTTATTTATCAGATTTACCCCCGCAGCTTTCAAGATACAACTGAAAACGGTATCGGTGACCTGAATGGGATCATTCAGCGGCTGGACTATCTCAACGATGGCACACTTTGTTCTTTAGGCATCGACGCAATCTGGATTAGTCCATTTTATCCCTCTCCCATGGCAGATTTTGGTTACGACGTCAGCAACTATTGTGATATACACCCCGTGTTCGGCACATTGGAGATCTTTGACCGTCTCGTCGCCGAGGCTCACCGGCGGGACATCAAGGTTATTATTGACTATGTCCCTAACCACACGTCCGACCAACACCCCTGGTTTATAGAAGCCAGCAGCAGTCGTACAAACCCGCGGCGCGACTGGTACATCTGGCGCGACCCGCAGCCAGATGGCTCCCCTCCCAACAATTGGGGCAGTTTCTTTGGAGGACCGGCGTGGACATTCCACGAGCCAACAGGCCAATATTACATGCATCAATTTTTAAAAGAGCAGCCAGAGCTGAACTGGCGCAACCCTGTAGTTCGCGAAGCAATGTTTGACGTTTTGCGATTCTGGCTGGATAGAGGTGTGGATGGCTTCCGGATGGACGTCGTTGGCCTGATTTTGAAGGATGAGCAGTTGCGCGACAATCCACCTAATCCAAATGCAGCGCACAATCTTCCTGAAAAAGACATTGCCGGCCGTTTTCTCATGGTGCACAATATGGATCAGGATGAAGTGCATAGCATCATGCGTGAATTTAGGCAGTTGCTCGATGGGTATGGCCAAAGAAACGGCCGTAACTACGTGGCAATTGGCGAGCTTTGGGGGCCCTTAGATCGCTGGGTGCGCTACTACGGCGAAAAAGGGGATGGCTTGCACCTACCTTTTAATTTTCGTTTGATGGACGAGGGAGAATGGAATGCGCAAGTTATGCGCCAGCTTGTGGATGATCTAGAAAGGGCGCTGCCCTCTTTTGCCTGGCCAAATTACGTATTGGGGAACCATGACCGCATGCGGCTGGCTACACGCTTTGGCGGCGAAAAGCAGGCACGGCTGGCGGCCATGATGCTGCTAACCCTGCGGGGCACGCCTACGTTATACTATGGCGATGAGATTGGGCTGGAGAATGGCCGCATTCCACCGGAAATGCTGCAGGATCCCCAAGGGATTAACCTGGGTCCAGAGCGTACGCGAGACGTGGCGCGTACGCCAATGCAATGGGACAGCACGTCCTTTTCCGGGTTTTCTAACGTGGAACCGTGGCTGCCTGTTTCACCGGATTATGAGGAGCGCAATGTGGCCGCGCAAACGGCCGATTCTACATCCATCCTCAATCTATACCGCCGGCTTCTATGGCTGCGCCACGAATCTGATGCTCTCTCCCTCGGCGAATATCGCCCCGTGGATGGAAACGCAGACTGCTATAATTATTGGCGTGCAGCGGGTGAAGAGCAGTTGTTGATCGCTCTCAACTTTAGTGCAGAGAGACAATTTATAAGCGTGCCAGGGTTGGATGATGGCCGAATTCTGCTCTCCACCCACCTAGACCGTACAGAAACCATAATGGGCACTTTCCAGTTACGGCCGTTTGAAGGACTTATCATTCAGCCCATCATAGCTTAAAGAGAAAACACATGCTTGCTAATTCTATTGAAGATTTTCGCCGGGCGCGCTGGCAGGCTGCTTTGCAGCAAGCCTTTGCTCGCATGACCGGCCGTTCCGTCGACCTGCTCTCTTACGAAGAAGTGCGGCGCGCGCTCCATGCCAAATCTCAAGTGGAACGCGGGCTGCAAGAGATTCCCCTGGATGCAATTGTGGGCAGTGTTGGCCGTTATGGCGATTTCACGCGTAGTTTTTTGCCCCGCAGCGACAACATAGCAGAACGCTGGGCTAACGTGCAAAAAGTTGCCACCGCCGGCGGCGGCTGGCCACCTATTCAGGTTTATAAAATTGATGAAGCGTACTTCGTGCTAGACGGCAACCACCGCGTCTCCGTTGCACGCCAGATGGGTTTACCGACCATTCAAGCCTATGTCACAGAAGTCTTCACCAAGGTACCCCTATCGGCGGACACGTCTCCAGACGAAATTATTTGCAAAGCTCGCTACGCTGAATTTCTCGAACAAACCGATTTCGATACGATTCGCCCCGACGCCAATCTGATGGTCACCGCTCCCGGAGCATACCGGGTACTAGAAGATCATATTGCCGTACACCGCCATTACATGGGGCTAGAACAGCAGCGAGAAATTCCCATGACGGAAGCCATCGCCAGTTGGTATGACAACGTCTACCTTCCGGTAATTCAAGTCGTGCGGCAACGAGGCGTGCTGCAAGACTTTCCCGACCGCACCGAGGCCGATTTGTATATCTGGCTTTCAGAGCACCGGGAAGACCTGCAAGATATGCTGGGGTGGAGTGTCAGCACAGAAGCGGCCGCAGATGACCTGGTCCATACGCAAGGCCAAAAACGAACGCTCTCACGGGTAAGCAAACGCATCATGGATTCTGTCATTCCCGAAGAGCTTCAGGCTGGTCCTGAACCTGGCGAGTGGCGTAAAGAACGGTTGGTGCAGCGTTATTTAGATAACCTCTTCCACGCCATTTTGGTACCAATTAATGGCCAGGAGACCGGGTGGCTGGGGCTGGAACAGGCCATCATTGTGGCCCAACGGGAGCAAGGGCAACTACGCGGGCTGCACATTGTCCATGAAACTGAGGAAAAAGAAAACCCTGCCGCCCGAGAAGTACAAGCAGGATTTGCGCAGCGCTGCCAGGAAATGGGAGTTTCTGGTTCGCTTATTCTCGAAACTGGACCAGTTGCCCACACCATTGTGGACAGGGCCCGCTGGAATGACCTGGTGGTGTTAAACCTCATGTACCCACCTGGCCGCACGGTAACAGAACGGTTGTCTTCAGGATTCCGGCATGTGGTACAGCGCTGCCCGCGCCCTGTGCTTGCTTCTCCACGAACAGTTTCGCCTTTGTCCCATGCTCTGCTCGCTTATGACGGCCGTTTCAAATCGCAAGAGGCGCTGTTTGTGGCCGCCTATCTCGCAGAACGCTGGCGCATTCCCCTCACGGTAGTTGTCGCCCACGAGAAGAAAGAGCCTGACGAAGATAGTAATCAAGCACGCCAAGCGTTACCTGATCCCTCCATGAAATTGAAGCCAATTGGATTGTGCAACGGGATGATGCGGCCCATTTAATTTTAAGTACGGTGGATTCCCAATCCTGCGATTTCGTCATTATGGGCGGTTATGGGGCGCAACCATTGGTAGAGGCGATGTTAGGCAGTACGGCCGATACCGTTTTGCTAGAAACGGCCGTACCTGTGCTCATTTGTCAATAAATCCATGCAGCCGCTTCAACAGAGGAATCGTAATCCTGGCTCAGTAAAGAAGCTCCACAAACTCCTGAATGCTAATTTCCCCAAAGTATGGGGTGAAATTGAGGTCGGAAACGGCCGTTTCCAGCGCCCCTCGTTCATAACGCAGCCCCACCAAATGCTCGACAACTTCACCAACGTCTCGTTTGCTGGCAAAATTACCCAAGAATGCCACATTGCGTATGCGTCCCTCGTGGACGTCTATACGCACATCCACCTTCCCGGCTGGCGTCTCCCCTTCTTGGCGCATGTTAAAATCCGGCGACCGCCCCACGTTCCATTCCCAGGTCCGGTATCGTTCTGCGGCAATGTGCTCTGACTCTGCTGCCACTCGACAGACGAGAGGTCATAGGTGGGAATGGGAATTCTGCCAAAAATACCGTGCAACAAGGCATCCTTCAAAGACACAATGGTCATCTGCTGCGGAAGCAGCTCCCGTATATTCGCCACAAAACTGCGGACAGACTGTACCGCCTTCGATTCAATTTGCGTCTGGCGCGGGTTCAGCGCTTTTAGCATCATCTCAACGTCCGTGTCAAAAAGCAGCGTACCGTGGCTGAACATGCGGCCGCGCGACAAATATTGCGCATTGCCAGAAATCTTCCTGCCACTGGCAAAAATATCGCTCTTACCCCGCAGTTCCGCCTCTACGCCTAGGCGGCGGAGCGTCGCCACCACCGGCTCCGTAAACTTGGCAAAATTGTGTAAATGCTTCATCGCCTTCCGTGATGAAACTGAAATTCAAGTTACCCAGGTCATGGTAAACTGCTCCCCCGCCAGACAAGCGGCGCACCACGTGTATGCCTTGCTTTTCACAAAATCCGGTCGATTTCTTGCAAGGTGTTTTGATTGCGGCCAATGATCACTGCCGGTTCATTAATGTAAAACAGCAGCAGTGGCTCCGATTGCTTGACGTTTCGCAGCAAGTGCTCCTCCAGTGCCAGGTTTAAATGTGGATCGGTTATCCCGTTGTTGTCCACAAATCGCATTTTTGACCTCCTAAGGACAGTTCATATCAGCAGCAGCCGGGACATTTGCCTCTGCCCACCGCCGCATAAATTCTTGCTGGTAATGGGCGGCAATATCGGCACTATGCACAATGACTACGTTTTCATCATTGTGCTCGTCAGCATTTTCGGTAAAGTTCAGCGAGCCGGTCACCACTGTTTCGCTATCAATGATGATGACTTTATGATGGAATGTAGCAGGGTTGCCATCCTGCCGCACACTCAAGCCAGCACAGTAAAGGTGGGGCAGTTCGCTGTACGCGGTTTCACTACTGCGGACTTCAAAAATAGCGCGTACGTCAACCCCAGAAGCAGCACGATTCAAAACGGCCGTTCCCAAGGCATCGTGGGTAAATAAAAAGGCCATCACCTCGACAGATTCTCCTGCTGCATCCACCAGGTTCACTAATCGCTCCATCACCTTATCCTCAGGAGCGAACAATACTTCCACCTCTAACCCGTCGAGCGTTAAGGCGTGTTCTACCGTTCCGGCTGGCGAGTTGGAACCAAATGCACCCGCCCACATTTCTGCAAATTCTTGTTCAAACATGGCCGCTACGGGCGGCGAATTCAGCACCAGGGCATTGTTATTGTTGGCAAAATTGCCGTTTTCGGTCATGTTGGTTGACCCTGTCCACACCGTCCTTCCATCAAAAATCCAAAACTTATTATGCATCAACTCGTTGCGGCGATCATCCTTCACCGGAATGCCGGCCTGCGTCAGCGTTGCCACAATTCCGGGGTTTGCTTCCAGCCCATGTTCATCATCCATGACGAGCAGCACCTCGACACCGCGCTGATGTGCACGCACCAAAGCCTCGGCCACGGCCGCCAGGTCCAGCTCGAAAATGGCAACGTGAATAGTGGTTTGCGCCCCATCGATGTGATTTATGAGCGCGTCTGCAATCGTGCCATCCAGGTTATTGACATCATAATTGGGCTGTGGATTGGTAAAATAAACTTCCCATCCATCACCCTGACCGGCAATGGCGTATTGAGTGACGGAAACGGCCGTTTCCCTACCCCCCAAAATCCAGCGGTTTGACCACAAAAAGCAAATAGTAAAATCCCACCAGCAGGCCAAGAACCGCAACGGCCGTTAACCCATTCTGGCTCAGGCGATTTTTCTCAAAAATCGTTGTCAACCTCCGATTCACCCACCGCAGCATTCTGATCACTCTCTCCTTTTGGCAGCGAACTTGCACCGGCCAATGCTACCGCAAGCGTGCCGCAGCCTGTAATGGTTCGTCCCGCAGGGACGTAAGCTGTATGGCCAAGGCTGACCTATCCTCAGGCAATCGGCGGCCTGATAGTTTTGACCAAAGATTGTCTCTGCGTACCCTATCAACGTATCCAGTTGAGGCAGCAGATCATCCGCATTCATGTAGGGCAAAGCCGTCAATAGACGGCTCATATCCCGCAACAGCCGTCTTAATGCTTTTTGCTGTGCATAAGTTGTCTGCTCTGCCGCCTGCTCATCTAAATCCTTCGTACCGCGTACAATCGTTTGCGTCATCTCAATTCCCCAGTCCAACACGCTTTGGGCTGTCTGCGCATTTAAACCGGCCGTCAGACTCTCGTTCTCCAACAAGCTCTCAACCGCCATTTTCTCACGTTCTGCAGTTTGTCCATGCCTGTCTTTCCCTTGTAAAATGTTCGTTTTACCGCAAGCTGATTGCCATGACCTGCCAATATCTCTTCACCCATTACCCATAATCAACCAGTCAGCGGGAAAAGTGCCAGAAACAGCCAGCCAAAAAAGAGCGCGCCGCCCAGGCCAAATGCCCAACCATCGTTTACGCTGCGGCCCGCCAGAGATAATACAGCCAGAACTAGAGGCAAAACCGGCAGGATCAACAGGACAAAGAACAATCCGGGAATCAGATAAAGCGGCCAGCAACAAACCCAAGGCCAGCATGATGCTGTGCGCCAGCCACCACAAAACCTGCTGCCGTCCACTTTGGCCTTCTTGGGCATAACCTGCCGCCAAAAGCCAGGGCAGGCAGGCCAGCGCCCACACCGGCCACCGCAGAAGCCGTGCTGGGATGAGCAGCCAGGGCAGCCAGACGAAATGCCCTAACGCGCCAAAAGCGACCCAAAGTAAAACAAAAAGCCACTGCACCCAGCAATAAGCTGCGCCTGGTTGGCCGCCTGATGCGAAACCCAATAAAGAGCCAGGCCAAACCGGTTAGCAGAAACCATAAGGCCAGCGCACCGCCAATGAGCATGCCTCCCAATTCGCTTACAGGAGTGACCAGGTTAAGGAGAGCCAACAGGGCAGTGCCCAAAAATGGGGCAATCACAAGCCCCAACCAGGGGCGCTTGCCGTGCTGGCTGTCAACGTGGGGCTCTTTGGGAAATGAGGGGAGAAACGGCCGT
The DNA here is from genome assembly GCA_963695505.1 of uncultured Chloroflexia bacterium. Lineage (GTDB taxonomy): Bacteria > Chloroflexota > Anaerolineae > Promineifilales > Promineifilaceae > JACSRF01. The sequence continues at coordinate 268,367 of CAVOGX010000021.1, read as the reverse complement.
TGCCAACCCCAGCCATCCCAGCAAATGCAGCCCATACCACAAAATTCGGCTATCGCGATAACCGCCTGTCATTAGCCCCCTCCCAACGTCAAGCCAACCAACGCCGCGCCGCTTCGTGGCTGGCTGCGCTAAACAAAATGGTAATATGCTCCACGTTGGGAATCAGGTTAAAAGCACGCGCGCGACCGCGGCATAATCCTCACTAGAGCCGCCGGCTTCGACCAACAACTCCTCAGCATTAGCCACAAATTGCGGTTCCCACGCTCCGGCTAGTAACAGCAAATTATCGCGGCCGTTCCGGGGTCACCTCTGCCCCGGTAGGCGACACTGCAATGACTGCCTCTATAACGCTCCGGATTGGCAATGCCCGCCTGCATGGCTGCGCCGCTGCCCATGGAGTGCCCTAAAATCGCCACCTCGTGCTGCATCCACCTCCGGCTGGCTTACGAGAACGGCATAAGCGTCATCCACGTCGTTTTGCAGCGTCTCACCTTCCCGGTTAAGTCCGTTAGGGTTTGCGCCGTGTCCGCCAAAATCCCAAAGTAAGACGCCGTAACCCGCCTTGGCCAACACGTAGCCATACCCTAGCATTAACTGCTTGGAACCACTAAAACCATGGGCAATCAACACACCCGACACATTCTGCGCGTCCCTGAGCACCATGTACTGCATTGGCACACCGTCTCGCTCCAGGTGACGAACAATCAAGCCATCATTTAGGCGCAACACTTGCCACCAGGATAATATGATGAGTATTATCGCCGCAACGGCCGTTGCTCCCCACGTCCTCTTCCCCATTACAAGTTCCTTTTCTGGTATACAGGTCTTGGTACCCAAGTCGCAAGATTGTATCCTAATTTTGCAGAGCATTGCGAAAGCGTTTGATCTCAGCTAATCTTCCGTCATTGGCTTCCCCACTATCACCACGCAAAATTCCTGCTAGGAGACAAAGATGGCCAACTGGTTACTTTATGGCGCCTATGGCTATACCGGAAAACTAATTGTATATGAAGCTGTGCAGCGTGGTCATAAGCCTACCCTGGCCGGGCGGAACGCCGCTGAGCTACAACCCTTGGCTGACGAATATGGTTTGCCCTGGCTGGCGCTGGACCTGCAAAAGCAAGCCGCTCTCAACGAAGCGATTGAACCCTTTGACCTGGTGCTCCACGCCGCCGGGCCTTTCAGCCAAACCAGTGACCCCATGATTCGGGCCTGTCTGGCAGGAAAAACTCATTACCTGGACATCACCGGCGAAATACCGGTGTTTGAGAACACGCTAAGCTATGAAAAACTGGCAAGCAGCCGTGAGGTAGCGCTTATTTCTGGCGTAGGGTTTGACATTGTGCCCACAGATTGCCTGGCTGCTTACGTGGCCCAACAGCTTTCCCAACCCACGGAATTAGAAATTGGCCTGCACGCCGGGATGGTATTAAGCGCAGGCACGGTAAAAACTGCCCTGGAACAAATGTCGGGGGGGAGCGCAGTACGGCGAAACGGCCGTATCCAGGCAATTCGATTTGGCGAAGGACGCAAGAACATCACCTTTTCCAATGGGGAAACGGTGGAATGCCTCCCCATTCCCTGGGGCGACCTGGCTACCGCCGAGCAGTCCACCGGCATAGCTAACGTAACCACTTACTTGTCTGCTCCCACCATACCTGGGCTGTCGCTGGTAACGGCCGTTTCCAGCCTTCTTCTGCGCGCCGCCCCCATTCGCCGCCTGCTCAGCGGGTCATTGCCAGAACCGTTCCTGGTCCCGACGCAAAAACGCGGCACACTGCCCACAGTTACGTCTGGGCGCAGGCCCGCAACGATGACGGGCAGGCTGTGCAGGCGTGGCTAGACCTCCCCGAAATCTATCACTTCACCACCCTGGCTGCTTTAAATGCCGTCGAAGAAACCCTGGTCCGCCGGCCAGTTGGGGCGCTTACGCCCTCGCAAGCCTTTACTCCGGACTTTATCCTCACTATTGCCGGGGCACGCAGCGTTTTGACCACCTGCCCGGACTACCATGAGCTTGCCGGACTACCCGGCGTTGTTTTGGGTAACGGCCGTTGCTGCGGTTCTTCTCGTCGGCGATAGCCAAAGCTGGTTTTGGCGGCGGAGTGGGCGTCATTGCCACTCCCCTCATGGCCCTAACCATCCCCGTGACGGAAGCGGCAGCGTTGCTGCTGCCGATTCTCATTCTCATTGACCTGATTTCCATACGCCATTATTGGGGAAAATTTGATCGCCCCAGCATCAAAATTCTGCTTCCCAGCGCAATTTTGGGTGTTGCACTGGGTGGTCTTTTCTTCGTCACTCTCAGCGACGACGAACGGCTTCTAAAAATGGGGATTGGCATCATAGCCATTTTGTTCGTTCTTTACGGCTAGGACAAGCTACTTTGCAAGGGGCTGTAGCCACAAAACAGCTCCCTTTTGCCGTCGGTGTGGTCCTGGGCACCCTGGCTGGATTTATTTCCACACTGGCCCATGCCGGTGGGCCGCCCGTCACCATTTACCTGCTGCCCCAAAAACTTCCACGTCAGCTTTTTGTGGGTACGACGGTGATTTTCTTTACCGTCGTCAATCTGATCAAGCTGATTCCCTACAGCCTTTTAGGCCTTATTCGCGTGGGCAACCTGAGCACCACGCTGCTCCTCACCCCCCTCTGCTTTTTGGGCGTGTGGCTGGGCTTATGGCTGAATCAGCGCTTTTCAGATATCTGGTTCAACAGGCTAGTTTATTCCCTGCTGCTCCTTACCGGAATCCAACTGGTTTCAGGGCAAAATATTCTTAACTTTCTATTGGGTGCTTAACCGGTGAAGCTATGGCAGGGGTTCATCCCGCAGAGGCTGCGTCGTTAATGCCACAGTAGCAATTTGTGCCGCAGTCACCGTCACCGGAACCTGGTATATCTCATCTTGCAGCTCTGTATAAACTGTATAGGCGCCGGGTAAAACATCTGAGAAGAGGAAATTTTCGGCCAACCCTTCATCAGGATTGATGTAATGCAGCGGGTCGTCTAGATAGCTCCAGGTTGTGGCCACGATTTCACCCTCTTCATTCAGCAAGTGCACAGTTACCCCTTGCCACGGCCGTCCCTGGGGGTCCAGCAGCCGCCCCGCGATAACGCCGCGAGTCTCACCTGGGTCAATCCAAAGCATGGGGTTGCGCGTGGTGGTGAAATCGTTGCTGCCCAGGCGTACTTCAAAATGCAGATGGGGCGCAGAAGCCGCACCCCCCACGCCAATTTCGGCTACCTGCTCGCCGCGCACCACGCGCTGCCCAGCCTCCACGTTGATGTTCAGAACATGGCCGTACAGGGTGTAAACAGGCTGCCCGTACCAGCGGTCATCGTGCTCGATAACGACTAGATGACCGTACCAGTCGCAGCGCCAGCCGTACCAGGCGTTCATGTCTGACTGGGCCACAACCACCGTGCCGTCAGCCGCTGCCAGTACCGGCGTGCCCATGCCCCCGGCAGAATCTACGGCATTATGCAGCAGGAGACGGCCGTTCAGGTCCCAGCCATATGGGTACGTATCATTGATCAAGAAACGGCCGCCGCCAGGCAACGGCTTAGAAAGCCAGAAATGGGGCTCGCTCATGCTCGGGTTGGGCGTTGGCCATACCGTGCCAGAAAGATAATAACGGGCATAATCAGGTTTCAAGGGCTCTTGCTCAGGGCAGGTGCGGTTAACCACCGGGGTTGGCGGCGGCAGCGGCGTGGCGATTGATGTGGCCGAAGGGCCAGGCAGCGCCGTCGGCGGGGGTGTAGCCGTGGGGGGCCGCGTCGGGTAGCTCGTGGCTACCGGTGTAAATGTGGGGGGCAAGGTCTCGATGGTTTGTGTTATTTCCGTGGTTACCTGGTTTGGAGCCGCCGAAAGGGAAACGGCCGTTTCCGTGATGGGCGGGGGCAACGTGGGCATCAGCGTGGGCAGCTCTGGGGCTGGCTCATCGACGGCAACCAGTAGGGGTAACTGCCCCTGGCAGCCTGCCAGCAAAAGTAGCGCCAGGAAAAATAGAAGTTGAATTGGCTTTTTCACGCCGGTTATTGTCCGTCAGTGGAGAAACGGCCGTCAACCTAGCTTGCCAAATCTGCCCATCTTTTTGTAAAATGGAGCTCACAACAGCATAAACCAAACCCCTGACCGGGAGTAGTATGCGGGCCAGGCGTTGACAGGAAAGATGAGGCCAAGGGCAAATGCCCAGACTGAAAGCCTCCACAAACAGCCCCTCGCAGAAGTCGCCCGGCTCGACTGCCGCAGAAAGGTAAGTTGTGTTGACACCAAGTAGACCGGCACGGGTAAGCCCGTTACAGCGTAATTCTAATCGCCACAGGAAACGGCCGTTAGAAAAAGTGCAGCCCATTAGCCCGGAGTTTCAAGCACCGGGGGGTTGAAATGAGGTGGTACCGCGGAAGAAGCCCCCTTTCGTCCTCTAGGATGATGGGGGCGTTTTATTTTCATGATTGGAGGTGAAAGATGACTCTTCCCAAACGGTACAATCCCCGCACAGCCGAACCACGGCTGCAAGCCCTGTGGCAAGAACAGGGCACCTATCACTTTGATCCCACCAGCAGCGCCCCGGTCTACAGCATCGACACGCCGCCGCCCACCGTGTCCGGCAATCTGCACCTGGGTCACGTTTACTCCTACAGCCACGCCGATTTCTTTGCCCGCTTCTGGCGCATGAACGGCCGTACAACGTCTTCTACCCCATGGGCTACGACGACAACGGCCTGCCCACCGAGCGGCTGGTAGAGAAGTGGGAAGGCGTCCACGCACGCGAAATTGGCCGGGAGGCCTTCATCCGAGCGATGTCTGGCGGTCAGCGAAGAGGCAGAAAAAGATTACGAGGCGTTGTGGCAGCGGCTGGGGCTGTCCATTGACTGGCGCTACACCTACCGCACCATTGACGACCGCTCGCGCCGCCTGGCCCAATGGTCATTCCTCGATTTGTACGAAAAGGGGCTGGCCTACCGCCAAAAGGCGCCTGCCATCTGGTGCCCGGAATGCCAGACGGCCATCGCCCAGGCCGAACTGGACGACCTGGAACGAGACAGCGCCTTTTACACTCTGGCCTTCCGGCTGGAAGATGAGGAGCCGCTGCCCATTGCCACCACCCGCCCGGAACTGCTGCCCGCCTGCGTGGCGGTGTTCGTCCATCCCGAAGACGGCCGTTTCCAACACCTCATCAACCAGCACGCCATCGTGCCCCACTTCGACCAGCGCGTGCCCATTCTGGCCGACCCCGGCGCTGACCCGGAAAAAGGCACCGGCGCGGTAATGTGCTGCACCTTTGGCGACACCGCCGACGTGGCCTGGTGGCACACCCACAAGCTGCCTCTCGATCGAAGCCATTGGCCGCGACGGCCGAATGACCGCTGCCGCCGGACGAATTTGCCGGAGCGCAGCACCACCGAAGCCCGCCAGCAAATTGTGGCCAAGTTGGCCGAGAAAGGGCTGCTTGCTGGGCCAGGAACCCCTTGCCCAGAGCGTGCGCGTCCACGAACGGTGCGACACGCCGGTGGAGTATATCGTCACCGGGCAATGGTTCATCCGCATGCTGGATGACTAAAGAGGCGTTTCTGCAGGCTGGAGAGCAAATTCAACTGGCAGCCGTCCCACATGAAAACCGCTACCGGCAGTGGGTGGAAAATCTGGGTTGGGACTGGTGCATCACGCCGTCAGCGCTACTTTGGCGTGACCTTCCCCCTGTGGTACTGTGCCGACTGCGGCGAGGTGCTGCTGGCCGACGATAGACGACTTGCCCATTGACCCGGCAGAACAATCCCCGAAACGGCCGTGCCCGCGCCTGCGGCGGCACCCATTCCGCCCCGAAACCGACGTGATGGACACCTGGGCCACCTCCTCCCTCACCCCGCAAATTGTGGGGCAATGGCCGGGCCTGGACGACACCACCAATCCGCCTTTACGAGCAGGTGTTTCCCTTTTCCCTGCGGCCGCAAGCCCACGAAATCATCCGCACCTGGGCCTTTTACACCATCGTCAAAGTCTCACTACCACTTTGGCGCGCTGCCCTGGCAAACCGTAGCCATTTCCGGCTGGGGGCTGGCCCCGGAAGGCGAGTGACAAAATCAGCAAAAGTCGAGGCGGCGGCGCCGATGTCGCCCATGGAGATGATTGAGCAATATTCGGCCGACGCGGTGCGCTATTGGGCGGCCAGCACCGGCCTGGGCAAAGACGCCGTCATCAACGAGGAAAAAATCCAGGCCGGGGCCAAACTGGTGAACAAGATGTGGAACGTGGCCCGCTTTTGCAGCCGCTTTCTGGATGAGGAGTCAGCGAACCCATCGCCAGCAGCGGAATATTTCACGCCTGCCGACCGCTGGATTCTAGCCCGCACCCAGCAGCTTATCCAACGCACCACAAAGCTGTTTGAAGCATATGATTACGCCACGGCCAGGAGCGAAGTGGAGCTATTCTTCTGGCGCGACCTGGCGGACAATTACCTGGAAATGGCCAAACAGCGGCTTTACGAAGGCGGTGATCCTGCGGCGGGGGCGCGTTTTGCTCTCTCTACGGCGCTGCTGGCTACGCTGAAGCTGTTTGCGCCCATTTTGCCCTACGTGACGGAAGAAATCTACCAGCATTTATTTGCCGCAGCCGAAGGTGTGGCGGCCATTCACCTAGCAAGCTGGCCCCGCGCAAATGAGGAGTGGCTGGATGACAACATGCTGCACCTGGGCGAGGCGCTGCTGGAGATTGCCACGGCCGTTCGCCGCTTCAAGAGTGATCGCAATCTCTCTTTGGGGACGGAAATGGCCCAGCTACATGTAAGAACAACCGACTCGCTGCTTCAAGACGGTTTGCAGGCTAGCGCTGCCGACTTACTCAGCATTACGCGGGCAAAGGCGCTGCACATGGCGGATGACGCGGGGGAGGAATTGGAGAAAATTAGTGACGCCGGCCGTTTTACTATTGCCGTCACCCTTTAAGACACAAGCCGGGCGTACACGTCACCACTGCCTGGGGGAAGCTCGGGTAATGCAGCCCGCAGCTCGTCCGCTGAAAGCCATTGTGCCCAAACCAGCTTGTGGCTTTCGCCCGGCGCGTAATTGAAGCGGTACGCGCCCAAGTCGGTCAAGCGGTCTAAGCAGGCTTCTGTAAGGCCCTGGGCAGCGGGAATGTGCTCAAAAGAGAGGACGGGTAGGGGCTGGGACAGGCCGCGCAGCGCTTCCAGCTCATACCCTTCAATGTCCAGCTTGCAGAAGGCGGGACGGCCGTATTGGGCAATCAGCGCGTCAAGGGTGGTAAGCGGCACAGAAACGACCGTATCCCAAGCCACGCGGGCAAAAGAGGGGTCCTGCTGCACAGCCGATATCCAGTTGGCGGACAGAGTTGAAACAGTAGGGGTGCGGCTGCTGACATGGAGGGTGGCCTGGCCTGTCTTAGCGCCAACGGCCGCTGAAACCAGAATAACTTGCGGGGAACGGCCGTACAGCCGCTGCAGCCACGCCATCATCTGTGGTTGGGGTTCCACGGCCACTACCCGCGCTCCCAACCCCCGCCAGACGCGAATGCGGTTCCCCACGTGGGCACCTACGTCGAAGCACAGGTCACCGGGCTGGATGAAGGGGCGGTAGAAACGACGCATACGGCCGTAACGCCCCGGCACGCCGTAATACATGAGCAGTGAACGCAGCAGTCCAAAAGTTTTGCGCATCAATTGGCGTCCTTTTGCTCATAGCTTTCCGCCCGCCGCTTCCCACTTTTCCGCTGCAAAACGAGCCAGGTAAAGGCGTGAGGATGGCGTTCGTCAGCAGGATGGTTCTGGCGAAACCGCTCCTCCCATTCCGCATAATCAATGGACGGAAAAACAGCGTCTCCGGTAAATTGGCCTTCCACCAGGGTCAGGTAGAGACGGTCTGCTTGGGGCAGCAGCAGCCGGTACAGCTCGCCGCCGCCGCCAATGATGATTTCATCTGCATCTCCGGCAGCGCGCAGAGCCTCTGCGATGCCATGCACGACGGTTGCGCCAGACGCCGCATACTCCAGTTGGCGGGTGACGACGATGTTGTGCCGTCCGGGCAGCGGCCTAAACCTGGGGGGAATGCTTTCGTAGGTTTTGCGCCCCATGATAACGGGTTTGCCCATGGTCACGTCGCGGAACCATTTCATGTCGTCGGGGAGGCGCCAGGGAATACGGCCGTTTACGCCAATCACCCCATTCTCGTCCATAGCTACCACAAAAGAAATCATAATTCAAAGAGCAATGAACACCTAAACCGCAATAGGGGCCTTAATGTGGGGGTGGTACTGGTAATTAATCAGCTCGATATCTTCATATTTGAAATCAACAATGGAGGTTACCTCTGGATTCAGGCGCATGGTCGGCAGCGGGTACGGGTCCCGCGTGAGCTGCAGCTTCGCTTGCTCCAGGTGGTTCAGGTAAAGATGGGCGTCGCCAAAGGTGTGCACAAAATCGCCCGGCTGGTAACCTGTCACCTGGGCTACCATCATCGTCAATAGGGCGTAGGAGGCGATGTTGAAAGGCACGCCCAGGAAGATGTCAGCGCTGCGTTGGTAAAGCTGGCAGGAAAGTTTGCCGTCGGCCACATAAAACTGAAACATCGTGTGGCAGGGGGCCAGGGCCATGCGCGGAATGTCCGCCACGTTCCAGGCGCTGACGATGTGCCGCCGCGAGTAGGGTTTGATTTTAATTTGGGTTATCACTTCAGAAATTTGGTCGATGGTACGGCCGTCTGCTGCAGTCCAGGAACGCCATTGATGCCCATACACCGGACCCAGGTCGCCATTCTCGTCCGCCCATTCATCCCAAATACGCACCTTGTTTTCTTTGAGATAGCGTATGTTGGTGTCGCCCTGCAAAAACCAGAGCAGTTCATGAATGATGGAGCGGAAATGCAGCTTTTTGGTGGTTACGGCGGGAAAGCCAGCGCTGAGGTCAAAGCGCATCTGGTAGCCAAAAACGCTGAGCGTGCCGGTGCCGGTGCGGTCCTCTTTGCGCGAACCGTTCTCCAGGACGTGGCGCACGAGGTCCAGATATTGTTTCATAAAGCCTCCTTCCTTTGCAAGCTTGACGAGGCGGAGTATAACACAGAAGGAAACGGCCGATCCGTAAAAACTTAAAAACAGCTTGGAAGCGTCACCAGGTTGGGTTAGCTATGGTAGGATTGCCAACAGATGAAAATGGATTGGATCAATCTAAAAAGAGGACACCCATGAGCAATTTACCCCCAAAACTCCAACAAATCGTCGAAGATTTTAGCTACTGCCAGGGTCAAGAAAAGCTGGAATACCTGTTGGAACTGGCGGAGGGTCTACCTCCGCTACCCGAAAAATATCAGGGTAAACAAGACACGCATCAGGTGCACGAATGTATGTCACCCGTTTTCATTTATGCCGAAGGGAACAACGGGCATGTAGAGTATTTCATAGACGTACCACCCGAAGCACCCACGGTGCGCGGCTTTTCCGCCATTTTGCATAAGGGGCTTAATGGCCTGGCCCCTGCAGACATTGCCGCTGTACCTAACGAATTTTATATGCAAATGGGGCTGCAAAATGTACTTACCGGGCAGCGGCTCAACGGTATTGGAGCCATCTTACGCTACATGAAACAGTTAGCTGCCGAGACCAGTGTTGGATAAAAAAAAGCGGAGAGCTTTGTGGGACGCTCTCCGCTCATGGTCACGCTAAGATTTAGTAATCACGTATGCGTACGCTGCCTGCGCCAATGTCAATGAGCAGTTCAACACTTTTATCCGCGCCCTGCCGGTATTCGGCCGTTTCCCAAACACCGTCATCAGCTTTCCGCCCGCTCACCTGAGTAAAGCGGCTTTGGTCAATGCTGAAGCTGCCTGCCCCGTCATTCACTTGAATTCGCGCTTCCAAACCATCAGGCAAGTAGAAAGTCATGCTGCCTGCGCTGCCGTTGACGTCAATGCGCTGGCTGCCGCCTTCTCCTAGCCACACTTCCAAGGAACCGGCGCTGGCGTCAATGGTCGCATCATAATCACCGCCTGGTAAGTGTAAATCAGTGCTGCCCGCCCCGCCGTTGATTTCCAAATTGCTGATGGTCAGGCCGCTCATGTCCAGATCGGCGGATCCTGCGCTCACGTCCAGGCGCAAGTCACTCTTTACGTTTGAATTTAAGCCAATCTGCCACTCATCCATAGAAATGTTCCCCCAATTGCTGGGGTTGGCAAACCATAACCAGTCAGAGCCATCATCGGAATTCAGCGTTACGATGGCGGTGCTGCCATCCTGTTCTGTAACAAAATTAAGGTCGCCCAAATAACTTACTTGACCTTCTATCAGAGCGCGGCTGTCTTCCAATGTAAATAATTTGGTGCTAGGCAAGCCAAGACCTATTTCAATCCGGGCATCCGTTACGTCTTCAGGCATGTAAGAAATTGTTTCCACCGTCAAATCCGGAGATTCGGCTACGCCTAGCCGATTTAGCAAAGTGCTATCTTCGCTAAACAACAGCACATAACCTAACATGGCAACGGCCGTTAAGCCTACCAGCGCGCTCAAGAAACCGCCCACCGGGCGCGGCGCCTGGCGCACCAGCACATTAACGCCCAAGAAGATGAGCCATAAAGGCCACAACTGCCAAACGGCCGTCCAATTCCAGGCCGTTTCAGGCAACATGCCCAAATTACGCAATAAAAAGTACCCGCCAACAGCTATGAGCACAATCGGTCCAAAAAGCGAGGGGTTGGAGCGGCGTTGAGGACTGCCGCTAAATTTTTCACCACTCATTATGACAAACCTCCCAGAGTTACGATATGTTTCACCAATGGTTATGCACCATTGATGAATTCTTAGTCAAAATTTTAGATGCTGCCACTCTATACGCAAAGGGAAAAGACGCGTTGCACACTTGCATACTACCTCCCTTTCGTCTAAAATCCGTCGTCCCAAGGTCCAGATTTTTGGACACGACATCAACAAAATCGTTTGGTGGTGATCAGCTTTTTCCCCTACATAGAACGATTTAAAAATAGATAGTCAATAATTTCACCTTCACTTTAGCCGTAATTTGTAACATAGCTGCGGTGCTATAAGAAGACGGCAAAGGAAAGGTAAACATTCGGAACGTAAATAATATATTATCCCATGAGGTTCTCGGCTGATGAAAGAGTACAAAAGTGAAAATATCCGCAATATTGCCCTGGTAGGCCACAACGGGTCCGGCAAAACCACCTTTATTGAGCGCCTGCTATTCAACAACAAACTCACCACGCGCATGGGCAGCGTACAAAGCGGCACGGCCGCAATGGATTTTGAGGAAGAAGAGGTAAACCGTAACAGCTCTGTTTCTGCAGCGATTGCGCCCATTGAATGGCACAACACAAAAATAAATTTACTAGACACACCGGGGTACATGGACTTCATCGGTGAAGTGAATGCGGCTCTGACAGTAACAGACGGTGCTATCGTATTCGTAGAAGCCGTGGCTGGTGTAGAAGTGGGCACGGAAGTTGTCTGGCAAGCTGCCGCCGAACGAAACCTGCCCCGAGTGCTGCTGATCAATAAAATGGACCGGGAAAACGTACGGATTTCTCGCGTCATTGAGAGCATCAATGAAAACCTGGACGGCCGTTTCATCAACGTCCAGCTCCCCATTGGAGAAGGAACCGGCTTCAAAGGCATTATTGACCTGATCAACATGGAAGCCCGGCTGGGGGAAAAAGCTGAAAAAGCGCCCATTCCTGCCGATATGGTCGACGCTGCGGAAGAAGCACGGATGGAACTCATTGAAGCCGCAGCCGAAGGTGACGACGCTCTGATTGAAAAATATTTCGAAGATGAAGACCTCAGTAATGAAGAAATTATTGCCGGTCTTAAAGCAGGCATGATGGATGGTGCGGTTGCGCCCATCTTTTACTGCGCTCCCGAAGCCGGCATAGCGGTAGACCCTCTCATGGAAGCACTCATTGCTTTGATGCCTGCCCCCAACGAGGTTGGCGATTTTGAAGGCACCAACGGCAACGGTGAAGCAGTCAGCTATCCGGTCAGTGATGAGTCTCCACTGGCAGCATTCATCTTTAAGACCCGCGAAGATAACTACGGAAAAACAAGTTACATCCGCGTTTTTGGCGGGGTTCTCAACTCCGATTCTCGCGTGTGGGCTGCCCAATTGGGCGAGGAAGTACGCGCCGGTTCTCTGCAAATCGTTACGGGAAAAGAACAGGAAAGCATTGCCAAGCTGCATGCCGGTGACATTGGCGCCGTGGTCAAGCTGGGTGATGCGGGTACCAATGACACCCTATGTGCATCAAGCAACAAAGTCGTCAAGCTGCCTGCTATCAAGCAACCCCACCCCATCGCCTCTGTGGCCGTTCAGCCTGTTTCCCAATCAGACGTGGCAAAACTGACCCAATCTTTGAGCCGGCTGGTGGCCGAAGACCCCACTTTGAACTGGCATACTGAAACTGCCACCCACGAAACCATTTTATCAGGCATGGGCACAACTCATTTGGATATTGCTGTGAAAAAGGCGGTTTCTAAATTTGGCACGCATCTAACCACCAGCATTCCCAAGATTCCGTACCGGGAAACTATTACAAGGACAAACGAATCAGAATATACCCACAAGAAACAAACGGGCGGCGCCGGGCAGTACGGCCGTGTTTTCCTGCGGGTCGAATCCATCGATGACAACGTAGATTTTGAGTTCGACCAAGAAATCTTCGGCGGGGCCATCTCTGCTCCTTTTGTCTCTGCCACGGAAAAAGGGTGCCGCCAGGCAGCCGAAAGCGGTGTTTTAGCCGGTTACCCTGTAGTTGGCGTGAAAGCAGTCGTGTACGACGGTAAAATGCATCCCGTTGATTCCAAGGAAATTGCCTTTCAAATTGCCGGGCGAGAAGGCTTCAAGAAAGCAGTCTTGGGTGCTGGTCCGGTGCTTCTTGAGCCGATTTACATCGTCACCGTGGTCGTGCCCGCCGATTATATGGGCGACATCTTGGGCGACATGAACAGTCGCCGGGCACGGGTGCTGGGTATGGATCAGGAAGGCACCAAGAGCGTGGTGCGCGCTGAAGTGCCGCTGGCTGAGATGCAGACCTATGCTCAGGATTTGCGTTCTATGACGCAAGGGCGCGGCGTGTTTAGCATGGAATTCTCCGGTTACGGCCGTGTTCCGGGGCACATGCTCTCCGATCTGGTAGCCAAGCTCAAAGCAGACCAGGAAGAAGAGAAATAAGCGGCCGTTAGACAATAGACGTCTGCTGACCTAATAGTGATTGTTTATGTGGCGCGTCCGCTTGGGCGCGCCTTTTTCTATGCTGTAGAAAAGGGGCTGTGCCCAATACCTGGCCAAACCCGCAGCACGCCAAACAGCGCCCGCACGCTAATCCAGGCCAGAGAGATAATCCACACCCAGACCAATGCATCAGGGGCGGCTTCATTTACGAAAAGTAATCCACCTGCCCCTACCAAGGTGGCTAAGAACATGCCATTGCGCAAGTAGCGATAGTCTCCGGTGCCCCAATGAATGCCGTCGGTGGTAAAAGCCAGGGCATTTACCGGCTGGGCCAGTGCCGCCAGCAGCCAGGGTGTTTGGAACAGAGCAACGGCCGTTTCCGGCACCAAAATTCCCTGCACCCAATCTTGGGTCAGCCACATTCCCACTCCAAGCAGCACTCCTAAAACCAGGCTCCATCCGCAGGTCACCACTGCCACTCGTCGAGCGTAGGCCACCTCATTACCACCCATGAAGTAGCCTACCAAACTTTGCGCCGTCACCGCCAATGCGTCCAATCCCAAGGCGGTAAAAGTCCACACCTGGCGAATAGCCTGATGGGCTGCCCCGCTGTCTGCCCCAATGCGGGTAGCTACCCGGGTGGTGAACAGCAAAAAGAGAGTCAGCAAGCCAGTGCGCACAAATAAATCCCCGCCTATTTGCAGCAGCCGGCCCGCCTCGCGCCAACGCAGTTCCCTGGCCCAGCCCAAACGCCGGATAACGGCCGTTACCGCCCAAATAGCGCCCAACCATTGGGCTACGGCGCTGGCGGCTGCAGCTCCTGTCACGCCCAGTGCTGGCACCGAACCGTAACCAAAGATCAGTGGCCAATCCAGAGCAATATTCACTATATTTATCCCAACCGCAACCCATAGAGGCGTGCGCATATCCTGCATGCCGCGCAGCGCGCCGAATGCCGTAAGCAGTACCAGTACCGCCGGCGCACCAAACAGGCGAATTTGCATATAGCGCACGGCTGCCACCTGCACAGCCCCTTCAGCACCCAGCGCACCAGCAGCCATTTCGGCCACCAGCCAGCCTACCACCATGAGCAACAAGCCAAAAGCCAAGCTTAGTACCAGCGCCAGCCAGGTTAGGCGCACTGCGCGCGGAGCATTATTCTTTCCTAACGCCTGGGCCACCTCGGTTTGAGTTCCAATGCCCAAAAAGTTAAATATCCAGAATACGCTAGAGAGAGCGGCCGTGCCAACCCCCAATGCTGCCAGCGAAACAGACCCCAACTGCGCAATGAATGCGGTGTCAATGAGGCCGGTCAGCGGTTCGGCAATAAGAGAAAGCAGAACGGGCAATGAAAGGGCCAGCACGGTGCGGTGGGGAGCGTGGATGAAGGGATGGGATTGGGTCATGGGAATAATGTAATGGGAATAGTTAACCAATCCCCAGTTACCGGTAGCTGGCTAATAAATTCCCGTACGCGTCCACTTTTACGTGCCAGCCGGGGGGGATGACATTAGTGGTATCGTATTGAAAAACGATGGCTGGGCCGGGGAAGCGGTTGCCGGGTCGCAGTTTATCTCGGTCGTAGAGATTGGTGGGCATGGGCTGGCGTTCAAACCAAACGGGCTTCTGGCCAAGGAGCGCGGCACTGGCATTGGAGCTTTCCATTGGCTTGGCAGGGATGATGGGCGGCTTAATGGGGGAAACGGCCGTTACCCGCACCGTCACCACTTCCACCACCGCCTTTGGGCGAGCGTATCCATAACGCGTCTCGTGGGCTGCATGAAACCGCGTAACCACCGCCGCAGGTTCATCAACCAGGGTCAAGGGCACAGTCAGTTCATGGGACTGCCCCTTGTAGCGCATGTCCAGGCTGTAGCGCATCAACAGTGAATCTGAGGCATATCCTTCTGCGGCCATTTCCGCCTGCGCGCGCGCTCCCAACTGGTCCAATGCTCCCCTGACACCCGTCCCCCCATCGCCAGTTTCCACCATCACTGTCTGTGAAAAATCTTTCGCAGGTGAAGCCATCAACATGCCTAAGGCAGACAATACGCCAGGCACGGCTGGAATAACCACCTGGGGAATCTGCAGGTTTTGTGCTAAATCGCAAGCATGAAGCGGTCCCGCACCACCAAAAGGCAGCAGGGCAAATAGGCGCGGATCATACCCGCGCTCTACGGAAATTTTGCGAATTGCCCGTTCCATATTGGCATTGGCCACCTGGATCACCCCCCAGGCAGCTTCCTCAGGCGAACTCACCCCCATACAAACAGCCAATTCCGTCAAAGCCCTCCGTGCAGCCAACTCATCCAACCGCATGGTTCCGCCAAGAAAATGGTCAGCATCCAGCCGCCCCAGCACCAGGTTTGCATCGGTTACGGTAACTGGAGACTGAAGACCGGAGATAGTTGATTGTTTCCCAGTTTCAAGTCTCCATTCTGCAACCTCCCGACCATAACAACTTGGCCCCGGGTTTGCCCCGGCGCTTTGTGGCCCTACATGCAGCGCGCCTCCTGCATCTACGTATGCAAGGCTGCCTCCCCCCGCGCCCACAGTATGAATATCGATGATAGGTAGGCGCAAGGGCAAACCAGCAATTTCGCCTTGAGCGGTCGTCGGTAAGCGTCCGGGGCATAAGGCAACGTCTGTACTGGTCCCCCCCATGTCAAAGGTGATTATTTGCTCAAATCCGGCCTGCTGGGCCACGCCGCGCGCGCCTACCACGCCCCCTGCCGGGCCAGAAAGCACCGTGCGTGCCGCCTCTCTGCCGGCCGTTTCTGCGGTAATGATGCCACCGTTGCTTTGCATGACGGAAAGGTGACGGTCGATTAACCCAACTTTCAATCGCTGTAGATAGCGGCTCATCAGCGGCGCGACATAAGCATTGATGACAGTGGTCGCCGTACGCTCATACTCGCGATATTCAGGCAAAATGTCTGAGGAAAGTGAAACATGGAGATTGTCATCAGTCTCCATTCTCCATTCTTTAATCTCTCTTTTGATTTGCTGCTCGTGTTCTGGGTGCAAAAATGAAAAAAGCAGGCACACAGCTACAGATTCGATACCTGCGGCAGCCATGTCTTGCAGAATGGGCTGAAGGTCGGCGGCATGAAACGGCCGTAACACTTCTCCTGCGGCCGTCACCCGTTCATCGACCTCAAAGCGCCATTTCGCGGGCACAATGGGCGGCGGTTTTTGCGGCACCAATGCGTACAATTCAGGCCGGTTTTGCCTGCCAATCTCCAGCACATCTGCAAACCCTTTAGTGGCAATGAGGGCTGTTTTCGCCCCCCGCCGTTCCAGTAGAGCGTTGGTAGCCACGGTGCTGCCATGCACAACTTCTGCTTGCGCCGGAATCCTCAGAAGAGCAATGCCTGCTAATATCGCTTCCGAAGGATCGTGAGGGGTGGTTAGCAGCTTGTGTATACGAAAGTTTCCATTCTCAAGCCAAACAAAATCCGTAAACGTACCGCCTGTATCAATACCAATAATCATTTTCAGGCAGCTTTCACAAATTTTCCGGTGAATTGACGATAAGCCAGCGTGATGGCTGCCGAACGCCAGGTCACAATTACCGAATTTAGCAAAGCGCCAAGAATGCCCAGGCAAAACCCGCCACCAATTAACAACCCGATACTGGCCACGTTTGGCGTACTGCCACTACCGGCCATGGCAATCACCGGCACCAGGATGAGCAGACCTAACGGCAGCATCACAATTCCTAGCAATAAACCAACCAATAATCCCACACCAAATAAGACAATCATCAACACAATGACTTCGCCTAGATTGGCACGAATAAGCTGCCAGGCCTGGCGAATGCTGTCAACAACACCCAGGTTGTGCAGAACAGTTCCCCGTAAGGCGAATTCATAAATGACAGACACAACAATGCCGACTGGGATTAACGTGCAGCAAAGAGCTACCAGACAAATTGCCAAAAAGCCTAAGCTTGCAACCAGACTTTCCGGATTATTTGCAATGTCTGATGCCGCAGCGATGCCTCCTGTCCCTACTACACCTAGGGTTACGGTAAGCACAATAATGAGCACGAAAGGCAGCCAAAGTAGAATGCCAATGCCCAACAGCCGAAAAATCGCTTGTGTTCCTGCAGCAAAGGCTTCCCCAAGAGTTACTTTTTCGCCATCATCCAGACGGCCAACAGCACTAATAAGACCACCATTTGCCGCCAGGCCAACAAATGCAAGCAGCAAGCCAAAGAGGAACCCCACACAAACCAGCAACAACACAGCTCCACTAAATGCCGTAATTATTTCGGGGCTTACCTCACCGCTGTTAAATTGCTGAGAAACTGAACGGCCGCTGCTGCCCCCATTGCTTGCACTGGTCAAAGCGGCTAAGAATCCAAGAACCCACAAGAATTTGTTGTTCCAGGTTATGCGCCAACTCCTAACGAACAAATCACCGTAATCCATCATAACCTCCTGTTAATGATGATATACACCTATGCTACCATTTAGCCTGTGAAGTCGCGTTTTTAACTGCACCTCTGTAAATGTTTACAGTGGGCGCTGCTTAGCCCCTTTACGATGGTAATCCATTGTGGTTGTATTTCCTGCTTATTAAACTACTCCCACTCAATGGTGCCAGGGGGCTTAGATGTAATGTCGTAGACCACACGATTCACGCCTGGGACTTCGTTGACGATACGGCGGCTGGCATGGGCCAAGAGGTCATAGGGCAGGCGCGCCCAATCGGCCGTCATGAAATCCTCTGTGGTCACCGCGCGGAGGGCAATAACTTCCTCGTAAGTACGGCCGTCACCCATCACTCCCACACTTTTCACTGGCAGCAGCACAGCAAAAGCTTGCTGCGTGTCCCCCTTGAGCATCTGCGCCTGGCCCAGCTCTTCGGTAAAGATAGCGTCTGCCGCTCTTAGCCGTTCCAGCCGTTCCCAGGTCAGGTCGCCCAGGCAGCGAATAGCCAGACCCGGCCCTGGAAAAGGCTGCCGCCAAACTATGCTGTCGGGCAGGCCCATTTCCGTGCCAATGGCTCGCACTTCGTCCTTAAAAAGCTGCTTGAGCGGTTCCACCAGCTCAAAATTCATATCCTCCGGTAAGCCACCCACGTTATGATGAGTTTTTATCACGTGGGCATCTTTTTTGCCCTTGCCCGCGCTCTCAATCACGTCAGGGTAGATGGTCCCCTGGGCCAGAAAGTCAATCTGCCCAAGTTTACGCGCCTCGCGCTCAAAAATACGCACAAATCGCTCACCGATGATGCGTCTTTTGCGCTCCGGTTGGGTTACCCCATCCAACGCATCCAGGTATTCCTCAATCGCATTAACGGCTATCAGCTTCATACCCTGTTCTCGTTGAAAGGTCTCAACAACCTGCTCGGCTTCCCCTTTGCGCAGCAAACCATGGTCCACAAAAATACATACCAACTGGTCGCCAATGGCTTTGTGAATGAGCGCAGCAGCCACGGCCGAATCCACCCCACCGCTTAAGCCCAGGACAACACGGCCGTTTCCCACCTGCGCCCGAATTGCCGCCACCTGCTCTTCAATAAAATTTGCAGGCGTCCAATCTGCAACGCATCCACATACGTGGTGCACAAAATTACTTAGCAGTAATGCCCCCTGTGGCGTATGCACCACTTCCGGATGGAACTGCACCGCATAATAGCCCCGCTGCACATCCGCCGCGGCAGCCAGCGGTGAATTAGCCGTGTGCGCCAGGGGTAAAAAATCCGGCGGCAGCGCATTAACTTTATCGCCGTGGCTCATCCACACCTGTTGCGGATTTGCATAGGAAGAGGAAGAAGTCAAACCTACTGGGTCAATATCCAGTTGCCATCCTTTAAATAAAGGGCTGCTCACTGCATCTACTTCTAAAATTGCTGGCCCATATTCCCGCTTTTGGCTCCTTGCCACACTTCCTCCAAACCGCTTAGCCAATAGCTGCATACCATAGCAAATACCCAAGATGGGTAGGCCAGATTCCAATATGAAAGCAGGCAACGTCGGAGCCCCTTCATCGTAAACGCTGTTGGGACCACCGCTCAGAATAAAGCCCCGAGGATTAAGCGCCAATACTTCATCCTTTGGCGCGTCCCAGGGCAACAGTTCGCAATAAACCTGTGCCTCACGCACGCGTCGCGCAATCAGTTGGGTGTATTGGGAACCATAATCGAAAACTACAATCGTATCATGCTGCATCATCCCTGCCTCATTCCAGAATAATTTCGCCGCCGCGCATTTCAGCAATTATTGCGGCAGACTCGATGGGTACGTCCCAATGCGCCAAAGTTTCACGGCCCCCTTCAAACCGTTTTTCAACAACTGTGGCAATCCCCACAAGGTTGGCGCCGCTGTTCTGCACAATACGCCCCAGAGCGTCGATTGTCAAACCGCTGGCCAAGAAATCGTCAACAATTAAGACTCGATCTCCAGCGTGTAAAAATTCGGGCGAGACCATGAGCATCACTTCACCCCCCTTGGTGTGGCTAGGAGCAGCATCGACAAACACCGGTTCCTGCATCGTGATAGGCTTGTGTTTGCGGGCATACACAACAGGCACATTACCCATGGCTCTGGCAACCATGACGGCGGGAATGATACCGCTTACCTCGGCTGTGAGAATACGATTGGGGGAAACGGTCGTAAACTTTTTTGCTAAATATTCCCCCACTTCCTGCATAAGTGCGGCATCAATTTGATGATTGAGAAAGCTGTCAATCTTCAAGATACCCCGACCCAAATCCTTTCCTTCCTCCAAAATTTTCTGCTTAAGCGCCTGCATAAATCGCCTCCTTTTGGCTGGATAGCGCATGCGCTACCAAACTGCTCAGACAGACCAATCATCACTTTGGCATGATAAAGTACGAACCATTTCTTGCATAATTTTGCTTCAGTAATTATGCTTCACCCACCGCTTGGCAAGCAAGGTTAATAATTGCGAAATCTTTCACGATATCGTTCAGGATTCCTTGACTGCCCCCAAGCGGTAAATTATAATCATGTAAAGCATTCAAAAAAAATTGAAAGTTGTGAACAAGGCATAACCATGATACAAAAAACAGTTGAGCAGGGAATGGCCGCCGTCGATAGATACTTGCAAAGGGTTGTTGGCAGCCAGGTCGATATATTGCAAGATGCCAGCGTGCACATTGTCACTTCCGGTGGCAAGCGGTTACGCCCAAAGATGGTTCTGTTGGCTTACCTGGCTGCTGGTGGGCAGAATTTGCAAGAGTCAGTGGGCCTGGCGGCAGCAGTTGAATTAGTCCATACCGCCACGCTCGTACATGACGATATCAACGACCACAGCCCGACTCGCCGTGGGAAAGCTACCGTTCACGCGCGCTGGGGCCGCACCTTCGCCCTCCTCACCGGCGATTATATGTTTGCCAAAGTCTACGAGATGATGGCTCCTTATGGGAGCCCTTACAATGAAATCATGTCCCAGGCCGCTGTCCGGCTGGTCGAAGGTGAAACCTTGCAGGCTGCCGCTGCCAAGGCTGGCGACATGAACCGTGAAACGTACAAACAAATCATCGGCCTGAAAACGGCCAGCCTATTCGAAGCCGCTGCCCGCATGGGTGCTACATTAGCCACAGACGATGAAGAAGTGATCGAAGCACTGGCGGATTATGCCTACAATTTAGGGCTCACATTCCAAATTGTCGATGATATCTTAGACATCGTTGGTGACCCAGATGCGATGGGAAAGCCGGTTGGTGCAGATTTAACGCAAAATCGGGGCGTCATGGCTGTGCAAAATGGCGAGGGATCGTTTTCGGGAGATGGTCTAGCAGCAACCGCCGTTGCTGAAATGGATCCCCTGCAGCAGATGATGTCCCGCCTTCGCGAATCCGGTGCGGTGGAAATTGCTCGTATCCAGGCACAAGAAGTTGGTAAACGTGCGCATAACGCACTCTTACATGTCCCCCCATCCCCGTACCGCGATGAGCTAAGAGACCTTATTGATATGGTTTTAGACCGCGACCACTAGCGACAAAACTTCCTTCCAAAACCATTTAGAACACGGGCAACATCTACCCGTGTTCTTTTTTTTCCAGGTATACTTGGCACTATCAAAGAACTTAAGCGTACTACCAACCTGAGCAACCCTCTCCCTAAAGGAGGTCAAGCATGACAAAAAAAAGCCTGGGTTACGTTGAACTCAATTGGACATGCCCAAACTGCGGCAGCAAAAATCCCGGAACCGCAACTGTCTGCACAAGCTGTGGTGCGCCTCAACCCGCCGACGTGCAATTTGAGCAGCCCGCGCAAGAAACCCTGATAAGCGAAGCTGAAAAAATAAAGATCTCCCCTGATTCTCCTGACGTTCATTGTGCGTTTTGCGGTACCCGCAACCCTGCCTCAGCGAGTACATGCTCACGCTGTGGGGCGGATTTAAGCGAAGGAACTGCCCGCGAAAAAGGGAAGATCGTCGGCGCTCACCGCCCAAATGCCGCCCCCGATGTCGTATGTCCTTCCTGCGGCAGCCCCAACCCGGCCAATGCCCTGCGCTGCGGCCAATGCAACACCAATTTGAATACCACCCTGCCTCAGCAACCGGCCGTTCCCCAGCCAAAGGCAAAATCACGCAGCAATACGTTGATCTATGCAGGTATTGGTTTGGCAATTTTTGCCTGCATCGCCCTTGCCTTTTTATTTTTACGGACCGAAGAAATCATTGGGCAGGTCGAGGGTGTGCAATGGACGCGAACGATTGGCATCGAAGAGCTTGAACCGGTAACTTACAGTGATTGGCGGGACGAAATACCTGCCAGTGCCTCATTAGGTCGCTGTGAAGAACGCGTGCGCAGCACACAAAACAATCCCGCCCCAAATAGCGTAGAAGTATGTGGCACGCCGTACACGATAGACACCGGCACAGGTCTTGGAGAAGTAGTGCAAGATTGTGTCTATGAAATTTATGATGATTGGTGCAGTTTTACAGTGCAAGAATGGCGTCAGGTTAACGAAATTACTGCGAGATCCGCAGATTTTTCACCCAACTGGCCGGCATTACAACTGCAAGCTGGGCAACGGGAGGGAGCCCGCAGCGAGGAATTTGAAATTTTCTTTAATACTGATGGGGATAAGTACACATACATTACAGACGATCTGGGGACTTTCTATCAATGCGAAATTGGTAGTGAATGGTTGCTGGAAGTGAATACATTCAATGCTATTGTTTCCATCACACCGGCAAATTAAGGAAGAGATTCTAGCGTTGTCAGCCTCGAAGAATATTTGAGGACCGAAAAATTAGAGTCTAATCTCCGAAATGGAGCAAGTACTTGGAAAGAAAACTCGTTCAGACAAATAACAATTGGCAAGAAAAGGTAAAAGAGCTGCAGATATTGCTGGAAGAGCTGCGACCCAAGCTCATAGACGCCGAAGCGAAACTGGCTGAGAGTATTTCCCGCATCAGTGCATTTGAATTCAAATTGCGCGCAAAAATAGCGCCTCTGGCCGAGAGGTTAGAACGCCTGCAAAAAGAAATCCAAGACTATCGGCAGCAGCTCAGGCAAATGCAGGATGATTGGTATTTTGCGCAGGATGAAAATTCCAAAGATGATTGGGACCCTGGAGATTGGCAGTTTGGGGAAGAAGCCGGTGCTGCTGCAGAAGGTGACTATCGGTATATGGGACCACAGCTCCAGCCCCCACCGATAGATTTGAGTGAAGACACGCAGGATGCGATTAAAAAGCTTTACCGGCAATTGGCGCGACGTTTTCACCCCGACCTGGCCTCCAACGAGGAGGACCGAGCGTACCATACCCAAATTATGATGCGGATTAATGCTGCCTATACAGCGGGTGACCTTGAACAACTGCAAAAGATTGCCATGGAACCTGACAGCATCGCCCATTTAGACGCAGCCCAAACCGAGCAGCAGTTAGCCGAAGCTCTGATGCGTGAGGTTGCCCGGTGCCAGCACCGCTTAGCTGAAATTGAAGAGGAGTTAGCCCGACTAGCAAAACATCGTAATGCTCGCTTATTGGAAAAAGCGCAGCGTGCAGAAATGAAAGGGATTGATTATTTACACGTCATGGCGGTTGAGTTGCAGGAAATAATTGCCCAAAAGTTAGTGGAACGTGATGTGCTCAAACAGCAGATAGAAGCTTTTGGAGAAGAGGAAGATGATTTTACCAGGGATGATTTTGCGGACACCATTTATGACCTTAATTTGGAACAGGTGTTTGAGTACGATCCGGATATTGATGCAGAAAGCTGGTCTTGGAGACGGCGCAAGCGAATTTCCTATGACGATGACGATATTTTAGATGATTTAGAGTAGCAGCCCATATAAAGCAAAATCCGCCATTTAAACTGGCGGATTTTACTTTGATACGAAATTCTCACCTTTTCTGTGAGTTATTCTGATTTTGCTTAATGATGATGGCCATCAGACCCGTGAGCGTGACCATGTTCCAGTTCTTCTTTTGTGGCGGGCCGCAATGAAGCAATTTTTACATCAAAGTGAAGGGGTTCTCCAGCCAGGGGGTGATTCAGGTCGAGCAAAACCGCATCGGAACGGACTTCGGCGACGAATGCTTGAACGACGTTTCCTGATGCGCTGTCACGCATATGCAATTCTAGGCCGGGTGACAACTCGAGGTCTTCCGGGAATGCGTCGAGGGGGACCATTTCAAACGCTTCTTCGTCGTATTCACCATAGCCGTCGACAGGGGAGACGATGACGGACTTTTTGTCACCAATTTTCATCCCATAGAGCTCACGCTCCAGTCCAGGAATTAATTGGCTACGGCCGTGCAAATATTCAAGGGGGCCTTCCTCTGTAGAGGAATCAATTACTTCACCATCATCAAGGCGCAGCGTGTAATCCAGCCCCACAACGAGATCGTCGGACACTGTAAGATTTGACATTAAATTAATCTCCTTCCTGAATTCGTTGCACAGCAACGGCCGTTAACCCTTTCTTGCCTGTAATGACACCGTATTGCACGCGTTCACCTTCGGCCAGAGATCGAAACCCCTGTGCATTAATTTCTGAGTAGTGGACAAAAATATCTACATCTCCACTGTCTCGGGTTATGAAACCGTATCCCTTTTTCTCATCAAACCACTTTACGGTCCCGGTTTCTTGTTCACTCATGAATCGTTTCTCCTTAATATGAATCTTTAGGGGAGCTGATGGGCATAAAAAAACACCGCACAGAATTGCTAAGTCCATGCGGTGTATTTCACTTTACAGACCCTACAGCGTCCTCTCGAGTTGAAAATATAACGCAATCGTTGAGGGCGGGCAACCAATTAAAAAAGTAGTAATAGGTGAAAGGAGTTGTACTTGTTCATAAACGGCCGTAAACTTATTTAACCATTAATTTTCATGAACTAACGCGAGGATTGCATGATGAAAAATCGAATTCTGTCGATGACACTCCTGTTTTTGCTGACAGCACTTTGGCTATTTCCTGGGACCGTTTTTGCTGCTGAATCAGAGTCCATTAATCCCCCGGGTTGGGTCGGGGGGCTGCTGGCCCTCCTAGCGCTGGTGCTGGCCGTAGGAACGGGTATCTGGATTCGGAATAAGCAATTATAGGGTTTTTAAAGGAGCGGAATCGGGGAAAACGGCCGTTTCGATTATTTGACTTCCCCGATTCGGCATGCTACCATTTTCGTAATTGAACAGGAAAAAACGATGAATCGGAAGAGTAACCAGCAAAGCGGGTCTTAGAGAGTTGGCCCCCGAGCTGAAAGGTCGACGGCAGCGCGGTTGGTGAATGGGCCGAGGAGTTGTACAGGTGAACGGACGTTTCAGTAGCCTGTACCGGAAATGCCACCGTTATCAAGGCAACAGCTTATTAACTTATCGGTTAATGAGTCAATGAGTGAAGCTGGCTAAACAAACGCGCTGTCACGGCGCGTTTTTCTTTGAACACCAGCTTAAGCAGGGTGGCACCGCGGGAGTAAATTGACGCTCTCGTCCCTAACAAGGACGAGGGCGTTTTTTTATTGAGCACTTCAGCCGGTTAGCGGGTCAGTATTTCATCCCACCAAGCTGATTCGCTCACAAGCTAATAGACCGACAACCTGACAAACCAAAAGGAGAAGGAACATGAGCAAACAAACGAAATACATTTTGGAAGAAAGCAAGCTGCCGAAAACATGGTACAACATCAATGCCGATATGCCCGTACCGCCCGAACCGGTGCTGCATCCGCAAACGCTGGAGCCGGTAACGCCTGATTTTCTCAGCGTGCTGTTTCCGATGAGCCTGATCATGCAGGAAATCAGCACGGAACGCTACATTGAAATACCGGAACCGGTGCGCGAGGTGTATAAGCTGTGGCGGCCCACGCCCATGTTCCGCGCCCGCCGTCTGGAAAAGGCATTGGACACGCCCGCCCACATCTACTACAAGTACGAAGGCGTGAGTCCGGTAGGCTCCCATAAGCCGAATACGGCCGTTGCCCAAGCTTTCTACAACAAAGAAGCCGGCACTAAAGCACTAACCACCGAAACAGGAGCCGGGCAATGGGGTTCGGCTTTGGCCATGGCCTGTAACTTTTTTGACATGGATCTGGAAGTGTACATGGTCAAGGTCAGCTACCATCAAAAACCATACCGCCGCATCGTCATGGAAGGGTATGGCGCCGAGGTGTATGCCAGCCCGACCGATCGCACTGATTACGGCCGTTCCGTCTTAGCTGCCGATCCAAATTCCCCCGGCTCATTGGGTATCGCCATTTCTGAAGCGGTGGAAGTGGCGGCCAAATCCGGCGGCAGCAAAAAATACAGCCTCGGCTCTGTGCTCAATCACGTCCTGTTGCACCAAACCGTCATTGGCGAAGAAATGCTGCAGCAAATGGAGATGGCTGGGGAATATCCCGACATAGTCATCGCCTGCACCGGCGGCGGTTCTAACTTTGGCGGCTTTGCCTTCCCCTTCATCCGCGAAAACCTGCAAAAGGGCAAGGGCACGCAAATTATCGCCGCCGAGCCGGCCGCTTCGCCCAGCCTCACCAAGGGCAAATACGCCTTCGACTATGGCGATACCGCCCAAATGGCGCCCGTTGTTAAAATGCACACCTTAGGCCACGATTTTATTCCGCCGGCCATTCATGCCGGGGGCCTGCGTTACCACGGCATGTCTCCTCAGGTCAGCGCCCTGGTGGAGCATGGCTTTGTGGAAGCGCGGTCGGTCAATCAACTGGCAACATTTGAAGCAGCGCTGCTGTTCGCCCGCACCGAAGGCATCATACCTGCCCCTGAACCGACCCACGCCGTCCGCGTGGCCATGGACGAGGCGCTCAGATGCAAAGAAACCGGCGAAGAAAAGGTGATTATCTTCAATCTTTGCGGGCATGGGCACTTTGACATGGCCTCCTACGACGCCTACCTGAAAGGGGAATTGGAAGACTTCGACTACCCGGCAGCAGCTATTGAAGCCGCAATGGCCCACCTGCCACAAATCTGATAAATCATTTGCCTCGCAAAATATGAGCGAACGTCAAATGATTTTGGAGGGATATAACCATGGAAACAAATAAAAAACGCGTCTTTAGCGGCATCCAGCCCACGGGCAACATCCATTTGGGCAATTACCTGGGCGCCGTCAAAAATTGGGCAGCACGGCAAGATGAGAAGATCAACTACTTCTGCATCGTGGACCTGCACAGCCTGACAATACCCCAAGACCCGGTTGATCTACGCTTCCAGACCCGTTCTCTGGCGGCCGTGCTCATCGCCTGCGGCATAGACCCCAACAAGAGCACGCTGTTCATTCAAAGCCACGTGACCGCCCACGCCGAAGGGTGCTGGCTGCTGAACTGCATCACGCCGCTGGGTTGGCTGCAGCGCATGACGCAGTTTAAAGACAAGGCCGCCAAACAAGAAAGCGTGCTTACAGGTTTACTGGATTACCCGGTGCTAATGGCCGGGGACATCATCTTCTATGATGCCGATGAAGTGCCCGTAGGTGAAGACCAAAAACAGCACGTGGAATTGGCGCGGGACATTGCCCAACGCTTCAACAGCCTTTATGAAGAAGAGTTTTTTGTCATTCCTGAGCCCGTCATTCCCGAAGTAGGTGCACGGGTGATGGGGCTGGATGATCCTACCAGTAAAATGTCCAAAAGCCTGGCCTATGTGCGCGGCCACGCCATCCGCCTGCTGGATGAGCCCAAAGAAATCGAGCGCTCTTTCAAACGCGCCGTGACCGATTCTGGTAATGAGATTGTATTTTCTAATGCTCCCGAGAAGGCGGGCGTGAACAATCTGCTGGGTATTTACAAGGCGGTGACGGGCAAAAGTGAAGCCGAGGTGCTGGCGGACTTCGCCCAGGCTCGAGGGTATGGCGACCTGAAGAAAGGAGTAGCGGCCGTTACTATAGAAATGCTGCGCCCCATACAGGAACGGTACAAAGCCCTCATGGCCGACCCGGCCGAGCTGGACCGGCTGCTGGCTATTGGCGCAGAGCATGCCCGTTCTGTATCCCAACCCAAAGTAGACAAAATGAAAGAAATTATGGGATTGGTGTTACCCCGCCCATAGGCTAGGCAGCAAGGCTGATTTGAGGAGCGCTCTGAGAGCCACAGGGCGCTCTTTTTTTGTGAGATTCCCCCTAACGTTCTTTTACATGCTTCCGAAACAGGCTAAAATTGGCTGCGCATAGGCCTCCAATCAGTCAGAAAGCACCTAAA
Organism: uncultured Chloroflexia bacterium; assembly: GCA_963695505.1. Lineage (GTDB taxonomy): Bacteria > Chloroflexota > Anaerolineae > Promineifilales > Promineifilaceae > JACSRF01. The sequence goes on along the minus strand of CAVOGX010000021.1, from coordinate 240,539 downwards.
AACTGCATGTAAACCCTTGAGGAAAAGATTCATGACGACGACCCACGGATTTGAATTACTGCGAGAGCAAGAGATTGCCGAACTAAACACCAAAGCCGCATATTATCGCCACGTGAAAACTGGCGCTGAGCTACTGTCGCTGCAAAACGTCGATGAAAACAAGGTTTTTAACGTAACCTTTCGGACGCCGCCCGAGGATTCAACCGGCCTGCCGCACATCATGGAGCACTGCGTGCTGGGTGGCTCGCGTAAATACCCGGTGAAGGAACCCTTTGTAGAATTAGTCAAAGGATCAATGAAGACCTTTGTCAACGCCTTTACGGCTGCCGACCGCACCAGTTATCCGGTTGCCAGTACCAACCTGCAAGACTTTTACAATCTGGTGGATGTTTACCTCGATGCCGTGTTTCACCCGCTTATTACGCCTCATCACCTGGCCCAGGAAGGGTGGCATTACGAACTAGAAAACGTGGATGCGCCGCTAATGTATAAGGGTGTGGTTTTTAACGAAATGAAAGGGGCATATTCGTCGCCGGAAAACTTACTTTTCCGCGTAACCAAAGAAGCGCTTTCTCCCGATACACCCTATGGCTTTGACTCAGGCGGCGACCCGCAGGTGATTCCAAACCTTACTTACGAACAGTTCAAGCAATTCCATAAAACTTACTATCATCCGGCCAATGCGCGCATCGTCTTTTATGGGGATGATGCCCCCGAGCGGCGGTTAGAACTGCTAAACGAATGGTTGAATGAGTTTGAAGCGCGTGAAGTTGACGCTGATATTCCTTTGCAGAAGCCTTTTGCCGCACCGCACCGCGTGACCGTGCCCTACAGCGTCGACAAAGGGGAAAACGGCCGTAAAAAAGGGTACGTGCAGGTCAACTGGATGCTGCCGGAAATAACCGACATGGCCCTACGCATGGGTCTCGGCATACTCTCCTACGCCCTGGTCAGCACCCCGGCTTCCCCTCTGCGCAAAGCGCTTATCGACTCCGGGCTGGGCGAGCAGTTGACGGGCGGCGGTCTCAGCGATTACCTGCGCCAGATGACTTTCAGCGTAGGGCTGAAGGGCATAGACCTTGCCCAGGCAGAAGCGGTTGAAGCCCTTATATGGCAAACATTAGAGCAGCTTGCTGCCGATGGCCTGGACCCGGAAATGATCGAAGCGGCCGTCAACACCATCGAGTTCAGCTTGCGCGAAAACAACACGGGGTCATTTCCGCGCGGGCTAGCTTTGGCTATGCGCAGCGTCAGCGATTGGGTCTATGGTCGTGATCCCATCGCCCCCCTGGCCTTTGAGCAGCCCCTCAACCAAGCCAAAGAAATGCTGGCTGCCAACCCCTCCTGGCCCCAAGAACTGATTCGCCAGTACCTTTTAGACAACGAGCACCGCGTCACCGTGGTGCTGCGGCCTGACCCCGACCTGGCCGCGCGCACCGAGCAGGCGGAGAAGGAAAAACTGGCCGCCATTCGCGCCAAAATGAGCCAGGAGGAGTTGGAAACGGCCGTTGCCTACACCCACGAACTTCGCCGCCGCCAGGAAGCGCCTGACGACCCGGCGCTGCTGGCCAAAATCCCCCGTCTTACCCTGGCCGACCTGGACCAAGAGAACAAAACCATTCCCATTGCCAGCGCCACAGCCGAAGGCGCGGAAGTGCTGCACCACGACCTCTTCACCAACGGCATCCTCTACCTTGATCTGGGCTTCAATTTGCGCGTACTGCCTCAAGAGCTGCTGCCTTACGTCAATCTCTTTGGCCGGGCGCTAACCGAAATGGGCACGGAGCGCGAGGATTTCGTCAAGCTCTCGCAGCGCATTGGCCGCAAAACCGGCGGCCTCTACGCCACCAGCTTCACGTCGGCGCAGCAGAGCAGCGCCGAAAGCTGTAGCCTACCTCTTTTTGCGCGGCAAAGCGACCCTGGCCCAGGCCCCCGACATGCTGGACATTTTGCGCGACGTGCTGCTAACGGTGAAGCTGGACAACCCCGAACGCTTCCGCCAGATGGTGCTGCAGGCCAAAGCGAGCAAAGAGTCAGGGCTGGTGCCTTCCGGCCATTCCGTGGCCAACACCCGGCTGCGCAGCCATTTTGACGAAGCGGGCTGGATCAGCGAAGAGATGGGTGGCGTGAGCAATCTCTTTACCTTGCGCAAACTGGCCGAAGAAATCGAGCAAGATTGGCCCAGTGTGCTTGAAAAGCTGGAAACCATTCGCCGCCTGCTTGTCAACCGCCACGGCGCCATCGCCAATGTAACGCTGGATGGTGAAAACTGGGCTGCCTTTGCACCGCAGTTGTGGCAGTTCTTGCACGACTTACCGGCCGCCCCCTTGGACTTTGCCACGTGGCAGATTCCCGAAACGGCCGTTCAACGAAGGTCTCACCCTTCCCGCCCAGGTCAACTACGTGGCCAAAGGGGCAAACTTATATGAATTAGGCTATGAATTGGATGGTTCTATCTCTGTCATTGCCAACATCATGCGCCTGACCTACCTGTGGGAAAAACTGCGCGTGCAGGGCGGCGCATATGGTGCCATGACCAGCTTCGACAAGCGTTCCGGCGTCTTCACCTTCCTTTCTTATCGCGACCCGAACCTGATGGGCACGCTGCAAAATTATGACGGAACAGCCGATTTCCTGCGCAAACTCGATCTATCCGACGACGAACTGACCAAGGGTATTATCGGGGCCATCAGCAGCCTGGATGCGTACCAACTGCCAGATGCCAAAGGGTACACATCGATGATCTGGCATTTGCTGGGCGAAAGCGACGCCAGCCGCCAGCAATACCGCGAGCAGGTGCTGCGCACCACCCAAGCCGACTTCAAAGCCTTTGCCGAGGTGCTGGCCCAGGTAAAAGAGCAAGGTCAGGTGGTGGTGCTGGGATCGCCAGACGCGCTAACGGCCGTTAACAACAACAACTGGCTAGAAATCACAAAGGTGATGTAAACAGTAAACAGTTACCGGTCACTGATTATTGATTACTGACTACTGGCTATTAACTATGAGCGTAACAAATCTTGCCAAACGCCGCGGCAAAATCCTCGACGACATCATGCGCGACCACCGGGAACGTCTGCCCAAAACGATGGCCAGTACGCCCCTGGAAGACATGCGCGCCTTTGCCAGCGTGGCCCCACCCCCAACGAACTTGATCACCGCCCTGGAGCCGGCTCGACTGCACCTCATTGCCGGGCTGCAAAAAGCGTCGCCGGTGCGCGGCTTGCTGGCACGCAAGTATGACCCCGTGCGCCTTGCTAAACAGTTTGCTAACGTGGGCGTAACGGCCGTTGCCATCCACACCGATGCCCGCCACTACCAGGGCCAGCTTGAAGATTTGCGCGACGTGCGCGAAACGCTGCCCAACAAAGTGCCCGTCATCCGCCATGACTTCATTTTTGACCCTTACCAGGTATACGAGTCGCGGGTGGCCGGAGCCGACGGGCTGGTGCTGATAACGGCCGTTCTGGGCGAAAACGACCTGCGCGCCTTGATTCACCTCAGCCAAAAGCTGGGCATGACCCCCCTGGTCGACGTGCACACTGCAGACGAGGTGGCGCTGGCCCTGGCCGTCCAGGCTCCGGTGATCCTCATCAACCGCCGCAACTGGCAAACTTTTGAGGTAGATGAAACCCTGGCTGCCCACCTGCGGCCCGTCATTCCCAATGAAGTTCCGGTCATTGTCGGGGGCGGCATCAGCCAGCCGGCCGACTTACTCCCCCTGGGACGCCTGGGTATCCAGGGCGTGCTGGTCGGCGAAGCCCTGGCCCGCAGCAAAGACCCCGTGGGAATGCTAAAGACGCTGATGCAGAACGGCCGTTAGGCAAAAAAATAGCCCTGCGTTTCGCGCAAGGCCAAATTAAACGAAATACAATAACCGATTACGGTTAACGAATTACGGGAACTACGGCGTTAACGGGGGAGTATACGAAATTCCCACCAATTCCCGCCACAAAATTCGGTTACCCGGCGTACTATACCCATTGGTCTTGCGGTCTGTCGCCGATAACTCAAAGGAAAAAGCGCAGAAGTTGATGCCCGAAGGCAGCCATGCTCCTGTAGTTGGTTCCAGTGAAACCTCTACGTAACCGCTGGGATCCAGCGTCTCGTCCAAAGTACCGCTAAAGCTATAAGGGGGCACCGGTTGATAAGCAGCAGCCACCGGGTTGCCTGTAGCCGTGTTCTCAGTGGGCACGTGGTTGTTGGAACCACGGTACACGTTCAAGGCGTAGGACTTCATGAACCCTTCCGGATCCGTTACCCGGTAGCGCACTCCTAACGGTTCTCCTGCCGAAGGCAGCTCAAACAAGGCGCACTCACCGGGATCCAGCGTCCCTAATTTGATGGCGTCAATGTCTCCGTCGGTCCAGGTATTATCAATGTACAGCTTGATGGTGTCTTGGGCAGCAGGTACCGGCTCACCGCTGGCATCATACCCCTCAATGCGGAATTCTACCGCACCTGCGGCAGATTGATACAGAGAAGTGGCAATTTGCAGCTTGCGGTCTCGATTCCAGTTCAACCATTCCTGGAAGGTCACCTGGTCTTCGATGTTCAAGTACGCCCCCACCGTCACTTTGGGTTGGGCAGGGCCATCAACGCGTAAAGAAACCGGGTGCGGGCCGATTTTCTCGTTCTGCCAGGTGCCATCACTCTGTTTCTTCGGATGGGTGTATTCCTGGTTGATATAATTCCAATCTGTTTCCCCATCCCGCCTGTAGCGCAAAACATAATGGGTGACGTCCGGTTCGGTATCCAGGAAGCAGGCGTACAGATCAACGGTGCCATACCAGGCGGCATGGTCAACGATAGGCCCAGTGGTTATGGTGTTTGAGATCGTGCCATTGGTATGCAATGTTGTGCCCGTGGTGATGATGGAGAGGTTGCCCAATGCTTGAATGGCGCGGCCACCCTGGCATGAAGTGCGCGGCCCGCCCAAATCTGCTTCTGGCAGGCACAAGTTAATGCGGCGCACGTTGGGAATGTTGTAGTAAGGGGCGGATTCGTAAAGAACACCGTCGGGCAAGGCAGATATGATTTGCACAAGCAAATCAGGGCGAATTTCTTCGGTCAGGTCTTCACCGGCAGCCACATCACTGGTTTCGTCTACCAATTCACTGATGGTTTGAGAGAAGCGGAAAACAAAGTTGCCAAATTCGTCAGTAGCAGTAGTGCCCAGGGTGGTTCGTTGCCCTTCACCGGTGTAGGGATCGCCCAGTTTTTCGGCAGCCGTACGGTCGTACTCAATGAAGCGCAAGATGGTTTGAGAAACCGGCTCCACAACGCAGGGCTTAATGCGGAAGCGGTCGCGCAAGCGGCTCAACAGCAGCAGTTCGTTGCGCGAAAGCAGGGTGTTGCCAACGGTGGTTTGGGCGGCCAATGAATAAACGGCCGTATCCACCTGTTCATTTGCTGCTGCTTTCTTGCTGCTTTTGGCGGTCGGTTTTGCCGCCACCTGGCCAGCCACCCGCGTGACGTTCAATCCCGTTTCCGCCCGCAGGCCGCTGGGAATCATCAGTGGTACAAAGGGGGCGGGGTCCGGTTCGGGCCGCGGCGGGATGCGCTCAAATTCCTTTACCCGTTCTGGATACAGTTTCTCAATGACACGCCTGGAATCGGGATAGCGCAGCAGCTCCTTGAGCTGCCAGGGCCGGTCAATGACGTAGTACGGCAGGGGAAAACAAGGGTTAAAGAGGCAGAAACCGCTGTAGGTTTTCGCGCTGCCATACACCACGTATTCACTGTCCGCCAAGACCATGGCACAGGTAAGAACAAAGTCGTTAAAATCCTCGTCACCCCCGCCTGAATCATCGGTTTGCAGGTCGAAGAGGAACTGGCCACCGGAAATTCGGAAATTTGCCAGGCGATGGCGGGACTGCCGCCAGCTAATAGGACCGGTGGGGTTATGCTCCACGGTTATGCCCCACTGCGCACCGGTCACGAATACCGGCCCGCTGGTAGAACCATAGGTGCCATCGGCGCCGTTCGTAGACCCGGCAATACGATACCGCTGCGGCCAGGCCGCATCCTTGCCGGCTACCGAAACAGTCCATGAACCTTGCATGCTAATTGTCATATTCCAACCTCCGTTTACACACCTCATAATAAGCAGGTCGCGTGTGGGTAATGTAGGAAATTCCTACGCTGAATAAGGGTGGACAATTATTTATCTGATGGGGGAATGGTGTAAGGAAGTGTGGCGTAGCGATGTAAAGTCCATATACAGGATAACACAAAAAATTATTGTCAAACTTTAAGATTTAATATGTGTATCGCCACAAGTGGGTTAAGGTAAATTGGCCAATCCTTTGTCAATTATTGGACCAAAGGTTGTGCATAACTCGGCAAAAGCCACCGCAACCTGCTTCGAGAAATTGCTTTTAGAGAATGGAACCAGTACATACAGCCTATCGGACAGGTTCTTGCCATTGAAAATCACCCGCTCTCCCAATCCGGCGGCCTGCGCCATGGACGGTACCGTGAGCTCGTTAAAACGTTGACGGTCGAACAGATTGCGGTGCCCAATGTGCAGGTCAATGCGCAACTGGCGGGCTGCTGCGGTTTCGGCCGTAAACCCAGTTTCAAAATGGATGCCATCCAGACCATAATTAAACCAGTGGCTGCGGTAAACCTGCATGTAAATTCCGGCGTGATAATAGCCAATATAAACCGACCACTCTTGTTGGGCAAACCAATCTATTTTCGCCAGGGTCCGGTGCGTTTTTGTAAACTGGGGATACTGCTCAATAAAAATCTTCCAGGCATCAGAAATTTCAATACTCATATTTAAGTTCTCTATGCAGACTCTTTTAGGGCGGACCACTGCTCAGGAATTTCGCCCCAGGCAAGTTGTTCGGCATTCAGAAAGCTGGCTAAGTCTTGCACGGCCGTTCCTATGCCAGCAACGGCCGTTTCATCCGCGGCCGCACCATCCTCAACATACACATTGAGTAAGTGCAAGGTGTTGGTCTTGCGGTCCATATCCGCGTCGATGCGCCCAATGAGCCGGTCTTGGTGGAGGATGGGCAGCACATAGTAGCCGTACTGCCGCTTTTTCTTGGGCACGTAGATCTCAATGCGGAAGTAAAAATCAAATAGCTGCTCGGTACGGTCGCGGTCACAAATGAGGTTGTCGAAGGGGGAAAGGAGGGTGGTACGGCCGTGCCAAAAGCCCGCCTGAATTTTTTCCAACAGCGTCACATCCTCATTGTGCAAATACCAGGGTCCTTTCAATGGCTCGCCATTATCGCCCAGCACCACAACCTCGTGTAAGACGCCTTCTTTCACCAGTTTTTTCAGCACGGCTGCCAGCTTGGGGTAGCGATTCCGCGTGTAATGCTGCTTGATTTGCTTTGGCGTAGCCGCCCCCAGCGCGCGCACTGCTTTTTGCACGGCAAAGCGCGTCACCTGCTCATCAGGCCATGCCTCGCGTGGCGTCCAGTCCGGCCAAAACGACTCCGCCAACCCCCACAAGCGGTGGTTGTTGAAGGGACGGCCGTGGACGGCTAACACCCCTCGCGACCATAGATAATCTATCAAGATAGAAACATAGCGCCCGCTCCACCAACGGCTGTCAAAACGAGGATCCTGTTTCAGGTTGAGTTCCCGCGACATCTTCGGCCCATTTTGAAATTCCGCCACCATCTCTTCCAGCAGCGGGTCAATCACGCCGCGATTTTCGGCAACCCATTTTGAGTCAGGTTTATTTTGCAAGTGGCGCATATACCAGTTATGCACCGGCCATTCCTCAGTGAGCACCAACGAAGCGGCGTGAGCCCAATACTCAAACAGCACCCGCTCTTTAAAGCGCAGCCGCTCCAGTTCAGCTACGTCAAATTGACCTAAGCGGCTCCACAAAACCAGCAAATGAGTGCGCTCGACGTGGCGAATGGGGTCCAATTGTACACAGCCTAGGTCGCGTATAACGTCCATCAGGGACGGCCGTTCTTCGCCATCCAAATGCTGCCGGGAAATTACCAGTCGCCGTACATCTTGCCGCGTTAATGTGTGCATAGCAATCCTCCGTTTTGCGCTAACCCATTGTAAAGCAAAAAACAGTATGGAACAACCGTTCTACATAAACCGGATGCAATGACACCCATTCAAGACTGGTGTCGTGGGGGAGAAATGAATCACAAGAAACATGGGCGGCAATGCTATAATGAACTAATGCGCCCTGTTGTGCGCAGCGGCTTCAACTGGAGGTAAGTATGGTAGCGAATGAATATTTAGTCCATGAAATGAATGCAATCTTCCGTAAACGGAGACAAAGAAGAATCATCAGGGCTATCGCTGTCCTGCTGGCACTGGTTGTCCTGTACTTCACCTTCCTCTACAGCTTTGCCGCGGTACGGTTAGCCCAGGCCAAGAATCAGGGGGTTTATCCAACCGCCGTCGAAGCTGCACGAGAGACCTGGAGCCAGGGTTTTGGCGGCGCTGAGGTAGAACAGGTAAGTATGAGGTCTTGCGGCCCAAACAACCCGCAAGACAATCCGAATGACAGAAACGTGGTGGTATGGTTTTGCACGGCTATGGTGAAGTACGATCGGAATCCACAGGGTTATGACAGGTCAGAGTTTCTCGCTGGCGACTTCTTCGTCCGGGTAAAGGATGGATGGGTGTACATGGGAGAAGGAAAATTCCCGGGAATTGTTGGCGGGATTATGAATTTCTACCACATGGAAGGGATTCCATGACCGGCAGGCCATAGGGGTTGCTTCACCAGGTCAGTGGCAGCGCCTCCAACCCACGAAAGAGCACGCCAGAGCGCCAGCGCAGTTCTTGCGGCGGCACAGCCAGCCGCAAATGGGGGAAGCGGTTAAAGAGCAGGGGTAAGGCGATACGGCCCTCCAAACGGGCCAGGGGCGCGCCCAGGCAGTAGTGAATGCCCAGGCCAAAAGCGAGGTGTTTATTGTCTGAACGGGTCACGTCCAGGGTGTCAGGGTGGGCAAATTGGGCGGGGTCGCGGTTGGCGGAGGTGATGACGACGCGCACCACGTCGCCGCGCCGCAAGCGGCAGCCGTGCAAGGTTACATCTTCCCGCACCCAGCGTGTGGTGGAGGTTTCCACGGGACCATCGTAACGCAGGAGTTCTTCGATAGCACTATCCCAATCCACCTCCCCCTCTCGCAACAATGCCAACTGCTGCGGATGTCGCAGAAGAGCTAGCGCCCCGTTGCCAATGAGATTTACCGTCGTTTCGTGGCCGGTCACCAAGAGCAGCGCTACCATGCTGGAAAGCTCCCGCTCGTTAAGCTTTTCGCCCGCCTCTTCAGCCTGCACCAACGCCGTCACCAGGTCGTCTTGGGGATAGGCGGCACGGTCAACGAACATCTCCTGCAAGTAAGTGACGAAGGCTTTGACCTTACGGCGCCGGGCGCTGTAATTCAACCCCCGGCTGCCCGGCGAAATAATCGCTTGCGACCAGTCGCTGACCATTTCGCGGTCAGCGGGAGGGATGCCCAGTAATTCGCTGATAATGCGCACCGGCAGAGGCAGGGCATAGTCGGCAATCAGCTCTATCTCACCTTTCATTTCGGCGGTGTCCAGCAGGGAAACGGCCGTTTCCCGAATCACAGGCGCCAATTTCTCCACGCGGCGCGGCGTGAAGGCCTGGTTCACCAGCGCCCTCAGCCGGGTGTGGTCGGGCGGGTCGGAGAAGAGCATATTTTCATTGATGAGGCGGGCTATGAGGGAACTGCGCTGGGTTTCTTGGGGCCGAGCGTGGCGCGGGTCTTTGCAAAAATGCACATCATCGCGCAGAACGGCCGTTACGTCCTCGTAGCGCGTAATGTACCAGATGGTGCTGCCATCAGGGGCCAAATGCGGATACACCGGCGCTTCTGCCCGCATTAGCGCATAGGTGGGAAAAGGGTCAGCCTTAAAGCGCGGCGTAAACAGGTCGAAATTCTCGTGGTCTGGCATGATGCTTATTGTAAAGCACCAGCCACAAAACAAAAAAGGCTCTCGCAGATTTCGCCTTGTTTATCAGGAAGCAGAATGCGTAAAACGAAGGCGTCTCTGGTCACGCATCACGTTTCATGCTTTACATTTCACAAATTTGGTAGCAAATCAACCCAAATGCCAAATAGACCGATGGCCACCAACAGTACCCCAGAAACGCGGGTCAACAGGCCGTACCGCTGGGTCATCCACCGCGTAAACTGCTTTTGCAGGGGCAAGGCAATAAATGGCAGCAGCACCAGCGGCCAGCCAAAGCCCAGACCAAAGGCAAAAAAGTAAGCCAGGCTGTCAGCCAGTGCGGCCACGCTGCCCGCCCCCAGCAGAAACGCGCTGACGACCAACGGACCGGCACAGGGTAAAGTCATTGGCCCCAGCAGCAGCCCATAAACGTAAGCAGACACGTACGGATTGCGTAAAACTGGCGCCTGGGCGGTGGTCAGGCTGGCAAAAGGGTTGCGGCCCAGCAGCATGAGCACGCCCAACACAATCACCGCGCCATAAATGATGGGCAGCAGCACCGGCAGAATCGCGCCAAAGGATTGCTGGAACAAGTATAACAAGCCGCCCACCAGGGTCATTAGGGTCAGGACGCCGGCCAGCACCAGCAGACCCAGCCACTTGGTGGCGCGCTGCGCCTGTTCATTGCCGGCATTTCCCGCCAAAAAGGCTATCAGCCCCGGATAGAGCGGCAAAATGCACACGTTGGTCAAAATGGCGCTGTTGCCCAGGATAAAGGCTTCGATAAGTTCGCTCATGAATGCCTCCTAATAACCGCAATCAGAAGCCAGTATTCAGTTAACAGCGGATTTTACCCAGGGGCAGCCTCTACTGATAACTGGATACTGATTACTGATAACCGTTTACTGCATAGCCGCCATCAGATCGTTGACCAGGGTTTCGGGGGAGTCGATGCCGGTGACCAAGTCGGTGGTGCTGCCGTCCGGACGCACAATGAAGTGCGGGGTGGAGGGGGGATTGACAATGGTACGGCCGTATTCATCCACCAGAATTTGCAATAGTTCCGGGGTTGCTACCGCAAAGAGCCAATCGAACCCTTCATCGTCGGCATAACGGGCCAGTTCAGCATCGCTGACGTTGGTTTCCACGCTCAGGGCGACAAAAACTACGTCATCACCCAATTGGCCTTTTGCCGCGCTTACATTTTGCAATTGGCGGCGGCAGTTGCTGCACCAGGTGGCCATAGTTTCCACAAACAAAGTTTTCCCGGAGAAATCGGCCAGTGTGAAGGTTTCACCGGTACGGGCGTTAGTCAAGGGCAGCGCCAGCCATTCCGGGCCGTCGGTCATCTCGGCCATTTCGTCACCCATGGCATCGGCCATCTCCCCATCCTGCTCATCGCTCATCTCCTCAGACATGGCGGTATTCATGTCATCATGGGCTTCATCGCCCATATCCTCGCTCATCTCACTATCCATGCTGCTGTCCATGGGTTCTTCTTCAGCCATCTCCACTTCGTTGGCGGCGGTTTCGTCGGCCATCTCATTCATGGTGGCGGTGTTCGCAGGTTGGGAAACGGCCGTTTCGTCCATGGCATCCCCGGCATTCCCGCCACAAGCTGCCAACAGGAGCAGCATCAATCCGCTCAATACCAAAACCAATGTTAATTTCTTCATCTTGATCACCTTCCCTTTGTCCACATTTTTTTCCTTCACAATAATTACGCGGCGGCGACTCTGTGCGCTAACTGCCGCGTATCAGCATACATCCAAAAATAACAGAAAATGTAAGCTGCTTTCCAAATGCAATCTTTCTGTAACCATTTCTTTAGCCCTTGCTCAAACCATTTGACAACTTCCATTCAGGCGCTAGAATTGGTACAAAATATCATTAACACGAAATATCATCCTGGAGTATATTGCATGAAGTCAAGGCGAATTCTTTCTAACTTATGGCTCTTAATTCTGGTCCTGGCGCTAGGCGCATGCCAAAGCACTACGGAAAACCCGTCAGTCGCGAACGGGGTGATGGAAGAACCATTCGGCGATGAAAGCGCCGATATTTTGGCGCTGCCCCCGTTAAGCGCCGCAGCTCTGGGCAGCGGCAAGCTGAAAGTTGTCGCCACCACCAGCATCATTGGCGACGTGGTCGCCAACGTCGGCGATGACGCCATTGACCTGACGGTGCTCATGGGTCCTGGCCAGGACCCACACAGTTATGAACCGGGGGCAGCAGAGTTAACGGCCGTTGCCCAAGCCCACGTCATTTTCGTCAATGGCTGGAATTTGGAAGAAGGTCTACAAAACGACCTGGAAAACATTGGCGAAAATATTCCCATCGTGCCCGTCTCCGCCAACCTGGAACCCTTGACCCTTGGCGAATACAGCCACGCAGAAAAAGAACATGAAGAGGAAGAAGACCACAACCACGCCGGGGCAGACCCCCACGTCTGGTTCTCTACGCACAGCGTCACGCAATGGACCCAAAACATCCGTGATGCCCTGAGCGCGCTGGACCCGGCCAATGCCGCCACCTACACTGCCAATGCCGACAGCTACCTTACCCAATTGGCCGAGCTAGACGCCTACACCCAAAGCCAACTAGCTGACATACCCCCGGCAGAGCGCATCATCGTCACCAATCACGGCTCTTTAAGCTACTTTGCCCGCGATTACCAGTTTGAAATATTGGGAACCGTCATTTCTGGCTTTAGTACTCTGGCCGAACCTTCCGCTGCCGACCTGGCCGACCTCATTAGCACCATGCAGGCCGAAGGGGTTTGCACCATCTTTACCGAAACCACCATCAGCGACACGCTGGCGCAAACGGCCGCTGCCGAGTTAGACACCTGCGACACCGTGCAGGTGCTGCCTCTTTTCACCGGTGCACTGGGTCCAGCCGGCAGCGGCGCAGACACCTACATTGGCTTCTTCCGCACCAACGTCGACACCATTGTGCAAGGATTAACCAAATAGCCGCAGACCTGAAGGACTATCAATAACCTGTCAGGCCTGCCATTAAATGGTATAAATTATCAATATGGCAGAACTTGTCCGACACATTACCCATCGCGGCGTAGCCCACAACCTGGAAACCCCCACGCTAGAGCTGCGCGAAGTTTCCGTAGCATATGCCGCCGGCGCTCATGGTGTTACCACCAATCGCAGCAGCCAGTTTGCCCTGCAAAACGTCACCTTTCAGGTAGAAAGCGGCGAGCGCATTGCCGTTGTTGGTCCAAACGGCGCCGGAAAAAGCACTTTGTTCAAGCTCGTTGTGGGCACACTGCAGCCGAGCCAGGGGCAGATCAATATTTTCGGCCATGGCCCCGATGGGCACATTTGCATTGCCTACGTGCCCCAACGCAGCCAGATCGACTGGACGTTCCCGGTAACGGTGGAGGATGTGGTGATGATGGGCCGCATAGGGCAAATTGGCTTTTTCCACTGGCCCAAGCGACGGGATTGGGCACAGGTGCGTGAGGCTTTAGCCCGCGTCAACGCTGGCCACCTAGCCAAGAAGCAAATCGGCGAACTGTCTGGTGGGCAGCAGCAGCGGGTGTTTATTGCCCGCGCCCTGGCCCAGGAAGCAGAGCTGCTGCTGCTGGACGAGCCGCTATCCGGCCTGGACGTGCCCAGCCAGGAGTCGATTTTCGAGATTTTAGATGGGCTGCGCCCGGACGGGGTGACAGTCCTGGTGGCTACCCACGATTTGAACATGGCCGCCGAGCGTTTTGACCGGGTCATGCTGCTCAACCGGCAGATTGTGGGCTTTGGTCCGGCAACGGCCGTTCTGACACCCGACAACCTGCTCATGGCCTACGGTGGGCACATGCACCGCCTGGACGACGGCGAGCTGCTCTTTACCGACACCTGCTGCGACGGCCACGAGCCGTTAGACGTACCCGCAAACCGAAATCTAAAATCCGAAATCTAAAATCCGAAATCACAATGTCCTGGTTCACTGACCCCCTCCAATTTGCCTTTATTCAACGGGCGCTGCTGGCAGCAACGGCCGTTGGCATTGTCTGTTCCGTACTGGGCGCGTACGTCGTGCTGCGCGGCATGGCCTTCTTTGGCGACGCCCTGGCCCACACCATTCTGCCTGGCGTGGTCGGCGCATACCTTTTAGGCTGGCCCCTGGCCCTCGGCGCGCTGTTCATGGGTATCCTCACCGCCCTGGGCATCGGCGTCATAACCGAAAGAAGCAGCCTCAAAGAAGATACAGCCATCGGCGTCATTTTTGCCGGCATGTTCGCCCTGGGCGTGGCTATGCTTTCCGCCAGCGGAAATTACACCATTGACCTGGCCCACTTCCTCTTCGGCAACCTCCTGGGCGTTACCAACAGCGACTTATGGACCATCGCTATCCTGGGTAGCCTGGTGCTGCTAACCATATTTTTCTTCTACAAAGAGTTCCTGGTCATCTCCTTCGACCCAGTTTTAGCCACCACTCTGCGCCTGCCCGCCACCTTTTTGCGCTACCTGCTGCTCATTCTCATCGCCGTGACCATTGTCGTGGCCTTGCAGGTGGTGGGCATTGCCCTCATGCTGGCCATGTTTGTCACCCCGGCGGCTGCCGCCTCGCTGCTTACCCGCCGCCTGCCCACCCTCATGCTCATTGCTGCCCTCATTGGCGCTTTCTCCGGCGTGGCCGGATTGTATATGTCCTTTTATCTGAATATCGCCTCCGGTCCTTCTGTAGTGCTGGTAGCCACCCTTATCTTTGTGCTGACCTTTTTGTTTGCGCCGGGGCGAGGTTTTGTGTGGCAAAAAGTTTGAGATGGAAACGCTGCATGCTTTAACCCAAACCCTGGCCGAAAACGGCTATCGGCTGACCGAGTCCCGCCGGGTCATTTTGGAAACGCTGGTGACCTGCGGCGGGCACGTCAGCGCTGACGACCTGGTGGCCAGGGTCCACGATTCAGCGCCTACCGTTGGCCGCATGACGGTGTACCGCACGCTGGAATTGCTGTGCGATCTGGGGTTGATTCGCCCCATTTACCAGGGTACAGGAGCTGCCCACTACATTTTGATGGACGAGGGCAGCCATCACCACCTGATCTGCAACCGCTGCGGGCTGGTCATTGAATTTGATGACTGCACGGCCAGCGATGTGGGGCAGGCGCTGAGCGCCCGCTTTAATTTCCAGATTCAAAGCCACCTGTTGGAGTTCCACGGTCTCTGCGCAGACTGCCAATAAATTTCGTGGATAGCCGCGCCTTCTTCCGGTACAATCAAAGCGAATAACAGTAAACAGAAGTCAGTATTCAGTTATCAGTAGGCGACTATGAGAATTTGCGACTACTTGCCACTGGCCTCCGATTACTGGTTACTGGTCACTGAAACAAAGTATTGGTCAAATTTGGCACCATTGGCAAGGAGGCTTTATGGCACTGCACGCATTGGCTGGAAAACCGGCCCCCCAGGAATTACTGCCTAATATTCCCCGGCTCGTTTCCGCTTACTATACCCACAAACCAGAGCCCGCCGACCCCGCACAGCAGGTGGCTTTTGGCACCTCGGGGCATCGCGGCTCTTCTCTGGACAGCAAATTTAACGAAGATCACATTGCGGCCATTGCCCAGGCTATTGTGGAATACCGCCAGGCTGAAGGTATAACCGGCCCGCTTTTTGTAGGCATGGATACCCACGCTCTGAGCGAACCGGCGCTGGCCACGGCCGTTTCTGTGTTTGCCGCCAACAAGCTCAACGTGGTGATCCAGGCCGGGCTGGGCTACACCCCCACCCCCGTCATCAGCCACGCCATTCTCAGCCACAACCGCGGCAAAAGCAGCGGCCTGGCCGACGGCGTGGTCATCACCCCCAGCCACAACCCGCCCGACGATGGCGGCTTCAAGTACAATCCCCCTTCGGGTGGCCCAGCGGATACGGCCGTTACCCGCCGCATTCAAGACCGGGCCAACGACATTTTGCGCCAAAAGCTGCACGGGGTGAAAAGTATGCCCTTTACCCAGGCGCTCAAGTCTAGCAATGTGCGCCACTATGACTACGTCACCCCATACGTGCGTGACCTGCAAGCGGTCATTGACCTGGAAGCCATTGCCGCCGCCGGGCTGAAGATTGGCGTGGACCCGATGGGCGGCGCGGGCATTGCCTACTGGGAACCCATGGCAGAAATGTATGGGCTGGACATGGAGGTGGTGAATACGGCCGTTGACCCCACCTTCCGCTTCATGACCGTGGACAAAGACGGCAAAATCCGCATGGACTGCTCCTCACCTTACGCCATGGCCTGCCTCATCGGCCTGAAAGACCAGTTCGACATCGCCTTTGGCAACGACCCCGACTACGACCGCCACGGCATCGTCACCCGCAGCGCTGGGCTGCTGAACCCCAACCATTATCTGGCCGTGGCCATCTGGTATCTGTTCCAAAACCGGCCCGGCTGGCGCAAAGATGCGGCCGTGGGCAAAACCCTCGTCTCCAGCTCCATGATTGACCGCGTGGCCGCCCATTTGGGGCGCAAGCTGGCCGAAGTGCCGGTAGGCTTCAAATATTTTGTGGATGGCCTGGTGGACGGCACCTACGGCTTTGGCGGCGAAGAAAGCGCCGGGGCGTCCTTCTTGCGGCTGGACGGCACGGTGTGGACCACGGACAAAGACGGCATCATCATGGACCTGCTGGCGGCGGAGATTACGGCGAAAACGGGGCGCGACCCCGGCGAGCATTACCGTGACCTGGAGGACCTGTTTGGCAGCCCAGTTTACGAGCGCAGCGACGCTCCAGCCAACCGCGAGCAAAAAGCGGTGCTCATCCAACCTGTCGCCGGAAATGGTGACAGCCACGGAGATGGCCGGCGAGCCGATTATGGCCAAGTTGACCCACGCCCCGGCCAACGGTGCAGCTATTGGCGGGCTGAAGGTGGTAACGGAGAACGGCTGGTTTGCCGCCCGGCCGTCAGGCACGGAAGAAATTTATAAAATCTACGCCGAGAGCTTCAAAGGCCCGGCCCATTTGCAGCAGATACAGCAAGAGGCGCAAACCATTGTCAAAGCTGCATTTACGGCCGCGGGCTTGTAAGAGGGGAAGATGTACGGAGAAATCAAATTATTTGCCGGTTCAGGAAACCCCATTTTGGCAAAAAAAATTGCCGATTACATTGGTATTCCGCTGAGTCCTTGGGACATATTGCAGTTTCCCAACGATAACATTTTGGTGCGGCTGCAGGGCAGCGTGCGCGGGCAAGACGTATACGTCATCCAAAGCCACACCCGGCCCGTGCACCGCAACATCATGGAAATGTTGATAGCGGTAGACTGTCTGAACCGCGACTCAGCGGGGCGGATTACGGTGGTGTGTCCCTACATGGCTTACTCGCAAAGCGACAAAAAAGACCAGCCGCGTATTCCCATTACCGCGCGGCTGCTGGCGGACATGATTGAGGTAGCCGGGGCCGACCGCTGGATGACCATCGACCTGCATTCGGGGCAGATTCAGGGCTTTTACAAAATCCCCGGCGATTCACTGACCGCCTTTCACATTATTGCCGACTACTTCAAAAAGAAGCATTTGGACGCCGTGGTGGTGACGCCCGATCTGGGCTACGCCAAGCGGGGGCGCAATTACGCCGCCGAGCTGGATTTGCCCCTGGCTTTTGTGGAAAAGCGGCGCATTGGTAACGAGGCGCGGCGGGAGGCTTTGTCGCTGATCGGGGACGTGGCGGACAAGGACGTGATTATTGTAGATGACCTGGTGGATACAGGAGGGTCTATTCAAGAGGCGGTGCATCTGGTGAAGGAGCGAGGCGCGCGGGACGTGTACGTGGGCTATACCCACTCGATTTTGTCTGACCCGGCCACCCAAAGGCTGCGGGAATTGCCCATTAAGGAGATTGTGACCACGGATACGCTGCCCCTGCCGCCGGAGAAGCGGCTGCCCAACATGACCATTCTCACCGTGGCGGAACTGCTGGGCGAGGTGATTATGCGCACCCACGAAGGGCGCAGCGTGGGCGAATTGTTTAATGAGTGAAGTAAACGGCGGAGGGTGCAGAGAACGCAGAGGAAATGTAGAAACAGTGTCAGACGCTGAGTCACCCGAGCTGAAAAGGATTGCGCTGCCGCTTTCACCGGAACTGCTGGCGCGGGACGAAGCGTGGTCGCGGCGGCTGGCGGTGTGGGGGCGAACCGGCTGGCGGCGCTGGCTGGCGTGGCTCCTGGCGCGCACGGGGGACAGCGTGGCCTGGCTGTTGATTATTGCGCTCACTTGGTCGCGCTGGCGGGAGCTGAGTGTAGCCCTGTTATGGACGGTGGCGGTCACGGCCGTTCTGGTTTACCTCGCCAAATATTACTTCAAGCGGGAACGGCCGTCCGACCCCCATCGGGGCCTGGGCGCAGACAAGTTTTCGTTTCCCTCGGGGCATGCCGCAAGGGTAACGGCCGTGGCCATCACCCTTTCCTTCCTTTTTCCCCTGTGGACGGCGGCGTTTTTGCTGTGGGGAACGGCCGTTTCTCTTTCCCGCGTCGCCCTTGCCCGCCACTTCCTCTCCGACATCATTGGCGGCGCTGCGGTGGGATTTGTGGTTGGCCTTCTGCTGCAACTGTTTTTATAGAGCATGCACAAATAAAGGAAGCGGGTATGGACAAAAGAATGGGTGCAATTGATTGGTTAGCCGAATACTGGCCCAAAGCAACTATCTTTCTAGCAATCTACACGTTTGCCCTGCTCTTTTTGCTTCTCTACGAGGCCAACTTCCTGCTTTTCTTAATCTGGTTACAAACACCCATCTACTGGCTGCATCAATTTGAAGAATATGTTTACCCAGGTGGATTTGCCAGGTTCTTCAACCGGCAGCTGTTGGGAGCAGCGAAAGATGATTGGCCGGTCACGAAAATGTTTTCGCTGTGGATTAACATCCCCATCATTTTTGTGGCTTTTCCGTTATCGGCCGTTTTAGCCGGTGCAGTTGGCCTGGAGTGGGGCATCTGGACCGCCTATTTTTCCATCCTGAATGCATTATCCCACGTGATCATGTTCTTCAAATTTGGCTACAATCCCGGTTTTGTTGTCAGCCTGTTTTTGAACATTCCCGTAGGCGTTTACACCATTTACACCTTCCTCGAGCGCAGCACAATTTCCCAAGCCGCCCACCTAACCGGTTTTGCCGTTGCGCTTCTTGTGCAAGGCGGTTTAATGGTCTGGGGGCTGGGCGTGATGAGAAAGCAAGTTCGTAAACAGGCAGCATGAGCACCGTTTCCATTTCCCGCGTCGTCCTCGCCCACCACTTTCTCTGCGACGTCATTGGCGGCGCCATTGTGGGGCTAAACATCAGCCCACTGCTGCAACTATTCTTGTAAAGAGGTCACACCCATGCAAAAGCTGATTGAACTGGAAGAGCAAGGCTGGCAGGCGCTGTCCACAGATGGGGACGCAGCCCCTTCCCCGGCGCTGATTAGTAGCACCTATGCGCGTAGTGATGGTGAGTGGAAATTAGTTCTTCACCAGCAAACGCCTAATTAAGCCCGCTTTTTATGGGTTGTGTTTATTTGTTTCAGGGAGAATACAGCCATGTACCTTAAAAAGCTTGCCAAAAATAGATTTAGTTCATGAACAGAATCCACTCAGATATTTAGGGGGTTATTAAACTATGGACATTCCTTCACCTATCGAATTCTTATTAAAATCATCCTTGTATGTGCCGATCAATCTCAATAACGAGTCAGATGAAAAATTCCAAAACTATATCGCAGACTTAATCAACCCACTGAATAAATTTGAGACAGTTTGTTTAGATTGTAAAACAACCCGTCTTTTCAAACTCGCTTCGGCTTTTGAGGCTGTTTCTTCTAATGCACAAATCCAGGGATATATCAGGCACGACAGAGAAATTTTGCGGAATCTTGAAAGTTTGAAGAATCGTCCACCTGATGACGAGCAAGCACAAGAAAAAATCAAAGACTTTACGAGACAATTACAATCCCGTTGGAATGATTTTCCAAAATTACTGAATGACATCACTTTTTTCAGCGCTAAATATAACTGCTCCTATAGTGACGATCACTCTCTGTTATTTATTTTTCTTGTTCAAGGCCGTTCAATAATGAAAATTGGTCAATATCCATCATTTGCTGATTTGAGTGAACCTCAAGTCGAAAAATATAGGAAACTTTTAGGTAATGAAAAATTTAGAGATTTTTCTCGTGCATTAGGGTTGTTCGCTCATGGTGTAGGTGCTGGCTCATTTGTGTATCTACGGCGAATATTTGAATATCTACTTGAAGAAGCTCATAAAAAAGCCATTAATGCCGAAGGTTGGAATGAAGAATATTTTAAGGGAAAACGTGTCGTAGATAAGATAAAGCTTTTAGAGCATTTTTTGCCAGCGTTCATCGTAAAAAATCGAAAACTATATTCTATTCTTAGTGTTGGTGTTCATACGCTTGACGATCGTAATTGTCTTCAATATTTTCCCATTGTACGTTCAGCCATTGAACTTATATTAGATGAAGAACTCCAACGCCGCGAAAAAGAAGAAAAGGTAAAATCCGTAGAAGCAAATCTTCAAGACCTAATCAATAAACTTAAAGCTTGACACCTTATTTACTGACACCAA
The DNA here is from genome assembly GCA_963695505.1 of uncultured Chloroflexia bacterium. Classification (GTDB taxonomy): domain Bacteria; phylum Chloroflexota; class Anaerolineae; order Promineifilales; family Promineifilaceae; genus JACSRF01. The sequence goes on along the minus strand of CAVOGX010000021.1, from coordinate 220,049 downwards.
GGGACACTATGACCAATCATTTCATCGCCATCGAGGGCGTCATCGGCGTGGGGAAGACCACGCTGGCGCGCCTGCTGCAAGGCAAATTCACCCACGCCAGCCTGCTGCTGGAAGTCTTCGAGGAAAATCCATTTCTTTCCCATTTTTACCAGGATCGCGAGCGGTACGCTTTCCAGACCCAGCTTTTCTTCTTGCTCAGCCGCTACCACCAGCAAAACAAGGCGGTGCCGGAAGCCCTCAAGCGCGGCCCTCTGGTCTCGGACTACACCTTTGCCAAGGACGAGCTCTTTGCCTGGCTGAATCTGAAGGATGACGAGCTGGCCATGTACGGCCGTGTTCACGCCGCCCTCAGCGAAAAAATCCCCAAGCCCACCCTCATCGTCTACCTCAACGCTGAGCACGAGGTGGTCATGCGCCGCATCGCCCTGCGCGACCGCCCCTACGAGCGGGACATGGACCCCGACTACATCCGCGAGCTGGCCTCCGCCTACCAGGCGTGGCTCTCCAACCTGCAAGACATTCCCGTGCTAAACGTCGACGTCAGCCACCTGGACTTCCTGGCCAACGAAGCCGACCTCGACCACGTGGTGGCTCTAGTGCAGGCCGCCCTGGACCGAAACGCCCCCCAGCCGCCATCCGGGGCGGAGTCGCAATCGCGGCTCTTGCAGCAGGGCAAGCTGGCCGCTTACCAGGAGTTCCACCGCCAGTTTGACAACGCCAAGCATTTTGACCCTGACCTTTTCTTCAATTACATCCTGCTCACGGAGGAGATGGGGGAGATTGCCAGCGAGTTGATTAAGATATGGAGGGATGGCAAGCGCTTGGAGGGAGACGGCCGTTCCCCCGCCGAAGCCCACCAGGAAGCGATAAACCGCGGGCGGGCCAGCCTGCGCAGCGAATTGGCCGACCTGCTGGCCTACACCCTCAAGCTGGCCAACTACACGGGCATCGACCTGGAACAGGCCTACCTGGAGAAAATGCGCAAAAACCTGGGCCGCCAATGGCCGGAGAAAACAATCAACAATTAACAAAGAACAATGAATAAAAATAAGATGAAGACCTGCGAGATTTTACATTAAGTTTTTGCCTTGTCTCTATAGCAGAAATCTCGCTGGTCTAATTGGTTACGTTTCTTGTTTTTTGTGGTCAGTTTTCTATTCGTTGCAGATGCGCGCCCAGGGCCTGCAATTTTTCATCTATGCGCTCGTAACCCCGGTCAATTTGCTGAATGTTGCTAATGGTGCTCGTCCCTTTAGCCGCCAGCGCCGCCAGCACCATGGCCATGCCGGCGCGAATATCCGGGCTGGGCACGCCGTGAGGGCTGGCATACAGCGGCGAAGGCCCCTGGACCATCAGCCGGTGCGGGTCGCACAGCACCGTGCGCGCCCCCATAAAGTTCAGATTGTCTACAAAGAAGAAGCGGCTTTCGTACATCCAGTCGTGCAGCAGCACAGAGCCATGAGCCTGGGTGGCCATCACCACCAAAATGCTCATCAGGTCAGGCGGGAAGCCGGGCCAGGGCATAGGTTTCACTTCCAGCACGCGCCCGCTCAGCGCCGACTGAATCTCCAGCGGCTGGTCGGCGGGCACCACAATGTCTTCGCCATCCACCTCAAAGCAGACGCCCAGTTTTTCGTACACCAGGCGAATCATGCCCAGATAATGAGGGTCGGCCCGCTGGATGCGCACGGAGCCGCCGGTCACGGCCGCGGCGCCGATGAAGCTGCCCACCTCCATGAAATCCGCACCAATGCGGAACTCCGTGCCGTGCAGCCGCTCCACCCCCTGAATAGTCAAACGGTTGGAGCCAATGCCGTCGATTTTGGCGCCCATCTGGTTGAGAAAATGGCACAAATCGCGCACGTGGGGTTCGCAGGCGGCATTGTCAATCACCGTCTCCCCAGTAGCCAGCACGGCGGCCATGATGGTGTTCTCCGTAGCAGTGACGCTGGCCTCCGGCAGCAGCAGGTAGCCGCCCCCGCGCAGCGGCCGGGCGACCATGCGAAAGATGCCCCGCTGGGTCATGGAAACGGCCGTACCCAACGCCTCCAGCCCGCGAATATGGGTGTCTAACGGCCGTCCGCCTATCACGTCGCCGCCGGGCAGGGGCAGCGTCACTTCCCCCAGCCGCGCCAACATTGGCCCCGAAAAGACAAAGGAGGCGCGAATGCGCGCCGCCAGCTCCGCGTCTAGCTCCGTTTTGACTACATTTTGGGCGTGAATACGCCAGCTTCCGCCGCCCAGGTCCGTTACCTCGGCACCCAGGTCTTGCAATATCAGGCGCGTATTGCGCACGTCGCGGATGTTGGGAATGTTGTGCAAAACAATCGGCTCATCCGTCAACAAGCAGGCGGGCAGCAGCTTCAGCGCCGCGTTTTTGTTGCCGCTGGCGGTAATGGTTCCGTTTAGGGGATAGCCCCCTTCGATAATGAATTTGTTCATTGGCTCGCTCCTAATATAGCGGTTCAGAGGTTCAGCAGTTCAGCGGTTCAGCATTTCAGCGATTCAGCGGTTCAGCGATTATGCCCGATCAGCAGATTAGCTGGCCAACTGATTAGCTGATTAGCTGATTGGCTGACCACCTGATAGGCTGATTAGCTGACCACCTGATTGGCTGACCAGCTTTGTTGCCATTTTATCAGGGTAGAAGACGCCTGCCACCTATGAATAACCTACGGCGGGCATATAGCTGACAGCCGGGCTGTCTCGGGTTAAACTTACACTTATGCCGACGATGACTGTAAATGATGCCCCCATTTTTTACACCCAGCAGGGTGGCGTTGACGGTCCGGTGCTGCTGCTCATTCACGGCGCGGGCGGCTCCCACCTGGATTGGCCGGTGGGGCTGCGGCGGCTGGCAGATACGGCCGTTTTAACCCTCGACTTGCCCGGACACGGCCGTTCCCCCGGCTCGGGCCGCGACACCATTAGCGCCTACGCCGACGTTGTCGACAGCTTCATCAACATTCGCAAGTTAGAAAAGGTGGTGTTGGCCGGGCACTCCATGGGTGGCGCCATTGCCCTTGTGCTGGCTTTGCGCCAACCATCCTGGCTGGCGGGGCTAGTGCTGTTGGCTACGGGTGCGCGCCTACCCGTCTCCGACGCCATTTTGCAGCAGGCCATCAGCGATTTTGAGGCTGCCACCGCCTTCGTTGCTAAATATAGCTGGGCGCGGCACGTGCCTGACGCCGTGCGCGAGGTGGGGCTGGAACGCCTGCGGCAAACGGCCCCCGCAGTCCTACACGGCGATTTTGTGGCCTGCAACACCTTTGACGCCCGCGAGCGGTTGGCAGAAATAGAAGTGCCAACCCTAGTCATTGGCGCAGCCGAAGACAAAATGACCCCGCCAAAGTTTAGCGAGTTTTTGGCGGCTCATATTCCTGGCGCGAAACTGCTCATTCTTGAAAATACGGGGCATATGCTGACTTTGGAGAGAGAGGGAGAGGTGGAAACGGCCGTGCAAACATTTATGGAAGAGATTAGAGTTTAGCAAGCTCCCAATCTCTAATCTCTTTTTCAAGAGGAGATACGATGATTCACAACCGCCCCGCAAAAACTGAAGCCGATTACTGGGGCGTTTACCGCTTTTTAATCGACTGCGTGCCCCTCATCCCCCTGGGCCACCACTGGGACATGCGCCGCTGGGAGGGCATGCGCTTTTATGATGCCCGTCCTACCGGCGACCCCAACTGGATGAACGGCCGTCACCTTTGGGAAACGGAATCCGGCCAATTAGCGGGTATGGTCCACCGCGACGGCCCCAGCACCGTCTTCCTGGAAGTTCACCCCGACTACCGCCACCTGGAAGCGGAAATGGTCGATTGGGCTGAAGCGCACCTGCGCGGTCCGATGAAAGAGGGAGATGGCCAGCAAATTCACTTTTTCGTTTACGACTATGACGCCAGCCGTCAGGAACTTGCTGGCCTCTCGTGGCTACGAGCAGATGAGCTACGGTGGCGTCATTCGCCACCAGCGCTTTGGCGAGCAAGCATTGGCCCGGCCCCAATTGGCCGCCTGGGTACACCACTGCGCACCACCAATCCGGAGGACCTGGCCGACTGCCAGCAAATTGCCGACCTGCTCAATGCCGCCTTTGGACGCACGTTTCATACCGCCGAGGAATACCAATGGTTTACGCGCAACGCGCCCAGCTTCCGCCAATACCTGGATTTGGTAGTCGTGGCCCCGGATGGCGCGTTTGCCAGCTACGTAGGCATCCCGTACGACGCCGTGAACCGGCGCGGCATCTTCGAGCCGGTGTGTACCCATCCCGACCACCGCCAGCGCGGCTTGGGCAAGGCGCTGATGCAGGAAGGGCTGCTGCGCCTGCAAACTATGGGCGCAGTAGACGTGACGGTAGAGACCGGCGACATGATTCCGGCCAATGCGCTGTATGACAGCCTGGGCTTTACGCAGGTGGAAAAGGGGCATTACTGGAAGAAAGAATGGTAGCATTTAAGCCCCAACAACCCGCCCGCAACTTGGATTGGGGTGTATGGCTTAGCGCGGCTGAGTTTTAGACTAAGATTGAGGGACCGGCCGTTTTTTAAAACGCGGCAAGCTGCCAATTGGCTTACAGCTTTCTACTTGAGGTTGCGAAAACGACCGTTTTGGAGTTCACCGGAAATGCCTGTAATTAAGCACTTAAAATGCATGTTGCTTGCGGTTTGTTTATTTGCCGCCTGTAATGTAACCCCAGGTGCCACAACGGAAACCGCAGCACCAACAACCATCACGTCGTCTCCAACGCAGACTGAACTAGACACAGCAATCAGCAGCGCAACGCCCAGTTTAACTGAAACACCGACGGGTGCGTCCTCCGCAATCTTAACGGCCGTTCCACCTTCAATCATTACGCCCACACTAGCACCCTCTGCCGAAGTGCTTTTGTTTGTTAGTCAAGACGAACTCAAACAGTGGGACCCAGTAACATACCAAATTGAAACGCTGGCCGAAAATGTTGCGGAAGCTGTTTATGGCGGCGATTTAGCCATATTGTCGCAGGAAAATCCTTCAACGGGCAGTTATACCCTGTCTGCATTTCATTTTCTAACGCGCATAAAAACCAAAATCATCGATCCCCCTAAAAACCCCCATGCCATATCTTTGTCCCCCAACGGCCAATGGCTAGCCTATGTGACAAGAGAGTCTGAGCAAATGCCCTCGCTAATTGTCCGCAAAATTCAGACTAATGCGGCAGGCATCATTGGCAGTGAATCAATTCTGGCGCTGAATCTCAGCAGTGATTGGGCCTGGCCATTTGATACGCTTAGCTGGGCAGCAGATGATTTTGTAAGCTGGAGTGATCGAGAGGGCATTTGGCTGGCAGATCTGACGGCCATTCCCGTATCCCCGTTCGTAGCCATTGAGCCAAGCCGAAACACCTATCAATTCCCGGCGTTAAACCCAACAGCCAGCGGCTCATCATCCTCAGCAAACACAAAGTATATCCCGTTGAGATGGTCGCCAAACGGCCGTTTTCTAATAGTGATCGAATATTATTTTGAAGATGGTGTCTTTCGCGTCATCGATCGCCATACAGGGCTGTCAGCCGAAGTACCCAACTCATACTATGGGGTTTTCACAGAAGATGCTATTTGGCTCGACAATAACAACCTATTACACTTGAGCACTGCTGCGAAAGCCAACATCTGGCACGTCAACCCAGAGGCAGAACCCTTTTTAGAGCTGACAAACACAATTCCATTAGACAGCATCGCCCCGTCTAGCAGCTATGATTTTCTGAGATTAGTAAATCACAATGTTGCTCATTTTGTGGCAAGCAGTCGTCAGTCAAATGAGTACAATCTATTCAAACTGGACCTGACCACATGCCAATTAACTCAATCGAGTCAAAACCCAAACGCCGACTATGGATGGCCGTCTGTCACCTGGTCACACGAAGGAAATTATGCTCTGCTGTTATTCCAGGTTTATGATCCTACGTGGGTCCATCGTGTCTTTTTCGATGAGTTAAATGGCGAACAACCGACTGACCTAGGCGATTCATTGGGGACAGAACCGTGGTATTTCTACTGGTATAAGCAAATGAATTGAGGAAGGGAAAAATGACACAACTCAACAAATACAGTTCACGCATCACCCAGCCCAAAGTCGCAAGGCGCCTCGCAGGCGATGCTCTACGGCACCGGCATGAGCCGAGCCGACATGGACAAGGCCCAGGTGGGCATTGCCAGCGTCTGGTACGAGGGCAACACCTGCAACATGCACCTGCTCGACCTGGCCGCCAAAGTGAAAGAAGGCGTCGAAGCGGCCGATCTGGTGGGCATGCGCTTCAACACCATCGGCGTCAGCGACGGCATCAGCATGGGCACCGACGGCATGAGCTACTCGCTGCAATCCCGCGAAATCATCGCCGACTCCATCGAGACGATGATGGCCGCCCAATGGTACGACGGCCTCATCGCCCTGCCCGGCTGCGACAAGAACATGCCCGGCTGCATCATGGCCATGGCCCGGCTGAATCGCCCAGCCATCATGGTCTACGGCGGCACGATTCGCGCCGGCTGCACGGCCAAGCATGACAAGCTGGACATCGTCTCCGCCTTCCAGAGCTACGGCGAATATCATTGCGGGCAAAATCACGCGATGAAGAGCGGCAGGAGATTGTGCGCAACGCCTGCCCTGGCCCTGGTGCCTGCGGCGGCATGTACACGGCCAACACGATGGCCTCGGCCATCGAAGCGCTGGGCATGAGCCTGCCCTACAGCGCCTCCTATCCGGCCGAGTCGCCGGAGAAGCTGGACGAATGCGTCGCGGGCGGGCGCAGCCATTCGCCTGCTGCTGGAGCGGGACATCAAGCCCAGCGACATCATGACGCGCGAAGCGTTTGAAAATGCCATGGTGGTGGTGATGGCCCTGGGCGGCTCGACCAATGCCGTGCTGCACCTGATGGCCATGGCACGCTCGGTGCGGCGTGGATCTGACGATTGACGATTTCCAGGCCGTCAGCGACCGCGTGCCGTTTTTGGCCGATTTGAAGCCCAGCGGCCGTTTTGTGATGGAAGATTTGCACGAGGTGGGCGGCACGCCGGCCGTGATGAAATATTTGCTGGAAAACGGCTATCTGCACGGCGACTGCCTGACGGTGACGGGCAAAACCGTGGCTGAAAATCTGGCCGATTTGCCGGGATTGGCTGACGGACAAGAAATCATCCAGCCGCTGGACAAACCCATCAAGGCCACCGGCCACATCCAAATTTTGCGCGGCAACCTGGCCCCGGAGGGAGCCGTGGCCAAAATCACGGGCAAGGAAGGGGAACGGTTCTCCGGCCCGGCGCGCGTTTACGATTCGGAAGAAGCGATGCTGGCGGGGCTGGAAGCAGGCGAAATCCAGAAGGGAGATGTGATCGTCATCCGCTACGAAGGGCCGAAGGGTGGCCCCGGCATGCCGGAGATGCTGACGCCGACCAGCGCCATTATGGGTGCTGGTTTGGGTAAGGATGTGGCGCTGTTGACAGACGGCCGTTTCTCTGGCGGCAGTCATGGCTTCATCGTTGGGCACATCTGCCCGGAAGCGCAGGAAGGTGGCCCGCTGGCCCTGGTGCAAACTGGCGACACCATCACCATTGATGCCGAAACGCGCACCATTGACGTGGCTCTGAGCGACGCGGAAATGGCGCAGCGCCGCGCCGCCTGGGTCATGCCGCCTTACAAAGCGACGCGGGGCACGCTGTACAAATACATTAAAAACGTGAAGTCGGCCTCAGAAGGGTGCGTCACAGACGAGTAATTGCGGGCATATTAACCTTTGCCTTTATGCTAACCGCCGGCCTCTAGTTCCGCCAGAATCATTTGCAAATCTTCTGTGTCAAAATGGTATTCGGTGTGGCAAAAGTGGCACTCGACTTCAGCCCGGCCATCGCTTTCCAGCATTTCGCGCACCTCGTTTACGCCCAGGGTAATCAGCGCCTTCCAGGTACGGTCCCAACTGCAGTTGCACTGGAAGGATAACGGCCGTTCTTCCAACACCTCGTACTCAACTCCTGCCAGTACCAGAGCCAGCAATTCCTCTGGCGTCTTGCCGCTGCGCAGCATTTCTGCCACCGGGGGCATCTCCGCCACTCGCTCTGTTAGCTGCTGCACCACGTCGGTGTCATAGGGGGGCAGCGCCTGCAGCAGCAGGCCACCCGCATGGGATACCTTGCCTTCCTCGTCTAAACGCACGCCCACCTGCACAATGGAAGGTACCTGCTCCGACTGGTTGAGGTAACGGGTCAGTTCGTCGGCAATGATCGCCGGTCGACAGCGGCACCACGCTTTCCGCCAGCTCTTTCAAGCGCAGGTCACGAACCACCACCAACCGCCCGTTATGCCCCAAAGCTGCGGCTGTATCTTCTACTCCCAATCGGGGCGGTAAAGCCACGTCCGGGTTAGCCACGTAGCCACGAATACGGCCGTAACTATCCCCTTCTACAATCACCTTGCCCGCCGGGCCATTCCCTTCCAGCTTTAGGGCCACTCGCTGCTGCACCTTGAGCATGGCCCCCAACAGCGTGCCCGCCGTCAAAGCTTCAGCCAAAACGGCCGTGGCCGTGTGTGCAGTTTCGTGCTTTTCCGCCGCTTCATTGGCCAAATCCGTTGTAATCACCGCAAAGCCCCGTACCCCTGCCTTTTTCGCGATGATGCGTAACAAATAATCCTTCACGTTTACCTCCAAGAGCGTTGCATGTTGCAAGTTACAGGTTTCCTATCACCTGCAATCTATCACCTGCTAATTATCTCCCACCCTCGCACCCAATTGCTCCCTTCTAACCCAATTCTGACAAACCTCCGGTGAAAAACTTATATTCCAACGTACAATACTATTGGGCGATTGCACCTATGACTAACTCCTGGCATACTAATCTTAGGCAGCATTAGCCCTAAAGAGGTTATTTATGAGCCAATCACACGCACAAAATATCCCCATCATACCCTTACGCGGCGGCGTAGTATTTCCGGGTATCACCACCACCATCTCCATTGGTCGGCGGCGTTCACTGGCGGCAGCCCAGGCAGCTCTAGAGCAAGGTGGTGACTTGCTCATCCTGGTGCAATACGACGCCGAACAGGAAGAGCCCGGGACTGACGACCTGGCTCCAATAGGTATTCTCGCCACCGTGCGGGACGTACTTCGCGCGCCCCACGTGGGCGTGCAGATGCTGGTGGAACTACATCGCCGGGTGCAATTTCTGGTAATTGAAGATTTGGATCCCCATCTGGTGGGGACGTTTGCAGAGCTGGAAACCACAAGGGACAGCCAGCCTATTGACACCATGGCCGAAACTATTGCCTATTTGGAACAATACGCCGACACTCTGGGCGAAGCCAACCAGCAAATTATGGCCAACACCCGCAAAAAAGAAACGGCCGGTGCATTGGCCGACTTTGTCGCCGGGTTGTTAAATCTTCCTTTCGACTTCGAATTGGAACTTCTAACCGACCTTGATGGGACGTCCCGTCTGAATAAAGTTCTTGACTATCTAAAACGTGAAATCAGGGTCGCAGAAATACGTGCCAAAATTCAGGATGACGCCCGTGCCGGTGCCGACAAAGCGCAGCGTGACTTTATGCTGCGCGAGCAAATGCGCGCTATTCGCAAAGAACTAGGAGATGATGGTGATGACCTTGTCGAACAACTGCGCAAAAAAATCCTGGAAGCTGAAATGCCTCCCGACGTGCAGGAACGAGCGTGCAGCGAATTGTCCCGATTAGAATACCAGGGGCCGCAGTCCGCTGAAGCCAGCGTCATCCGCACCTACCTGGAGTGGCTCACGGAGCTGCCCTGGAACGTAATGTCAGAAGACAACCTGGAAATTGAGCACGTACGGAAAATATTAGACGAAGACCATTACGGGCTGGAAGACGTAAAAGATCGCATGGTCGAGTATGTGGCCGTGCGCAAGCTGGCCGGGAACAAAATGAGGGGAGCTATCATCAACCTGAACGGGCCACCCGGGGTGGGCAAAACCTCCATTGCCACGTCAGTTGCGCGAGCCATTGGCCGGGAAATGATGCGCATTAGTTTGGGTGGCGTCCGTGATGAAGCAGAAATTCGGGGTCATCGCCGCACCTACATCGGCGCGATTCCTGGACGCATTATTCGCGCCTTACGTGATGCCAAGACGCGTAACCCGGTGATTGTATTGGACGAAATTGACAAGGTGGGCGCGGACTGGCGGGGTGACCCATCAGCAGCTCTGCTTGAGGTGCTGGACCCAGAGCAAAATCACAGCTTTTCCGACCATTATTTAGAAGTACCCTTTGACTTGAGTCAGGTTATTTTTATAACAACCTCTAACCAGCTAAGTACCGTACCACCGGCGCTGTTGGATCGCATGGAAAGCATTACCATGCCCGGCTACATTGAAGATGATAAGCTGGCTATCGCTCAGGGTTACCTGCTGAAGAAGCAGTTGGAAGGCCATGGCATTGGTGATATGCCGGTAACCATTGAGGCAGATGCACTCCGCAAAATGATTCGCCATTACACGCGGGAGGCGGGCGTGCGCCAGCTTGAGCGAAGCATTGGTTCGGTTGTGCGCAAGCTGGCGGTGAAGGTTGCCAGCGGTGAAGAGGGGTCGTTCACCGTAACGGCCGATTCTGTAGAGGAGTTCCTGGGGCCAGAGAAGTTTACCTACGGCGTAGCCGAAGAGCAGGATGAGATTGGCCTGGTCACCGGCCTGGCCGTGAATCAGTTTGGCGGGAATATTCTGCCCATTGAGGTAAGTTTGAGCGAAGGAAACGGCCGTATCACACTCACCGGTTCATTGGGCGACGTAATGCAAGAATCTGCCCAGGCCGCCTTAACCTACGCCCGGGCCAACGCCCGCACTCTGGGGCTGAATGCCAAAATCTTTGACAAGGTCAACATCCATATCCACGTGCCCGACGGAGCCACGCCTAAAGATGGACCCAGCGCAGGCATTAGCATGGCAACGGCCGTTATCAGCGCATTTACTCGCCGGCGCGTGCGCAAAGATGTGGCCATGACCGGGGAAGTAACCCTGCGAGGCAAGGTGTTGGCGATTGGTGGCCTGAAGGAAAAAACCATTGCCGCCCACCGTGCCGGCATAAAAACGGTAATCATTCCCAAAGACAATGCCAAAGATATTCCTGAGCTGCCAGAACGTATCCGCGAAGACCTGTTGCTAATTCCTGTAAAACATCTGGACGAAGTGCTCAAGGTGGCGCTATTACCAACTGAGAGCCAACCTTTTACGCTTGATTCCGAAGATGAAGACGAAAAAGGGTTAACTGTGCCGCCTGTTAGCAGCAGCGGAGGAGAACGGCCGTTACAGGCAAGTCCATTTTGAAATAAAAAAGGGCAGGTTTACACCTGCCCCATTTCTTCTTAGCAAAAACCGATCAGGTTAGGGAAGCAACACTGCGTTAATAACGTGAATAACACCATTGTCAGCAAACACATCAGTCACGATGATCTGTGAATCATTTACAAAAGCACCATCGTCATTTACCGTCACATCTACCGTGCCACCATTACTCATGCGGATTGTATCCATCATTACGACATCCGAAGCCGCCAAAGTACCCCAGGCAATATGATAGCGCAGAATGTTAGACAAATCCTTACGTGACAAAGCGTCACAAATGTTAGTTTCGTCTAGACCAAGCTGACCAAAAGCATCGTCAGTTGGAGCAAATACGGTGACTCCAGGTTTGCGATCAAGCGGTTTGACAAGATTTGTGCAAGAGGCCGCGGCAATTAAGGTATCAAAACTACCTGCAAACGGACCATCAGAATTCACTGCAATAGCAACGTCCACTACAGAATTTTCAACTGGGGCCGGTGGCTCTTTCGCCGATGCAGGAGCTGCAATAGCCATTACCAATGCTGCAACTAAAACAAACAGAACCATCATTTTGCGTGAAATTTTCATGTTTTCCTCCAAAAAAATTTATAGGGTGAATTTTTATTGTGGACATCTTCCCGGGTTAGAGTGTCCAAAATTTTCGGGTGCAGCGCGAACACATTGGGAACTGTACGGCTTGTGTCGATATATTGTCAATCAAACAGGATACCTTGTTAAGGTTTACTCATTTTATAAAAACATATTTTTTAATGTCGCCCGAAATTTCTAATTGGCATACGTACAAAAATCAGAATAGCTTCGTACCAATATTTTTCGTTCAGAAACCCGCCTTAACTAACCACAACCCACCTGCAATCACAAATTCCATACTCGGCGAATCGTGTCCAACATCTGCACCGCACGGGCTATGAGCGCTTTGTTGGCCGGTTTATTTGGCCACAGGCTGGCCCCAGAAGGATGAGGCAGCGGTACAACGTAACGGCCGTTTTGCTCTTTACCAAGTTGAGAAGTCAACTGCGCTTGGTTGTGGATGATGTGACCATCCACGAAATTGAAGTTTACGGGGTTAACTAACACATTTTGTGGAAAAAATACGGCCGTACCAATAATTTCGTTCAGCTTTACCTGGCCAGGATAAAGCAGCTTGATGGCTAAGCCCCCTACCAAAATGAGCAGGCGCGGATTGACCAGGGCAACTTCTCTCTCCAGGAAGGGGCGGCACAACGCTTGCTCTGCCTTGCTGGGCACGCGATCCCCTTTACCATTTGCCGCTTTACCGGGGTAACATTTGGTTACGGCCGTCATGTACTGCCGTGCGCGAAAGTCATCTTCTTGCCAGCCGGCATCGCCCAACCATTGAAACAACCGTCGCCCGCTGCCTGCATTAAACGGCCGCTGCGCTTCCACTTCCGTCACTCCAGGCGCCTGTCCAATGAGCATGACCCTGGAATCGGCCGTTCCACGGAAGATGGCCCCCGGCGTTATGGCATGCCCCGCTTCCAGGCAGCGGCGGCATGCCCGCATTTCAGCGTGCAGTTTGGCTAAGGCGGCTTTGTCGTGCAAAGAGTTTATCATGGGCTGGTTGGCTGGTGGGTTAGTTTGCTGGTTGGCTGGTGGGTTAGTTTGTTGGTTGGTTAGCTATTAACAAACCACCCAACTATCCAAACGTCATCCACTCACCGTACTGCTCACCACCATCGTATCCGGATGCAAGCTGACTACCCAATCAGCTAAAGCCGACACCGCGTGGTGAATGCCTATTGTGGGCCGGGGAAATCCAATTTCATGCAGGCCAATGACGAAACGGCCGTTTTCCCGCGCGCGAATCGTCAACCCTACTCGTTGGCTTAATGGAAATTCGTTGACGTATACGTCCACTAAAAGAGTTTGGCCACCAGGAGACTGGTATAGGGTAATCAATTTGATTTCCGCGGCGTCGGTGGGAACATATTGTGTCTCAAAGCGCGCCGCGATTTCAGCCAGCGTCACCGGGGAGTGTAAGACAACGTGGGGCATTTCTAACTCCTGAGGAATAGGGAAAATCTGAGGGGCCGCAACCTCATTGCGCTGCCATTTAAAATAGCGGCAAGTACGCCCTTCAGCCAATGCTTTTAACTCATATTTGGTGCGCGTACGCGATTCATCATCAGTAACATAAAGTGCAGGTTGGCGACTGTTGAAGTAGGGAGTTTGTGTGAGTTCTGCGGTAATGACTGTCGCATACTCTTCGTGATCGGTAGCAATGTCTAGCACGGCGCCGGTTTTCATGCGCGTGGCAAGCAGGTGCAAGAAACGGCCGTTTACCAATCGCCGGTGGTGATGGGCCGCTTTAGGCCAGGGGTCCGGAAAGTTTACGTAAACAGCGCTCAACTCCTCGGGGGCGCAAATTGCACCCAAAAAAGTCTCGGCGCCCCCCTGAAAAATTCGCACGTGGTTCAGATCCGCACGAGCCAGTTGGTGAGCCGCCTTGCGCAGCGATGGCAGGGATATTTCCAGGCCAACTAGATTGATAGACGGCCGTTTTCGAGCCAAATCGAGCAAAAACTGCCCCCCGCCAAAGCCAATTTCCAGGTGCAGCGGCGCTTCCCGGCCAAACAAGGCTGGCCAATCGACCGGCCACGGCATGCGCGCACAATGGAAGATTTCTAAAGACATGGGGGCGGATTATACATCAGTTTCCGGAACACCGAAGCTGGGAAGATGAGGAACAATCATTTCCTTTTGCCATCCACAATAGAATAAGTCACAATAACGCATCTAACAAACCAACCCATCAACAAGGAGCTACCAAACCTTGAAACGAACAGTCCGCATTATTGGGGTGCCCATGGACCTGGGTCAGAATCGGCGCGGCGTCGACATGGGGCCCAGCGCCGCCCGTTACGCCGGCATGCAGGCACGCCTTGAGCGACTGGGTCACCAGGTTTTCGACGAGGGAAACGTTTCCGTACCTAATCCCGAAGAAGAGGTGGCCGAAGGGAAAACACGGCGACAAAAGGCCGTATCGGCCGTTTGCGAGAACGTGTACCAATTCGGCCGATCGTGCGTACAAAAAGGTGATTTCGCTCTCTATTTAGGGGGTGACCACAGCATCAGCATGGGCTCCGTAGCCGCTGCTGCCGAAGGAGGACCCCTAGGGCTTATCTGGATTGACGCCCATGGAGATTTCAATACTCCCGAAACGTCTCCCAGCGGCAACATTCACGGCATGCCCGTGGCCGCTTTGGTAGGGGATGGCGCAGAAAAGCTGGTCAATATTGGCTATCCTGGCCCCAAGCTCCAGCCCACCCACGTTGTGCAAATTGGCATCCGCGACCTTGATGACCAGGAAAGGGAACGGCTCACCCACAGCGGCATCAGCGTCTTTACCATGCGCCACGTGGATGAATTAGGCATCGCTGCCGTGGCCCGCCAGGCTCTGGACAGGCTGCGTCACCTAACCCGGCTGCACGTCAGCCTGGACATGGACAGTTTGGACCCTGACGAAGCCCCTGGTGTGGGAACGGCCGTACCCGGTGGACTTACCTACCGCGAAGCGCACCTGCTCATGGAAATTTTCGGCGACAGCGAGCGGGTACATTCTTTAGACATCGTAGAAATTAATCCTATCCTCGATGACCGGAACAAAACGGCCGAACTAGCCGTAGAGCTGGCGGCCTCTTTACTAGGACAACGCATACTTTAATGCGAAATTTGGAATGCTGAATGATGAATGGAAAGCAACTGATTCATCAATCAGCATTCATAATTTACCCCTTCATTATGGCAGCCGTTATGCGCGGCCTCGATGCTGAGGCTTACGACCGAAAATACGACGACAAGGAACTTGTTCGCCGCATCCTGCATTACTTTCGGCCTCATCGCCGAAAAATAGCCGTGGTCACGACGGCCATTTTCCTGCTGGCCCTGGCCGGCTCTGCCCTGCCGCTCATCATTACCAATGGCATTAACCTCATCAGCACCCAGGGCGATGACAGTCTGATGCCGTTTTTGATTATCATTACTTTTGTTGTGGGCATAGGCATTTGGGCCTTGAATTGGGTGCGTCGCCAGCTAACGGCCGAAATAATTGCTGATACCATTTTGGCTATGCGCAAGGACACCTTTGCCGCCGCCGCCCGCCAGGATCTCTCTTTTTATGATGAATACAGTTCCGGGCGCATTGTCAGCCGCATTACCAGCGACACCCAGGAATTTGGAGAGGTGCTGATCATAGCCACGGATGTTATCAACCAGCTCTCGGTGGCAATTATCCTTATCAGCGTGTTGTTTAGCATAGAATGGAAGCTGACGCTGCTGGTGTTGAGTATGACGCCGCTGGTGACAGCGACTGCGCTGGGGTTTCGCCGTCTGGCTCGCCGCGTGACCCGCCAGAGTGCCCGTGCCGTCGGAGAAGTGAATAAGGCTATCC
This sequence comes from uncultured Chloroflexia bacterium, assembly GCA_963695505.1. Taxonomy (GTDB): domain Bacteria; phylum Chloroflexota; class Anaerolineae; order Promineifilales; family Promineifilaceae; genus JACSRF01. The sequence goes on along the minus strand of CAVOGX010000021.1, from coordinate 204,302 downwards.
AGGAAGCAGTGACGGGCATTCGCGTGGCGAAGAATTTTCGCCAGGAACAAGCCATTTACACCGAATTTATGAATGTGAATCGGCAATCATATGCCATCAACGTCCGTCGAGCATTTGTTTTGGCGAACATTTTCCCCACATTGAATATTCTAGCGGGTATTGCCACGGCCGTTCTCGTCTATTTTGGCGGGCGCAGCACAGTAGCAGGGCTCATTAGCGTGGCTTCTTGGTACCTTTTTGTCACCACAGTGGATCGCTTCTGGTTTCCCGTTACCAACCTTTCCGCCTTTTGGAGCCAGTTCCAGGCCGGACTTTCCGCTATTGAGCGGGTTTTTGCCCTGATGGACGTAAAGCCCGTGGTGTTGCAAACTGCTGACGAACCTGTTGACAAACTTCGGGGAGAAATCAACTTTGATCGGGTGAGCTTCCGCTACTCGGAGCAAGAGCAAGTACTGCACGATTTCACGCTGACCATTGCCCCAGGGGAGAGCGTAGCGCTGGTTGGCCATACTGGCGCTGGCAAATCCAGCATCATCAAGTTGGTGGCCCGCTTTTATGAATTTCAAGAAGGGAAAATACTCGTAGATGGGCACGATATTCGGCGCTTTGACCTGTCTGCTTTTCGACAGCAGCTTGGCATTGTATCTCAGGCTCCTTTTTTGTTTGCAGGTACGGTGGCCGACAATATTCGTTACGGCCGTCCCCAGGCCAGTGATGCTGAAATTGAAGCCATTGCCCGGCGCATTGGAGAAGGGGAATGGCTAGAGACATTGCCGAATGGTCTACAAAGTGAAGTAGGCGAAAGGGGCAGCCGACTCTCAATGGGACAGCGGCAGCTGGTAGCCCTAACCCGCGTCTTGGTGCAAGCGCCGCGTATATTCATCCTGGACGAAGCCACCGCCAGCGTCGATCCCTTTACGGAAAGCCAGATTCAACAAGCATTGAACCTGATCATGGCCAGCAGCACGGCCATCATCATCGCCCACCGCCTTTCTACAGTGCGCGCTGCCGATCGGATCATTGTGCTCGAAAAAGGGCGAATCATCGAAGAAGGCAGCCACGACACGCTAATGACCCAAAGCGGCCATTACGCCGAGCTGTACAACACCTATTTCCGCCACCAATCGCTGGCGTATATCAATGCTATGGCAGAAAAAACGGGGAAGTAAGTATAACTAAAGACTAAAGACTGGAGACTGAAAAATGTCAACATCTTAAATCTCTAGTCTCCGGTCTCCACTCATCAGGAAAGCAAGGCCTGTTGAAGCACCTCGCTCATGTGCTCCACCAGCACAAATTCCAGGTCGCGGCGCAGCTCTTTGGGAATAGTTTCCAGGTCGTTTTCGTTGCGCTTAGGCAAAATGAAGGTCTTGATGCCCGCACGCCGCGCCGCCAAAGCCTTCTCGCGCACGCCACCGACGGGCAGCACGCGCCCGCGCAGGGTAATTTCCCCAGTCATGCTCACATCCCGGCGAATGGGCCGGTTGGTAAACGCAGAAATCAGGGCTACAGACAGGGCTACCCCCGCTGAAGGGCCATCTTTGGGCACAGCGCCTTCGGGCAGATGAATGTGTATGTCCTTTTCTTCGAACCACTTCTCGTCTATGCCTAACACCTCGCTCTGGCTGCGGGTGTAAGTCAGTGCGGCCTGGGCGCTCTCCTGCATCACCTCGCCCAATTGACCGGTCAATGTCAGGTTGCCCTTACCAGGCATCAAGTTCACCTCGATGAACATGATTTCGCCGCCGGCCATGGTCCAGGCCGCGCCTGTTGCTACGCCAATTTCATCTCTTTCTTGCAGCATTTCCTGGTTAAAGCGTGGCGGGCCCAGCAGTTCGGTCACTTTTTTGGCGGTAATGCGTTTAGGAGGTGTCTCCCCTTCGGCTACAATGCGGGCAATTTTGCGACATATGTTGGCGATTTCCCGCTCCATATTGCGCACGCCCGCCTCACGCGTGTAGCTGCGCAGAACGGCCGTTAATGCACCATCCTCAAACTTAATCCCCTGTCCTGCCAGACCATGCTGCTCTATCTGCCGCGGCACCAAAAAGCGGCGGCCAATCTCCAGCTTCTCCTCTTCCAAATAGCCCGAGAATTCAATGACTTCCATGCGGTCTTGGAGGGCTGGCGGGATGGGATCCAAATAATTAGCCGTGGTGATAAACATCACCCCCGAAAGATCATAATCCAAATCCAAATAATGGTCGGCAAATGTGTTGTTTTGTTCCGGATCCAGCACTTCCAGCAATGCCGCGGCCGGATCGCCGTGAAAATCAAATGTCAGCTTGTCTACCTCATCCAGCATGAAGAGAGGGTTACGCGTGCCTGCGCGGCGCATGGCCTGGATGATGCGCCCCGGCAGCGCGCCGATATAGGTGCGGCGGTGGCCACGAATTTCGGCCTCGTCGCGTACCCCGCCAAGGCTAATGCGAACAAACTCGCGGCCCAAGGGCGTGTGCTATCGAACGGCCGATTGACGTCTTCCCAGTTCCCGGTGGGCCCACAAAGCACAAAATGGGGCTTCGCATGGTCTGGGGCGCAATTTTCTTTACCGCAATGTACTCCAAAATTCGGTCTTTTGCTTTGTCCAAGCCGTAGTGGTCATCTTCCAGCACTTTTTCGGCATGAGCTACATCCAGGTTGTCTTCAGTCTCTTCCAGCCAGGGCAGGCCGATAACCCAATCGATGTAGGTGCGAATAATCCCAACCTCGGGAGACATGGGCGGCATTGCTTTTAAACGCGAAATTTCTTTGTCAACTTTTGCCCGCACTTCATCTGGCAGTGCTTTCTTTTCAATGAGGCTCTCAATTTCCTGCAAATCTTGGGCAAAAACGTCCATCTCGCCCAATTCGCCCTGAATGACGCGCATTTGCTCGCGCAGAAAATGCTCGCGGTGGGTCTTTTCGACCTCTTGTTGTACCTGGTGTTGAATCTGGTCTTCCAGCTCCAATACTTCCAGCTCTTTGGCCAGGGCAATGCTCACTCGCTGCAGCCGTTTGGTTGGCTCAAAGATGCTCAGAATATCCTGGCGCGAACTGAGAGGCATGGTGATGGTGGAAGCAACAAAATCGGCCAGCCAGCCCGGCTCGTCGATATTCATGGCAAAGGTGTACGCGTCTTCAGGCAAAGCGCGGTTAAGGGTCACCACACGTTCAAAAAGGGTCATGACAGCGCGCATCAGCGCTTCGGTTTTATCTTGCCAATCGTCAGGTTCGTAAATGGGGCGGGCACGGACGCGAATGTATGGGTCCCATTGGGTGAAATCCACAATTTTAACGCGCCGCCGACCCTGGGCTAAAACGCTGGTACTGGTGTCGGGCATGCGCAAAACGCGGCCTATTGTCACCTGCGTGCCTATGGGAAAGATGTCCTCAGCCTGGGGATCAAGGACGTCGCTGTCAATCTGCGACGCAACAATCAGGGTTTCATCGTTGTTAACGGCCGCTTGAATAGCTGCCAGTGAGCGCTCCCGGCCAATGAAAAGGGGCATGACCATTTGCGGGAAGAGGACGACATCGCGCAAGGGTAGAAAGGGACAGTCGATGAAGCCATCGGCATCCTCAATTTCTTTGAGGTCGAACATGTCTTCCTCAAAAACCGACATCAGGTCAGGATATTGACTTAATTCAAAGTCGTCTGAGTGCATAGCATCTCGCTGTAATTTTAATGGTAGGTGTGCAGATCAGAATGGTGGTTTGGCATGGTTGATTTGTAATAGCTGGGATTTTAGACTTTCCCACTGATTTAGCAAGTCTCCAACAATAAAAATAGAGCCGGTTACGCATATGAGGTCACCGGGGGCGGCGGCGTGCCAGGCCCGGGCAACGGCCGTTTCTACATCCTCGGCCTCCTGCACAATAAAGCCTAGCTCGGCCGCCTGGGCAGTCAACTCGGTAAGCGGTAAAGCTCGTAAATGGGTGGAAACAGTGGCAATCGTGAGGTCAGCCAAAGGGAACAACTGGGCCATCATCCCCACAGAATCTTTGTCAGCGCTAATGCCAAAAATGAGGAAAAGGCGCCGGTATTGATATTCGTGGGTCAGGGCGTGTGCCAGGCGCATTGCGGAATCCACATTATGGGCACAATCTACCAACAAAGTAGGCGTTTCAGGTGCACGATGCAAGATTTCTAAACGGCCATGCCATTCTGCTTCCGCCAGGCCTTCAGCAACGGCCGTATCGGTGAGGGAAGGAAACCGCGGTTGGACCATATGCAGGGCAGCCAGGGCTACCGCCGCATTAAGCTGCTGATGCTCGCCGGCCAAAGGCACGTGCAATTTGTATTGTGCCGGGCTGTCTGCTGTATGCCGCTGCACCACAATATCTTGTCCCCAATAACCATGATCGTTACATTGATAAGTATAGTCGCGGCCAATTTGGGTCAGGGGAGAATTGCGCTCAGTGGCAATTTCCTGCAAACGTTGCAGAGCTTCCGGGGGTTGAACGGCCGTTATCACCGGAATGCCTGGCTTGATGATGCCTCCCTTTTCATAGGCGATCTCTGCCAGCGTATCGCCCAAAAAGTAGGTGTGGTCGAGGCTGAGGCTGGTGATGACGGAGACCAGCGGCGTCACCACGTTGGTGGCATCTAGACGCCCCCCCAGGCCCACTTCCACCACAGCTATGTCCACCCCTGCGTTGGCAAAATGGCAAAATCCGATGGCAGTGAGTATTTCAAACCACGTAACATCTGGCACCTGGTCAATTGCTGGCCGGATAATATCATTTAACAAGTGGACAAAGGTAGCTTCAGAGATACGGCCGTCGTTATCATCGGGGGTTAAAATACGCACCCGCTCCCTGAAATCCTGCATATGCGGCGAGGTATACAACCCAACTCTCAGCCCGGCAGCGCGCAAGGCTGCTGCGCACATAGCCGCCACCGATCCTTTACCCTTAGTGCCGGCAATGTGAATGGAGGGGAACTGATTTTGAGGTGTGCCTAGCAGCTCCATGAAACGGCCGACTCGCGTGGGGTCCAGCTTGCTGGCCTGGTAACGATCCAACCGTTTCTGTTCCAGGTTTATGAAGCTGTAAAGATATTCAATGGCTCTGCCAAATTCGTCGCGTTCATTTAATTCTTGCACGGTATTGCTGTATTGTCTTCCTCTTTGAAATGGTAAGGGCGATTGTAGCCCAATCGGGGCAAAAGAAAAACGCCGGGCAAATTGACAAGCTTTTAGGCAATGGCTACACTCACCAAAGAACTTGCAAGCTGAAGGGTTATTGATGAATACGTTGGAAGTGATACATAGTCAGTTGGCAAATACGGTCTGGTTGTTTTTTCTTATCATTGGTATTTGGGGGATTTATCGGGGTATTCGTGGATATGGGGTAGACGGGAATTACCTTGGATCACTGGCAATCGGTCAAATTTTGTTTGTCGTGCAAATTTTGCTTGGCATTATCCTTTTCACTGCTGGCAGCCGCCCGGCTAACGGCTTCATGCATTGGCTCTATGGCGCGTTTTCTCTGGTATTCATACCTTTTGTCTATTTAGTTTGGACGCGTGGAGATGATACAAACCAGTCTCAATGGGTGTTGGGATTTGCCACCCTGTTTATGTTTGGTATTGCGCTGCGTTCAATTACAACGGGAGCAGGGTAATTTAGAGTTTGATAGGCAAAGGGTCGGAATCAGTTTCCATAGCGACATTAGGTTCGACGAAAACGGCCGTTTCCATTTCCTGTGCCAATTCCAACTGGTCATGATCCGGCAAAAGCAGTTCTGCATTACGAATCAAAGGGAACAGGTAACCACTTAAACCCACCAAGGCAGCAATGAAGCCCGTCACAATGAACAACAAGGCAATGCCAGCCCCAGGACCACTGCCCACCAGCCACGAAAAGGTGTTTACCAGGCTGCCTCCCTCCCGCATCGCTGGTTCAAGCCAGCCATCCGTTAGTGGAATCACCAGCACGTTCGCCAATGGCACTACGGCCCAGGCAATAAGACGCCGCACCGAAAAGACGCGCCCCTGCACGTCAGCGGCCACCTTAGCCTGCCAGATAGCCTGATTAGACCCGTTAAGAATCGGTATGATGAGGTTGCCGATGAAAGCCGCAGCTGCCCACACCAGCCAGGCGCGCCCGAGCCCCAGCAGCACCAGGCCAAACAAACCGCTGAAAAACCAGCCCAGCAACACGCCATGCACACGCTTCTTGGGGCCGCCCCAAGCGCTCATAAGTAAACCACCTAATACACCTCCCACAGCCCCAGAAGACGCCACCCAGGCAAATATCTGGGCATCCTGATTGGTACGGTAAAGTACAAAAGCAGCCATGGCGGTAAAGGCTAACATCGTGAAGAAATTTCCCACAAAAAATACCAACTGAAGCCCTAAGAGAGACGGCCGTTCCCAAATATAGCGGAATCCGTAAGCTGTTTCGCCCCAAAAACTGCCTTGCCCTCTTTGTCCCTCTTTTGTGGGTGGCGGGTCAGGAATGTGCACAAATAGCAAAGCAGTAATGGCAAAAACAAAGGTTACAATGTCAATAAGCAGGATGCCCTGCAAGCCAACGAATCCCAACAAGGCTCCCGCCAAAATCGGCGCAAATATATTGGAGCCAGATTGCGCCAGGGAGTTAAGACCATTGGCCCGACCGTACTGTTCCTTGGGGATCATGGTGCTGATAGCCGCCGAAAAAGCAGGCCATTGCAAAGTCTGGAAAGCCCCATTTATAGCGTTGGTAATGTACAAATGCCAGATTTCCAGAATGTCCAACTGGACAAGCACAAATACTGCCACGGTGGTTAACCCGGCAGCCAGGTCGCTGAGAATCATCATGCGTTTGCGATTATTGCGATCGACAATGGTTCCGGCGATGGGGCTAAAAACAATTAATGGCAGCATAAAAGCGAGGCCCAGCAGCGCCAGCTCGCGCACGCGTTCTGTTTCACCAAAGATATATATTGGAATAGCGAAGCCAGTCATGGCGCTTCCAAGAATGGAAATCAACTGGCCGAACCAAATGATTACAAAGGCTCTCATGCCCGTAGGCCGGCTATTATTGCTCTCCATGATTACCTCCCAAGCAAATCTTGAAGGGAAAAGAGTTTGAGGTCAATTTTATACGAAACCAGCTTTTTGGGGATGATTGGCAACAATCATGCTATCGATTCAGGTACGGCCGTTTCCAACTCTTTCAGGACGTTTATCACTCTACTTCCGGGCCCATTTTCTATTTGCCGTACTGCCGGGATAAAGAACCCGGCAAACCCTACCACAATCGTTACTACCCCACCCACAACGTACCAGGTACGCACGCCCATGGCATCTGCAACCGGCCCGGCAATGACCAGGCCTATGGGCGCCATGCCCGAGGCTAGGCTGCCGATCAGCGTAAATACTCGGCCTTGTACACCTGGGTCAATGGTCGCTTGAAAAATTGCGTGCAGGGGTCCATTTGTCAAGGATTGCATCGCACCCACCAAGAATGCCGCACCAACAGCCCCGGCAAACAAACCGGTAGGAACCATCCCCATGAGCAGCACCGCCAAACCCAAGAATAGCAACGCAAACAGCGACGTATAAATTCGCTTGTTAAATCCCCCCCACACGCTCAGCGCGACACCTCCGGCAACAATGCCTACTCCAAAAGTTGCCTCAATCCAACCTAGCTGCAAAGCGCCACCCTGTAATTCTTGGGAAACCAACAGCGGCAGCAGGGAAAATGCAGGAGAAAGCACAAAATTAATCAACATGGCCAGCCCCATTAGCATGAGCAGACCGGGCCAGGACCACGCATAGCGCAGGCCATCCCGCATGTCATCCCAAAAAGTAGATTGGGAAACGGCCGTTTCCCGCAGCGGCTGCGGCACAAAAACAAGCAGCAAAGGGAAAATAGCAACCAAAGCTGTAACCACATCAATGGCCAATATTCCTTGAATAGGCAAAACGCCCAAAAGCAGCGCACCTAAGGGCGCTGCGACAATGTTCAAACTGCCGCCCACCATTTGGTTGAGCCCTTGGATGCGCGTCAGATGTTGTTCAGGCACCATCAACGCCGTAGAAGATTGCATTGCCGGCCAATGAAAGCCACCTGCCAGCGAACGCACAAATAAAATGACGAACACGTGCCAGATTTGCACCAGGTCCGCCCAAAATAGATAAGCCAAAACCAACGTAGCCAGCGCTACCAAGGCATCGGCTGCCAGCATCACCAGCTTGCGATTCCAGCGGTCAACCAGCACACCGGCAAATGGTCCCAGCACAACCTGGGGCAGCAACCCCACCAGTGAAGCAGTGGCCAGCACCGTAGCTGAACCCGTTGTTTGGGTCAGCCACCAAATTATGGCAAACTGCACCAACTGGCTGCCAAGCAGTGAAACAGCTTGACCACCCCAGATAATTAGAAATGGTTTGACAGATTTTGTGTATGGTTTTTTTCCAGCGTCCATTGAACCCTCTAAGAAATTCGTCTCAATGTAAATTATTTCAAAAAATAGTAAATTATTTTTCATTATAAGTCAATATTATTATTATTTTTCGGGATATTGATAATTATTCACAAGTTTTGAATATATTTTCTTACAGCACAAGTCTTAGATGTATTGTCGTTGCGAGTATAGCGTCACTGTGTCAAAATAGGCGGTATTGTTATCCCCAACACGAAGGAATGAGTGATGCTTAATAAATTGATGCTGCCCCTCCTGTTTTTGGTTATTCTAACAGCCGTTTTTACCGCGCCTGAGGCAACGGCCGTTACCCCATCCTCCTCCAGCCAAAATTCCCTTTTCGACACCTACGACGTAATCGTGGTTCGTGCCTACTACAACAACCGCCAAATGCTCGATAGCCTAACGGGCTGGACCGAACCTTGGGAAGTGAACCAAAAGGAAGGGTACGCCGTGGTAGAAGTAACGGCCGTGCAGTTCGAAAACCTGCTTGCAGACGGCTATCGCGTAGAAATAGATGCTGAACTCACCGCCGCCATGCACCGCCCCAACGCCTACCTACCTGGCCAGGTCAACGGCATCCCTGGGTATGCCTGCTACCGCACTGTCGAAGAAACTTACGCCACTGCGCAAACTCTGGCGGCCAACTATCCTCAATTGGCAACCTGGATCGACGTAGGGGATTCTTGGGATAAAACAGTGCCAGGTGGCAGTCCCGGGTACGACATGATGGTCCTCAAGCTCACCAATTCTGCCATTCCCGGCCCCAAACCAGCCATCTTCATCATGACTTCTGTCCATGCGCGCGAGTATACACCCGCCGAACTGAACACTCGCTTTGCCGAATACCTGATCAACAACTACGGCGAAGACCCCGACGTGACCTGGATGCTAGACTATCATGAATTCCACTTGATGCTGCAAGCTAATCCCGACGGCCGAAAACAAGCTGAAACCGGCCTCTCGTGGCGTAAAAATACCAACCAAAACTATTGCGGCGCCACTTCCAATTCGCGCGGCGCCGACCTCAATCGCAATTTCGGATTTGCCTGGAACTATTGCGGCAATGAAAGCTGCTCAAGCAGTTATCAATGTGACCTCACCTACCGCGGCCCTTCGGCGTCGTCAGAACCAGAAACACAAAGCGTAGAAAACTACGTGCGCTCTATTTTCCCCGATCAGCGTGAAGACCCCATTGATGCGGCTGCTCCTGCGGACGCCACCGGTATTTTTCTGGACATTCATAGCTACAGCCAGTTGGTTCTCTGGCCTTGGGGCTTTACCAGCTTGCCGACTTCTAACAGCACAGCCCTGCAGTCGCTGGGGCGAAAATTTGCCTACTTCAATGGATATGAGCCTGATCAATCTATCGGCCTCTACCCCACCGATGGCACAACCGAAGATTTTGCTTACGGTGAACTGGGACTGGCTGCTTACACCTTTGAACTAGGAACAAGCTTCTTTCAAGATTGCGGTTCGTTTGAAAACACCATTTATCCCGATAACTTGCAAGCTTTATTATATGCTGGCAAGGTGGCGCGGACACCTTACATGACTCCAGCCGGGCCTGACGCCCTCGATGTTACCCTATCCAGCAGCGTTATCGCCCCAGGAACGGCCGTAGACCTCACCGCCACCCTGAATGACACCCGCTTTAATAACCAAAATGGCACTGAACCTACCCAGGCTATTGCCGCCGTTGAGTATTACATCGATACGCCGCCATGGATAACGACCACAACGCCAATAGCCTATCCCATGACGGCCGTTGACGGCAGCTTCAACCAGACCATCGAAGCCGCAACGGCCAATGTAGACACCAGCGGACTTAGCCAGGGCCGCCACATGCTCTTTGTACGCGGGCAGGATGCTGCTGGAAATTGGGGTCCTGTCAGTGCCGCCTTCCTGACCATTATCGATCCAGCCATAGCGCCAACGATTTCCGGCCAGGTTCTTGCGGCCGACACCGGTCTCCCCCTTGAAGCTACCATTTCCGCCGGGAGTATTAACAGCGTCACCTCCGACCCAGTTACGGGCATGTACAGCATGCAGGTACTTAGCGGCACTTACACGATGACGGCCGTTCCTACCTCACCCCTCTATGCTTCGGCCACAATCCCCAATGTAGCTGCCCAAAATTATCAGTCAGTCACGCAGAATTTCTATCTTTCTCCATACTACACCATTTTTAGCGATGACGTTGAGTCAGGAGTAAACGGCTGGACAGCCCAATCTCCTTGGGCTATTACAACTGAGGCAGCACAAAGCCCGACCCATTCCTGGACTGACAGTCCTGGAGGAAGCTACGGCAACTATCGCAACGTCAGCCTGACTTCGCCAATCGTTGACTTTTCTGGTTACAGTAATGTGCTGCTTACCTATTGGCAAATTTGTGATACAGAAGCGGGTTACGATTACTGTTATGTAGAAATTTCAGCGAACGGCGGGTCAACCTGGGAAACCATAGCCAGTTTTGATGGGCCACATGCTGCTTGGGAAGAAATTTCATTACCTGTGCCGCAGTTAGACAATGTCGTTAACGGCCGTATTCGCTTCCGTTTCTACTCTGACCAATCCGTTGTAGATGATGGTTGGCATGTAGATGATATTACTCTGTCTGGTTCAATTGCCCTTTTCGCTCCGGTGGCAAACTTCACCTCAACCAGCCCCGATGCCCCGGGGGAGTCTACACAATTTACCAACACTTCCATTGGCACAAATAACAGCTATCAATGGGACTTTGGAGATAATTCCGAAGTTGTTACGGTAACCAATCCCAGCCACGTTTTTGCGACCCCTGGCAGTTACACTGTCACCCTTACAGCCACTAACAGCCTGGGTACCGATACATTTAATGACACAATTCGCATTTTGCAGCCACCCCTAGCCAGCTTTACAACATTCACCCAGACCGTGGCCCTGGGTGAAACGGCCATTTTCACAAATACGTCTTCTGGCGATGAGTTGAACCATCAATGGGATTTTGGGGATGGCAGCCGGGTAGTCACCACAGTCAACGCTGCTCACGTCTATGAAACTATTGGAACCTTTACAGTAACATTGACGGTGACCAACCCTGTGGGAACAAGTGTAGCCACGGGTCAAATAACGGTTACCGAACAACCTATGCATGCTGTATACCTGCCTGCGATCAGGAAAGAGTAAAGCAGACCTTTTTCAATGCATAGGTTCGAGTTAGTCAATGCGCAATTAACAAATCAAGGAGAAGTTATGTCTCAATTACAAGAAAAATTTGAAGCCGCTGCTGCCGAAGCGCAAAATTTGCCTCAGCGGCCGGACAACGACACACTGCTAAAACTGTATGCTCTTTATAAGCAGGGTACAAAAGGGAACGCCAGTGGTAAACGGCCAGGCATGTTTGATATGGTTGGTCGGGCGAAGTTCGATGCCTGGGCAAAATTGCGCGGCATGTCTCAAACTGATGCGCAGCAAAAGTATATCGACCTGGTTACTTTGCTTAAGCAGCAATAAACGGTAATTGGTGCATGCTTATCTCAAGTTTGCCAGCGCCTTAAAGAAGCGATGATCAATACTTACCGTGAGTCTTCTCTGCACGCGGCGTTAAAGACCTGGTACGGCCGTTCCGGTGACCAATTTGAGCAGCCGGTAGACGGATACGTCATCGACCTGGTCCGTGGCCAGCAGCTTATCGAAATCCAAACGGGTAATTTCACCGCAATGAAGGCCAAGCTGAAAGCCTTACTCCCAAACCATTCTGTGCGGCTGGTGTATCCGGTGGCACAGCAAAAATGGATTGTGCGGGAAACGGCCGATGGCCAGCTTGTGCGCCGCCGCAAGTCCCCGCGGCGCGGGCAATACCTCGATGTTTTTGGTGAATTGGTTCGTATTCCTCAACTCATAGCGCATCCCAACCTCACCCTAGAACTGCTGCTCACTCACCAGGATGAAATCTGGCGTGACGATGGGCAAGGAAGCTGGCGGCGCAAAGGGTGGAGCATTCACGACCGGCGACTGCTGCAAGTGGTAGAATATGCCGTGTTTGCCACACCAGCCGACCTGTTGGCGCTGCTGCCTAACGATCTGCCCCAGCCTTTTACCAACCGCGACCTCGCTGACGCCGTAAACGGCCGTGTTCGCCTGGCCCAACAAACAACCTACACCTTGCGCCACCTAAAACTGCTCACTTTGGACGGTAAACGGGGCAATGCCTATTGTTTTCGCTTCATGCAATAGGAATGGGTAATAACTCCTGTTGCTGAAATGGATGCCTGGAATGAGAAAATACACAAGATTAAACCCTCGGTTCATTTTTGCCTTTCTAACCTTTGGTTTTCTCTACTTTTCCGGCTGCACGAACCCTGCCAATAGCATTACCCCCACAGCCGCAGTTTCACCTGAACCAACGCAAATTGCAACGATTATCCCTGTACCCTCTGAAATGCCGGTAACTGAAATCCCCCTGGAAGGTCCGCTTAATTCCAGCAGCAGCGAGCTCTCCGGCCTGGCCTGGTATGGTGAATATTTGGTGCTGCTGCCGCAATACCCCTCCCGGGTCAACGACAGCCTCTACGCCCTGCCCAAGGAGGCTGTTCTCACCTTTTTGGAGGGCAGGGGTGAAGGGCCCCTCACTCCCCAACCCATTCCACTGCTTGATGAGGGTGTGGCGAACATTATTGGATTCGAGGGATATGAAGCCATCGCCTTCATGGGCAACGATGTTTATCTAACCATTGAAAGCAGTCCCCCTGAGGGCATGCTGGGTTTTCTGGCTAAAGGCCAGATCAACCCCGACCTGAGCATGATTACGGTGGACATCGCCACGGCTGTAGAAATTCCCCCGCAGGCAGAGCTGGAAAATTACACGGATGAAACGCTGCTGATCACGCCCGCTGGCCCCTTAACCATCTACGAAGCGAACGGTGCACTGGTGAATATCAATCCGGTTGCTCACCAATACAATAGCACGATGGAAATGCTTGGGATGATTTCTTTCCCCAACATAGAGTACCGCATTACTGACGCCACGGAACTGGATGAAAACGGCCGTTTCTGGGCTATCAACTATCTCTTTCCGGGCGACCGAACCAAGCTCAGGCCAATCCCTGCCCCTCAAGCCGCGCAATACGGAATTGGGGAGACTCATCGCAACAGCGCGGCGGTGGAGCGATTGGTGGAATTTCAATATGCAAGTTCAGCCATCACGTTGAGCGGCACACCACCCATACAACTGAAATTGCTAGAAAATGACGAAGCACGCAACTGGGAAGGAATTGTACGGTTAGACGATCGAGGCTTTTTACTGGTTACAGACAGGTTTCCCGAAACTATACTGGCTTTTGTGCCTTTGCCCTAGACTCACGGGGTGGCTAAAAGGGGGGACAGGTTGAGAGTAGGCGCTTCAATGATAACGGCCGTTAATCCCCCCACCGTGCGCGTTTCGTGCCATTCACCATCCTGCCAAAACACAGCCTGCCCATTCATAATTGACGCTGTCTCACCCATTGCGCCAGATACCTCGCCACTGCCCCAAACTACCAAAAACAGTTGATCCCCAACAGCTTGATGCCCCCCAATGACTCCATCAGGTAGTAAATGCGCTATGGACACAACCCCATTAGCCGACCACTGCGCCATTCGTGAAAGCACAAATCCCTGGCTGCCAAACAAGCCGATTTCCTGCCCTGTGGCCTTCTCAAAGCTAAACACCTGCATCATCGCCATCCAAATATTCTTCCAAAAGTTGGCAAACCTGCTTGACCGCCTCACGCCGTGCAGCATACCGTCGACCTTCAACCCCCAAACGCAGTTGAACCAGGCGGGCCAACCGCAGCGCGTCAAGGTGATGGATTACCGTGGGCGGGCGTAAACGCAGCCGCCGGGCGAGTTCAGCCGGAGTTAGGGGCTCGGCTGACAGGTAGCGCAAAATGCGCAGGCGGGTGGGATCCGCTAAGGCCTTTAAGGTGTTATGCAGCAGTTCCGGAACCATTTCGCCCGGAACCAGTGAAACGTTGGCCGGTCGACCGCCGAAAAGAAAAATCCATTCACCTTTCGCCTCATCACCCAGCGGCATAAAAAGAGAGAGAGGTGTTGTCCAAAAGGAAGGCACCATACGTAGACGCTTGACTTTACTGAGGTCAGCGTAATCAAATGAGAGGCCCTGGGATAGATCTTCTAGCAGTTCGGCTAATGGGAGTTGGGCGGCTTGTTCTTTTGCGGAAACGGCCGTTTCCGCCAGGGCAGCTTGTATGCGCGCCTCATCCTCCTTGAAAAATACTTCGTAATACATCTGCAGCGAATCCAGGTACCGCTCACCAAATTCTAGCGGATTTGCCCACAAGTCAAGCTGTTCAGCGAGGTTTTCATCGACGATTTTCTTCTTTTTGCCTTCTTTCTGGTATATCTGGCGGTAAATTTCACGCAAGGCATCTTTATCCGCATCGCCCCAAGCCCCCCGCTGCGCTACATCATACAGCAGCTCTTTCACTTCATCCGCCATATAACAGCTTGTCAAGGTAACCAGTCTCTCGTTTGGCGGGATTTCAGCCAGAAACTGCAAAACGTCAACCGCATCTTTTTTCAGCAGCGGCAAACTGGCAAGCCAGGGGATAGCCCAGATATGAACCTTTTTATTAGTGAGGCTCAAATATTCACGTTTTTTGGCGGGCAGTCGGGAACGTACGCCCGCAGCCCAATTTCCGCGAAGTCCATATCGGTCAGGATGATGCAGCACATCTAAACTGGTAAATAAATCATAAGCTGTGCCAATGTCCCAAATGTATTCGGGGGTTTCGTCCATGTTCCACTCTCTCTTTTTAAGGATAGCGCTAGTCTACCTCATTTGAAGGGTTGTATACTAAACGGTCTTTTCAACCCTGGTACTCTGGGCAATTTTGGCCTGTCGCATAATTTCGGCAATCTGGGCCAGATGGCTGTCATCGTGATTTAAACCCGAAACAAAGTATGCGATGGCATTAATTTTGGGAGACTTAGGGTTCCGCTGGTAATAATTGTCAAGGTATGGGTGATCGGGCCAGACTTCTAACGTGGCAAGCCGCATTCGGCGGCTTTCCTCCAACCTTGCGCGGCATTGAGAGATTGTGGTGATAGTTTGCCAGGGTATTTCGCTACGGGAACGGCCGTTAAATGGTACGCCCCTTGCCAATCCAGCAGCTATAAATGCCGTTTCCTCAGCCGAGGCTGTCGTATGCACAATTACGTGACCCAGAGTCCAGGGCATATTGGTCTCATTTTGGTCTTCCGCATAGGGGTCATCCGCATCTGGATCTTCAGGGACAAAAATGACATCTGCGTCACTGGCGTCATCAATTAAGTCGAGCATGGTATCCACCATCTCGTTGGTCAGGCGACGTAGGTCATCAACCTTCAGTCCAGCAGAAAATTTATCAATTTGCATCTCGCGGTTTCGCAGTGGCGTAAAATCAAGCATCATCAATCAGTTCTCCAGTTTAATTTATCTCTTTAATTTAACCATTTTACCGGAGTTATTATGCGAAGAGGCAATACAAATTCATTAGCCGCTTAGGTTTCTTCAGCAGCCGCTGCCCATCCAGGGGCAATTCTTACCCCATTTCCCAGGTAGCATCGCCGAAAAAATCGCCATGATCCTTCGCCACAAATGCTTCAACCGCGTCTCGAATGTCGCCTAATCGGAATGCGGGTCCATGGCCTGGATAACAATGAGTTTCATCTGGCCAGGGCAATACGACATTCTTTAAGGTTTGCAACGTGGTTTGAAAACCTGCGCTGCTCCAGGTCTTTCCTGGGCCACCAGCAAAAATCGTATCCCCAACAATGACGCGGTGATCATTAATAAGTTCAAAACAGATTTGGTCATCAATGTGGCCAGGGGCATGGCGCACTCGCAAACCGTGTGCTCCAATCTGTATCGAATCACCATCCTGCAGCCATCGGTCTGCATAGAGTACCAACCCGCCGGCATGGGGCCCTGGATGGGCCATTATTGGTACTTTCAATTGCTGGCGCATCTGTTCTAAGGCGCCAATGTGGTCCCCGTGAGTGTGGGTAACCAAAATGGCAATAGGTATGCTTCCCTCCAGCATTGAACTCAGAATATGTGGGTCCGCACCTGGGTCAAACAACACACTTTGCTTTGTTGTGGGGCAAATTAATGCATACGTATTCATGCTCCAGGGCCCTACCTGGCGCATTTGCAATTCCAATTGAGGTTTGTCGCTATTCATCTTGACCACCAACCTTATGTCATCAAAGTTTTCATCTTTTAATGGGTAATCTTGGCAATGTTTAAGAAAACAGAGGTGCGGAAATGTAAATTTGTATCCGCTCGTGGGTTTTTTCGTCCCTCTCGTCCAGCAATTGACCAATACATAATTCACGCATTTTAGTTTGTATTTCTGACCACTTGTTCGGATCCAGTTGTTTGCTAAAACCTTGAGCAATAGACAATGCGGTGTTGATCATATTGGGTGGCACCTCAATTGAAAACCGATTTTCTTTGGTAATCATGTTGTCAATGCGGATGTGCAGGCGCGCTATGGATTGCGAACTATTCGGCGCAGCCCTCGTCCCAACCTGGTTGCGGGCGCATGTGGTTAAATCAACTTGATTGTGCGGTTTTACCTGGCAAATGCATTGTTTGTTCATTTAACAAACCTCCCATGGTTAACGAGAACTATTGCACACTAAAATTTATAAGTATTGTGTGCAAACATGTTACAATGGGCGCATCTCTTTCGATTCGTCATGTTTGTCCAAAATGTGTTTGGCAAGCTGCGAATCTGTGTGTAAGAATGGATGGCTATGGCAGTGATGACAATCAGCAAGACGTTAGGTGAATGTCTAATACATTAGATTATTATCTAATATTGTGGGTTTGTCAACTCTTTTAGCACAATTTTCCTGCTTAAGGGTAAAGAAAAATGTCCGCCATGACGCCTTGAAAAGGTCTAAACAATACGCGAGGAGGGCAGTAGAATGTTGTGGGTGATAATTACGGCCGTTACGCTTCTAGCATTTATCATTTCCTGGATATTCATGGGCATGGCGGGAATTACCATTGTGGCAGGCTTGCTGGCAGGCATTGCCGCATTGACCTTGATGTATCAATATGCTTACATCCACCTCAACGAAATGGAGGTAGGCGTCTTATTCAACCGTGAACAGAACTTCTCGCGTTTTTTGCAGCCGGGGCATCATTTCATAAACCCATTGGCTGAGTATCTGGACAGCAAATTGCCCAAGGGCTCACAAACAACAAAGGGTACTGCTCGTCAAATCCGCACGAAAGAAGGTATTTCCGTCAGCATCCAGTGGGACGTCTCTTTTTTCATCGATGTGACCAAAATTAAACCAGGAATTGAGCACAAAATGGCCCGCGCTTTGCCAAAATTCGCGGTCAATATTGTTGGGGGGCGGGTGCTGCACTCTTTGCGGCACATTGTAGAAAAGATGAGCATCGAAGAGCTGCATTCTGCAGGTTCCATTAAACGCTTAGAGGATGCTGTGGGATTGGAAGTCTACAGACGGGCAGCACATTTAGGGGTACTTGAGATAGCGGGAAATGATATTAAGTTGGGGCCTATCGATATGCCACCGCATGTCGAAAAAGCAATTGAAGCGAATTACGAACGGCAGCTAACGGTAGAAGCTGTAGACAAATTGCAGCAGGTGATTGATAGATTTACCAACGATCATATGGAAAAGCTGGCTGAATTGGAGCGGTTGCGCATTTTGGATAGTGCAGATGCCCAATATTTTTTGATGGAGACGATAACGAAAGATAACGGCCGAAATTAATCAGAGCATTTACCCATACAAAGCGAATTTTCTACAAAGGGGCACCCAGCAAAACCAACTTGCCTAAAGCAGGAAGGCTTTTCCCGCTAACCAGAGTTGCCACATCCCGAAACCGAGCAAAGCCACGGTCGTCAGAGCACTCAGCACCCGGGTTATCCGCCTGTCCAGCTTGCCCGTCAACGAAAAAAGCCAAATGAACCCGGCAAAACCGCCTATCAGCGTGGAATAGAACCCTATCAAAAAGGCCACACCCGAAACGGCCGATTCCCGCCAACCGGTTAGCAATATTGGGCCGGTAATTGTCGCCCAATAAATGTAGGGATTGGGGCTTAGGGCATTGATTAAAGCCGCTTTAAAGACGCTTTGACTGCCTTTTTCTGGCTGCGAAACGGCCGTAATCGTCTCTGCCCGGCGAAATGCAAGCCACGCCCCCCAAGCCAGATAAATTAAAAAGAGCCCCCCTGCTACACGGAGCAGCACTATCAGCCAGGCCGGCATTTGGGTCAGCACTAAAAGCACCAGAATAATGATAGGGCCATCGCTAATAAGTGGTGCCAGCGCTGCCGGCAGCGTGCGCCATCCCCCATTTCGCAAAGTTTGCGAGAGCAAATAAATTTGAAATGGGCCCGGTTGGGCAGCTGCGGCTCCGCCGAGCAATAAACCCTGCCACAGGTAAATCAGCATCAATTTTCTCCACAAAAAAACTAGGACCAATGGTATTCCACCCAACAAACTTGTCAATATGCAAACAAATGTGAGAGCTCGCTTAACCTCGTCTCTTGAAGAAGCGTGTAACTGTATCCAATTCATTAAAATCAGGTTGTATAATGAGAATCTCACAACCAAGGTAAAATCAGGTATTCACAAACAATTTTCGGAAAATAATAAAGAGTGGGGTCAAATCCCTTCTCTGGCCTTAAGGAGAAATACTTATCCCTATGAGCAAAAGTTGGAGCACGCCTACACGCTATTTAGTGCTAATTCTCGTGTTGGCTTCTATGGTATGGCTGCTGATTTCAGCCCAGGCGCTCATTGGCCCGCTGGCAATTTCCGCACTTCTTGCCTATGTACTGAATCCTATCGTAACTTTTGTCAATACGCGCACAAAGCTGAGCCGCAATTATGTCGTGTTATTGGTATATCTTCTCTCATTAGCTGCTCTGGTAGGCCTCGGTTTTATCTTTGTGCCGGTAATACCGGGTCAAATAACTAATGCCGTCACCGAAATTGAGCGCATCATCATCGATGTTGAGCGAAACCTCATTGCCATTACGCCATTAGACTTGTTTGGCGTTGAAATATCCTTGGAGCAAATTGAGTCAAACATGCCTGTACTTTCTACCGATTTTCTACAGGCTGACGTGCTGCTTGACGTGCTTGAAACCACCACAACCAACCTGGTGTGGGTGCTGGTCATTTTGGTTACAACATACTATTTGCTGCAGGATTGGGGCAGACTGCGCACCTGGATTTTTAACCTGGCCCCTCCAGACTATCGCACAGACATGCGCCGCCTGTACACGGAAGTAAAAAATGTGTGGCAGCGCTACTTACGAGGGCAGTTAGTTTTAATGTTTATAATTGGCGTCATCACCGGCATTAGCACTGGGGCGGTTGGGCTTCCTGGGGCAATCGCTTTTGGTCTTTTCGCGGGCTTGCTAGACGTCATTCTGACCATTGGTCCGACGTTGGTTATGTTGGTGGCCGCGGTGGTAGCTTTGTTTGCAGGTTCTACCTATCTCAGCGTATCTAATTTCTGGTTTATGATCATTGTGCTCGGTATCTTTGTGGCTATTCAAGGCATCGAAAATGTGTGGCTGCGCCCGCGGGTGATGGGCCAATCTCTGCGCATGCACCCTGGCATTGTGTTTATCGGGGTGATTGGCGCACTTTCACTGGCAGGGATATTGGCGGCACTCATCATTATCCCGGTTATGGGTTCAATTAGCGTCTTGGGCCGGTACATTTATGCCAAGATTTTGAACATTCCTCCATGGCCCGAAGAGGAAGAAGTGGAAGGAGCAGTACGGGAAACGGCCGTTTCCCACTCCTAAATTCCTCATACGTGTACGATGATCAAAAAAGCCCCGGCATATTGACCGGGGCACTTTTTTCTAGCGATTACCAAGCCTCGCCTTCTTCGCTACCTTTTGGCGGATGTCATGGCGCAGCTCCTTCTTGCGCACACGCAGCGACTCTGGAGTCACTTCCAAGAGTTCATCCGGTCCCAGGTACTCAATTGCCTCATCTAAGGACAAAACACGCGGCGGCGTCAGCGAGTCTGTGATGCCCGTTGGCGTCGCTCGATGGTTGGTCAGGTGTTTTGTGCGACACACGTTCACCACCAGCTCGTCTTCGCGAATGTGCTGGCCTACCACCTGCCCGGCGTACACTTCCTCGCCCACCTGAATGAAAAAAGTGCCGCGCTGCTGCAAGTTCACCAGAGCATAAGCGCTTACCGGTCCGGTCTCCAGGGAAACCATTGAGGCAAAATCCTGCGTGTTGATATCGCCCATATACAACTCGTAGCCATGAAACAGGGTATGAAAAATGCCCGTGCCCCGCGTCGCCGTGAGGAAGGGCTGGCGCATGCCCAGCATACCGCGCGTTGGCACCAGGTATTCGGCGTAAACCGTGCCATCCTCGCCATAACGAATAGCCGTGGCCTGGCCGCGGCGGCGGCCCAGCATTTCGCTTACTGCCCCCAGGTAGTCACTATGCACCTCCAAAAAGAGGTGTTCCACCGGTTCCAGCAGTTCGCCATTGGCCTTCTCTTTATAAATGACCTCCGGGCGGCTGACAGAAAACTCGTACCCTTCGCGGCGCATGGTTTCAATAAGAATCGCCAGATGCAGTTCGCCGCGCCCGGAAACCACAAATTCACCTGCTTTCTCAGTCTCTTCCACGCGCAGGGCGACGTTGCTTTCCAGTTCAAGCTGTAAGCGTTCGCGCAGGTGGCGGCTGGTCAGGTATTTGCCGTCGCGCCCGGCAAAGGGGCTGTCATTGACGCCAAAGGTCATGCGCACGGTAGGCTCTTCCACCGTAATGGGCGGCAGTTGGTGGGGATGGTCAGGGTCAGCCAGGGTATCGCCAATGCCTACGTCAAGAATGCCCGCCACGGCAACGATGTTCCCGGCATGGACTTCGGTTTCAGCAACGCGCTTCAGGTCCCGGAAGGTAAAGACCTGGGTAACTTTCCCTTCACGCAGCTCACCTTCGGCGGTGATGTGGGCAATGGCCTGCCCGGCGCGAATGGTGCCGCTGCTGAGGCGGCCCACAGCGATCTTGCCCACGTAGCTGCTATATTCCAGGTTAGTGACCAGCATTTGGGTGGGGCCGTCAGGGTCCACAACGGGAGGTGGAATGGTGCCGAGGATGGTGTCGAACAACGGCCGTAAATCCCCCTCCAGCTTATCCACCTCATATCCGGCCCGGCCTTCCAGCGCCCGCGTGTAAATCACCGGGAAATCAGCTTGCTCTTCACTGGCTTCCAGGTCAATAAACAAATCAAAAGCGGCATTTACCGCATATTCCGGTCGCGAGGCAGGGCGATCAATTTTGTTCACCACCAAAATGACTTTGTGTCCCCGCTGCAGTGCCTGGCGCAGCACAAAACGCGTTTGCGGCATGGGGCCTTCCACCGCGTCCACCAGCAGCAGCACGCCGTCCACCATGTTCATTACCCGCTCAACCTCGCCACCAAAGTCGGCGTGGCCAGGGGTGTCCACAATGTTGATGGTGACGCCGTTGTACTGGATGCTGGTATTTTTGGCGAGAATGGTGATGCCCCTCTCCCGCTCCAGGTCGTTGGAATCGAGAACGCGCTCCGTGACCTGCTGATTACTGCGGAAAACGTTGGTCTGGCGCAGCATGCCATCTACCAGGGTGGTTTTACCATGATCCACGTGGGCGATGATGGCAATGTTGCGAATGTCATTAATGGGTTGTTTCATAATTAATTACTCTTGCGCCCTGGGTCAAACCGCATCATGCGTCATGGATAGTTTTGCTGAATTGGGGTGATGGGCTTGGAAATTGGGCATAAAAAGACCCGGTCAGTCTGACCGGGCACATGTTTGTAAGCAAAACAAATTGTATGCTAACAAAGGCAAACAGTCAACGGCGGTTTAGGTTGAGCTTATGATTGCATGGACTCGAAATAGATTGTAATCAAGGGTTGCCCAGGGCGTCTTTAAATTAATGATTTTCCAGTGCATTAACGGCCGTTTCCGCTGCCCCACTTACTCCATTGGCCTTTCCCGCAAATTCAGTTTAATATGGGCGCAAGGTTGGAACAATAGCTAGAGGAATGGATCCATGGGCGAACAACGAATTGATACAGGCGATACCCCCCACGTGATGCTAACCCTGTGCGGCGGTGACGTGAGCGTGGCGAGCTGGCAGCGAAAGGCAGTCGAAATTATTGGAGAGGCTTTTAGCGCAGAAATGCCAGAGGTAGACGTGGTGCAGGTGCAGGCAGAAACGGCCGTTTCCCTGCATATTCCTTTGCACAGCCGCCTGACCCTGGCCGACGTGTCTGGAAGCGTGACGATCAAGCACATCTCCGGGCTGGTGAACGTAGGTGCGGTGCAGGGCAGCGTAACCCTCAGCACCGTGGGCAATGTACAAGTCAAAAGCGTGGGCAGCAGCCTGCACGGAGAAGGCATTGACGGTCCCTTGACGGTTTCGGCCGTTTCCGCTAACACACCAGAAGCCGTCATCCTGCGCAATACAGCCAACGTAACCATCCAGCAGATTCAAGGCGGCGTGTCCATTCGCTATGCCAACGGCGACGTGGAGCTGGGCACCGTCAGCGGTAGCCTAGACCTGCACACCATCAGCGGCAGCCTGCACGTGGCCCAGGCTGGCAGCACGGCGCGGCTCAGCAACCTGGGTGGCGAGGTGAATCTGCCCGACGTGCAGGGCGTGGTGCATTTAGCAGGCGGTCTGGTAGAGGGCGAGCATCTGGTGGCCGGGCAAAGTGACCTGTTCCTCTACTGGCCCAACGCCGCCCCTCTAAGCCTGCTGGCCGAGGCCAGCCGCATTCACAATGGCATAAAGTTGCAGCGCATCACGGAAACGGCCGTTTCCGACACCATCACCTCTCTCTCCGGCTACATCGAACACCAGAAGACGCGCCTACGGCTGCAAACGCCGGCGCGTATTGGCCTGCTGCCCTGGGATGGCAATGCCGAACCCTCATACGTGGATGGCGAAAAGCTTTTTGCGCCACCGCCCGAACCAACGGTACAAACAGCACTCAATCCGGTTCCGATGCCGGCGGCGGGCGTGGGTATTGAAACGGCCGTTTCCCGCGGCGTGGCTGAAGTGCTTGCCAGCATCGAACTGGAATTAGGACCGGAGTGGAAACATCGCTTTGTCGCTCTGGAGCTGGACGAGCGGCTGCGGGCAGCTATTGCTGCCGAATTTTTGGACCACAAGCCACCTAAAGAGGCTAACGCCAATCTTGCGGCAACGGCCGTTACGCCAGGCATGGCGGCCTTTGCCAAAGCGGAAGAGCAGGTGCAAAAATCGCTGCATCAGGCGGAAGAGAGCATAGAAGTAGCGCGGGGTCGGTTGGGTAAATCGCAAACTGCTGAGACGGCGGAGAAGTTGGATACGGCCGTAGCCGCTTCATCTGACGAACCGGCAGCAGCCCATTCTGCTGCCCAGCTACGAATATTGGATATGCTGGAAAAAGGGGTCATTACCGTGGAACAGGCCAGCCAACTATTGCAAGCCCTTTAGCCAGGCACTCTATGACAACCTCAAACCAACTACCAACCCCAAGCAGCCCACAACCAGCAACCAGCAGTTCCTCTCCTTACCAAACCACTGCCAGCCGCATTGCCTGGACTTGCCCCTGGTACAGCGTGCGCCAGGACGACATTATCACGCCAGATGGCAAGCCGGGCGTATACAACACCGTCACAAAGGAAAATGCGGTGTGGATTGTGCCCGTCACAGCGGATGGGCAGATTGTGCTGATTCGCAACTATCGTTACACCGTCAATGATTGGTGTTGGGAGGTACCGGCTGGCGGAATGGGTAACGACCGTTCTGCGCGGGAAACGGCCGTTGCCGAACTGCGCGAAGAATTGGGAGGAACCGCAGCAGATTTGCGGCTCATCAACCAATTTTACGTTTCCAATGGCTTTTGTGATGAGGTGGGCTACGTCTTTTTAGCTACCGGTGTAGCCTTGAACCATTCTCCGCTATATGAAAGCACAGAGGTCATGACCATCCATCCCCTCCCTACCGCGGAAGTGCTGCGCATGGCTCATGCTGGAGAAATCACGGATGGCCCGTCCGCCCTGGCTCTGCTGCTCTGCGAACCTCATTTAGTACAGTTTTAAAGTTGAATATCAATAACAGAGAGACCCGAGCCTGTCGGGGGCCGGTTTTCGCCAAGTTCAGCCCTCATTTCGAATACTTTTTTAGCAAGGTATTTAGCATGACCGGTCGCAATTTACGGAAAACGGATTACGGAACACGAACAAGGCAAAACTAACCATCAATATGACCCTGCCCATCGACACCAACTTCAACGTTGAATTTGCCAACGCCATTGCCCGGTTGGAAAGCTACAACAAACACCATTACCGGCCTAACAGTTACCTGCACAAGTGGTGGGCGCGGCGCTGCGGCAGTACCTTTCGCCTCATTCTGCAAGGGCTTATTGCCCATGATCCCGGCCGAGATTACTACTCGCCAGGCGGGCTAGAAGGGCAAATTATTCTTGACCCCATGATGGGCGGCGGCACGACCCTGCATGAAGCCATCCGGTTGGGAGCAAACGTCATTGGCGCAGATCTTGATCCCATACCGGTGCTGCAAAGCCGGGCAGCACTGTCTGCGCTGCCTTTGGCTAACCTGGAACAGGCGTACAAATCGTTTCATCGGGAACTCCGCACTGCCCTGGACCCATTTTACGAGACTGTCTGCCCAATTTGTTCCCAAACCACGCAGGTGCAATACGTACTGTATGGGCAGCGGAAGCATTGCACTTGCGGACCGGCGCTAATTGTGGATTCGCTAGTGCTGCGCCAGGAGGCTAATGGAGCAAGGCTGATTCTGGATGGATTATCCCACGCAGTGTGTCGGCAAATCGATGGGAAAAGGGAAACTATTGCAGAAACGGCCGTTTCCCCACTGCTGCCTATCTACGAAAAAAGCAGTCGCGCCTGCCCTCATTGCGCAAGCAAATTTACTGAAGAGCACGAAACTCCTTACTATGCCCGTTACCAGCCTTTGGTCATTGTGGGGCGGTGCCCCCAGCACCAACAGTTCTTTAAAGCGCCCAGCACAGCGGACCTGGAGCTTCTGGCTCACGCTGATAAGCAGCGAGGCGAGCTTCCTTTTACTCCAGAGGAATTTGTCATTGAGCCTGGGCGTAAGTCTCGCCAACTCATTCTGAAAGGGGTTCATCATTATCTGGACCTTTTTACCAGCCGCCAACTGCTTTACCTGGCAGAAAGCATCCGGCTGCTGCCAAAGTTTACGCCCTTGGTACGGCTGAACCTGGCGCTGCTGGTTTCCACGTCACTGGAATTTAACTCGCTGCTCTGTGGCTACAAAGGCGCAACGCGGCAGCGATCGGGAGCAATTCGGCACACCTTTTCACATCACGCCTACTCTTTCCCGCATACAGCGTTGGAAAACAATCCGCTGTTCCGGCGCAAGACGTCGGGAACCCTGCACAAGTTGTTTCAGCAGCGCATTGTAAACGGCCGTCTCTGGGCGCAGCAGCCCCGGGAACGAAAATTGGACGGGGACACGGCTGAATTTGTTGACATTGTTGGTGAGGTAAACATGGGTACGGAAGTTGCCACCCTGGCCGGACTGCAGCAGGGTCAACGCCGTTTCTGGTTGATGCAAGGCTCCTCCACGAGCCTGACCCTGCCCGATGCGTGTGTAGATGCTGTCGTGACGGACCCGCCCTATTTTGACAGCGTGCAGTACAGCGACCTGGCAGCTTTTTTTCGCGTTTGGCTCCGTCACCTGCTGCCTAACGAGGCTGATTGGACTTACAACGTAGCGGAGTCGGCCGTGGACCCGCACAAAAACGACCGCGAAAGCCGGTATCTGGAGCTCATGTCGAGGATTTTTGGGGAATGCCGGAGGGTGCTGAAGGATAACGGCCGTTTTATTTTTACCTTCCATCATTGGAACTGGAAGGGTTGGGCAGCGTTAACGGCCGCGCTGCAAGCAGCAGGGTTTGTGCTGCTCAATCATTACGTCGTGCACGCCGAGAGCCCGGTTTCCGTGCACATTCACAATATGCGTGCCTTGCTGCACGATGCGGTGCTGGTGCTCACTCCGGCGGGGGTGGAGGAAGGAGTGTGCTGGAAACGGCCGTCTAGCATCTATCACGAGGACAGCGAAGCGTTTACGCGCGACTGTGCCTCGTTGTTAGGCTGGTTGTTGACCCAAGATTTGAATGAGGAACAAGCCATCGAGGTGTGGCGCTCATCCTTAGGGTAGGCAATGCTGAAAACAAGAAAAAAGGGCTTGTGACGAAAAATCACAAGCCCTTTTGGTTGGGCTGTCTTAACTTTCTACGCCATGTTACTCCTTGCTAATGCGCAGGCGGCTGATGGGCAGCATGCCTACCAGCATAATCGGCAAGCTGAAGACAACAGCCAGCCAGCCATGGCTGCCAGTGTCAACTACCGGGAGTGTGTCAGAAACGGCCGTTGCCGTCTCCGCTTTCACTACCACAGGTAGATACAGCATGTACTCCACATTCACCGTCACCGTCACCGTGTCGATGATGCCCAGCGACACGTGGTCTGGCGTGCGCAGTTCCGCGCTAATGATGTGGACGCCGGGCAGCAGGTCTACGGTAGTAGTGTAGCCCATCACCGGGCCGACCATCTCCTCATCGACCCACAGGTGCCAGTGCCCATCGTCGGGAATAGTAAAGTCAGTGGTGGTGATGGTAATGGGGATGGAAACCGGCATATCGTTGGTGCTCGTAAACACCGCACCGTCAGACGGGCTGGTGATGCTTACCGTCGGGAAAGTAAGACCAATGATAACCGGATCGTGGTCCGAAGAGCGGTATCCCTCCGGCCCGTACCACTCGGCTATTTGATCAACAGTCTTGGACTCCGTGTTGTAGTCAAAGACCCGCGGTTCGTCGGCGTTAATGTGCCAGGCCGTAGCCCCAGTCACCATAGGCAGCAAGCCGTCACTAGCCAAGCCATGATCCAGGTAGCCAAATTGTCCATCAAAGACGTAGGAGTAAGCCGCCATTCCGACAAATTCCGCCAGCAGGTCGGCATAACCAGCAGCTTTGATAGTCGTGATGGGGTCTTCCATTGCGTACGAATTCAAGTCGCCAATGATTAGGAAACGTGACACCCCACTTTCCGTGGGATCTGTAGCCAGGTAATCTACCAGAGCTGCTGCAGCTTCCGTGCGGGTCACATTACAGTTACCCTGTCCATCACCCACGTCGGGATCGCCTACATCCTCACAATCAGAACCTTTGGACTTGAGGTGGTTTACGGCAATGGTTACCAATTCACCAGTTCCATTTTCGGCAAAGGTTTGAATCAATACCGGCCGGTTCTTGGTATCCAAGAAACGAGCGTCAATTGATCCGTCCAGGATGGCATAATCACCTACTGGAGTTACAGATGCCGGTTGGTATATCAGGGCCTGCTTAATGGCATCGGTGCCGATCACGCCCGTATCAATGTATGCATAGGTTCCAGACCCGGCGGCATCATTTAAACCCGCCACTAAGTCAATTACTGCATCATCATTGACATTATTTTCAATTTCGATCAGGCCGACGATGTCAACATCCATGGCCAAAATCGCATTGATGATCTTGGTCCGCTGCCGCTGGAACTCTTCCTCACTGTCCGCGCCGCGGCAGTCCATGTCCTCAGAGGGTCCGCAAATAGAGCCACTGTCGTCAATTGTCGTGAAGTAATTGAGAACATTGAAGCTGGCAACTTGTATTTGGCCCCCTACATCCTGTGGGGCAGCCGTGCGGAGGTTAGCTTCTGTAAAGCTAATGACGCCTACCGGTTGAATTCGATAAAAACCAAAGCCATAGTCCAGGACACCCACCAAGTTGTTTACCACATCACCCGCACGCAAAGTGTTAGTAAAAGTCAAACCAGGATCAGGGTAAATAACTGCTGCAGGGTTTTGATCATTCAACCCATCATCCAGCAAAATGCGGCTGCGATTATTCAAATCTTGCAGGTTGTTCGCATCCAATCCTGGAGTAATAACGTTTGTGGGCTGGAACAGTCGGTCATTCACCGATAACGCAACCTGACCAAAGCGGCCCAAATTGAAATGCTCGGTCACATAGAGATCCTGCGTCATAGAAATGAGCATCCCTTCTGCTACTTCTAAATCATTGAGGTCGGTTATCGGTAGGGTAATTTCCGCAGGGGTGACGCTGCTACCGCTGCTGCAAACTATCAAACCACTGACAGGGCTAAGTCTGGTGAGATCGAAGAATTCTTCAGCAGAACCCTGCACACGCACAACATCACCAGCGGCAACTTCCGTGGTACTGTTGATAAAGATACCTTCGGAAGTTGCAGGATCGCTATCAACATCGCCATCCTCTTCCTGCATGAAGAAGCCATTGAATCCGCCGGTGCCCTGATAGTCTCCCACTACCACACCTTCCACGACGACCGTTGTGCCGGCAAGAGGTGTTGACAAACCACTTCCCTGCACAAAGGATATGAGCGTAGCCGAATCGCCACATGCGCCTAAACCCGACGGCACGCCCACTGTGAAACTAAACTGGTAGTCTGCGGCCATTGTAACCCCGCCCGCCCGGCTAACCTGATCGGCCAAAACGGTGACGACGCAAATATCGCCATTGGCAAAGCTGCTGGTCGGCGTAATGATGTAGCTGGCGGATGGCCCGGTGGAGGCGCTGCCCGCCACGTCACCGCTGAGGGAGCAGCTAATGCCAAACCATTCGGCCGTTACTGTAACAGGTTCGCTGAATTCAATGGTGATCAGTGTATCAGTGAAAACTCCTGTAGCATCATCGGCAGGCGATGTGGATATTACAATAGGTGAATCCAGGAAAACTTGCACATCGCTTGGTCGGCGCGGCTTAATTTCGTATGTGCCATTGAACTCTGTGCTAAATCCAACCACGGTGACATCCACGCCACTTTCATAGGCGCATAGATTAATCCCCGTGTCACTGTCTACATAAACCAGTGCTGCGCCACTGCCGTCATCAACATCAAATTCGAAAGTCCCATTACAATCATTGGGGTTTAAGTTTAGCAGAGTGCCAGAAACCTCAACAAGCCAGCCCTCACTTGAACCGTTGGCAATATCAGCTGTACTATAAGTCGTGGGGGCCACTTCGGGTCCATCACCCAGATTTTCCAGGTACAGGCTGCTGCTAAATTGCTCTTCACCACTAAAAGTGCCTCTCTGACCTATGAGGCGCACGGTATCACCTAAGTCGAGGCTGGGAGCCGGGAAGAAGAAGGCAGCAATTCCACCACTGCTGTCTTGCAAAGCCCAGCCGGCGCTGTTAAAAGTACCGGGGTTATAGGTGACCTGACCTTCAACGGCAAATACTTCACCATTGCTACCGGCACGGGCGGTGGCAATGGGTACGGCCGTAAAGTTGACAGTCATGACGCCGGTTTCCGACAGGTCAAAGGGCAAGCCGTTGAGATCCCCATAAGTCCAGGCGGCATTGGGGTTGCCCAAGCCCCAGTTACCGTCAAAGCGGGCCGTGTAGGAGTAAACTCCAGGCAGGGTTGGCGTCATTACGCCGCTAAATTCATCGTTACTGCCACTTTGGGTGTTAAAGCTCATGGCAGACCAATTCCAGGCGGCAGGGTCTAAGGCCGTTCCATAACCCAATTCAGCACGCAGGCCACGGCCTTCACCATCAGAATCTGTGACGGAAGCAACGGAAACCTGACCGTAAGCGTTGGCGGTGGCCACCCCTATATCGGTTTCGAGAGTTGCGGGCGCCAGGGTAGCCTCATCCACAGCCACGTGGCGATAGTCGTCTACCGTAGCGGTCCCAGCTACTGTGTAGGAACGGTTATTGGTATTGAGCCACCCTTCTTGGGGCGGACCGGCAGGGACTGTATCCGTATAGACGATGTACTTGTAGTCGTAATCACCAGCGGCCAAAGCAGGTACGGTAGCCGTAAACACCTCGTTGCCAGCATCGGCCGTCATGGAGAGCGCAGTGGTGCTCCAACTGTTGAAGTCACCGGTCAAATAGACAGCTTCACCAGGCTGGACAACGTCTTCCAAATCATAGTAAACAAAGGTGATATCTCCCGTCAGGGCGGCCACAGTGAAAGCGGCCTCAGCGATTCCGGCGGTCGTTGTGCCGCTGAATTCGGCCGTATTGGTGATGGTTTGGCCGTAATCGGCCGTCTGATTGGCGGTAAAGGTGAAGGTGATAGCTGTGCCATTGGTGACGGTGCCCATCCAGTTGATTTCGCCGTTGGTCACGGTGGCCCCTACCGGCTGCTCGATCCAACTGCCAAAAGTTGTGCTGATGGGCAGGGTGTCGGTGAAGAGAACGGCCGTATCCGATAAGGCCCCACTATTTGCCAAAACGACAGTATAGGTGACTGGGCTTTGGTAAGGAACGGCCGTATTCAGCGTCACACTCTTCTCCATAGACAATTCCGATACCGCTGGACCACAATTAAAAGCCTGTCCGGTATTGACACTGCCAAAGGTATTGGTTATCGGTGCGGCCCAGGTAAAATCTTCGTAGACGGCGCCAATTCCAGTTAATTGCAAGGAATAACCTAATGGGGTTGCTGCTGGATTCCGCCACCCCAATATCCACACTAACCATACCCGTTTGCTGGACCATTAGTCGGCTGTAATAACCCCTTCATAACTCAGAAATTGGACAACATTATCCAGCAGCATCAACCAAGGCCAAACCATCAGGTGAACCATTTTGAAGTCCGTTTGTAGGGTAGGTCAAGAAAAGGGTACCGCATCCATTTTGCTGAGTCAGGGATTGTGCCAGAGAGTAAATTAATGTCATATGTAACACCGCCACTGCCATTGTAAAGTACGATAGACCAATTAGTAAGATCAGTGCCTGCCGGACCGGCTACTTCAATTGCCTCACCAGCGTCTGTGCCGTCATTATCGTAATGAATCTCATTAATGAAAACGGCCGTATCATTGGGTGCAGTTGGAGCTGCGGATACCTTGTAAGTTAATATTGAGAACAACGCATAAAGCAACAAAAGAGCCACTCCAAAAATCGGAATGGTTCGCCACAAAGAACGTAAACGTTTAAGCTTCATTTTTCCCTCCAAATGAGCATGCCGGATTAAAGTCAAACTGACCTTATCCCTCTCAGAAAGTGAAATCAAGTTTCCCTAAAGAGTCGTGACTATTGAGCCAAACAAAAAATGACCATATCCGCTCTGAGGCAAATATGGCCAATATCATCACAACAATTTTGGGAAATCCGGTAGGACATACACCTTATATTAGCCAGTTTAGGGAACAAAGCAACCATTTTCGAGGTTAAAAGCCTGTAAACAAACCCCTATTGATTTCTCAATTTTCTCTTGCCCATTTCGCCTCATTTTCATATAGTATGGGCATCCTTACGCACTTGATAGTCACGCCGGAAATTGTGGACTTTCCGTGGCTGGCGTCCGCGGCGAGGCATGAAGCACGTTTACAGTTATCAGTATCAGTATTTCAGCAAGCAGTAACCAGTTTACTGACCGCTGAATACTGCTAATTGAATACTGAATCTCCCCCAGCTTCCTGCCTGCCAGTCACCCAGATGGGGAACGAAACCATTTGGAGGACTATCATGCAGTTTAAACTTAAACGGCCGTTTCATTACCTATGACGGCGACCCCGAACTGTCACTGCTCACCTATTTGCGTGAAATTGAAGGCATTACTCTCGCCAAAGATGGCTGTGCGCCCCAGGCGGCGTGCGGCGCTTGTACCGTTGAACTTGACGGCAAAGCCGTGCTGGCCTGCGTCACCCATGAAAATGGGCAAATTGGCCGATACGCACGTCACCACCATCGAAGGGCTTGGGCGAATACCGGCAAGAAGTGTTCGCCAATGCCTTTGTGGAGAAGGGCGGCGTGCAGTGCGGTTTCTGCATTCCCGGCATTGTCATGCAGTCCAATGCGCTCATCAACAAAAACCCCGACCCAACCGCGCCGACATCGAAAAGGCGCTGACGCCCAATTTGTGCCGCTGCACCGGCTACAAAAAGATTATCGATTCGGTGCATGTATGCGGCCGAAGCCATTCGCAAGGAAGAAGAGATTCCGCCGCCCAAGGGCAACGGCCGTGTCGGTACCCGCCAGCCCAAATACCATGCCCAGGATCTGGTGCTGGGTCAGCATCATTACGTCGACGACATGCGCATGGATGGCATGGTGTATGGTGCGCTGCGATTCAGCGACCATCCCCGCGCCATCGTGCTAAGAGATTGATACCAGCGCAGCTGAAAAGCTGGCCGGCGTTATTCGCGTCTTTACGGCCGACGATGTGCCCGGCGACCGCACCATTGGCCTCATTCAGCAGGATTGGCCGCTGATGGTGGCCGTAGGCGAAACGACCCGCTACGTCGGTGATGTGCTGGCGCAGTTGTGGCCGAAATCGGATGCGATTGCGCGACAGGCGGCGGCAGCTCATCAAAGTCGAGTACGAGGTGCTGGAACCGCTGATCGACATGCACGAAGCGCTCAGAGCCGGACGCGCCGCAAATTCACGACTGCAACGGCAATATGCTGGTCCCAATCGGTCACCAGTCGGGGCGATGTGGCGGAGGCGGAAGCCGAATCCGCCTACATTGCCCAGGGCGTGTTTGAAACGCAATGGATTGAGCATGGCTTCATGGAACCGGAAACGGCCGTTGCCTACCCCAATGGTCAGACGATAACATCGAAGTTCTCTCCCAAGGCCAGGGCATCTACGATGACCGCATCCAAATTGCCAAGCTGTTGGGCTTGGCCGCTGGAAAAAGTGCGCGTCATTTTGTGCCCAACGGCGGCGGTTTTGGCGGCAAGGAAGATTTGACGCGTGCAAGGGCCACGCGGCCCTGGCGGCCTACCTGCTGGGCATGCCGGTCAAAGTGCGCCTCACCCGCGACGAATCGATCGCTCATGCACCCCAAGCGCCATCCCATCTGGATGGATTACCACATTGGCTGTGATGACGAGGGGAAGCTGACCTTTGTCAAGGTGAAGTTCGTGGGCGACACGGGCGCGTATGCCTCCGTCGGGCGCGAAAGTGCTGGAACGGTCGGCTGGGCATGCGACGGGCGCGTACAATGTGCCGGTGACGGATGTGGTGGCAACGGCCGTTTACACCAACAACGTTCCCTGCGGCGCGATGCGCGGCTTTGGCGTCAATCAGGCCATCTTCGGCCTGGAAAGCCTCATCGACGACCTGTGCGAACAGGGCGGCTTCGACCGCTGGCAGTTCCGCTACGACAATGCCCTGCAAGATGGCGACATGACCGCCACCGGTCAGATCATCGAAGGCGGCGCGGGCGTGCGCGAGACGCTGCTGGCGGTGAAAGACGCCTTCTACGCTGCCAAATATGCCGGGCTGGCCTGCGGCCTCAAAAATACCGGCATCGGCAACGGCATGCCCGATGAATCAGAATCCGCACAAATCACCATTGCCGCGCCAGACAAGGTCATCATCGACCACGGCTGGACGGAAATGGGGCAGGGCGTGAACACCATCGCGCAGCAGGTCGTGTGCAACGAAACGGGCATTGACCCGCGCCTCATCGAGGTGCGCATTGACACCGCCGCCGAGCAGGAAGCGGGCATGACGACGGCCTCGCGCGCCACGTCGCTGGTGGGCAATGCCCTGCATCGACGCCTGCAAGAAGCTTGAAGGCCGATTTGGAAACCCACTCGCTGGCTGAATTGGTCGGGCAAAAGCTATCGCGGCGAATGGATTGGTGATTGGACGACGAAGCCAGGGGCGATGGTGGAGAAGGTGTACACGCATTACTCCTACAGCTACGCCACGCAGTTGGTGACGCTGGACGAAGACGGCCAGATCGAAAAGATTACGGCCGCCCACGATGCCGGCAAAATCTTCAACCCCACCCTGTTTGAAGGGCAGCTTGAAGGCTCCATTCACATGGGGCTGGGTTATGCCATTAGCGAGCAGTTGGAAATGGAGAACGGCCGTCCCAAGAGCACCCGCCTGCGCAAAATGGGCATCCTACGCGCCAAAGAGATGCCCGAAATGGAAATCATCGGCGTGGAAGTGCCCGATCCCGTATGGGCCATACGGCGCCAAAGGTGTGGGCGAAATTGGCCTGGTTCCCACCGCCGGAGCTGTGGCCAACGCGCTGTACCAGTTTGATGGCGTGCGCCGCACCAAACTGCCCATGGACCTGCCCAAAAAGCAGCGCACGGTAATGCGGAAAAGGTAACGATGACGTGCGACGCACCTGCGAGGTGTGTCGCACGTTTTTATCAAGTAGCCAAAGCCACCGCTACCCGCTCCAGGCGCTCTTTGGCGTCGCAGGCCACCTCGGCAAGCGCCGGGTTGTCCACCACGCCCAGCATGATTTCCGGGTCGATGAGGCTGACCAGAATACGGCCGTTCTCTTCTTCCGACACCGTCACATTGCAGGGCAGCAGCATGCCCACCTCCGGGGCAGCCAACAGCGCTTTGTGGGCTAGCGGCGGATTGCACGCGCCCAATATTATGTAGGGGCGAAAGTCCACGTCAATTTTCTTCTTCAGCGTCGCTTTTACGTCGATTTCGGTCAGGACGCCAAAGCCTTCCTTTTTGAGCTCGTCAGTGACGGTAGCAACGGCCGTTGCAAAATCTGTATCCAGATACACGCTCATTCCTAATTTAGTCATCTTAACCTCCAAAGTATTGGTGTGAATTTTGTCTGTTTCCCTTAATTAGATGTCGCCATCATGCCTGGGTGACTGCCCGAACAAGCTTTTTTTATCTTTCTGTCATGCCCCACGTGAAAATGTGCCATAATAGTGAATGGGCTATGAGCTAGACAGCTCACTCCGCCCACGTTTACGCACATTAAGTTTATCCCAAAATCCCTCTTCCTTACATCCGGGCAGCCATTTGCAGGCAGGAAGGCTATTTCAAATGCACAATTCAATTAGCCGCGTTCACAGGTCAAAAGAAGAAGCCAGGGCAGCTTATGACAGGTTAAGCCGCTGGTATGACTTCCTCGCCGGCAGCAGTGAGAAAAAATATCGGGAGGCCGGCATCCAAAAGCTGAACCCTCAACCGGGCGAATCCATTTTGGAAATCGGCTTTGGCACGGGTCACTGCCTGGTCAGCCTGGCGCAGGCTGTTGGACCCACTGGGAAAGTGAGCGGCATCGATATTTCTGACAGCATGCTGGCTATCGCCGCAGAACGACTGAAAAATGCAGCTATTACTACGCCGGTTGATCTGCGCGTTGGCGATGCCGCTGCCCTCCCTTTTGCCCAGAATACATTCGATGCCATCTTCATGAGCTTTACCCTGGAGCTTTTCGATACGCCAGAAATTCCGCTGTTTTTGGCGCAATGCCACAAAACACTGCGGTCTGACGGGCGCATCGCTGTCGTCTCCCTGGCCAAGAAGGGGGGAACGGCCGTTCGCCTATACGAATGGTTTCACGAGAAATGGCCCGCAGCCGTCGACTGCCGCCCCATCTACCCCAAAATGCACCTGGCCGAGGCTGGTTTTGAGATTTGCGACGTAACCAGCATGTCTATGTGGGGATTGCCGGTTGAAATTGTCCTGGCTAAGCAAGGGAGTTAACTTGCTATTGCCACTAATTCACAGCAAATTTTCGCCGGGGGTATGGTTAGGAAACCGCAAAATTAGCCATTCTGCTTGAAATAATTTTCCGGATATGGGCCAACCAGCGGCTCTTCGTCGCGCATGGCCATGTAGATGACGGTGTCGCCGGGATAGTAATAAATGCCGTAGCCGCGCCCCATGACAAAGCCATCATGTTCAGCGCAAAGCGGGCTTTCGGGTAACGGCCGTCCCCACACGTCTCGCAGTTCGGCTACTGGTTCCCCCGCGGCAACTGCATCCCCAGCTTCCTTCAGGTGCAGCCCGATACAGGGCACCTCCGTGCGCAGTGAAACTGTGCGCCGCACGGCAAAGCCTGGCTTCACTAGCTTAATGCCGTTAATGGGCTCCGATTCTCCATCGAGCATACCTGCCCAGCGCAGGACGTTGCGCGTACCGGCGGCTGATGCCCGCACAATTGATGGCTCAGGCATGTGGCCGGTTCCCAGCTCCACGGTAAACGCAGGAATGCGCCCGGTGAGCAGCGCCGCACCAGAAGTAGAGCGGTGCAAATCATTGTCCACATATTTTTCTGCTGGGAACTCGTTGACAATGGTGTGCCCATAAGCGAGCAGCATCTCGTCCATTTTTGCCGAAAGGGCTTCTGCTTCGGATTTATTTTGCGCGGCGTTTTCGTCGGCGCGATAGAGAACCCGGTCGCGGAAAGCAAAAGAGATGGAACCTGTCCAGGCGTTGTGGTAGTCGATTAAGTAATCGGCCGTTTCCTGAATGTGGGTAAACAACCGGGCGTACGCCTGCTCCAGAGAGGTGGACGGCCGTTTCTCTGGGTCAGGTTTTTCCGGCTGCGGCTTGCCATCCGGCCACAGTCGGTTGGGGTTCTTCTCCACAATGTAGGGGGTGTACTTTTGCACCCGCGCCCCGACCGGGCAGAGGGAAGGAATGGCGACAATAGTGCCTTTCAGGCCATCGACCAAGGCCTGGTTTAGCAGCTCGTACAACACCCACGGTCCGGCATGTTCGGTGCCGTGTATGCCGGCCGTCAGCCAAATGCAGGGGCCATCATCATGGCCTTGCGCGATAATGACCGGCAAAAATTCATCATGGCCCGTGGGATGGGTCAGCGCGCTCCATTGACCATATTGCAGCGTACCTGGTTGGGAAACGGCCGTTCCCAGCTTAATCTCTTGCGGCATAATATCTCCTTGGAAAACAAAAGTGGCTTTTTAATCAACGAACCCACGCCCCCACCAGCACCACCGATTTAGTTTGCTGGAACCATTTTCGGTTCTACCTCATGGCACGCCACCCAATGCTGCGGTCGCACTTCCCGCCACTCCGGCACAACCTCAGCACACTGTGGCTGCGCAATCGGGCAGCGCGTGTGAAACCGGCAGCCTGTGGGAGGATTGATGGGGCTGGGCACGTCTCCCTCTAACACTATGCGCTGCCGCTGCCGTGCAACTTTTGGATCGGGTATAGGCACGGCCGATAACAATGCTTGAGTATAAGGATGCTGTGGATTATCGTACACTTCATCACTGACCCCCAGCTCCACAATGCAGCCCAGATACATCACCGCCACGCGGTCACAAATATGGCGCACCATACTTAAATCATGGGCGATGAATAAGTAAGTCAGGTTCAAGCGCCCCTGTAAATCTTCAAGCAAATTTACCACCTGAGCTTGAATGGACACATCCAGCGCTGAAATAGGCTCATCACATACTATAAACAGCGGGTCAGACGCCAGGGCCCGCGCAATGCCAATGCGCTGCCGCTGCCCGCCAGAAAATTCGTGGGGAAAGCGATTCATATACCGCCCGCTTAAACCTACCAACTCCAGCAGCTCAACAACGCGATCTGTACGTTCTTTGTCGTTGTTTACCAGCTTATGTACCTGTAATGGCTCGCTTACGATTGAGTTCACCGTCCAACGGGGATTTAAAGAGGCAAAAGGGTCCTGAAAAATCATTTGCGCCTTGCGGCGGATGGCCATAGCTTCCTTACCCTTGGCCGTGTGGACATGCTGTTCATCGAGCCACACATCGCCACCCGTTGCCTCATAAAGGCCCAAAATCGTACGACCGGCCGTGCTCTTTCCGCAGCCGCTTTCTCCCACCAGGCCCAGGGTTTCCCCGCGATGGATGTCAAATGTAATGCCATCAACCGCCTTCACTGCGCCTACCGTACGTTGGAAAACTATCCCACGCTGAATTGGGAAATGCTTGATTAAGTTTTGTACGCGCACCAGCGGCTGCAAATTTTCTGGCTCAGGTCCATTTATCCCCATTTGCATTTCCTCATCCATAATCCTCTCCAGGCTTAAACTTTCAAAAATTCGGGTAATAAGTCCACAAAATCAATGCAACTTGTTACGTCATTTGGCCCGTTTCTTTGCGAGGCTTGCCCGTTGTCATATCTACCCAGCATGCCACCCTATGGTCACTGCCAATCATTTCCAGTGGTGGATTTACATCGCGGCAGTGCTCCAATGCAAAATTACAGCGCGGGGCAAAAGGGCAGCCGTGAGGCTTAACCAGCAAGTTGGGAGGCGCACCTGGAATCGATTGCAGCCGACTATCTCGCCGCTGGTCCACTCGCGGTAAAGCAGCCAATAAAGCGTTGGTGTACGGATGCTGCGGTTTTTCGTACAAGTCGTAGACCTGGGCTTCTTCCACAATGTATCCGGCATACATCACGACGACACGATCAGCCATGGCCGCAACCACGCCCAGATCATGCGTAATCCAGATCATGGACATGTTCATCTTGCCCCGCATCTGGATTGCCAGTTCCACAATTTGGGCCTGAATGGTCACATCCAAGGCGGTAGTTGGTTCGTCGGCAATGAGGAGGCTGGGATTGCAGGCCAACATCATGGCAATCATCACTCGCTGGCGCATGCCGCCTGAAAACTGATGCGGGTAGCTTCTCAACCGCTCGGTTGCATCTGGAATACCTACGAGATCCAATAATTCGACAGCGCGTTTTTTGGCTCCTTCAGAGTCAAGATTGTAATGTTTTATTAGCGCTTCGGTTAACTGCCGTTCGATGCTCAACACCGGGTTTAGAGAGGTCATGGGGTCCTGAAAAATCATGCCGATTTCTTGACCACGAATATCTTCCAGAGCATCGTCGGGGAGTTGGAGCAAGTCTCGGCCGTTAAAATGGGCACGTCCTCTGGAAATTTCTCCCGGCGGAATCGGTATCAAGCCCAAAATTGACATCATGCTTACAGACTTGCCGCACCCGCTTTCGCCAACGACAGCCAAAACTTCACCCTCTCTAACCTGATACGAAATGCCGTTAACGGCGTGCACTGTTCCTTCAGGCGTGTGAAAGCGTACTTCCAGGTCGTTTACCTCGAGTAGTACCTTGTTTTTTGCTGCCATGCATTTCCCTCTCGCAATAAGGTGCCAACCTTTCAAAGCGCTTATATTTACTGGTTTTAGACTGCCCGGCTACGTGGATCCAATGCATCACGCAGGCCATCGCCCACAAAATTTATGCTTAGCACGGTAAGCAATATGAGCATCCCAGGGAAAATCCACAACCAAGGGGCCTGCTCAATGTAATTGTATGCACCATCTAGCATATTGCCCCAGGTGGCTGTGGGTGGCTGCACGCCCATTCCCAAGAAGCTGATGTACGCTTCGGACAAAATGGCGTTGGCTACACCCAATGTTGCGGACACGATAATTGGGGCCATGGCGTTGGGCAATATATGGCGGAAGATTATTTGACGGATTGGCGTACCGGTAGCCCGCGCGGCCAAGATAAACTCGTTGTTTTTGATGGAGAGGAATTCAGCACGAACGATTCGGGCCAGATACATCCAGCTTGTGAGGCCGATTATGAGGACGATAACCACAACGCTGCCGCTGAAGGAACGGCCGAACACATCAATGTTGGGTACGCTGCCGCTGAAAAATTTGGCCATGACAATGAGGAGGAAGATTTGGGGAATATTGAGCATGGCCTCAGTAAAGCGCATTAACAGGCTGTCTATCAGTCCTCCATAGTATCCAGCAATGGCGCCGATGATCACCCCGACAATGGTTTCAACGAGAACGGCCGTTAAGCCGATCAGCAAAGAAATTTGGCCCCCATAAATCGTGCGCGCCAAAATGTCCCGCCCAACCGTATCTGTGCCAAAGAAGTGCTCCGAGGATGGACCTTGTAAGCGCACACCGGTTTCGGTGAAATTGGCTACTTCTTCAGGCACAATAAATGCCCCGCCTACTGAATAGACCACTAGCAAAATCAACGTGAGTGCGCCAAAAAGGGCCATCTTATGGCGACGAAAGCGCCGCCACGTCAACTGGCGCAAAGTTAGGGGGGGGGTTTCCAGTTCATCTAAAATTTTTCGAGGAATGGTAGCAGCATCTACAGTCGAATCCATCTTTTTCCTCACTCAGCCTGAAATTATTAGTGCAGGCAAGCCATTAATTATAGCGAATGCGCGGGTCCAACCAGGCATAGGTGATGTCGGTAATAATCTGAAAGACAACAACAGCCACAGAAATCAGCATCAAAATACCCATAACGACTGGCGTATCACCGCGAGATACATGGTCTAAAAACAGGCGCCCCATTCCCGGCCAGGCAAAAATGCGTTCGGTGACCAATGCTCCCCCTAACAGCAAAGGTAGATCCAAACCCACCACGGTCACAATGGGTAACGACGCGTTTTTGAGAGCGTGGACATACGTGACATAGCGCTGCGTCAGTCCTTTCGCTTTGGCCGTGCGAATGTAATCTTGGCTAAGAACTTCGAGCATGGTGCTGCGAATATAACGGCTGTATGCAGCCAGGCTAATCAAGGCAATGCTCATCGTGGGAAGGATCATGTGCAAGGCAACCTGGCCAGGTGTCTTGCCCACTTCAGGGTTGAACATGCCCACGGTGGGAAGATAGGGCAATCCCCAACGTTTGAAATTCACGCTAAAAATGTAAATGGATACCAGCGCAATAAAGAAAATGGGCATAGAGTAGAAGATAAAGGAAACGGCCGTTATAAAATGGTCTACCCAGGAATATTGGTGGAGAGCTGAGTAAATTCCCACAATTAACGCGCCGGTAATAATCACCGCCTCGGCGGCGGCCATCAACAACAAAGTGTTAGGCAGACGATCCCCAATCACCTCTAAAACCGGTTTACCGCGGTTCACCAACGAAGTGCCCCAATCCCCACGCAGCACGCCCTGTCGCCGCCCAGGTGATTCTGGTACACCGTCGCCATCCAGGTCTAACTTCGCCCAATCATTGCCGACCAACCAGTACACATACTGCACGACCACGGGCTGATCCAGACCCAACTGCCGCGTCAACCGCTCTCTATCAGCAGAGCGTGTAGCAGTTCGCCCTCCCATGGTCGCCAGCGGATCTCCGACATTCTGCATTAGTAAAAATAAAACAAGGCTGATAAAAAACAACAAGGGTATTGCCTGTAACAAACGCCGGATGATGTATTGTGTCATAGCCGGTTACCTCCCAGGCAGACCCTAAGGGTTTTTGCAAACCCTTAGGGTCCTTAATCGTTTAGCTTATGGGGTCATGTCCCATTCGCCCACGTTAAAGAAGGGGGTTGCCCCAGAAATCTTAACATTTTGCAGGCGTGGTCCAATCGCGAAAATGTCTGGGTCTTGCCACACACCCAGCCAATAAACTTGTTCGTAAATCAAGCGGCTAATTTCCCAGAAAGTTTGCTGCCTTTCGGCAAAGTCAACCTGGGAAGCCTGTTGGAGGAAAAGAGCATCCAATTCTTCATCGCACAAAGAAGCCCAGTTTACACCGTCGGGCGATTCATCACTGGGAATCTCGCGGCAGAGCCAGTCGGCTGAGTCAGGGTCAGGGAATTGTGTCGTTGAGGAATATTCGAAGATATCCAGCTCTCCAGATGCAGCCGGGCCACCTTCGCCATAACCGCCAAAGAAGATATCGGACTCGTAGTTGAGCAGTTCAATGCCAATGCCTACAGCTCCTAACTGCTGTTGAGCCACAGCCTGAGTATCCTGGCGGATTTCACGCGTGGTCGTGCCGTAAGTCAGCACCAGTTCCACACCATCCTTATCCCTGGTGCCATCACCATTGGAATCCACCCACCCTGCTTCTTCCAGTATCGCCTCTGCCCGGGCTGGATCATATGGCCAGGGCTCTAAAGCCGGGTCAGCGTAGGGGGTATTATCCCACAGCGTTACTGCTGGCTGCGTCAGGCCGAGCAGCAGGTCTTCGTTAAGCGAGAAGCGATCGAAAGCCAGGGCAATAGCCTGGCGCACATTCACATCTTGTACTGCCGGATTTCCGTTTTCGGGATCGAGGTAGAAGAACCAGCCTTCATTGTAACCCGAGAAGACTGTAATCATTCTGACCCCTGCATCTTCGAGCGTAGGAATATCTGCATAAGAAATAAATGTACCCAAATCTCCATCCCCCGTTTGCAGCGCGGCTACCTGGGCAGCGTCATCCGGCACGAAGCGAATGAAAATTTCGTCAATGGCCGGCCGCCCCAGCCAATAGTTGTCATTGGCCACAAAGCGCGCAAAGCTCCCAGATTCCCATTCATCAAACACAAAGGGGCCAGCGCTCACGGTTGGATTCAGGTTCCACTCCGCATTATCAATGGTTCCCTCTGCATCAAAAACAGGCTGCAAGACATGGGCCGGTAGAATGCCATGCCACAAGGCTGCAGCCCAAGCGGCAAATGGCTCGTCGAAAGTAACCACAACAGTTTGGGGATCGGGACCTTCTACACTGGCTAGCAAATCGTAGGGATACGTAGAAGCAACCGTATTGTTGGGGTCCATTACCATGTCATAGGTAAAAACGAAATCTTCAGAGGTAATGGGCTCGCCATCTGACCAGGCAATGTCGTCCCGTAATTTCATGGTGATGACGGTGCCATCCTCAGAAATACCGCCGTTTTCCTGGCTGGGTATTTCTGTCACTAAAACGGGATGGGGGGCATTATTGTCATCGAAATCCCAGGCCCAGGCGTTCCAAATTTGGAAGGTGATCGCCGAGAACCACATATTTGTGTACAAGGGGTTCAGGGTGTCAAATTCCTGGGTCCAGATGAAGGTGGCCACCTTCCTTGCGGCGGGTTCTTCAACTTGGGGCTCTTCTACCACTTCATTGGTCGTATTGACCTGCTCCTCGGTTGTATTTGGCTCAGTCGGTTCACCAGTTGTTTCCTGTTCGTTTCCTCCGCAGGCCACTAGCATCATGCCAAGTACCAGAAGCATGAACAACAGGGTATAGCTTATTAAGTTTCTCTTCCTAAACATGTTTCTCTCTCCTGTAAGAAAGGGGACGCTATTTCGCGTCACAGGTTTTCATCCATCCTATGTCAATATTTTACGAGCCTCAACGGCTTGAGGATGAGTGAATCGGGTTAAATTACCATTTTCAACTTGTTTGTTTTCGCTTTTTCCTCACCTCCTTCAATAAGCTGGCTCTTTCCCAAAGCATTTTATCTGTGGTGGTATGCGTTTTTCCACAACCCAAATCCTTGCTGCCGACGTTCCTGGCGGCGGTGCAGTTGCTCGTGGATTTCGGCTACGTGGGAGACTTTTTCAGAAACGGCCGTTTCTAACCAGATTTTCCCATTTGCGGCCGTGGCCACACTACCTGCCCCGTAAGCGCCCGTTTGCGTATCGTCATCCCAGGGTGGATTCGCAATCAACGCACCTCCTTCAACCCAATCCATAAAATAATTGGGTGTGGCCACAAAATCAGTCTCGTCAACAACCCTGTCCATATGCACCAGTTCAGGTCGCAGGTGCAGAATCATGGCTGTTTCCAATTCCCCAGCATGGCCCATGCCGCCCCGCTTCGAGCGGCGGTGTCGTTCTAATGCTGCCGCACCCTCTGGTCCGGATGTATGCAGCCAGGTAGTGGCGCAAAAGATATGGCGATGGCGTTCTCCCGCATACTTCACCACGTTTACCAAAAATGAAACATTGCCGCCGTGGCCGCTCATTAGGTACATGCGGTCAAAACCACGCCCAGCCAGGACGTCAACCACGGCCAGCCAAAAATCTTCAAATTCGCGGCCGCCAGCGTTCAAGGTTCCGGCAAAACTGCTGCGGTGGGTACTAACGCCGTAAGGATACACAGGAAGACAAACTGCCTGCTCAGGAACGGCCGTTGCCGTCTGCATACCAATCGCCCCAATAATTAGCGTATCAGTGGATAAAGGTAAATGATGCCCATGCTGCTCCGTGTGGCCAATGGGAATCAGCACCACCCTGTTTTGCATGCCATCATTGGGAAGTGGAGTGGGAGGTCGCCATTGAGCCGCGCAGGGCAAAGCAAGACGTTCCACAACCAAACCCAGATCAATTCCTTGGGGCGTAAGCGCAATAACGCGGCTAAAGCCATCATCGCGCAGGCTGTCTAACAAGTTGGCAACCAGCCGGCCAAAGATAGCCTCAGAAACCGCCAACCCGCTGCCGCGCCAGCCAAAAGGTAGAGCCGGCAGCCAGCCAATTTGCGGAGGGTGCCCCAGCGCCTCAGCCACACGCTCCCGGTCGTACCCATTTCCCAAGGGCAGCACCAATGGCGTATCTCGCGGTAGCTGCGCCACTTCAGGCCAGGTTAAATCATCATAGGCAAAAAACTTGGTCACGGACATTCCACTCAAGAAAATAGGAAATTAAACGATTACCTACTCCAAATTACAAACCGGTTGGCAGCAAATACCAGTCAAGAAATCGCTCAGTGCGCGCATAGGCGTCTTCCTGACTCGCCCGCTTTAAAAATCCATGGGGTTCACCCGCGTAAGTTTTATATTCGTAAGTTTTACCGGCTCGATCCAGGGCCATCACCCATTCTTCTGAAGCCTGGGGCGGCACCACGTCATCCAGCAGACCATGTAAAATCAACACGGGCTTTTGTACCTTTTCTATCTGGTAAATGGGAGAAGCGGCCAGATAAGCCTCCCAGTTTTGG
Source organism: uncultured Chloroflexia bacterium (assembly GCA_963695505.1). Lineage (GTDB taxonomy): Bacteria > Chloroflexota > Anaerolineae > Promineifilales > Promineifilaceae > JACSRF01. Next base: position 159,381 of record CAVOGX010000021.1, on the reverse strand, counting down.
GCTGGATGACCAAGAAAAATCTCGGTGTAAAGGCGCAAATCTAGATTGCATTGCGCCCACGAAGAAAGAACGTGGGCATCACCATACCGGCTAACGCCACATGCAAAGCGGTATTGCGGATCGCGAGCCAGGCAGCAGGCAACCATATAGCCGCCATAGCTGGGGCCATAAATGGCTATGCGACGTGCATCCACTTCCGCCAAGCCAGCCAAAAAATCTGCCCCATGCAAACAATCTTGGGTATCTCCCTGCCCCCAGTCGTTGTAGTTGGCCCGTTCAAAAGCAATCCCATACCCTGTGCTGCCGCGATAATTTGGTGCGAGAAAGGTATATCCTTTTGCCACCAGGTATTGGGTAAAAATGTCCCAACCAAAGGTATATTGGGCCGATGGTCCGCCGTGAGGATGAACAATGGCTGCACCATTGGGCTGGGACGGCCGATAAAGAAAGGCTGGTATTTCCAAATCGTCATAACTTGAATAGCTTATCCGCTCTGGCACAATCAGATTGTTGGCAGCCAGAGCAGGCAGCATCGAAAAGGTAAGCTGCGTCCGAAAGCCATCAGGAACGCTAATGCGGTACAGGTCTGGTGGTAGGCAGGCATCTTCGTATTCGATGGTGAGAAAATCACCCTGCGGCGACCAGGAAGGATGGGCGTGATATCCCAAAGCCCGATAGAGGTCCGTAACCTCTCCGGAATCGACCGCAACTAAGGCCAGGTCCAGAGCGCCCTGGCGATTGATGGTGCAGGCCAGGAAACGACCGTCTGGCGACCAGGCCAATTCTCCAACGTCACATCCCAAGCGGGTTAACTGGCGCAGCCCCTGACCATCCGGACGGATAAGCCATACTTCGTTAAAACCACTGCGCTGTGACAAAAAAGCGAGGGTTTGGCTGTCAGGGGACCAGCGAGCGTACCAATCCTTTTGCTGTGGCGTGCCGGTAAGAGCATGTACCTGCCCTGTGGCTAACTCTACCAGGCGCAAATCCAGGCGGTCCAGGTCATTGTGGGGGCGAAAGGTGAAGGCCAGGTAACGGCCGTTTGGGGCAGGTTGAGCATCCCAGGCATCACCATTGGGATCAGTGACCAGGGGCTGCGGCCAGGAACCTTCAACATCCGTCAACAGCAATTGGGTTGTTTTTCCACGCCGCGTACTGACCACCAGCCGACCATCATGCAACCATACAGGGGACCAGGCAGATGAAGTAAAGTCTGTGATCTTTTGCAGGTGGCCCGAATCAGCGTTGGCAAGGTAGACGTGGCCGTTTATCGTAAATGCCAACCATTGGCCATTGGGTGACCATTGTGGGGTTTCATCATCCCAGTAAGTCACGGGACCGCGGTTAGTGGTGATGCGTTTGGGCCAGCCGCCGGCGGTCGGCATGAGATAGACGTCTGACAAATCATCTCGGTCCCAAATAAAGGCGATCTGGGTTCCATCGGGGGAAAGATTGTGGTTGCGGATGCGAGAAACGGCCGTTAGCAGAGACAGATTCCAACCCCGTGGCGGTTTCAAGTCAGGCCTCGCTAAAGCTGGCCAGCCACGGCGTTCGTACTTTTCCTCCACCTCAATTGGGTTTGCCATCAAGCCCCTTTTGGTTCAGGTGTCTCTTTTATTTGGCCAAACAAGTTCCTAAGATACCTGGTGACCCGCTTTTTGAAGGTGATGTTCTCAAAATTCCAAATCAAGAATAACATAAACTATATTGCGTCTCAAGCAAATTGCAATCTTTTGATGCTGCTTTGTAGGGGTAATAAGAGGTCAGAAATATTCCGCTTTTTCGCGGGTATGACTCCGTAATTCCGGCTGCATGCAATCTTTATGAAGTTATGCCTGTAGTCCCCTTGGCAGAAAGTGCCCATGACACGATATTTTTACCCCTTCTCCTGAACGGCCGTTTGGGCGATTGTCCGTATTTCATTCACAAACTGTTGCATTTGGGCGTAATGAGAGCCTTGCCAATATATCTGGTCGCAAGAGGTGCAGATTTGAAACGTCTCGAAATACCTCTTGGTTTTAGGCTCCAGGCGGTGCAAGATGTCAGCCTTTGGTACCCAGTGTAGCTGACCATTGCAGCGTAGGCAGCGCGCCACTTGGCTGACCTCGTGGTACAGGTTATAGCGGTGCAGCACGGCGATTACCTGTTCACGGGGGTCCCGGGTACGCAAGCAATAGCCATGGACAACAATACTGCGCTTTAACAATCCCCGGTCGCGGGTGAGCAAAATGCGCTGTTCGTCGGCGGCGATTTGCGCCAGGTCGGCGTCGTCGTGATTGTGGTCGGGGTAGAGGGTGTCGAAGCCCAGCAGGCGCAGGTAGCGGGCTAGTTGACCCAGGTGGATGTCGAGGATGAAACGAGCCGGGCGTGGAGGTAACGGCCGTAATTTTAGAAATGGCACATCCTCGAACGTCGTAAATAAAGGATAAACTGCTAACCGGTCCCCATCCTGCACCAGATAGCTAAAATCTACTGATGCACCATTGGCCACGATGGCTTCCACCTCCGGGTGCGGCACCCCCAAAGCCTCAATGAGATGTTTTACAGACTGCGGTGGATTAAATCTGTAAGAAAACGCCGCCTGCTGCCTCTCTGGGTGCAGGAAATCATTCAGGTCAGCATAAAAGCGGAAGGTTGCCTGGGCCATTTCTTTCTCGTGCCCCCCAAACCTTCGCCCTTAATCACTCTTTTGGCCAACCAAGGCCAATACGGCTGCGCGCTTTATCTACTTTCAGGATAGAGACTTCGACAACGTCGCCAACACCAACGCGAAGGTTGCGCGGCATTTTGCTGCGGTGCAACAAGCCATCCTGCTTTACGCCGATGTCAATAAATGCGCCAAAGTCCACGACGTTGCGTACTGTGCCCTGCAAAATCATGCCTTCGCGCAGGTCGTCCATGGAAAGAACGTCATTACGCAAAACAGGCAGCGGGAGGTCGGCGCGAGGGTCGCGCCCTGGGCGAACAAGCTGCTCAAAAATATCAATGAGGGTAGGTACGCCGGTGCCTAGTTCGGCAGCAAGCTGCTCGTCCGAAATGCTCTGGCGCATTTCTGTGAGAGCGGGTTCCCTTTCGGCAGGTGTGCTGTCTGGGGTCAAACGGGCACGCTGCAAAACGGCCGTTGCCACTGCGTAGCTCTCCGGATGAATGGCGCTGGCGTCCAGGGGGTTTTCGCCATCACGAATGCGCAGGAACCCGGCAGACTGCTCGAAGGCTTTGCTGCCCAGTCCGTTGACGTTGATGAGCGATTGCCGGTTTGGGAAACGGCCGTATTTATCCCGATGAGCTACAATTTTCTCGGCCAGCTTCGGGCCTATTCCCGCCACATAAGTCAGCAGTGCTGGCGATGCGGTATTCACATCCACGCCGACGCGGTTAACCACCGTCTCCACCACGCCTGTCAGGGCATCGGAAAGCAGCTTTTGGTTGACGTCATGTTGGTACAGGCCGACGCCAATAGATTTCGGATCTATTTTGACCAGTTCCGCCAGAGGATCTTGGGCACGGCGAGCGATGGAAACCGCGCCACGCAGCGTCACGTCCAGGTCTGGCAGTTCGGCTCTAGCCAGCTTGCTGGCGCTGTAAACGCTGGCCCCGGCTTCATTCACCATGAGATATCGCACCGCCTCCAGAGGGCGAGTGAGCTCCGCCACGAGCTGCTCCGTCTCGCGGGAGGCAGTTCCGTTCCCAATGGTAATAAGCGTGACGCCATGCCGTTTGACCCACAAGGCTAATTTTTTAAGCGTTTCTTCGCGGCGGTTCTGCGGTGGGTGCGGGTAAATGGTGCCGGTTTCCAGCACTTTGCCCGTTCCATCTACAACGGCAATTTTGCACCCGGTACGATAACCCGGATCAATACCCAACACCGTGAAACCCACCAGCGGAGGCTGATTGAGCAGATTACGCAAATTTTCGGCAAAAACGGCAATAGCATGCTCTTCTGCCTGCTCGGTAAGGGTGCGGCGCACGTCCCGTTCGATGGCTGGCAGCAGCAAGCGCTGAGCAGAGTCATACATGGCGTCTTGTAACTGCCCGGCAAGTGGGCTGCGCGGGTCTGGGCGCAGAACGCTGCGCATGGCCAAGAGCCAATCTTTCTCGACCACGTCTACGGAAACGCGCAGCACCTTTTCCGCTTCCCCCCGGTTAATGGCCAGGGTTTGGTGAGGGCGTATCCGGTCCAGGCGCAAGTTAAAATTATAATACAGGGCATAAACTTGCCGAGAATCTTCAGCATCTGCAATTTTTTCGGCTCGAAGTGCTCCCCATTGCATTGCTTTTTCACGAACCCGCTGGCGGATAGCCGCATGATCGCTCAGGGCTTCGGCCACGATGTCACGAGCTCCCGCTAATGCTTCTTCAGCGGTGGTCACTTCTTCGGTGAGGAAGGGTGTAGCGATTTCCTCAGGTGATTGCTCCGTGCGAATTTGGGAAATAATCAGTTGAGCCAGTGGCTCCAGCCCTTTCTCGCGGGCCATGGTAGCCCGTGTACGCCTTTTTTGCTTGTATGGCTGGTACAAATCTTCCAGCTCTGTCTGGGTTTGCGCACCCATAAGCTGCTGGCGCAGTTCTGGGGTCAATTTACCCTGCTCGTTTATGGCATTAAGAATGGTCTGCCGCCGCTCATCTAAAGAGCGAAGTTTGCCCAACAGGTCGCTAATCTGCCGCAATTGTTCTTCGTCGAGACTGCCTGTGGCTTCTTTACGATAGCGGGCTATGAAGGGAATTGTGTTGCCGCTGTCGAGAAGGTCGATTACGGCCGTTACTTGATGTGGCTGTAATTTTAAATGCGTAGCAATTTGATCAGCATAAGTCATAGTGGCGCGATTATAGCAGAAGAAACACAGTTTGTACTCTTGGCTGTTATTCAAAGGCACGTTAAACTTATCGCACCTTATTCATTTTTTCACTAGTTCCATACAGGAGGAAAATTAAGCAATGGTCATCACAACGGCATCCAACTTGTTGGCAATCTGGCTAAATGCTTTGCTGGCAACTCAATTCCAGGACGACAATGGCAACAACATGTTTCTTGGTGTCATTATCATTATTATTGCAATTGCCCTGTTTGTGGTTTTTTGGCAATGGTGGAGAACAGTTGAGGAAGAGGATACGGCCGTAGATTTACGGATGACCAATGCCCATGCAGAGCCGACCATGGAAACGGCCGTTGCTTCTGAGGCCCATCACGCCCACGAAGAAGAACATGGAGAAGCCCTAGAACTCGAACATGCTGAAGCGGAACATCCTGAAGCAGAAACGGCCGTTGCTGCGGAACCAGAGGCCGAACCAGAAAACACTCCTGAGCCAGAAGCTGAACCGGAGCCAGAAACGGTTGCTCCAGAGGAACCCATCACCCCTGATGATTTAACTAAAATTGAAGGGGTTGGCCCTAAAATCTCTCAACTGCTGCAAGCGGCAGGGTTCGCCACCTTTGCCCAACTGGCAAAAGCTGAAATTAATCAATTGGAACAAATTTTGGAGGCAGCCGGTTCGCGATATCGCCTGGCAGATCCCACCACCTGGCCGCAGCAGGCTGGGCTGGCAGCCGCCGGCAAGTGGGAAGACCTGGAAGCACTGCAAGAAAACTTAAAAGGTGGGCGCACCGCAGAATAATAGCGTTTTTCAGTTTGTTGATTTTTTAGTCAAATTGGCAGCAGGCGCTCAAACCGGCCAAAGAAATAAGCAATAAAATCAACGCCTGCTTTAACCCGGCAGGCGTTTTGCATTTTGTGCCAGATGTTCCAACAATTCGTCGTATTGGGAGATGAGTTGGGGCCAACTGAAGCGAGAAACGGCCGAGGCCATTTCCGCCGCTATCTGCCGCGCTTCTTCAGGGTGCCGCAGCGCCCAGCGCAGGCGTTCCACCAAACCTCCTACATTTTGGTAAAGGCAGCGCAGATGAAATAGTTCCGGAATCAATTCTGGATAGCTCAAGCGATATGGCAGCACTGGAAACGTATGGCAATAAACAGCCTCCAAGATGCTGATGCCAAAAAATTCATGGTGGGCAGTTGAAACGGTAACCGTAGAGGACCAGAGAAGCTGGCGGTAGCGCTCCGGCTCAGCGTAACCCACGTGCACCACCCGGTCACCCAACTTATCTATTGCCTCGTTAAAGATAGACGGCCGTTTCCCAAACTGCTCGCCGCACAAGGCTAACCGAAACGAGACCCCTTCATCGGCCAATTGATAAAGTGCCCGGAAAAAGCCCCGCGGATTTTTATCATATTCCCAACGCTGGTTCCACAGAACAAGCGGAGGCTGGCCATCTTGAAATTTGGATTCTCCCCGACCAAACCGCTGAAAATCGACACCTACCGGTAGCACCTGACTTTTTTGACGTAGAGCCTCCACAGAATTGAGCTCATTATATTCCGGGTAGTGGCGCAAATAGTGGGGCAGCGCAGCAAAGAAACTTTCTAAATGGTAGTGCGAATTAAAAAGAATTTCGTCGGCTGCCAGCATCGAAGCAAAATTAATAAAGGCATAATGCAAGTCGCGCTCTCCCTTTTGGCGGCGCATTGGTCCAAAACGGCCGTCTTCCGGCAGCGGGTAAGTTAACTGATTTTCGTGCATATATAACGCAACTGGGGTTTGGTGGGTAAACGGCCGTGTCAATGCCAAAAACGTGGTTAAATCGAGCATGTCCGTAGCCAGCAACACGTTAGTCCGCAAATTTTGTTCCAAAAATCGGCGAGCCAGCGTCACAGCCCCACCATGCATCCGCCATTTCCAAAACCGGCCCGGCAGTCGCAAAATGGCCGTTTTCATGTCTGCTGTTCTGCTGTAAACCCTCTAACCACGCCCGATGGCTCCCGCTGTCGTAAGGAGAAATAAGCAGTACACTAATTTTTGACATAAGCAACACCCAAAGATACACTAACATTCGGAAGAATTCATTAAATAACTCGTCCTACCTTTCACAATGTAATATACTTCACCGTATCGTGCCCCAAGGGTGCGAACACTCTAACAAAATGGTGGGAGTGACAAAGTTGATGGGCGAATACCCACAACTGTATTGGGAATCAACGTACGCAATCGTAATGGCCCTCATTGAAAACCATGCCGACCGCAACCCCGAAACGGTTGGCCTTCATGAGCTTGCCAATCTAGTAATTGAACTGCCCGGTTTCCAAGACGACCCCGCCATAGTCACTGAACAAACTTTGCTCGACATTCAAAACGTTTGGTACGAGGAGATGACAAGCCTATGACGACAACGAACACGGGTGCGGCTTCGCCTGACATCGCAATTCCAGATGAAGTGCAAAATAACGTCTTCATCACCAACATCGCCAAGTTACTTGATCCCATTTACAACTGGTCTCGTCGCAACTCCATGTGGCCCCTGGGTTTTGGCCTGGCCTGCTGCGCCATCGAAATGATTTGCACCGCTTCCAGCCGCTTCGACCTGGCCCGTTTTGGTATGGAAGTGTTTCGTGCCTCTCCCCGCCAAGCCGACCTCATGATTGTTTCCGGAACAGTCACCAAAAAGATGGTGCCCATCATTGTCCGGCTTTACAACCAGATTGCTGAACCGCGCTATGTGCTCAGCATGGGCGCTTGCGCCTCCGGAGGTGGCCCCTTCAAAGAAGGGTACAACGTAGTCGACGGTATTGACAAATTCATTCCCGTCGATGTCTACGTACCTGGTTGCCCCCCCACTCCTCAAGCATCTAATCAATGGTCTAATTGCCATGCAAGAAAAAATTGACCAGCAATCTATTGCTACAGCGCCGTGGTATCGTAAAAATGATCCTACGGCCGAAATGATCCCTGTTCCGCTGTTAGGACCCGACCTTTACGATATGCGGCAGATCGACCTGATAAAAAGCGAAGCTGCAAAAGCAAAACAGAAGCAGAACCACAAGCTGAAGCGGCAGAGTAACATACCGAGGAATGTGAATGAGCGAAATGACCCTTGAAGCCCCCAGTTCTGGCATACATGAGGTAACGCCTAGAATCCACAATAGCCATACTCAAAGAGAGATACCCCGACCACGTCACTGAAGACACCGTGACGGTTACGAAGGTATCATCGTCCACCCCGACAAAATTCTTGACGTGTCCCGCGATCTGCAAGGTGAGCTCGGTTACAATTACCTGGCCAGCCTGACTGGGGTAGACCTCATCGATGACAACAAGATGGAAGTAGTCTACCACACCTACAGCATTGAACGTGGTGGCGATCCCTTCGTGGTTAAAGTACAGGTAGATCGCGACAATCCGGTTTTGCCCTCTGTTTTCCCCGTTTGGCCTGGCGCTGATTTCCAGGAACGTGAAGCATATGACATGTATGGGTTCCAGTTTCAAGGCCATCCAGATCTGCGTCGTATTTTAACCTGGGACGGTTTCCACGGCTTTCCCTTGCGCAAGGATTGGCACGAACCTTTTTACGAAGAAGACACCAAACCTTTTGGTAGCCGTTGGCCCGGTGGCGAAGTTTTTCGCGCTGAAGAACGAAACCCTTACGGCAAAAATGTGCAGTATCCTCCTGGTTGGATGCCAGAGGGAACCGAGTACGAAGTCGAAACAGATTCTTACGCCGGAATTACCTACACTCGCGATCAATCCCCTGACATCAAAACCGAAAAAGTTACCATCAACATGGGACCGCAGCATCCATCCACACACGGCGTGTTCCGTATGGTCATCACGCTTGATGGTGAAACCATCATTGGCTTGAAGCCGGTTATGGGCTATCTGCACCGCAACCATGAAAAAATTGGCGAACGCAATACCTTTATCCAAAACATCCCATACACTGACCGGCTGGATTACATTTCTTCTATGTCTAACAATCACGGCTACGTGCTGGCCGTGGAAAAACTGTTGGGGTCAACGGTGCCGGAACGGGCGGAATGGATTCGCATTTTAATGGTGGAATTGACGCGTATTGCCAACCATTTATGGGCGATCGGCTTTCTTGCTTGAATGACCTGGGTGCATTGCAAACGCCTATGCTGTATTACTACATTGAGCGGGAACTGATTCTGGACTTCTTTGAAGCAGCCTCCGGTTCACGCATGATGTGCAATTACATGCGCTTTGGTGGGGTGGCCTATGACCTTCCCGATGAAGTGCGCGGTCAACCAATCATGCAATTCTTGCACGATCTGATTTACGAACGTCTACCCAAAGCGTTGGAGCAAGGCGATCAGTTAATGACCGGCAATGAAATTGTGCGCGCTCGGGGTATTGGTGTGGGCTACCTCTCTCCTGAAGATGCCATTGCCTACAGCGCAGCAGGGCCAGTCTTGCGGGCCAGCGGCGTGCCGTACGATGTGCGGAAATCGAACCCGTATTCCTATTATGAACACCTCGATTTGATGTTGCGGTCCGATACAACGGCGACATTTATGATCGTTTTTTGATTCGTGTGGATGAGATGCTGCAAAGCTTGCGAATTTTGCAGCAGGTCTTGCCCTACCTGCAGGAAACGGAAGGCTCCCCATTATCGATGGAAAACCGCAGTATGCCATCCGTATGCCGCGGGCTGGTGAAGCATACGGCCGTGTTGAAAATCCGAAAGGTGAGTTAGGTTATTACGTCACTGCCAAACGGCGCGATGCAAATCCGGCACGTTATCACGTGCGCGTCCCCTTCATTTATCAATCTGACCGTTTTGGAAAAAATGTGCTTGGGCCATAAAGTGGCCGACGTCGTTGCTGTCTTGGGCAGTATTGATATTGTGCTGGGCGAGGTAGACAGATAAATAAATTATTCAGGGGGTTAGCGGATGTTAGCCCCCTGTTTTGTCTGGAGATTGTACATGTACGGACTTGGTATTTTGAAGGGAATGGCAATAACCCTTAAACATTTTGTCAATAGCTATGTCGATGATATTTTTTGGGCTTCTCGCGGCGGGCGATATTACAATGATGAAGCGCTTGCGGTGCGCCAAAGCCTGGAAGGAAAAGGCGTCATCACGGTTTTCTATCCCGAAGAGAAACTTCCGGTGCCTGAACGCTTTCGTTTTGTGCCGTTCCTGATCACTGATGAACCTGAACCGGGGCAAAAATGGGGTCATGACTGGTGTACATCTTGCGGCATTTGCGCCAAGGTGTGTCCACCCCAATGTATCTGGATCAAACGCGGCACTCAGCCAAACGGCCGTCCCAAGCCTGAGCCAGAAGAATTCTATATCGATATCGACATCTGCATGAACTGCGGATTTTGCGCTGAATTCTGCCCCTTTGACGCCATTAAGATGGACCATGATTATGAACTAGCCAGCTACAATCGCACGACCGCCCATATTCATGACAAAGAAAGGCTGAGCAAACCAATTAGCTATTGGCGTGAAATTGCGCCCAAAAAGGCTGAAGCAGAAGCGGCAGCCCGCAATTTTGCCGAGGAGTCCAAGAAAAAGAAGAGGGCAAAACGTGGCGAAGAGGCCGACGGTCGGGAAGAACGCCTGGCGGAAGTTATGGCTCGTCAATTAGCCTATAAAGGTGCCCAATATTAATTTACTAGCTTAGCGACTCGAAAAAATCAATACTACGCTCATCGGAATCACGATGGCGTAGTATTGATTTTTGTTTTTAGCAATACAAATGCAGGTTTTTTATCCTGAATTTATTGAATTAAAGAGAAGGTTATGTCAAACAAAATTACCCAAATAACTGAGGAAGCCGTCATGGCAGCCCTTTCCAATGTTATTGAGCCAGAATTACACCGTGATCTGGTTTCTTTAAACATGATTCGTAACTTGAAGATTGAGGGAAACCAGGTTGAATTTACCATCATGCTTACTACTCCGGCATGTCCATTGAAAGGCAAAATGGAGAATGATTCCCGAGCAGCCCTGGCAAAGGTTAATGGCATTGGTGAGATCAAGATCAATTGGGACTCTAATGTTCCCCAAGACAATCGCATTCGTAATCAGATCGGTCAGCAGTTTCGCAATACCATTGCTGTGTCCAGCGGTAAGGGTGGCGTAGGAAAGAGCACAATTTCGGTCAATTTAGCCATTGCCCTGGCGCAAGCTGGAGCGCGGGTGGGTTTGCTGGATGCAGATATTCTAGGGCCAAACATCCCCATGATGATGGGCGTGGCGACGATGCCCCCACCGCGAAACCGCAAAATGATTCCTGCAGAAAATTATGGGGTGAAGTTTATCTCCACGGCATTTTTGGTGAAGCCAGACCAACCCCTTATTTGGCGCGGCCCGATGCTGCACAGCGCCATTCAACAGCTTCTCACCGACGTAGAATGGGGCGAACTGGACTACTTGATTGTTGATTTACCTCCGGGAACTGGAGACGCTCAGCTTACCCTGGCGCAGGTTTTACCGCTATCGGGCGCATTAGTCATCACCCAGCCAATGCAAGTTGCTGCGGCTGATGCTTTGCGCGGGATGAAAACCTTTGAAAAGCTGGAGGTGCCCATCATTGGTGTTGTGGAAAACATGAGCGGCGATTTCTTTGGGACCGGGGCCGGCGAAAAACTGTCGCAGGAGTACGATATTCCTTACCTGGGCAGCATACCTTTGGATGCCAACGTGCGTGTTGGCGGTGACAGCGGTCAACCAATTTTGATTGCTCACCCAGAATCACCGGCGGCCCAAGCTCTGCAAAAGATTGCCATGGATGTAGCAGCCAGAGTTAGTTTGCTGACTTTGCAGCAGCAGGCCTCGAATGTAATTCCAATTCAGATGATTGGATAATTATCTAGAAACTCTGTTGGAAGCCAGCCGTTTGGCTGGCTTTTGTTTTTGGGGTGAGCGCGACGAAACAAGCATCAATTGGCAATTTTGATATTCCATATGGCACTTGTTGGAAACGGCCGTTCATCTTGGTCATTTTTATTAAATTCGCTATAACTATACACATTAAAAATCTCAACCCGCAGCGGAGCGGCTAATCTCCGTACAAACTTATTCCGAACCGGTGGAAAAATAATGACAACTGTGGCAACAAATACAAAGCCTTCGGACATCGTTGGCGTCCGCTTCCAAAAACTAGGGAAGCTCTACCACTTTAGGGTTCGGGAGCCAAAAACAATCAATCCGGGAGACCACGTCATCCTGGAAACCAAACGTGGCCGGCAGCTAGGGCAAGTTATCGCTTTCGTAAAACCAGAGGAAGTGCACAGCCTAAAAGGGATGAAATACGTTCAACGGAAAGCTACCCCGCGTGACATGGTTATGAAGCAAGTTTGGGAGGCGAAAGAACTGGACGCCCTGATCACCTGCCGCGAAAAAGCGGAAGCTCACGGCATTAAAGACGCCAAGTTCGTGAAAGCAGAATACAGCTTTGATGGCTCCTGGCTGACATTTCTGTACACCACGGAAAACAAAAAGCTCAATGTGCAGGCGCTGCAAAACAGCCTTAGCCAGGCGTTCAGCACAAAAATCGAAATGCGCTTAATTGGTCCTCGTGATGTAGCGCGCATTATGGGCGGTTTTGGTGCATGTGGCGTACCGCGCTGCTGTTCAACTTTCCTTACCGATTTCAGCCCCATATCCATTCGCATGGCCAAGGAACAAGGCATTTCTCTCAGTCCGCAAGAAATTACCGGCATGTGCGGCCGTTTACGCTGCTGCCTCATTTATGAATACGAGCAGTACGTGAGCGCCAAAAAGACCTTGCCTAAAGTGAATAAGCGCGTAGGCACACCATATGGTGAAGGTAAAGTCCGCGACGTGCGCGTGATTCGGGATTCTGTCATTGTAGACGTCGAAGGGGAACGGTATGAAGTCTTTCGCCATGAACTTGAACCCCTGGATGAGCTAAAGGCGTTGCAGCAAAAAGCAGAAGAAGGCTGCTCAAAGAATGAAAATGGCGGCTGTGACTGTGGCGCCCGTGCCTGATTAAAGGAAGATAGATGCTTAAAAATCGCGAAGAAGCCTGGAATCTTGTTTGTGAGTTTGTTAAAGATGCCGGGCTGCGACGACATATGCTTGCCGTATCTGCGGCCATGCAATTTTATGCCCGCCATTTGCAGTTTGATCCTGAATATTGGGGGGTGGTTGGGCTCATTCATGATTTTGACTGGGAAATTCACCCGAATTTGGATGAGCATCCGACCAAAGGGTCTGTAATTTTGCGCGAACGGGATTGGGACGAAGAAATCATTCGCACGATTTTGTCCCATTACACGGCAGGCACGGGTGTAGAGCGGGAGAAACCCATTGATTTTGCCCTCCTGGCCTGTGACGAAATAACCGGCCTGATTATTGCGACAGCTCTGGTACGGCCGTCTAAAAATATTGCCGACGTGACGGTGAAGTCGTTGCGTAAAAAGTGGAAAGATCACCGCTTCGCTGCAGGAGTAGAAAGGCAGCACGTTGCGGAAGTCACGGCCGATTTCAGCCAGGCGTGCTTTGATGGCCAGCTTGAACTTTGGGAGCACATTGGCAATGTTCTCACGGCCATGCAAGAAGCGGCAGAAGAGCTGGAATTAGACGGCCGTTTAGCTGCCTGACTCTCTTTCTTAAACTCTGCAAAAAACTCGGCGCGAATTGTAGTGGAACACAGGGCAATCCATAACTGCCTCAGGGAAAAGGCGTAATTTCCACAGGAAAAATATGGGTGAATCAGAATTTTTAACAGTAGCAGAAGCACTCAAAATTGTGTTGGATGGTGTGTCTGTACTGCCCCAAGAATTGGTCAATTTTCCTGATGCTCTGGGTCGAATTTTAGCCCAAACCATCACCGCGCAAGATAGCTTGCCGCCTTTTGCCAATTCATCCATGGATGGCTATGCGTTACGTGCATCTGACCTGGAAGGAGCTACGGACGTTACGCCGGTCAGCCTGGCGGTACTGGCAGACGTTGCTGCGGGCGTGGTTGTTGATGTGACGGTAACCGCGGGAACGGCCGTACGCATCATGACGGGTGCTCCCCTGCCCCCAGGTGCTGATGCAGTTGTCCCTGTAGAAGACACAAATGAACCATGGCGGGATGAGAAACGGCCGTTGCCTAAAACCATAGCGGTCAAGCGGCAAGTCAAACCGGGGGATTATGTGCGCCCCGTGGGTGAAGATATTCAGGCTGGCATGGAAATATTGCGAGCCGGGCACCTCATTCGCCCACAAGAAATTGGTGTACTAGCCTCGCTTGGCATAAGCACTGTTCCCGTCACTCGCCGCCCGCGAGTAGCTGTTTTGGCCACTGGCGACGAGCTTATCAGCGTTGCAGAACCGCTGCAGCCCGGCAAGATTCGCAACAGCAATGGTTATACGCAAGCAGCCCAAATCACCGCTTTGGGAGCGACACCCATCTCTCTGGGTATTGCCCGTGACACAGAAGCAGACGTACGGCAAAAATTGCAAACAGGATTAGATGCCGGGGTTGACCTTTTTGTGAGTTCTGCCGGTGTGTCTGTGGGTGCTTATGACGTGGTCAAAGACGTGCTGGAGAAGGAAGGGAACATTGGTTTCTGGCGGGTGCGCATGCGCCCCGGAAAACCGCTGGCTTATGGTCAATATGGCGGTGTCCCTTATCTCGGTTTGCCCGGCAATCCGGTCTCATCAATGGTCTCTTTTGAACGCTTCGCCCGCCCCGCCATCCTCAAAATGGCCGGGCACATCCAGCTTGAGCGACCCCAGGTGACCGTAACTGTGCGTGAAGAAATCCATTCTGATGGGCGTGAGAGTTATATTCGGGCGGTTGTGAGTAAGGAGAAAGATGGGTATACGGCCGTTACCACCGGCGGTCAAGGCTCCCACATGATGACTTCACTCATCAAAGCCAATGCCTTGCTAATTGTGCCTGAGGGAGTCATTCGCGTTTCCCAGGGTGAAAAGCTGCAAGCAATGATGATCAACTGGCCCGAAACTGTATTCTAAAATAAAAAAGGCCCTGACTGGGCCTTTTTTTAGTCTTGTAGCTGCAAAGTGCGGTTTAACAATTCTTCTTGTTGATTTCGATTTCGGTTCCGCCGGCGGCGAGGTTTCTTGCCTTTCTTTTGTCCTTCTGCCAGTTCGTCGATTGTGTCGTCTCCCATAGCGCGTCGTAAGGCAACTTCCATAGCCGTTGGCAATGCTTCGTCCTCGTCCTCAAAATTATATTCAACGGCTTCGGGTTGCGAGCCGCGCCCACGCCGTCCACCGCGATTATCCGCCGGAGCATCGGTAAAAGTCGCTTCTGGCTTTTCCAACAGCGCTTTCATGCTTAAATCAATGCGGCGTTTCCGCTTGCTAAAACCCAAAACCTGAACCTGAACTTCGTCACCAACCTTCACAACTTCACTGGGGTTTTTGACATAATTGTGGCTCAATTCGCTGATGTGTACTAACCCTTCACGTTCTGCTCCAATGTTGATGAACGCTCCAAAATTTTCCAGACGTGTGACGGTTCCAGTGTACACGTTTCCACTCTTCAGATCATTCCAATCTACAGCCATTGGTTCAATCATGGTGACCATGATTTGCTGCATTTGTGGATCAACCTTTTCAATCCAGACGGTAACCTCATCACCTTCTTTCAAGGCATCAGAAACGCGATTTACACGGCCTTCGCTAAGTTGTGAAATGTGTATGAGTGCATTGACCCCAACACCGATGTCAATAAAAGCTCCATAGAGTTCAAGGCGTTCCACCTTACCGTTAACCATCATTTTGGGCTGCAAATCGTCGATGGAAGTGGGCACCACAATCTCAGGTGCTTCCGTATTTGTTATAATTTCTTCACTCATGGTTGAGTTCTCCTACGCAGGGGTAATTTCTTAAGCGCTCCGCGCAAAAAAATGAATATATTGTTCAATTTCTATTTGGGGGGCAGAACGCATATTTGCTTTTGCTCCAGAATCCAGAAGGCAATTATAACAATGGCAATGGGCGTGTCAACTCAAATATTGGATTGTTAACACATCTTTAGCTAATTTACCCCTGCATTTATACATCGAAATACAATTCCATCTCATAAGGATGGGGGCGATTCCGGACCTGCAGATGCTCCGCCTCTCGCTTGAAGGTAATCCACTGCGCAATCATCTCTTCACTAAAAACACCTCCGGCCAACAGAAACTGATGGTCCTCAGCCAATGCCTGCAAAGCAGTATCCAGCGAGTCTGGTAAGGCACAAATTGCAGACTTTTTCTTTTCATCCCAGTTGAAAACATTCTCGTCAATTGGTCCAAATCCTGCTTCGGAGGGATCGATTTTGTTTTGAATGCCGTCTAGCCCGGCTAAAAGCTGGGCAGCCAACATCAGATAAATGTTTCCGGTTGCGTCGGGCGGTCGAAACTCTATCCGCGTCGTTTCTGGCAGGTGCGCATATTTGGGAATGCGCACAGCTGCGCTGCGATTCCCTAAAGAGAAAAAGGCGTTTACCGGAGCTTCAAAGCCCGGAACCAAACGGCGATAAGAATTGGTGCTGGGGTTGGTGATGGCCAGCAAGGCAGCACCATGCGTGAGTAGGCCGCCAATATAGTAAAGGGCTGTTTTACTCAAATTACCGTACCCGGCAGGATCATAGAAAAGATTGAGGCCATTCTTAAAGAGGTGTTGGTGAAAATGCATCCCGTTCCCGGCTTCCCCAAAGAGGGGTTTGGGCATGAAGGTAACGGCTAGATTATGGGAAACGGCCGTCAATTTAGTAACGTACTTTGCCAGCATTGTCGCATCTCCAGCAGCCAGCAAGCCCATCATATCCGTTTCAATTTCCACCTGGCCAGGTCCACCAACCTCATGATGGTGGTATTTTACCGGCACGCCCATATCTTCAAGGCGCAGCATCATTTCTGTCCGTAATCTGTAGAGCCTGTCTTTTGGCGGAATGGCATGATAACCACCATGCAGCGGAATGTAATGACCCAACCCGCCATCCCCACTGTTCCAATCAGCTTCTTGAGACTCTAATCGGTAACCGGAACGGTTGATGCCATTTTCGTATGCTACACTGTCAAAAATATAAAATTCAAATTCCGGTCCCCAGCGACTCTCGTCAGCAATACCAGTTTCCTGTAAATAAGATTCAGCGCGTTGGGCAATGTTTCGTGGATCGTTGGCAAATACGGTCATCGTATTTGCCTCTCTTGTGGAACAAATAAAACTCAAAGTCTGATCTTCATAGAATGGGTCGATACAGCCTGTTTTCAAGTCTGGCACTAACACCATATCGCCTGCTTTTACACTTTTCAATCCCACAGACGACCCGTCAAACCCGACGCCTGACTGCATAAGGGCTGGTGTGAATTGGCTGGCGGAGATCGTGAGATGGTGCCATCGCCCCCATAAATCACAAAACTTCAAATCGATAACCCGAATACCTTGCTCAGTTACGAACTGCTGTGCCTCAGAAATTGATTCAAATCCAACGGCCAATTTACTCATTTGATGATTGACTCCCTTAATTTATTCTACCGGATGGCTTTCCCTTCAGTATAACCTGTATATCAACATCTTATTCGGTTTTCCAAAATGAAAGCCCTAATCAGGTCACCACAAAATTTGGTCAGATTGTATCAATCGCCCAGTAACCAAACTGTAACTCAGGCAAAATAAAATATATTTATATTTTTGGCAATTTACCCTATTCTTCCATTTTTTAGTCATTCAATGAATGGAGGATGTTTAGTAAAAGCAAATGGAGGTTTATTATGAACTGGGCAAAACAAACAGAAGAAATGTTCAATAACTGGCAAGAAACTCAGCAAACAATCTGGCAAAATTGGCTTGGGCTGTTCCAAATGAATGACATTTCTGCACAGTCTCAGGAACTTTGGCAAAAAATGCTTGATGCCTGGCAGAAATCTGTTGAACAAACCTTGACCGCGCAAAACGAATCCTTTACCCTTTGGCTGGAAGAAGCCGCCAAGTTGGAAGAGTTACCAGAATCAACGAAACGCTTCATCGCGCAGGGCCAGCAAATGGCCCAACAATGGCAAACCACGCAAACGGAAATGTGGCAAAATTGGTTTGACATGTTTGGGAAAAGTGAAATAAGCTTTTTGAATCTACCAGGCCAAAAAGAAGCACAGAAAGCGTATCACAATTGGCAAGAAGCAATGCAGCAAATGGCCGAATCACAAATGAACTGGATGAAAAACTGGATGCCCCAGTCTTAATCCTAGCGAGGAAAATCGTGAGTACACAAGAAAAGGAACTATGGAATGAGTCTTTAGCCCAAATGGTCAATACCTGGGCTGACACACAGAAAAAAATCTGGAACACCTGGCTGGAAACGGCGCAAAAAAACACGGCCGATTTCTCCCAGACCGCCTCCATTTTTGAAGAATGGCAAGACATGGCCACCAGTAACATAGCCGCCTGGCTCGACAATGCGGAACCCACTGCCAAAGCCACGACCCAACGGCTGCTAGATAGTCAAAAAATGCTAATGGACCTCATCGCATTTGCCACAAAAGGATGGCAGGCCGTTGTCAGCGATGGGCTGGCGACAAGGCGATTGGCAAACTGCCTTGAATCAATATACCACCCAATTCCAGGAACAGGTCGCTCTACTCCCCAAACAATGGCTAGAATCCACCCAGGCCGCAACAGATTTGTGGTCTACATTTCTGCAGCAAATGCCCCCCCTGTTTGCGCCCTGGCAAGATGCATGGCAAAAAAGCCTGAAAGTATGGAACCAGCAAACAGAAGACAGCACGATTTTAGGTGAATTGAGCAATCTAAACTGGCAAGCCTTCCAAAACACCTTCGGTCAATTTTTACAAACGCCATCATTAGGATTAACGCGTGAGTATGAAGACCAGGTGCGCCAGGCGTTCCAAAAGTGGCTGGTCTATCAGGAAGCTAATTACGAGTACCAACTGGTCATTGCCGAAGCCTGGGTGCGAGTAATGGAAATTTTGCAGAAAAAATTCACCGAGCTCAGCAATGAAGACAAAACTATTACTACCCTGGCTGAATTAACGCAAATTTGGAATGAAACGGCCGATCCTGCTTTCCTCGAAATATTCCAATCCGCCAAATATATCAAGGCCCAGGGCAAACTGATTAATGCCACCATGGCATTCCGCCTCCAGCAGCGTGCCTTCGTCGAAATGTTTTGCGAACTATACGACATTCCGACTCGCACCGAGGTAGATGAAGCACACCGTAGTAACTATCAGCAGCGCAAAGCCATTAAAGCCTTGAAAAAAGAGTTGGCTGATACCAGGCAGCAACTAGCGGAACTTCAGGATGCCGTTTCCAAACTCGCTAAACCTGCCCCCAAGCGGAGCCGTACAAAAAAAGCGGCCACGAGCAGTGAGGAGTAACCCATGCAACCATTTCCTGTGCAAATCACCCCCGAACAGCTTAACAAAGAGCTGACCGCATTTAGCAAGCAGTTAATGCAGGCAGCGCAAACTCTCAGCCAAATTCGCGAGGAACAGATTCAATACGGAGCCAGCGCAAAAGAGGCGATTTACAGTGAAGACAAATTGGTGCTGTACCACTTTCAGCCGCTGGTTGAAGATCCATTCCCTGTGCCAATCCTCATTTCTTATGCCCTGGTCAATCGCCCCTACATGGCAGACTTACAAGAAAATCGTTCTCTGGTACGCAATCTGCTCAAACTAGGGCTGGACATCTATCTCATTGATTGGGGATACCCTGGCCGCGAAGACCGCTGGCTGACCCTTGACGACTACATCAATGGCTACATTGACACCTGTGTTGACATTGTGCGCCAGCGTCATGGGCTGGACAAAATTAATTTATTGGGCATTTGCCAGGGCGGAGCATTCAGCCTTTGCTATACCGCTCTTCATCCGGAGAAAATAAAAAATCTGATTACGATGGTAACCCCAGTGGATTTTGCCGTGGAAGAGGGCCTGCTCAATGCCTGGGTGGGCTGCTCCGTGGGGGCACAAAGCCTGGACGCCGACCTGATGGCCGATGCCTTGGGCAATATTTCCGGCGATTTTATGAACTTTGGCTACCTCATGCTCAAACCTTTTCAGCTGACCTTCCAAAAATACCTGGCGCTTGTTTCTCTAGCTGATGACCAACGCCGCATGACCGACTTCATGCGCATGGAAAAATGGATTTTTGACAGCCCTGATCAGGCCGGTGAAGCGTGGCGGCAATTCATTAAGGATTTTTACCAGGACAATAAGCTGATCAAAGGCGAGGTCAAAATCGGTGATAAGCTTGTTGATCTAAGCCAGATCACAATGCCGGTATTGAATCTGTATGCAGACGAAGATCATTTAGTGCCACCAAAGTCATCGCAAGCTCTGCCGCAGTATGTTGGCAGTAAAGATTACACAGAATCCAACTTTCCTGCAGGCCACATTGGCATGTATGTAAGCAGTAAAGTGCAAAAGACGCTGCCACCCTTGATTGCAGAATGGGTGAAAGCTCGTTAAAAAGTGGGGCAAAGCGGATATCTAATCCAAATATGCCCCCATTATCGAAGACCCAGGTAATTAATGATGAACAGTAAAGAGAGCAGCAAATTATTGGAGTCCTGGTTTAGGTTTTGGGCGGAAGCTGTGGGCAGCCCGCAGTCGTCGCTGGAATCTTGGCAGAACATCAATCAGCTTTCAAGCCAATCAGCAGCTTTTCAGCAGTGGGTGGCACAATTTTGGCCCGGCGTGGACGCCGGCACTGCCCGGTCGGCAACACAAGCCTTGGAGCAGTGGACGCAGGAATGGCAGCGAGTGATGGGTGTCGTGCCCCGCTCACGCTACCTGGAACTGCTGGAAGAGAATGATAATCTGCGCCACCGCCTGCGGCAGGCTGAGGAACAGATTGCGCGATTGGAGACAAGAAAGGGAGAAACGGCCGTTTCCCGGGGAGATCGCGCAAAAAACGTCCGCAATGTGGCAAAACTTCTTCACCGAAATGGCCGCTACCCAGGCAGACTGGCTAAAATCCTGGCAGACTTCTGTCACTGAAAAACCAGATTCCGAATCCGAGTAAGCCATTGTGGCGGATGGCCTGTATGTACAAACCCTAGGCCGGTTTGTCGTCTGGCAAGACGGCAATCCCCTACCCGAACAAGTCTGGCGGCGCGCTGCCGCCCGCCAGCTTTTTCAATTCCTGCTCACCTATCACCGCCGCTTTTGGCCCCGCGAACGAATCACCGCAGACCTGTGGCCAACCATTGACAACGATAAAGCCCACCGCGATTTCAAAGTCGCACTCAATGCCCTCAACGCCGCTTTAGAACCAGACCGCCCTCCGCGCACGCCACCCAAGTACGTCTTACGCCAGGGGGCAAGCTACATGCTCAACTGGCAGGCCCCCATCCAAGTAGATACCCAGGAAATGGAAAGCATGCTGACGAACGCCAGCCGCACAGAAGCAAACCAGCCAGAACAGGCTGTGCAACAATACCAGCAAGCTCTCGCCCTTTATGTGGGTGAGTATTTGCCAGATGCAATTTACGAAGATTGGGCCAGTGCTGAGCGGGAACGAATGACAATGCTTTATCTGACAGGCGCCACACAGCTAGCCGCATTACTGCTCAGGTTCAACAATCTTGTCGAGGCCATCATTTGGGGCCAACGAATCATTGCCATAGACCCCTGCTGGGAAGAGGCGTATCGCCTGCTGATGCAAGCCCATCAGCAAAGCGGTAACCGCCCGCAGGCAGTGCGCGTTTACCAGCAGTGCCAAACTGCCTTGCAAAACGAGTTGGGTCTAGAGCCAATGGGTCAAACCATTCGTTTGTATCACCAGATAGTCAATGAAAGGTAGGAAAGTGTTATGAGTCAAGATGTGGTGTCTTTTGTGGTGCGGTTCATTCGAGACAGCGATGATGCGGATAACATCCGCTGGCGGGGTGTAATCAAACACGTGCAGGGTGACGCAGAAACTCATTTTACCCAGTTCAGTGAAGCGCTGGCCTTTATGCAAGCCCACGTTGATGAGGTCATTCGCACCGCCTTTGACCAGAGTGCCCCTCCAAAAACCAACCCTTTTTTAGAAACAGCCCGCCTGTGGGAAGATTTGATGCCGAAATACACGCAGCAGTGGCTGGAGACGATGAAGGATTGGGCGAGTCCTCCCCCCGATTTGACGGCAGCCTGGCTAAAGCAGGTTGAGCAGGCAATGAGTTTTTGGAGCGGAACGGCCGTTGACAAAAGGGGCAATATTGCTGATACTGCGGAAATTGAGGCGGAAATAGAAGAGTTACGAGAACGCCTGGCGCAATTAGAAAAAATATTACGCAAAACCCAGAGCTCTTCGGACACCCAGTCCGCATAAAGCCTTCGTAATGAGGTGATCAATGAGCCGATATATGGTTATCGTCAACCCTATTTCTGGGCGGGGCAACGGCGAGCGCATCATCCCCTCGCTAGAAACCAATTTGCGAGAACTTGGCCTGGATTTCACCTTGGTGCAGACGGAACGGCCGTTCCACGCTACCGAACTAGCCCTACAAGCCGCCCCCGCGGGGTTTGACGTGGTCGTGGGAGTCGGTGGGGACGGTACGGCGAATGAGATCATCAATGGGCTGATGCAGGCCAAACAAAATGGGCAGGGTAGCGAAATTGTCATGGGCGTGCTGCCGGCCGGGCGGGGCAACGACTTCGCTTTCAGCATGAACATGCCGGCGGCCCTCGATGACGGGTGCCGAATCCTGGCCGAAGGCTGGAACAAACCTATTGACGTGGGCTGGGTACAAGGTGGTCAGGAGGAAAACGGCCGTTTCTTTGGCAACAGCATTGGCATTGGCTTCGACGCCGTGGTGAGCATTGAAGCATTGAAAATGACCCGCCTCACCGGCTTCGCTTCCTACCTGGCGGCCGTATTCAAGACCATCATCCTAAACTACCACGCTCCCCACGTTGAAATCCTCCTCGACGGGCAGGTATTGTCTCTTCCAGCCCTGATGGTCTCTATCATGAACGGCCGCCGGCAGGGCGGTGCTTTTCTCATGTCCCCCCAGGCGCAAAACGACGATGGCTTGTTTGATTTATGCATTGCAGAGGACGTCAGCCGGCTGCGAATTCTGACGCTCATTCCCCATTTTTTGCGGGGAACTCAATATGGCCAAAAGGAAATCCGCTTATTGCAAACCAACCGGCTGGAGATAACGGCCGTACAGGGCACACTGCCCACCCATTGCGACGGAGAAATCATCAGCACCGAGGGAACCAGGCTGGTCCTCGAACTTCACCCGCGCCAAATCAATGTCATCGGTCCCCGTCCGGAACAAACAGATCCATGAGTGTCACCTATCATCTGGTCAACTTTACATTTAAACGGCTCGTTCGCATTTTGTGTCGGGTAGACGATTCGCAATGGCACAAATTCCCAGCAAAAGGGCCGCTCTTGGTGGCCGCTAACCACATTAACTTTGTAGAAGTACCAATAATGTACCTGCACCTGCTGCCTCGCCCCCTTACCGGCTTTGTCAAAGCGCAAAACTGGGAAAAACCTTTCTTTCGCTGGCTGTTTAATTTGTGGGGCGGAATTCCGCTACATCGCGGGGAGGCTGACATGGCCGCTATGCGCGCAGGAATGGCCGCATTGGCGGAAGGGAAAATCCTCACGGTTGCTCCTGAAGGCACGCGCACGGGGGACGGCCGTCTCATTCAAGGGCATCCCGGCATTGTGCTCCTGGCCCTCAAAGCCAATGTCCCCATTTTGCCTGTAGCCTACCACGGCAGCGAGCAGTTCTGGAACAATTTTAAGCGGTTGCGGCGTACAGATTTCAACATACGGGTAGGACGGCCGTTTCGCCTGGAACCAGGAGGCGTCCGCGTTGACAAAACCGTTCGCCAGCAAATGACTGATGAAATCATGTATCAGATAGCCCGGTTGCTGCCCCCCGAAAATCGCGGGGTCTATGCCGACCTCTCCGCCGCCAGCGAAACCTACCTGGACTTCTTGCCCGATTAGCCTATCTCAGCACCAGCACGTAGCGCCCACGGGTTCCCATTTCAGTTGCCGTGTACAAATACGTAGCGCTATCCACTATTACGATATCCGCGTGGCCAACCCCCACGTTGCCCGGCAAATCCATGATGATGGGGTTATCAGAGTATTTTTCCCAAGGGCCATCTAGTTCCAAGGTTACGCTGCGCGCCAGCCCTAAGGCAAACTGATCATCCACCACAAATGGGTTGCTGGGTCCGCGCACACCTTCGTATGTCATGTAATAATGGTCACCCACGCGTACCACATCTGCCGAGGAAATGGTGCGGAATTCAAAGAATGAGTTAGCCTCTGGACCGGTTAATTCCACCGGGCCGTACCCCAATTCCGCAGAAAAGAGTGGGTTGTAATCACATTCCACCATTCCTGCCGCACCAGCAAAGCGGTTCCCTTTATAGCAGCCCATATTTCCCGGCGCTTTGCCCAGGCCCACAAACACGTAAAGCATATCACCTTCTACGTAAATGCCGGGTGGCCCACCCGCCAGGCAGTCCCATTCCTGGTCTGCAAAAATATTAGGATGCGGGCCAATGAGTTCATAGGGTGCGCAGCCCCCGTATGGGTAAGTCCATATCCAGGTGCCATCAATGTGGGCGTAATCTGACCAGGCCAGGCCGTCGGGCGAGGTTCGCAGGTAGTTGTATGCCCCAAATTCATAAACCAGGTAAGCTTCGTCTGGTGTGAAAAAAACGCGCGGATACTGCTGTTGAGCAATCTGGTCGCGACGACCGTCGCAGGGGCAGCTATCACAGGCAAAGAGACAAACCGGTTCGGTGAGAGTAAAGGTCTGGCCAGCATCGATGCTGGTCCAGCGAGTGGTGCAGCCCGGAAAAGGCACGGGATCACCGCACTGGTCTACTACACCCGCAGATTGTTCGCTGGCGTGGAGGTATGACCACAGCTCAAAATTTCCACGATAGACGGTGTCGGATTCGCCAATAGGCAGGCCGGTGTCGGGAATTTCCAGCAGCCATTCGGCACGGCCGTTCCAGAAATCTTCCAGGGTGGCAAATTGGCGGCCTGCTGGTGGATAAAAACCAATTTCCGGAGTGGGAGAGGGCGTGATGGTGGGGATGGGTGTGGCTGTAGCCGGCGGCGGCAGAGGTGTGCTGGTGGGCATTAAGGTGAGCGTTGGCAAGGGTATGGAGGTAGAAACGGCCGTTTCCGTTACCATTTCTACTACTGCCACAGGTGCGTCAGGCAGCGTTGTTTCCTCATTTGCTAATCCGCACGCCGTCAGAACCACCAGTCCAACCAACCAAACAACTATCCTAACCAAACCAATAAACCATTTCTCCATCACCGCAACCATCTCCTAAATGCCCAAAGTCGCCGGATTATACGTTCCTGACAAACAAATGCCACCTGTTGCACGCAATTCATTGACCTGTAAAATCAATCCATGGAACTCACGCCCCGGCTGCTGCTGTCTGCCTACACACAGGGTATATTCCCAATGGCTCACGACGACGGCATTTACTGGTACCAGCCGGATCCTCGCGCGATATTGCCCCTAGACAGCTTCTGTGCATCTCGCTCATTACAGCGCACCTTTAGCAAAAATATCTTCCAAATTTCCGTAGACAATGCTTTTGAGTCTGTGATGCGCTTTTGTGCCGCTCCCGCGCCAAAGCGTGAAGAAACGTGGATCAGCGAAGAACTAATCGTGGCTTACACTCGTCTGCACCGGTTGGGTTTCGCCCACAGCGTGGAATGTTGGCAAAAAGGAAAGCTTGTGGGAGGACTTTATGGCGTCGCCATTGGTGGTTTTTTTGCAGGGGAAAGCATGTTTTCGCGGCAGCGCGATGCCAGCAAGGTTGCCCTGGTATATTTAATACGGCGGCTGCAAGAACGTAGCTTTCAGCTTCTGGACGTCCAATTCATGACTGAGCATTTAGGCCAATTTGGCGCTGTCGAAATATCCGACTCCGATTATCAATGCCGCTTGCAAAAAGCGCTGCAGGTAGATACAAAATTTTGAAACAGGTACTCAGCAGGTCAGCTTATCAGCGCGTCGGGCTGGCTGGTTAATTGCCGAGAAGTTGACGCGAAAACAGGTGTTTGATTATGGATAATTCCCAGGTTCACATTGATGTCTGGTCAGATTTTGTCTGACCGTACTGCTTTTTTGTAGCCTCCAGTTTGGAGAAGCTAAAAACATCCCATGGCGTCACGGTAGCGTGGCGCTCCTTCGAATTACGACCCAAAGATGGGCCGCCCATGCCGCCAGAATATCGGGCGCGCATTGAGGCTGCTCGACCCCAGCTATATGCCATGGCGCGCGAGCGGTACGGGCTGGCGTTAAACGTAGGGCCCTTTGGCGCGGACAGTCGTCCGGCGTTGGTCGGCGCCAAGTATGCCGAGGCGCAAGGTTTGGGCGAAGCCTATCATGGGGCGGTGTTCCGCGCATATTGGCAAGAAGGGCAAAATTTAGCAGAAACGGCCGTTCTCACTGGGGTCGCCTCTCAAATTGGATTAGCGGAAGATGCTTTCCTGGCCGCCCTGGACGATGTAGAATGGATACGAGCCGTTGAAGCCGACATTGCCCAAGCGCGCCAATATGGGTTAACGGCCGTACCTGCTCTCGTTTTTGGCAATCGTTACCTGGTCAGCGGCGCCCAGCCATACGAGATACTCGTACAAGTTACTGAGCAGTTAGCCGCAAAGCAGCGGCTGCGCGGCAAATAACCATTTCTGTTGTCAGAGGAGGAGTCCAACCATGGGGAAGAAAAACAAAAAAGTCGATCCGAATGAAGTGCGCATATTTAGCGGCCGTTCCAACCCCATCCTGGCTCAAAAAATATGCCAATTCCTGGACATCCCACTAGAGGAAACCCACTTCTCCAAATTTAGCAATGACAACCTCTTTGTGCAGCTTGGGGCCAGCGTGCGCGGCCGCCGCGTATACATCGTGCAGTCTCTGGTCACCCCGGTCAGCGACAACCTGCTTGAACTGCTGATGATGCTTGATATCGCCAAAAGCGCCGCCGCCCACGATGTTCACGCCATTATTCCCTACTACTCCTACGCCCGCTCCGACAAAAAAGACGCGCCGCGCATCTCAATCACTGCGCGGCTGGTAGCCGACCTGCTGCAAACAGCCGGGGCCACCCGCGTCATGACCATGACCCTGCACTCCCCCCAGGTCCACGGCTTCTTTAGCATTCCCGCCGATCCCCTTACGGCGCGGGGGCTTTTTGCCCAACACATGATCGACAGTGACCAAGATCTCGCAGATACTGTGGTCGTCGCCCCAGACGTGGGCAGCGCCAAATCCGCCGCGCGATTTGCCGACTTACTGAACGTGCCTACTGCCGCAGCCCAAAAAACGCGCATTTCCGACCAGGAAGTTAAAATTGGCAGTCTTTTCCAACGCCAGGTTGCGGGATTTAAACATGCGATAATTTACGACGACGAGATCGCCACCGGCGGCACCGTGGCCGAATTGTCCCGGCTTTTATTAGAAAGTGGGGTGCAAAAAATTACGTTAATTTGCACTCACGGCTTATTTTTAGGCAAAGCATTTGAGCGGCTCAATGCCATTCCCCAGATTCAAGAAATTATCACCACCGACACCGTACCGCGCGATCCGGCTAATATTCCACCCAATATGACAATCTTATCCACAGCCCCAATTTTTGGGCAAGCAATCCTGCAGAATTATCTCCATCGCTCTATTGGCGAGCTGTTTGATTTTGGGGTAACCAAAAAGTACAGGTAAGGAGGGGAAATCCTAGTGAGTGAAGAGCAAAAGGGAAAATCAGGTTGGCTCGATAAGCTAAAGGGCCAAGCAAACAAGAAGTCAGATAAGCGAAGTCCGCCGCCAATCGAGATTCCCCAGGTGCAAATTACCCAGTCCTATGATGGCGGTACGGCCGCAACGATTTCTCTGCGCAGTGCCGGGGATGCGGTCCCACCACCGGACACCGCTCAACTACGGCGGCAGATGAATCAATATCTGACGCTGGTAGATCTAGAGGAAATTGGCGCAGAGTTAGACGTTCCTTATGCCAGTTTGCCGGAAGGTAAAGACAGCAAGGTTTACGGTCTGATTGCTGCCGGCGAGCGTCAAGATGCGCTGGCTGAACTTCTGGCGGCATGTGCCAAACGGTATCCCACCGTGCCCTGGGGACGTTCTGCCGCTGAGCCAGAAAGTGGTGGGGAACGGCCGTTTCTGGACACCATCTACCTGCGCCAGCAAATGAGCAATCACCTGAGTGAAAACCAACTTACAGCCGTTTGCGCGGCCGTAAATCTTGACTATGACACTTTGCCGGGCGGAAAAGGGCGCAAAGTGCTGACCATCATCCAGGCCAGCGAACAGCAAGGCTGTCTGGAAACGCTGCTGCATGCCTGTGAAACGGCCGTGCCGGACGTAGATTGGCATGGTAACTTTAAGCAAAAGAGTGATCAATCCAAATTCGGAGGAAAAAATGAGTGACGAACACGTAGATTTTAGCATGGCTTACATGGACAGTTGCGACCGGGTTCCGCTGCTGTTGATACACGGATTCCCCTTCAGCAGCAGTATGTGGGAACCCCAGGTAGAGGATGTGGGCGAGCTGGCGCGCATTATCGCCCCTGACCTGCGCGGATTCGGCCGTACTGATGCCACCCCGGCACCTTACAGCGTCGGCATGTTAGCCGAAGATTGCGCCAACCTGCTTATGTACCTGGGAATTGAAGGCCCCGTTGTTGTGGGTGGCCTTTCCATGGGCGGTTACATTGCTTTTGAATTTTACCGCCGCTACCCAGAACGCGTCGCCGGGTTAATTCTTGCCGCCACTCGCGCCGGAGCAGACTCTGCCGAAGGCAAGGCCGGACGAGACAAGGCTGCAGCAAATGCCCGCAGCCAGGGCGCCGCCGCTATTGCCCAGGGCATGCTGCCCAAACTGCTGGCGCCACAAAATTATGACGATCAGCCGGACGTAGTCGAATTTGTGCAAGAAATGATGGAAAGCGCCAGCGTCGAAGGGATTGTAGGAGCGCTCATGGCTATGAAAGAACGCCCCGACTCCACGCCAGATCTGGCGGAAATTGACGTACCCACCCTCATCATTCACGGGGCTAACGACCAGCTCATTCCCCTTGCTGAGGCAAAAGCCATGCACCAAGCCATACCTGAGGCGGAATTGGTCATTGTGCCAGATGCCGGGCATTTGCCAAATCTGGAACAACCCGACTTGTTTAATGATGCGGTGCTAGACTTTTTGGAAATGTTTTATGAGGAGTAATGGGTTAATGGGTTGGTGAGCGGGTGGGTTAGTGGGCTGGTAGATTGATGATGCAAGATTCCCCCAACAGTCCAACCAACCAACCATCCACCCACCTAACACGCCATCCCATTATGCTTTTTCCGCCTCGCGCACCAGCACCATCAGCGTAATGTCATCATATTGGGGCGCTTCTCCCGAAAATTCGTAGATGGCCGATATCAGCTTATCTTCGATAATATCGGCAGAACGCCCCACGTTGGCCTGCACAATAGATTGCAGTCGTTCTTCGCCAAAAAAACGCTCCTCTTCATCCTGAGCTTCGGTCACGCCATCGGTATACATGACCAACACATCTCCAGGGGCGACTTGAACTTCCTCGGAATGCCATTGGACTTCTTCCAAAATGCCCAAGGGAATGGCGGTGCGGGTCAGCAAAAGAGGGGCATTGCCATTCTGCGACTGGAGCAGGAGGGGCGGGTTGTGACCGGCATTGCAATACACAAGACGGCCGTTTTGCGGGTCGAGAACGGCGTAAAAGACGGTTACAAACAAATCGTTGACGGTGTCACTGAGGATTCGGCGGTTCGCCGCCTGCAGCACGCGATGGGGTTCGTCAATATACTGGTCAGCGTAAGTGCGAATAAGAGTGCGGCTTAGAGCCATGTACAAAGCCGGGCCAATGCCTTTGTCAGCTACATCAGCCACAACCAAACCAAAACGGCCGTTTTCCAGTGGAATAATGTCATAAAAATCCCCCGATGTTTCCCGCGCCGGTTCCAGGGTCACCGCCAACTGCCAGCCAGCCACATCTGGCAAAGTCTGCGGTAAAAAGCTGCTCTGAATGCGCCCCGCCAGCTCCAGCTCTTGCGACATCTTTTTGTACGCTAAGGCCTGGGCATATATTTCCGTTTGGTAAGCCTGGGCAAAGAGTTCCTCGCGATACACCTCTGCCTGGGCTGCCAAGGCTTCTTCGTATTCTGTTTTTTGTTGAAGGATCGCCGCAATGAGTGCAGCCACCGAGCGCAGCGCTGGCAGCGCGTCAATGGCTTCTCCGCCGTACCCGTAAGGCAGCGCGCACAAACCGCCAATGCGCTGCTCGCTGCCTACAGCCACAATGGGTGTCAGCAAGCCATCACGCCGTTCATCTGGGGCAAAGTTGCGTAAAAGCAGATAGGGTTCACGGGAATGGGCCAGGGTATGCCAGACATTTTCAGAGAGATACGGCCGTAACGCCTCTCCTGTATGATCCTCACCTGAGACGATAACCTGATCAGAGCGGTACAACACTTGATCTGGAAATAAGCGTACTTCTAGCCAGGCATAGTTTAACAAGCGCGGTAAAGCTTGGTGGAGCAAAGCCTCCAGGTCAACGTCCGCCACGGGCTGGGCTAGAACCGACTGGGTCATCTGCTCCACCTGGGTCAGTTCCTGGGTCCGGCGTTGGTGCCGCAGGGCTGTGCGGCTGAGGCGATTTGCTAGAAAGCTGAACAGATAAATTCCGGCAAAGAAAAAGAGATATCCGAAGACGCCGCTGCTGGCGTAAATACCAGCCGCCAGCACGCCAAAGGGATCAGGCAGTAGATAAAAAATGGCGATTGCCAGCCAGAATCGGCGAAAGGTGCGCAGCATGTCCAACAATGATTGATGCTCCGCGGCCAAAACAAATATGCCCAACACCGGAACCATTACCAGGGCAAATATGCCACTTTTTATCAGGGTGGCATAAAAGGCAGGAAAAACGACCGTAATCGACAAATCGGCTAACGGCAATCCCCCACCCCATTGCTCATAGAGCCATAATGCCGGCAAAATGGAAAGCGTTTCTCGACCTACCATCACCGTCAAAAAACGCAGCAAATCCCACCGTCGCTGTTTGCGAAAAAACTCCGTGGACCCTGGTGGGTGGCGCTGGAGCAGCAGCCGTGCCGTCTGGCTGACAATCTCAATCCACAATACTGTCGGGCCGAACAGCAGCGCTCCTGACCAGGTGACCAGCCGTCCCTGAGTCCCCTGGACCTGAACCGAATCACTTTCCAGTATCGTGGAAAAATCAAACCGGCTTAGCAGCCAATGCAAAACTAGCAGTAATAAAAAAACAGGCCAATTGGCCGCAACCAGCGGCAAATCAGTCTGCCATACTAACCATCCCAACCCGGCAATTGCCAAAGGTGCGGAATACAATGTTCCCAGAATTGCCATGAGGGAAATCGCCCGCACATCGCCGGTTACATCGACTAATTCCGGTGAAAATCGCTGCGCAATGGCGATCAGCCTTCCTCGCAACATGCTCTCTCTCCATGCCAAACAAAATATGCTAATCTTTATTTGGTTGGGAACCTTGATAAAACTTGACGTTCCAGACTACTTTATGCTAGAGTAGCCCTTGGCGCAAATCACTGCGACTATCACTTTTAAGGAAAACCAATGGTGCAAAAACATCTACAAAATGGCTACGTTGCCTGCTCCACCGGAAGTGGTGGTTTTCCTTGTCGCAGTGCGTCTGCTGCCTGACAGCCTGATGTAACATACACTGGGCCGCGGCGCACCAAACTGCCCGCGGCCTTTTTTATTGCCTATAGCTGTGCCTGAAGCGCAGTTAAAGCAAAAAGACGCGGGTACGCAACCTGCGTCTTTTTTGTTGGCTGGTCAGGAATTACTCAATCAAGCCAAAATACCTGACAAGCCTTATTGCTAAAAGGAGGTGAAACATGATCAAAGCTGTGATTTTTGATGTCGGAGGTGTCCTTATTCGCACTCCTAACCGGGAGAACCGCCACCGTTGGGAAACCAAGCTGGGTTTGGCTGAATGGGAATCGGAAGAAATTGTGTTTGGCAGCGAGATGGGTACCCAAGCGCAGCGAGGTGAAATATCCGATGCGGCGTTGTGGGCCTGGGTTGGTGAACGCCTGGGGCTGGGCGCTGCGGAGTTGGCAGCATTCCGCCATGATTTTTGGGCAGGAGACGAACTCGATGAAGGGTTGGTGGAATTTGTGCGTGCATTACGGCCGTTCTACCAAACCGCCATCATTAGTAATGCGACAGACAACTTGCGCCACGCACTCAACCATACCTATCCCATTACCAGCGCCTTCGACCTTATCGTTTGTTCGGCGGAAGAAAAAATAATGAAACCTGATCCGCAAATTTACCAACGTACTTTGAATAGGCTAGGCCGGGAGGCAAGAGAAACCGTGTTCATCGACGATTTTAAACACAACATCGAGGCTGCACAGAGTTTAGGCATGCAGGCAATTCATTTTAAGCCGGGGATTGACGTCCCAGGGGAATTGGCCCGGCTGGGGGTCACCCTGGCAAATACGTAAGAAGCACTTGGAGGAAATCATGTTATTGGAAAAAGAAACTGACGCCTTGTTAGAGAAAGGGTTTTCCATGCGCCCGGCGACAATGGATGACGTGAAAGATGCGGTTACCTTTTTTAACATCTGTGCCAGGCACCTGACTGGGGCAGAAGAAGCAACAGAGGAGCTGATCGCAGGGGAATGGAATAATCCAAAATTCAACTTGACCCGTTCGACGCGCCTGGTTTTTACACCGGATAAGCAGTTGGTGGGTTACGTAGAAGTTTGGGACACAAGCCCTGTACCCGTCACACCTTGGGTTTGGGGGCGGGTCCATCCGGACTTTGAAGGTCTGGGCATTGGTACAGCGTTGATGACCTGGGCTGAAGATAGGGCGCGCGAAGTAATTGAGCGTGTGCCTGATGATGCACGGGTAGCCATGCGATCCAGTACCCTAAGCAATTATGAACCCGGGCAGGAGTTGTTGCAAGGGCTAGGCATGCAGTTGGTAAGGCATTTCTGGCGCATGGTCATTGACCTAAACGAGCCGCCTGCACTGCCAACCTGGCCGGCAGGAATCCGGGTAATGACCTACGCCGAAATGGATGATATAACGGCCGTTTACCGGGCCAGCAACGACGCTTTTCGTGATCATTGGGGATATGTAGAACAACCCATAGAAGCGGGCGTGCAGCAGTGGCAGCATTGGACACAAAACGATCCCGAATTCGACCCAACCTACTGGTTTTTGGCTGTAGATGGGGAGGAAATTGCGGGCGTCTCCCTATGCCGCCCGCGCAGCTACGATGACCCAGACATGGGTTGGGTCAACACCCTGGGTGTGCGTCGTCCCTGGCGGCGGCAGGGGCTTGGGCTGGCATTACTGCAGCATTCCTTTGTGGAATTGTATAAGCTAGGGCGGCAGCGAGTAGGATTAGGTGTGGATGCTGCCAACCTCACCGGGGCCACGCGGCTCTACGAAAAAGCAGGTATGTCTGTGGCCAGGCAGTTTGACACGTATGAAAAAGTGCTGCGACCCGGACGAGATTTAAGCAAGCAATAACCAAGAAGGCGAGTATGCGGGCCTGCGAAACCCGCATACTTGCCGCTTGCAAACCGGACACTTTGAAAGAAACGGCCGTTTGGCGTAGAATGACTGTACAAATCACCACGGAACAAAGCAGGAATTCTATGCCCAAATGGTGGCCCTTCACAAGTAAGGAAGAGACTCAAAAAGAAAACAGCTATCAGGCTGAGCAGGCAGCATTTCGCGCTCAGGAAGTCGCCCTGGGGAATGAGCTGGCTGCCCAAATCTCGCAGGGCGAAACCCGGCAGGCAATCCTCAAGGCGTGGCAGGCTGCAATGGAAAGCCTTGAACAAGCCCCCCCAACTCCTGAAACCAAGGGCAAACTGCGCGCTTACGACCTGCTCCATGGCGATTTACGCACCGAGTTGGGCCGAAATTTGAACGCTGGCCGGGCGCTGGAAATGGCGGGACAGGTGGATGAGGCGATTGCCTACTATGAAACGGCCGTTGCCGACCAGATGTCCACCCGCTTTCCCTACGAGCACCTCCGCATCATCTACAGCCAGCGCGAGAAACTACAAGACGCCTTGCGAATTTGCCAAACTGCCCTACAAAACCCTTTCCTCACCGAAAAGGATCATGCCCATTTTCAAACCTGGGCAGAAAGATATCGTTTCCAAATATCAAATAGCCCCTAAACGGCGTGGAGACACCCCTTGGCAGATCCCGACCAACGCTCTGACTCTACTTCCGACTTCTCCCACCCCATTGAAGAAGAGTTTGCGCGCATTCTGAACTACTATCACATTCCCTGGCAGTACGAACCCCGTACCTTTGCCTTGAAGTGGGACAATGAAGGCAATGTCACTGAAGCATTCGCACCAGATTTTTATCTACCTGATCAGGACCTCTACGTAGAGCTGACAACCCTCCGCCCCAAACTCATCACCAAGAAGAACCGCAAACTGCGCCGCCTACAAAAGCTTTACCCTGAAATCAATATCCAGCTTTGGAAGCGAAATGACATTCGTGACCTGATGATAAAATTCGGTCTGGACGACCATGCCGCCAAATTAATCGGTACCGACGCCCAAGAGTGACCAATGAGCAGATATTTTCCCTTTGAAGCCTACGGCGAACTCGCTGACGGCATACGCGAAGTGCTTTATTCTGAAGCACAAATTGAGCAGCGCGTGCGCGAAATTGGACAAGATATTTCGCGCGATTATGCTGGGAAAACCCCCCTGCTCATTGGTGTGCTAAAGGGTGTCATGCCCTTTATGGCCGACTTGTTGCGCATGATTACGATTCCCGTGGAAGTCGATTACATGGCTATTTCTAGCTATTCGGCCGAATCTCGGGAACGTGGTGTTGTGCGTCTGGAAAAGGACGTGGAAATTCCAATTGAGGGCCGGCATATCATCTTTGTGGAAGACGTGATTGACACCGGGCTCACCCTAAACTACCTGCTGCGCAATTTGCGCACCCACGAACCAGCCAGCCTGGATGTTTGCACGCTCTTCGACAAGCCGAAGCGCCGCCTCATCCCCATACACCTCAAATACAAGGGGTTTGATTTGCCCGACCGCTTCGTAGTTGGGTACGGCCTGGACTGCCGCGAAAAATTTCGCAATTTACCCTTCGTAGGTTTGCTGAAACCAGAAGTTTTTCAGCCTAATGGGGCATAAAAAAAGCGCCGGCGCCGGCGCAAAAAATAAGAGGAGCCCCTAGTAACCTTCTGTCACTTCCCCACCAGGTCTATTGCTGTCTGTGACTCATTGCCTTGGGCGTTTTGAGTTCCCATTCAGCGCTAGTACCCTTCCACAATTTACTCCCATTAGCTCCTTGCGCATATAAATAAGAAATAAACATGCAGCAGATCGTCGCTTCTGGTTTTAATTGCAAAAGTACGTTTACAATTCCTGTGGCCAACCTCCCGCGGTAAAGGCTTACCGTGCTCAGGATGATCAGCTTATCAGGTTTTGTATTCGTCTGGTAAAGAAGCCTTCCAATTCCTGGGGGCTTCCTCCGCACCATCCGGCGTCCACCTCTTTCAAGAATTTTGCCTTCAGGATAAACTACAGCATACAACAGTATAGTACTAAGGTCATGTGACAAACGTCACCCGAATCGCATGACATTTGTCACATGCAAGGCGTAGTGGTCAGTCGGCAGTGAATACGGCAAAATAGCATTGATCCAATTCCTACCTATCATGAACCAGCGGAGGCGACCGAATGAGCAGAATAATCAGCCACGTGCATACAAACAGCGCAGATTATAAAGAAAATTTTATCCATAACAGAGCTTTGGCTGAACAGCTTCACGCTCATCAGCAGCAAGCAGCCGCAGAACGGCCGTTACGCACCATTGAGCGCCATCGCAGCCGGGGTAAGCTGCTGGTCCGCGAGCGCATCGAAGCCATTTTAGACGACGGCAGCCCCTTTTTAGAACTCTCCCCGCTGGCAGCTTGGGAAATGTATGACAATGAAGCGCCTAGTGCCGGCATCGTCACGGGCATTGGCCGCATTGAAGGCCTTGAGTGCATGGTTGTAGCCAATGACCCCACCGTCAAAGGCGGGACCTACTTTCCCGAAACGGTTAAAAAGCACGTCCGTGCCCAGGCCATCGCCGAAGAGAATCATTTACCCACCATTTATCTGGTAGATTCCGGTGGGGCATTTTTGCACCTGCAAGCGGACGTTTTTCCTGACCGGGACCATTTTGGGCGTATTTTTTACAATATTGCCCGCATGTCTAGCAAACGCATCCCCCAAATTTCGGCCGTGTTGGGTTCGTGTACGGCAGGAGGGGCGTATATACCAGCCATGTCTGACGAAACGGTCATCGTCAAAGAAAACGGCACCATTTTCCTGGGCGGGCCGCCCCTGGTAAAAGCCGCCACCGGCGAAGAAGTAACGGCCGAAGAATTGGGTGGGGCAGACGTTCATACCCGGCTCAGCGGCGTGGCTGACCATTTTGCCGAAAATGAAGAAGGAGCGCTGGCGAAAGTGCGCGAAATTGTCAGCAATCTCAACCGGCGCAAGCAGTTTCCCGTGGTGCTGCAAGAGCCAGAAGAGCCGGCTTATGATCCGCAAGAGCTGTACGGTGTCATTCCGGCGGATACCCGCGTCAGTTATGACGTGCGCGAGGTTATCGCCCGGCTGGTCGATGGCTCGCGCTTCAGCGAGTTCAAGGCCCGCTATGGCCCCACCATCGTGTGTGGATTTGCCCACTTGATGGGGATTCCGGTAGGCATTGTGGCAAATAACGGGCTGCTGTTCAGCGAATCAGCTTTGAAGACTAGCCATTTCATTCAGCTTTGCGGGCAGCGCGGCACGTGCCCCTACTGTTTCTGCAAAATATCACGGGCTTTATGGTGGGTAAGGAGTACGAAAATGGGGGAATTGCCAAGGATGGGGCGAAGATGGTAACGGCCGTTTCCACCGTAGACGTACCGCGCATCACCCTCTTCCATGGCGTCAGTCACGGGGCGGGCAATTACGGTATGAGCGGGCGGGCATATGACCCGCGCTTCCTCTTCACCTGGCCCAACAGCCGCATCAGCGTCATGAGCGGTGAGTCGGCGGCCAACGTCCTGTGGACCGTAGGGCAGGAACGCATTTTGCGCAACATGACCAACCCCACAGCATGAAGACTTGAAAACGGCCGAAACAGAGTTCAAGCAGCCCATTCTGGACAAATACGCCTTCGAAAGCGACCCTTACTACGCCACCGCCCGCCTGTGGGACGACGGCATTCTGGACCCGGCGCAAACGCGCACGGCGCTGGCCCTGGCCTTTGCCGTGGCCTTGAATGCGCCGTTGGAAGACGGCCGTTATGGCACCTTCCGCATGTAACCAGAGGAGAGCGCTATGCCCCAAATCGTAGTACGACCCATCCACCCTGACGACGCCGGTGACCTGTATGCTATGGTCAGCGATCCCCGCGTTAACACAATGCTGGTGCAAACTCCCAGCATGGAATTTAGCGAAACGCAGAAATGGATGGAAAATCGTCGCCCTGGCCAGCACCGCCTGGTAGCGGAGGTGGATGGCACGGTGGTTGGCTCGTGCGGTCTGACGCAAAATCAGCGGGCGCGCATGATGCACAGCGGCCGTTTAGGGCTGATGGTGCATGCCGATTATTGGGGCCAAGGCGTGGGGTCAGTCCTGTTAGCGGCACAAATGAACCTGGCCGACAACTGGCTGAATCTGCACCGCATTGAGCTGGAAGTGCTGACAAACAACCCAGCCGCCGTTCACCTATACGAAAAGTTTGGCTTTGAAATAGAAGGAATTCGCCGTAAGAACGTTTTTGGCGGGGACGGCCGTTTCCATGATGAATACCAGATGGCCCGCCTGCACAACACCGAAACGCTGCACAATTCCCCCAGCGCCTCACCGCCACCGCCACGCCCCCCGCGCCAAACTCTGCACGAACCGGTGGAAATTCGCCCGCTGCATCCGGACGACATTGACGAGCTGTACGTACTGTGGATGCACCCCAGCGTTTGCCGCACTACCTTGCAGCTTCCCAGCCAGGAACTGCCAACGATTCGCCAGCGGCTGGAAAGCCTGCCTCCTGGTGGCCACCGGCTGGTCAGCGTGGTGAACGGCCGTCCTGTTGGCATTATCTCCATTTTTCAAAGCCAAAACCCACGCATGGCCCATACTGCCGGATTGGGCATGACTGTTCATCCTGACTTTTGGGGGCTGGGGCTGGGCAGCCGGTTGATGGAAGCCATTATGGAAATTGCTGACAACTGGCTGAATTTGAAGCGGGTTGACCTGGAAGTGAACGTAGATAATCCCCCCGCCGTACACATGTATGAAAAGTTTGGCTTTGAGATTGAGGGTACAAAGCGATTCCACACCTACGGGGACGGCCGTTGGGCAGACAGCTATTTCATGGCGCGGATTAGGTGATTAGCAATTCAGCAATTCAGCAATTCAATCTATCAGCGTTTCTACCTGACTGGCTGATGAGCTGACCACCTGACTGGCTGACTGGCTGACTACCTGACTAGCTGATCATCTGCCCAATACCAAAAGTAATAATGAAGAACAGCGTCATGAGGGAAAGCTGTTTGAGCATGGGGTTGAGCTTGCGCGGGTCGTGGGTGCGGGCAACGGCCGCACCATGCCGCGCCAGCAGCGGCAGCGCCAGCGCAAACATAAACTGCCATGGGGAACGATAATTCAGGAGAACGTAGAGCACGGTAGTGGCCACCGCTCCGGCCAGTAACGCCCAATGGTAAAGCCGCGCCTTTTGCGGTCCCACCCGCACCGGAATGGAGCGCTTGCCCGCCTGCCGGTCGGATTCAATGTCGCGGATGTTGTTGACGTTGAGCACGGCCACTGCCAGTAGACCACAGCTAGTGGCGGGCAGCAGCAGCAGCCATTCAAAGCTAAGGGTTTGCAGGTAATAGGTTCCCAAAACTCCCACCCAACCAAAGAAAATGAGAACGAACAGGTCGCCCAACCCGGCGTAGCCGTACGGCCGTTTCCCGTTAGTGTAGCTGACGGCCGCGCCGATGGCCGCCCCGCCCAGTACAATGAACAGCATTAAGGTGGGCAGGGCTGCCCAGCCCACCGCCACCAACAGCAGCGCGATGCCGGAAACGGCCGCCAGCAGGGCGAACAAGGCCATTGCCCGCTTCATCGTTGCCGCGGCAATTTGCCCGGACTGTACCGCCCGCTGCGGACCCAGCCGCTGCACGTGGTCGGCCCCGTGTACCGAGTCGCCGTAGTCGTTGGCCAGGTTGGAGAGGATTTGCAGGAAAACGGCCGTTACCCCGGCCAGTCCGACTACCCACCCATCAAAGCTCCCGGCTGCCCCCGCCAGAAAGGCGCCCATGATGATGGCCGCCAGAGCCAGGGGCAGCGTGCGGGGGCGCATAGCCGACATCCAAATGGCCGTTTTGCTTGTTGGTTTAATTTGGGCACTCATATTGGGGATTATAGCGGCTGCACCCTTTGATGGAAAAAGGAAATAAGGAGCTCTTCACAAATTTGTGACATACATCATACTCAAAACATGCCTTGCCTCACTACAATCATGACAATCAGATGCGATAAGATTATAACGTCACTTTGGCCCAGTATTCCAGGCGCGAATACGCATCAACCCGCTAACCTGTGGAGGAACAAAATGTCCAAAAATAAAGCATTTTCCCTATTAATGGTCAGCTTAGTATTGGTTATTTTTGTGGCAGTTACTCAAGCCCAACCCGATAATCCCATCCCACCCTCAATTGAAGAAAGGGGTTCCTTACACCAATTACCTGGAAGTGAACAATCTAAACAAGCTGAAATCTCCTCGCAGCGTGTACTTGATGTGACATTATTAACGTGGAGCAAGGTAGTTTACCAAACCTTGATTGACGGAAATTGGAATATATATATCAGCAATGATGATGGCTCAAACCCAGTTCGCCTTACCAGCAGCGGGGGTATTGACATGCACCCCCATCTGAATCGGGGGGGCACCCAGGTCGTTTACGCTTCGAGGAGTGGGGGTAATTATGAAATCTTCAGGATGAACAGCGATGGCGGCGGCCAAATTGCTCTCACCAATAATGATTCTGATGACGTATACCCTGCCTGGTCACCGGATGGGAATAAGATCGCGTTTCAAGCTTACCGCGATGGGCAACCCGAAATCTACGTGATGAATGTCGATGGCTCCGGGGTGACGCGGCTGACGAATAATCCCGCTTATGACGGAATGCCAATTTGGTCACCCGACGGTATGCAAATCGCTTTTATTTCAAATAGATCAGGCGGGTACCGCATTTATTTGATGAATGCCAACGGGTCAAATGTAACTCTATTGTCGAATCAGCAAAGCAGTGCCTATCCCGCCTGGTCACCTGATGGCAGCCAGATAGCCTACAGCGCAGACAACGACGGGGATGGCTGGCTGGAAATTTGGGTCATGAACGCCAATGGTACTAATCAACGCAAGATTCATGATCCTTACAGCACTCGCGATGCCTGGGTTAGTGGCTGGTCGCCTGACGGCCGTTTCGTCACCTTTACCGACATCACCTTTATCTATTATTCGGGGTCGTGGTATTGGACCTCGGCTTACAGCCGCGGCATTGAAGCCACGAACACCTGGAACATCATCACCCTGAACAATGATGACACCGTTTGGCACCCCCACTGGCAAACCCTTGATGCTATCAAACCTAGCACCAGCATTTCAGCATTACCACAGGTTGCACCCAATCCTATTGTCATCAGAATGAACGGCAGCGATTCTGGTGGTTCCGGTATCCGGAATTACGACGTTCAAGTTATGGTGGGTAACAGCGGCGTATGGACAGATTGGCAGGTTGGCGCGCCAGCAAGCTACTTTGAATACAACGGTACTGCCGGCGAAACTTATGCATTTCGCTCCCGCGCGCGCGACTTTGCCTGGAACGTTGAGGATTGGCCCCCTGCAGCGGAGGTGGTGACATCTATTGAAACCGCGCCACCAGAAACGGCCGTTTCCCCCCTCCCCGCTTTTTCACGTTATGACACTAATTTTCCAGTTCAATGGGGAGGCATTGATCCAGGGGGTTCTGGCATTCTTAGTTATGACGTTCAATTTCGTGTCAATGATGAGCCGTGGCAATCTTTAGTCTCGGACACGTATGAAACTTCTGCTTCCTTTGATCCAATTATTGCAAACCCTGGTGATACGATTTCTTTTCGCAGTCGCGCCATTGATTTTGCCGGAAACGAAGAGGAATGGCCTGATGATCCAGGGGATACAGCAACTACTTTTTATATTTGGGGCATTCGAGGAGTTAGTTATGATAACACGGGCACACCCATTTCTGGCTTGGAAGCGAATATTTCCCCGACCACGTTTACAAATATTGCAGACACCCCTGATGGTAAGTATGCGTCTTACACAATTCAAGAAAGCAGCCAATACACTGTAACATGGAATCGCTTTGGACTAGGTAGTTTACCAGAAACCGGGTTTTCAAGTGTCTCGGACCCGTACTTTGAAGCATTTTTACCTCCTGCAAACAATATTTGGTCTCATGGTAGTTTCGAAAATCCTAACTTACCTTCATCGTATTCCATTAGCCAAGAATCTGCACCCGTAATTACAGATACATTTTATTACGCGGGTTCTCATTCTCTTTCTTTCGGTTTTGAAGAAGCGAGATTTTTCGGAACACCCATCACAATCTCACAAGGGATAGGCAATTCATATGCACTTAAAACGATAGCAGACAATGAAGGGGGGTTACATGTTTTTTGGCTTGCCGGTGGTGACACTGATTATGAAACAAATTTATTTTTTACAAGCCGAAATTCTATTGGGAATTGGACCACACCTATTAGTTTAGCATATGGTTATATCGGAGATACTTACTCTTTGATCATTGCCCCTGATGGCAAAATACACCTTTCTTATCTTTATAGCAACTCTCCAACCACACCCCAACACCTCTATTACCGGATTCGTGCGACTAATGGAAATTGGCAGAACCCGGAATCTGTTTCCAACAACATTAATGATTCCATTTCAGAATGGTGTTTTACTGTTGATGATAATAGCAATGCTCACTTTGCTTTGGCCGATGTTCCCGAAACAAAGATATTCTATGTACAACGGAACGCTAGTGGAACATGGGAAGCTCCTCAGTTATTGGCGCCAATTCCTGGAGATAATGGGCATCACGCAAAAATGCTTATCAGGGTAGATAAAATTAACCAAATTCATCTCGTGTGGGTAAATACAATTGGAAGTGAGGAACTCTACGACCGTATACTCCATGCAATTAAAGATACCAATGATCAGTGGCAACGAATAGGTTCAATCTTTTCGCGATCCGGAATGCGCACATATCACATGAATCTGGAGGTTGCCGCTTCTGGCGACATGCATTTGCTATGGTCAGGAAACGACAATGGTCCAAGTTCTTTATTCCACCTACAATATAGTGATGCTCATTGGTCTTCGCCATTTTATCTGGGTGATATCGCAAACACGTCCTCCTATTTTCCATTTGCTAAGGTTGATAATACAGGCAACCTAAACGTTATTTGGGTATCTAACTACGATATGTATTATCGACAACAAAATGTACTGGGTATCTGGTCATCTACAAAGCTGATCCCTCGACCGACTGACTACCCTCAAGAAATGGCGATTTATAACCCCTCATTAACAAGGAAGGGCAATCACTTGTTTTTGACATGGGTTGCATCAAATGCCCAAACCACTCAAATATACTTTGCGTCGAAAGCGGACATTATGTCGGAATGGGGCATACCAATTACCCTAGTTTCAAACCTTCAAGGCTACCCATATGCCATTGACTTATCCCTTGCTTTCACCTCTGACAAAAGCGCCCATATTACCTGGAAAAATGGCTCAGAAATTCATACTTTGAACAGCTTAAAGGCTT
Organism: uncultured Chloroflexia bacterium; assembly: GCA_963695505.1. Classification (GTDB taxonomy): domain Bacteria; phylum Chloroflexota; class Anaerolineae; order Promineifilales; family Promineifilaceae; genus JACSRF01. The sequence goes on along the minus strand of CAVOGX010000021.1, from coordinate 116,627 downwards.
CTGAAACAAAGAATTATTATTTTTCTCAGACCATCAATATGCCAGTTACCCTGACTAATCCAGTGTTATCATTTGTTTACCAACTGCACAATCCAATTGGAGCAGAACTCTCTGGTATTCAAGTCACTCTGACAGACAATGAGAGTCAAACACTTCTCGGCAATTTAAATAATCATATTGGTAAATGGAGCATTGCCTGGTTTAGCCTTGATAATTGGGCTGGAAAGGATTTCACTATTACCACTACCTTACATCAGGAAGAAAGTAATGCTTATGTGCGTGCTTTGATAGATGAAGTCTCTATCGGAACCGCCCATCCTGATGTTTGGGTCTCAGGCTATTCTAACGATGCATTACCGAGTGAAAAGGCCATTTTAAACTTTCAATATGGCAACAGGAGCGGTGTCCTGTGCAACACTACTACCATTACAGTTACTTTACCAAACGATCTCACATATAATAGCGCCAATATTGAACCAATTTCTAGCGACCCTTTAGTTTGGGAAGTTGGTGAATTACTCGGTAATAGCGGTCCAAATTTTTTGATAATCACTACAACTGTTGCTTCTGATGCTATACCGTTCTCAACTTTATCAGCCTTCATTGAAATAAACACCAAAGGAGAATTAGAATTTTTGAACAACTATCACGAAGTAGTTGTTTATTTAGTTAATAAAACATATTTACCTACATTGTTTAAGCCATAATAGATACTTGTAAGCTCCCCATACAAAATAAAAGGCTGCGCAGGTTGTCTGTGCAGCCTTTTTCATTATCATTACCGCATGACCACCGAAACCCAATTGCAGCACGGCGCAAAGCTGCGCCACGACTACAGCGACATGATTCAGGTGCGCTACCCCCACCCCAGCGGTGAAAACTTCGACACCTGGGTCAGCGGTGAAGAAGTCATGACCCGCCTGAACTCCGCTGCCCGTGAGCGGCTCATCAAAAGCTTCAGCACCAAAAATTGGCAGCAGGCCAAAGAGTCTTTGCAAGATGAGTTGGAAGCAGGCAAAGACAAAGCGCGGCGCAGCCTGCGCGACCGGCTGGCGGACAAAGTTTCCGATGCCGTGGGCGGCAATATTTTAGGCGACACCCTGGCCGATAACGTGCGCGGTGTAGACAGTAACCAGGACGCTCGGGACCAGGAAAAGCAGCTTTGGCAAAGCCGCCTGCAAGACCCGGAGTTCCGCGCGATGACCCTGGAGTTGGCCTGGATTAACCTGCGGGGCACCCTGCCCGATGAAGGGCTAGAACCCGAAGCAGACGATTGGGTGTAACCGAGGAAAGCGCATGAGTGAAAAAGAATGCATCATTGGCGCAGGGTCGTCGGGCATTGTAGCAGCGAAGACGCTGAAGGAGGTGGGCATCCCCTTTGACTGCTACGAAATGGGGTCGGACATTGGCGGGAACTGGCGTTATGACAATGATAACGGCCGTTCTGCCGCCTACCATTCTCTGCACTACGTGGATTAAACCCGGCACACCATCCAGGTAGACTTTTATCCATATAAGCGACTGTTGGGGAAAGAAATGCCGCGGAATGCGGTTCATGGCAAGAAAAAGGTTGGCTGGGGAACGGCCGTTGCGGCTGCAGCGGGTATAATTGCTTTGCTCATGCTCCTGCGGCGAAAATCGTAGTATAATGAAAAGGAATCGAACAAATACGAAAATGAGGAGAGAATCATGAAAGTTGTCATTGATCGAGGCCTGTGTGATACCAACCTCACCTTTTGCCAGCGCTGTTCAGCAGCCCTATTTCGCCACCCAGAAGGGTATGACCGCCCTTGTATTCTGGACATTGTCGAGGATGAAAAAGATACCTTGACGCTGGTGATGCACACAGATGGCCGGGAAATGGAAATAGAACTGACGGATGAAGAAAGAGAACTTGCCAGTGTTGAAGGATGGGAAGCCTTGGCCAGCTTTGATCCGGCACTCTTCCGCACCGGCGCATTGGAGCGGTGGCGTGCCCTGTCCCAAATGCCGGCCTCAGGGCACGTTTCGCTGTCCGACATTGAGTAACCAGGGCCCACAAATTCACCTGTCTAAGTTCTAGGCAACATAGGTCACTAGCCGCAAGAAAAACCCCTGCTCATGACCTATGTTGCCTAATCTGTTGATTACCTGACTCCCTTCACTTTCCGCGACCTGCATAATTTTCTTTTAGCATCCATCCCCAATTCTGGTTGTTCAAATACCTCACCGTTTTAAACCTTGCACAGCTCCAAAGTAGACCATAAATACAAATAACGCATGCTGGTTGACTAACTCAGACTGCTAAAAACAAGCGCAAAAAACGACCTTAAGTTTTCCGTAAGGTTGTTGGTAAGGCTATTTGTGTAAATTTGAACAATAAGCTGGCTTGTTGTTTGACTTTCCAGCTTTATTGCGAATGCATTGGGAGCCAATGCCAGACATTCGACCAAACTGAACTATTATCATGGATAGCATTGCCGATTTGTTTAGTAATACTGGTGACGGAGCCTGCACATTAGACGAACAGCAGCGAATTGTTTCGTGGAACTCTGCGGCTGCTGCTATGTTGGGCTACCAACGAGATGAGGTTCTTGGGCAGAGATGTTGGGAGCTGCTTTTAGGCCAAACGCCAGACGGGAAGTCATTTTGTAGGCCCAATTGCGTTATTCGCCAGCGATTGCAAGATGGAAAGATGATTTCCAGCTTCGATCTGTTTGTGCGTCATCAAAATGGCAGACGCTTAATGATAAACGTCAGCACTATTCCAATTGCGCCCTCCCAAACTAACAAACAATCCCTAACGCTGGTTCACCTTTGGCGCTTACGTGATAAACCGCTACTGGTCAGGAAACGGCTGCGTATTCATCTATTAGGGGTCACCACCGTCACGCGCTCAGATGGTTCTATTGTGGAGGGTTCGCTTTGGAATCGGGTAAAAGTTCGGGCCCTGCTGGCATACCTGACCGTGAACGAAGGCCAGCCCATTTCGCGCGAACGGCTCATAGAAGCACTTTGGCCTGACCTGGATTACAAATCAGCACTGCACAATTTGAACACCACCGTGTATAACCTGCGCCGCAGCCTGGAGCCGAATTTGGGAAAGGCCAGTGATTCCAAATATATTGCCTATCAAAGTGGCCAATATTATCTGGCGGACATGGATGCCCAATGGGTTGACGTGCGCGCTTTTGAAGCAGACATTCGCAAGGCGAGAACAGAAGCAACCGGAATCGATAAGATTGATGCTTATAAAACGGCGATCGCCCTTTACAGGGGTAGCTACCTTACTGACCTGGAAGGCACCGGGGTTTGGACAAGGAGCGAGCAGGTACGGTACGAGCTCCTATATCTAACGGCAATGGAAGAGCTGGGACAGGTTTATGAGTCCATGAACGAAGAAAAGGAAGCGGAACTGTGGTATGGCAGGGTTTTGGCCGTGGACTCATGCCGTGAGAAAACTGCCCATCGGCTGATTCGCCTGCTGCTGCGGCAGGGGCGGCGGGTTGATGCTTTACTGCACTGCCAACAGTTGGCGGCAGCGCTGGAGAATGAGCTGGACGTGATGTTGAGTGATGAAACGAGCGAACTGCTGGCTCAGATTCGGCTTGCCGTGTGAGCATAAATTATCAAAATGAATTTGGGGCCGTAAGGCCCTTTTTTGTTTTCCATTGGTTTAGGATTAGTTGAGTACCCTATGGCACGCTGAAAGGAGGTTTTAGGAAATCGGAATTCGGTGGTCCAGCCAGAGTGTTTTTGGAGGCCTGTGCTGGAAACCAGGTGCTTTATGAGGAAACGGCCGTTACTCACCATTATTTTTCTTTTATTCCCTCTTCTCTCAGTCACTTTCAGTGCCGCCAATCCTGCTGCTGAGCCTTTGACAGAGGATTGGTTTTACGAGAGTGACCAGGACACGGCCGATTTGGGGTATGCCGTGGACGGGGAAGGAGACTATAACAATGATGGCTATGCAGACGTCGTGGTGGGCGCCATCAAGTATGCCGCCACCAGCATCAAGGGGGGCGCAGTCTTTGTCTTTTATGGGGGGCCAGGAGGGCTGCAAGATACCCCTGATTGGAGTTTTGGTGTAGACATGAATGGGGCGGAGCTGGGAACGGCCGTTGCGAACGCCGGGGATGTCAACGGAGACAAAATCGACGACCTCTTGGTCAGCGCTCCCAGTTGCACCAATCCAGAACCCAAGGAAGGCTGCATCTACTTGTTTTACGGCTCTAACGGTGGTTTGAACAGCGCGCCAGACTGGACCTATGACAGCGATTTGCGGGATTCTTACCTGGGCACTGCGGTGGATGGGGCGGGAGACGTAAACGGTGATGAGTATGCTGACGTCATTGTCGGCGCGAAGTGGTATGCCAACGGTCAAGGAAATGAAGGCGCCGCCTTTGTCTTTTATGGCTCCGAAACTGGGTTAGGCGATGCGCCAGATTGGCACGTGGAAGGTAATCAAGCAGGGGCCAGCATGGGAACGGCCGTTGCCGGCGCCGGTGACGTCAATGGCGATGGGTTCGACGACGTGTTGGTAGGGGCACCCTGGTTTGATGATGGTGGCGATAATGTCGGTGCGGCTTATCTGTTTTTAGGTTCAGCCACCGGACTGGGTGACACGCCGGTGTGGCAGGCGCAAGGCAGCCAGGAAGACACCTTATTTGGCCAGGCAGTTGCCTCCGCCGGCGATGTGAATGGGGATGGGCGAGCAGACATTATCATCGGCGCACCTGGTTACCAAAATAACAAAAACGAGGAAGTGGGGGCGGCATTCGTGTATCTTGGTACAGCAATTGGGGCCACTTCCTCTCCCATGTGGACGGCCGTTTCTGACCAACCGCTCTCCCGCTTTGGCCATGCCGTAAACTGTGCCGGGGATATGAACCAGGATGGGTTTGCAGACGTGGTGATTGGCGCTTACCAGTACACTCAGGATCAGGCGGAAGAGGGGATGGCCTTCATTTATCTTGGCGCTCCCTTCATCCTCACTTCCCAGCCTCTTTGGACCGCGGAAGGCAACAAATCTGAAACCATGTTAGGCTTTGCCGTAGGACCCGGCGGCGACGTTGATAAAGATGGTTTCGCGGATTTGGTAATTGGTGCGCCGGAGTACCGCAACCAAACCGAGCTGCGAGGTCGGGCTTTTCTTTACCGCGGCAAAGCATTCTTAGTGCCAAATTTCCCCGTTTTTTTGCCCATCATTCAACGCTAGTAAGACCTTCAACTTCGGCAACATCCATCCATCCCTCTCTTACTTCTCTCCTGTAATAATCCTATTTCTGACTTTGGTTGACTGTTGGTTGAGTTTGTACTGGTACCTTGGTACCAGGCAACCTGCACGTTGGCAATATTGGGAAAGTGGAGAGCCGCCATGACCAAGTTGTTTACCCTATTTGAACATAGCAGCGACGCTGCCTTTGCCGTTGACGTGGATCAACGCATCATTTTCTGGAATAAAACTGCTGAAGCCCTGACAGGCTACAAGGCGGAAACAGCCGCAGGGCAGCCCTGTTGGAAACTGTTAAAAGGGACCACAAAAGATGGCTTACCATTATGCCGGGCCAACTGTCCCATCGTTTTGGAAATTAAGGGTGATAAGCCAACCGATAACATAGATATTGCTATCAAGGTTCATAATGGGCTAACCATCCCGGTAAATTTCAGCACGATTCCGGTTGGGTCAGAAGGGTGGAACGGAGACAAACCGCTCCTCATTCACCTGTTACGGCCCCTGCAAAAACCAGACGTCCTTTTTGGCACCTTCCGGGTCTATTTGTTAGGACCGGTCCGTGTGCAGCGGCTGGATGGCTCGTTTGTAAATAGTGCCTATTGGCAGACGGCCGAGGTGCGGGCGCTGCTGGTCTTATTGGCTCAAGCCGAAGGCGCACCTGTTCCTGAAGCGGAATTAATGGCAAAACTTTGGCCTGACTTGCCGAGTACGATTGCCCAAGCCGCCCTGGAAACGGCCGTTCTGCACCTCTGCCTTTCCCTGGAACCAGAGATTAAATCCCCGCAAGATTCCAAGTATATTCTCTATAAAGACAACAGCTACCAGTTTTATGACCAGATTCCCCTCTGGATTGACTTAAATCATGTCACCGCCCATCTAGAAAACGCCCTACTGGAACCAAATCCCAAAAGGGCCAGGCAAATGCTTTCTGATTTACTGCATTTGTTCCGCGGGGATTACCTGACCGATTTGAGCAAAACGGCCGTATGGACCCCATCCCGGCACCTGTACACCCAAAACCTGCACATCAATATCTTGGAAACCCTTGGCGACATACAACAACAGCTTGGTCAGCCGCAAGAAGCTAAAAAGCATTACCTCAGCGCCTTAATGCTCAACCCCGACTGCGACACAGCCTACCAAAAACTCATTCACCTGGCCTTACCCCACAGCAGCAAAATCGAGGCGCTGCAATACTGCCAACGGCTGGCCGCCGCAATTCGCAGCGAATTAGACATCATTCTGGATGTCGAATTCCGCGAGCTGCTTAATGAAACGTAAGGGAGGCACACATGAATTGAGGAGGAGCCATCATTCGTTGAGTGTTAGTTGAGTGGGTCCTGGTATTGTGGTACCAGGAGGCATTCCAGCTTCAGCTTAACAGCACCATTGTTTAACTATCTGGCAACCCTTTTAAAACATTTGAGGAGGCAACCTAAAAATGAAAGCGAAGAGTTTTCTCTATTTGTTACTAATTGTGAGCATCGTCGTCATCACCAGCAGCATCTCGCTGGCCGATGATGGCGAGATGTTCCGCCGCAATATTTCCAAGACGCCGGATCAGGAAACTGAGCGCGCAAATCTTAACCACATGTCATTCTATGTGCCTGCGCAGACCTCAGCCGGCGAGCTAACAACGATCGAGTATTACACAACCATCACCGACACCGCATACATGACTCGCGAGTACGCCAAGCCGCTGATCTCCGTTTACATTGACAGCCTGCCAGAACACGATGAAGAAGCAGGGCTCTACGAAATTTTAAGTGGCGGGGCAGGTCTCGGCGCCCACGACGCCTATGCCGCACTCTCTCTAGACGACGGCGCCACCTGGAAACGCTACCAACCTGTCCAATTCCGCAGACCTCTCCTCATTCACCTTAACAAATGGCACTCCATTTCCTGGTGACGCCCACAATATGACCTTTGCCATTGCCGGTGACAAAGTGCTGGTCGGCTGGATTAGCAACTACTGCGATGGCGGCTCGCCCACGTACACATTTTCGGATGAAGAGGTTGTGGCCCTGCAGGACCGCATTTGGGCTTACCAGACCTCTATGTACGAGATATTTGGGGCGTGGCCGGCAGCCAAAAGTCTGTTGACTACACCCTCCAAGGTTTTCCCGAAGTCGGCGAAATTCCCTACTCCTGCGTCTGGTCTGCTCGCGGCCAACTTCTGCCCGTCGAGCTAGATGATACTGGCACCATGGGGTATGACATCATCTGGACCAAGGCCGAACGCCTGACCTCTGGACGGCGTGACGCTAACCGCCTGGAGATGAACGCTGACGGCGCCGCCGGCTTCATGATGACCTGGCAAGAAGATCCCGAAGGGCTGCGTCCCGGTCAAGGACTTGGTCCCGGTGAAGGCTGGTCTGGCGCTGTTGTTAACCAGCAAACCGACCTGTGGTACTCTTTCATCTCTATCGAAGATTTTGTGATGGTGATGAGTGATGACACCGACGATGCAACCGCAGTAGATATCGCCGATTACGAGGGCGAGACGATGCCTAAAGTCGCTTTGCCCATGGCCATGCCTATTCGTCTGACCGACAACAAGATGTGTAAGAGCACTGGCAGCGACCTGTACTGCTATATTGATTTTGACAACGACAATCCTTGGCTGACGGAGTTGCCGGATGAAGGTTGGGATGATGGCACAGTTGATATTACCCAATCAGAAGACTCTACTCTCTGCACCGAAGTCGTTCAATGGACCAATCCAGGCGGAACCACTCTCAATCTATGCCAGACGGAAGACGGCCGTATCCTCCAAGGGCGTGTCGGCGCTTCTCGCCCACGTGTTAACGTCCAGCCCTATGCCACCACTGAAATTGGTGTCTACGATAGCGCCTTTGTCATTATGGGCGCAGAAGAATCTAAAGCCCTAGGCGAAGGGTCTACTGAGGAAGATATAGAACCCGAAGACATCGGTAAGAACATGTGGTATTACACCTTCGATCTTCGCAACCCGGAATTCGTGATGCAAGGCGGTATGCTCAACCAACCGGCAGTTTGTGGCCCACAGGATGAAGATTGCACAGAGGGCGAATTCTTCCCATTGCTGGTAGACGATTTTGAGAATGAGTTTTATGAAACCGAAATCGCCCGCCGCTTCTCACACTTCTCGCAGCCTATTCACCAAATTGGCGACGCCGGCGTCTCAGCAGTTCTGATCGTCAAACAGGGCATCCTCAACCAGGGTGGCCCGGCCGACATCTTTCTGCGTCGGATCGTGGTTCCAGATGATGTATGGTTGGACTGTGATACCGGCGAAGCAGTAACGGAGGACACAGTCGAGCGTTGCCTGCCCGAAGGCTATAACCCCTACACCTATGAAAACATGGCTTGCGACGAATGGGTTTACACCGATGGATCGAACCCACGTTATGTGGAAGGCTTATGCTTAAGCAACATGATCAACGTCTCTGGCGGCACCATCGTGTCCTGCGATAACGGCACCAGCGGGGCAGACTGCGCAGCAGCATTCCCGTGGGATGGCGTTGAAGATGGTTCATCTTTTCCCAAGGTAACCGAATGGGTGCAAACAGTAGATAACCTCGATGACCAGTCTTGGGAGAACCCCTATGACGTGGCCAAAGGGCACCGTGGTTTTATTGATGGCGATTTCATCATGATGATGTACGCCTGGTCTCCCAACTGGAAAGCCAACAGCGTCGGCAACGACCATTACAATCTCTACGCTCGTCGCTCCTTCGATGGTGGTGCTACCTGGACGACCACTCCAGCTTCTCTTGGTGGTGATGGCACCGAAACCTGTGAAAACTATGGCGCCGGTTCAGAATACACCACTGTCTGTACGACCTACGGCGCTGGTGAATTCGAGCAATCTCGCAACCTCTCGCAGCTCACCGGAAACAAAGTTACCATTCTCGACCCGCGCTACACACCCACCGGCGGTATCAAAATGCTGCCCATTACAGACCTAAAAGAAATTGGTTTCGAAGGGTATGATGACGACATTCGCGACCCCTCCAAGTTCTTCATGGTCTATGAGACCGGCGACAACACCACTGTAGCTGAAGGTGAAGCCGTGCCATTAGACCTCTTTTACAGTCGCGCCACCAACTGGGGTGATGATTACGACCTAGTTGAATACACGACAGGTGATGGAGAAATTGTAGAAGGCTTCGACTGGCTGGAGCATGATCGGGAAGACCTTTCCGGAGAAGCAGCCAACACGGCCAACAATGCCGGTACCTTCTATTACGTCATTTGGAACCAATGGCAGGAAGATGAGCACGAGAATGTCTCTGAAAGCGATGCTATTTTCCGCCGCATCATGTACCTGGATAGTGAAGAATCGGAAAGCACTCCGCCAATTGTCTCCATCTTGTATGCCAGCCATTGGGTAGCTGACTACGAAGACACGCTCACTTTCATCGGGTCTGCCCGCGACGGCGACCATGCCGGCGGCCCGCCAGAAGACGACATTGACGAAGTATTATGGACAGATACGTTTAACGGTGTGACCACATTCCTCAGCAACGAGAAAGGGTGGAGCCATCCCGGCAGCAATTTCCAACCCGGTTGGCATTCCTTCCAATTCCAGGCCAAGGATAAAGGCGGTAATTGGTCCCCTGGCGTGGATGTCCAGGTATGGATAGTGGAAGAACTGCACCAGACTTTCTTACCGCTAGCCGTCAACGAATAATCGACTAGATTTTCTTAACAGGGTATGGCCAGAAAAGGGGAGCAGTCTGGCCATACCCTTACGGCATATCAATGGTTAGCAATCAGGCAGCCTGATTTGGTTAGCACGGAGACCTGTTGATTCCTATGGAGGAATTATGAAACAAAAAGGCTCTCACTTCCGGATAACCTTACACCCCTTGTTGGTAGGTATAGGGGTTTTAATGATCCTCGGAATGGGCACGGCCGTTTATGCTCATTACGATGTGCTCCACCTATACCTCAGCCCCGGCCCGCTTTCGGGCGTTAATCGCAGCGGCGAAACCCTGGGCGACTTCGATTCCCACGCTATGTTCGAGCAGGAGTGCGTCCACTGCCATGCTCCCGTGCACTGCGTCACTGACACCAAGTGCCAGGATTGCCACATGGAAATTGCCCAACAGCGCGCCGAAGCCGTGGGGCTGCACAGTCTTCTGCCCGGCACGGAAAAATGCCAGACCTGCCATATCGAGCACCGCGGCCGGAACGCCGTCATCAGCGAGGTGCTGTTGAGCAACATCAACCACAAGGAGCTGAGCGGCTTCACCCTGGAGCATCACGAAACCCGTTTCGATGGCACGCAAATGGTCTGCGAGGATTGCCACACTGAGGGGCGTTTTGCTCGCGACGAGGTAAGCTGCGTAGCCTGCCATGAAGAGGCGGATGGCGAACTGATTGCCCACCACAGCAGCGAGCATGGGGACAACTGCCTAGGCTGCCATGATGGAACAGCCAGCATGGTTGATTTTGACCATGATGCTGTTTATGAGCTGGAAAAAGGACATGAGGAAATAGGCTGTATTGAATGCCATGCCGATCAGGTTTTTGCCGGAACTACACAGACCTGTGAATCATGCCACATAGAGCCAGACGTCCATGCCGGGCAGTTCGGTCAAGATTGTGCCCGCTGCCACACGGCCGTTGCCTGGGCCCCTGCCCAGCTCACCCAGCATCGTTTTATGCTCAATCATGGTGATGAAGGAACCCTGGAATGCGTTTCCTGCCACGTAACCTCTTACACAGAGGTCACCTGTGAAGGGTGCCACGAACTGCCAGACATGCAGGCTGCCCACTCGGCTGAAAACGCACCCGACTACGCGCCGGACGTTTCATGCGTCTCCTGCCATCCTACCGGCGAGCCGGGAGATACTCTACCGCTGGCAATGAGCGGTTTGCCTGTATCACAGGATGAATAATTAGGGAAAAGCGATGTTTCAAAAATATCAGCAGGTTTGCCAGTACAGTTTTTGCCACAAAAACCGGGGGTGGATCTGGTTTGTCTGGATACTGGCCCTCACTTGCCTGCTGCCTGCGCCAGTCTTGGGGCAGCCACGGTTGGGGCAAGAAGACGGAGCAGCAACGGCCGTTTCCACCCCCACCATACAGCGCCTCAACATCCAGGTCATGCCAGAATTTGATGACCCTCGGGTGTTGGTCATTGTGCAGGGCCGCCTGGCCGAAAACATAAGCCTGCCCCAAACCTTGAGCTTTCGCGTGCCGCGGGATGCGCAAATAAATCAGATGGCCATCATCAACATGGCCGATGGGCAGCCATCGCCTCGTACTTTTGACCTGGCAAATGACCCAATAGATGCCCGTTGGTCTGTGGCCACCTACGCCATCGACAATGCCCACTTTTTCTTCGAGTATTATTTCGACCCCTTGACCGCCAGCCCAGAAAAGCAGTTTACCTTTGCCGTTAGCCCGCTGCAACCGGTGGCTGACCTCGTGGTTGAAGTACAACAACCGCGCACTGCGGAAGGGTTTTCCACCACGCCAACATCTGGCGGACAAAGAATCGATGCGTATGGGCTTACCTTTTATCAATTCCAGTTGGGTGCGATGGCTGCGGGCGCGGAAACGGCCGTTTCTGTTCAATACACCAAATCTGACCCCACGCCATCAGTGCCCCGATTCAACGAAAGCAGCAGCGCTCATGCCATAACCGACAACACCACCATTCCCTCGTGGGTTATTGGCTTGTTAGCGCTGGTGGTAGTTGGCAGCATATCTGGGTTCACCTGGTTTCGCACTAGGCAGCGCAAACCAGATGCTGCTTACATTCCTACCCCCAACTACTGCCCCCAATGCGGAGTGCGTCAGCGTACCGAGTCACGCTACTGCCATGCGTGCGGGGCAGCTCTTTAAGGGAATGGTGCCAATAAAGCCTGGATATTAGCGAAATCGCCATCCAGGCTTGGAGGATTGGGCTTATGAAAAAGCTTCTGAACAAAAAGTTTCTATCCTTCATCTTTCTGAACCTTATTTTGCTGAGCCTGTTGACAGGTGCAGCATATTTGGGCGCTACTTCACCAATGCATCCGGGGCAAATTCTGTACCCGCTGCAGCACGCCGGGGAGCAGGCGCAACTGCGCCTCACCGCCGGGGAACAGCAGCAGGCCAACCTCGCCCTAGACCTGGCCGACCGCCGCCTTACCAGCCTCGCCCGGGCAGACGCCGCTGACGTCTCAGTCGCCCTCTCTGCCCTCGATGGCGCTCTGGATACGGCCGTGCGCTACATCAACGCCGTCCCCAGCCCCAACCAGGAGCCCCTCTACACCCAGTTCAAAGCGCTGCTCCGCCGCACGGAAATCGTCCTCTCCGCCCTGGAGCCTGACGCCGCAGGGGCTATCGCTGCCTTGGCGGAGCGGCTGGTCTCCTGGCAATCTCTGGCCACCCCCGCCGAGGTTGTGGCTCAGCTCCCCGCCCAGCCCAGCATTCCCCGCCTCATCCAGGCGGCCCTGGTCCCATTCCTCGAGGAAGACGTGGACCATTCGGCCTTCCCTCTAACGGCCGGTCACGCGGACCTGACCTGTGAAAGCTGCCACCACGATGGCCAGTATGCCGACACCTCGGCGGTCTGCGCGGACTGCCATTTCTTGCAGCCGGCGGAGATTACGGCCAATCTGCTCTTCCCCAAGGTTGATGACCTCTGGGTGGTGTATCCGGAGCATTTTGCCGGGGATTGTGAGGTGTGCCACGATACCGCCTCCTGGCAGCCTTTCCAGTTTGACCACGAGGGGGTGCTGGAGTGCCAATCCTGCCATGCCCAGGATTTGCCGGCCCAGGTGCCACCGCTGGTCTTTGCCAGCTACCAGGAAGCGGCCGCTTTCCCCGCCCACTACCCTGGGGAGTGCCAGCTTTGCCACACGGACACGCAGGATTGGGCGCTCTTTGCCTATGACCATGCGGAGGTGACGGAATGTGAATCGTGCCACCTGCCGGATACGCCGCCGCTGCATTACCCCGGCCTCTGCACGCTGTGTCACAGTGACGTGGAGGATTGGACGCTGTTAACTTATGACCATGCGGAGGTGACGGAGTGTGAGTCTTGCCACCGGCGGGAGACGCCGGAGCTGCATTACCCGGGCGCCTGCACGCTGTGCCACAATGATGTGGAAGATTGGACGGTCGTAGCGGTGGACCACACGGGCATGGGAGCCTGTCTCTCCTGCCACCTGGCGGAGACGCCGCTGCCGCACTATGAGGGGGCGTGTCTGAGCTGCCACAATGTCTATTCCTGGACGGAGGTGGCTTTTGACCACACGAATTACCAGGAGGAGTGCCTGAGCTGTCATGGCGAGGTGCTGCCGGCTGGCCACTATGATGGGCAGTGCCAAAGCTGCCACGGTACGGGGTCGTGGACGGAGGTGGTCTTTGACCACGAGGGTCAGGTGGATTGTGTAAGCTGTCATGAGGCGGAACGGCCGTTGGCTCACTATCCGGGCCAGTGCAGCAGTTGCCATTTCACCAATGCCTGGAACCAGACCTGGGTTAATCATGAGGGACTCAACAAGTGTACCCATTGTCATCAACCACCTGGTGGCCATTATTCAGGGCAGTGCAGTAGTTGCCACAGCACAGAAAGCTGGCCACCTGTTGGCTTTGACCATACTGGGCAAACAAATTGCAGCACCTGTCACGCTGGCGACATGCCACCGGACCATTATCCAGGGCAGTGTGCTAACTGCCATGGCGTTGATAGCTGGAGTGGCAATGGGTTTAATCACGATGGATATACAGACTGCCTCTCCTGCCACACAGAAGATGCGCCATCAAAGCATTACCCGGGGCAATGTTCGAACTGTCACGTCACCGCTAGCTGGCAATTTGTGAGCGTTAGTCACGATGAACTGACCGACTGCCTCGCATGTCATGCTGATGAAATGCCAGATCCGCATTTCGACGCCAGTTGTATCGACTGTCACAACACGACTGACTGGAACCAGATCAGCGTAAATCACGATGACATGAACAACTGCACTTCTTGCCATCAAGCTCCAAGTGGGCATTGGCCAGGGCAATGTTCAGACTGCCACACCGTGGAAGATTGGTCAGACATTCACTTTGACCATGTAACCTACACGGATTGCAAATCGTGTCATGCGCGGCCTGCAGGCCATTATCGCGGCCAATGTTCCAACTGTCACATCACGGAAAATTGGACAGAAATTAAGCATGACCGCTTGACGGACTGTGTGGCCTGCCACACGGCTGATGCGCCACCGGACCATTATGATGGGCAATGCTCTAACTGCCACATAACGGACAACTGGACAGAGATCGATTTTGACCATGATGGGCTGGTAGATTGCACCTCTTGCCACAGTGACGACACGCCATCGAACCATTACGACGGCCAATGCTCAAACTGCCACGTTACCGATAACTGGTGGGATGTTACCTTTGACCATACTGGCTATACGATTTGCAACCAGTGCCACACTGCGCCCACGGATCATTTTAATGGTCAATGCTCCAACTGCCATACAACCAATAGCTGGGATGATTTGACCTTTGATCACGGTGGCGCAAATGAGTGCCGAAGTTGCCATACGCCACCTGATGGGCACCCTCCAGGGCAATGCTCGCAATGTCACACAACCGATGATTGGACACCCTTGCCTACTCCAACGCCTCCAGGTGAACCTAACCCAACATCCACGCCCGAACCACCTGATCCTACCAGCACCGCGGAAGCGCCTGGGCTACCATTGCCAACCAGTACGCCTGAGCCACCATTGCCAACCAATACACCAGAGCTTCCTTTACCTACAAGCACGCCGGAGAAAACAGAACCCACTGCGACAATTGAAGTACCTATTTTTGACAAAACTCCTGAGCCTCCTGGTATTGAGCCCCCCACTGAACCATCCTCCTGATGGGGCTTAGCAGTAAATCATTGGTACCTCCATAGGTCGGGGGATAGGAGTTTTTCTCCTATCCCCTTTTTCCATTAGTTCTGTCAGTTTTTCAGGTAAAACTCGTGATAAACGTCATACGGAGTTGATGAGGTTTATTACTGGAAAAACTGCTTTGCAAAAGTTTAACCTATAAGATAGCCGATTTGCGGGCTGGAGCCATTGTGACGCGGGTTTGTTTGAACGGTAATTTTGCAGAAAATGCAAGTCAGATTCTGAGGTCAAATGGCAATCATGAACAACCAACTTGAAATTTTCGAGAATGTAGGGGACGGCGCGTTTGCTTTAGATTTAGAGCAAAACATCATTCTATGGAACCATACGGCCGAAAAAATGCTGGGGTACTCTGCGCAAGAGGCTTTAGGACAGAAATGCTGGCAGCTTTTACGGGGGACGACCCTGGAGGGGGAACCTTATTGTGCGGCAAACTGCCCGGTCATTCAGCAAGTTAGAACTGGCCAGCCAATTCGTCACATCGATTTGGTGGTGAACGGCCGTTCCGGGCAAAAATTCGCCATCAATGTCAGCACCCTGCCGGTGCAAAAAGAGAGCGCCGGGCTGGAAGCTGTTTCCCTGGTGCATCTGCACCGCCCCATGAAATCTACCTGCACTTCACCTCTGGAATTACAAATATTTATCCTGGGAACATTTGACGTAATTCGCCCAGATGGCTTGTTACTGGGCGGGAAAAAATGGCAGCAGTCTCAGGCACGGAATTTGTTAGCCTGTCTCCTTGTGCATCGCGGCCAGCCGGTTTCTACTGCGGCCTTGCATGAATGCCTGTGGCCAGAGCTGCCCCTAGAAAAAGCACAGCCAAAATTGGAAACGGCCGTTTCTAACCTGCTGCGCTTCTTAGAGCCAGAGTTAAAATATGCCCAAAACTCCCAATACATAGATTGCGAAAAGGGTTTTTATCGCCTGAAGCTAGATTGTGTGTGGCTGGATGTCCTAAACTTTGAAGATCACATTCAAAAAGGTCTGCGTAGTTACAATCCGGATACCGCTTTAGAGCATTACGAGCATGCGCTGGCCTTAAACCAGGGGGAAATGCTTGCTGGCCTAAATGCGTGCTCCTGTTGGTTCCAATCAGAACAAAGACGCCTGGCACAAGCGCATATAACTGCCCTGATCAATGCCCGCAAACTTTATGAAGGAAAGCAAGATTATTTGAAAGCACAAGAGTGCAAAATGAAATTGTCAGAGCAGTTGTCGGCAATGCCGAGCCCTGCCGCAACATGATGAGGTAATTTAAACTTTCGTCAACACAAAACAATCATCCATATGAAAGTCATTACCAGCTTATTCCACAACACAGGAGACGGCGTTTTTATCCTAAATAATCAACAGGAAATTGTTTCCTGGAATTCGGCCGCGGCTAAATTATTGGGCTACAGCCGCGAAGATGTCATCGGCCATAAGTGCTGGGAGGTGCTGCAAGGGGAAACATTAGAAGGGCAGCCATACTGCCGCCCGAATTGCCCGTTGCACAAAAGAATTAATGACGGCAAAGCCATTGGCAGTTTCGATTTAATGGTCAGGCACCATGACGGTCAGCAAGTCCTCATTAATGTCAGTACCATCCCCTTATCGGGACAAACCGTTACAAATAAACCCGTCACGCTGGTCCACCTCTGGCGCCTGCGCGACACGCCCATTCACACCAGGCGGCGGCTGCGTATTTACTTGCTGGGTCCCACCCACGTCACGCGACCAGACGGGTCAGTTGTCAAGGGGCCCCTTTGGAATCGGGTCAAGGTACGGGCCCTGTTGGCTTATCTCGCCATTCAAGAAGGTCAATCGGTGTCTCGCGAACGCATTATTGAGATCTTGTGGCCCGATGCGCCTTACAAAGCGGCGCTGCAAAACCTCAATACAACCATTTATGGCTTACGCCGCAGCCTGGAACCAGACTTACAAAAGGTCAGCGATTCTAAATATGTCATTTATGAAGGCGGACAATATTATCTTGCCGATATTGAGGACCATTGGCTGGATGTAAGAGCCTATGAAGCTGGAATCCGCCGCGCCCGCACTGAAATAGAACTACAAGATAAAATTGATGCCTACGAGTCTGCCATAGCCCTTTTCCGGGGCGATTTTTTGGCCGACTTGGAAGGAACAAGGGTGTTATCTGCCGGAGAACAAGAGCGGTATCGGCTGCTGTACATGGCGGCTATGGATGAACTGGGGACGGTTCATGAAACAGTAGGCCAAAATAAAGAAGCAGAAGCGCTGTATGAGCGCATTTTAGCCCTGGACGCCTGCCGTGAGGTGACAGCGCAGCGCCTCATCAAGCTGTTGATGCGGCAAGGACGCCGGGCAGAAGCTTTGAGTAAGTGCCAGCGATTGGCGGCTGCCCTGGAAGAAGAGCTAAACATCATGCTGAGTGAGGAAACCAATCAGCTAATGGCCCGCATTTGCCAGGGAATATAGCTGTTTTTAATCTAACTGCACCAGTCATGAAGAGCTGCAAGGCTCTTTTTTTATTTCAGTGAACTTGCCAATTGAGAACATCTGGTATTTCGGGCATCCAATAATTCTGTTTAGGGTTGGTTTAGTTAAGTAGGGTACCTTGTATGAAGACACGCTGCGGAATATTTCCCCACCCCCCAAGGCGTGTCAGGAATGAGGAGCCAACCCATCATGAATAAGTTGTTCAACCTTTTTGCCGATATTAGCGACGCTGCCTTCGCGATTGATGACAAACAGCGCATTATTTTTTGGAATCGATCAGCCGAATCCATTTTTGCGCAAAAATCTTCAGCAGCCTTAGGGCAACATTGCTGGAAAGTGATGGGCGGAGTTACAAAAGGGGGGCTTTCCTTTTGCCGTCCAGACTGCCAGATCATTATGCAGATGCGCGCTGGAAAGACGGTCAAGAACATTGACCTACTGGTGAAAGGCCACTCTGGCCTGCACACGGATGTAAACATCAGCACCATTCCTGCTGCACATTTAACCAATGGCGAGCAGCCTCTGCTCATCCATTTGATTCGCCCCCACGAAATACCAGGTACGCAAGTAGAAGCGCTGCGACTCTTTCTGCTCGGTCCGCTCCTGGTGCAGCGCATGGATGGCTCACATGTGGAGGGCCATTTTTGGAAAAACCCAGTTGTGCGGGCACTGTTGGTCCATTTGGCGCAGGCGGAGCATGGTTTTGTGGACAAGGAGGAGCTTCGTCACGTTTTTTGGCCTGAACTCCCCCGGTCTATGGCCCAGGCATCATTAGAAACGGCCGTTCTGCACCTGCGTCTTTGCCTGGAACCGAAATTACTTGACGCCACCCGATCCCATTACATCTTGCGCCACAAAAAATCCTACCAGATCAATCCGGACATACCCCTCTGGTTTGACACCAACCACGTCACGGCCCAAATTATCAAAGCCCAACTTGAGCCCAACCCGCGCCTCGCTTTGCAGCAGTACCAGGCCATCTTGCAGTTGTTTCGCGGCAGCTACCTCCAAGACCTGCAGCAGCAGCCCGTGTGGTCTCAAAATAACGCCCAGCAGGTCGACAAGCTTAAGTGGACCATCCTGGAAGCCTTGGGAGACCTATACGCCCAGCTTGACCAGCCTCAAGAGGCGAAAACGCATTTTCTGCAGGCCCTCACCCTTAACCCCGACAATGAGAGCGCCTACCAAAAACTCATCCACCTCGCCTTACCCCGCCAGGTGCGCCTGGATGCTTTGCAATACTGTCAAAAGCTGGCCTCTACCTTGCGCGGCGAAATTGAGATCTTGATCAGCGAAGAGCTGCGCAATTCCGACGAAGAAACATAAATTTAGGGCTCATCTATGCAATGTGTGCTAAAGACCTCAGAGGTTTGGCAAACCTCTGAGGTCTACAATAAGTCATGCACACTTATTACCTATGAGCCAAGTTTGGCAAAAAGCAGCAATTTTCCAGAAAAAGTCCTTCGATTCAGGATTTGTTAAGTGGCACATAGTATCCTGGTACCATGTGTTATGGGGTCAAAAGCTGGGGAGCCAAAATCCAACGAACCCTGTGATTGCCCCCAATTTAATTTGATGCAGCCTGCCAGGCTGGTTCTGTCCGGCTGCCAATTATGAAAGAGGAGGCACCTTTATCATGAAAGCGAAACACTTAATTGTATTGTTACTCGTTGTGAGTGTCATCATCATAACCAGCAGTATTTCGCTGGCCGAAGATGGCGTCCTGTTCCGGCGAAATATTTCTAAGACTCCGGAAGGCGAAACTGAAAAAGCTGCAATTTACATGATGGACTTTTATGTACCGGCGCAATCTGCGGCCGGGGTTTTGGGTCCTGTAGACAACTATATCCTTGACGACGATGCAGAAACTGCAGCTTATGATCCGCGTGAGTTCGCTAAGCCGCTTGTATCAGTATACATTGATGAGATTGGTGGAGTAGATACGACGCCCGAAGGTATGGTTAGCATCCAGGGTGGGATTGCCCTCGGCGAGTTCGATGCCTTTGTGGGTGTTTCATTAGACGATGGCACAAGCTGGAAAAATACTAATCTTTCCCGCTCGGCTGATTTGTCTTCTTTCACTCTGGCCAATGGGCACGAATATGCTGGGGGTGTACACGCTCTGGTCCACCAGGTTACTGGTGATCGTATCCTGGTTGCCTGGGCCAGCAAGTATTGTGACGGGGGCACACCGCTTTACACACTGGACCCGTCCGAAGATGCTCTTTATCTTGAAGATCTCGAAACCACCTATGGCAAAGACGCGGTCTATCTGTATGACTTTTTCGGGGTCGCAGGGGCTCAAGGCTCAGTGAACTACACTGAGCAAGGCTTCCCGGAAGTTGGAGAAATTCCCTATAGCTGTGTCTGGACAGCGCGCGGCAAACTGCTTGCCGGCGACGATCCCGCCACGGAGGCTGTTGAGGCTTCTTATGTGATGTGGGCAAAACCTGAACGATTGACTTCTGGAAAGCGGGACGCCAACCTGCCAGCCGTGGATTGTGCTGCATCCGGCTGTGTTCTAACCTGGCAAGAAGACCCTGAAGGGCTGCGCCCCGGCCAGGGTCTTGGTCCTGGTGAAGGCTGGTCTGGCGCCATCGCCAACGCTAAGACCGATATGTGGTACTCCTACATTAGCTATGAAGACTTTGATAAAGTGTTTGTCGCAGATGATACGGTTGGGGCAATCTCAATGGATGAGTATGCTCTCCTAACCGACACCACCATGCCTAAACCATATATCCCGATGGCTATTCCCTTACGCTTAACCGACAACAACATGTGTAAGGCCACAAACAGCGATCCATACTGCTATATCGATTTTGATACACTCGACGATATTGACCACACTAACGTGCAACCTTTGCTAGATCTGACTGGGCCTGAGGCCGACGCTGATTTCTGCGCCGAAATAGTACCTTGGACAACGCCAGATGGCACCAATACTCTGCAAATTTGCAAAACCGAGGATGGTCGCGTGTTAAACGGCCGTGTTGCGTCCACCCGCACTCGCTGGAACCTAAAGCCGTATACCCTGGCAGACGAAACAAAAAGCGCCTGGGTGGTGATGGCTTACGAAGAAACCAAAGCACTGGGTGATATTATCGATGAAGACGGAGACCCCATTGACATCGGTAAAGATGTCTGGTACCACAGCTTCGACATGTTCCACCCAGATATTGTGGCCCAAGGTGGAATGCTAAACCAACCCGCCATATGCAAAGACGAGGCAGAAGATTACTGCACGGGTGGAGTAGGGGAATTCTATGATGTTCAGGTTGACTTGCTAAACGAGGGCGAATACTACCTGACCGAAATCGCTCGCCGCTTTGCGCTGACCACCAACTCAGTAACTGCTGCAGAGGGCTCGGATAGTGGGCTAGCAGCAATGCTGATCTACAAGCAGGGTATCATCAACCAGGGGGGTCCAGCCGACATCATGTTGCGCCGCGTGATTATCCCCGATGGTTTTGACCCAACTGTTGACAACCCCTACGCCTACGAAAACATGGAATGCGCTGAGTGGGTCTACACTGACGGTCTCAATCCGAATTACTTGCAGGGTCTATGCCTCTCACCCGCTATCAATATCTCTGGCAGTACCATCGTTACCTGCGATGGCGGCTCTGGCAATGACAACTGCGCAGATCTATTTCCAGTTGCCGATGACGGCAGTATCCCTGACAACGAGGGTGACTTCCCCAAAGTTTATGAATGGCGTCAGTGCGACGGTGCAGCCACGATTGTTGGCTGTGAGGATGACAACGACCTAGACGACCAATCCTGGGAAAACCCCTACGACGTAGCCAAGGGTCACCGCGGCTTTCTCGACGGTGACTATGTCATGATGATGTACGCCTGGTCACCTAACTGGAAGTCCAACAGCGTCGGCAACGACCACTACAATCTCTATGTTCGCCGCTCCTTCGACGGCGGTCTGACTTGGACCACAACACCAACAGATCTTGGTGGTGAAGGTATAACGGTCGTCGAGAACTATTACGGCGATACGATTGGAACCGTCGTACCCACAGACTGGACCTATGCTGCTGGCGCGTTCGAGCAGGCACGTAATGTCTCCCTGCTCACCGGCAATAAGGTCACCATCCTTGACCCGCGTTACTCCCCCACTGGCGGTCTCAAGCTCTTCTCCACCATTCGCACAGATTGGTTAACCGACAATGGAATCCCGTTTGTAGGCCTGCCATATGAGGACGACCTGGCGCGCGATCCCTCCAAGTATTTCATGGTCTATGAGACTGGCGATAACACGACTGTGGACGTTGGCGAGGCTATACCGCTCGATCTTTATTACAGCCGCGCTACTGTGTATGGCGATGTGTATGAAATCATGGATTACACCACAGACCAAGATGACTTATTGCTGGATCGTTGGCCTTGGCTGGAGAACAAAACGGATGACTTGTCAGGGGAAGCGGGCATGCTAGCCAACCCCGGTGGTACATTTATGTACGCTGTGTGGAACCAATGGAAGGAAGAGATTTTACCTGACGGTCATGAACTGATTTACGACAGCGACATCATCTTCCGCCGGATGATGTATTTGCCAGATGATACAACGTTAGTCGTTAACCCAATTGCATCCATCCTTTATGTCAACACCACCTTTCTCAGCCTTGCTAACAATGATTCCTTAATCACCTTTGGGACGGCCAGGGGCTTTGGGCCCGATGGCGAGATCGAGGAGATGCAATGGCTTGTGAAGCCCTTAGGTACCGAAGGCGATCCCGTCGTAGTAGGTACAGATCAATTACTAGAAATCTTCGCCGAAGATCTGCTAAGCGAACCCGGATGGGTGGAAGTTAGCTTTACGGCCAAAGACCGAGGGGGACGTTGGTCATCACCAGTGGACTTAGAAGTATGGATTGTGGAGGAACTGCATCAGGTATTCTTGCCAATTAGTTCTAACGAATAAGCATCTAATTTCATTTCAGCAGGGTATGGCCAGCAATGGGGTGTCTGGCCATACCCTTATCTCGTTTAACAATTGAGCAACAAGGAGGTTTCTCATGGTTTCATCAGAAGAACGGGAACGGGCAACATGGCAAGCAGAACGGAGCCGGATGCGCACCGTCGCCAACAACCTTATCCTGCATCTGCATCCCACCCGCGTGCCGCGCGCCGCCCTACGCTGGAGCTATACCTGGGGCCTGGGGGGCATCTCCGCCCTGCTGGCCACCATGCTGGTCGTCACCGGCGTCATGCTTATGTTCCGCTACGAGCCGTCGGTGGTCGAGGCATACGCCAGCGTGCAGGCCCTGGAAACGGAAGTACCTTTTGGCTCTTTGTTCCGGGCGGTCCACCATTGGTCGGCCAATCTGCTGGTCATCACCGTCTTCCTGCATTTTCTGCGGGTCTTTTTCACCGGCGGTTTTAAGCGGGGGCGGGCCACTAACTGGATCATAGGGCTGCTGCTGCTCATTGTGGTGCTGGCCTTCAACTTTACCGGTTACTTGCTGCCCTGGGACCAGCTTGCCTATTGGGCCATCACCGTGGCCACCAATTTGCTAAGCTACGTGCCTCTGGCCGGCGCCGCCATCAGCCGTTTCTTGCTGGCCGGGCCAGAAGTGGGGCAGTCTGCATTGAGCAATTTCTACGCCCTGCACGTGGCGGTGCTGCCGGTGCTGCTCATTGGCATTTTGACCTATCACTTTTGGCGCATCCGCAAAGATGGCGGGATTTCTCGCCGGGTGCTGAAAGAGAACGAAGCACTGGAACAGGTAACGACGCTGCCGCATCTGGTGCAGCGTGAATTAGCCGCCGCGGCCGTTGTGCTGGTTGTCGTCACAATTTATGCCATGTTTTTCCCCGCGCCCCTGGGTGAACTGGCCGACCCCACCCGCTCGCCAAACCCGGCGAAAGCAGCGTGGTACTTCATGGGCTTCCAGGAGCTGCTGCTGCACATGAATGCTTTGGCAGCTATGAGCCTGGTCACCCTGGTGCTGCTGGGGCTGCTCTTGCTGCCGCGGCTGGACCGCCAGGAAGGCAATATCGCCGTCTATTTTCGCTCGGCAACGGGGCGAAAAACAGCCCTGGTTGGCGCGCTGCTGGCGCTGTACCTGGTGCCATTTTTGGTGGTAGTGGATGAGTTCTGGCTGGATTTACCCGCCCTTTTACCAAACTGGCCGATTATTGCCGCAAATGGCATTCTGCCGCTGGTAGCCAGCCTTGCTGGGACTGCTGGGCGTTTACGCCGGTACGCGGCGCATGATGCGGGCTGACCACGGAGAGGGGCTGGTGGGGCTTTTTGCCTTTGTGATGATGGCGCTGGTAGTGCTCACGGTAGTGGGCGTGTTTTTCCGGGGACCGAATATGGCCCTGGTGCTGCCATTTTAGGGGAGGTGGGTAAATGAACAGTGATGAAAGATTCGCAGATGAACGGCCGTTTTCCGCAACGGCCGTATCCCGCCGTCGTTTTTTGCGCCTGGCCCTGGGCAGCCTGGGCAGCCTGGCTGCTATTGAAGTGGTAGGTGCAGGCCTAATTTTCCTGCAGCCCCGCGAGGAAACCGCCACCCAACAGGGCAAAGTGCTGGCCGGCCTGGTGGAAGAGTTTCCCCCCGGATCCGTGACCGAATTTCGGGACGGCCGTTTCTTCCTGCTGCGCACCACTGACGGGGGATTTCTGGCCATCTACCGCCGCTGCCCCCACCTGGGCTGCACCGTCAACTGGCTGCCCCAAACCGAGCAGTTCTACTGCCCCTGCCACGCCTCCAGCTTTGACGCCCACGGCGACATCGACGATGCTCCGGTGCAGCGCGCGCTGGACACCTTCGCCATCTTCATTGAGGAAGGTCAGGTCATTATCGACACTAAAGAGCTTATCCAGCGTGCCCGTTTTGCGCCGGATCAGTTGACTTACGAGCAGCACGCATAGGAGGTAAATGCCATGAACCGCTACACAACCATCGCTCTACTGGCCATGCTCACCTTCGTTGTGGCCCTGCCCATCTATGCGTTGCGTGAAGAACAAAGGCTTGCCCAGGCTCAGGCAGATTTACAAGAACGCGTTTTGGCCGAAGCGGCCGTTATCTACGTGGAAAACTGCGCCACCTGCCATGGGGCTGCAGGAGAAGGCTTGGGGGTTACGCCGGCGCTTAACAACCCTGCCCTGGCCGAAGCCAGCCCTGACGCATTATTTCGTGTTATTGCCCGGGCCGCCCACGGCAGCACCATGGCCGCCTGGCACGTCAATGAAGGGGGCATCCTCAACGATTATCAGATAGGTGAAATAGTCACCCTCATTCAGACCAATGAGTGGCAGCCGGTAGCGGAAGTTGCCAGCTCCCAAGACATTGTCATCACGTCTATGCTCTCCGAAGAGCTTGGTGACGTATACATGCAAATCGAGGATGCATCTGACCCCCACGCCTGCATGGCCTGCCACGAAGATCCAGAAGTGCATCGGGGGCAGTTTGGCTTGAATTGCGGTCGCTGCCATTCTCCCGAATCATGGACACCAGCCCTGTTGGTGCGCCACAACTTCCCCCTGGACCACGGCGCCCAAGAGCCAGCCCCCTGCCAAACCTGCCACCTGGACACTTACGTAGCCAACACCTGCTACCAATGCCATGACCACAAACCAGAAGAAATGGTCACCATTCACCTGGAATACGACATTGTGGAACTGAGAGGATTGCGCGTCCTGCCATCCCACCGGCGTGCCGGGTGAAGCAGAAGAATTGCTCAAAGAGGCGGATGCGCAGGCAAACGTTCAACCACTTTCGCCGGAGGCTCACGCCTTCACTACGCCATGATGCCGCGCCTCTGACTCTTTTCGGGATTAGTCAAGCCGCTGTACGGCTTGAAGGATTGGGCTTATGAACAGGCTCAAAAATAAACGAGTAATCGCCACCGTAATCATGAATTTTGGCCTATTGGGCTTGGTGGCTTTAATAGCATTTTCTAGCCAATAATGGGCCTTGCCACCCAGGGCAAATTCTGTACCCGCTGCAGCACGCCGGGGAACAGGCGCAACTGCGCCTCACCGCCGGGGAACAGCAGCAGGCCACCCTCGCCCTGGACCTGGCCGACCGCCGCCTCACCAGCCTCGCCCAGGCAGACGCCGCTGACGTCTCAGCCGCCCTCTCTGCCCTCGATGGCGCTCTGGAAACGGCCGTGCGCCACATCAACGCCGTCCCCAGCCCCAACCAGGAGCCTCTCTACACCCAGTTCAAAGCGCTGCTCCGCCGCACGGAAATCGTCCTCTCCGCCCTGGAGCCTGACGCCGCAGGGGCTATCGCTGCCCTGACGGAGCGGCTGGTCTCCTGGCAATCTCTGGCCACTCCCGCCGAGGTTGTGGCCCAGCTCCCCGCCCAGCCCAGCATTCCCCGCCTCATCCAGGCGGCCCTGGTCCCTTTCCTCGACGAAGACGTGGACCATTCGGCCTTCCCTCTGACGGCCGGTCACGCGGACCTGACCTGTGAAAGCTGCCACCATGATGGCCAGTATGCCGACACCTCGGCGGTCTGCGCGGACTGCCATTTCTTGCAGCCGGCGGAGATCACGGCCAATCTGCTCTTCCCCAAGGTTGATGACCTCTGGGTGGTGTATCCGGAGCATTTTGCCGGGGAGTGTGAGGTGTGCCACGATACCGCCTCCTGGCAGCCTTTCCAGTTTGACCACGAGGGGGTGCTGGAGTGTCAATCCTGCCATGCCCAGGATTTGCCGGCCCAGGTGCCGCCCCTGGTCTTTGCCAGCTACCAGGAAGCGGCCGCTTTCCCCGCCCACTACCCTGGGGAGTGCCAGCTCTGCCATACGGACACGCAGGATTGGGCGCTCTTTGCCTATGACCATGCGGAGGTGACGGAGTGTGAATCGTGCCACCTGCCGGATACGCCGCCGCTGCATTACCCCGGCCTCTGCACGCTGTGTCACAGTGACGTGGAGGATTGGACGCTGTTTACCTATGACCATGCGGAGGTGACGGAGTGTGAGTCCTGTCACCGGCGGGAGACGCCGGAGCTGCATTACCCGGGCGCCTGCACGCTGTGCCACAATGACGTGGAGGATTGGGCAGTGGTGGCGGTGGACCACACGGGCATGGGGGCCTGTCTCTCCTGCCACCTGGCGGAGACGCCGCTGCCGCACTATGAGGGGGCGTGCCTGAGCTGCCACAATGTCTATTCCTGGACGGAGGTGGCTTTTGACCACACGAATTACCAGGAGGAGTGCCTGAGCTGTCATGGCGAGGTGCTGCCGGCTGGCCACTATGATGGGCAGTGCCAAAGCTGCCACGGTACGGGGTCGTGGACGGAGGTGGTCTTTGACCACGCGGGTCAGGTGGATTGTGTAAGCTGTCATGAGGCGGAACGGCCGTTGGCCCACTATCCGGGCCAGTGCAGCAGTTGCCATTTCACCAATGCCTGGAACCAGACCTGGGTTAATCATCAAGCGCTTTCAGGAGCGTGTACCTCCTGCCATCAAAATAACCACAACCAATATTCAACCAACTGCCGTTCCTGCCATGATTTTGATTCCTGGACGGTGGATGACTTTGACCACACAGGCCTGCCCAACTGCATAAACTGCCACCATCAAGAAGCCCCACCTGGTCACTATGCAGACCAATGCTCCAAGTGCCACAACACAACTGACTGGTCTAACGTCACCTTTAGTCATGTGGGGCTAACAAACTGCCAATCTTGCCACGAGAAGGATGCCCCCGCAGGGCACACTGACATGGCATGTGCGTCATGCCACACAACCAATAGCTGGCAGGATTTGGCCATCATTCACAGTGAAATGACGGACTGCCTGGCTTGTCACGCAGATGCTCTGCCAGCGGGGCACTTTACAACGAGATGCTCGCTTTGCCACAACACCTATGATTGGTCCCATGTTTATTGCCAGCATGACATGACATGTGACTGTATAACCTGTCATGAGGCCACAGATTTTCATTGGCCGGGCCAATGCTCTAGCTGCCACATAGTAGAAAATTGGTCCGACATTAACTTTGACCATCAAACCTACACTGATTGTAAATCCTGCCACTCCCGGCCCGCTGGCCATTACCGCGGTCAATGTTCCAACTGCCACGCCACGGATAATTGGCAAGAGATTCTCCATAGCTCCCGGTTGAGCGATTGCGCTTCCTGCCATACACCGCCAGATAATCATTACGACGGCGAATGTTCCAACTGCCACAACACGGAAATTTGGACAGAGGTAACATTTAATCACGCAGGCTTAGACGACTGCGCTTCTTGCCACAATCCGCCAGCAGCACACTACGATGGCCAGTGCTCAAACTGTCACATTGTGGACAGTTGGGGAGCCATCAACTTTGATCACACCAGCTACACAGAATGCAGCTTGTGCCATACACCGCCAGATAACCATGCGGCAGGTCCTTGCTCCCTTTGCCATAGCACGGACACGTGGACCGTATCTCCAACCTCAACGCCAACGCCAACTAGTGAGCCAACAGCAACCGAAACAGCGCCAACGCCCACACCTACGTCAACAAGTGAGCCAACAGCAACCGAAGTAGCCCCAACCCTCACGCCGGTTCCGACCGAGACACCTGGGCCAACGAGCACTCCGGAACCTACCAGTACGCCAATGCCAACGTTTACACCGGAACCAACGGTGATAATAGTGAGACCAACCGCGACTGAGCAAGGTTTTGTTCTCCCAGAGGATCCGTCCTCTTAAGGGTTGCCTGGCAGAAACCGTGAACCTCCTTATTCTGCCTGGGGATAGGAGCCCCATCTCCTATCCCCACCCTCCCTTTTAAGACAATCCCCAATTTCCTGACAAAGATCACCCCCGAATGGTGCAAAACGCAACTATTATTTGTGATGGCTTGCCGTTACCATGCAGCAATATGATGCAAAGGAGGCAGGAATATGGCACAAAGTTTTGACGCAATTGTTATTGGCGGTGGCATTATGGGGTGCAGTACAGCCCTGGAGCTTGCTCGCCGGGACATGAAAGTTGGCTTGTTTGAGAAAGGAAGCATTGGTGCGGGACCTACAGGAAAATCGTCGGCCATCATTCGCCAGCATTATTCCAACGAGCTGACCGCTCGGATGGCTCTGTACAGCTTGGGCATTTTCCAGAATTTTGCCGAGCAGGTGGGGGGTGAATGCGGGTTTACCAACACAGGTTTTGTGGCATTGGTAAATGCTGCCGACCAGGCCGGCCTGGAAGCAAACATTGCCCTACAGAAAAAAGTCGGCATCCAAACCGAATTGCTTTCGCCGGACGCTTTGCAAGAAATGGTGCCGGGGCTGGTAACGGCCGATTTCGTGGCCGCCGCTTATGAACCTGAAAGCGGCTATGCTGACCCTTATCTGACGGTAACAGCGTATGCTCAAGCAGCGCGCCGGGCGGGCGTAGAGGTTAAGCAGCATACGGCCGTTACCCACATACGCTTTTCCGGCAGCAGAGTCAGTGGCGTGGACACAACCAAAGGCAGTTTCGATGCCCCTATTGTGATCAACGCCACGGGAGCCTGGGGGGCGCAGGTAGCGCAAATGGCTGGGGTGCAGGTACCCATCAATGCCTGCCGGGTGCAGGTTGCATTCTTCCGCCGCCCCGCTGGCTATGAAGCCTCCCATCCTGTGGTAGCCGATTTTATCAACGCCACCTACTTCCGCTCCGAGACCGGGCAGCTAACCCTGGTGGGGCTTATTGATCCCGCAGAAGCCGATGCCATCGTTAATCCAGATCATTTCCCAGAAGGCGTAGATGACGCCTTTATTCTTGACGCGGGCGAGCGGCTGGTCACCCGTTACCCGGCTATGGAACAAAGCCAAAGTACCGGCGGTTATGCCTCTTTGTATGCCATAACCCCCGATTGGCATCCGATCATTGACGAACTGCCCGCTGGCAGTGGGTTCTACGTGTGCAGCGGCTTTAGCGGGCACGGCTTCAAGCTGGGACCAGCGGTGGGGCTGATGACGGCTGAACGAGTGCTGCAAGTGGCCAACCCCACTTTTGACAGCGCCTTCTTCCGCGCCAGCCGCTTTGCCGAGGGCGATCCGGTGCGCGGCCAATATGAGTACAGCATTGTGGGATGAACGGCCGTTTCATGCCGCACTGCATCATGTGATTTTCTACCAGCCCTGCTAATGACAAAAGACACGTGGTTAGCCCGCCTGTTAGGTGTAAAGTTGGAGTCATATGAATCAACAACAAGAACAGAAAGAGCCTCTTTCACCTAACCCTGACGACTGCAGAAACCAGTGCCTTACTGGCGGAGCTGCAAGCCCACCGGCTGGCAGCCCAACAAGGCGGTGGTGCAGATGCGAATTGAGCGCCAGCATGCCAAAGGTAAGCAGACTGCCCGCGAGCGCATTGAGCGGCTGTTGGACCCTGGCACTTTCCACGAGATTGACGCTTTTACCACCCACCGCCACACGGCTTTTGATCTGGCTGAACAGCAAATTCCCGGCGACGCAGTTGTGACAGGCTTTGGCAAGATTAACGGCCGTATAGTTGGTGTCTACGCGCAAGACTTCACCGTTCTCGGAGGATCTTTTTCCGAAATTCAAGGGCAAAAAGTCGGAAAAATCATGGATTTAGCCATGCAGTCTGGCGTGCCCGTTATCGGTCTCAACGATTCTGTGGGAGCGCGCATTCAAGAGGGGGTTTACAGTTTAGCCGCCTATGCCGAGCTGTTTTGGCGCAATACCCAGGCCAGCGGCGTCATTCCGCAGATCAGCGTCATGCTTGGCCCCTGCGCCGGCGGCTCTGTCTATTCCCCCGCCCTCACCGACTTCGTGATTATGGCTTCTGGAAGCAGCCATATGTTCATCACCGGCCCTGAAGTCATCAAAACGGTGACTGGCGAAGAAATCGACCTGGAGACTTTAGGAGGCAGCCACGCCCACACCAGCATCAGCGGCGTGGCTCATTTTGCCACACCCACCGAGGACGAAGCGCTAGACCTGACCCGCCAACTGCTATCATACCTGCCGGCCAACAATGCCGAACCACCTCCCGCCATCACACCTACCGATGACCCGTGGCGCATGGATCCGGTCCTCAACAGCATCGTGCCCGCTGACCCCAGCCTGGCTTACGACATGAAGGGGGTGATCAGCCGGATTTTCGATTTGGACAGCTTCTTGGAAATACATGCCGCGTATGCCCCCAACGCCATTGTGGGGCTGGCCCGGCTGCATGGGCAAGTGGTGGGCGTGGTGGCGCAGCAGCCCGATGTGCTGGCTGGCGTCATTGACATTAACGCCGCTGATAAAATGTCCCGCTTCATTCGCTTTTGCGACGCTTTCAACATTCCGCTAGTCACCCTGGTGGATTCACCCGGATTTATGCCGGGGATGATGCAGGAGCACGGCGGCATTATCCGGCATGGGGCCAAAATTGTGTATGCCTACGCCGAAGCGACAGTGCCCAAAATTTGCCTGGTGACGCGTAAAGCTTATGGCGGCGCGTATATTGTCATGAGCAGTAAATTTATCCGCACAGACCTGGTTTTTGCCTGGCCTACGGCCGAAATTGCGGTGATGGGGGCAGAAGGTGCGGTGAGTATTCTCTATGGCAAGGAGTTGAAACAAAGCGAAAATAGAGCAGAAACCGAGGCAGAGCTTATTGCCGCGTATCGGGAAAAATTCTCAAAACCATACGTGCCGGCGGCGCAGGGGTTCATTGATGACGTGATTGCCCCGGCTGAAACGCGGCCCAGGCTGATTTTTGCCCTGGAGCTGCTGCGAGACAAACGCGTCGCCACGCCGGTTAAAAAACATGGCATCATGCCGGTTTAATCGGTATGCCGGTTTCCGTAATCGGTAACTTACATGCGGTTCTGGGTCCCTGTTTACATTTTGCAGTTTACGAAATATGGTGGGTGAGATGAATGAGTTGTGGGCACAAGGATTACTTGTAAGCCTTGTTGGACTTGGCGGTTACTTTTGCCGCGCTGGGACTGCTGATTGGGCTAATGGCGCTGTTGATGCGTCTGTTTCCGGCTGAGGTAGTGGCTGGGGAAACGGCCGTTTCTCTTCCCGTCGATCCTGTTCCGCCCGCGAAAACAGTACCCGAAGCGGAAGATGCAGCCGAAACTGCAGCAATTGCCGCAGCCATCGCCACGGCATTGCCCTGGCTCACCGCGACGAGCAAGAACAACAGCTTGGCCGTGGTCTAGAAGGCGACCGCGGACCCTGGTGGTACAAAGGCAGCGCCAGGGAGCGCAGCAAGAGATAGGCAATTAGGGCAAATTAAGATCAAGCGGCGAGGAAGACAAGATGCCTGAACGCACATATGATATTTGGGTCAATGGCCAGCCTTATACCGTCAGGGTGGGTGATTTGTCGGCTAATCCGGTGACGGTGCGGGTAAACGGCCGTTCCTACCAGGTAGAAATCGCCCCCAGCGCTAACCCGGAAGCGGCTGCCGGCCCTATTCGGCTGTCAGAAACGGCCGTGCTGCCCCAGCAGCCCCAAATGCCCGCCATCCCTGCCGATCAGAGAATCATCTCCGCTCCCATGCCCGGCCACATCTTAAACATCGCTGTTCGTTCTGGAGAACGGGTCGAAAGGGGGCAAATTTTGTGCGCTCTGGAAGCGATGAAAATGAAAAATGCCATTCGTGCCCCGAAAGATGGTGAGATAACGGCCGTCCACGTCAGCGATGGCCAGTCTGTCAATCACGGCCAGCCACTTTTCACCCTGCGCCCAACTGCCTGATGGCCCCACTCAACCCCCATAACCATTAACCATGCCTTTCGACGCTCTATTGCAACTCCTAACTGCCCCCGGCCACCTCACCTGGCAAATGCTCATCATGATTTTGGCTGGCGGCCTGCTCATTTACCTGGGCATCGCCAAAGAATACGAGCCGGTGCTGCTCATTCCCATTGGCTTTGGGGCTATCCTCACCAATTTACCGCTTACCGGCATTGCCGGTGAACATGGCCTGTTGGGCATTTTGTACAATATCGGCATTCCCACCGAGCTGTTCCCATTACTCATTTTTATTGGCGTCGGGGCCATGACCGACTTCAGCCCGCTGCTGGCGAATCCCAAAATGGCCCTGCTGGGCGCCGCCGGGCAGATTGGCATCTTCGGCACGCTGCTGCTGGCCCTCACGTTGGGCTTCGACCTGCGTGAATCTGCCTCCATCGGCATAATTGGCGCCATCGACGGCCCCACAGCCATTTACGTCTCCAGCCAGCTTGCCCCACACCTGCTTGGGCCCATCGCCGTAGCCGCCTACAGCTACATGTCCCTGGTGCCCATCATCCAGCCGCCGGTTATGCGTTTGCTGACCACCCCCACAGAACGGCAGGTACGCATGCCCTACACGCCCAAAGAAGTATCGCGCACAACCCGGGTGCTTTTTCCCATTGTTGTCACCATTCTCATTTCACTGATTGCGCCAGTGGCTTCCCCGCTCATCGCCACCCTCATGTTTGGCAACTTGCTGCGCGAATCGGGCGTGGTTGAGCGGCTAAGCAGTACCGCGCAAAATGAAATCGCCAACGTGACCACCATTTTCCTGGGTTTAGCTATTGGCAGCACTATGACCGGTGCAGCTTTCATTCGCACCGATACGCTGCTGATTTTAGGCATGGGGTTGCTGGCTTTTGTTCTGGACACGGCCGGCGGCGCTGCTGTTTGGCAAACTGCTTTTTGTATTAACGCGGGGAAAATTCAACCCGCTCATTGGCGCCGCGGGAATCAGCGCCTTTCCCATGTCGGCGCGCATCGTGCAGCAGGTGGGGCAAGAGGCAGACTTTGAGAACTTCTTATTGATGCACGCTATGGGCGCCAACACGGCTGGTCAACTGGGCAGCGTGGTCGCAGGCAGCGTGGTGCTGACGCTGCTGCTGCAGATGGGGTGATTAGCTTTTAGATTACCAGCCAGAAGCACAAATTCGCTGAGTTGTCTTAATGCTGTAGTGCTATTCCGCGATGGGTAGAGAGAAATAGAAGGTACTGCCTTTGCCTTCCTTGCTGCGCACCCAGATACGGCCGTTATGCGCCTCAACCAGGTGGCGAGCAATGGCCAGACCCAAACCTGTACCGCTTTGACCCCGGGTGCGCGCCCGGTCAGACTTATAAAAACGCTCAAATATGCGGGTAATATCCGCCGCCGAAATGCCTGTTCCCGAATCTTTTACTTCCAATATCACCCGGTCGCTATCTTTTTCACTCAAGTAAGCGCAAATGCAAATTTCACCCTTCGCCGGGGTGAACTTTATGGCGTTGTGCAGCAGGTTGCCGATAACCTGTTCAATGCGCGGCGGATCGGCCAATACCGAGGGTAGGTCATCAGGCAGGCTAACACGAATGTTGACGCCGCTGCGTTCAGCCTGCGGAAGCAGCCGCTCTAAAGGGTGTGTGACGAGGTCAGAAACGGCCGTTGGCCGCAGACGCAAAGGTACGCGCCCCGACTCAATGCGCGATAATTCCAGCAGTTCTTCAACCATCTGCGTCATCGTATCCACTTCAACCACCGCCCGCCCTACAAAGCGCTGTGCCACGGGCGGCTCTTCCAGGGCCCCATCTTGCAGCGTTTCCATCACCGCCCGCAGCGAAGCCAGGGGTGTGCGCAATTCATGGGATAAATTACTGATGAAATCTCGGCGCACAGTTTCCAAACGGCGAATGTCTGTCAAATCTTGCAAAATAACCAGGAATCCCTGAGCACCTTGTTCGGAAAATGGCGTAACTGCTGCCTGCCAAAATTTTCCGCGATCAATTTCAATTGCAACAGATTGATGCTCTCCCATTTCGCGGCAGCGTTGGTACAGTTCAATAAGCTGATGGTGCCGCACCACCTCTGCAAAAGTGCGACCCAATGCCGAGATATTATTCGTGCCAAGCAACTTGGTGGCTGCCGGATTAATTAATTGCACAAGGCCAGTCATATCCACAATTAAAACGCCGTCTCCCATATATTCTAAAACCAGAGCAAGCTGGCGCTGGCGCTTCTCCAATATGTCAATCTGATTGTTAAACTTGTCACGCATGCCATTGAATGCCCTCATCAAACCTCCCAATGTGTCACTAGACTGCGGAAGCATTCGGGCATCGGTGTCACCAGCGGTGACACGGCGAACCAGATTGGTTAATTGGCGAACCGGCTGGTTTATCTGGCGCATTAACATGCCGCCAAAGATTAAACTGAGGAGTGAAAAACTTGCCGCTGCTAACAAGACAGTCTGCCAGATACAGCTAGTAGATTCTCGGCAAACAGGTCGAGCTAATAAAAAAGCCAGGCCGACCATACCCCCTACCAGTAGCAAGAGGTAGGCAAAAATGATGGGCCATTGTTTATTTCCGCGCATGGCTCCTCATTTTCACTTTTCGGTTAGCCGTCAAAACGGTAACCAATACCGCGCACGGTAACAATGCGACGCGCGCTTGCCGGTTCTGGTTCGATTTTTTCGCGGAGCCAGCGCACGTGTACGTCAACGGTGCGGCTGTTGCCATCATAAGACCAGTCCCACACCCTTTCAAGAATGAGGTCACGGGAAAGAGCAATGCCCTGGTGTCGTGCAAGAAATAGCAGCAATTCAAATTCTTTAGGTTTCAGACGCACTGGTTTGCCGGAAAGTAAAACTTCACGCCGGTTCTGGTCAATGGTCAGGTCGCCAAAGGTGAGGAGGGCAGTGGTGCTTACGGCCGTTTCCCCTTCCCCAGCATTTTGCTCCGCCGACATATCTTCCCGAATTAGCTCAACCCGGCGCAGCATCGCCTTCACGCGGGCTAGCAGTTCGCGCATGCTAAAAGGCTTGGTCAAGTAATCATCAGCACCCACTTCCAGGCCCACAATCTTGTCTACTTCATCGGCACGGGCAGTGAGCATAAGAATGGGCACGCTGAGCTCCTGGCGCAAAATGCGGCAGACCTCGAAGCCGTCCATACCGGGCAGCATTACGTCCAACAGGATTAAGTCTGGGCTGCTGCTGCGGGCAAGTTTGAGAGCAGAACGGCCGTTATCCGTTTTTTCGACCTCGTATCCCTGCCGCAGCAAATTGTACTCCAGGGTTTCTAACAATGTTATGTCATCTTCCACTACCAAAATTTTGTAAGCCATAGCGCTTTTTTATCGAGTCTTGTCCACAACGTCAACTTATTACATCAACGTCACACAAAAAAACAGGAGCAAGCTCTATGGAACTTGCTCCTGTTGTAAATCTGTCACATTGGCTACTCTAGCGCAGGGCAAAGCTAAAAGGAAACAAGGCCACCGGAATCAATTTAAAATGCTGCCGGGCAAAAGGCAGCCCCACTATCGTAATGGCTAATATCAAGCCGCCCACCAGGTGCGCCACAGCAATTTCCCACCCAAAGACCACAATCCAGATTACATTAAAAATCATGCGCAGCACGCCAGAACCTTTTTCTTCTTCCACTACTTCCTTGCCAAATGGGGCAAAAGTGGCCACGCCCAGCCGAATTGACTGCATGCCAAAGGGGATACCCACAATGGTCAGGCACAGCACCAGGCCACCTAAAATGTAGCCCAGTCCAGCCAAAAAGCCGCCGAATATTAACCAGATTAAATTACCAATAAAACTCATGTTGTTACCTCCCTAATTATTAAAATGTGTAAGTTGAATGTTCTCCCACTTGCACCGTGGATGTTTTTATTCTCAGGTAATGGTCAGCGATATTGCAAGAAATCATAGATTCTACTAACCACCAACCAGTACGCATAAGCGGGTATTGAGTTGCAATTAAAGCTGTCGCCGGCGAAACCAGAACCATGCCGAACGCCATGGAGGGCGATCTTCGACCTGGGTAGTGCCATGTTCTACTTTCTCCAAATCAAAATCATCTTCGAATAATGAAATCAGCAGCGTTTCATCTATCCAGCGCCAGCTTTCGTCTTCATCAGGACCTTCATTACGCAAATGGGCAAACAGCAGGTAGAGGCCACCAGGGCGCAGCAGACGGCGCAGTTCATCCCGGTAAGAATGTAGTTGGGCGTCATCAAAGTTGTGCATGCAGCCCACGTCTAAAGCAAAGTCGTATGGGCCAGTTAGATAGTGCAAATCGGTGACTGGGGAGTGGTGGAATTGTATTTTTTGCGTCAGGCCCGCCTCCTCAGCGCGGCGAGCTGCTTCTTGGAGGGCAATATCGATGAAATCTACCGCATCAACCTCCCAATTATGTTGGGCCATGTAAATTGAAGCACGGCCGTATCCACAGCCTATATCCAGCGCTTTACCGGGCGTCAATTTTTCCAACTCGGTTACTACTTCTGGTGGCGGCAGTTCATTGTCCCATGGCACCTGCCCTTCTTCATAACGCTCGCGTAATCTCTCATACACGCTCATTCCAGCCCTCCGTTTCATTCACCTGATTTTCCGTTACAATACCACAATGAAAACTAATCAAAAAATCGTATTCATGTTGTTTCTTGTCTCTTTTTTACTAATAGGTTGTGACGCAAACAATGACGAAAACGAGCCCACGGCCGTAAACGCAATTTCTGAACCAATAACGGCCGTTGAACCAACAATCACAACCCATTTACCAGTCGTTTCCCAACAAGGAGACGGGAGTGTGTGGCAGCCTGCGCCCGGTACAAGCTGGCAGTGGCAGCTTACGGGGGATATTGACACTTCGTTCGATGTAGACATGTATGACATCGATTTGTTTGATGCGCCTCAGGCGGTGATTGACGAGCTGCACAGCAACGGCCGTATCGTCATCTGCTACTTCAGCGCCGGAAGTTGGGAAGAATGGCGCGACGATGCAGGAGATTTCCCTGAATCTCTCATTGGCAACCCCCTGGAAGGCTGGCCCGATGAACGCTGGTTGGACATCCGCCAAATTGAATTGTTGGCTCCGGTTTTGGAAGCTCGCCTTGATTTGGCAGTCACGAAGCAGTGTGACGGCGTAGAACCAGACAATGTCACGGCATACAACAATAACACGGGCTTCCCCATCACTGCCCAAGATCAACTCGATTACAATATTTGGCTGGCCGAACAAGCTCACCTCCGCAGCCTCTCCATTGGCCTGAAAAACGACCTGGAGCAAATTCCGGAACTGGTTGACTATTTTGACTGGGCACTCAATGAAGAGTGTTACCAATACGAAGAATGTGACCTGCTGCTGCCTTTTGTGCAGGCGGGTAAGGCTGTTTTTGGCGTTGAGTACGAAGGGGACGACGCTGAGTTTTGCCCCTATTTCAATCAGCTTAACTTTGACTGGCTGAAAAAACGGTGGGATCTGGACGCCTGGCGTATCGGTTGTCGGTAGTTTGATGGTTGGATGAATGGTTATTTGGTTGACAGCAAACCTACGAACCATCAAACAAACTAACCAGCTTGCCATGAAACCCGAAGGAAAGTATCGCGGCACACTCCAATACTTATTCGCACACGGGCCTCTCTATCTGGGATTGTATGGTGGCGTCGTAGCCTTGCTTCTTGGCATGGGGTGGGCTGCTGCGGGGGGGTGGTTGGCTTTTGTGCCGCTGGCACTGGCAGTGGTGATGGTCATCCTCTACTTCTTGTTGGCCTCCTTATGGGCTGCCCATAGGCTGTATGATGTGGGTGGGCACCAGCCTCACCACCTGCTGTTTGACATGGCTCAACTGCGCGAAACTGACAATTTTGCCTTTGTTGACCTAAACGGCCGTTTCCAGGCTGTGGCTCTGGGCCGGCGGCTGACTTCCGGGCAAATTGCCGTTCTCGACGTCTACAACCCGCAGCTTACCCCCAGCCGCACGCTGGTACGCAGCCGTACCCGCCAGCCCCACCCCCCTACCGGTGACCCGCGCTTTGTCTGGCGGGATGGCAGCATTAATTTGCTGCCGCTGCCTAATGAAAGCGTAACGGCCGTTATTCTCAATGAAGTTCTCTCTGAATTTTGGCAAATAGGAGACCGTGAAACCCTGCTGCGCGAAGCGCGCCGTATCCTCATCCCCGGTGGCCGTGTTATGGTGGCCGAACGTACCCGCACTCAAAGCAACTGGATTCACATAGGACCGGCTGCACTTCGCCTGCAAAACAGCCAGGAGTGGCGCAATCTTCTGCGGCGCACGGGCTTCATTTTGCGCCGCGAGCAAGAACCGGGTGGTCTGATCCACTGCTTTCGTGCTGACAAACCCGTTCCTGTAGAAGCTCAGCAACTGCAACTGGGCTTCGAATTATGAGCGATTAATCCCCCCACCGGTGTCAAGACTGTTAAATTGCGCTCTGATCATGTCGCGCTCCGCCTCCTTGCGTGCAATTTTCCGAGCGACCTCTTCTGCCATTTCCGCTAAAAGATCCCGCCCTTGGCGCTTGGCAAATTTTACCTCCACCATTAACTCAACCAGGTGGTGCGTATGTAGCTGGTTCATTTCCAGGTCGATTTCGCGCAAGCGGCGATGGCAGCGCTGGATCTCCTTCTCCAAAACACGCACCATCTCCTCATCTGTTTTCCCTGTCCCTGGCAAGCTGCCAGCCTGAGCCCCCTCCATTTCCCGCGCTAAGGCCATCAACTCCATGACACTTCGCGCCGCATACGCATCATTTATGGCCGCCATCTTGTCCGTGCGATGCTTGCGTTCAGCGTCATCTTGCGCCAGGTCAGGGTGAAAATGGCGGGCTAGCTTGCGGTAAAGCTTCTTTATTTGCGCCTCTGTTGCCGGAGTTGTTGGTTCCGGTGGCGGAGGGGGTGGCTTTGGGGGTGGCTGTTGCCAAATCCGCCGGTATTGCTCCTCTACTGGCACGTGCGTCGTACCAAAAATGCGCTTGTTCCGATGTTCTTTTATACGATCCAGGTAATGCTTTACTTCTGTTTCTAAATCAGCCAACTGGTCCAGGGCATTCCCTATCCGCGCATTGTATTCATGCTCAAATAATGCAATGTCTGCTTTCTGGTCGGCTAATTCTGCCTCAGCATCAATGAGCTCATCCTGAGCCAGAGCCACATCGGCGCGCAAGCGGGCTAGTTTTTCGTCAATTGTTTCGTACCAGGTCATGGTTTTAATCGATGTTTCAAGACGCGAAACCAGCCGCGTACCTGAATAGCAGCCAATATTAACCCCGTTAGCCAGGTGGGGTATTTTTGGCGATAAAATTTGCGATAAAACACCTTCATAGCCCGCACAGATTCTTTAGCGACGCGAATTCGCGTTTCGCGGGGCGGGCGAGCAATATCCGCCGACTCTTTACGCAGGCCAGAGCTGGCTCCTTTGTAATGGAGAACTTCCACATGCGGGTAGTAGATGATGGGCGCGCCGCTCAGGTGGATGCGGTAACAAAGATCAATATCTTCACCGTAGAAGAAATAAGTTTCGTCCCAGCCACCAATGCGATGAAAGAGGTCGGCGGGCATCATCATGAAAGAGCCAGCAATTACATCTACTGGGTGGGTTTGGCTGAAATCGGCATAAGATTGAAAATACCCATTAAATAACGGCGTGCGGGGAAAAAGGCGGCTCAAGCCAGAAAAGTGGCATAAAGCATTCCAGGGTGTCGGAAAGCCCCTGTGATTGTCAGGATCGCGCTGGCCATTAGGGTAATTCAGCTGCACGGTTAATGCACCCACATGAGGGTTTTGTTGTAAATAAGCCACAGGTTCCGCTAAGGCGTGGCGGCTAACCCGGGTGTCAGAATTGAGAAACAGAAAGTAACGGCCGTTTCCCACTGCAGCCCCCTGATTATTTGCCGCCGCAAACCCTCGATTATCGGTATTGGCAATGACCCGCACGTCCGCATATTTATATTGTATCATTTGTACACTGCCGTCTGAGGAGGCATTGTCCACCACAATAACCTCCAGTCCGCCGGGGGGCGGCTCTGCTTGCTGCAACGATGCCAAACAATCGTCCAAAAGCCGCTGCGTGTTGAATGAAACAATGATAACGGTCAGATCGGGCATGAGTGGATTGTACGCCAGGGGGGGGTAAAAAAAAAGCCCCAGGCTTGCCGGGGCTTAAAAAACTTCTCACTGGCGAAAATAATCAGACGATATTTCCCAACTCCACGTTTTACGATTCAATCGAACCCAGCAAAATAATGTCACCGGTGCGCTGTGGACTGCCACCTTCCGGTTCGACAGAAACGCCTATGGAAGTGAAAGTGTCAAAGGGCGCCTGGGAGTGGACAATGAGTGCGCTTTTGCCTTCTCCGCCAACCGCAAAGGTTTCGGCCGTGTCGTGTCCATCATCCCGAATAAGCAGCACCTGGTAAACCTTACCTGCCTCCAAAGGCTCCATGCCTTCCACAAAAAGTACGGCTACCTGCCCCTCTGGGTCAACGATCATTTGTGCCTGCGCCTGGGGCTGTGTTTCGGTACCCGGCAAACTCACATAATAGGCATCAGGAGAAGAAAAAAGGGTGAGTACCTCTTGAGCCTGAGTCAAATCATTCTGTAAAGCAACGTTTAGAGATTGGGCCTGCGAATATTCCTGAACCAAATCCTCTCGTTCGTTCAACACGGCCAATAGCTGCTGCTCCATGGATGACGCCAGTTCTTCAGAAGCCGCTTTTTCTTCTTCAAGAGTCTGAACCTCTTTGCGCAGGCTCACATTTTCTGTGGTGAGGTCAGAAACATTGCCATTCAAGCCTAAATTATCTTCTTCCAGATTAGCCACCTGAGATTCCAAGGCAGTTAATTGGGCATTTTGATCAGCTACCTGATTTTGTAAATTGGTCACCTGGCGGTTAAGTGACAGGGCAAAAACCATCACAAGAGCGGCGAGGGCTACGCTGACGCCTCCTACCAGAGGCATGGAGAACCAACTGCGCACAATTTCTAGTAAGTTTTGGCGTGGCGCGCGCCGAGGGGTTGCAGCAGGGAACCTTTTTTCGGCATCGGCCGTTACGCGGGCAAACAAGGATGCTTCCAGACTGGAGGAAGGCTGAACTGGGAATGCTACTTGAGGCAAAACGGCCGTTGTTTGCATCAACTCTTGTAATTCTGCCTGCGCCTCATCATTTTCAGCCACAAACAGTTCAACCTCGCGAGCCTCATCATCCATCAGCCCACCTAATGCATAAATGGCTAACAGTTCTTCCATGCGCTCGTTCATTTTATTCCTCAAACTCATACCCATTGTCCTGAAGTGCCTGACGGAGCTTTTTTAGGGCCAATTGGGCGCGGGTGTTAATAGTGCCAAAGGGAATATTTTGTTCCAGGGCAATTTCGCGGCGCGTCTTGCCTTGAAAATAGATCCAATCGATAACATTCCGCTGATCTTCTGGCAGGCATTCTAAAGCAGCGTGGACCTGTTCCTGCTGTAATGATGCCCAGGCAGACTCGACAACGTCGTGTTCATCTTGAAGCTGGCGAACCGGCTTGTCGTGGTCAGCAGAAGGCTCCGAAAGAGATTCCAGGCGAATTCGCTTATGCTTGCGCAGCATATCAATAGAAAGGTTGCGGGCAATACCAAACATCCAGTTTTGGAATGTTCCGCGTCCCTCGTGGAAGGCGTCTGCATTGTGCCAAATTCGCCAAAAAGTTTCTTGGGTAACCTCTTCGGCCAGGGCATGGTCGCCGATAATCTTGATGGAAAGTCCCATAACCCGCGATCCATACCGTTCATAAAGTTGTCGAAAGGCAGGCGCTTCACCAACGGTGACGCGCTGCACTAATTGCTCGTCGCTATGCTCATTCATGCGCTGACTGGCCCCTTTAATGGGCGAAATCCATGGTGGTTCCAAGCCTATTAGGTCATATACTGAAAACGTTTCAATTTTCAAAACCAGTCGGGCGTCTTAACGACAGCTTTTTAAAGGATATACGTGATTGAGGCCCAACTGTACTTATACAATTCTATAATAAGGCGAATTTGGCGCAATTTTGTGGCCGTTTTCGATGACCAGCGCAGTTTGCCGCCAGAGAAATTGAGTGCCATAATGAGGCAAATAATCTACAAATTAGAACAATGTTAAAAATATCTGAGCGATCTATCAAACCCAGGCGCATTTTCACCTTGCTGGTTGTTTACCGTTGGTTAAGTCTACTACCGGCCCTGGTTTTATGGCTGCTAGTCCCGGAACGGCCGTTACTCACACCACTCTTACTTGCAGTGGCAACAAACGCCCTCATTTCGGTCATGGCCAACACTTTCAACCGGGCATTACGAAAACGGCCGTGGCTGCTGCTGCTAGATCTGCTCCTTATGGCCCTCATCATTGCACTATCCGGCGGATGGCAGACTCCCTTCTATCTCTATGCCCTCAACCCCCTGCTCATTGCCGCCTTTTTCTTTGGTCTACGCGGCGCGTTACTCACAGCCACTCTCTTTTTGCCATTGTACCTGGCTGCCTTGTTCAGCGTTATTCAACAAACATCCCAGCAACCTAACTGGCTGATGGTGTTTACGTCCATCATCGGCAGCTATCTGATCAGTGGCACTTTTGGCTACGCATCCGCCGTTGTCACTAACTTACACCTGGCCCAGGCCGACCTCTCGCAAAGCCACCGCGACCTGGAAGTCATCCACCAGCTAACCCTTTCGCTGCAAAGTGCCAGTTCCGTTGAAGAGGTACAAGAAAAAGTATTGGACGCCCTAACCGAAAAACTCGGTTTTTCCCAGGCCCTTATTGGATTGGTAGACGAGGACGGGAATAATTTAACAAGCTGGCTGGGACGCACAGACACCAAAAGCCTAATTGCCTCCCAGATTGAAATCGCGCTGCAGCCAGAAAATGGGCTGGCGGCTCAGGCGCTGCTTAAAAGCACTGCATTACAAGTAAATGGTCAACCATTAGTGAGCGACGCAATGCTAAACACGCAATTTGCGGGGGGAAACGGCCGTATCCTTCCCATGATGCTGCGCGAACATCCAGTTGGCGTCCTCATCGTCAATCATTACAGCGAACCCTCTGAAAACCAGCTTGCTTCCTTGGAAGCCATTGCCGGGCAGGCTGCGGTAACCATTGGCACCACCATGCTTTGCATTGACCGCGCCCGCAAGCTGGCCGTACAAGAAGAGCGGCTGCGCATTGCGCAAGATATCCACGACACTGTTTCCCAATCGCTCTTTGGCATCGTTTTCACTCTGGACGGCTCCCTGAAGCTGCTGCCCAACCACCCTGAAGAAGTTATCCCCGAATTAGAACGGGCGCTGGAAACGGCCGATTCTGTTCGCCAGGAAATTCGTCACTCCATCCTCGACCTCTGGCCCACGCAGCTCACCGCTGAACGCTTCACGGCCGATTTGCACAAATATGCCAGTGAAGCTTGCCAAAACAACACGCAGTTTATCTTCGACATTCGCGGCAGCTTTTCCGCCCTTTCGCCAAAGGCGCGCCGCAGCCTGTACCGTATTTCGCAAGAAGCGTTAAACAACGTGGTGCAGCATGCCCAGGCCAATGAAGCCCGGGTTTGTGTGGACGTAGCCGATGGCCGGGCCAAGCTGGTGGTGCGGGATGACGGGCAAGGTTTTGATACGGCCGTTGCTCTAGCTCAAGAGTTTACCCACGAGCACTTT
Organism: uncultured Chloroflexia bacterium; assembly: GCA_963695505.1. Lineage (GTDB taxonomy): Bacteria > Chloroflexota > Anaerolineae > Promineifilales > Promineifilaceae > JACSRF01. The sequence continues at coordinate 72,683 of CAVOGX010000021.1, read as the reverse complement.
GGCTTACGCGGCATCCAGGAACGGGCCAAAGCGTTGGGGGGGGAGTGTCACATCTTTAGCAAACCAGGCGCCGGTACATCAATTGTTGTGGATATTCCCATCTAATGGCTCAAATTCGCATTCTTCTAGCCGATGATCATGAAGTAGTACGCCGGGGGCTGTCGCTGGTCCTGCGCCAGGAGCCGGACTTTGCCATCGTCGGAGAGGCGCAAGACGGCGCTGAAGCTGTTTCTCTGGCGACACAACTGGTTCCGGACCTTGTGCTGCTGGACTGGAAAATGCCGCAGATGGACGGGCTGCTTGCTGCCCGCACTATCAAACAGCAGACCCCACACGTTCGCACTCTGCTCCTCTCCGGTGCGCCGGTTGAAAATGAGGCGCTGGATGCTTTGGATGAGGGTGTAGACGGTTTTGTGCACAAAGACATCAGCCCCGCTAATTTGGCGCACGCTATTCGTGTGGTGGCTGGCGGCCAACGGTATCTTGGCCCGGAGGTTACTCAGGCGCTAATTGCCCGGAGTCTGCAGCCTGTGCTGGAAACGGCCGTTTCGCAGCCCACTCCCCTCTCTGACAGGGAACGAGAAGTCCTCATCCTCATGGCTACCCCGGCCACCTACCGGGAAATCGGCGAACAGCTTTTCATCGGCGAAGAAACTGTGCGTACCTACGCCAAGCGCATCTTTACCAAGCTCAACCAGCCAAACCGCACCCAGGCAGTTATTGCCGCTCTACGCCTGCGGCTAATCAATATTCAGTGAGCTGTGGTCCGCGATCAGTAACCACTCACTGAAAACTGCTTGCTGAATACAGTTTACTGCTTACTGAGCGAAGCGGCCATTGCTGCAAAAAAGTCAATGGCCTCCGGATTGCGCATGGCCCCCGGGTTTGCCACTTTGCCCACCTCGTGACCCAGCAAAATGCGGCGCACAGGCACTTCCATTTTTTTTCCGCTCAGCGTGTATGGAATCTGCTCCAGAGCAATAATCTCGTCCGGCACGTGGCGCGGTGAAATGTCTACGCGAATTTTTTGGCGAATGCGCTGCTTCAGGTCATCATCCAGCGCTACGCCCTGGCGCAGCACCACAAAAAGAGGCATGTAGCTCTCCCGCCCCAGCAGCTCCAGGTCCACTATCAGGCTGTCCAGCACCTCGTCCAGCGCTTCCACTGCCTGGTAAATTTCGCTGGTACCCATGCGAATGCCCTGGCGGTTAATGGTGGAGTCAGAACGGCCGTATATCACACAGCCGCCCCGCTCATTAAATTTAATCCAATCACCATGCCGCCACACTCCCGGATACACGTCAAAATAACTATCCTGGTAGCGGGCAAAGTTTTCGTCATTCCAGAAATAAAGCGGCATAGACGGCATCGGCTCTGTAATCACCAACTCCCCCACCTCATCCACCAGCGGCTCGCCATTATCATCAAAAGCCTGTACCTTTGCCCCCAGACATGCGCCCTGAATTTCTCCGGCAAAAATGGGCAGCAGGCGGCAGCCCCCCACAAATGCGGTGCACAAATCTGTGCCACCGCTCACTGACTCTAAGGCCAGGTCGCCATTCACGTTATCGTACACCCAGGCAAAGCCGTCTACCGTCAGCGGTGAACCGGTAGAACCTACAGCACGAATGCGGCTCAGGTCGTAATCCCGGTTGGGATGGATGCCCGCCTTGATGCACGCGCTGACAAACGCTGCCGACGTGCCAAAATAGGTCATGCCGGTTTGTGCCGCCAAGGACCACAAGGCGTTCATATCCGGGTAACCAGGGCTGCCGTTGTACACGACGATGGATGCTCCAGCCAGCAACCCTCCCACCAAAAAGTTCCACATCATCCAGCCGGTGCTGGTGTACCAGAAAAAGCGGTCTTCTGGTCCCAAATCCAGGTGCAGCACAGCCATCTTCAAATGCTCCAACAAAATGCCACCGTGCCCTTGCACAATAGGCTTGGGCTTGCCCGTAGTACCGGAAGAATAGAGCACCCACAGCGGGTGGTCAAAGGGCACCTGGGCAAATGTCATCTGGGCTGGCGGTTCCGTCTCTTCCAGCAAAGCATTCCAGGTGATGGTGCGCTTCAGGTGTCCAATACCTTGCTCGTTGCCCAAAAGCGGCATGAGTATAGTTTGCACCAGGGTGGGCAGCCCATCTTGCAGTTCGGCTACCGTTTCAAGGCGGTCAAAGAGTTTGCCATTGTAGCGATAGCCGTCTACGGCCAGCAGCACCTTTGGCTCAATTTGCTGGAAACGGTCAAGCACGCTGCGGCTGCCGAAGTCCGGCGAGCAACTCGACCAGACCGCGCCCACGCTGGCAACCGCTAACAGGGCAATGATCGTTTCGGGAATGTGGGGCATGTAGGCTACCACTCTGTCGCCGGGCTGCACGCCCATTTTGCGCAGGGCAGCGGCCAAAACGGCCGTTTGTGCCTTAATTTCCGCCCAACCCATTTCGCGCAGCACCTCATCCTCCGCTTTGTAATAAATGGCAGGTCTGGTGGCCCACCGCCGGGCAAAAAAGTTCTCGGCATAATTAAGCCTGGCTCCTGGAAACCAGTTCGCCCCGGGCATAGTTTTTTCACGCAGCACCGCCTGCGGCGGTTGGGAGGCGCGAACGTCAAAATAATCCCACATGGTTTGCCAGAAATCAGCCACATTTTCTACAGACCACTGCCACAGTTCACGGTAATGGGAAAAGGCCAGGTTACGGGTTTCGGCCAGCCACTGCATGTAGTGGGTCAGGTTGGCATTTTTGACAGTGTCAGGGGTGGGGGTCCAGAGCAAGCTGCCTTCGTGGATTTCAGTCATAGGCGTTCTCTCCTGAGATATCGCGGGTTTCCTCATAGCATATGCGCTGAAGAGCTGTTTGGCAATGGAAACGGCCGTTTCCCAAACAAAAACGCCCGGCAGCAGTGGCCACCAGGCGTCTCTCTTTTTGTGATGCCAGTTAAATGAAGATTAGCTGCGCCGCGTACGCACGCGTAAGGCAAACACAGCCAGCACATACATGGCAGTGCCCAAGGCCAGACAGGCGGCAACACCTTGCCAAATTAGTGTACTGTCCCAGCCAGTATTAAGGATGGCGCGCATGGCTTCCAGGACGTAAGTGATAGGGTTCAATTGAGCGGCCGTTTTCAACCAACCACTGAGCAAATCCAAGGGTACAAAGCTCGCCGTCAAAAAAGTCAGCGGGAAAAAGAGGAAACTCGCTCCTTGGGTAGCAGCAGCACTGCCGCTGCCTAAGGCAGCCGAAACAGTGAATCCGGCAAATCCCGTGCCCAATAAAATCGCCATACCAATAACTGCCAGCAGTCCAGCAAAGCCCGTGGCGGGCTCTAGGCCCATCAGCATGGCCACGCCAACGACAATGCTAGCTTGCAAGCCCAAGATGACGGCTCCGGCAAATATGGGCCCCAGCAGCAAAGCCGCGCGGCTCACCGGTGTTAGCAGCAGCTTGTCAAAATAGCCGCTTTCCACGTCCCTCACCAAGTTTTGTGCGGCTATGCCAGAACCCGACAGGGAAGCACTGACAATGGATAGCGGCAAGATGAAGCCCAGGTAGCTGTTTCCGCTGAGGCTGGGAATAAATCCTGCGGCTTCGCCTAATGTCGATTCATATATCAAAAGAAAAAAGACGCTGATCACGATGGGAGGAATCAGAGCTGGAGGTGTACGGAAAACGGTCACGAGATTACGCCAGGTGATAAGAGCAATTTGGTATGGTAAACTGGCTTTCAAATTCGTGGTTTTGGGAATAAAAGTCTGTTGAATTGTTGCTTCATGCGTTGCCATTGTAGTTCTCCTTATTAGGCAGCCTGAGTTTCTTTTTCTTCTTCACCAGCGCGCAGGCGTTGGCCTGTAACCTGTAAGAAAACGTCATCCAGCGTGGGCTGGGTAAGAGTAAGCGAAATTGGGTTCAGATGAGCCTCTTGCAAGCGGTTCATAACTGAAGGAATGCGCTGTGCTGCTTCACTCATGTAGAGGCGGATGGTGTCACGGTCTGTTTGAATATTGCTGACCATATCTAGCAAAGCAGTCCGTGCGGAATCGGCCGTTTTGCGACTGTCGAATGCTAGATTGATGGATTCAGTACCCACCGCGGCCTTCAGCTTAGACGGCGAACCTTCTACGGCAATTTTGCCATTGTTGATGATGGCAACAACGTCTGCCAGTTCATCCGCTTCTTCCAGGTATTGGGTTGTGAGAAATATGGTCATCCCTAACTGGCGGTTAAGGCGGCGCACTTCATCCCATACGTCGCGGCGGCTGGCAGGATCCAGGCCGGTAGTCGGCTCGTCGAGGAAGAGAATTTCTGGTTCGTGGACTAGGGCCAGCGCCAGGTCCAGACGACGGCGCATACCGCCACTGTATGTGCCCACCCGCCGGTCGATGGCGTCGGTTAAACGCACAATTTCCAACAGTTCCTTTGCGCGGGCTTCTGCCTGCTGGCGATTCGCGCCAAACAGCTTGGCTTGCAGTGTCAGCAGTTCCATTGCTTTCATTAAGGGGTCAATGCCTATGTCCTGTAAGGCAACCCCAGCAATACGGCGCACACTGTTTGCCTGCGAAACAACGTCATACCCGCCCACATATGCGCCCCCTTTTGTGGGCAGCGCTAATGTGGTTAATATTTTTATGGTTGTGCTTTTACCCGCACCGTTGGGCCCCAGAAACCCAAAAATTTGCCCGGCCTCAACCTGGAATGTAACATCGTCAACGGCCGTTACGCCACCAGGATATTGTTTTACCAGGTTTTCTACACGGATTTCCCGATTAGACATTTAATGCTTCTCCTTACGCCGGCACGTCACTGTTGTGTCGGTTCCAATTAATTTTCAAGCCACATTTTAACGTACTTACAGATACTTGTCAATATTTTGTCAATATTTTGCATAATGTTTGCATGGGTATGCCCCGGACTCTTGTCCCCTTTTGCGGGGACAGGTCAAATTCCCCTTTAAGGGGGACACACGACGGCCACATATTTGTTAGAATAGTATGAGCAACAAATGCGGCCGTTTACCATTTTTACCCCCAAAAAGGATTGGCGTAGTGAGTGTGCACACCTACCAACCAGACCGTATTGTCGATTTTGGCGGATTACGCTGCCCGCACCTGGTTATTGCCGCCATTAACGCTTTGAAATTCCTGCACCCCGGTCAGATATTGCAAATTTCAGCAACCGACTTACAAGCCCCATCAAACGTGGTTTCCTGGTGCCGCCAAAGTGAACACCAGTTGATTGATATGTATGAAGAAAACGGCCGTTTCGTTTTCCTCATTCAAAAAAATTGAGGATTAGTTGGTTAGTTGGTTGGTTTGTTGCTTAATTTGTTAGGAAGCCAACCATTCAACCAGCGGATCAACCAACCTGAAAGGATGGACCTATGACCATTGATGTTCCCCTATCCACCATTACCCGCGAGAAAAACTACGGGTTTGTCATTGACAACCGCAAGTGTATCGGCTGTCATGCCTGCTCCACCGCTTGCAAAAGCGAAAACGAGGTGCCTCTGGGCGTGTACCGTACCTGGGTCAAATACGTGGAAACAGGCCAATACCCAAATTCGCGCCGGCATTTTCAGGTGACGCGCTGCAACCACTGCGCCAACCCTCCCTGCGTGCGCATTTGCCCGGTAACCGCCATGTACCAGCGTGCCGACGGCATCGTCGAATTCGACAAAGACGTCTGCATCGGCTGTAAGGCGTGTATGCAGGCCTGTCCCTACGACGCCATCCACATCGACCCAGAAACGAACACCGCTGCCAAGTGCCACTATTGTGCGCATCGCACCGACATTGGATTGGAACCGGCCTGCGTGGTGGTCTGTCCGGAACATGCCATCATCTCCGGCGATATGAACGACCCTGCCAGCGAGATCAGCCAAACCCTGGCCTGGCACGATGTCACCGTGCGCAAGCCGGAGCAAGGCACATCGCCGAAGGTGTTCTACATCGACGGCAGCGCCGTTTCGCTGCACCCCACCGCCACCGAACGCACGCCTGAAACCTACATGTGGGCTGACGTGGTGCCGCTGCATGCAGGGGAGCATGGGCATAACGGCGTGGGGACCAACGGGCACGGTCCGAAATCGGCAACCCAAAATCCAAAATCGAAAATCTCTTTCTCCGGCACGCCTCTGCGCAGCACTCAGCCCCAAGGCCAGCCGTTAAATGGGCCCATCCAATTCGGCAGCAATGTGGCCGAGCATATGGTGCAAGTAGGCTACAACGCGCAACATAAGATTCCCTGGCACTGGCCCGTGCCCGCTTATCTAGTTACGAAAGGGTTGGCTGCCGGTCTTTTCATCATGCTGGCCTTGGGCTGGAACTTTGACTGGTTTGGTCACGATCCGGTAACGGCCGTAGTCGCCGGTTTTGTTTCTCTCATCTTCATGGGTATTACCACCGCCCTTCTCGTTTACGACCTGGAAAAACCGCAGCGCTTCCTCTACATCCTCACCCGTCCCCAATGGAACTCCTGGCTGGCCCGCGGGGCTATTTTCCTGGTCGGCTTCAGCACCCTGGCTACCTTCTGGTGGCTTTTTGAAGTCGGCGGCTGGTTGTTTACACTACGACGTACCCTGGCTGCGCGCCTTGTTCTCCTGGTTAGGCCTGCCCCTGGCCATTGGCGTGGCCGTGTACACCGCCTTCCTCTTCGCCCAGGCTGAAGGGCGCGACCTGTGGCAAAGTCCGCTGCTGCCCTTCCATCTCATCGTGCAGGCCTTCATGATGGGCAGTGCGGCGCTTCTGATATTGGGCTGGCTGATTCCCAGTGCGCCCGCAGCAATGAGTGATGTTGCCGTATTGACACTGGCCATCGCGCTCATTGTTGACCTGTTTGTCACGCTGTTGGGTGAATTTGGCGTAGCCCACCCCAGTGAAGTCGCCGCAAAAGCAGCCCACGAAATCAGCAACGGCCGTTATCGTCGCCATTTTTGGGTGGGCAGCATGACCATCGGACACATCTTCCCCTTGGCCCTGCTGCTGGTCAGCGGCAGTGTCAGCTTCAGCGGGCTGGTGCTGGCTGTCGCCGCCCTGTGCGTCATCGGCGGCTTGTATCTCTATGAATACGCCTTTGTCATGGCTCCCCAAGAGGTTCCCAATAGCTAACCGGAGAATATCATGAGTGAAAAACGCAGTATTTCCGAACTACTCAAATCGATGCTGGTCGTCAGCCCGCCTGCCGGACCCCGAAAACGGTACAGCACCCCCACCAATGCTGGCGGTACAAACCTGCCGGAATTCGCCGAATATGATCCGGCGGAAGTAGAATTAACCAAGGTTGAACATCCCGACGGCCGTTTATCCTACTATCCTCCAGCAGACAAATGGGACGATTGGGTGGAATACGATGCCAAAGCGTGGCCGCGCAAAGTGGCCCGCCGCTACACCCTCGTTCCTACTACCTGCTTCAACTGCGAAAGTGGCTGCGGCCTGCTCGCTTACGTGGACAAAGAAACCTACGAAATCAAAAAATTCGAGGGCAACCCAGTCCACCCCGGCAGCCGCGGCCGTAACTGCGCCAAAGGACCGGCCACCCACAATCAAATATACGACCCGGAGCGCATCCTCTACCCCCTCAAGCGCGTGGGCAAGCGCGGCGAAGGCAAATGGAAGCGCATCACCTGGGAGCAAGCCCTGGATGAAATCGCTGCCAAAATGCGCGAAAGCCGCATGAAGCGGCGCGACGGCATTATGTACCACGTCGGCCGGCCCGGCGAAGATGGCTACACCAACCGCGCCATTCAGGCCTGGGGCGTCGATGGGCACAACAGCCACACCAACATCTGCTCCGCCGGAGCGCGCGCCGGGTACTTCTTCTGGGGCGGCTTCGACCGCCCCAGCCCCGACTACACCAACGCCCGCGTCATCTTGCTCATTTCCAGCCATCTGGAAACCGGCCACTACTTCAACCCCCACGCCCAGCGCATCATCGAAGGCAAAATGAAAGGGGCCAAGCTCATCACCTTTGACCCTCGGCTGAGCAACACTGCCAGCATGAGCGACGTCTGGCTGCCCACCTGGCCCGGCAGCGAGCAAACCGTTCTCCTGGCCATCGCCAACCACCTCATCCAAAACGACCTGTACGACAAAGAGTTTGTGCGCCGTTGGGTGAATTGGGAAGATACGTTAGAAGCGATTGCAGATGATTGCAGATTCGGCAATTACAAGCTGTTCCGAAATCCAAAATCGCAATACAGCCAAGCGACTACATTTGACACTGTTTGACCGCGTTCTCAAAGATCTATACGCTGAATTCACGTTTGAGCGGGCGGCCGAAGAAGTCGCAGGTGCCGATTGAGCGCATCCGTGAAGCGGCCGAATACGTGGCCAACATGCGACGGCAAACTGGCCACCCACACCTGGCGCAGCGCCAGCATCGGCAATCTGGGCGGCTGGCAGGTGGCGCGCACTCTCTTCTTCCTCAACGTGCTCACCGGCAGTGTCGGCACGCCGCGGCGGCACGTCGGCCAACAGTTGGAACAAGTTCGTGCCCGCCGTTTTCAAAAAACCACCGGCATTCAACGCCTGGAACGAGCTGCACATCCCCCACGAATGGCCGCTGGCCTTCTTTGAGATGAGCTTCCTGCTGCCCCACTTCCTGGAAGAAGGGCGCGGCGACATTGACGTCTACTTCACTCGCGTCTACAACCCGATGTGGATCAACCCTGACGGCTTCATGTGGCTCAAGGCGCTGCAAGACGAAGAAAAAATGAAGTGCCACGTCGCCCTGACGCCCACCTGGAACGAATCCGCCTGGTTTGCCGATTACGTTCTGCCGATGGGTCATTCCGGCGAACGACACGACCTGGTCAGCCAGGAAACCCATGCCGGGCAGTGGATCTCCTTCCGCCAGCCGGTGCGCCGCGTGGCGATGGAACGAGCTGGTAAAAAAGTGCAGTTCACTTACGAAGCCAACCCCGGCGAGGTGTGGGAAGAAAACGAATGGTGGATTCAGCTTTCGGCGCGCATGGACCCTGATGGCAGTCTGGGCATTCGCCAATACTTTGAAAGCCCCTACCGTCCCGGCGAAATCATCACCGTAGACGAGTATTACCGCTGGCAGTTTGAAAACGCCGTTCCCGGCCTGCCGGAAGCCGCGGCCAAAGAAGGGCTGACCCCGCTGGCATACATGCGCAAGTACGGCGCGTTTCGAGGTGACGGCCGAAAATTACATGCCCTACGAAAAAGAGCTAGAGCTAGAGCTGACAGGTCGGTTCACAATTCACCATTGACAATTCACAATTCAAGTTGACGAAAAGTCCGCATCCTCAAAATGGCGCCGTCGTTGGCGTGATGATTGATGGCAAGGCCAAAGTCGGTCTCGGCACTCCCAGCCGCAAATTCGAATTTTTCAGCGACACCCTTTACCAATGGGGCTGGCCGGAAAGAGAGTATACCATCCCCTGGACGCTCAAGAGCCATGTCCACCCCGACAACATCGACTTCGCCAAAGGCGGGATGCTGCTGCTGCCCAATTTCCGCCTGCCCACGCTCATTCACACGCGCAGCGCCAATGCTAAATGGTTGTACGAAATCAGCCACAAAAACCCGGTCTGGATGCATCCGTTCTGACGCCAAACGGTTGGGCGTCGTACACGGGCGATTTGATTCGGGTGGAAACGGAAATCGGCTATTTCGTGGACAAAGTGTGGGTGACAGAAGGCATCAAGCCGGGCGTCATTGCCATGAGCCACCACCTGGGGCGCTGGCGGCTGCAAGAGAACGCAGGCGTCAACCCTGGCATGTCCAATCTGGCCACGCTGAGCGAAGATGGCAGGGCGGGCACACGCTCAACATCCTCCATGGCGCGCGAGCCTGGGAGACCTTTGACCCGGACACCAGCCGCGTCTGGTGGGAAGATGTGGGCGTGCATCAAAACCTGACCCACGCCGTTCACCCTGACCCCATCAGCGGCGCACACTGCTGGCTGCAAAAGGCGGTGAAGGTGAGCAAGGCTGGTCGCCAGCGACAAGCACGGCGATGTGTGGGTGGACACCAATCGCTCCATGGCCGTGTACCAGGAGTGGGTAGGCTATGACGCGCAGCGCCGTGGACCACAGCCCTGATGGATTGCGACGGCCGTTTTGGTTGAAGCGCCCCCTCAAGCCCGTCAAAGAAGCGTATAAGCTGCCAGAACAACCCTTTGGACGCAATGGGCAGGCAGCAGTGAAAAAAGAATGCTCGTTCCTGGCGTGATTAGATATCTGGACGACTGGAGATTATTATGTGGTTTGAAACAATAATTCGCGAGGAAACAGGCTGCGCGGCCTACATGGTGGGCTGCCAGCGCACCAATGAGTGCATGGTCTTTGACCCGCTGTGGGACATTCAGCCATACCTGGACATGGCCGCGGCGAAGGAGTCAAACATCCGCTACATCATCGACTCCCACAGCCACGCCGACCATATTTCCGGAGCGCGGCGGCTGGCCGAGGCCACCGGCGGAGAGCTGATGCTGCCAGAGTTGACCGAAATCACTTATCCGGCGACGCGCATCAAGCATGGCGATCTGATCAAGATGGGCGGCGTGGGGCTGGAAATGGTACACGTGCCCGGTCATCGCCCGGAGCAAATCAACATATCTGGTATACGATTACCCGCGGGGAGACGATCCCTGGTTCATTCTCACGGCCGATTTTGTAATGGTGGGCGACGTAGCGCGGCCTGACCTGGCCCAGGCGGGCGAAGAAGGCGCGCCGGTGCTTGTTTGATGTAGCGATCCCCCGCTTCTTGAATTTGCCCGACTACGTGGAGGTCTATCCCGGCCATCTGGCCGGGTCCACCTGAGGCCGCGTCACAAGTGGCAAGGTTGTCACTACGGTTGGGTACGAACGACGCTATCAACGACGCCCTGAAATTTAAGAGCAAAGAGCGGTTTACGGCATACATGCAGGAGGAGCAGCCGCTCAAACCGGCCAACATTTTGAACATTGTGGCCACCAATCAGGGGAAACGGCCGTTGACCGACGACCACACCCATCGCCAAACCCCTCAGTCCGGCCAAAGTCAAAGAGCTGATGGCCGCCGGCCATGCTGTCGTGGACGCCCGCTCCTCGGCCGAATTTGGTGCGGGGCACATCGCCGGAGCCTATCAACGTGCAGTTGTCCAGCTCCGAATTTGAGCAGCGCGTAGGCTGGGTGGTTCCCGACAATGCACCCATCATACTCATCGCCGACAAGCGCCGCCGAGCGCGCAAAAAGCATCTTCAACATGGCCTTCATCGGCATGGACCAGTTTGTCACCGGCTACCTGGACAGGCGGCATGGAGGCCTGGATGGCTGCTGGCGAACCGGTGCGCTGCGTGCCGCAAATAGATGTGCACACGCTGAAGCACAAGCTGGCTACCAACGGCTTGCAGGTGCTGGATGTACGCGAAAGCGATGAGTGGGACGAAGGCCACATCGCCGGGGCACACCTGATGGCCTACACCCATCTGGTGCCGCAGATCACTTTCCCGGCGCAAATTGACAAGCTAGAGTTGGACAAGGAGCAAAGCGTGGCTGTTACCTGCGCCACGGGCAAACGTTCCAGCACGGCCATCAGCATTTTGCTGCGAAACGGGTATAAGCATCTGTACAACGTCACCGGCGGCATGGAGGCCTGGGAAAAAGCGGGCTTTGAAATGGTGGATGGGGAAGGAAACGTCTGTAACTTGTAACGATTAGAGATTGGAGATTAGCGATTGACCAATCTACAATCTCCAATCACTAAACTCTATTTTATGACTGAGACATTGCCCCTTACTTTGACGGAAACGGCCGTTGCTCGCCACCATACCTACACTTTGCTCAGCCGTTTGCTACTGGAGGGCTTGACGCCAGATTTGTGGCCTGTAGTGCAGCAGCTTCCTGAACTGCGTACAGAGCTACCTGCAGAACCAGACTTCACAGAAACGGCCGTTGCTCACCAATCCCTCTTTACCTTCAACCTTTTCCCTTACGAAAGCATTTTTCGTGATGCCAGCGGCCTGCTGGGCGGCAGCGTGACCGATGCCGTCATCCACAGCTACCAATCCGCCGGTTTCACGGCTGGCGGCGACGCCACCAGCCCCGACCACGTAGGCCACGAGCTGGCCCTGCTAGCTTTTTTGTGCGGCGCCGAAGCGGACGCACGGGAAGACAATCTGCCGCTCATCGCCCGCCAAATGCAGGCCAAGCAGCGCGACTTTTTGCAGCAGCACCTGCTCAACTGGCTATTCCCGCTGGCGCTGGCGGTGCAGCAGCAGGGACATAGGTTTTATACGGCCGTTTTCACCCTTGCCACCGACCTGGTCACTGACCATGCCAAAGAGCTGTTAGGTTTGCAAATCATGTCTAAACAGACACTGCCTGACTCGCCCGACCTGCTGGACAACGACAAAACCAGCCTCAAAGACGTTGCCGCTCACCTGACGAACCCCGTCCGCAGCGGATTCGCCTTAAGTCGCGACGATGTGAGCGGCATTGCCCGCACCCACAACCTACCGCGCGGTTTCGGCAAGCGGGACCTGATGCTGCACAACATGCTGAAGGCGGCTGTGCAGTACGACGCCCTGCCTGCCCTGCTGCAAACCATCATCTCGCTGGCAAAAGAATGGGGAGAGGGATACGGCCGTTTCACCCAACAATCCCCCGCCTTGCAACCCTTCCTCCAACCGTGGCAGGAGCGCGTGTCGGCTACACAGACCATGCTCACTACCCTGCTTCAGCACGCAGAACTGGTAAACGATGAAGGATAAACTGTAAACGATGTATGGCTAAGCCTTCTGCTTCTGATGCTGGTGGTTTAACGGCTGGCGATGGGCAGGTAAACGGCCGTGCCCCCCACTACCAGCACCGCTTTCCGCTCCAGTAAAATCCCCGAGCCATCATCCAGCAATACCACGTTTTCTAATACAGATGGTGAAGCAGTTCCCCCATCCACCGTTGCCGTGAAACGCACCTGCACCGGTTCCATGGGGCTAACAGCGCCTGCCCAGGTAATCACATTGCCATTAACCTGTGGGTTTCCGGCTGAAGCCCAAAGGGTTCCGGCATAAGCTAGCTCCGCAGGCAAGGTGTTGGTCAGGGTCACGGTGGGCAGTTCGGGCCCCGTTACGCGCAAATCAATGGTGTAAGTGACCGTTTCGCCCGGCTGCGGGATGAGCGGCGAAACAGATATCTGGGACAATTCCAGAGAGCCAACCAGCAGGGACCCGGTGCGCTGATAATTGCCGCGCCCCGTGCCCCACAGCACCCGCGCCCCGGCCGTGCCTGGCAAATCATACGCCACCAGTCCAGAATGGGCCGTGAGCAGCACCACTTCCAAGTCAGGATCGGCATCAATGTTGGCCAGGGTAGGCGCGGCCAGACCCCCGTTCCAATCCCCGGAAAAGGGTGCAGGTAAATTCACCTCCTGCACCATCTGGCCCTGATAATTTACGATGTGCAGCTTGCCCGTGCGGTTTCCTCCCTTCTGCGGCCAGGAAGTAAAAATCACTTCCGCCTTGCCATCGTTGTCCAAGTCGGCCACAGCCGGTTCGGAAGCAAAGCGGTACGCGCCGCCGATGTACACGTCAAAAGGCCAGGCGTGGTGCTCGGTTTTGTCCAGCCAGAAGGCATGTACGCGACCATCGTAGGAGGAATAGATGATTTCCAAACGGCCGTCGCCATCCAAATCGGCGACTACAGGGTTCGGCTGGTTATTCTCAATAACCGCGTAATCTTCGCTAAGTGGAGCCCCTGTATCCACGGGCAGCGTTTGCCAGTCAAAACCCTCTTCATTGAAACGGCTGCGGTCCGCGTTAAACAGGTACACGCCATTGTACTTACCTGGAGGATGCCCTGCCGCACAGTCGTAGACGTTACCTGTGGCCACAACCTCGTTCGCGCCATCCCCGTTGACGTCGGCAATGACCGCCGCACCGTGAGCAAAATTGGTGCGATAGCGTTCAGCGCGCGTCGTGGTGCAATCACCCCAACCACGCAGCTCAATGGCCAGGCTTTCCCAAATGCCGACACGCCCCCAGCCCTTGCCACCGTACATGGCATTGGCCGGAATCTGGCTGCCGTTGGGCTCGTAGGCGTTGATATAATGCACATCTGAAGGAACCACCAGTTCCAAACCGCTGCTGTCACTGTCCAGATCGCCTACGGCGGCATTGTCGTTGAAGATGCCGTAGGCGTAGCCGCTGTCGTTGCTTAACTGCGGCCAGCCGCCGCGTAGATTGCCATTGTGCTCATACACCCAGGTATTCACCGGGCCATACACCGCGCCCGTGGCCACAATCTCCAGAGTGCCATCTTCATCGAGGTCGTGCACGGCCAAACCGCGCAGCTCGTTGCTGGCAGGTTGGCGCTGCCACACTATGCTGCCGTTGTGGTCCAGCACGCGCAGGTAGCCGCCGCCGTGGGTGGTGACCACTTCCAGGTCGCCGTTATTGTCAATGTCGGCCACGACGACGCCGGGCCACATACGCCCGCCGCTACCTGGCGCGGAGGCATGCCATTGTTCGGACCCGTTTTCGCCATTGAGGACGAACAGCGTGTACCCGCCGCCGAGCACCTCCATAGCGCCGTCGCCATCCAGGTCGGCCACGGCGGGGGAGCTGTACCAGCCGGTTTCGCACCAAGAGCTGTAGCAGCCCCCCAGGCTCCACTTGAGTACAGGTGCGGCGATGGTTTCTGCGGCCGCCTCAATGGATAACGGCCGTTCCCCACCAAACGCTACCGGCACAATCAACAAAAATCCTATCCAAAACATCCATTTTTTCATCTTCGGCACCTTTCCCAATCTAAGGCCGCAAAATCATGGGCAAAAAGATTTGTTCGGCGTTGACGATGATGACGGCCGAATCGCTGGCAACGGCCGTTCCGCCCTGAAACAACGTGACCACGTTGCGCAGCGCCCCTGATTCGGCCGTGACTGTAACCGCATAAGACAAAACCACTTCCTCACCCAAGCTAGGCGTGCCGCTCCAGGTCACTTCACCACCGGCAAAGCTGAGGCCTGGGCTCATGCTGAATGGGGCGCTCACGCCGGCGGGCAGCACGTCCACCAGGGAAAGCGCTTCGCCGCTGCCCACAATTTGCAGCTCGTATGTGACGGTTTCGGCCGTTTCCGGCGCCGTCGTCGAGGTTCTTTTGTGTACAGTGGCTCCGGCATTGCCCCAGGTCACCACCAGCGTAGGCGCCGCTTCACGCATCGGATCATTAGGATCAGCAGATACTGGAACCTCTGATGAGTGATAGTATTTGCTGCTGTGCTGGTCTGTATCAGAGCCATAAAGCGCTAAATCTACCGGTTTCCCGTTCGCATACGCCTCCGCTACTGACTTGGTGGCATCCCAGGTGTAGGGATCTCCGGGTGGTATGGGGCTGTTGCGGTTGCCACTGTACGGGTAAACCCAAATGGCGTCTATGTTTTCGTAAGCCAGAGGGGCATTGTTCCAATGAATGGTCATCTCCTGCCACGGAGTCGCGGATGTGAAACAGGCTAACCCACGACGGGCGAGCCAGATCCGGCGTCTCGCCGGCGTGTCCGTCCAGGTGCAAAGTCAATTCAGCAGACAAAATTTCCTTCCCCGCCGGAATGGCGTTCAAGTTAAAACGTAGGAAACTTTTGTTAAAGCACGGGAAATGGGTTGGACGGATTTCGCTGCCCGTGTACAGGTCTGGGTGATCGCCATGATTGGTTTCTGTACCCCCTTCGTGACCACTGGCGCACAAACCACCACCACCCATCCAGGCGTCTTGCACGGTATTATCCGTAGCCGACTGTGCGCGGATGGTCGTTGATCCTTGTGCGTTCCGGGTCTGGGGATGTAAGCATCATCTCCATAGTGCAGTGCTGCCCAGGTTGCCGGGCTGTTTGGTTGGAAGGTTTCTGGCCAACTTTGCACCGGAATACCTCCTGCCGGCGGTTGGTCATCTCGATCGTACAGACGCACGCCAAAGCCCCACTGGGTCTCCTCTGCTGGCGGTCCGCTTAAGCCCAGATCGCTCCAGGGAATGACAAAGCGAGTCGTCCAGCCAAAATCAATATTGCCGTCATTATTGTTTGGGCCACCCGTGGAGTAGTCGAGGCCAACGGGGCCGCGCCAATCTGCACCATTCCAGCCGTAATTCCAGGTAGACCCATTTCCACGAGCATCTCGCATATATGGCAGGTAGTTCGTGGTGTTGTGCTGGCCTACAAGAAACAGAAAATCATCAGATTGTGGGGCAGCAGCACGATCAAACTGGGTGTCCAGGTAGAGGGCGATCGCATCATACTGTGTCAGATCATCGGCAGGTTGTGGATTGGTGTCCAGCCACAGGTAATAGTCCACAACCAAAACGTTCACCAAAAAATTGCTTTGAGAGTAAGCAACGCGTACGTCAACGTAGTTTCGTCCTTGTCCAGGATACTCTGCTTCCCCAAACCAAAATATCGTGGTCTTAGCCCACTCTTCATCCGTTCCATATTCAAAGGGGAAAATGTTCATCTGGCGCGGCGGTGGGTCGGCAACGGCCGTTTCCGAACCAGCTCCCAAAATCATGAGCGCGACAGCAGCAATATTCCAGGCAGCCATAATCGCTTGAGCATAAAACATCTCCTGATTACAAAATGTGGGTGGCGCAATGCGGGCGGGGATGCTTGTTTAGGTAAACCGCAGCAGAACTTTGCTTAACAATGTGCCATATCTCTGCAGTGTACTCAGGGGATGCGGGAGGGCCGTTAGTTCATTCAATCAAAATACTTGCCTGCATTCCCCTGAAAGCCCCCATCATAGCAAAGAGAAGAAAAATCCGGTTAGGAGTTTGGTACCATTCCCCCTACCAATAACAGGCGCTCACTATCTTCTTCAAACGGGTTTCCGGAATAGTCACCCAGCACCTGCCAGAGGTGCAGCCCCGCATCGGCCAAAGCCATCTGCCATTGATGGGGAAAGAGATAATGGTACGCAAATTGGGCCACAGTGCGCGAAACAGAGCCTCCGGTGATGGGGCTAGTGTCATAAATCCAGGTAACGTGCAAGCATTGGGCCGCTTCATCCAGCCAGTTGGCGGCCATTTGCAGCACAATATTGCCGGTTTCGGGGTCGGTAAGCGTATTTTCCAGGGTGACCATACGGTCGTTGGGTGTCTCCGCTACGATGAAGGGATTGGCTACATCAATTAGGAAACGGCCGTTCTGACGTACAACCTTCTTCACCTGTCGCAGCGTTTGGGCCAATTTTAGTGGAGTGAGGTGCATGGCCGTATTGTAAGGCAGCAGCGCCAGGTCAAAATGACGGCGCATCCAGGGGCAGTGCCAGAGCAGTCATGTCCTGCTCATAAAATGCCGCCCGTTCCTGCAAATCCAGGGGCAGCGCAGCAAATCGTGCCCTGGCCCGCGCCAGCATTTCCGGGGAATTGTCCACGCCGACAACGTAATGCCCGGCTTTTAGCAGCGGCAGCGCCAGCCGCCCCGTGCCGCAGCCCAATTCCAAAATGGTAGCAGGTGGTGCGCCAGCTTGCGCCATGATGAAAGGGATGTCCGCTGTCAGCGCATCGTGGGTCAAATCATAGTAATGGGCAATTTGGGCATACAGCAAGGGGTTTTCATTCATCGTGGCGTATTTCATCTCTAGGTCGTAGGTTGAAACGCGGAGCGCGTTTTTCGCGGAAAGCCGCCAACGCCTCCAGGTGGTCGGGGGAAGCCCAAAGCTGAGTGAATAGGCGGGTTTCTTCAGCGTAGGTTTCGGTCAGGGTAGCATGGGTTGCAGCGCGGACCAGAGCTTTGGTGTTCGCCAGGGCGTGGCGCGGCAGCGCTATAAGCTCGGTGGCCCAGGAGCGGGCTACCTCCAGCACTGGCTGCTCGGCAGGCACCAGACGGTGAATGAGACCCAGGCGGGCTGCCTCCTCGGCGTCAATGAGCCGCCCGGTGAGCAGCAGTTCCATGGCCGCGCTTTGGCCGATGAGGCGCACCAGCCGACGCCGTGCCGCCCCAGCCGCTGGTCAGTCCCACTTTGACCTGGGCAAAACTGAAGCGGGCGTGGGGCGCTGCCAACCGCAGGTCGCAGGCAGTGAGAATTTCGCAGCCGCCGCCAAAAGCATCGCCGTTTACGGCCGCAATCACCGGGATAGGCAATTCGGTTAACTGGGTCAACGCCTGGCCCATGACTTGGTTGAGGCGTAGTCCTGCCTCCGGTTCGGGATGGTCGGCCAGCTCTTTCAGGTCCCCGCCAGCCACGAAGGCCTTTTCGCCGCTGCCGGTGATGATGAGGGCGCAGGCGTGGGGGGTGTGGGCAACGGCCGTTACCGCCTGGGCAAAGGCTTCCTGGGCGGCCCAATTCAGGGCGTTGCGGGAATGAGGCCGCTCAACTTGCAGGAGGGCCAGCCCATCTTCGCTGATTTGGAAATTGATTCCGTCGATCATGGGGGCAAGTGTAGCAGAAATGTGCTGGGTGTCAGGGGTAGTCAGGAGTAAGAGGCTGTTTTGACAGAACGGCCGTAAACCACCTTTTCTCGTTATTTTCTCGTAATAGGGATGCAGAATAAAAGGTCCCCCAAATGGATTAGGTGGGGGGGTGGGGCGATGTTGGTTACGGCCTTTCTCCTCATCGCCCTCATTGCCAGGGGTGTGTTTGATCCGCAACCGCTTGGCCCCTTGTTGTTTACGGCGCAGCCAGCCCCGCTAACCCTTAGCAGCCCCGAGCGCTCCGTAAACTGGCTGGATGCGCCTGCGGTACCAGCGACGTTTAGCGTGCTCCTGGCCACAGCCCACGTCAGCGGCGAGCAAGACGCAGCATACGGGCTGGTCATCGATGATTTGTGGGTGGGCGTGTCACCGCTAGGGTATGTGAAGGTGCTGGATGGGGAAACGGCCGTTCTGCCCTTGCAGCCCTGGCCCCACGTCACCGCCACCGCCAACGAAATTTGGATAGACGTGCAGGGCGGCATGGCTACTATCCGCATCAATCGCGAACTGCTGTGGACGGGGGAAACGGCCGTGTCGGGCAGTCAGCTTGGCGTATGGGGGCAAAGTTGGGGAGAAACGGCCGTCATTCACTTTCCGTCTGTCACCATTTACGGTGCGGGCGAATAATTCGCGCCCCTTTCAAGGAGTTTTTGTGTACAAGGTGCTGAGATGAAACGATTTTGGTTGACTGTGTTGCTGATTTTGCTGGTAGGATGTGAAGATGCGCCGAATCGTAGGGTGACGGCCGTGCCCAGTCCTTCACCCACCACCATCCCTGATTTACCCACTACCACCCCCGACCCTCATCCGCCCACCCTCTTTGCGAACCCTTGGGACGACCGCGAGCTTTTCCGCGCGGGGTTGATTCCCGACGAGCAAGGCGTGCTGGCCGGTTTACCCGGCGCCACCGTTTACCATTTGGACCTGCACATTTCTGACAGCCTGGACAGCGTCATCGCCGCCCAGGAGCTGCGCTACACCAACCAGGAAAGCGAGACTCTTAACGAGGTGCGTTTTCACCTTTACCCCAATTTGCTGGGCGGTCGGGTAGAGGTAACGGCCGTTTCCGTCAACGACCTGCCAACTTCGCCCACTTTCACCGGCGTCAACGACAGCGTGATGAGTGTGCCGCTAACTGCCCCGCTCGCGCCTGGGGAAACGGCCGTCATTCGCTTTAACTTCACCACTACCGTACCCCAAGGCCCGGACCGCAACTACGCCGTCTTCGCCTTCAACGAGGGGGTACTGGCCCTGGCCCACTTCTACCCCATGGTGGCCGTTTACGACCAGCGTTGGTACACCGACACGCCTTCGCCCCGGGGTGACCTGACCTACGGCGACAGCGCCTTTTTCCTGGTACGGGTGACCCTCCCCGCCGACGTGGTGCTGGCGGCCGGTGGCAGCACACTTAGCCACAGCATTGATGGCGCCCAGCAAACCATGACCATTGCCGCCGGGCCGGTGCGGGACTTTTACCTGGCCGCCAGCCGCGATTACGTGGTGGCCAGCCGCCAGATTGGCAACACGCTCGTCAACAGCTACGCCTTGGCAGGTTACGAAGAGGGGGGAACGGCCGTTCTCGATTACGCCAGCGCCGCCCTGGCCATTTTCAGCCGCCGCTTTAGCCCTTACCCCTACACCGAATTAGACGTGGTCAGCACCACCACCAGCGCCTTAGGGGTAGAGTATCCCGGCATTTTTGCCAACACCGTGCGCATTTACGACCTGGAAGGCAGCACCGGAACCTTGCCCAACAGCGTGCGCCTGGAATCCACAACCGTGCACGAAACGGCCCACCAATGGTTTTACAGCCTGGTGGGCAACGACCAGCTTAACGAACCGTGGCTGGACGAAGCCTTGACCCAGTACAGCGTTTACCTCTACTATCAAGACAATGGAGGGGTGCAGGCGGCCAACGGCTATTACAGCTACCTGGAAAATTTTTGGGGGGTGGTAGACAGCGCGCCTATCCCCATTGGCTTACCGGTAGCCGAATATGCTGAAAATGAATATGGGCCGATCGTGTACGGCCGTGGCCCGATTTTTGTGCGCCAATTAGAAGAGGAGATGGGTACGGCCGTTTTCCAAACCTTCTTGCGCGATTACGTACAGCAGAACAGGTGGGGCATTGCCACCACCGCCAGCTTTCAAGCGCTGGCTGAGGAACATTGCCAGTGTGAGTTGGACGATTTGTTTGACGAGTGGGTGTATGAAAAATGAATGGCGAATGCCTCTTTGCCCACCACCGCTTACTGATTACGGAAGACCGGAGAGTGAGTACCAAACTACTGTGGCTGGGCGGCTACGGTAATGGGAAGTTCCACGGTATCACCATCGCGTAGCAGAGTTAGCGTCAGCACGTCACCCACTTCCGTTTGCAAAGCCAGGTATTCTTGCAAGGCGTTCCAGTCGGCCACAGGTGTGCCGTTTACGGCCGTTAACACGTCACCACCCAGGAGCATGCGGCGGTTGCCCACAATGACCTGCTGCGTGGCCCCCTGCACGCCCGCTTCCAGGGCAGGCCCTTCGCGATAAAGCTGGGCTATGAGCACACCCTGTTCCACCGGCAAATCAATGGCCGCGGCCAGTTCGGGAGAAATGTCGTAGCCCAGGAAGCCCAACCATGGGTGCGGGTAGCGCCCCTCGGCAATGAGCACCGGCACCACGCGCTTCACCGTATCCACCGGCACGGCAAAGCCAATGCCCTCTGCGCCCTGGCGAATGGCGGTGTTGACGCCAATCAGTCGTCCCCGCGAATCCAGCAGCGGCCCGCCAGAGTTGCCGGGGTTGATGGCCGCATCGGTCTGAATGACTTCGTAGATGTAGGTGTCGCTGTCGGTTTGTAACGGCCGTCCCAAGGCGCTCACCACTCCAGTCGTCAGGGTGCGGTCCAGACCAAAGGGATTGCCGATGGCAATGGCCCGCTGCCCCACGCGCACGGCCGAGGAATCCCCTAATTCCACCGGGTACAGGTTTTCTGGCGGCACGTCCACCTTGAGCACCGCCAGGTCATTGGGTGGATCAATGCCCACCACTTCGGCCGTAACCGATGTGTCGTCAGAAAAGGTGACTTCCAGGCTCTCAGCCCCTTCGATAACGTGATAATTAGTGACGATATGCCCCTCTTTGTCGTACACGAAGCCGGAACCGGTGCCTTCGCTGGATTGAGGGCCAAAGAAAAAGTTCATGGTGACAATGCTGGAGGTAATGTGCACCACCGACGGCCCCAGACGGGCATACAGGTTGGTAATGATTTGCTCCTCCACGTCGGCCGGAGCCAGCACGTCGTCGCCCAACGGGGTGGGCGTAGCTATAATGATGATGGGTGTTGCAGTGGGGCCTGGTGTGGGCGTGGTCGTGGCCGTGGAAACGGCCGTTGCCAATTGGCAGCTTAACGCCGTCAGGGCCAAAAATACAAGAAGGAAAAGGGTTCGTTTTTGCATGGGTTTGCTCCAAGCACCATTTTAGCTGAAACAAAATTATGTCGCCCAGGCAATTAGGGAAATTTAAGAAAGCCCCCTCAGCGTCTTCCCGGTCAGTTTCATTCGAGAAACCTACATCAGCTTGGCTTTTGTCTGCTCTAGGTGTAGTCTCAATGAACGTGTGCCGGCTATATTCCGCGGAAACCTCAAATCCGTGCCGCCGGTAAAACCGCAAGGCGCCTTCATTTGCCTTGCTGACGTACAGGTACATGTCCGCATACCCTTTTTCGACCAGCAGATTGTGCATGCAATGGTGAAGAATGCGCGTGCCGTAGCCGTGGTTCTGAAAATCCGGGTGGACGGCGATTGTCTCCAGTACGTTTTGATGCAGGTAATACAGCCCCACCAGCCGCTCACCTTTCCAAAAGGCGGCAAAGTCCCCATTGCGGTTGCGTTCCAAAAGGAGCTGGGAGGAGCCGGAGATGTCGCGGCGAAATGCGCTGGCATTCCAATCGTGAGGCAGCTTGAGGGTATTGAAGGCCAGGTCAAGCAGTTCAAGGTATGGCATGATTGGAGCGCTGGCAAACGGCCGTTTTTGCAGGGGACCTAATTCTACGGGCGGTAGGGGCATATCGGCCGTGTAATGAAACTCTACCCCGGCCCCGCGCTCCTCAAAGCCGCGACTGCGAACGGCGGCAATGGTTTGCCGGTTTCTGCCGTACACGGTGCAATCAACCAGTGAGGATCCGCTACCGCCTATTGTTTTGTCCAAAATTTGGCAGAGGTCTGGCAATAATATCTGCTGATCGATATCTGGGTTAAAAACAACGTAAATAAAAATATTGTGGGGTAAGGTGATGACGCAAACCAGACCAGCGTCCGAAAAAGATGGCGCAAACAATTCTACTGGAGCATTTTCCTGCACAGCTTCCAGGTATGTATCATAGGCGCAGCGGTGAATGCGGCTTAGCCACTCTCTGACATTTACATCGCCGGAACTCGTAACCTGAAGCATTATTGTGATAGTGACCTGAACAGAAAATTGGTTGGCCTGCCACAAACAGCCTGCCAACCAACTTTCCAGTCCCTAATTACCTTTGCGAATTTTTGATCCGCTAAGGGGGTTGCCAAACAATGGGGCAAAAACGCAGAAATCAAACAAGCCAGCCAACAACGGCAGCGCGCCAACCACGGCCACAATAATGCCCGTCGTACCGCCTAAGCCTGCCAGCCCCCAGGCGATGAGCGCGATTCCGGCAATAATCCGCACTACCCGACCGGTGGTGGATGCCATAAAAGAAACAAAGGGGTTCATTTTCATATCTCCTTGATTAACCAAAAATGTATCTTTGAACCAAGGATAACCGGTTCACTCTCTGCCGTCTGTGACTAAGTCACATAACGGCCGTACTCTCAAAATTCCGCCGCCGCTTCCAATGCGGCCGTATCCAGAATCTCGATACTGCCGCGCCCGGAATGGATAATGCCCTGGGCGGCAAAGCTACCGGTGATGCGGCTGATAACCTCGCGCGAGCTGCCCAACTCGGCGGCAATTTCCTGGTGAGTGATCAGCACGGGGTTTTGATTCATGCTGCGTGCCAGCAAAAAGGCGGCCACCCTGGCATCCATGCGGCGGAACGTCACCTCGTCCACGATGAGCAGCACGTTCAGCAGACGCTGGGAAAGCAGCTCAAACACAAAGCTGCGCCATAGTTCAAAACGGTTTACCCAATCTCGAAAAGCAGCCGCCGGGATCATTACTGCTTCGGCATCTTGCTCCACAGAGGCAATGGCAGGGAAGGATTCCTGGCGGAGAATGGCGTTGGCCGTCAGAATGCAGGATTCGCCCAACCCAAAGCGATACAGCGTGATTTCCCGCCCTGTCTCCCCAATTTTGTAAACGCGCACCACCCCAGACAACAGCAAAGCAATCGCGTCAGCTTCGTCACCCTGCACAAAAACGTCCCTACCGGTAGGGATGCGCACAAAAAATGTCGTTTGTTGAAATTCACGAGCAAGCCGCGGATCGGCACGCTGCAAAATCGGCAAAGCGTTCGTCAGGAGATTGTATTGCTCGATTGTAATCATGAATTTATTTTACCAGCTATGGGGCATTTTTATAACATTTATCAGCAGAAACAGCCCCAAAATAAATAGTAAACGGATTATGCGTAATTAAGCGAACAGTTCCTTGATAGCCAGCAATGGTCTATCCAACAGGAAATTGATATAGATGCCTAAGGTGTAAGCAGTCACACTACCCATAACACGTTTGATCAGGCCGATATCAGTTTTCGCTCCTGTATCCTGGATATGCATATGCTCATGCAGTTGGGAGAAAACAGTCTCAATGAGTTGACGATACTGAGCCAAGACCCACTGTTCCAGAGCAGAATTCTGCTGCTTCTGATTAGAGCGGCGATAGGTAACCAGATAAACCTCCTGTTCGGTGAACAACTGTTCGCGCTTGGGGTCGGAAACAAAGCCCTTGTCACCCAGAGCCACGACTTGAGAGGTATGACCCAAGAGGTCGTCCATCATTTGGCTGTCGTGGGGGCGTGCGCTAAACAGGTCGTAGACGTCGGGAACGCCGTGCTGGGTAATGAGCATTCCCAGTTTGAAGCCATAGTATTTCAACTTCTTGCTGGGACAATAGCCACCATCGGCCCGGTCAAAGCCGTTGCCGCACCCGCGGCGAGAGGTGGGCAGGGCCACGGGAATAGGCATCGTGTCTAACACGCGGAATTCTTCCTCCAAAACGCCCAGGCGTTGGCGCAGGAAACGGCGAAAACGTTCGATGACCCCTAACAGGTCGCGGATACGGTACCATAACCGCGATTGATCGGGCAATTTATCAAAATAAGCGCGGTAATGACGCTGTGCTTCCCGCAGAATGGCGGTTTCGCCTCGTTTTCCGGTTAAATGCATGAGCATGTCCAGTTTAAGAATCGTACTATCAGGATAGGTTTTGATGCGTCCTGGCCCGGTCGATTCGGGCAATTTTTCACAAAACTCGTCAACGATGCCGAACATCAGGCGACACAAGTCTTGATAGGTAAATCCGTGGCGTCGCATTGACGCAACTACAGGAGCAAAGTAATCTATGGTTGGCGCTGAGGTGGACATGTTTATCATACTCCTTTGTGAAAATGGGTTTTCAACTAGAGTATGGTGCTCGTTCCCGCAGCGCCACCTTTTCAGTTCATGTAATTACGCATAATCCGTTAGTAAGCAACTCCATACCGACAAAATCAGATATGTTATAATGCCCTCAAAATAACATTGCACTAACCGCTCTGTATGTTGGGAACCCCATCCCTGGAGGGCGAGCCAGCCTATGAATGCCATTGAATTTCGCGCTAAGTTCTTGCAAGCCTTTAGCCTCACTGATATTGATAATTTTTGTTTCGCCCTGAAAATCAATTATCAAAGTTTGGACGGGCCGCAACTTGAACGTAAATTCAATGATTTGCTGCGGAAGGTAATTCAACAGCAGCGCCTGGGAGAGTTGTTGGAACTTGTGCGCAAAGAGAGACCTGAGCAATCGTGGCCCAAATCGGCTGCCGAGATTGCCCAACTGCAAGAAGAACTGACCCCTGCCGTTATTTTTAACGAAGCACCGGCTAACCATGAAACACCCTGGCTTATGGTGGTTGTACTGGTGCTGATTCTGGTGGTTTTTGTCCTGGGTATTTTGCTGGTGGTTTTTATCCTACGTTCCCCGACGCCGACACCACCAACACCGCTGCCCACGGTCACAACTGCCATTCCCGACCTAACCTTCACCCCAACCCCCACTAACACGCCCTCCGCCACACCTACCATTGAACCCTCGAACACGCCAAGCACTACCCCTACCAGCACGCCCACACCACTAGAGACAGAAACCGTAACATCTACAGCAACGCTAAGGCCTTACCCCACCTTCACACCAACACCTCGCCTCGCCACTGCCACCTTTACACCCCTACCATCACCAACAGCAAGTGACCCTCCCACGCCCACACCTATCCCCGTCACACCCACGAAAGAGGTACCCTCCCCTTGACTCGATGAAGGAGCCCATCATGCCTCGAAAAGGCCTTGCTCTGCTTTTGCCGCTCATTTTCTTGCTCTTTATGGCTGTTAACCACACCGCGCACCTGCCGGTATACTCTGCGCCGGGCAGTTCCGACCTGGTGATTAACGAGGTTGATTATGACCAACCGGGCATCGATATGGCCGAATACATTGAGCTAAAGAACGTGAGCGCAACGGCCGTAAACGCCGCCGACTACCTCATATACCTGGTCAACGGCTACGACGATGCGATTTATCACACAATCACTCTCCCGGCGGTCTGGATTCCCCCAGGAGGATTCTTCACCATCTGCGCCAACCCCCAAACCATGCCAGATTGTGACTGGTACGAAAACCCCACTTCCAACCTGATTCAAAATGGGCCGCCCGACGCGGTGGCACTGGTGCAGAACAGCGTGATTGTAGACGTGGTCAGCTATGAAGGCAGTGTGCCTGGGTATGTGGAGGTCTCCGGGAGTAACGTGGAGGATGATCCTGACGAAGATTACGCGGGAATCGGCCGTTACCCTGACGGTTATGATTCCGATAACAACAACCAGGACTTCTTCTTGCTGTGCGACACACCGGGGAAAGCCAACATCGCCGTCAGCGCATTTTGCCGTGCCACCATCACGCCCACCCTTACCCCAACACCCATTTCGTCCCCCACTCCCGGTACCCCTACGCCGCTGCCCCCCACTGCTGAAGTGACACACACGCCATCCCCCACACCTACCCCTTCGATCACACCTTCTCCAACCAACACGCCCTTTCCTCCCACCCCCACGCGTGCATTGGTTATGCTCCCATTTTTGAAAAGCGCTTTCCGTTCTCAAGAACCAAACGATAACCCCGCGCAGGCCAATGGGCCCATTGCTTCCCACGAAACTGTCACCGGCAATTTCCCACTGGGTGACACGCGCAACGATTACTTTTACTTTGATATGCCTCTGCCTTACACCATCTACGCCACATTAACTCATATTCCTGCCGGGCAGGATTACGATCTAGTGATTCGGGACGCGCAAATGCAGGTTTTAGGATATTCTGGGCAATACGACAATGCCGATGAAGCAGCACTGACAGTCATGGTGTATCCGGGGCGCTACTACATCCAGGTGTATAACTTCTTGGAAACCCCAAGTGATGCAAATTACTGGCTCAGGGTTGTTTACGAATACAGCCCTTAACCCCAAATCTGAAATCCGCCAACAGCATTTCGCCTTTATAACCATTGCCCAAAAGCCAGGGACTCTTTACAATCTTCCCAAGCCCGACACGGGCTACCCACTGAACCCCATAAGGAGCAGAGCCATGCAGTTTAAGACCATTATCGAACCTTTCCGCATCAAAACTGTTGAACCCATCCGTCACACCACCCGCCAGGAGAGGGAAGCAGCGCTGCAAAAAGCGGGCTACAACCTCTTCCTGCTCAAGGCTGAAGACGTGCTCATCGATCTGCTTACTGACTCTGGCACGGGGGCCATGTCCTCCGAGCAGTGGGCAGGTATGATGCGTGGCGACGAATCTTACGCCGGGGCAAAATCCTTCTACCGCTTTGAGGAAGCGGTGCGTGAGATTACCGGCTTCAAGCACGTCATTCCCACCCACCAGGGGCGCGCCGCTGAGCGCATTCTCTTTGGCTCGGTGCTGAAACCAGGGGATATGGTCATCAACAACACCCATTTCGACACCACCCGCGCCAACGTGGAATATCGTCAGGGCCGCCCCATCGACATTCCCGTTCCCGAAGCCCACCATCCGGAGTTGGTGCACCCTTTTAAGGGTAACATCGACCTGGAAGCCTTGGAACACCACCTGGATGACCATTGGGAGTACATTGCCTTGGTAATGATAACGGTGACCAATAATTCGGGAGGTGGGCAGCCCGCCAGCATGGCCAACATTCGCGCTGCCAGCGAATTGTGCCGCCGCTACGGCATTCCCTTTTTCCTGGATGCCTGCCGCTTCGCCGAAAACGCGTGGTTTATCAAAACTCGCGAAGAGGGGTACGCAGACAAAACGCCGCTAGAAATTGCCCAGGAGATGTTTAGCCTTGCCGATGGCTGCACCATGAGCGCCAAAAAAGATGGCCTGGCAAACATTGGCGGCTTTCTGGCTCTGAACAACGATGAATGGGCAGAAAAGGCGAAAACGATGCTGGTCATCACCGAGGGGTTCCCCACCTACGGCGGGCTGGCAGGGTATGACCTGGAGGCCATTGCCGTGGGGCTGCGCGAGGTGCTAGACGAAGACTATTTGCGCTACCGCATCCGCTCGGTAGCTTACCTGGGCGACATTTTGACCAAAAACGGTGTACCAATTGTGCAGCCGCCCGGCGGGCACGCCATTTACATGGACGCCAAAGCGATGCTGCCACACATTCCGCCCCTGGAGTATCCGGCCTGGGCGCTGTCGCTGGCGCTTTACCTGGAAGGCGGGGTACGCTCGGTGGAGATTGGCTCGGTGATGTTTGGGCTGCACCCGGACGGCAGCGAAACGCCGGCGGCCATGGAGCTGGTGCGGCTCGCTTTTCCGCGGCGGGTGTACACGCAGAGTCACGTAGATTATTTGGCGGAGGTGATTTTGCACGTGAACGGCATGCGCCAGCAGATTCAAGGACTGAAGATCGTGGAACAACAGTCAGCATTACGTCATTTTACGGCCGTTCTCGCCCCAGCCCACGGCCAACTGTTGATGTGAGGAATAACCCATGCTCCCCCAATGGCAGCTTGACGACTTAATCCGGCTTGTGCGCCGCCGCTACCCAGACTGGGAAAGTTGTGCACACCCGGAATTTGCCGCCGATGAGCTGGAATATAAGCGGGCCACCATTGAAAAAGCCGAATGCATTGCTAAACCTAGAGGAGGTCGAGCGCCTGCTGGCGGCGGGGGAGTTTGACGAATTCCTGTCGCGGCTGGAGAAGGTGGCCCAGGACAACAACTTGTTGTGGCGGCGGGTGCCTTCGGCCGGGGACACGGCCGTTCTGACCCACCCCAGTCTGGACAAAGCCACCTTTTGCACGCAGGTGCGCAACTTGCTCTACGGCGACAGGCCTAGCCCGGAACGGCTGCAAAGCTTCAGCGATTACCTGGCTGACCAGGGGTTGCCCAACGGCTGGCCTTTGCCTACCTACCTGCTTTTCATGGTCCATCCGCAGCAGGAAATGCTGGTAAAACCCCAGGCTGCCCAATGGTTTTTGCGCTTTGTGGGGGAAACGGCCGTTACGGTTACGGCGCCGCCTACCGCCCAGCTCTATGCCCTCATCCGCCGCCACGCCCAAGATGTGCTGGCGGCGCTGGCCGATTATGGCGCGCAGGACATGGTGGACGTGCAAAGCGTGTTGTGGGTAGCCTACCGCGAAGGGCACAGCCGCACCGGTCGGCTAAATGAGCGCGGTCAGGTGGAGCTGGACGTACCGCCTACGGAGCCGATGGAAGGGATAAGCGAAACGGCTGTATTTCACGAAAACAAATCATCCTATATGGCTCCTGCTGCAAAGCAACCGGCTGTAACCATGGCCCAGCTTGCTCAAGAAACTGGTTTTGCAGCCGCAGAACTGACTCACTGGACTCAGGCCATTCACCGCAAAGGGCAGGCTGTTTTTTACGGACCGCCGGGCACAAGCAAAACCTTTCTAGCGCAGCAGCTAGCCCGCCACATCACCGGTGGTGGGGACGGGCTGGTCGAGCTGGTGCAGTTTCATCCCGCTTACAGCTATGAAGATTTTATCCAGGGCATCCGCCCGGTGACGGCAGGTGGCCAGGTGCGCTATGAGATGCAAAACGGCCGTTTCCAAGATTTTTGCCAGCGCGCCGCCCAGCGTTCCGGCCACTCCGTCTTCATCATCGACGAATTAAACCGCGCCAATATCGCCAGCGTTTTTGGGGAGCTGATGGTTTTGCTAGAGTATCGGGAAACGGCCGTGCCTCTTGCTGGCGGTGGGGAATTTGCCATTCCGGCTAACGTGCGCATTCTCGCTACAATGAACACGGCCGACCGCTCCATTGCACTGGTAGACCACGCCCTGCGCCGTCGTTTCGCCTTTATTTACCTGGCCCCCAACTTCAAGGTGCTGCGCCATTATCACAAGCAGCATCAAACCGGCTTTGATCCTAACGCGCTCATAAAGCTGCTCACCACTCTCAACGCGCAAATTAACGACCCCCACTACCACGTGGGGCATTCCTTCTTCCTCGACTCGCAGCTACCGCAAAACCTGGCCACCATTTGGCAAATGGAAATTGAGCCTTATCTCGAAGAATATTTCTACAACCAACCTGGCCGTATTGATGGTTTTCGCTGGCATCAGGTGCAAAAAATGTTGTAGCAGCCCATCTTTTCCCACACTTTGCATCACCCCATTAGAATTGATGCCATAAAAAAAGCGTGCCAAATTCGGCACGCTCTTTTCTTTTATTGGACTAGAATCTTAACTCTAGCCGCTCCACAAAAACCGCAAAATACTTGGGTCTGTCGCCACGACTACCGCAGCGAACACGGCCACGTTCAACCAGATGCGTAAACTCGTTTTCCTCGTCATTCCTATTTTCCTCCGTTACATCAACAAGTTAACTACCAATAAACGTAGCCTAACAATAACGGAACAGCAGGAAAATTTGAATCAAAAGGACTCTAAAAAAACGTGAAGCCACAGTTAATGCCGGGCAATTTTTCACACCTTTATGGGACAATTAAGCACGTTAATGGGTGAAAAATGGGACAATTCATTCTCCACGCAGCCACGAAACGAATTTTCCAACGACGCCGTCTTGCTTTTCGCCATGAACACGGCCGTTTTGCCCATTCACAAATAGGTCGAAGTGCTTCCCCTCAAGTTGATAATGCGCAATCCAAACCGGCAGCAAAATCAGCTTGTAAGACATCACCATGAGCCCGGTGGAGTTCAGCGTTAAACTGCGCACGTCTTGGCCACCGGTGAGGCGATAGGGGCGGCGGCGCATTTGCTGCAAAACCTCTCGCCGGGCAACCAGGGAAGCGTCAGCCAGGGCCAGTTGGTAGCGCTGCGCAGGCCAGTCTGCCAGGTAACGGGCATCGTAATTGACCAGTGCCTGCAAGTCAAATTCTTCCAAAACACGGCGCAAATATTTCGACGGCCGTTTCTGGGCCAGCACCAGGTGATCATCGATCAGGGCGTGATTGGACCCAGAAACAGGCACCCAGTCATCCCCGCGGCGCACCTGCCCTTTCCAGCCAATCTCGCCGCTCAGGTCGAAGGTCCACACCGGCAGATAGGTGCCCACAATGGGTGAAAGGCGCACGCGGTTCACCTTTTGCCGCCGGAACCATTCCCGCAGCTCATTTTTTATGTCCGCTTCCGTGGTGCCAAAGGAGATGAGGGCTTGGGCGGGAAGAATTTCGTGGGTTTCGGCCGTTTCCGTAACGTACACGTGGCTGCAATACGGGCAGGTTACTGACAAAATTTCCGGCGTTAGCAGAAACTCTATGCCACAGCCCTGGCACTGCAGGGTGCGGGTGGCTACTGGCTGTACGTGACCGCTGGTGCGCGCAAGTCCCACAATGAAATCCTGTTCCATCTCCCCTATGCCGAACTCGGCTTGCACAGCCTGGTCGTCATCTTCGTTTAGCGCCTGCTCGTGGCCACAAAATTCACAGCGCAAACTTTGCCCGTCGGGGGTGTAGTTCATGCGGCTGCTGCACTGCGGGCAGGTAAACTGCTCCGCCTGGGCAGTTTGCGGCTCTTCGGGAATCATTTGCTGCACCTGGTTGGGGTCGATGATCTCATCCTGGCGTAAACGGCCGTCCACCAGGGCAATACCTCGCCGCGCCACACCGTTGGTGGGATCCAGGGCCAGCACCTGCTCCAGGCATTCCCGCTTGCTGGCAAGATCGTCGTACACTTCACTCAGCCACAACCACGCCTCGGCGCGCATAGCGTCACCAGCATCCGGCGACAAAATCACCCTTTCCAAATGGGAAAATGCCTCATCCAGCTCCTTTTCTTTAACCGCTCCAATCCCGTGCCGCAGCGAAATGCGTAAACTTGTCTCTTTCTCAGCTTCTGGCCGCGCATACACGTTTAGCAGCTTTTGCGCCCGCGATAGTTCCTTAGCCGGAGGCAGTTCACGCTCTACGACTTGCCTGTAACCACAACTCTCGCACAACAAGCCGCGACCATCGGGGGCAAAGACCATGTTTCGACCACATTCTGGGCAAATACGCTGATTTTCCATAGAAATTACCCTCTTACACCATTGCTACCGGCAAATATCACCAATCATTTGTGCCCCATTTCTTGTTGGGCAACAGCCCAATCACGAATGGATTTTGCCGGGTCACTCATGGCTTCCTGCACAAATTCATCTCCAAGCCAGCGGGCTCCCAATTCATAAATGCGCTGCCGCACGTCGGCTTTGCTAACAATTAAGCCCATGTGCAGCAGTTGGCGTTTTTGTACGGCCGTAAACCGATCGCCAAAGGCTGGTAACACATCCAATACGCCGTGGCGCAGCACTTCGTTGTGCGCATCGGACTCAGCCAGCACCATCTGAAACAATTCCAAGGGATTGTTTTCCAATTCAGCTACGCCCTGCACAGCGTAACGGCGTACAAATGACGGATGCAGCAGCGGCGTGCCAAAGCGCATACCCATAAGCATGTTCAGGAATCCCACCGGGTCATTGCCTGGTCCGTGATGGTCCGGCATAGGCGGAATGTGGGGCGCGCGCAGCAGGTCGTCCAGCGCCTCATCTTCCGCAACCCTGGCCGCTTCGACCAGGTTCATCTCGGCGGTAATGGCCTCGGCTTGCTCAGCATCCCCAGCAAAAGTGGCCGCCATCAGGCGCCAGTTTGCCGGTGGCTGGCCCAGCTCCTCCTCACCCATGAGCCAACCCCAGGCCAGCTCCAGGCGCAGGTCCAGGGGCAAGGCCGTGTGCGCCAACCAAGTTGGCAGTAATTCTTCACCCAGGGCTCGCGGCAAGTGGGCTGAAATGTACCACAGCCACCACAGCTTCTCGGGTTCTGGCACGGCCGTTTCCCCCACCAGCCACGCCGTCAAGTTTTGCGCCTCCGCAAAGGACCAGCCAGCCAGCTTCTGGTCTAAACCGGACAGCTCCAGCGCCAGCAGCACGCTGCGAAATAAATCCACGCGCAACGCGCCGTGGGCGGCCAAAAAGCTGACAATTGAGATAAGGCCGTAAGGGGTGTGGTCTGGAGCAAAGGGGTCTGTAGTTTGGCAGGCAAAGTAGGCGATCTTTTTGCGGCTTTTCAGGGAAATTCGCTCGTCAGCCAGTACGGCTAGCACGCCATACCCAAAAGTAGGCGCTTTGGCCATCAGGGTAGGAATGAGGAAGAACGGCCGTTTTCCATAGCGCCAGTGTCCATAATGCTGTTGGTAGTACGCACCCGCTCCGGCAGCCAACCCCTCGGCTACAGCCTCGTGGTCAATGACCGGAATTTGCAAGACCGCCAAAAACAGCGGCAGGTCGAAGAATTCCCCCTCTTCATCTTCTGGGTAAGGCATCGAAGCATTTCCAATTAACTCGACCGGCCTGAAGCCCCGCACATCCTGCCGCAAGCCAGAGGCTATCTTCTCCACCACAGCCTGAGCATCTGCGGCCGTATCACGGGGAGCTGCAGCCAAAAGCTGGTTCGGTGTAAAAATCCAGCCGCGCCATTCCCAATCTGCGTCCAAGGAAAACTGAGCCAATCCCTCAGGCATGTGCTGCAAGGTCTGGCTGTCCCACTCCACAGCCAGGTACGTCTCGCCATCCTCCACGACAATGTCAACCAAGCGCCCTTGCCAGCCAGCCAGCGATATATGCAAACCGGGGTGCTGTACCTCTTTTCCAATACTATAGCTGTCACCAATTTGAAATTTTTCAGACAATAAATTACTCCTCTATACCTGGAAATATGCCCATTCCAGGTAGTTTTCCGGGTATCTTAGCGCACAAAAGTAAATGACGACATCTTTGTGATGTGGGCTAGCCATTGAAATGCACCCCACAGAAGCAGCGTCAGCAAGACCACAAATGGCCCAATAATTTCCAGGCTGATGCTGTCAGCCAGCAAGCCCGCAGCCCCCGGCAGCACGGCTAAACCTAGGCTGGCGGCGGCGTTTTGCAGCCCCATGGCGTTTGTGGTGTGCAAGAGGCCAACGCGTCGGGGGGTGTCAGAAGTAAGCAGCGGAAAGATTGCGGCACAGGAGAAGCCTGTTAACGCCAAACCCATGAAACTAGAAACGGCCGTTGGCCATGAAAGGAGCAATGTTCCCGCCACGGCGCCACCCATGCTTAATTGCAGAACCCGGTTCACGCTCATTCGCTCCACCGCAAAGCCGACCAGCAGACGGCCAACCGTCAGGCTGCCCCAATAAATGCTAATCCAAGTGCTGGCCAGCAGGGCCGGAATATCCCGTGACTGGGTGAGCAAGGTAAAGCTCCACTGACCGGTGGTCGTTTCAACCCCAACGTAAAGAAAGAAAAGAAGCAGGCTGAGCCACACAACGGGCATACGTAATGTACGGCCGTTACTCATTCGTTTTCCATTCTCGTCGTTATTCTCTGCGTCATCATTTAGCCTCCAATAGTTCAAGGTTAGCACAATGACGCCACCCATGACGCCTTGCAGTACAGCGAGCAAGCCATAGCTTTGCTGCCAGGTCATGCCCCGGCTTGCCAGAAAGGCAACGGTTACAGGGCCAAGAGCCGCACCTAACCCATAGTTAGCGTGCATCCAGTTCATGTGCCGGTGACTGAAAGCTGAG
Source organism: uncultured Chloroflexia bacterium (assembly GCA_963695505.1). Lineage (GTDB taxonomy): Bacteria > Chloroflexota > Anaerolineae > Promineifilales > Promineifilaceae > JACSRF01. The sequence goes on along the minus strand of CAVOGX010000021.1, from coordinate 38,051 downwards.
GAAATAAAGACGTTTAATCCGGTAACCAGGGTACCTCCGCTAAACCCCACTAAAAATGCACTGACTAAAAGCAGCCACCAGGCCGGAGTTAGCGCGTATCCGGCAACGCCTACGGTTGCAAAAACCCAGCTTAACAGCAGGGTGCGGCCCATACCCAGCATCTGCAATAAACGGCCGTTGCTCAAACTGGCCAAAAAGTAACCCATAGTAACGGTTAGCAGCACTGCTCCTAATGCATCTAATGGCATGCCAAAGGTTTCGCGCATATTCGGCCAAACCACGCCCAAGACGCTGCCCGGCATGGCGTGGAAAACAAAACTTGTATAAGCTATGGAAAGTTGTAAACTCTTTTTCATAATTGCCTGAAAACAGATGGGGTTAGCTGATCCCCCAAGATGCCTTATTCTACGCCATTTTCTTCGAAAAATGCTGCCATTCTTTTACAGTCATGTATAATTACAGACGGGAAAAGTATTCCATGAATATTATGATCTCGTAATTCCGGTTGGTTTCTCTTACGGTAGCAAGAATAAGAGGAGAGAATCAATGCCTAAAGACACTAGAGAATCCAAAAGCGAAAATCCCTTTCAAGATGCTATTGAAGTAACCGGCACGCTAGATGAAATTGCCCAGGTTAATTTCATTCCTGTCCCTCACCCAGAGGATTATGAGCCAAATCGTAATGCACCTATTTGGCGTGTGCGCATAGTCCTGGCTAACAATTCAACCATGCAGTTTGGATTGGAACTGAACGGTGAAGTGGTTTTGGGTCGTGATTCCAATGAGCCTAATTCATTTGACCTTAAAAAACATTTTCCGGATATGCAAGGTGTTTCACGCAAACATTTGATGCTCCGCCCCACTGCGACCAATCTCTATGCGATTGATGTGGGCAGCACGAATGGCACCTGGCGAAACGGCCGTTCCATTGGCATCAACAACCCCACACCCATCAGCAATGGCGACATTCTCGACCTGGGCGGGCTGCAAATAAGCGTCAACATTGTCGATCGGCCCAATATGCAAACTGGCATCTTACAAGAAAAGCTCGACCTGGCTGATGCCATGTCCCAAATGGCCAAGGCTATTACCTCCCAGCTTGACCCGGACGACGTGCTTCACAAGGTGCTAGAAACAGCGCAGGTGCTTACTTCCGCAGACGAAACCGCTATCTGGCTTATGGACGAAAGCACCGGAGAACTTTTCTTGGAAGCCGAGCAGGGCATTGAAGACGAAAAAATCAGGCGTATGCGCCTACCAGCCAGCGAAGACAATCTAGTAGGGAAAGTGCTGACCACGTCCGAACCACTGCGCGCCTATCGCAAACCTGGTGAAGAGCAAATCAAGGTAAAAACGGGGTATCTGGTAGAATCTCTTCTTTTTGTGCCCATAACATTGGGTGGCGTTACCTTTGGCGTCATTGGCGCAGGGCAGCGCAAAACCGGCAAGCAGTTCAATCAGCGAGACGAACGCCTGCTCACCGCCATCGCCGACTTTGCGGCCATCGCCATCCAAAACTCCCGCCTGTACCAGGCCACCGACAAAGCCTTAGCCCGCCGTGTGAAAGAGCTAACCGCCCTCAACGAGGTTTCTCGCGCTGTTTCCTCCTCGCTGGATCTTTCCCGCGTCTACAATGTTCTGGTGGAACAAGTCTCAAAAAATTGGCCGGTGCAGAGTGTACAGGTTTACTTGCAAAATGACGTTGTCGGCGGATTGTTCCCATTAACTTTTGGCAAACATTCAGAGCGGCCGCGTCCAATTACCAAAGGGTTCATCTGGCAAGTTGCCCAAAAAAAGAAAGCGCTTTTTACCAATGATGCCCCTAAGCATGAATCATTTAACGCGGCCACGGATGTGGTAAATAAAGAGGAAACGCATTCCCTCGCCTGTGTGCCCCTAACCATCAAGGAAAAAGTTGTTGGGGTTTTGGCCTTATTCAACAGGCAAGAGGGTGAGTTCACGCTGGAAGATATTGCCCGCCTGGAAGCATTTTCCCACCCCTTCGCAACGGCCGTAGAAAATGCGCGTCTTTTTGCCGAATCACGCCGCCAGCAGGCCGCCATCCTGGCGACAGCCCGCACGATCAATGAACCGTTAATTATTCTAGACGAACAAGGCAACGTTCTGGTATCTAATGAGGCCGCCCAGGAACTGCTCAGCAGCAGTATGAGCCAATTATTCGACGCGATCAGCCGCAGCGTAGGTCGCACAACAGAGGTCATGGTGGAGGAAAACACCTACCTGGCTACCTCGCAGCACCTGCCTGACGTGGGCACGATTGCCGTGATGCAAGACATTACTTATGTTAAACAGCTAGAGCATGACCGGGCTGAGTTTATGCGCGCTTTATCTCACGACCTGAAGAGCCCCCTGACCTCCATTAAGGGCTTTGCGCAGCTATTGGGCAAAGTAATGACTCTCAATGAGAAGGGCGAACGTTTTGTTGATCAAATTGTCAGTGCAACCGACCGCATGTTGGAAATGATTCACCATTTGCTGCAAGTGACCCAAGAAGAAGTTGTGGAGCTGGAGAGGGTAGCGGTGGACATGCACAGCATAGTGGCTGAGGTATTGGACGACGTTGAAGGCGCTGCCTTAAGCAAATCTATTGAGCTATTGTTTGATAGTGTAGGGGATTCCTACATGATTTTGGGAGATGGTGTGCGACTTTACCATATGACTCTCAACCTGGTTGACAATGCGATTAAGTATTCACCAGTAGAAACAAGTGTAAAGATCGTGCTGAACTACACGCCCAAAGAGGTTGTGCTGGAAGTTCAGGATGAGGGTTATGGTATTCCTGAAGAAGATTTGTCGCGGGTCTTTGAAAAGTTTTACCGGGGTAAGCATACCATTGGCCAACAGGGTACTGGCGTAGGGCTTTCAGTAGTCTCCGCCATTGCCGAAGCTCACGAAGGCAAGGCAACGGCATATAATCGGCCAGAGGGAGGCGCCGGGTTTAAGGTTACTTTACCCGGCAAGCTGCGCACTGATGGGTAAGGCAATCTCCTCGTCAGCTACAACTCTATCTCATAAAACTTTCTTCCCCACATGAACCAAAGAAAGCGGCGAATTACCTTGTTAGAGAGGCAAATTCAACGTCTCGATGGGCGTATTGCAAATTTTCAGCGCCAGGGGGAGAGATTGTCTTTGTGGCGGCTGCTTGTGTTTTTGGGGGCCACGGCCGTTTCGGCCGTCACGCTTTGGCAATGGGGACCTTGGGTATGGTTAGGGATCACCCTGCTGGTTGGCGCGGCTTTTGCCTACACCGTGCGGCAGCATCGCCTGGTTGATGCCGCATTGACTCGCCATATCGTGTGGCGGCAAATCAAAAGAACACACCTGGCACGCATGAAGCTGGATTGGGCTGGAATCCCGGAAACCCTACCGGTGCCACCTAATCTCGATCACCCTTTTGCCCGTGATTTGGATATTGTGGGGGAGCGCGGGCTGCATCGACTGTTGGATACGGCCGTTTCTCAGCCGGGCAGTCTGCGTTTGCGGGATTGGCTGCTAGAAACGACCCCTGACGCGGCCCAGACCAAAACCCGTCAGGCAATCGTGCGTGAAATCACGCCCCTGACCACGTTCCGCGACAAGCTAACCCTGCACGCCGCCCTGGCCAGCAATGATCCAGAAACGGCCGTTTCCACCCATGACAAATGGCCAGGCCAGCGCATCCTCGACTGGCTTGGTCAACAAGCGGAAATCACCTCTTTACGCAGCAGCCTCCTCATTCTTAGCGCCCTGAGCAGTATGGCCATTATCTTACTGGTTGCCGATTTAGCCTGGCAGATTGGTTTCTGGTGGCTCATAGCCTGGATTCCCTACGCCGTTTTTGCCACCCTGCAAATTCAAAAAGTAGGCACTCTTTTTGAGGATGCTGCCTTTTTGGCTGATGGGCTGCGCAAGTTACAAGCCATCTTCATCGTCCTTGAACAGTTTAACTACTCCCGCTATCCGCGCCTGCAGGCACTTTGCCACACTTTTCAAGACCAGCAGAAACGGCCGTCCACGCAGCTACGGCGAGTCAGCCGCATCGTGGCTGGGGCAGGCATCAAATACAATCCAGTCCTCTGGTTCATGCTAAACGTCTTAACGCCCTGGGACATTTACTTTGCCTACCGCATGGAACAAGCGCGGCAGGAGCTCAAAGACCTGCTGCCTCGTTGGCTTGATACCTGGTACCAACTAGAGGCGGTCAACAGCATGGCGCACTTTGCTTATTTACACCCTGGGGCAAACTATCCGACTTTTTCCGACAATTCAGCAACACCTTCTTTCAGCGCTCAAGCCATCGGCCACCCACTCATCACTGCCGAGCAGCGGGTTTGCAACGAGGCCACCTTCCCCCACCCAGGTGTAATTTACTTAATTACCGGCTCAAACATGGCTGGCAAGTCTACTTTCTTGCGTACCTTGGGCATTAACCTTTGTCTGGCTTATGCCGGAGCTCCGGTCATCGCCCAGAACTTGCACACGAGCTTTTTCCGCCTATTTACTTCCATTCAAGTCACAGACTCGTTGGCGGATGGATTCTCATCATTTTATGCCGAGGTCCGCCGGCTGCAAGCCCTTTTGGAAGCGGTTCGACAGAAATTAGAAAGCCCTGTATTTTTCTTGATAGACGAGATTTTTCGCGGCACAAACAACCGGGAGCGCCTGCTGGGCAGCCGGGAATACGTGCGCGCTTTGGCAACCAGCTCAGGTATGGGTGCTATTGCCACTCATGACCTGGAATTGGTGAAACTAGCCGAGGAATTGGCCGGGATTCAAAATTATCACTTTCGCGATGACGTGGAAAACGGCCGTATGGTATTTGATTATAAGCTGCATTCAGGGCCCTGCCCCACCACAAACGCGCTCAAAATCATGCAGCTTGCTGGCCTACCCGTGCCCGAAATCGCAGCCCAAACATCCTGGCCAGCGCAAATAAGCAGCTACTCAATTGAGGATTACGATGGAAAACAAACATGACATTCTCGTAGTTGGAGCAGGCATTTCCGGGCTTCTGGCTGCCCAAAGCCTGACAAACGCCGGCTATGACGTCTTGGTAATCGACAAAGGAAGAAGCGTAGGCGGACGCATGGCAACGCGGCGTATCGGTCCAGGCCAGGCTGATCATGGGGCACAATTTTTTACAGTGCGCACGGCCGAATTCAAAAGTTTGGTCAGCGGTTGGCAACAGGAAGGGCTGGTATTTATTTGGAGCCACGGCTGGTCAAATGGCTCCATAGACTCGCCAAAAGGTGATGGGTATCCGCGGTTCGCCACCCACGGCGGCATGACTCGCATTCCCAAGTATCTGGCGCAAACCCTCCAGGTGCGGCTGGAAACCCAATTAACCCGCATTAATCCTCAACCAGAAGGTTGGGAAGCCGTGGATAAGGAGGGGCAGGTTTATAAAAGCCGTGCATTGATATTGACCGCACCGGTGCCGCAATCGCTGGCTCTATTGGCCGCCGGGGATACCCCGCTGCACCGTGACGACCAGTCGTCTCTGACCCGGCTCACCTATGCGCCGTGCCTCTGTGGCCTGGTATGGGTCAAAGGCAAAGTGTATCTGCCCAAACCCGGCGCCCTGCAACGGCCGTTACACCCCATAAGCTGGATCGCCAACAACCAGCAAAAAGGGATCTCCCCCGATGCCACGCTCATCACCATTCATGCCAACCCACTTTTTAGCCAAACCCATTACGATGACCCCGAAACGGCCGTTACCGAAAAGCTCCTGGCGGCACTAAACAGCCATCTCGATAAAAATGCCCTCATTCAAGAAGTACAGTTGAAAAAGTGGCGATTCGCCATGCCTTCCACCCTCTACCCAGAGCGCACCCTGGTCGCCCAAAACCTACCGCCTCTAGCCTTCGCTGGAGACGCTTTCAAAGAACCACGCATAGAAGGTGCAGCGCTCTCTGGTTTAGCAGCAGCAAAAGCCATCGAAAACCTCCTGAGATAACAAAGCCTCCGGCCATCCCAACTCATTTTATTTTTATCGCACTACTTGGCAGAATGAGCCAGGCTAATGCTGGTTGGTAATATTAACCACGTACAAGTCGTCAAGTAAAGAGCAGACGTTACGAATAAGGAGAGCGTATGACCAACCCTTCAATTACCGTTTATGGCGCCTACTGGTGCCCTGACTGCCGTCGCAGCAAGCAGTTTCTAGGTGAACATCAAATCCCTTACAATTGGGTTAATATTGAACAAGACAAAGCCGCCGAAGAGTACGTCATTCAGGTAAATGATGGCAAACGGATTATTCCCACCATTCAATTTGCCGATGGCTCAATTCTGGTTGAACCCAGCAATGCGGAACTAGCCACAAAGCTTGGTCTTAAAACCACGGCCGCCCGTTCACATTATGACCTGATCATCATTGGCGGTGGCCCAGCAGGGCTAACGGCCGCTCTATATACCGCACGGGAAGGCATTGACACACTTGTCGTGGAGCGTGCGGCCTTGGGCGGGCAGGCTGCCGCTACCGAAAAGTTAGATAACATGCCGGGTTTCCCGGATGGTGTAGCCGGCATAGACTTTGCTGGTCGGCTGCGTAAACAAGCAGAACGATTCGGGGTTGAGCTGCTGCAGGCGCAAGACGTAGAAAGTATTCACAGTCACGACAATTACCATTGTGTCACAACAGCCGATGGCAGCGAATACAGCGCCAAGGCGATTCTTATCGCAACCGGCAGCCGCTACAAACGTCTGAACGTTCCTGAAGAAAACACCTACATTGGCGCAGGTGTTCACTTCTGCGCAACCTGCGATGGCCCCTTCTACAAGGGCAAGCACGTGGCTGTTGTAGGGGGTGGCAACAGTGCCACAGAGGAAAGCTTATTCCTGACCAAATTTGCCGACAAAGTAACCATGTTAGTGCGCGGCAGCGAGTTTAACGCCAGCCAAATTATTCAAGAAAGTGTCTTGGGCGACCCCAAAATCGAAGTTCGTTGGAACACGGAAGTAGTGCGCTTTGAGGGGGCCGAATCAACGTTAAGTAAGGTTCATTTGTTGGAAAAACAAAGCGGGGAAAAAGTGGAATTGGCGGTTGATGGCGTCTTTATTTTCATCGGGCTTTCTCCAAATACGCTCTTCTTAGAAAACAGCGCTGTCCATTTAAATCAGTGGGGTTTTATAGCGACCGGTCATGAAATGCAGCATGAACAGGTTGATACGCACAAGTTTCAGGAAAGGGAACCATTTTTCTTAGAAACGAGTGTGCCTGGAATTTTTGCTGCCGGGGATGTTCGCGCTGGCAGTACGAAACAAGTGGCCAGTGCCGCTGGGGAGGGGGCTTCTGCGGCATTGTTCATACGCGAATACTTGAAAACGGTCTAGGCTACCGGAAGCGAGAGAATGAGGGTGTAATTTTGCACCCTTTTTTTATTTTAGGGAGATAGGGTCACCCATGATGGTGGCCGGCTGGTTGCGCAATATGTCCCATAAGGCAACCAGGGTGGCAAAAGTTTCGCGAAATTCATACCACTCTGCCGCGCGATACGGCCGTAAATCAGCCGCCACCCCCACAGCATCCACACCCAACTGACGGCAGGTAAAAATAGCCCGCGGTAAGTGAAAAGCCTGTGTTATGAGAACGGCCGTTTCCACACCAAAAACGTGCCGTGCGCGGTAGCAAGTATCGTAAGTGCGCAAACCAGCATAATCCGGCTGAATAGCCTCTTCTGGCACTCCGCGGCTAATGGCGTAAGCCATCATCGCCTGCGGTTCGTTGTAATGATCCTCGCGGTTATCCCCGCTGACTATAATGCTTTCTACACGTCCCGACTGGTAAAGCTGTACGGCCGTTTCTACTCGATCTCGCAACACGGGACTTAAACGGCCGTTCGGGTAGACTGCTGCACCAAAAACGATTGCGGTCGGGTTTTGGGGAGCTTCATCCAGCAGAAAAATTTCGTTTGCATATGCTGTTTTTACCCCCCAGCGCCACAGCCAGGGAAACGAACCCACCAACAACAAAAGTAGCAGCACATGTAAGCAGCCGCGAGAACGTCGACGGCGCATGCCTCTCTGAGTTTTACCAATCTCATTTTCGATATTATCTTGCATGCCCACGATCATACCCGCTTTGTGGAAAAGGGTAAGCATATTAACAAAAACTTAACAAGAAGAGCGTATTCTGTCCAAAACAAGTACAAAACCTGTGCACACCCGTAATTGAAAGTAGTTCGCACAATAAAGTGCGCAAAATCAAACCTTCTATTACAAGGAGAAGACAAAATGAAACGTTTTACTTTAGTAGCACTTCTGCTCATCTTATCCCTACTCGTCGTTGCTTGTGGCGCATCCGAAAACGCCGCCAATAATACGGCTAACCAGGTGAACGAGACTAATGCGGTAGTTGAGGAAGAACCTACTGCAGAACCAATGGAAGAAATGGCTCCCTCTATTGCTGAAATCGCCGCCACCAATGGCAGCTTCAACACGCTGGTCACAGCCTTAGACGCCGCAGGTTTAGTGGAAACATTAAGTGGAGAAGGAAGCTTCACGGTTTTTGCCCCAACCGATGATGCTTTTGCTGCGCTTCCTGAAGGCACCCTTGAAGCTTTGTTAGCAGACCCACAGGGCGCTCTCACAAATGTGCTCCTGTATCACGTCGTGGATGGCGCTGTGTTGGCTGAAACTGTCGTCACTCTGGATTCTGCTACTACTTTGCAAGGCGAGGACGTCGCCATCAGCATAGTGGACGGCAACGTCTTCTTGAATGACGCCGTGCAAGTTGTTACCACAGACATCGAAGCTTCCAATGGCGTCATTCATGTAATTGACGGCGTGCTTCTACCTCCCAGCATGAGCGAAGCAGCCATGGAAGAAATGCCTTCAATTGCCGAAATAGCTGCTAGCGATGAAAACTTCAGCACTCTCGTGACGGCATTGGACGCTGCCGGACTCGTTGAAACCCTTAGTGGCGAAGGCAGCTTCACTGTCTTTGCTCCGACCAACAGCGCCTTTGCAGCGCTGCCAGAAGGGACCGTTGAAGGACTGTTAGCCGACCCACAGGGGGCATTGACCAGTGTCTTGCTCTATCATGTTGTTGGCGACACTGTTATGGCTGAAACAGTTGTTACACTTGAATCTGCCACCACCTTACAAGGCGAAGATGTCAAGATTACCGTCATCGATGGCAACGTTTTCCTGAATGACACGGTACAGGTTGTCACTACGGATATCGAAGCTTCCAATGGCGTTATCCACGTGATCGACGGAGTGCTTCTACCTCCCAGCATGAGTGAAGCAGCCATGGAAGAAGCGCTGCCCACCATCGCTGAAATCGCAGTAGCTGACGAAAACTTTAGCATTCTGGTAACCGCCTTAGATGCAGCCGGATTGGTAGGAACTTTTAGTGGTGAAGGCAGCTTCACTGTGTTTGCACCAACCAACGACGCCTTCAACGCTCTTCCAGAAGGCACAATTGATGCATTACTGGCTGATCCGACAGGGGCTTTAACCAACATCCTGCTTTACCACGTGGTTGATGGCGCCGTTTTTGCTGCCGATGTTGTGAACCTGGAATCCGCCACAACCCTGCTAGGCCAGGACATTACCATTACAGTGCAAGATGGCAATGTTTTTCTGAATGATACTGTGCAAGTAATCATGACGGATATTGCGGCCTCTAATGGTGTAATTCACGTCATTGATGGTGTGCTAATTCCGGCCGAGTAAGGTTACTTTACTTCACATCTTCATAAAAAACTGGGCGAAGTGTCACGACATTTTGCCCAGTTTTTTTGTTGGGTCACAGTACAAGATAGTCGAAATATATGGACAATATATTGACATTTTCTTAGTTTGTTGTACAATACGTGTACATTAGTAAGGACGTATTTGTGACAAGAAAGGAAAAAAATGAAAACAGCATTGATTTGGGGAGCTCAAGGTGGTATCGGGCAAGCTCTCGTCAAAAAACTTGACAGCGAAGGATGGCAGACAGTTGCTATCGGCCGTCACTCAGAAGAGATTGAAACGTTAACACCGCTCCATTTTGAGGCGGACGTGAGTAAGCCTTATGATGTGCAAAATGTGGTAATGGCTGTGAATTACGAAGTCGAAGAAGTGGACCTTTGGATTTACGCCGCTGGAGACATAACGGCCGTTCCCGTGCGTGACATGAAGAGCGATGAATGGCAGCGCATTCTTAACAATAATCTGACCGGCGCATTTCTCACCGCCCACCACAGCATGCCCCTGCTGGCGCCTGACGCCCACATGTTTTTTCTTGGCGCAATCAGCGAGCGCCTGCGGCTGCCAGGCTTATCCGCCTACGCAGCGGCTAAGGCTGGTCTGGAAGCCTTTGCCGACGCCTTGCGCAAAGAAGAGCGCAAGCGTAAGGTGACTGTTGTGCGGCCTGGAGCCGTCGCTACTGCCCTTTGGGACAAAGTGCCGATGACTTTGCCTAAAAATGCGGCCACACCCGAAAAGGTCGCCGACCGAATTTTTGCAGCATACCAGCAAGGCGACACCGGGCACCTTGACCTGGTATAACAGGAATTCAAAACACAATGCAAACATTTGATTATTCTTTCACAGTTAATGCACCGCTTTCGGCCGTTTCCGCGTTTCATCATGACACGCGCATCCTCAAAAAGCTAACTCCGCCGCCCATATTCGTGCAAATTCACCATTTTGAACCATTGGGCGAAGGTTCAAAAGCGGAATTCACCCTCTGGTTTGGCCCAATTCCCGTACGCTGGAAAGCCATTCACAGCCAGGTCAGCCCCACAGGCTTTACGGACACTCAGGCCAGCGGCCCCCTGCGCCATTGGGCCCACACCCACCGCTTTACGGCCGTTTCCCCACAGCGCACCCAGGTTCACGAACATATCGATTATGAGCATGATGGCGGAATGCGCGGCCTGTTGAGCCGTTTGCTGTTTGCCAAACCCGGCCTTTTCCTGCTTTTTACCGCTCGCAAACTTCTCACCCGCTGGCACGTTTACCGCATGCTCAAAACCAACCCCAGCCAGGAGCGTCAACCATCATGACCCACACCATCATCATTGGCGCAGGAATTGGCGGTTTAACTGCCGGGGCACTGCTGCTTCAAGCCGGACACCACGTCACCGTGCTCGAAGCCCACGTATACCCTGGAGGTTGCGCTGGCACGTTCTACCACAAAAAATTTCGCTTTGATGCCGGGGCAACCTTAGCCGGAGGTTTTGCGGCCGGCGGCCCTCATGCCCGATTGGCCGACGCGTTAGGTTTAGAGTGGCCCATCCGCCCCGCCGACCCTGCCTGGGTGGTGCATCTGCCAGACGGCCGTTCCGTAACCCAATGGGCTGACCCGGCGCAGTGGCAGGCCGAGCGCGTCGCCGCCTTTCCTCAGGCCGAAAAATTCTGGCAAACGCAAGAAATGCTGGCTGACGTCAGTTGGGACATTTCCTCCCGCCCTTTTCCTTGGCCACCCGAATCTGCCCGCGACTTGCTAACCCTGGCCCAGACCTTGCGGCCCAAAACATTCCGCGCTTTGCCCTACCTTCTGCGGACTATGGGCAGCTTAGCCCCTACACAAGATCCCATGTTCAAAGCCTTTCTAGATGGGCAGCTCCTCATTTCTGCGCAAACCACTGCGGACGAGGCCAGCGCCCTTTATGGCAGCGCGGCTCTGGACCTGCCCCGGCGCGGTGTGAATCACGTGCAGGGTGGCATTGGCTCATTAGCAGACACATTGGTTAGCTGGATTCGCTCTCATGGTGGCGACGTGCTGTTTCGCCAGGAGGTAGTGAATATTGAAGTCGAGCGGGGTCGCGCAACGGCTGTAACCACCAAAAAAGGGCTGCGGCTTCACGCCGACCACATTTTGGCCAACCTGACACCTTGGGGACTACATAAGCTCCTTGGTGAGCAGGCACCCCATTCTCTGACACGTGAAGTGGAACATCGCAGTGCCACCTGGGGCGCTTTCACCGTGTACCTGGGGCTCGATGTCCAGCGGCTGCCAAAAAACGTCGCCAGCCACCACCAAATCATACTCGATCCCACAAAGCCCCTGGGTGAAGGAAACTCAGTTTTTCTCTCCATGTCAGATGAAGAAGATAGCAGCCGCGGCCCCGCCGGTACCCGCACCGCCACCCTTTCAACCCATACCGCCATCTCTCCCTGGTGGAAACTGCGAGAGACAAGCCAGGAAGCTTACCACGCCCGCCGCGAAGATTATACCGATCGGCTTCTACAAGCGGCAGAAAATGCAATACCTGGCTTGCGCAATGCGGCGCAACTGGTACTGCCCGGCACCCCTGTTACCTTTGAATATTACACCCGGCGGCCACTGGGCATGGTCGGCGGGTTCCCCCAGACCTCTATTTTCAAAGCACGAGGACCCAAAACAGGCATACCCAACCTTTTGCTGGTGGGTGATTCAATTTTTCCTGGCCAATCGACGGCGGGGGTCACTGTGGGCGGTATGCGCGTGGCTACGGCCGTTCTGCAAGCCACGCCCGCCAAATTCATCCTGACAAAACGCCATCCTCTAGATTCCTCAACCAGTCGCATGCAAAGTCGATAGCCACAATAACTCTTCGCTGGAATGTGATACGGCCGCTTTCGGCTTATGGTGCTGGTGGGTGCAGGAACCTCGAAAGCAGGCGATAGCAGTAGGCAACTGAGCTGCTTACGCCAATCTGGCAATCTCTGCCTGAATATTTTGCCGCGCAGCATGCTCATACCGCTGGCGCATGGGGGCCGTGTTGTAGATGAACGGCCGTTCCCCAAAGGCTTGCAGCACCTGCATTCTTCCCACCCTGTAAGCTTCCTCGGGCACGTAGGCATACTCCTGGCGGATTGCCCGGGCATACTCTTCGTAAACGGCCGTCTCCGCCCCCAGAATTGCCAAATCTAAATCAATCAGTGCCGTGCACCGCTCATCTGCCGGCGAGCAGCGGTGATGTTTTGTAGCCAAAATCAGGTTGCAGACAACCGGCAACTGAGCTGGCGGCAAAAATGGGGACAACCACAAGTCGGCCAGCCGGGCGCTTTCTTCTTCGTTGTCATTGCGGTGCGGGTCATAGACCAGGTCGTGGAACCAAATAGCCAGTTGAAGTGTGGGGGAATCCAGGCCGGGGGGCAACTCGTCCAGCAAGGCAAACATATGGTGCAAATGGGCCAGGGTATGGTAATAACGACCGGGTTCTCCGTATCGCTGCCCAATTTCCGTAAAAATCTGCGCCCACTTCCCCTTTTCGGCATCCAGCCGGCGCCCTAATGCTTGCCACCGTCTCCTAGGGGCAAGCATTATTTGCGACGTCGTGGAAGGTGCCCAGGTTATTTGATGTAGCGCCGTTCGGCCACGTGGTGAAATCGCCCGTGTATAGAATTTGCACCATGAGGCCAAAGGGGTCTGCCAGTGCGCCCATTTCGGCGGCGGCATTTATTTGCATCTCAATGACCCACTGCCCGCCACCGCTGGTAATGGCCGCCTCCCAATTGTTGCTGGCATAGCCACTATTCCACGCCTGCCCATCGGCATTGTTGCCAATTCCAGCCAAAACGGCCGTTGTTTCATCTCGCGCCACCTGGAAGAAACGATCAGAAGTGTCCGGATCGCCATTATTGTTGGTGGTGTCGAAATACACGCGCACGGAGTCAGTAGCATCCACCGTGTCATCATTTACCAAAAATGCCAGATACAGGTTATTCGCATCTCGGACAAAGTAAACCTGCACCAAGCGCGCCGAATTGCTGCCCGGCTGTATTTGAAACAGAGGTCCACCAGGCCATTCAATCAGATTAAATGTGCCGTCGATGGCCGGTGGGGAATCGACACAAGACAATCCCAGTTCAGGAATGGCTGTAGGCGTTGGGGATGGCGTCGATGTGGCTGTGGGCTGCGGTGTTTGGGTCGCGGTTGGCTGGGGCGAAGGCGTAATTGTTGCCGTGGGGGCTGGTGAACTGGTTTGAGTTGGCGATGGCGTTCGCGAAGGAGTGGGCGTAACGGTGGGCGTACTGGTCGGCCCCGGCGTGCTGGTTGAGGTAGAAGTGGGCGTATTCGTGGGTGTAGTCAAAATTGCTTCTGTGGGCGTTGCTGTGGGATTGTTAGGGGTTAGGGGGTCCGTTCCCTGGGCAATCTCCAGACCATCGTCTACGCCATCGCCATCTGTATCCGTTTTGGTCGGATCTGTGCCATAAACCTTTACTTCCTGCCAATCATCTAAAATGTCGCCATCGCTGTTGCGTTTCAAGGGATCGCTGCCCAATTGCAGCAGTTCTTCCCCATCCTGCAAGCCGTCCCCATCTGTGTCGGGATTGTTGGGATCGGTATTTAACCGTTCTTCTTGTTCGTTGGTCAGGCCATCGTTATCGTTGTCGCCGGAAACGGCCGTTGCCGTTTCAGTAGGCGTCAATGAAAACGGTGGAGTTAAAGACCCATCTATCGGTCCAGCCACAGCAATGGTACTGGTTGGCTCTGGCTCCCGGCCAAGAAATCGTTCCTGGTTCGTAGCCAGCACAATGCCCGCAACCACACAGGCAAAAGTAATCAAAAATACCAGCCCATAAACCATGCCCGCCGGAATGAGAGTCCCACTTTGGGCTTCCCCTGTCAGGCGTTGTTCTCCTCCCGCTGCGGAGCGTACAATGACGTCATATGGGTACAGTTCGCCCCCGCTAAATAGTGCTTGGGATCGGGCAGAGATTTCTAGTTCTACCCGCGCCAGTTGACCTGCTTCTAAGCGAATACGTCCGGTCTCGCCTTGAAATTGCAGCCCGCCCTGGCGGTCTTGGGCCACGAGGCTAAATTCACCTGGCCCATTGCCTGTATTGCGAATGGTCACAGTGACAATGGCGGGCAGCTTGACTAATGGCTGATCCAGGCTGGCCACAAATTCCACAAAGGGGCTTATTAACAAAGAAGCCGTCGTACCTATCTGTACTTGAGGCTGCTTCTGCGAAACCAGCTCCAACCTAAACCGCTGGCGACCGGTGGGTGTGGCACTGCTGCGCGGCGGCCGTACAGTGACTGTTAGAGTCACATGCCCGCCAACCGGCACATCCTTAAACCCTTCCTGAGTGACCCAATCATCGGGTAATCCATTCACCCGCAGCCTTACGCGGTCATCCATTGCGCCACGATTGACAACTTCTACAGATATTTGCACTGGCTGGCCTGGTGTGGCGGGTATCTTATCCCGTGAAAGATACATTCCCAGCGGGTCTGGGCTAGAAGCGGGAGAGGTGGCAGAGGTAGAAGTTGTTGAATGGGCTTGCGTAGGCGCTTCCTTCTGGTCAACAGCCATGGCCATTCCCGGCGTAATGCGACCAGGTGCATCCTCACCGGCAGGCAGCCGCTCCATCTGATCTTTGGTTGGCGCATAGAGAATCAACTCGTAAGGGCCAATCTTTAGCCGTGACCCTGGCTGAAGTGGCGTGGGGGTATTGCCGCGTAATCGACGGCCGTCTAGCCAGGTACCGTTCACGCCACCCATATCTTCCACTTCCCAACCCAATGACGTGGCTTGCAAGCGGGCATGATGCCGCGACACCCCATCGGTAGGCAGCACAATGTCGTTATCTACATTTCGCCCAATTTGAATGACAGCGTGGGACAGCGTAACCTTACTGACTGGCTGGCCGGGGGTTTCGATATGCAGTTCATACCCCTCTGGGGGATCTTGGACTTGCTGCAAAATGTCTGCTTCCTGCCGGGACATGACGCGCGTTGGGGCCCCCTCCAGGGAAACGATGGCACTGCGCAGGTTTTTGGCCATTTCCTGGCCAGTAGAAAAGCGGCTTTTTGGGTCTTTGGCCAATGCCCGACGCACCAGGCTGTCAATGAGGCGGGGTACGTCGCCGCGAATCTGGCTGGCAGAAACGGGCATCACGCTGCTGCGGTGGGTGGTAATGGCTTCGGAAAGCGTCTGAAAGTTGAAAGGAAGCTGGTTAGTTACCATTTCGTACAGAACCACACCCAGGCCATACAGGTCGGAACGGCCGTCTAGAGACTTTCCTTCACATTGCTCCGGAGACATGTACATGGGTGTGCCCAGGGTAGTGCCACTTTGGGTAATGTCTGCCCCCTCTTGCAGCTTCACCAGGCCAAAATCGGTTAAAACTGCCCGAAAAGGCTGCTCGTTTGGCTGATCAGCCTGGGCTAAGCGCTTCAAAATGATATTTCCCGGCTTCACATCCCGGTGAATGATTCCTAAACTATGAGCATAATGGAGCGCTTCCGCAATTTGGGCGGCAATCTGCAAACTTTGCCCCAGGGGCAAAAATTTCTGCATCCGCTGCAAGCGCTGTAAATGCTCTCGCAAGCTGCCACCTTCCACGTACTCCATGGCGATAAATAAACCAGCCTCAGACTCGCCAAAGTCATAAATGCGCACAATAGATGGATGATCTAAGCGGGCTGCTGTCTTCGCCTCTTGCACCAGGCGATCGCGAAATTCCCGCTGGCGCGCAAAATGGACGTGCATCAGTTTAATGGCAACAGCGCGGTCGAGGTTTAAGTCATAGGCACGATATACCGTACCCATGCCCCCATCGCCCAATAACGAGTCAATGCGATACCGATTGTTGATGGTGTGACCGATAAGACTGGTCATAGGTTGCTCCATGGACAAATAGTTATGTTGAAGATTGATTTGGCTACAGGTTACAAGCTAGAGGTCATTTTCGTCAACCAATATTAACTTAATAGTTGGCGCAATGACGCCAGTAGTTGATCAACCTCTGCTTCGCCAATCCAGTAATGAGTTACTGCGCGAAACCGCCGCGGACCGCTGGCACCCAGCCAGATTTTTTCTTTTTGCAATGCGCGCACAACATCTTTAGCCCCAATTCTCACATCTGAGGCTAACTCAAAGAAAACGATGTTAGTTTTTACTGCTTCCGGATCAATGATAATGCCCGGTATTTCAGCCAGACCACGAGCCAGCCGCTGGGCATGGGCATGATCAACAGCCAAACGGTCTACCATGTCGTTAAGCGCCACAACACCAGCCGCCGCCAATATCCCCGCCTGGCGCATGCCGCCACCCACAACCTTGCGCACGCGCCGCGCCTGATGAATAAAATCGGCCGACCCGCACAAAACTGAGCCCACTGGCGCACATAACCCTTTGCTCAGGCAAAAAGAAACAGAATCTACGTGCTGGGTAATCTGGGCAACATCTACCCCTAGCGCGACAGCAGCATTGAATAACCGCGCACCATCCATATGCACAGCAAGCCCATGCTGGTTGGCAATCTTTTTGACATCGGCAAAGTAATCGGGCGAAATGGGATAGCCACCTCGTTCGCCATAGCTATTTTCGACCAAAATCAGGCGGCTGTGGGGTAAATGAGGGTTGTCGGGGCGAATGGCGGCCGTAATATCCGCCAAATTCATGCGTCCAGTGGAGCCCGTGGGCAGTGGATGGGGCACAATGCCGCCGAGGACGGCCATACCGCCGGCTTCCCATTTGAAGGTGTGGGCGTCCTGACCCACAATCGACTCGTCTCCCCTGTTAGCATGACTGAGAATGCCAACCAGGTTACCCATGGTGCCGCTGGTGACAAAAAGGCCAGCTTCTTTGCCCACTTTTTCTGCCGCAAGAGCTTCCAGTTCGTTAACAGTAGGGTCTTCGCCGTAAACGTCGTCACCCACTTGCGCGGCAGCCATTGCTTTGCGCATGGTGGGGGTAGGCCAACTTACTGTATCTGAACGAAAATCAACTCTGTCCATACTATGGAAGTTTACGTAATCTTGGGTAGATTGCAAGAGGAGTAACATGGTCGTGGGCTGGTTGGAGGTATAATGTCCATTATGGCGCAAATTCATGCTCGGTGTGTACGGCCGTTAACCTGTCCAACTTGCTATGAACCCCTGCAGCGAGACGAGGGCCGCCTCCTGTGCCCAGCCGGGCACAGCTTTGACCTGGCCCGCGAAGGGTATGTCAACCTGCTGCCTACAAATAGGCGCCTGGCAGACACCGTTGGCGATTCGGCGGAGATGCTGCATGCGCGGAGACGATTTTTAGAAAGTGGAATGTACAAGCCGCTGGCAGACCGGATTGGGTTGTTAGCAGCCGAATATCTGATTGGCTATGCGCAGGATTCGGGCACAGCCCCTACCCTTCTCGATTGCGGGTGCGGGGAAGGGTACTACGGGGAGCAGGTGCGGCAGCATCTGGCAGCAAAGCCCGTGCCGCTATGCAGTTTTGGGCTGGACGTGGCGAAAACGGCCGTAAAGATGGCCGCTAAAAAATACCCACTGACCCAATTTGTAGCGGCAAACGTGAACGGCCGTATACCCTTCGCTGACCATTCCATCAACCTGCTGCTGAACATCTTCGCGCCACGCAACCCGGCCGAATTTGCGCGCATAAGCACCGGCAGCCTGCTTGTTGCCATACCCGCACCCGAACACTTGCTAACGCTGCGCCATACATTGAACCTGCTCGAAATTGAGGTCGACAAACAAAGCAAGGTTCAAGCCCAGCTTCAGTCCGCCTTTCATCTTGTTCATGAAGAGCTGTTGGCGTTTCCCCTGGTCCTTAACTCAAACCAGCTTCAGAACCTGGTGCACATGACGCCTAACGCCCGCCATTTGACCCCCATGCAGGCCAGGGAGTTAGCCCAGTTCAACCAATTCCACACTGATGCCCGGCTGCAAATTTTAGTTTTTAGGAGACGCAGTGAAGTCGGATCTTGATCAGTTGCCTGCCCCCACCCGGGTAGCTGCAGCTTGGTTGAACTGGCAGCCTGCTGGAACATGATTGCTGCCCGCATCATAACCATCATGCTATAATCCGCCACCATGGATTCACTCGAGCGCAAAAAACAAGGGCAAGTCTGGCTGGGCATTTTCTTTAGCTTAATCTGCCTGGCAGCCATTTTTTTCTTCATTAAGCCAGCCGATTTGCTTGAAGCGCTGCAAAAAGCCCGCTACGAATACTTGTTATTAACAACCATTGGTATCCTGCTCTTCCTCGTTTTTCGCGCCATCCGCTGGCGGTTCATGCTCAACAACGAGGCCCCTTTCGGTCAGGTTTTTCACATCCAAAATATTGGCTACATGCTGACCATGCTGCTGCCTCTGCGGCTGGGCGACGTAGCCCGCGCAATTCTCATCGGCAATGTGCCTCCGGTAACGCTGGCGCGCGGCATTTCTACCATGGTGGTGGAGCGCATTCTGGACATGATATTCATGGTGATCATTGTGCCCTTTACTTTGGCCGAAGTGGAGGCTATACCACCTGAACTGAGTGAAGTTGTTCGTCTATTTGGGATAGCAGCCGTCGGGGGCATACTTGTGTTGATTGTAGCGGCAAATAAACGGCCGTTAGCCAACCGGGTGGCCACTTCTATCTTTGACCGGCTTCCCTTCCTGGACACGGCTGCCTGGGTTCGCCGGGTAGATGACTTGCTCGCGGGGCTGAGCAGTCTCACCCGTCTGAGAGACGGCCTCATTCTCAGTTGCCCTCAGCATTCTGGTCTGGCTTCCCATCATTTTTTCATATCACATGACTCTGTTAGCCGCCAATTTACAGCCCACTTTGTCCATGACGCTGTTGACGATGGCCGCCGCCGCTTTCAGCATTGCCGCACCATCTTCACCGGGCCAAATTGGCGTCTTTCACGCCGGAGTAACCTTTGCGCTTACCGAAGTGCTAAACCAACCTGGTCCCGAAGCCCTTACTTTTGCCGTGCTTTACCACGCTCTTAACACCTTGACAATGATTGTTATGGGTGCAATTGGCCTATTTGGCGCGGGTGTCACCTTTCAAAATGTGGTTTCATCCACGCAAAATTTTATACGCCGCCAGGAAAAAACAAATGCAGGCGAGAATCATGGAGGGTAGCAGGCGAGTACGCCTAATTTCGCCTGAACCTGTATAAACATTAGTCAACACCGGGCAAAACATTCGATTTGGATAAACAATATGAAGATCTTAGAAGTCCTTACCTACTATCGCCCCTGGGTTAGCGGGCTAACCATTTACGTAGAGCGCTTAAGCCGTGCCCTGGTACGACATGGTCATGAAGTTACTGTGCTCACCAGCCAATATGATTCCGATTTGCCGATGTTTGAAGTGGTAGATGGTGTGAAAGTGGTCCGTGTACCTGTGGCTTACCGCGTCAGCAAAGGGGTGATCATGCCTGGTTTTGGGCCAATGGCCTGGAAGCTAGCCCACCGCAACGACATCATTCATTTGCATCTACCCCAATTTGACGCGCCTGGCGTGGCTATACGTGGCCGTTTGCTAAGCAAACCGGTTGTGCTCACCTACCATTGCGATTTAAAGTTACCGACCGGGTTGTTTAACCGCATGGTAGATGGTGTGGTTCAGATGCAAAATCGGCTGGCCGGTTCGCTGGCCGATGCCGTGGTCACCTATACCCGAGACTATGGCACCCATACACCTTACCTGGCGCTATTCCTGGGCAAAAAGCTGCACATCATTCCTCCACCTGTTGAATTGGCCCCTTGTGATGATGCAGAAGTGGCGGGATTTAAGGCACGTCACAATTTAAACGGCCGTTTGGTCATCGGTATTTCGGCGCGGTTGGCAGCTGAAAAAGGGGTTGAGGTGCTGCTCAAAGCCTTACCCCAGGTGCTGAAAAAATACCCCCACGCCGTGGTTCTGCACGCCGGCCCGTACAAAGAGATTATTGGTGAAGAAGCGTATGCAGCACGATTGGAACCCCTCTTCGCCCAATATGAAGCCCAATACAAAAGGCTTGGCACCCTGCATGGCGCAGAATTGACGGCTTTTTACAACAGCCTGGACGTGCTGTGTATTTGCAGCCTCAACAGCACGGAAAGCTTTGGACTGGTGCAAATCGAGGCGATGAGCAACGCGGTTCCGGTGGCAGCATGTGCGCTGCCTGGTGTGCGGCAGCCGGTGACGATGACGGGGATGGGAGAGGTAACGGCCGTTGCCGACCACAACGCCCTGGCCCAAGCCATCATCCGCATTTTAGACGACAAAGCGGCCTACCTTCAGGACCCGCAACTCATTTCCGCCAGCTTCAGTCCCGATCAGACGGCCGCTGAATACGCCCAGCTTTTCGAGGCGCTGCAGCAAGGGCAGGCTGACCACAGCGCCCCGGAACCGGCCGCCTACGAACGGCTGCGGCAAATGCGCGACGAGGGAAGAGCAGGGGAGCAAGGGAGCAAGGGAGCAGAGGATTAACCTTTCACTCCTGCACCTTTACCCCTCCACACCCCTGCTTTTTTGACGAGGTGAACTTCTTGACAGCAAACCAGCCTCACTTATCACAAGACGACCTGCTTTGGCGGCAGCTAAAAACCATTCCTGCCTTTCGCGCGCTGCTGCGGGCGGTAGAGTCCCGCTTTTACCGCCAGATCGAGCTGCCGGGTCCTATGCTGGACCTGGGCTGCGGCGACGGCCATTTTGCCCAAATGACCTTTGACAAGCCACAAGAAGAACGGCCGTTTACGGTGGGTATTGATCCCTGGTGGGGCCCCTTACAGAAAGCACAGCACAGCGGGCAGTATGCGCAGGTCATGCAAGGCATGGGAAACCGGCTGCCCTTCCCCGACAACTGCTTTGGCAGCGCCATTAGCAACTCCGTGCTGGAACATATCCCCGATGTGCAGCCGGTACTGGATGAAGTAGGGCGGGTACTCAAACCAGGCGGGTACCTGGTGATTACCATGCCCAGCCATAACTTCACGCAAAATTTGGGCGGAGCGGCATTTTTTGAAAAACTGGGCTTGCCGGGGTTGGCAGGCCGGTACCGGCAGTTGTTTAATTTTATTTCGCGCCACGCGCACACAGACGCGGCAGAGGTGTGGGCTGATAGGCTAGCCAGGGCCGGTTTTACGGTAGAGCGTTGGCAGTATTATTTTTCCACGCGGGCGCTACGAGCGTTGGAGTGGGGACACGTGCAAGGGCTGCCGTCAGCGGTCCTACATGCCGTAACGGGACATTGGATCCTCGCCCCTTGGGAAAGCAGTTTGCGGCGCACGGAGCGGTGGTTACGGCCGTTCTACAATGAAGAAGCGCCTCCCAATGGCGCTTACGTGTTGTTTATTGCCCGCAAGGCGAACACAGGTATGCCGGTTGAGGTTCAGCTTCCCGCGTCACGGCCGTTTACCATGGCCGAGCTGGCGCATGAGCCGGAGCCGGCACAAGAACGGCTTCAAGAGCCCGAAAATGAACCGGCGCTGGAAGGCAGAGTTGAAAGTGATGAGCCGGAAGCGCCTAAATTACAAGAGGGAAAAAAGCAGGCAGAGAGAGAAGTAGTCGCCAATGTAGGGCCTAAGCTTATTTCCGGGGGGATGACGCTGCTGGCGGTGCTGTTTGCGATGATGGGACTGGCTCGGCTGCGCAGCGGCCAGGCAGTTGGCAGTAGCGGGATGTGGCAATTTGCTTTGAGCGGTGTATTTGTCCTGTTGTTGTGGGCTTACCGGCGTGGTAGAAACAGTCAAATTAGACCCGGATTTATTGACCTCCCCGAATTTTCAGCCATTCCCCCACGAGTGCTTCTGGTCGCCCCCGCCTTGCTTTTATCTCTCCTGTCATACAACAGCTCTAACGCAGAACGGCCGTGGCTTGCCCTTTTTCTCTGGTTTACGGCTGTGGGTTTGGCTTATTTTGCTCTTTGGCATGCATCCCCGCCCCCTTCCCAAACTACATCTTACCAACAATACAGCAGCCTCATCGCCTTGGGGTTATTCATGGCGGCGCTGCTGCTGCGCACCATAAACCTGGAGGGGCTGCCCTTCATTCTAAATGGCACAGAAGCTGTTCAAGGACTGGATGCGCTGCGTGCAGCGCGTGGGGAGTGGTTGTCACCCTTTAGCAGCAACTGGCAGGATGCCCCAGCCTTACCTTTTTTTATGCTGGCTCTGCCGCTCAAGCTGTTTGGGCCTTCCGTTGTTTCGCTGCGCCTCCTCTCACCCCTGGTTGGAGCGTTGACAGTGGTAGCCACCTTTTGGCTGGGGCAGCGGTTATGGGGGCGTGCCGTGGGCCTGACGGCCGCTATCTTACTCTTGGGTGGTCATTGGCACCTGCATTACAGCCGCCTGGGCCTTGTTGTCATTTGGGAACCGCTGCTGGCGCTGCTGGCGTTGGGGTTGGCGGCGTTGGCGTGGCAAGAGCGCATGAATAGACGCACATGGTTGGCTGCAGGAACGGCCGTTGGCTGCAGCGTTTATTTTGTCAGTGACCCGCGCCTGATACCGTCAATCCTGGTAGTTTTTGGGCTGCTCTTGCTTTTGGTGAATCGCGCCGCTTTTCTGCCTAGGGGACGCTTCTTGCTGGCCGGTGTCATCATTGCCCTGGTAGTGGCTCTGCCGCAATTGTTACACAATCAGGCGCAGCCGGTGTCCACCTGGGAACTGGCTAATCAAAGCAGTATCCTCAGCCCGGGCAACGAATGGCTGCCACAGGAAGCGGCAAGCAGCGGCTTGTCGGAGAGTGCTGTGCTGCGCCAGCAGGTTTGGCGCGGCATGTTGGCCTTCATCGGCAGCGCAGATAACAGCCCTTCCTACCGCACGCAAAACAGCTTGTTGGGGTTTGGTCCTGGTCTTTTGGCGATTTTGGGTGTGATAACGGCCGTTTTTTATTTGCGAAAAGGGCGAACGCTCTTGTTGTTATCGTGGATCGGAACCACCATCATATTGGCAGCCGTGCTGCTGCCCAACTCACCACAAAGCGACCGCCTGTTGGTTGCCGCCCCGGCGCTGGCGTTGTTGGGCGGGTTTGGTTTAGTTACGCTTGCTCAATGGCAGGGTCAAAACGAAACACCTCTCAGCAAACCGGTGCTGCTAGCCATCATAGGTTTGGCAGTAGTTTTTGGGGCACGTGATAGCTGGTATTATTTCGGCCGTTACCCAGCCGAAAATGGCTTCGCGGACCGCAATACAGAAGCAGCTCACCGTATGGCCAACTATCTAAACGGCTTCGACGAAACCTGGTCAGCCTTTTTCTTTGGCCCGCCAGCCATGTATGTTGATTTTCCGACCATCACTTTCCTTGCCCAAGGGTTTATAAAGGGGGACAATTTGTTTAGCATTGATGTCCCTCCGGGTGACCAACTTCCCCCGACCACAACCCCGAACGCTGTCTTTATTTTTTTACCCGAACGTTGGCAGGAAGCCACTACCCTGCAAAACACCTATCAAGGCGGTCAAATTCGCTCATTTGCCGGAGTTTATGCGAATCCCCTTTTTTACAGCTATGAGGTGCCTTTAGCAGACAGCATGCCGTAATATTTTAGCTGGGTGGGTTTATGCTAGCTAAACTAAAATGTGGGTTAATTGGTTAGCTATTTATGCAAGCCGCAATTTCTGTGATAATAATTTTGATTTGGCGACAGATCGTCATCATTTGCAACAAGATAGATGCCGAAACGTAGTTTTCCATAAAATTACTAATTGAAGGAGCTTCATATGTCGGCAGAAAATTCGTCACCCGAGTATCAATCACCTCCATGGGGCCTGACAACTAAAGCCTTTGTGACCATCATCACTTTGCTGTTAGTGACCTTTGTAGCTTACCGCTTCCAGAGTCTCATCGCGCTGCTTGTTTTTGCCGTCATTTTGGCTTATTTACTCAATCCGGTCATTAATTTTGTGAATGAACGCACGTCTCTGAGTCGAAATAGCGTCATTTTAATAGCCTATCTGCTGTCAGCAGCCGGATTTATTTGGGCATTAATTGCTTTGGGAGTCGCCGCTTTTCAGGAAATTGGCGCTTTGATTGAGGAAGCGCCCATGCTTGTTGACCGAATTACCGACATTTTTCAGGAGTTGACCACACGGACAGAGCCCATTCAAATAGGTCAATTCCAGTTAGACCCTATCACTATTCCTTGGGATGCAATTACCAACCAGATAATTGGCTTGATTGAACCCCTGGTATCCCAAAGCGGGCAATTTGTGGGGCAGGCAGCTACCACTGTTGTTAGCCTGATCGGCAATTTCTTCTTCATTTTTGTTATCTCCATCTACATTGCCATTGAGATACCCAAAATGAGTGGTTATGTGGGTGATTTTGCTCAAACACCAGGCTATCGTCACGATGCCGAACGGATCACGCGCGAGTTTGGGCGTATTTGGAGCTCTTATTTGCGTGGGCAGGTCATTCTAGGGCTGGTCATTTTCCTGGTGGTCTGGATTGGCCTAAGTATACTGGGGGTGCAGAATGCGCTGGCGCTAGGAATTCTCTCAGGCTTGCTGGAGTTTGTTCCTGTTCTAGGACCGGTCATAGGTGCGGGCGCGGCCGTAGCGGTGGCATTTTTTCAGCCGCAGAATTATATGGGGTTGGAAAGCTGGCAGTATGCGTTGGCGGTGCTGGCGCTCATGTTCCTCATTCAGCAGCTTGAGAATAACATCCTGGTGCCGCGAATTGTTGGAGGCGCGCTGGATTTACACCCTTTAGTGGTCATGGTGGCAGTGTTTATGGGCGGGTCGATTGCCGGTATTTTAGGGGCCATATTGGCAGCGCCGGTTACAGCAACATTGAAATTACTTGGCGTTTATGCCTGGCGCAAAATGTTCGACATGCACCCGTTCCCAACTCCGGAGGAAGAAAAAGGGCCACCAGGGCCAGTGCTTTCAGAACGACTACGCGCACTAGGGCGAAGAATAATGCAGCGTTTGCGTAAAAAGTAACTACGCCATATTTTTCAGAGCAATTTTGTCACCATTCCATTGTCATTGCATCTAAGGTGGTAGATACACGGCTATTGCTATGTGTCCATCTGCTACCATCCAAACCGGCAAGGCGGGCTAATGTGGTTTTATCCTCCTTTTTTCCACATTAGCCCGTTTTGTCGTTTTTTTGTGCAAATGTAGTGCCTGAACTTTCGATGAGAACATGACAATTACCTTATTTGCAATGGGTTTGCCCCTTGTATAGTATGAAAACGATGGCAAACGAAGGATTGAGGCAAGCAATAACGGCCGTTCAGGCAGGAGAGCGGGAAGCGGCTGAGGAGATTTTACTAGGACTGGTGCAGCAAAATCCGCACAATGAAATGGCCTGGTTGTGGTTGAGCGACGTGTTGGAAAATTTCGACGATCGCATCATTGCCTTAGAAAACGCTATCGCCATTAACCCCAAGCGCGTCCAGACGCGTAAGCGGCTCGCCCAAATTCGCCAGTCAACCCCAGTGTCAAAGAACGGCAACCAGCCTGGTTCAATTCTCCTGGAAGACGGACAGCGCCAGGAAATGTTCCGCAATCTAATTCAGCAAGTCCGCCACGCGCCGCAAGATGCCTCAGCCTGGTTTGCTCTCAGCCAATTAGTCGACGGCGTAGCAGACCAGATTGCAATATTGGAGAGAACGCTGCACTTCAATCCCCACCATCACCAAGCGCGCAAGCGGTTTACGCAGCTACATTTAGCTTTCCCTGATGTGCTGGCTTTAGGAAAAGCGTTCCAAGCCCAAAATGACTTACCTCGGGCCGTGAAAGCTTATCGTTTTGCGGTGCAGCATGCCCCATCTTCAACAGATGAGGCCATTGCCCAAAAACGGCTGAGGCAGGTTCGCCAACTGCTGCGACATTACGGTCATTTGGCTAAATTCACGCCCCCAGCAGAACCAGCGCGAAATTTTGCCCTGGCTCAAGGGCGAAAGGCTGAAGAAGAGGAGAACTGGATGGAGGCCATTGCGGCATATTCTTTGGCAAAGCAAAGTGCGGCAACGGCCGTTACGCGCAGCACCGCCCAAACTCGCCTGGAAACGGCCGTAAGACAGCAAAGTCTTCCCACCATTAAACTTGCATCCGCAACCACTACCCTATGGCGGTTGGGCATAGGACCTGTTCTATTGTACACGCTGCTGCTTTTACTCCACGGAGGATTAAACCCCTTTCGATTACCATTCCCGCTGCTTGCTGGCGGAATCAGCGTTCTCATTGGCAGCCTGACCCTTGTGGCAGTTATGATTACCCCTCATCACATCTTAACGCAAAGATTGTTGGGTGTGGATGGGCGCGTTGACCAAATAACCCGTATGCTGCTCAATATTCTGGGTATTCTGCTCATTCTTTTTCCTTTTCTACTGCTGCTCATTGATGCCATGGAGCGGCTGGCCGCATTTTCGCCAACAATCCCCAGGTTTTTTTAGGATATGTTCCCTTTAAACGATACAGAACCAAACCGCTATATCCGTTTCCCCTACATGGTCGTGGCCCTTATCACCATAAACCTGCTGGTAATGGGCTACGAAATCTATTTGCTGCTGAACGGGAGGGAAGCTTACCTGGATTTTATATACCGGTTTGGTGTAGTACCTAAAGATCTTCTAGCCAGAGAGGGCGCGGGGGCTATTTCGCTTATTTCGCAAATGTTTGTACATGCAGGGCTGCTGCACTTGTTCGGCAATATGCTGGGGTTGTGGGTATACGGCCGTCGCGTGGAAGATGCATGTGGACCGTGGCGTTTCCTTCTTTTTTATCTCACGGCCGGGGTTTTTGCCGAGGTTGTTTATGTGCTTGCTCGAGCCCAATCCGATATTGCCGGAATTGGCGCCAGCGGCGCAATCTATGGCGTCATGGGCGCATATCTCATTCTCTACCCTGGGGGGCGCATTCGCACCCTTATCTTTTTAGGATTCGTACCCATTATTCCAAAAATTCGCGCCTTCTGGCTTATTCTATATTTTTTTGTGCTGCAATTGCTGCCGGCTTTTGACACGCTTTTGAATGAAGCTGAATATAGTGTGGCCCATTGGGCTCATTTGGGTGGGTTTATAGGCTCTTTAGCTGTGTTCTTTTATCTTCGGCCCGACGCATTTCATCGTTATCGAAACGAGATGGCCCTCTAAATGCTATTTTTTAGGTTTCAACAACCAATTATTGGGGGTTTTGCGGAAGATAGACTGTGAATGTGCTGCCCTGGTGCGGGATGCTCTCCAGAGAAACATGGCCCCCGTGGGCTTCAACCAGCATTTTTACAATAAATAATCCCAAACCCTTTCCACGGGCTTCGTGTTGTTCTTTACCGCCGGCTTGATAATAGAGTTGAAATGCACGCGCTTGTTCCACAGGCGTCATCCCAATTCCGGTGTCCGTTACCTGAATAACGGCCGTTTCCCCAGCCAGATGACTCCCTACTTCAACTCTCCCTCCTGAAGGCGTATATTTAAGCGCATTGTTAATCAAATTGAATAATACTTGTTGAATGCGACTTCTATCTACCCGGGCCAGTAAGGGGTAAGAGGGTGGTAAATATTGCAGCTCTATCTCTCGCCGGTTGGCCAGGTAAATCAAGGATCCTTCCACTTCTTTAACCAACTTATTCAAGTCAGTATGTTGCAGGTTCAGCTCCAAAGTGCCTTGCTCTAACTGATCCAAATCTAGGAAATCTTCAATGAGCCAATCCATGTGACTGGTTTGTGAATTGATTAACTGGATATAATCACGAACTTTTTCCGGTGCATCATCAGGCAGCAAACGGAAAAGCAAGTCCCCATAAGCACGAATAACCGTTAATGGTGTACGAAGATCATGAACAGCCATGGACAAAAACAAGGTTTTTTGCCGGTTCAGCCTTTTTAACTCTTCATTGGCTTGGGTTAACTTTTCTCGTGCTAAATCCAGTTCATTTCTATTTTGGGTTAATCGTTGTTCTACCAGGGCTGTGTGAGTAACGTCTTCTAGAATAACCACGAGGCCTTTGCCTAATTCTGGGTTATCAATCATGGTTACGGATAAATCTAGATAAGTCATCTGCCCGCCAGGGCGTTCACGGTTAACCCGCTCAAAAGCCAAATAGGGTAATTTTCCATTTATAACAGATTGCAGGCTCTCTTCTGCGCCTACAAATTCCCATACAACCTCCATCAACGGCTTATTCACAAAAGAAGCACCGGGATTTGAAAGAACTGTTGAGAAATTAGCCGAAGTCTGGCGAACAATTAGGTCAGGTGAGACAAATGCATAAGCGATGCGGTGGATTAAGCCTAAAACCTGGGTAACGTGAGCAGCCAGCATCAGTGATTCCATGTTAAGAGGTGGTATTGTCATAAAAATTTTCCAATTTTTCGGCCAGGCGAATAAATACTGCCTCAACATTCTCGCCGGTTTTTGCGCTGGTTACAAAGTATTCGCTCTGTAAATGCGTTGCTACTTCATGCAACTGCGGATCATCAATTGCGCGCTCCTCTGTAAGGTCAACCTTATTACCCACGAACAATATGGCGGCCTGGGGATTGCTGGCCCGCATTTGGCGCGTATACCGTTGAAGTGTTTCAAGAGTTTTGGGGCGGGTTAAATCACAAACAATTAATGCGCCGGCAGAGCCTGCCAGATAGCCTGTCTCACGTTGGGACAGTTCATTTCCCCCAACTAAATCCCAAATAAGCAGGTTGAGTGTATGGTTCGATCGGTCAATAGTGCGTCGGGAGACCTTAACGCCAATAGTGCTTAAATATCTGTCATCGAATCGTCCTTCGACAAAACGGCGCACCAAGCTTGTTTTCCCAACTGCAAAATCACCAAGCAAGCAAATCTTTTTTTGAATGACTCTCATGAAAAACCTGTCTCCACTGAAAGCACTTAGGGTTCCGGAGTAGCATTTGGGGTCACTGTTGCTGCCCCAACTCCTGACCGGAGCTCCAGCCACTCCATAGGCACCCAACCACGCTGAGTGCCGACCAACCACGGTTGATCTGCCTCCCATTGTATCTCAGCCCACGGTCCAGACACAGAAATAAGAATTATTGGGGTATCACTCTCGATGGCGGCAATCAAACGGCCGTCTATGTCCGGCGATTCCCGCACCCACACGTTGCCTAAAGTTTCGGAAGCAGGAGAAACGGCCGTACTGGTAGGAGTGCTGGTTGCCGTGTTTGTCGGCGTAGCAGTAGGCGTGGGAGAAGGGGTAGACGTATGGGTCGGTGTCGCAGTAGCTGTTGCTGTTGCCGTGGCGGTCGCCGTCGCTGTGGGGGTTGCAGTTGGCGATGACGTCATCGTTGGCGTGCTGGTAGAAGTTGCAATGACAACAGGTGTGGGGCCCGGAAAAGCCACCGGCCATAACGCCCAGGTAAATTGCAAATAAAAACAAGAAATTGCTAAGAATAAAACAAGCAGAATCCCCCCACCCGCCAAGGCCCACTTTTGTGCCGGTCTCAGTTTTTGAGGTACAGCGTCCACTTCCTCAGGAATATCATGTGCAAGGTCAGTCAAGGGTTGTTCAAAATCGGGCAGTGTCGCCGGATCCCCTGCATACTGTCGCAGGGCTTTAAAATGGTTGAGATGGATTTCCGAAATGAAATTTCGCAGTCGTTCTCGGAAGTTTTCAGGTTCTACCCCTATTATCACTGCAGCCAGATATGCAGACTGCCCCCCCTGAATAATGATCCGCTGATCCCCATATTGTATTTCGTCTAATTCTTCGGCAGCGTTTCCATGGCCAAAAGAATCGCGGGCAAAGTCCCTAATTGCGGTAAGCATGCCGCTGATCAGGTCTGAATCAGAATCGTCCACCCCTTCAGCATTAATGTGCTCAATCAACAACCCAGACCCACGCTGTATCAGAAATATTTGCTGCACTTCGAAAGGAAGTGCGTCACGCAATGCCAATTGAGCTGGGGAAACACCGCGCAAACGCGCCCTTATATAGCGCCATGAATTTTGCAAACTAAACGCAGAACGCAAACGATAATCAATGTTTTGTTGAATTTGCCTGGCAAACTCACGAATGGCTCGCCCCACAATCCCCCCAATGATTGGATGCAAGGCTTCAATAATCGTGTGGCGGGAATCACGGATCTGCACGCGGATAGCGTCACCCATCACGGGGCCTATTGCCTCGGCAATCTCCTCAGGCGAATCGCGAATAGCCTGCCCGATTATTCCACCCATGGAATGTGTCAGACGCTCTTCTAACCCTACGGATTCGGCCGTCATCCGCTGCCGCAAATCTTCGATTTCTTCTTCTAGTTGCTGGCGATTTAACTCACTCTGGAGCAGTAGATCCTGCAGCCGGTCAATTTCCCTCTCCAGTTCCTCTTGTTTAGCCCGTTCTTGAGCCAACAAGATTCTCTGCAGCTGGGCCATAAGCTGCTCATCATTGTTATTTCTTGGTATTGAGTCAGTCACAGTAAAGGTTAAAGGGTTTATTAGCCAGGGATAATTTTAAGATGCATCCTCATCAGCAGACTCATCCCCATCATTGCTTTGTAGTTGTTGCCCCAATTGCACAAACATTTGACCCAAATCGATCCGTGAAGTCTTTTTGTGGTCAAGCCAAGAAGCAATGCTCAATAATTCCTGCCGTAACGCGTCGTCTTGCTGTCGTAATTCTTCGTGCATCGAAGAAATATTTTTTGACAATTCGCTATTAATGGTATCAAGGCGTTGTTGGAATAATTTGTCAAGCTCTCGAATCCGATCATTCACATTCTCAGCATGTTTTTCCAGCCTTTCTGAAAGGGTCTTTTGCAATGTTTGCAATTTTTGATCCTGATCAGCATCAAGTTTATCCAATCGGCTGCTTAAATCTGCACGGGTTTCCTGCAACCGGCTTTTTTGTTCATTGTGTTTTAGGGTAATTTCATCCGTCAATTCCTGACGAATATGGGTCAATTGTTTGGAGGTATCATCAGCCAATGCGTTGACTTCCCGACTCGTAGCATCGGAAAGCTCTCGTTTCTGAGAATCCAGCGCCTGCTCGATACGGCTAAACCGCTGCTCAGTAGAACGAGCCTGGTTCCCATACAAAATATCGCGTAACTGTTCCAAATCGCTACCTGTTTTTCCTGCAGGTTCTTGATTTATGATTGCATCATCATTTGAGGGGGGCTGGGAGGTTTTTTTTGCCATTGTTTTATTGCCTACCTGGACCTAGTATGTGAATATGGGTCAAATTTCTTCCTTACTTAAATTAAATGTTCTACTGACAAGATCATTCAATCCATGTGGCACAATTGACTTCGCACATTGGATACCACTTACATTATAACGACCTTCCTCTTTCACACAATCTTACTATTTTCCTGATAGTGCCCGCCTATTGCGGCAATTTGCCACATTGTATGGGGGTTGCCGGGTATGCTTGCTTACATACATCTGCCTTACCCTTTCCTGGATCGTTTAGGTTTGATAATGGCTGGCAGTCATTTGGGCAAAACGATACACTAGGGCACCAAAATATATTGAGGAGACAATACTTCCATGCGAGAAACTTACACTGTAGAAATTGCCGGCCTCACCCGTCACTTACCCTTATTTGAAGTGGTGTCAGGTGTGCGCATCGCCATTTTCAACATGCTTGGTGATACTTATGTGGTTAAAGCTGCGGCTGCTGCCCTGGCCGAAAAACTGAAAACAACGCCCGCGCAGGTTTTGGTTACGGCCGAAGCCAAAAGCATTCCCCTTATCTACGAAATGAGCGCCCTCATGGGGTTGCCATACGTGGTGCTGCGCAAGAGCTACAAAAGCTACATGGGTGCTGCCGTCAGCGCCGAGACGCACTCTATCACAACTGGCAAACCGCAAACCCTTTACCTGGACGAAAAGGATAAGGATTTTGTCGCAGGTAAGCAAATCATCCTCATTGATGACGTCGTAAGCACCGGCAGCACATTGGAAGGTATGCAAACGGTTATTGACAAAGCCCAGGGGCAGGTAACGGCCGTTGCGGCCATCTTCACCGAAGGGGACGCCGACTGGTCCCACGTTGTTGCTCTGGGTAACCTTCCCGTGTTTACGGAGTAATGTAATCAGCATTCAGTAAACAGTAATCATTATGCCCGCCCCTCAATACTCATCAATACTCACTACTGCGAACTGATTACTAAACAGTGACCCCTGATATTATTTATGGCACCAACCTCCGCCACTCTCTCCATCTTTCGCCATTTGTTTGCCTCCGTAGCCGAAGAAATGGGCGTGACGTTGGAACGCGCCGCCTACAGCCCCAACATCAAAGAGACGGCTGGACTTTAGCTGCGCTTTATTTTTGGGAGACGGCCGTTTACTGGCCCAAGCCGCCCACATTCCCGTCCATCTGGGGGCCATGCCCGCCTCCGTGCAGGCCGCCATCCAGCACTGCGCACCATTCGCTCCTGGCGACGTCATCATCGTCAACGACCCCTACCAGGGCGGCAACCATTTGCCAGATATTACGCTGGTGTCCCCTGTCTTTATAGCAGGGGAGCAAGGGAGCAAGTGCAGGGAGCAAGAATCCGTCCTGACTACCTTCACCCCTCCGCTCCCCTACCTTTTTCGTCGCCAGCCGCGCCCACCACGCCGACGTGGGCGGCATGTCCCCCGGCTCTATGCCCCTCTCCACAGAAATTTACCAGGAAGGCATCATCATCCCGCCCATCAAACTTGTGGACGGCGGCAAACGCAACGAGGCGGTGTGGCAGCTTATCTTGCGCAACGTGCGCACGCCCGAGGAACGGGATGGCGACCTGGCAGCGCAGCTGGCTGCCCACGCCACAGGAGAAAAGCGCCTGGAGGAAATCGTTGACCGCTATGGACTGGAGGAGGCGCTAGCCCATGCCGAAGCCCTCATTGACTACGCGGAGAGGCTAACCCGCGCCGCTATTGCCCAGATGCCCAACGGCCGTTTCCAATTCACCGACTATCTCGACAACGACGGCCAATCCTCAGAGCCCCCTCCCGGTTGCGGTCACCCTGAACATTGACGACGAAGCCCTGGAAGTTGATTTTGCAGGCACAGCCCCAGCCGTGCGCGGCAACCTCAACGCCGTACCCGCCATTGCCGAATCGGCCGTGGCCTACTGCGTGCGCTGCGCCGCCCTAGCCCTGCTGCAAAGCGACCTGCCCATGAACGAGGGCGCCTTCGCCCCCATCGCCGTCCGCATCCCACCTGGTTCACTGCTTGACCCGCACCCGCCTCACGCCGTTGCCGCGGGCAACGTAGAAACCTCCCAGCGCATCGTCGACGCCGTTTTTGGCGCTTTGGCCCAGGCCTTGCCCAATCTTATTCCCGCCGCCAGCCAGGGCACCATGAACAATCTCACCTTTGGCGGTTCGCATCCTGAAACGGCATCACCCTTTGCCTACTACGAAACCATAGGCGGCGGCGCAGGTGCAGGACCAACTGGCAGTGGAGCCAGCGGGGTGCATGTGCACATGAGCAACACCCTGAACACGCCGGTAGAAGCCCTGGAATACAGCTTTCCGCTGCGCGTATCCGCCTATAAACTGCGGGATGGTTCCGGCGGCAGCGGGCAGCACCACGGTGGCGAAGGGTTGGTGCGCAGTATTGAGTTCTTGGCCCCGGTTACGGCGACTATCACCAGCGAGCGCCGGGAAAGGCCGCCCTATGGCTTGCAAGGCGGTGAACCCGGCCAACCGGGGCACAACAGCATCACCCGTCAGGGCGTCGAAGTGACTCTGCCTGGTAAAGTAACCATCAACCTGGAATCGGGAGACACATTGACTATTGCTACGCCCGGTGGCGGCGGATGGGGAGAGAAGAGCAGAGGAGCGGAGGAGCATGGGAGCAAGGGTGATAAGGTGGAAGGATGAGAAAAGTGTTCTTTGGAAGACTGCAGACTGGAGACTGGAGACTGGGAACTGCATATTACTCTCCAGTCTCCAGTCTCTTTTTCCTGATGGCATTTTTGTTGATGATTGTCGGCTGCCAGGGGGCAACGGCCGTTTCTATGGCAGAGGTGCAAGAAGGAGCGGCAACGGCCGTCTCCACCGCCACCCACCAGCCCACCAGCCAACCTACCCTTCTACCAACCAGCCAACCCACCCACCAACCCACCAGCCAACCAACCATACCCCCACCCCCCACTTCCACACCGCTGCCCACCGTAACCCCATCGCCCACGGCAACGGCCGTTCCGGCCTGCAACCAGCGCCTGCCTGACGACAGCCTTATCACCATTGTCACCCTCATTTACGGCCTCAGCCGCGATTATGAGCCAGCCGACCTGGTAGACCTTAACGAACACCTGCCCCAGCGGGTTACCCAAGGCTACCCCACGCAACTGCGCCAGGTTGCCGTGCAGCCCCTGGTGCAAATGATTGCGGACATGGAAGCAGCCGGGCTGCATCCCCAGGTGCTATCTGGCTACCGCAGTTACAGCGCCCAGGCCATCGCTTGGGCAAAGTGGAACGAAAGCCATCCGGACTCGGCATCCATCGTCAGCGCCCCGCCCGGCCACAGCGAACACCAGCTTGGCGTAACGGTTGACCTTGGCTCCCCCGAGCTGCCGGACATTGTGGGCGAGGAAGACATCGAGTTTCACACTTATTTTTACATGACCCGCGAAGGTCAATGGCTACTAGAACATGCCCACGAGTACGGCTTTACCCTCAGCTACCCTCGCGAGGCTTTTGAGGCTACCGGCTTTTACTACGAGCCGTGGCATTATCGCTACGTAGGTGTGGAGATGGCCATGCAGGTACGCGAAGCGGGCATCTCTTTCACCGAATATTTGCTGGCGCAAAATCCGCAGCCGTGTGTGCCGTGAAAGTTAGTCAAGTTTGCAAGTGGGCAAGTTTTCTGGTGGGTATGGGTGGCAATTATTTTGGCCTTGATGGGCTGCGGCACGTCTGATGGGAATGGTCAATTGTCAACGGCCAATAGTCAATCGCCAACTGCTGCGCCAGCTCCCCTGCTCCCCAGCCCCTCCTCTCCTCCACTCTCCTTAATCCTGCGCCCACTATCCCCTCTGCCCCGCTGCTCCCCAGCACCCCTGCACCCTCGCCCACGCCCACCCCACTCACCCTCGCCGTGCCGCCGCAATGGATTGACTCCGCTGGCGCGCTGCCGCCACTGTGGCAACGTTGCAAACGGATGACACCAGCGACCGCTCTGGCCAATGGGCAAGCCGACGCCACGTTGGTGCACGATGCCAGCGGCATTCGTCATCCAGCAAACCGCGCTAGCGCTGACCGTGCCCTTTACGATGGACTGGCATGACATCACGCTGGAACGCGCCCAAGAAATTTTGACCGAGGGCACCCCGAGGTGGTGGTATTGCCCTGGGCGGAAATGAAGCCTGACCGGCGGGCCTTGCGTATTGACGGCCGTTCCCCGGCTGACCCCGACTACCCCCTGCAAGACACCTGGTCGCTGCTGACAAACAATCAAACCGCCGATTTTGACGCCCTGGCGACCACCTTGCAGGCGCAGTTTAGCGCTGACCCCGTTGTACACCTGGCCGCCGTCGGCGACCTGATGCTTGACCGCTCCTTGGGCTGGTACGTGCAGCAGGGGGATTTGGCCTATCCCTTTGCGCCGGTCGCCGACCTGCTGCGCGCCGCCGACCTGACCATCGGCAACCTGGAATGCGCTTTGGGCGACATCGGCACGCCAGCAGCCAAAAGCTATACATTTCGCGCGCCACCGGAAGCTGCCCAGGCGCTGGCCCTGGCCGGATTCGACATTGTCAATCTGGCAAACAACCACGCCATGGATTATCGGCCCGGACGCACTGCAGCAGGGTCATCAGCTTGCTGCACTGCAGCAGGCATTGACGCCGATTGGCGCGGGAGCCAATGTCTGCCAGGCGCATCAAGCGCACATGCGAAACGGTGAACGGGCTTAACGCTGGCTTTTTTGGGCTATGTCCACGTGCCGGTGGAGGCGACTAGGGATTTGACACGGCTAGCTGGACGGCCGGTTCCATCACCCCTGGTTTGGCCTGGGCAGACCCGGAGCGGATAAAAGCAGATGTCACGGCCGTTTCCCCCCAGGTAGACCTCGTCATCGTCAGCCTGCACAGCGGGTACGAATACGTGGCAGGCACCCAGCCCGCCGCAAATGGCCGCCGCCCATGCCGCCATTGACGCCGGTGCCGACGTGGTGATGGGCCACCACGCCCACATTTTGCAGGGCATCGAGTTTTACAGGGATGGCGTGATTGTGTACGGTCTGGGGAATTTTGCCTTTGAGATTGATGGACCGCCGGAAACGGCCGTGCTCAATGTATGGCTGGACGCCGACGGCGTGCGCGAGCTGGAGCTCATTCCCGCCGTCATCCAGTTTGGTGGCCAGCCCCGCCTGGCCGAAAGCTGGGAAGCGGGGCCCATTCGCCAGCGGGTGTACTACCTCACCACCCTACTCAACCCGCAATAAGCAAAACGGCCGTTGCCACCTCAGCAGCAACGGCCGTTCTACTTTTATTTTCACAGCAGCTTAATCGCCAAACAAATCCTCCGGGTCTACGCCGCTGGCCCCGCCGTCCTCACCCAGGGAAAGTGGTGACCCAGCTCGTGTGGTAATCTCCGTGCTGAAAATGATGGTTAGTAACGTAAATACAGTGTTAAAGATGTTTTTCAATAATCGGGGGACCCGAGCCTGTCGAGGGCCGGACTTCGACAAGCTCAGTCCTCATTTCGAATACTTTATTTACAACGTACTAAACGGCCGTTTCCGCTTCACTTCTTCCTTTTGCCGCATTACTTTCTTCTCGTTATTTATTACACCGTAAGATAAATTATTTTGCATTTGAGAATGCTTCATTCTCTTCATTAACAACTACATAATGCGAATTAAGCTTTTTCCGGACAGCGGTTAGCGAAAACTGCCAATTGATCTTAATCTGCTTTTCGTGGCGTTCTGTTACGATAGCCATTACTTCACTTTTGAGTTTAGCCATGGTCGGGATACGCCGATTGAGACAAAGGCGAGCCAGAGCAGAAAACTCAATTTCAATCATGTTCAGCCAACTAGCTGATTTGGGCGTGAAGTAGAACTCAAATCGTTCAGCTAGTGCGAATGCCTCGTCAGCTGGCAAGTTTTCGTAAAAAGCGCTGACATCATGGGTGTTAAGGTTGTCCAGAACCAGATGAATCTTGGCCGCTTCAGGATAAGCCGCCGCCAACGCCTGACAAAAAAGGGAAAACTCCTTTTTTCTACGCTGTGCAAATACACGAGACAAGCGCTTACCAGTCAGAGGTTCGATAGCGGCTAATAGGCAGCAAGACCCATTTTTCTCGTAGGCGTAATGCTCACGGCGTGTTTGACCTGTTTGTAGAGCCAATGGCTCGACGGTGTCACCAATGAGAAACCACGGCCGTTCATCATAACAAATGACAGGGTTAAGCGGGTCATAAGGCAAGGCGTAAAAGG
Source organism: uncultured Chloroflexia bacterium (assembly GCA_963695505.1). Lineage (GTDB taxonomy): Bacteria > Chloroflexota > Anaerolineae > Promineifilales > Promineifilaceae > JACSRF01. The sequence goes on along the minus strand of CAVOGX010000021.1, from coordinate 66 downwards.
CGAGTAGCGTTCCCATGCGCGAAATGAAAACGGCTGTTTATCTTGCCAATGCACCAGTAGCGCTTC
>CAVOGX010000020.1:0-38554 GCA_963695505.1 uncultured Chloroflexia bacterium | reverse complement strand
TACCATTTTGCTGGGCATGGGCGCCTTTGGCCTGCTCAATATCGAGCGCCCCAACCCCAACCTGAGCGAGGCAGAAGCCACGGCAACCTTTGTTTCGGCCGTCATTGCCGCCGCTACCCAATTGGCCCCTACGCCCACGCCCACACCGGAACCTACGCTGCCGCCCACGCCCACGCCGGAACCTTTCGTCAGCAAAACGGGGGCGCGCATGATCTTCATGCCGCCGGGCATGGTGCGCCTGGGCGACGACGAGGGCGAACTGGACGAGCAGCCTTCCTTCAGGGCTTTCGTCGATGCATACTACATTGATGAAACCGAAGTTACAAATGCCCAATATACCCAATGCGTGGAGGCCGGCATATGCGCCCCCCCAGACCGCAGTGGGGCGACCTATTACCGCACTTACTACGGCGACGAAAATTACGACAATTTCCCCGTCATCTTCGTGAGCTGGTACGATGCCGAAACTTTTTGCCGCTGGCGCGACGCCCGGCTACCTAGCGAGGCGGAATGGGAGAAAGCGGCCGGTTTTGACCCAGAACAGGGGCTGAAGCTGAGTTATCCCTGGGGCGAGGCCTTCAACGGCAGCCGACTAAACTACTGCGACGCCACCTGCACGCTGGAAAAGCGGGATACCGCATACGATGACGGCTATCGCGACACCGCCCCCGTGGCCAGCTATCCCGACGGCCGTTCCCCCATTGGCGCCTATGACATGGCCGGCAACGTCATGGAGTGGGTCAACGATTGGTACGATGACCGCTACTACGAATCGGCCAGCGATACCAACCCCATGGGTCCGGCCGAAGGGGAGTTCAAGGTCATTCGCGGGGGGTCCTGGCTCTCCGCCGCCGACGAGGTTTCGGTCATCGTGCGCAGCTCTTTTGACCCCACCGTCTCGCGGGCTAACCTGGGTTTCCGCTGCGCCATGACGGCCCCATAGTCAGTGGTCAGTAAACAGAAAACAGTATCTCAGTAACCTTCTTACTGAATACTGCTTACTGGCCACCATTTACTGCATCAAAGTAGGCTCGGTGGTCGCCGCGCCAGACGCGGAAGGCTTCGGGAATGCGGCTGGCGTGGCCGGGGTCTGTATCGTGGGGAAGCGCGTCTTCGGCAAACCAGGCTACGTCCAGCACCTCGTGAGCGTGGGTGGCGTCCTGGAAACGGCCGTTACCCTCCACTGGCTGGCACAAAAAAGTCAGTTGGTACAGGTGATGGCGCGTCACTGATCCGCACAGTCGCGAGTCGTGTATTCCCACCAGCGCCAAAGCTTCTGCTTCCACCCCTGTTTCTTCCAGCGCCTCGCGCACCACGCCCTCGGCGGGCGTTTCCCCCACCTCAATGGCCCCGCCGGGCATCGCCCACTGGCCGTTGTCAGCGCGGCGAATGAGCAGGATACGGCCGCCTTCGTCAATCACCGCCGCATCCCCCACGGTAATGGGCGTGGGCCGCGCGAAGACCGGCGCGCGCAGCGGCTCCATCTCCGCCAGCGTTTCGCCTGTGGCCAGGGCCATCATCTCCATAGCAATGGTCTGAATATTTTCGTAATTGGTTTTGTCGTGTGGGTTCTCTGCAAAATAGCCGCCCATCGCCGCTACGTCGCGCAATTTGTCCGCCCAAAAGGCCAGTTGTTGTGCCGGGGTCATAGGGTTTGCCTCCGTGTGCCAGATTTTTGCCGGTTGGTATTCTACCCTGCTTGTGACTGCGGTCGACCCACGTTTAACCAACTTTTCTCGTGCACTTGGCGGGGTAGGCAGGGAAGGTTATCATCCGTATATGGACGAGATGGAGCTCCTTTCCCCCTTACTCGCCGCGCTGCGTGCCGGGGAACAGCCATTGCTGCCCTACCTGGACGCCCTGGCGCAGCGCTTTGCCGACCGTGAACCTGTGGTGCAGGCCTTTGTGCCGGAGGACGGCCGTTTCCCACGCCTGCGCCGCCAAGCCCAAGACCTGCTCGCCCGCCACCCTGACCCTGCAACCCGCCCGCCCCTCTTTGGCCTGCCCGTGGGTGTCAAGGACATTTACCACGTGGAGGGCTTTGTTACCCGTGCCGGCTGCACGCTGCCCCCCGACCTTTTTGCCGGAACCGAGTCCCCCCTGGTCACCCGCCTCAAGGACTTAGGCGCACTCATCGTGGGCAAAACGGTTACCACCGAATTTGCCTTTTTTGCCCCTGGCCCCACGCGCAATCCCCACAACCCGGCCCACACCCCCGGTGGCTCCAGCAGCGGGTCGGCGGCGGCGGTGGCCGCCGGACTAGCCGCGCTGACCTTGGGATCGCAAACTATTGGCTCCATCAACCGTCCGGCGGCCTACTGCGGCATTGTAGGCTACAAACCCACTTACGGCCGTTTCCCACTCGATGGCATTGTGCCCCTTTCCCCCTCAGCCGACACCGTGGGTTTCTTTGCCGCCGACGTGGCCGGGCTGGCGGCCGTTATGCCTCTTTTAGATTCCGGCTGGCAAATGTCTGCAACTGCAAAACCGGTGCTGGGCGTGCCCGATGGGTCGTACCTGGCCCAGGCCACGCCCAAAGGATTGGCTCATTTTGAAAAGCTGGTTACCCATTTGCAGCAGGCCGGTTTCACCATGCGCCGCGTGCCAGCCATGCCCAACTTCGCTGAAATTGACGCCCTGCATCGGGACCTGGTAGCTGCCGAAGCGGCCCAGGTTCATGCCGCCTGGTATGCCCAATACGCCCATCTCTACCATCCCAAAACGGCCGATCTCATCCAAAAAGGGCAAAACCTCTCCTCTGAGCGGCTGAAACAAGGGTTGAACAACCGTTCAATCCTCCGTTCCGCCCTGCACGACCTCATGGATACCCACGCCCTTGACCTCTGGCTGTCGCCTTCTGCGCCGGGGGCGGCCCCGGCCGGGCTGGACAGCACCGGCGACCCGGTAATGAACCTGCCCTGGACCCACGCCGGGCTGCCCACCCTCACCCTGCCCGCGGGCAAAAACGAGGCGAGCCTACCTCTGGGCTTGCAATTGGCGGCGCGCTGGCAGCAGGACGAGGCGCTGCTAACCTGGGCCCAAAACCTGGAAGCAGCACTGCCGTATTGATGGATGGGTAGGGTCAGGTGGTTGGTACTGATTTTGCTGTTAGTGGGGTGTGCGGCGCAAAAGCCACCTGCGGCAACAGTGCTTGCGCCGACGCCGCTGGGTGAGGCAACGGCCGTTCCGCCACCCTGCGACCTGTCAAATGACGGAGGCTATCTTGTGAAATACCTGGCTCTGGGTGATTCCTATACCATCGGCGAGAGCGTTGCCGAAAGCGAGCGCTGGCCGGTACAGATGGCCAACCGCCTTCGCGCCGCCGGGCTTGAAATGAGCGACCCGCACATCATTGCCCGCACCGGCTGGACCACCGACGAGCTGATGATGCGCATCGATCAGGCCGAACTGACCGGCCCCTTTGACCTGGTTTCACTGCTCATTGGCGTCAACAATCAGTATCGGGGTCGCTCAGTGACGGAATACCGGGAGCAGTTTGGGGCCTTGCTGGAGCAGGCCATTGCCTTAGCCGGAGGAGATGCCGGGCGCGTGGTGGCGCTGTCCATTCCCGACTGGGGCGTAACCCCCTTTGCGGCCGAGATGCGCCGCGACCCAGGCCAAGTTGCCGCGGAAATTGACGCCTTCAACGCTGCCAGCCGCGAAGAAGCGGAGGCGCGTGCCGTGGCTTACGTGGACGTGACGCCCATCTCGCGGCAGGCGGCCGCCGACCCGGCGCTGCTGGCGGACGACGGGCTGCACCCGTCGGGCAAAATGTATGCGGCGTGGGTGGCGCTGGCTCTGCCGGTGGTGTGCGCGATGCTGGAGCCATAACATGGACTCTTGGAGGTAACGAGATGATGAAAGCGGTACGATTGGTGGCCGTGAAACGGCCGTTGCAAGAGCAGCAAATCCCTATACCCGCCATTGGTTCCCAGGACGTGCTGGTGCAGGTCAAAGCGGCGGGCATCTGCCATTCCGACGCCCATTACCGCGCGGGCGTTTCCCCGGCGGAGCCGCTGCCGCTGACCCTGGGGCACGAAGTGGCAGGGGTGGTGGCGGAGGTAGGCACGGCCGTTTCCCGCCTCAAGCCGGGCGACCGCGCCTGTATCCACTATATGACCACCTGCGGCGACTGTGACTACTGCCACCGCGGTACCGAGCAGTTCTGCACCAGCGGCCAAATGATTGGCAAATACCGCGACGGCGGCTACGCGGAATACATTGCCGTGCCGGCACGCAGCGTTTTTCACTTGCCGGAAGCCATCTCCTTTGAGCATGGCGCGGTGATGATGTGTTCTTCGTCCACGGCGCTGCACGCCTTGAAGAAAACGCGGCTGCAGGCGGGTGAAACCGCGGCCGTTTTTGGCATGGGCGGATTGGGCATGTCTGCAGTGCAGTTAGCCTTCGCCCTGGGGGCGCCACGCGTCTTTGCCGTGGACATTCAGCCCTCCAAGCTAGCCCTGGCGCAGCAGTTTGGGGCGATTCCCGTGGATGCCGCCGCAGCAGACCCGGTACAGGCGATTTTGCAGGCGACCAACGGCCGCGGCGTGGATGTGGCCCTGGAACTGATTGGCCTGCCCCTGACCATGCGCCAGGCGGTGCAGGTGCTGAGCATTATGGGGCGCGCCGGAATTGCCGGGCTGTCGGACAAAACATTTGACATTGCCCCTTACAAAGAACTGCTGGGCAAGGAAGCGGAAATCATCGGCGTCTCTGACCACCTGGCGGCGGAGATTCCGCTGCTGCTGGACCTGGCGCAGCAGGGCAAGCTGGACTTGTCGCCGGTGGTGACGGCCACGGTGCCGCTGGATGCTGCGGCCATCAACGGTGTGCTAGATCGGCTGGAGTCATTCAGCAGCGACGTGCGCGTGGTGATCACGCCCTGAGCAACCTGAGACGAACACAAATTTTGGAGGAAACGGCCGTATGCCAGACCCCATCATTCTCTATGGAACCCCCACCTGCCCCATGATCCCGCCGGTGTGCGGCAGGCTCCAGCCCGCTGGAGCCAACTTTCAATACGTGGACATTTCCCGCGACGGTGAGGCCCGCGCCCGCGTGCGCGAAATCAACAACGGCAACGAAAGCGTGCCCACCCTGGTTTTCCCCGATGGCACGACTCTCACCGAACCTTCCGAGGCGCAACTGCAGGCCCGGCTGGAAGCCGAGGGATTAACTGTAAAGCCGGCTACACTGCTCCAGCGTTTCACGGAGAACCCATTTGCCAGTTTACTGGGCCTGGCTGCCCTGATTTTTGGCCTCATTGACGGCAACTGGGTTTTTCTGGTGCTGGGTGCGGCCTTTTTAGCCTATGTGTTGTGGAGGAGCCGATGATAGCTGTCGCTGTTCCCGGTTTTGGAGAGTTGGCGCTGGCCCACCTGGTGCTGGATTTTAACGGCACGCTGGCGGTGGACGGCCGTCTCCTGCCGCGGGTGGCTACAATGCTCAACAGCCTGGCCGCTGAACTCACCGTACACGTGCTGACGGCCGATACCTTTGGCAGCGCGCGGGCGGCGCTGGCTGGCGTAGACTGCACTTTGGCCGTTTTGCCGCCGGGGCAGCAGGATTTGGCCAAGCGGGATTACGTGCGCGAGTTAGGAGCCAAAAAATGCGTGGCGGTGGGCAACGGCCGTAACGATGCCCTAATGCTGCAAGAAGCGGCCCTGGGTATTGCTCTGTTGCAAGAAGAGGGCACGGCCGTTGCCACCCTGTCCGCCGCCGACGTGGTGTGCCGCACTATTGATGATGCTCTGGCCTTGCTGACTGCTCCCCGCCGCCTCATTGCCACCCTCCGCAGTTGAAAAGTATTCAGTATTTAGTAGCCAGTAATCAGTTTACCGGTCACTGGTCACTGGTCACTGGTCACTGGTCACTGGTAACTGTTCACGAAATCCCCCACCCGCTCCAGCGCCTCGAAGGCTTCGGGCAAGAAAGCGGCAAAGCCCTGCCAGCCGTGAATCATCTCCGGCCATTCGTCCAGGATGACAGAGACGCCGGCTGCTTTCGCATTGGCGGCCAGCCGCAGCGCATCGTCCAGCAGGATTTCGGCCGTGCCTACCTGGATATAGAGCGGTGGCATGCCCGCCAAGTCGGAGTACAGAGGTGAGGCCAGTGGCGTGTGGGGGTCCGTATTGCCCAAATACCAGCCCGCAAATTCTTGTAGCTGGGCCAATGTCAGCACAGGATCATTGGCGGCGTTACTTTGCAGGCTCTCCCCGGTCAGCGCCAGGTCCACCCAGGGGGAGAGGGCAAAGGCCGCGGCAGGCAGCGCCTGCCCGCCATCGCGCAGGGCCAGCAGCACGGCCAGGGCCAGCCCCCCGCCTGCGGAATCGCCCCCAACAACGATTTGCTCCGGTGCGAAGCCATTTTGCAGAATGTGGTGGTAAACGGCCGTTCCGTCCGCCACAGCCGCCGGAAAAGGATGTTCTGGGGCCAGCCGGTAATCCACCAGCAGCACCCGCGCCCCGGAAACGGCCGATAAGCGGCAGGCCAAATCGCGGTGGGTGGCAATGGACCCCGTGGCATACCCCCCGCCGTGGAAATAGAGAATCAGCCGGTCATCCCGCGCGCTTTGCGCCGCCACCAGCAGCGCATGAATGGTGCATTCCTCTGCGGGGACAGCCATTTCTTCAGTGTACACGCCATCTAGCAGCGGCGTTTGCGCCGCCAGTCTGTCCGCTGCCGCGCGCCGCTCCGCCAGGGGGATGTCCGGCGGCGTGGGGTTCGCCCGCAAAAGCTGCAAAATGGCCTGAAATTGTAAGCTCGTCATGTTTTTCTTTGTCCCTTCCTCTCTTTGTAATAAATTCGGGCGCTACACACTTTACCCAACCCCTCTTGCGGCGGCAACGATTCGCCCAAAAACAGGATTCCGATAAGATGGAGGGAGGTAGATTGTTTTATGCGCATTGCCATGATTGGGCCTTTTGGCCTGCATCCCAACAAAACCATGGAAAGCCGGGCCCTGGGGCTGGCGCGGGCATTGGTGGCGCGGGGCCACGCCGTGCAAATTTTCATGCCCCCCTGGCAGACCCCCGCTGAGGCAGACCGCCGCTGGCTGGTGGATGGTGTTGAGCTGCGCTACGTGCCTTTGCGCGGCGGCGTGCCCGGCATTACGGCGCGGCTGCTGCGGGAGGTGCTGGCATGGCAGCCAGACGTGGTGCACAGCTTCAAGCCCAAGGCGTACAGCGGGCTGGCGGCGTGGTGGCTGTGGCAGTTTTGGCGCGGGCGGCTGCGGCTGGTGACGGACTGCGACGATTGGGAGGGCTGGGGTGGCTGGAATGACTTGGCGCCATATCCGTCGTGGCAAAAGTTGCTCTTTGCCTGGCAGGAGCGCTGGGGGATGACCCACGCCCACGCGCTGACGGTGGCCAGCCGGGAACTGCAGCGGCTGGCGTGGAGCCGGGGCGTGGCGCGAGAGCGAGTGGTGTATGTGCCAAATGGGGCGGGGATTGGCGAATGGAAAACAAAAAACAAAAAGCAGAAAACGGAAAAACCAACGCTGCTGCTGTATAGCCGGCTGTTTGAGTTTGACGTGGTGCGGCTGGTGCGGGTTTTGGTAGGGGTGAAAACGGCCGTTCCCGATTTAGCCATTCTCAGCGTGGGCACAGGACTGTACGCCGAGGATGCGGCGCAGTTACAGGGGCAGTTTGCCGCCGCCGGGCTGCTGGAAGCGGTGACGGACGTGGGCTGGGTAGACGTGGGCGAACTGCCTGCCTTGCTTGCCGCCGCCGACGTGGGCATTTACCTCATGGAAGAGAGCCTGCTGAACCGCGCCAAGTGCCCGGTGAAGCTGGCGGACATGATTGCCGCCGGGCTGCCGGTGGTGGCGGAGGCGGTGGGGCAGGTGCCAGAGTACGTGGTGCCGGGGAACAATGGCCTGCTGCGCCGCAGCGGCGACGAAGCCGGCCTCGTTATCGACCTGGTCTATTTGCTGCAAAACCGAGGGGAGCGGGAACGGCTGGGGGAAAACGGCCGTATCCATTACGCCGCCCATTTCTCCTGGGACAAAGCCGCCGAGCACGCAGAAGAAGCATACAAGTAAGCAAGCGGCAAGTTTTATAAGCTGTCTCCCTGCCCCCCTGCTCCCTTGCTCCCCTGCTCACTTTTCCAGCAGCGCTGCCCGGCCCAGCCACTGCAAGGTGACGGCTAATTCCTGGCGCAAAAGCTGGCGATGCACGACCGTATTGGTGACAGCACGGCCGTTTTGCTCTGTTTTCAGCAAGCCTTGTTTGGCTAACTTATCCAGCACGTCCAGCAAGGCTTCGCGGTTGTGGGAGCCGTCCAGGTAGGGCAGCAGGTGCTGCGCCAGGGGGTCCAGGTTCACCCGTTCGTGCCGCAAATTGCTCACCTTGTCATAGTCGTGGGCGGCCTGCCAGCGGGCCACGGCGCTGGCGTACGGCCGTTCCCCACCTTTTAGCGCAAATTGGGGCGGGTGGCGGTGCAGTTCCACCAGCCGCCCACTGTAGCTGGTCGCCTGCAGCAGGTTAACGGTCAGCGCCTGGGCGTCGCCGGGCAGGGTGTCGTTGGCGAGGGTGTCGTAGGCGCGCTGGCGGGCCTCGGCGAGCAGGTCGAGGAAGGAAACGGCCGTTGGCGCAACATCTGCCAGGTGCAGCATGGCCGCCTTCACCACGGGGTGGTCGGTGGAGAGGACAGAGCCGTTGGGGGCGCGGAAGCGGGCGGTCTGCCCGTCGTGCAGGGTTACCGCTTCTTCCGGGCGGGCGTAGGTGGCGATGAAAAACGGCCGTAAATCACCCTGAATCTGGCGGGATAACGGCCGTTCCCCATGCACCAGCAGCGTCTGGCGGAAGGTGCGGTTGCGCAAAAAATCCATGTACTGCTCCAGGGCGATGGCGTCCCCGGCCAGCGCCGCCAGCTTTTGCCGCGTCTCCGGCGGGAAATTGGTGGGCATCACCCGCGACAGCTCCGCTTCCACCAGGTATTGCAGGCCATGCTGCGCCGCATGGTCCACAAATTCATGAAAGTAGACCGGCTTGTTGAAGGTTTCCAGCTCGTCGTGCAGCAGCAGTTGGTCGCCGCGCTGCTCCTGCTGCCGCTCCCGCTCCACGAAATCGGCATAGGTTTGCAGCAGTTGGCGGTAGGTGGCGCTGAAGGTGCTGTACGGGTCGTCGCTGGCGACGTTTTCGCGCAAAAATGCCAGCAGCTCCCGCGCCTGGGCCATGCGCGCCGTGGGATCGGCCGTGTCGCGGATGTGGTAGAGCATCATCTCGCGCAGCATGCCCATCATATGCCAGCCGGGGTAGGTGTTGTAGCTGACGTAGGCGATGCCTTCGGGAGCCAGGTTGGCGCGGCAGATGGCCAGTACCTTATCGCGCACCTGGGGTGGCACCCAGGAGTAAACGCCGTGGGCGATGATGTAGTCGAACTGGCCGAAGTCAGGGCCAATTTGCAGGATGTCGGCGGCGTGGAAGGTGAGGTTGGTCAATCCCAGGTCGGCGGCCAGCTGCTGTGCGGCGGCGATTTGCGCCGGGGAGAAGTCGACGCCCACGAAGCTGCTTTGCGGCAAGGCGTAGGCCATGGGGATGAGGTTGCCGCCGCCGGCGCAGCCCAGCTCCAGCACGCGGCATTGGTCAACGGGAGCAGCGGGCTGGCCTAGCAGGGCGGACAGGGTGGCCAGGCGGTTGGGGTGGGTTTGGGTGTAGCACAGGCTGGGGTATGGCGTTTCTTCGTAGCTGCGGAGCAGGGGGTCGGTTGACATGGTTTCCTCGCTTGAGGTGCGACGCACTTCAAAAGTGCGTCGCACCTGTTCGGAAGTTTGGAAAAGTGTAGCGGGAACGGCCGTTCCCGGCCACAATAGCGGTAAAAGGAGGCGACGATGGTGTTACCGACGGTGATTGCCCATGCGGATTGGGGCGTGCGCGCCAGCAAGCGCTGGGCGGTGCAGGCCGTGTTGGCGGAAAACGGCCGTTACCATTTACACGCCCCGGCTCTGGTGGGGGAACCTTTGGCCTGGCTGCGCCGCCTGCACGTGGAGGCAGAAGGCGGCGCGCTGCTGCTGGGGCTGGACTTCCCCATTGGCCTGCCCCTGGCCTACGCGCGGCAGGCGGGCGTGACCGACTTTTTGGCCCTGCTGCCCCGATTGGGCCGGGGAGAATGGGCAGACTTTTACCGCGTGGCGGAAAAGCGGGAGGAGATTGGGTGGCAACGGCCGTTCTACCCCCAGCGTCCCGGTGGCACGAAGCAGCAGCATTTGCTGGACGCCTTGCAGGTAAGCAGCATGGACGCCCTGCGCCGCCGCTGCGAGCTGCCCCAGCCCCACCGCCGCTGCCGCCGCCCCGCTTTTTTGGACCCTGGGCGCGCAGCAGGTGGGCAAGGCCGCCATCAGCGGCTGGCGGGAACTGCTGGTTCCGGCCCTGCAAGACCCGGAACTGGACGCCGCCATCTGGCCCTTTTCGGGGATGCTGGCCGACCTGCTGCGGCCGGGCAAAGTTATCTTTGCCGAGACCTACCCGGCGGAGTTTTACTACCAACTGGAGCTGGCCTTTCCGCGGCAGGTGGGGGGCAAGCGCCGCCAGGCGGGGCGGCTGCACAACGCGCCGCGGCTGCTGGGTTGGGCCGCAGACCTGGGGATGTCGCTGGACCCGGCTTTGCGCGACGGGCTGGCCGCCGGGTTTGGCTCTGGGCCGGCCGGGGAGGACCCTTTCGACGCCTGCGTGGGGGCGCTGGGGATGGTGAATGGGGTGTTGGGGGAACGGCCGTTTCCCGAACCCACCGACCCCCAAATTCGCCGGATTGAGGGCTGGATTTGGGGGCAGAGCATGAACGGATAATGGTTTACAGCTCATGGATTACTAGTGTGCAGGGCAGCCTGCAGCAGCAGGTAGGCCGGGCGGGGCGAGCCATCGGGGCGGAGGATGCTGTAACCAGTTTCTAAGTATTCTTCGCCCAGCAGGGGGCCAAAATTGAGGTTCCACAAGATTTGCGGGCCGACGCCGGGCCATTCCTGCATGAGGGCCAGGGCGCGGACGATGTAGGCCGCTTGCTGCACTTCGCTGACAGAGGCCATGAATTCGCCGCCAGCGGGAGGGCTGGGGGCTACATTTTCAAAGGTCGCCCAGCCAAATTCGGTGACCCATAACGGTTTGGCGCTGCCGAATTCGTCGAGGATGGCGCGGTAATCGCGCAGGGTGTCGGCAAAGAAGAAGCTGGGGTGGTTGTTGTGGGTCGGAACGGCCGTATCCGGGTTGGCGGCGCTGCTGTCCGGCGGGTTGGCCCAGCCATAGGGGTGGATGCCCAGGCCGTCCACCACCTCGGCCACGCCCGCCTGCAGCATTTGGCGGAAATAGAGGCGGTCGTCAACGGCCGTGACGCCATCGTTAATGCCCGTGGGCGCAGGCGCGGCGCTGATGACCTGCGCCGCGGGGTCACCCTGCCGCACCCCGGCCACACCCGCTGAAATGAGCGCCACCAAATCGGCTGCGCTGAGAGGCACGCCGTTCCATTCCCGCTGTAAATTGGGTTCATTCCACAATTCGTAGGCGGCCACCCGCCCCTGGTAGCGGGCGGCCAGATAGGCGAGGAACTCCTGGTAAAGTTGGTAATCGCCGGGCGGGCCGTCTAGTTCAGTGGTGGGGCGGCTCCATTCCGGCGCTTTGCTGACGCCCAGCAGGATTTGCAGGTCGGCGGCGTGGGCTAGCTGCACCAGTTGATCCAATTCGGCGAAGTGAAAGTCGTCGTAGCGGGTGGGTTCAGGCTGGTACACCTTCCAGGAGACCTGCACCTTCACCCAGCCTACGCCCAGCTCTTGCAGTTGGGCGACCAGGGCGGGGATGTCCTCGCGGTGAATGTGAATTTGCGCGCCGACGGCCTGCGGATTCAGGGGCGGGCCGCTGTAAAGGGGCGTGGCGGTGGGGGTAGCAACGGCCGTTTCCCGCGGCATCGGTGTAGTGGTTGGCGTTGGAGGAGTGGGTGAGGTGGTTGCGGTTGGGGAGGCAGAGGGTAATGCTGTGGACAGGACTGCAATTGGGATGGATGTGGGGGTGGAAACGGCCGTCACCCGGGTTGTTGGTGTTAGCGCGGGCAGGGTTTCCTGGCGGCAGCCGGTCAGCAAGAAGAGCATGACCAGCCACGCCAGCCAGCGTGCCGATTTTCGCTTAAAAATGGGACGATTTTGGTTGCACATCCCCTGAGTATGCCTGCTGCGGGCTGCCGGGCAAACTTTCTGAGGCCGGGTTCATAAGGTCAACCTGTGGTTATGGGATACAATCAGCTTGAAGCGGTGTTCGCCTGATTGAATGATGACCTTCCCCATCCCCCAACCCCCTTCCCCAGGGAAGGGGGCGGGTTTAGAGGGAGAGGGGGCGCCCGCGCCCCCTCTCCCTAGAGGTTCCCCTCCCCCGTTGTTTATCGGGGGAGGGGTTAGGGGTGGGGGTTCCAATGTCATCAAATTACCTTTTGTATTGTTTTTAGCGTGTAGATGAACAGATATCCAATTCCCGCCAAAGAAGTGCGCACGGAAATGAAGGTCAAGAACTCCTTATTCATTGCCACCGCCGCCCCGGTGTTCAGCGTGGATGAGGCCAAAGCCTTTGTGCAGCGCATTCGCGAAGAATTTGCCGACGCCTCGCACAACGTGCCCGCTTACCAGGTAGGCTTTGGCCCGGCGGTTACCGCCCACTGTTCTGATGACGGCGAGCCATCAGGCACGGCCGGACGACCGATGCTGGCGGTTTTGCAGGGCAGCGGCATTGGCGACGTGGCGGTGGTGGTGACGCGCTATTTTGGGGGCACGAAGCTGGGTACGGGCGGGCTGGTGCGGGCGTACAGCGAGGCCGTGAAAGAGGTGCTGGCAATTTTGCCCCTGGCGGAGAAGGTGCCCACGCACACCGTTATGCTGGCGCTGCCTTACAACATGCTGGAAAGGGTGCGGCTGCTGGTGGCGGAGGAGAACGGCCGTATCCTGGACGAAACCTTCGCCGCCGACGTGACCATGACGCTGCTTTTTACTACCGAACGGTTTCCCGGCTTTCAAGAGGCTTTGCGAGAGTTGTCTCACGGCACCCTGGCTGCGGAAATAGTGGAAACCAACGAAGGGACAATCATGCCGCTGGGCTCTTTGCCCTGAGAGCGGCGGGTTGGGGGCTAGGCTTTTTATTCCCGCGTAAAGCGCAGCAAAGTGGGTTTGGAACTACCTGCAGCAGAAAGGCCACCGGCCATGTCTGCTTCAACCAGGGGCACGGCCGTTTCGGCTTCGGCAAAGGTTGCCAGCATAGCATAATCGCTGGGAATGAGGGCCTGCTGCCCGTGCAGCGTTTCGATTTCTGCCCGCGTAAACCAGGCCACAGCCCCTTCTTGCTGCTCTTGCGCCTCGCCATCGGGGGCGTCCAGCGCGCACACCAGCAGCAGAAAATGCGCCCCCTGTTCCGCGTCTGCCACGCGCTCGCTGACCACGCCGCGCAGGGCCACAAACCGCGCTGTCAGCCCCGTTTCCTCCAGCACTTCCCGGGAAACGGCCGTGGCCAGCGTCTCGCCAAAGTCCCATTTGCCCCCCACCAGCGCCCACTGTCCGGCATAGGCACCCCCATTTCGCCGGATCAGCAAAAAGCGCCGCTGCCCATCTTCGCCATCTCGACCGAAAGCGCCACCACGATAGGCGCCGGATACTTCTGCTGCTGCCAGCGCTGCGCCAGCGGCCAGGCGGGCATGTTGGCAAAGGAATTTTCTTGCGCCTGCCCCGTTTCTTCTGTCATCTGCCTATCCTTTTTTGCTGCGGGTTTGCATAAGGGTCGAGTGTACTGGATGATATAATGAGTGGGCAAACGCAAAGGACAGCGATAAAGCAACATGAGTGACACAGCACAAAGATTGCGAGATGGTTTGTGGCGCATTTACCGGCGGGTGGAACGGCCGTTACCCTGGTCTGAGGGGGGCAATTTACCCTGGGACGACCCCGCCTTTTCGGCGCGCATGCTGCGCGAGCACCTGGACGAGTCCCACGGGGCGGCCTCGCGCCAGCTAACCGACCGCCAGGCGCAAATAGAGTGGTTGTGGGCTAAGTTAGGCCTGCAAAAAGGGCAGCGGCTGCTGGACATCACCTGCGGGCCGGGCCTGTACGCGGTGGAGCTGGCGCGGCGCGGCCTCCTGGTGACGGGGGTGGATTTTGGCCCGGCGGCCATCACTTATGCGCGGGAATTGGCGGCGGAACAGGGTGTAAACGGCCGTTGCACCTTCATCCAGCAAGACGTGCGCCAGATGGATATGGCCGGACAGCAGTTTGACGCCGCCCTCTTTTTATATGGCCAACTGGCTGTTTTTACCCGCGAAGAAGCGGGCGACCTGCTGCGCCAGGCCGCGCAGGCTTTGCGCCCTGGCGGGCGGCTGGCAGTGGAGCTGCTGGATCAGGATAACGTGGACAAAACAGGACAGCCGCTGGTGGTACACAGACGATTTGGGCTTATGGGGTGGAGCCCCATATTTGCACTTGGGAGAGCGCTTTTGGCATGCCCAGGAGAGGCTTTCCCTGGAACGCTTCCTTATTTTGCACCTGGAAACTGGTCAGCTAGACGAGGTGCAGTTGTGTGACCAGACCTACGCCATACCGGAAATGGTCGCTCTCATGCATGATGCAGGTTTCTCGAAGGTGGAGACCTACCCTGCCTGGGATGGCCTACCATTATACGATGCCGGTGAGTGGGTCGTTTACGTGGCGGAACGTTAGGCTGCGGTCAACGGTCGCGAAGCTGGTTGCCGATGAAGCCCAGGAATAAACCGGCCGCCAGAGCCAGCAACGTCGTGGCGACCTGCTTGCGCCAGGCAGGAATAGAAGTAGATTCGGGCTCCGGAAATTCAGGCAGCGGGTGGTAGACAGGTTTTGTTTGCGGGGCAGGCTTGTTGGGGACGTTGTTGCGCAGCAGTAAGGCATTTTCTGGTAGCTGCACTTTTGCGCCATAGCGGTTGGCATACACTTGTGTAAACTCTGCGCCAAACATCAGGATTTGCGCCGAGATATAAATCCAGAACAGCACAACTACCAGCGAACTGGCCGCGCCGTAGGCTGAGCCGATGGAGCTGCTGCTTAAGTACAGCCCAATCAAGAACTGACCAATACCAAAGAGGAATGAGGTAACGAGACCGCCCACCAAGGCGTCTTTCCAGGCCACGCTGGCGTCGGGCAGGGTTTTGAAGATGATGGCGAAGAGCAGCGTGATGATGAGGAATGTGACCAGAAAGTTGATGGTGGGTATGGCCGCGCTGAAGTCGGCTCCTTCGCTGGCCAGGCGGCGGTTGAGGGCGGTGAGGATGGTATTGGCGGCAACGGCCGTTAACAGCAAAAAGCCAATACCCATCACCATGAGGATAGCCAGAAAACGGGTCTTAATCAGGGCCAAGATGCCTTGATCGGGTCCGCGGGCAATGCCCCAAATCATGTTGAGGGCGTTTTTTAGCTGCCCAAACACCCCCGACGCACCGAAAAACAGCAGCACGGTGCTGATAACGGTGGCAAATATCTCCCCACTGCTCTGGCTGGCACTGCTGATCAGGTTTTGAATGACCACCGCCGCATCTGTACCGACTGCGCCCTCAATTAAACCGACCAATTCCCCTCTTACGGCCGCTTCACCAAAGACAAAACCGGCCACCGCTACAGCAACCACCAGCAGCGGAGCCAGGGAAAAGATGGTATGGTACGCGAGTGCAGCCGCCAGCAGGGGACCTTTGTCACGGCCGAAGCTAACGGCCGTTTCCTTAACCAATTCAAAAATAATCCGCAAATACTTCATGAGCGTATTTCTGATTCGTTCGAGGTGTCAAAAGCCTTGTTCCCAGACCCATTGCCGTAGAGCTGGGGCGCCACAAAGGGCGCCAGGGCATAAGCCACCCCCTGGGCAAACGCTTCCTCGCGCAGTACCAGCCCGGCGGTCAGTGCGCCTATGGCGCCACCCCGTTTTCGCACCTCAGTTTGGCCAAGCACGTCATCCATGACCGGGCCAAGCTCTTCGCCGGCCAGCACGCGCCGGGCAATGGCCTCTGGCAGCGGCAGCCGCCCCGCACCGCCAATGCCGGTACGGCCGTTGCCGTCTACCACCACCACCCAGCCATGCAGCACCAGCCCAATGGCCTCCGGGTTGACGCCCCCCTCCAGCCCAACGCCCAGGTCGGCTTGCGTTAAAGTCAGTGCCGCGCGGGCCCGATTTTGCGCCCCGGCCAGGCTTTCTGCGTCACTCATGGGCATGTCGCTAACGCCGGTAGCCACATCGACCGGAATGACAACAGCTTCCGGCCACTGCTGTTGTGCTACCTGGCGCACGGCCGCTACTTTTACGGGGTTGGTCGAGCCTACGGCAATTTTCATGACAGCAACCTGATTTGCCTCAATTCCGGGATACGCCGAGGGTGAAGCGTGAAAAAAAGTTCGTCACGTTTCACGTTTTACGGTTCACGCATTACTCGATTTCAATGCGCGTTACCGCGTCAAAATCGAGGGACTCTTCGCCACCCACAACGGTTTCCAAGGCCAGTTGAGCGACTTTGAAAAAAGCTTGTAAATCCACTACCCGGTCCAAATAATATCGGGAAAGCGCCTGCTCTTCCGGCGTCAGTTCTGCTTCGGCCTCTTTTAGCTTTTCCACGCTGTCGCTGAGCACCTGCAGGGCCACCTGGACTTCGCGCTGCTCGCGGCTGCCCAATACGTTGCGAATGACCTGCCACAGGTCAGATTCAGCCGCGTAATATTTTTTGCGCTCGCCACGCATCCACACTTCCTTGGCCATTCCCCAGCGCTCCAGGGCGCGCATGTTCATGCTGACCGACCCCTTGCTGATTTTGAGGCCATCGGCCAGGTCGTCCAGCGAGAGGGGGTCTGGGCTAAGCAGCAGGGTGCCGTAAAGGCGGCCCATGACGTCACTAAAGCCAAAAAAGCGGGCGAGGCGTCCCAGCCCGGCGACAGTACTGTTGTTCACAGCGGTGAGTGTTTTGTGCATTGTCACCCCTTACGTTCAAAACGTTTTGAAAGTGGAGAATAGCAGAAATAATTAAAAGCGTCAATAACGGGATTGGGGCGGTGTATCCAGAGGCCAGACGGGGCCGTGACCCTGGCCCAATTGCCAACCAGCGGCGCGCAAAATGGCCTGGTAAGTGACGTGACGGGCGCGCAGAACGGCCGTTTCCATTCCTGCTCCCTGCGCCAAAAAAGCGCACACCGCCGCAGACAATGTGTCCCCAGCGCCATGGGTGTTGGCGGTGTCGATGGTCGGGCTGGTCAGGTGGGTAAGTGTGTGGCCATCGAAAAATATGTCTAGCATCTGATCTTGCACCTGGCCTCCTTTGAGCAGGACGTTTTGGGAACCGAGAGCATGGATGTGAGAAACGGCCGTTTCCATCTCCGCCACCGTCGTTACCGGCAATCCCGCCAGCAGTGCGGCTTCCCACCGGTTAGGGGTGACCAGCGCCGCCAGCGGCAGCAGTTCGTCCAGGTAAGCCTGGGTAACGTCTGGTGAGAACATGGCCTGCCCCTTGTGGTTGACCAACACAGGATCGACTACGAGGTGGGCTACCGGGTGCTGCTGCAGGGTGCGGGCCACGGCCCGAATGGCTTCCGCGCGCCCCAAAAAGCCGGTTTTGGCCGCCGCCGCACCATAATCGGCCAGCACCGCCTCAAGCTGGGCGGCAATGAATGCGGGCGGCATGAACTGCACGGCACTGACGGTGAGCGAGTTTTGGGCGGTAACGGCCGTTACCACACTCAGGCCATACACACCCAACGCCGCAAAGGCCCGCAAATCCGCCTGCAAGCCAGCCGCCCCGCCGCTGTCAGACCCGGCAATGGTCAATACCTTAGCTGGTTCAGGGAAATTCATCATGTGATTAGAGATTGGAGATTGGAGACTGCAAAACTCTAGACTCCAATCTTTACAAAAAAAGCCACCGGCAACGGACCGATGGCTTTCAGACTTCATGTTTTTCGCTTCACGTCTTACATATTGGCAACAATTGCTTCCGCAAAGGCGGAACAGCTCAACTTGGTGGCGCCTTCAATCTGGCGGTGCAGGTCGTAGGTCACCGTCTTGTCCTGAATGGTTTGGGTCATGGCCTGCACCACCAGGTCAGCCGCTTCTTGCCAGCCCATATACTCCAGCATCATCACGCCGCTGAGAATGAGGCTGCTGGGATTAACCATGTCTTTGCCTGCATACTTGGGGGCTGTACCGTGGGTGGCTTCAAACAAGGCCACGCCATCGCCAATGTTGCCGCCGGGGGCCATACCCAGACCGCCGACCTGGGCTGCTGCGGCATCGCTCATGTAGTCGCCGTTCAGGTTTAGGGTGGCAATGACGTCATACTCGCCGGTGCGCGTCAGCAACTGCTGCAGCATGTTGTCGGCAATGCGGTCTTTGACCACAATTTTGCCTTCGGGCGCGACGCCATCGTATTTGTCCCACAATTCATCTTCGCTAATGGTTGCGTCGCCAAATTCATCTTTGGCCAGTTCGTAGCCCCAGTTTTTGAAAGCGCCTTCGGTGAACTTCATGATGTTCCCTTTGTGCACAATGGTCACGCTGCTGCGCTTGTGGTCCACGGCGTACTGGACGGCCTGGCGCACCAGCCGCTTGGTGCCAAAGGCGCTGACAGGCTTAATGCCAATGGCCGCATCCAGGCGCACATTTTTGCCCAACTGCTCATTCATGAATTTAATCAAAGCCTGCGCGCCCTCGGACTCAGCGGGCCATTCTACGCCTGAATACACGTCTTCGGTGTTTTCCCGAAAGATGATAATGTCCATTTTTTCTGGCTCGCGCATGGGGCTGGGGGTGCCGGGAATGTAGCGCACGGGGCGCACGCAGGCGTAAAGGTCCAGCACCTGGCGCAGGGTCACGTTAAGGCTGCGAAAACCACCGCCAATGGGGGTGGTGAGGGGGCCTTTGATGCCCACGAGATATTCGCGCATGGCCTCGAAGGTTTCTTCGGGCATGTAGTTGCCATCGTAGAGGGCGGCGGCTTTTTCGCCAGAGTAGATTTCCATCCAGGCGATTTTGCGCCGGCCGCCATAAGCTTTTTCTACGGCCGCATCCCACACGCGCACAGAGGCCGGGGTAATGTCTACGCCGATGCCATCTCCTTCAATGAAGGCGACAATCGGGTTGTCGGGCACGTGCAGCTTGCCATTTTCGAATGTGATCTTTTTGCCGTTGGCGGGGACTTTGATGTTTTTGTATGCCATAGTTTGATTCTCCTCTCATTGATTAGTTGACCTGGGCAGGCGCAGTGAAATTTCTTTGCCGGAAAAAGCTTTCAGGTAACGGCCGTTTACGGGAAACGGCCGTTGCTTGTAAAAGTCTCGCATTTGAGGGGCTCCCAGATACCCCAAAGTGCTTACCTACCGGCAGGGATTATACCTCTAAGTTGGCAAAACGGGGAACACAAGGTGGGTAAAATTATGGGTTTACAAAGAAAGAT
The DNA here is from genome assembly GCA_963695505.1 of uncultured Chloroflexia bacterium. GTDB lineage: Bacteria > Chloroflexota > Anaerolineae > Promineifilales > Promineifilaceae > JACSRF01. The sequence goes on along the minus strand of CAVOGX010000020.1, from coordinate 19,144 downwards.
ACCTGGATTGCGGGCGAAAGAGCTTTTCCAGTGTGTTGTAAACTTCTTCGCGTTCGGCAGCAGCGGCGTCGCCACCTTGTTCGGGCGGCGGCACGGGCGCGGATACCCGAATGTCCCGCGATTCGACGTACACAATCCGCCCCCACGGATCCGTCATGATTTCGTAGCGACGAGCAGGTTCCAGATGGCCCCCTGTTGCAGCCTGTGACCACCGCGGTGTGGCCCGCACGATGCCTATCAGGTCTATGCCGCCTAGTTCGTTGCGCTCCGCGTCCAGCCATTCTACCTGGCTCATGTCACCAGGTAGTTCCAGCACGCGCTTCACCTCCCAGGCCACCACCCGGGTCATGTCTGCCAGGCTGTAGTACAGGGGACGCGGCAGGTGACGATTGACGTGGCCAACATACATGGTAACGGTCCACCAGCCGCATAAGGAAGCCAGCAAGCTGCTTGCCAGCACATACTTAAACCATATTTTGAGAAACGCCTTATCTACACGGGGAGATTGCGCGGCAATAAAAGCTTCCAAATGAGCAACTTCTTGAGCGATTTTTGGCACCAATTCGCTATCTTCATTTAGCTTCACCCATTGGTTGGCTATTTGCAAGGTCGACATAGACCGTATTTTCAAGTCCGTGGGGGGATCTTTTATTTTGAGCAAGCTTTCAATAGTGACTAAGGCAGATTCTACAGCCCCGCTTTTATCGGCTGAAGGGGTGCCCAGGGCGCCCTCAATTTGTTCACGAACCTGCTGTATGCGTTCGGGGAGTGAGGGCGTTGCAGGTGGCGAGAGTAGGTCAGAAACGTAATCAAAGCCTATGGGCACAGCAACGTAAATGAAGGCGGGCAGAATGAAAACAAAGATGAGCAGCAGCGCAAAGCCAACCCGGAGGGTGGGAGATAAGGCGCCGCGCGGTAAAAAGCCGCCCGCATTGTGGTACTCGCGTTCTTGCCTCCACAGAAAAGGCATAACCGCAAGAGGTAAGAGTCCCGAAAGCAAAATCATGACAAAAAGTATGGCTAACTGACCTAATGATAGGATCGTCCAAAGGCGGATTGTGGCTGTCAGGAGGAGCAAGCAGGTGATTAAGAAACCTATTCCAAGCGGTAAAAAATTTTGCGGAAGATTTTGCGTAAACGACTGCAAAATATGCAGCCAATTGCGATTGTCAGCCCCGCAGCGGGGACAGTTTATGCGAATTGGGCCATTAATGCTGCCGGGATCCTCTGGGGAGTCCTGGGTGAAGGTGTGCGGGCGGTGCTGCGGCCGCGTGGTTTTCAGGAATCTGTCCGGTAGGTAGCGCAGCCTGACGAAGGGTTGGGCCGTTAGCACATGCTGCCAAGCTCCCGCGTTGCTTTGGGCACTTTGTTGACCTTCAGCTAGGGTGAAGAGTTCTTTACAGGCAACACACTCGATTTGTAGCGTTGCAAGGGATTGGGGAGGATGGGGTGGTTTGAAAGTAAACATGGATGCCTGCCAGTAGCGAACGGCCGTTTCCCGGCCAGTCACCGTTTAGCATTGTTGAGATCAATTGCATTTACTACATATAGTTTTATCAACAACAAAAACAGCTACGGGCGGGCCGAAAAGCCTCAATCTGAACGGCAGCAAACAGACGCCCGACCAATATGGACACGACTGTTTTTGTTGGAACTTTCTCATCATACACTAAACTTAATGAAGGTTTCAAGGGGGAAAATGCTTGATTTGCCGACCCGCAGGAAAGGAAAAACGTATGAGTGACGCAGGAGAAGAGCTTGGTTCTGGTGGTAGGTCACCTGTACAATTGGGTTTATTAAAGAATTGTCTATTTTGCAGAGTGTGTTTATGCGCGTTGTTAGCTTGTGGTTAGCCTTACTGTTGGGGCTAGTAGCCTGTAACATTCAAGATTCGCGACCAGATTTGCTGCCGGGTATGACGGCAACGGATACGGATACGGGCACGGCCGTTACTGTGGCGACTAACACTCCTCTTCCCCCCACGCCAACCGACGAACCGCCACCCACCATGACGCCCACGCTGGCCCCCACAGCAACGGCCGTTCCTCCCGATCTTTCAATTGACAACGACAGCCTGGTTATTTACCCCATACCCGATATTTACAGCGGCGACCTGGTAACTTTCCAGGTGCTGCCCTTTGTGCCCGAAAACGTCAACCCGGCCGACGTGAGCGTGCTGGTTACCGTGAACGGCCGTAACACCGCTACCGGCGTGCTGTCCGGCCGAAATTTAGGCGGGCAAGCCACAGGACTATTCCAATGGGCCTGGGACACCTCGGATCTGGTTGGTTACCAGGAAGTGTCGGTGATTTTGGATCAGGATGACCTGATTCAAATTGGCGATGAAAACCCGGCCAACAACATCATTACCCTGCCGGTGGAGGTGCTGCCAGCGAGCGCCCTGCCCGATGCAGAAGCGGGCGCAACCTGGGTCACGGCCGAAAGTGCCTGCTGCCAGATTCATGCCATCAGCGGTACTGCTGCTTATCGGGACTTACCCAAACTGCTGCAAACCATTGAAACGGCCGTACAGCAGGCGCGCAGCACCCTTAACACCGACCTGGAGCAAAAACTCGATATCTACCTCATCGACCGCGTGATTGGTCAGGGAGGGTATGCGGCCAACGCCATGGTTATTTCCTATCTCGACCGCCAATACTCCGGGCGTGGCCTCTATGAAGTTGTTGTGCATGAAACAGTTCATGTGTTGGACCGTCAATTTGCCCCGCAGCGCATCACATTCATGGCCGAAGGATTGGCCGTATGGACTACCGGCGGGCATTACAAACCAGAAGATTTGGAACATCGTACTGCCGCCCTCGTCGAAATGGGACAATATATCCCCCTGGCGCAGCTCATTGACAATTTTTACCCGGTGCAGCACGAAATTGGTTACTTACAGGCGGCGGCCTTTGTACAGTACCTGGTGGAGGGGCAAGGCTGGGAACGGTTTAAGGCGTTCTATGGCGACGTGACGGCGGACGATGCGCCAACTTTAGCCGAAGCGGTGGACGTAAACTTGCAAATTTATTACGGCCGTACCCTGGCCGAGGTGGAGCAAGATTGGCTGGCCAGCCTGGCGCAAAAGCCAGCCAGCAAAGCCGATTTGGACGACCTACAAACTACCCTGCGCTACTATGACATGATGCGCCGCTACCAGCTTGCCTACGATCCCACCGCCTACTTCCTCACAGCCTGGCTGCCCTACCCGGAGGACGTGGTGGACAAGGGTAACCCCGCTGACTTCACGCGCCACCCCCAGGATGAGATTAACGTGGTGCTGGAGGTTATGTTCCAAAGCGTGGATGGTGCGCTGCGCAGCGCCGAATTTCAACGCGCCAATGCGCTGCTAGACAGTATCGAGCGGGTTTTGGACAATGATGGCGCGTTTCTGGATCCATTGGCGCAAAACTATCGCCAGATTGTGCAAAAGGCGACCGAGCTAGGCTTTGAAGCCCAACAGGTAACGGTAACAGGGGAAACGGCCGTTGCCGTAGTCACCGTGCCGCAAAACAACAACCTTGTCTACTGGGAGCTCTTCCTCAAGGGCCAGGAATGGATTATTACAACCAATCAGTGAGAGCCCGAAACTCAAAATGAGAACGTATCAGCCTAGATGATGCAAACCTACTTTTATGCTAAAATCCAGTAGAGACCCAATTCCCGTCCTGGGCTTTGCAGCAACGAGTCCCAACGCAAAGGATTGATCATGATAGAAGTTGAAATCGACAGCATCCGCATCAGCCTGGTTACCCAACATCGCATTGTCATGCTCAAAGAAATAGATGGTGACCGCCAGGTTCCTATCTGGATTGGCCCCTGCGAAGCGGATGCCATCACAATTGAGCTGCAAGACGTAAAAGTTGCGCGTCCGGTTACCCACGACCTCCTCAAAAATGTTATTGTGGCCATGGGCGGTAAGATCTCTCACGTCCTGGTCAAAGAACTGCGCGAAGGCATCTTTCATGCCCGCCTATACATTGACACCAAGGGCGAAGCTATGGACATTGATTGCCGTCCTTCCGACGCGATTGCTCTGGCCGTTCGGGCTAATGTGCCCATTTTCGTTGCTGAAGATGTTATCACCGAAGTGGGGATCCTGCCGGAGACAGATATTCAAGAGCAAGAGGGCGCTGCTGCCTCAGGTTCAGATGTCGATCCCGGAGAGGCTGACGCATTCTCTGATTTTCTTAGCACCTTAGACTTTGATGATTTCGAGGAAGACTAGGAGCGATTACAACGAACCCTGACCTGCCTATTGACCAATAAGGAATTGGTTGTAAACGTGAAACGTAAGACTTCTTGCGTTTCACGTTTTAATTTCTAAATCGATGAGTGAGATAGAACGCCTCCCCCCGCATAGTGCCGAAGCAGAAGAAGCCGTCCTGGGATCATTGCTCATTGATCCCGACGCCATTTTTGACGTCTCTACGTTTCTCAAGCCGGACTCCTTTTACCGGGTAAAGAATAAGTGGATTTACGAGGCTATTCTACGCCTAAACGAGCGCCGCGAACCGCTAGACCTGATCACCGTTACCGAAGAGCTGCGGCGGCAGGAGCATTTGGATGAAATTGGCGGCGAAGCGTACGTTATTGGGCTGATTAATGCCGTACCCACCTCTATCAACGCGGAGAGTTACGGCCGTGTTGTGGAAGCAACGGCCGTACGCCGCCAGATGATCAAAGCTGCCAGCGAAATTGCCAACCTCGCCTACAACGAGGCCGAAGACATCAACGTGGTCATCGACCGCGCTGAGCAAAGCCTCTTCAGCATCAGCGAGGAGCGCACCACCCGCGACCTGGTTCCCGTGCGGCAAATTGCCAGCGACTACCTGGAGCGCATCCAGGAACTCCACGCCCGCGGCGACGACGTCATTGGCGTGCCCACCGGCTTTGTTGATCTGGACCGCATGCTGGGCGGCCTCAACAAATCTGACCTGATTATTGTGGCTGCCCGCCCTGGCATGGGCAAGACGAGTTTGCAAAACGCCATGGCTCTCGCCGCGGCGCGGCGCTATGGCAAGCGCATCGCCCTCTTCAACCTGGAAATGTCTGGCGAACAACTGGTGCAGCGCATGATTGCTGCAGAGACGCGAATTGACTCGCAGCGCCTGCGCCGCGGCGACCTGCAAGACCACGAATGGCCGATTTTTATGGAAGCCATTGGTCGCCTCTCAGAAACACGCATCTTCATTGATGACACGCCCTCTATTACACCCAACCAACTGCGCACCAAGTGCCGCCGCCTCTATGCTGAGCACGGCCTGGACATGGTGATGATCGACTACCTGCAGCTCATGCAGGCGGAGCGCTCCACCAACAACCGCGTGCAGGAAATTAGCGAGATTTCCCGTTCATTGAAAGGGTTAGCCCGTGAATTAGACGTACCTGTGGTGGCGGCTGCACAGCTCAGCCGCGCGGTGGAGCAGCGCCAGGATAAGCGCCCGCAGCTTTCTGACCTGCGCGATTCGGGCAGTATTGAGCAGGATGCCGACATCGTACTGTTTATTTATCGCGACGAATACTACAACCCTGAGACAACCGAACGCCCCAATATTGCGGAAATTGCCATTGCCAAGCATCGTAATGGCCCCACGGGCACCATCGACTTGTTTTGGCATGGCCAATTGGCCACCTTCCGCAATCTGCAGCGACAGGAAATTAACCTGTAACCAATTGACAATTAGCTGTTGACAATTAACAATTGACCATTATGAAGGGTTTCCCCGGTTTTCCCGACGGCAAGCTCCGGCTTACCTCAATACCCAACCTTTTTTTCAGCGACCTGCTGCCGCATATTGATAATCTCGCGGAACTAAAGGTGACTCTCTATGCTTTTTGGGCATTGACCCAAAAAGAAGGTCGAGTGCGTTACCTGCGCCTGGCTGATTTTTTGCAGGACATGGAGTTTGTCAAAGGGCTGGCCCCCACGCTGAAGCTGGCGACCGAAGCCCTGATGGATGGCTTGGAACGGGCCGTAGCGCGAGGTACGTTTTTACACGTGAATGTGGAAAGCGCCGATGGCAAAATGGACCTGTACTTCTTGAATACAGAGAAGGGACGCGCAGCCGTGGAAGGCATTACGCGGGGGGAATGGCGGCCTAACCCAGATGAAGATGAACCGATATCGCTGCTGGTAGAGCGCCCGAACATTTTTGTGTTGTATGAACAAAATATCGGCCCATTAACGCCCCTTATTGCTGACGAACTGCGAGATGCAGAACAAACGTACCCGCTGCGGTGGGTTGAGGAGGCGATTCAGCTAGCGGTGACCAACAACGTACGTAAATGGCGGTATGTGCTGGCGATTTTGGAACGCTGGCGACAGGAAGGAAAACAGGATGGAATCAGTCACCGAGATTCTCAAAAAGAGTTACGATCCCAAATCCCCGAAGAGTACCGGGACATCATCAAGCGCTGAGGAAACGGCCGTTTCCAACGCCACCGATCCCGTTTTAGGCAAACCCGACTGCCCCCACTGCGGCGGCCTGGGTTACGTCATCCCCGACGTGCCCCCCATCGATCCCCGATTCGGCCGTGCCGTGCCCTGCGCCTGCCGCGCCGCCGAGCGCGAAATGGCGCGTATGGACAGCCTCATCAAACTTAGCCAAATAGGCCCATTACAAGACCTCACTTTTGAAAGTTTTTCTGTAGAAGGTGTTGGCCTGACAGACCGCGAAAAGACTAATCTCAAATTAGCATACGGCAGTGTGCTGGATTTCGCCCAAAATCCGGAGGGTTGGTTAGTCTTGCAGGGTACTTACGGCTGCGGAAAAACACACCTGGCTGCGGCCATTGCTAACTATCGTTTGGAGTTAGGGCATCTTGTGCTTTTTGTTAGCACGCCCGACCTTCTCGATTATTTACGCGCTTCCTACTCGCCTTCTGCTAAATCTAGCTACGATTTGCGATTTGAGCAGGTACGTCAAGCCTCCCTCGTTATTTTGGATGATATGGGCGCAGAAAATGAAACAAATTGGGCTGTTGAGAAGCTTTATCAAATACTCAACCATCGCTATGTGAACAATTTGCCCACAGTCATTACAACTAACAAGGAATTGACAGAAGACCACTTTGACGCGCGCATTTTGTCTCGGATGCTTGACCACCAACTTGTACGGACAATTAAGCTGCACGTGCCCGATTTCCGTCGCTCGCGAGGGCCAAATGCCGTTCATGGACAGTCAGAGCTATCATCTCTGCATTTGCATCATGACAAACTTTTCCAAAATTTCGATTTACGCCAGGGAGAACTGCCTCGTGGTCAGGCAGAAAATCTTCGTCGCGCAATGGAAATTGCCAAGGAGTTTGCTGCAGCTCCGCAAGATTGGTTGGTTTTTAACAGTGTGGGCTACGGCAATGGCAAGACGCACCTGGCGGCAGCCGTTGCCAACTATGTGGCTGGTCTGGGGGAACCTGTGTTGTTTGTGATGGTGCCCGATTTGTTAGATCATTTACGGGCGACATTTAATCCCAGCAGCAACGCCCGGCTGGACAAGCGTTTTGATGAAGTGAAGACAGCCCCTCTGCTGGTGCTGGATGATTTGGGGACAGAAAGCGCCACGGCGTGGGCGCGAGAGAAGCTGTACCAGTTGTTTAACTATCGCTACAATGCGCGCCTGCCTACCGTTATCACCACCGCCACCCCGGTGGATGAATTGGATCCGCGACTGGCAACGCGCATGCTGGACGGCAGCCGGTGTACGTTTTTCTTGCTGGAAGTGCCCAGTTATCGAGGTGGAATAAAGCCCAAACGGCCGCGTTCGCGCCGCAATTAGTAATCAGCAATTCAGCTATTCAGCAATTTAGCTAATCAGTTATTCAGCCAGACCGGTTGAGGTGTTGAGGGGCTGAAAGGCTACGGTTGGGGAATGCGCAGGACGGTGCCGGCGTCAATTCTGTTTGGGTCAGGGATATCGTTGACGTCTAGAACGGCCTCGATGGTAGTGCCGTACAACCTGGCAATACTGGTCAGGTTTTCGTTGGGCTGCACAATGTGGTCGAAAGTGGATACGGCCGTTTCTTCCTCAACCGTTTGCGCTTCGTCCACAACCTCTTCATCTACAACCGCCTCTTCGCCAACTTCCGGCTCCGGTGCGGGATACGCCGCTTCCTCAGGGAGAGGTTCTGATGATTCTGTCGAGGACGGTTCCTCAACGGGGGTTTCATCAGGGATTGTTTCGCCGTCAGGGCTGTCCGTGACTACCGGAATCATAATCGGGTAAGCATTCTCGGCGTCGTTCGCGTCAGGTGGTTGAGTCATACTTTCACCCATCACGGCAGGCACAACCTTGTTGAAAATAAACGGCCGTAATGCCGCTACGATCAATACGACTCCCAGCAGTATTGCGGCCAACACGCCAAACTTGATCCATTCATTTCGTGATGACACAGGGCTACCAGTCTCCAGCTCCTCGCTCATTTCGCAAATCCTCCAGCGACTTTGTAATGAACCGGCCAACTGCTCAAGTGGTCGGCGGTTTTTGCTTGCTGCTCAGATTATCAAGCTTGCCACATTTGGTCAAGCAAGTACATCTTTCAATACCTGGGCCGCAGTTTCCCGCGCCTGCTTAACGCAGTCCGGCACGGCCAAGCCCCGGTATGAACTGCCCGTCACGTAAAAGGGCCGCGGTAGCAAGGATTCAATCTCCGCCACCCGCTGTAAGTGACCGACATCCGCCTGCGGATAGCTGTCGGGCCAGCGCGCCACCCGGTAATCTACCGGAACGGCCGTAATATTTAGCAGCGCCGCCAGTTCCTCCCGGACTACCTGCAGTAAATCTTCCTCTGGCATTGTTGCTGTTTTCGGGTCGCCCCCGCCAAAAAAGACCCGCAGCAGCGTAAACCCGGCCGGTGCGCGGCCAGGTATCTTGGCCGATGTCCAGGTCACGGCATCAATGCGGCGCTTTTCACGCCGCGGGATCATCAAGCCGCGCATGTGCGCCGTGTGCGCCACGTCCGCATCCCGAAAAGCCAGGGAGATGGTACCGATGTGCACGTGCCGGATCTTTGCTAATTTGGCGGCGGCCTCCGGCGCACTCTTTGCCAGCAGTTTTGCCGCCACGTTAGCGGGGGAGGAGATGATGATGGAATCGGCCGTTAACAACTCTCCATTTGCTAGCAAAACCTGCCCCTGGCCCTCTTTCGTACGCGAAACCTGTGTCACCTGCGCATTAAGCCGCAGTTCTCCTTGCAGTTGCGCCGTTAAAGCGTTAATTAAAGCCTGTGCCCCAGGGGCAAACCCGATGAAGCGAAAAGGTGGCGCCTCAGCCATTTCCGCTTCCCGTTTACGGGCGCGCATCCGTGCAATGCTGCCCAGCACGAGGTTGCCATGCAGCTCCATCTCCCGCATCAGCGGCGAAGTAACCAAAATACTTTGCGTTTCTGGATCGGTGTTGTAAATGCCGCCCAGCACCGGTCCGATAAATTTCTCCAGCGCTTCTCGCCCCAAGCGCCGGGTGACAAACTCCGCCAGCGATTCGTCTAGCCCATCCCGCTTAGCGGGAATGAAGGGTTCCAATAAAATACGCAGTTTGCCCCGCAGCGAAAGCAGCGGAGATGTGATGAAAGCCACCGGATTTAGTGGCAGTTTCATTGGCAGGCCGCCATCCAGCACATATGTACCGGATGCTTCACCACCCGGATCAATGATATCTCTTTCTAGCTGTAACTCACGCGTTAACTGCCACGCAGCAGGTTTGCGCGTTACAAATGATTCTGGGCCGGCATCAATTACGAATTCACCACCTTCTGGGCCAGGCATATGTTGGGTAAGCACTTTCCCACCCCAACGCTCGCTCGCTTCCAACACGGTAAATCGCACGCCAGATTCATTTTTCTGCTGCAATTCCCAGGCAGCACTTAGCCCGCTTATGCCGCCGCCTATGATGATAATATGTGGAATATCACGATTTGTTTGTTGCATAGTTAAGGAGTATTTCCTCCGGATGCTCAAATGAAAGATTAGAGTTGTTGCTTCGCGCCTGATCTGGATTAACAATTAACTGTCAATCTAGTGGTAAATTTCATTTCTAGGATGTTAGCGAATTGAAATGGAATACACAAATTCAGACAGTCTGCCGCCTTAAGCAAGGTGGTTGACATATCAACCAATCTGACTATAATGAAGCATGATTTGCAAATTTATCAATTGAAAACCTAGCCACTCTCTGACCTGAGAGTGGCTTTGTCTTGTAAGGAGTAAACAAAATGCTTAAGAAAAAATTTTTCAAAACAAATGATGAATGTGAGATAACCTTTGAATTTATGGCGCAGGATGCCCAAAAAGTCGCAATCGTTGGTGATTTCAATAGTTGGGAACCCGTTGTCATGAAACAGGCTAAGAAAGCTGGCAGCCCCTTCCGGGCTAAAGTGCGCATGCCTAAAGATGGTCAGTTCCAATTCCGCTACCTGGTTGATGGCGAGATTTGGCAAAATGACGAGGCGGCCGATGCTTACTGGCCAAATGAGCACGGCAGCGAAAACAGCGTCGTGTTCACCACTGAAAATTAAATACAAGTAGACATATCTTCGTTTTTTGCAGAAGCGACCTCAAGGGGTCGCTTTTTGTTTTGGAGCACAAGGCTTTGGAAAAAATAGGCTGGTTTTGATTTTCGTTTAGCAATAACCAAATGTTAATGGTTCATGTCGCCGCGCGTGGTAGAATTGAAGATTGGCTAATCGGCCTATTTCGTAAAGCAGGTGATTCCATGTCCTTAGACAAAATTATCGTTCGTGGCGCTCGCGAGCATAACCTCAAAAATATTACTGTTGAAATCCCTCGTGATAAACTTGTTGTCATTACCGGGTTATCTGGCTCTGGTAAATCTTCCCTGGCTTTTGATACTATCTTTGCCGAAGGCCAGCGCCGCTATGTAGAATCCCTTTCCGCCTACGCCCGCCAATTTCTGGGGCAGATGGAAAAGCCTGACGTCGATCAAATTGAGGGATTAAGCCCGGCCGTTTCCATTGATCAAAAAGGAGTCAGCCATAACCCGCGGTCGACAGTGGGCACCGTCACTGAAGTTTACGATTACCTGCGCCTGCTTTTTGCCCGCGCAGGCACGCCCCACTGTCCCGACTGCGGTCGTCCCGTACTGCCGCAGTCTGCTGAGCAAATTGTAGACAATATCCTCCAAATGCCCGCAGACAGCCGCATTCAGGTACTGGCGCCGTTGGTAAAAGATCGCAAGGGGCATCATCAGAATGTCTTTGACGACGTGCGCAAGTCTGGGTTTGTGCGCGTGCGCGTCAATGGCGAGATACGCCAGGTAGACGAGGAAATACAGCTCGATCGCTATAAAAATCATACCATTGAGGCTGTGGTAGACCGCCTTGTCCTTCGTTTTGCCCCTAAGGACCATAGCGAAGAGGCGCAGGCTGACCGTTCACGCCTTACCGACTCCATTGAAACTGCGCTGGCCTTGGGAAATGGCCTTGTAATTATCAACGACGTCACTGACCGTGAGAATCCCCGAGACGATTTGTATTCCGAGCATCTGTACTGCCCGTATGATGGCACCAGCATTCCTGAAATTGAGCCGCGCACATTTAGTTTTAACAGCCCTCATGGCGCCTGCCCTGCCTGCCAGGGTTTGGGAACAAAGAAGGAATTTGACGAGGCGCTGATTGTGCCCAACAAGGAGTTAAGCTTGCAGGAAGGGGCTATTGTGGCTTGGCCCACCGAGGACAAGCAAGGTTATTATTGGCAGCTTTTACATGCGGCTGCATCTTATTTTGGCATTTCCACAGATGTGCCGGTGAAGGAGTTGAACGATGCGCAAATGCGCGTCTTGCTGCATGGCATAGGAGACGAGATGGTTTCGGTGGTTTATGTCAACCGAGATGGGGAGCGGCGCCAGTACACGACACGGTATGAAGGGGTCATTCCCAACCTGGCGCGTCGCTACCGGGAAACCACTTCCGACTACGTGCGTGACAAGCTGGAAGAATACATGGTAGATCGGCCGTGCAGCACCTGTGAAGGAACTCGTTTGCAACCTGTAGCCCGGGCTGTCACGATTGGCGAATGGAGCATTGACAGGAGTACCCGGCATCCGGTGATCAACATTTTGCCCTGGGTTGAGCGCCTGCAGGATGAGCAAAATACTCCCCTGACGCCCCGCCAGCAAATCATTGCGCGACCCATCTTGAAAGAAATCCATGACCGCCTTTCATTCCTGATCAATGTGGGGCTGGACTACCTGACCCTTGATCGCACGGCCGGAACCTTGAGCGGCGGCGAGGCGCAGCGCATTCGCCTGGCGACGCAAATTGGCAGCCAGTTGATGGGCGTGTTGTACGTGCTGGATGAGCCAAGCATTGGTCTGCACCAACGGGACAACGCCCGCCTGATCCACACGCTGCAAGGGATGCGCGATTTGGGGAATACGGTGCTGGTGGTGGAACACGACGAAGACACCATGCGCGCGGCAGATTGGATTGTGGATTTAGGTCCCGGGGCAGGCAAGCATGGCGGCGAGGTGGTTGCTGAAGGGCACGGTGACACATATTGTAGAGGTGGATCAGTCGCTTACGGGTGCTTACTTGAGCGGCCGCAAAAAAATTCCTGTTCCCAAGAAGCGGCGTAAAGGATTGGGTGAATTTTTAATGGTATGCGGTGCGCAGGAAAATAACCTTAAAGAATTTAGACTTGCGCATTCCGTTGGGTAAGTTTGTGTGCGTAACCGGGGTTAGTGGCAGCGGCAAAAGCTCTTTTGTGGTGGAGATTTTGAGCAAGAAGTTGTCCCAATATTTCTATAAGTCTAAAGTGCTGCCGGGCAAGCATCGGCGATATGGAGGGACTGGAGCATATGGACAAGGTGATTGAGATTGACCAAAGTCCCATTGGGCGTACGCCGCGCTCAAATCCGGCGACGTATACGAATTTGTTTAACCCGATTCGGGATTTGTTTGCCAGCCTGCCGGAGAGTAAGATGCGTGGCTACAAGCCGGGACGGTTTAGCTTTAACGTGAAGGGTGGGCGCTGCGAAGCGTGCCAGGGGCAGGGGCAAAATCGCATTGAGATGCAGTTTTTGCCGGATATTTACGTGCCCTGCGATATTTGTCATGGGGCGCGATATAACCGCGAAACGCTGCAAGTGACATACAAAGGGCTGAACATTGCCGAGGTGTTGGACTTGAGCGTGGAGGAGGCGCTGGAGTTCTTTGAGAATATTCCGCCGATTAAGCGCAAGCTGAAAACCCTGGTGGATGTGGGGCTGGGCTATATTCACCTGGGGCAGCCCGCGCCGACGTTGAGCGGCGGCGAAGCGCAGCGGGTGAAGCTGAGCCGCGAATTGTCGAAAATTGCCACCGGGCGCACGATGTACATTTTGGATGAGCCGTCGGTGGGGCTGCATTCCCATGACGTGGCGAAGCTGATTGTGGCGCTGAACCGGCTGGTGGATAAGGGCAATACGGTGGTGATCATTGAGCATAACCTGGACATCATTAAGGTGGCCGATCATCTGATTGACCTGGGGCCGGAAGGGCGGCGATCGTGGCGGTGAGATTGTGGCTGAAGGTACGCCGGAGCAGGTAGCCCAGGTGGAATCCAGCTACACGGGACAATTTTTACGGCCGTATCTCAACGGTCATCGCTAAAAAGACAAAGAGGACGCCATGGCCTGGATACGCATGATTACCGAGGGGGAAGCCACCGGAAAGCTCAAGGAGGCTTACGCCAAACTGCGGGAACCGTGGGGTGGTGTCGACAATATTTTGAAAATTCACAGCCTGAACCTGCGCTCGCTCTGGGCGCACTTTGAACTGTACAAGACCATGATGGACGGCCGTTCCGGGCTAAGCCGTGTACAGCGCGAAATGATTGCCGTGGTGGTCTCAGCCGAAAATCGCTGTCATTATTGAGTAACCCACCACGGAGCCGGGCTGCTCCGCCTCACCCAAAACCCTGCCCTTGTCGCCCAACTCAAAGCAAATTGGAAAGAGGCCGATCTGGCTGCCGCGGACCGCGCCATGCTTGCCTACGCCGTCAAGCTGACTCACACGCCCTGGGCGATGGCCCAGGCTGACGTGCAGGCGCTGCGGGACGCCGGTTTCAGTGATGCAGACATTTTAGACATCAATCAGGTAACCGGATACTATGCTTATGTCAACCGTTTGGCCGATGGGTTGGGCGTAGAACTCGAAGATTTTTGGTCCAAGAAGGAACGTTAGTGGACGACTAATAACTTTGCAACCCCAGCCCTGGGCCTGCGTATTGGAGGGTGAAATGTTGAAAGTTACACAAATAGTGAGGATATGAACATGAATGAAAAACGTTTAATGCGTTCTACCACAGATAAAATGCTCGCGGGCGTAGCTGGCGGATTAGCCGAATATCTGGGCGTCGATGCGACCCTGGTGCGTTTAGCCTTTGTGATTTTGGCGCTGGCTGGTGGTCCGGGTCTGCTTATTTACTTGATTTTGTGGTTCGTCATGCCTGAAGCATCCATGTGATCGGCTGTTTTGGTTAGAAAATAAAAAAGGCGCTGGTTTTAACCGGCGCCTTTTTTTGTTTCTGCAAATATGCCTACTTTTGTTTGAAAGTGTTTTTGATGACTTCAGCGTCAAAGTAGCTGTCTATTTCTCCAGCCGTGGCATAACGGTAAACGGCCGCCGTGTAAATGCCGGTTAGCGCCGAACTGACTAATCCCAGACTGACCAGCCCCAGCACCATGACAACGACAATGGTGATGATAAGCGGCACGCTCTCGATGGTGGCCGCCAACACAATGCCGCCAATGCCGAGGATGATGAGAACGAAGCTGAGCAGGCCAAAGATGGTGCCGATGCTGAAGTTGCCCACAATTTGCTCGCCCCAGGTGCGCTTGAGCAGGTTGGCGCTACGCTTGATGGCGTCAACCGGGCTGACGCCTTCGATGACCAGCACAGGAACGGCCAAAAAGGTAGCCACGTTCCAGGCAAAGCCAATCAGGGATACGACCAGGCGGCCCAGCCAGCCCGATCTTTCGGAAATGGCGCGCAGAGATCATGCCCACGGTGGCGGCAATAGCCGCGTAGCCCAAAATGGAGCCAAAATGCTTGCTGGCGATGCGCAGGCCATCGCCGACGGTGGGATCTCCACCTTCCAGGCGAATCATGGCCGCGCCGACCAGGGCGGAGTTGAAGTAGAAGGTAACAAAGTACAGGACAATGTAGAACAAGAGCGCCACCAGAAAGCTGAGGACGCTTGCTTCTCCGGCAACGGCCGTATCAAACATCCCTGCCAGGAATGCCGGAACCGCGAAAGTGGCCATGACAATGATAGACGCAACGGCGGAGATCACGGGGAAGATAAGCAGTTCTTTGTCCGCCAACAAAACCTGCCAGCTCGCTTTTACCAATTCCCAACTCTTTAAAATTCTTTGAAACATCGGTTTTTACCTCACTCATTAAAATGGATGCAATCAGAGAACAATACGCACTGTTGTGCCGGGCGTTGCAGGTTAAGCGTTGAGCATGAAGATGGTGCCAAAACGGCCCGTCTTACCCTTTTCGGCGCGATGGGAATAGAAAAGGTCGGTGCGGCAGGCGGTGCAGTAGCTAGAAAGCTCAATGTGCTGCACGCCGGCGCGGGCCAGGCTGCGGCGGTTGGCTTCGGGTAGGTCGAAATGGGGTTTGGCGGGCGAAGCGTCGCGCGCACATTGGCGGTTGGCTATCGACCAGTGGCAATTGACCATTATCGACGAGAAGCGTTTCCGGCTCGGCAAAAGCAGCATGAACGGCGCTGGTAACCGGCTCGCCAACCTCGTAACAGCAGGGACCGATGCAGGGGCCAATACCGGCGATTAAGTCAGCCGGGCGGCTGCCAAATTCTTGCTGCATGGCGCGCACCATAGCCCCCGGCAGGTCCTTAACGGCGCCTTGCCAGCCCGCATGCCCCAAACCAATGGCTTGCTGTACAGGGTCATAAAGGAAAATTGGGGCGCAGTCGGCGTAGTTCATGGTTAGAGCGCAGCCGGGTTGGTTGGTAATGATGCCGTCCACGCGGGGCATCCAGGCGCCGTTGTTGGCCTGGGTAACGCGGGCTACGTCATGGCCATGCACCAGATGGGCATGGACGACGGTGTCGGTATCACGGCCGTACAGTCCATAAGCCCGCCGCCGGTTGGCGTAGACGCGCTCTTTTTCGTCGGGCACAGACACGCTGAGGTTCAAACTCTCGAAGGGGGCAGGGCTGACGCCGCCCTGCCGGGTGAAGATGGCGTGCTGGATACGGCCGTTGCCGTTCAAGCTTTCAAATTCAAAAAAAGGAATGTCATTGCGCCTAAACTGTTTCAAATAAGTTACCTCGTTTGTAATGCGCCATCAAAAAGCGCCAGCATCCGGCGCTCATACGCGGCGCGGTAGGTGTCTGTTTTGAAGCCGCCGCCGTGAAAGGTGTCGGGCAGTTCCCAAAGCGTTTTGGGGCTATCGGCTAAGTTATAGAAATGGCGGGTCAGCTTTTCCGGCTCGTCGCCGGTCATGACGATGAGGACGGGACGCGGGGCGATTTGGGGCAGGGCGTCAACAACGGCCGTTCCCTTCGCCTCTCCCGTACGCAAAGCTAAAATTTGCTCAGTCACCCACCAGTGCATGACGCCCAGCCGGTCTTCCAGCGTGGGGTTGGGCCAGGCCCAATCTTTAGCGCGAGCATCGGCAGGCCCGTCGGCTAGCACGGCGCGGATGGCGTCGTTTTCGGCGGCGGCGCGCAGGGCAATTTGCCCGCCCAAAGACCAGCCTACAATGCCCAGCCGGTTGGGGTCAACATCTGAGCGCGACTGGAGGAAGAAAACGGCCGTTTCCACATCTGCCACATCCGGCCAGCCCAGCACAATCTGGTCACCGCTGCTTTCACCGTGGCCGCGCAAGTCATATAGCAGTACGCCATACCCGGCGCGGTGCAGCATTTCGGCAATGGGCAGCATGTGCTTGCGTTGCCCGCGAAAACCATGCAGCAAAATCACCGCTGCCCCATTTTGCGAGGGCACATACCAGCCGGAAAGCGTCACGCCATCACTGCCGATCAGTGTCACCTCCTCAAAAGCTGCGCCAAAATCGGCGGGCGTTTCGCAGCAAATGGTGCGATGTGCCGGTCGCACCATCTCGTTGACATAAATCCACACATACCTCAGGTAAGTCAACAAAGACCCGGCCAACAACGTGACGGTCAATAAATTCAGCCAGTAACGCCAGCGTACTTTTTTCATGAGGGGACTATAAAGCGTTTAAGAACGATTAGCAATGAACGATTAGCTGCGAGCCGACGGCTAATTGGGCATTAACAAATTAACACTGGTATTGGTTTGTAGGGGCAGTGCCCTGTGCCTGCCCTGGTAATATGGGACAAAGAAAAAGTGACCATGACTTACCAGCCTAGTGGTTAAATAAGAGTAAGCATTCGAAACACTCTTAGACCAAAAGGAGGTCAGTCATGGCAAAACAAAGTATATCTCAAATTTCAGGTACAAAGCCGGCCAGCCAGGTACGGCGACGCTGGCAAGAACGATTCCGCCGGCAGATGCAAGGGATAGCTCCAGATGCGTGGCGCTGTGTGGGCGTGGACATCGGTAAGTATGAACATGTGGCAGTGGTCACAGATGGTTGGGGCAGCTTGCTGGTCAACCCATTTCGTTTCAACCTGTGGCAGCCAGATATTCATCAGTTTCTGGGCCAGGTGGATCAGATAGCCGCTCACCTGCCGCTACCGCTGGTAGCTATGGAGCCAACCGGCCACTACTATGAACCCCTGGCCTATGAAGCCAGCCAACGTTACGGGGCGGAACAGGTTTTCTTGGTACAGAGCTACGACGTGGCAGAGCGCCGGAAAACTTGGAACAAAGGCACCTTTAAAAATGATGAAGTGGATGCCTGCATCATTGCGCAGGTGTTGCGTGAGGGACACGGCCGTCCCTATCGGCCACCCAGCGGCGTGTACCTGACTCTGTACCACTTGGAAAGGTACCGTCTGGCGCGGGAACATGCCGCGACCCGCTTGAAGAACCAAATCATCAGCCATGTAGACCGCCTCTATCCCGGCCTGGTCGTGCGTGACCGCGAGGCGGCCAAACGGCTGAAACCGATGTTTCGGGAACTGTGGGCAGCGGAAACCCCACGCCGTTTGCTGACCCTCTGTCCCGACCCTTACCAACTGCGGCAACACACGGCCGATACCCTCTATGAGCAGTTTCGCGCCGCTGGCTACTGGATGAACCGCCCCTATGCCGGTCGGATTGTGGCCGCCGCCCGGATGCTGTGCTCGCCCGACCCAGAACTGGTGACTGTGCGTGGGGCGATGCTCCAGCAAGACCTGAACAGCTTGGCTCTCGTCGAGCAGCAAGTAGCAGAGACCGAAGCAAAGATGGCCGGTTACCTGGATGAAACGTGGGGGGCTTGGTTGCGTCCGACAGGCGTCGACCCGGCGCGATTGGCTTGTTTGGTAGCCACTGTCGGTGCTATCAGCCAATACGAGTCGCCCCGGCAGCTCTTTGGCCGCAGCGGCCTGCACGTGGGCTGCAATGATTCCGGCACCCGCCAACAGCGGGGCCAGGGTCGGCACATCATCAAGCCGGGTGACCGCCACCTGCGACGCCAATTGATGCGCTTTACCTTTTGCATGCTCGCCCGCTACCCGACATTGCGCGCCTATGAAGCAAAATGCCAGCAGCGGGGTTTGAGCAAGATCGCCGCTCGCATTGCGGTGGCTCGCAAATTAACCGGTATCATTTTCAGCCTGGCTACGCGGCAATGTCCCTTTGAACCGGAGCGGTTGGCCTGAGCCAGTCGTGGGCTCTGACATTCACCTGTCCAGTCTACCCGGCCGGCCTAGGTCACCCGTTGGCCAGGCGGCCCGACCTGGGGGAACAACTCGCGCCTGCCCTAGAGGTTCGACCTCGTCGCTCAGCTAGAGGCTCCCAGGTCGGGTGATACGCAAACTTGAATACACAAGCAGAACACCAGTTCGCTTACCAGGCAAAGTCCCTCGTATCCCTGAACGTCTTCAGTGTGCTTGTCTCGCTAAGGCACAGGCTGGTTGGGAGTATGGCCTGCTCAGGTGTTCATATCTTTGACAAGAGCGCCAAATGCGTTATTTGGTTGCTAAGGTGCTATGCGTCTGTCTGATGGTTTATAGATTATTCTTGACAATCTAATTACAAGCTGA
>CAVOGX010000019.1:0-46862 GCA_963695505.1 uncultured Chloroflexia bacterium | reverse complement strand
GAGCTGGAGATCATTCCCGCCATCGTGCAGTTTGGTGGCCAGCCCCGCCTCGCCGAGACTGCAAACCCACCCATCCACCAGCGCGTGCACTACCTCACCACCCTGCTCAACCCGCAATAAGAACGGCCGTTCCCACCACAGCAGAAACGGCCGTTCTCTTTTCTTTTCCAGCGACTTAGTCGCCAAACAAATCCGCCGGGACTGACGACCGCTGGCGCCACCGTCCTCACCCAGGGAAAGTGGTGACCCAGCCCGTGTGGTAATCTCCGTGCTGTAAATGACGTCCGGGCGCATATACGGTCTTTTCGCGACTGTATTTTTCTGATTCTGTGTTGTTTTTTTCTCGTAATCCATCTTCATCTCCTTTTTTCTTTCAGCGTTCAGCATTCACAATTCAAAATTCACAATTCAAACCACTCTGTACCGCCGCCGCAGCCAAACCATGGCCAGGAGCAGCCCTAGGGCCAGCACGCCATACACCAGCGCTGCGGGACCGGCACTCTGGTTGGTGACGGCATTGGATGACAGGGAAACAGCCGTGTTTGCGGTGTCCGCCTGCGCCATTTGGAGGCGTTGAAAAGATATCGAAACGAACAAAAGCAACAAAAGTGCAAAAAGCCCACTTATTTTAGCCATACGCGCAAGGGGGTTATGGTTTTTCAAAATGCGAATCTCCTCTGATGTTGTCTAACCGACTAATAATGGCCTATACCGGCTATCGCTAAGATCTGGCAAGATCAGTCTCCATTATATTTAAGTTGGGTGGGCAACCAACCTTACTATGGTCACATTCTGGCCTGAGATAGTTGGGATGGCTATGCGATGGAAAGGGGAACAGGGGGAAGAAACTAAACGGCCGTTTCCACCACAGTAGAAACGGCCGTTTGATAAAATACACAAATCAAGCGGCAAACTAACACACCAAATTACAACTCCCGGTTACGCATGGCGCGGAAGGCCGCATACACGTGGTCCTTGCGCTGCCCGTCACGGCGCACAATGCCCGCGTTGCGCATCCAGTCTGACCAGGCAAACCAGATGACCACCGGCACCAGGTCACTATACCGCTGCTCTGTGTGCTTGTATACATCCTTGATATACTCGCCAATTTGCTGATAATGGGGCGGACCAATCTCGTTGTCGGCGGCCACGCCCAGCTCCGTTATCCAGAAAGGCATGTCGGGAATTGCCCGGCGGTACATCTCGAAGGCTTCGCCCAACGTACCGAAGTGGCCGCCCCAGTCAAAGGGCGCTTTAGTAGCCCAACGGCCGTATGGGTGTATGCCAATGGCGTCGACAGGCCACGGGCCGTTTAGCGCCTGCTGGCACGCTTTCAAGTAATCAATGCTCTGCTGCGGGCCGGTGGCCAACCCACCAAAGACCAGCGGCGACTGTGGCGACTCTGCGCGAATGGCTGCTGCCACCTTCTTGAGCACCACGGCAAACTGCGCCGGGGGCACAAAGACTGAGGCCGGGTTGTTGGGCAAATCACCTTCGTTCCAGATTTCGTAAGCTACCGCTGATCCGTAGCGCCGGTACTGCCTGGCAATTTGGCCCGCCACGGCCGCCAATTCATCACCATAGCCGCTCCAGTCGTTGTTGCCCGTCCACGGAGCGCGGCCCCACACCGTCTCCTGATTGATGACAATCAGGGACTTGATGCCCATGCGGTTGTAGCTGCGCACCATGGGATCGTACTGCGCAAAAGCTTTCTGGATGTCACCGCGCTCGGCGGGGTTTTCCCGGGCAGCCAGCTTGAAGACAAAGCGCACCCATTCCAGCCCTTTCAAGTCGTCGTTATCGGCCGGGTTGCTGTTGGGGGCGTCGGGGTTGACGTTCATGCCCCGCTCCAGGTGAGTGACCGTTGGGGTTGGCGTAGGCGTGGGTGTGGGAGTTGGTGTGGGCGTGGGAACAGGCTTTGGTGGCGCCACCGCTTTGGTGCTGCGGTAGAAAATGGCCGATCGAATGGCATCGCGCAGGGGCTGGCCGGTACGGCCGTATCTATCCCGCAAGGATGCTTCCTGGGCGGGCAGCAGCCAGGGGTCGTTGATGCGGTAATCATCGCCGTCGCGCCCCACAATCAGTACCCAATGCTGATCGTTCTCGGTGTAGGGCGTGTCGCGGGTAAAGTCCACCAGCACCGTCACCGGGTTGCCGGCGTCCAGGCTGGCATTGATGCGCGGCAGCAGGTCGGGCGCGCTGCCCTCTACTTTGCCCATGTACACCATGTCCTTGTACACGTTGCTGAGGGCGTTCCACTTGGTCAGGTAGCCATTGAGGTAGCCGCCGTTAGTAATCATGGCATGGTTGAACTGGGTGGGAGTAACGGAACGGCCGTAAGTGGTCGCAATCATAGTGAAACAGGTCATCAGGCAGCCCCATTCGCCAATGGTCTTGGGCGAGCCGGGATGGCCCAGGAGACTGTCGGCCCACTGCGGGTCGCGCTGCGACAGCGGCGTCGCCAGCGAGGCCCCAGCGGGGGACGGCACCTGAATGCGCACGTAAATGACCTCGCCAAAGGGATTGCCTTCGTCATCCTTCATGCGGTAATCGGCAAAGTGCATGCCCGGCGCGGGGGGTGCGGTCATCTCGATGGAAATTTCGGTGTTGGCGCCCGGGGCTGTAGCGGGTAAGGGGATACTGGTTTGCCGCGCCATATTTGTACCGCCGATAAACTCCAGCTTATAGCCGCCACCCCAGGCGCGAGTGCCGCTGTTCTTTACCCGCCAGGTCTTGGTAAAAGTATGACCTGGTTCAATGGGCGTGTCGTCAGGGATGGTCACGTCGGCTACATACTTGCCGTTGCTGATGCCGGTGCGGGGCGCAGGGGCTGCTTCGGAAACGATGCGCACGTACATGATGTCACCAAAAAATTGTCCCCTGGCGGCTTGAAAGCGCCAATCGCTAAAGTAGACGCCGGGAGTCGCAGGCGCCTTCATTGCCACAGAGATGTTAGCCTGCGCTCCAGGTGCGGTGGCAGGTAAATCCAGGCTGGTTATATCATGCATTTTGGTGCCGCCCACGTGCACCAGCTTGTAACCCGCACTCCAGGCGGTCTCGCCGTTGTTCTCTACGCCCCAGGTTTTGGTGAAGGGGCTGCCAGCGCGTATGCGCATGTCATCAGGAATGGTCACGTCGCGAATGAAACGGCCGTTAGCCTCTTCAGTCACTACTGGTGAAGCCGGCTCTACAGGGGAAACCACAATTGGTCGGGGCGTTGGGGGCGGGGCTGGCTTCTCTTCTACATCCGGCGCCTCAAAGCGATGTTCCAACGTAAATCTCGTTACCGGCTCGATAAGCCTTTGGGCAAAATTGGCAATGCCGCCAAACTTCGGCCCCAGGTACCAAATAGCGGCACCCAAGATTTCCGGGTAGCGGCTATACAATTCCCCCACTTCGCGGATGTGGCGCATAGCCGTGTTGGGGTCAGGCACACGCTCGTGAGTCCACCCCCATTCCGTCATCAATACTTTCGGCCGTTTAATGTGGTGCTTGTCGCAGGCGTCAAACAATTTCTGGAAACGGCCAATATGGTCTCCTCGCAAAAACCAGATGTCGTCTACCTTCAAACTGTATTCATGCAAAGCCACCGATAGCTTTTCCGGGTGCTGCTGGCACAACTCAAAATACTGCAACATGCCATCCGTTTCCCAGGCTCCCTCATCGGGCGTGCCTGTAGAATAACCAAAAGCCGAAAACATATAGCCATCGGCCATGGCCATTTGCCCGGTGAAAAAAGCAAATTTGCCAATCCAGTCTGCCCATTCCACCTCTTTGCGCAGTTCGTTGATGGTCTCAATCCAAACCAGCTTGGGGTCTAAATCCGTTGGCAGGTTATCCCGATGCCAATTCCAATGGTCGGCGGCAGCAGCCTCCGGCTCTTTGGTGTAATCAGGCACGTCGGCTGCCCCAGATGGGGGTTCGCCATGCTGGCCAGGAATAGAGCGACGAAATACGAGCGTATGCCCAATGTCGTTGTTGCCCCGCGCATAAATGATTTGCTGGGAATCAGACAGGCCGGTCATCGAGTCCGCCGCCTTGATGAAGAAGGGAATGTTCGCTTTGTCGATGGCGCGCAAATGCTCGCCTATGCCTCGCGGATTACCGCCTACGCTGGTATGAAATCCAATCTTGTTGTATGCGATCAAAATGTCACCTCCAATTTGGGTTACAGGTTACATGTTACAGGTTCAGCCAAATGTAACATGCAACCTGTAACTTGCTTGTTTTTGGACTGATGGGTCTCAGCCAAATACAATGCCGGGCACTTTGCGCCCACGAATAGATAAATCACCTTCTAGGGTGAGGTTTTGGGCCTGAAGCAGTTGGCGGTATTCGGCAATGCGAAACGTAGAGACCCGTAAGGCCTGAGCCTGGGCATTGTTGCCCCGGGATGATGCGTCGTCTGCCAATCGTAACAGCCTTTGCTCACGGAGGTCGAGGAATGTTTGAATGAAGGTCTCTTCGGCAATTGGACCATCAGGGCGAAGGTCGCCAACTATGCCACCTAAGGCCTCCTTGGGTTTGTGGCAGTAAGGTAAATAGGCCACCCTGAATTTGGGTATCATAAAGGCAAGCGAGCCCTAGAGGACTAGATAAATTATACATGCGCGCCTGGGTGATGGCCGGTTGGAAAAAAAGCTGGTCAAAAACCATATCTTGAGCATCACTCATTTCCGGTTCAGCCGCAGCCGCAATGAGCAGCTCTTTAAGGCGCTGGTCCTGGCGCAGGCTGGCATCACGGGCAGCAATACGTTCTGCATATTCTTGCTGAATGGCGAGGCTGGTTGGACTGTCGCTGCGCAGCAGGTAGGCATCTATGACACGCTGCAAGGTGCCTGATTGCAGGGTAGCCTGATGCTTGCCATAGCTGATGATGCCCGCGTCCGTATTCTGGTAAGCAGCGTTATCTCCTTCCGGGCTGCTGCTTTCGAAGATGCTGGTGATGGCCCAAATGGTTCTGCGCCAATATTGGGGGGTAAATTCCCAGTCAGCCAGATAGCGGCTGCTGCTGACGCCACCAGGGGGATTGGAAACGGCCGTACCCGGCACCTTAATGCGCGTAAACAACACTTCTCCAAACCAATTCCCCTGGGCATCTTGCAGCCGCCAATGAGAAACGTAGGTACCGGGAGTTTCTGGCGCTGTCATAAAAATGGTGAGATCGGCCGTTTGCCCCGGCTGCGTGGGTGGAATGGGGTACCCTAATATCTCCGCCATGGGTTCGCCACCCAGAAACACCAGGTGATACCCATCACCCCAAATCGCGGATCCGATATTTTCAATACGCCATGCCTTAACAAAGTTTGTACCTGACGCAAACTCAGTATCATCCGGAACCGTTAAATCTGCTACGTAACGGGCATTATTGCTCAAGAGGAAACTCCTTCCAATATTAATGCCGCCCCCTCCCCAAAGGGTAAAAGAGAAAGAACGGGTTGTCAATCGGCTAAAATCGCTTCGCTTTTCATGCTCGCGCTTGTGGTAAGCGAGATATTCCCGTAAATATTTGCATACTTTTTGCACGCTTGATCCTATCCGCTCATAATTACGCCAATCATCATGCACAATTAGTGACTTTTATCATTTCCAGAAAGCTCCACTTTCGATAAATTAAAAAGAGCGCCGCCTAAGGCCACTCATAGTAAATCGTTTCCAATGTTTTATCTAGTTCGAAGTGAGGCGTAATGTGCAAAACATGAAGCTGAACCGTTCCTTTGTAGATAAGCTCATTGATCTCCTTTTGCCCCTTGTGGCTGTGCTTGGCGCATTTCTCGTCGGCGCAGTCATTCTCCTCTTCCAAAACACAAATCCCCTAGAGGCATACAGCGCCATGTTGAGTGGTGCCTTTGCCAGCAAAAATGGCCTAGCAGATACGCTGGTAAAAGCAATTCCCCTCATGCTGGTTGCTTTAGGCATTGCCATAGCCTTTCGCGGTGGTGTCATCAATATTGGCGCCGAAGGCCAACTTGTAGTGGGAGCATTACTTTCCACCTACATTGGGCTGCAGCTTGGCGAAGTGCTGCCCGGCTTTCTAGTTATCATCTTGTGCCTGATTGCCGGAGCGTTCATGGGAGGTGTTTGGGGGGCTGTTCCCGGATATTTAAAAGCACGGTTGGGGGTTAACGAAATTCTCAGCACCGTCATGATGAACCAGATCGCCATTCAGGTTGCCTTTTACCTGCTGCGTGGCCCTATGATTGATCCTGCAGAGGTGGCAGCCGGCACAAATATTCCGCACTCTGCCCGCCTTTCGCGTACAGTCGACTTACCCCGCTTCACGGACATGGCGAAATCAATAGGATTGAACAAAACGGCCAGTGAACTAGGTCTGGAAGGATTTTGGGGGCAGTTGTATGGCCTCTTTGTGGAGCCTACACGACTACACGCCGGGCTGCTGATTGCCATATTGATGGCCATTCTGGTTTACATTTTCCTGTGGCGAACTACGATTGGTTACCGCATACGAGCAGTGGGGCTAAACCGGCATGCTTCTCGCTATGCTGGCATTAACGTTTCGCGCTACATCGTGCTATCAATGGCCCTAAGCGGCGCTTTTGCGGGGCTGGCCGGGGCAGTAGAAATCGTTGGTCTACACCATCGCATGTTTGAGCCACAAGCTGTTTCTGCAGGCTATGGTTTCTCAGGCATTGTTGCCGCGCTTTTTGGCAAGCTGCATCCGTTGGGAGCCATTCCGGCATCGGTGCTCTTTGGTGGCTTATTGGTTGGTGGGGATAAGATGCAGCGCGCCATCCAGGTCCCTCAGGTGCTTATTCAAGCAATATTGGGGTTGGTTGTCCTATTTGTAGTCAGTTCTGACCTTTGGGCGCGCCGCCGGGCTAACCAGCGCGTGTCCGTGGATGGGGACACGGGCTCTGCAGAAGATGGAGATGCTCCATTACAACCCTCAACGGAAGCAATCTCATGAATGAAGACCTTACCGCTTTAGCAATCGTTCTAGGAATTATTCATTCAGGAATCCGGTTGGCCACGCCGTATTTGTATGCGGCCATTGGTGAAATGTTTTCGCAGCGTTCAGGTGTTTTGAATCTGGGCGTAGAGGGCATTATGCTGATGGGGGCCTTCAGCGGTTTTTATGCGGTTTTCAAGACTGAAAGCCTGCTGCTTGGTTTGTTGGCGGCTGCTGTAGTCGGCGGCTTACTTGGGCTGGCAATGGCTTTTATTAGCGTGACTTTACAGGCTGAACAGGGTATTAGCGGCATTGGATTGTTTATGTTCGGCCTGGGTATGTCTAGCCTGCTATTCAAGACAATGATTGGTTCAGTAGAGGGCATTCAAGGGTTCAGCGAACTACGTTTTTGCTTGGGTGAATCATTTTGTCTGAGTGATGTTCCTGTACTGGGCGAAATATTTTTCAGTCACAGCGTGTTGGTTTATGGCGCCTATGCGCTGGTGCCGGCTGCCTGGTGGATCTTGAATCGAACTACCTGGGGTTTGAATATCAAAGCTGTTGGCCATAATCCAGAGGCGGCTGATACTTTGGGTGTCAGCGTGGCGAAGGTGCGGTATGCGGCCGTTACGCTGGGTGGGGTGCTGGCCGGCATTGCTGGTGCATCTTTGTCTATTTCCTTGCTAAACATTTTTCAGGAGAACTTGACAAACGGGCAGGGCTGGATTGCGGTAGCTCTGGTATATTTTGGAAGCTGGCGCCCCTTTGGGGTATTGGCCGGGGCGATGTTGTTCAGCCTGGTAAATGCCCTGCAGTTATGGGTACAGGTATTGAATCTGAATATCCCTTCCAATGTGGCCGTTATGCTGCCCTATGTGCTAACCATTGTGGCCCTGGCACTGCCATTCCGCCGGGCAGCCCAACCTGCAGCGCTGACCAAGCCTTATGAACGGGGGGAGAACTAAACATGTTGTTTTGGCCGTGTTTGGTTACGGCCGTTTACCCAAGCAGAGTGATGCTCTGCGCCATGTATTTGAAGGAGAAGAAACAGTGAAAAATTTCCGATGGTTAATTATCTTAATGATTGTATTAGCCCTGGCGGTAGCCTGCGGTGGCGGCAACAATGAAGAGGCTGCCAATGATGGTGGTGGAGAAACGGCCGTTTCTGATACGGGCAGCGAAGGGGACATTCAGCCTGTGCGCATCGCCCTCATTCTACCCAGCACCATCACCGACCTGGCCTGGAGCCAATCTGTTTATGACTCTATTAAAGAACTGCAAGCCGAGTACGGCGAAGATGTCATTGAATTGGTTTACACCGAAAATATGTTCAACGTCACCGACGCTGCGGCCGCCATACGCGACTATGCCGAAAATGGCTACAACCTCATCATCGCTCACGGCGCGCAGTACGGCACGTCTTTGTTCGAGATAGCCCCGGACTTTCCGGAAACCAGCTTTGCCTGGGGCACAACCACCAATTACGGCGCCGACGAAGGCGTAACCAATGTCTTTGCCTACGAACCCCGCGCCGAGCAAGGTGGGTACGTCTCCGGTGTATTGGCTGCCAAACTAACCGAAGTGGGCATCATTGGTTTAGTAGGTCCAGTGGACGCTGGTGACGCCAAGCTGCACGTAGATGGCTTTTTGGCTGGCGTGCGCGACACCGACCCCAACATCCAGGTCAACGTCTCTTTCACCGGCTCCTTTGGTGACACCGCCCTGGCTGCAGAAGCGGCCAATACCCAGGTAGCCGCTGGAGCAGATGTACTCACCGGTTCATCTCAGCAAGTGGTAGGGGCCATTGGTGTGGCTAAAGAGAAGGGCATACCCTGGCTGGGTATTCAGGCTGACCAAAGCCCGCTGGCTCCGGATCACGTCGTTGCCACGGTATTGTACGATTGGAAACCCACCATTTTGGAGATGATTCGCTCGAACCAGGCTGGCGAGTATGGTGGCAAGGTACTGCAGCTCACCCTGGCCAATGGCGGGCAGCGCATGATTTATGCTGACGACTTGCCGGCAGAGGCCGTAGATGCAGCAAATGCCGCTGAAGAAGGCATCATCAACGGCACAATAGAAATCGTGGTTGAACCACGCGGATAAACGTAATTCGTTAGTTTGTTTGCTTGTTGGATGGTTGGTTGTGATCGAACTAGCCAACCATCCAACTAACCAACCATCCAAATTTTGCTAAAAGGCGCAATGTATGGTGGATTTGGACCTGGTCATCCGCAACGGGCTCTCTGACAAGACAGGGCTGCCTTTGGAAGTGGGTATTCAAAATGGCTTGATTACGGCCGTTTCCCCTGCGCACGTCCCTGCCGCCAAAGTAGAAATCGACGCCCGCGGTGGCATCATCTCCCCGGCCTTCATCGAATCCCATTTTCACCTGGAAAACGCCCTGCTGTGGGAGGGAATGATCAACCAAAGCGGCACGCTGCACGAAGCCATCGACATTTATGCGCAAGTGAAGCATGATTTGACGGTGGAGGACATTGTGGCGCGGGCAGGTGCTGTGGTGAGAACGGCCGTTTCCCACGGCACGCTCTGGCTGCGCAGCCACGTAGACATCGACCACATCGCCGGCCTGTCCATTTTACGCGGGGTGGCCGCTGCCCGCGAAGCGTACCAGCACCTCATGGACATCCAGCTTGTTGCCTTTCCGCAGTTGGGCCTGGCGCAAAACCCTGAAGCCGTAGACATGATGTGGCAAGCCATGGAAAACGGCTGCGATCTGGTGGGCGGCATGCCCCACGGCGAGCGCGACATGGATGACGCCGCTCGCCATATCGAAATCGCCTTTGAAATTGCCCTGGCGCATAATGCCGACGTGGACATGCACATCGACGAAACGGACGATCCATACTGGCATTCGCTGGAACTGCTGGCCGACAAAACCATGGAAACCGGCTGGCAGGGGCGGGTGACTGCCGGGCACTGCTGCGCCATGTCTGCCTGGGACGACACGATGGCGGCGCGCATCATTGACAAGGTACGCCAGGCCAACATCCACGTCATTACCAATGCCCCCATTAACCTGATGCTGGAAGGGCGCGGCCACGGCCACCCCAAGCCCAGCGGCATTGCACGGGTAAAAGAGCTGCTCGAAGCGGGCGTCAACGTGGCTTGCGGGCAAGACGACGTGCAAAACATGTTTTATCCCTTTGGCAAAATGGATCCGCTGGAGGTGGCGCTGATTACAGCCCATGCCGCCCATTTGGGCGCGCCTGAGGAAATTCGAGGCGGCTTTTAATATGCCGCGCTATAACGCCGCAAGGCTGTGGGGCTTAAGATAATTATGGCCTGCATGAAGGCGCAC
Organism: uncultured Chloroflexia bacterium; assembly: GCA_963695505.1. Lineage (GTDB taxonomy): Bacteria > Chloroflexota > Anaerolineae > Promineifilales > Promineifilaceae > JACSRF01. The sequence goes on along the minus strand of CAVOGX010000019.1, from coordinate 36,630 downwards.
TGGCGAATCTGGTGGTTTTGGATGCGGATACGGCCGTTTCTGCGCTGCGCCGCCAGCCCGATCGCCGTTTTGTGATTCGAAACGGCCGAATTTTGACCGAAACCCAAACCCAGGTCACCTGGCACGAACCAGGTACTGGGTGACAGGATAAAAAACCATGAGCGAAAACAACAATCTGCTGCCCTCCGGCCTGCCCCGCATTGAGTCCCTGGAAATGCGCGGCATCGTCAAACGCTTTCCCGGCGTGTTAGCCAGCGACCACGTCGATTTCGACGTCAAAACGGGGGAAATCCACGCCTTGCTGGGTGAAAATGGGGCCGGCAAAAGCACGCTGATGAAAATCCTCTACGGTCTGTATAAGCAGGACGAGGGCGACATTCTGCTCAATGGGCAAGTCATTGACATCCAATCGCCCACCGATTCGATCAACCACGGCATCGGCATGATTCACCAACATTTCATGCTGGTAGACAACGCTTTCCGTCGCCGAAAACGTGGCCCTGGGGCTGCGCTCGTCCCGCGAACCGCGTCTCGATTTGGATGTGGTCTCCCGCCGCATCGAGGAACTGGCCGAGAAATATAGCCTGCAGATCAACCCGCATTCCATTGTTTCGCGGCTGGCTGTGGGACAGCGGCAGCGGGTGGAGATTGTTAAAGCGCTTTACCGGGGTGCGGCGCTGCTGGTGCTGGATGAACCAACGGCCGTTCTTACCCCCCAAGAAGTCGACGACCTCTTCGTCATTTTCCGCCAGATGGCCACAGATGGGCACGCGCTCATTTTCATCTCCCACAAACTGGATGAAATCTTTGCCCTCACCGACCGGGTGTCTGTGCTGCGCGACGGTCGCATGATAGGCACCGTGCAGACCAAGGATGTGACCAAGAGAGACCTGGCCAACATGATGGTGGGGCGCGAGGTGCTGTTGGAGCGGGTGCGCCCCCCGGCACAGGTTGGTGACGTGCGCTTAAAGCTGGAAAACGTAACGGCCGTTGATGATGACGGGCAGGCGATTTTAATCAAACGTGAATTTTGAGGTGCGCAGCGGCGAAATTTTAGGTGTAGCGGGGGTATCGGGCAATGGGCAACGGCCGTTAGCCGAAATCATTGCCGGCCTCGCACCCGTGGCCAAAGGGGAAGTTGCCCTGGATGGGAAAGTGGTCACTAATTTCACCCCTTCCCAAATGTTTGACGCTGGCCTCTCCTACATCCCCGAAGAGCGCATGCACGACGGGGTGGTCAAAGATTTCAGCGTGGCGGAAAACTTGATTCTGCAAGACCACGTGCGCGAACCGTACAGCAAGGGAATCTTCCTCAATTTCAATCAAATAGCCGCCCATGCTCAAGAGATGATTCGCTCATTCAACATCAAGACCCCCAGCCAGGAAACACGGGCTAAAAATCTCTCTGGGGGCAACATTCAAAAGCTCATTCTAGCCCGGGAACTGGCGCGCCAGCCCCGCGTCCTTATTGCCGCCCAGCCCACGCGCGGCGTAGACATCGGCGCCACCGAGTACATCCACAACCAGCTCCTAAAGCAGCGGTCCGAAGGATTGGCCACACTGCTCATCTCTGAAGACCTGGATGAAGTACGTGCCTTGTCAGACCGCATCCTGGTCATGTTTGGCGGCGAGGTGATGGGCATTGTGGACAGCAGCAGCACCACGGTGGAAGAGTTGGGCTTAATGATGGCTGGGGAAAGATGGGCGATGGCCGAATAACCAGATAAAAGTTACTAGAAGTTGGGGAACTTAACTGGCATCTAGAAAATTTTAAAAACTTGACAAGATATGGCATAAACGGGATGATATCGTCATCCCGTTTTTATTTCCAATTACCCCAACTGCATCAGGAGTGAATCATGAGCGAAGAGAAAAAACGCTGTCAGGCCATGACCAAATCTGGCAATCCCTGCAAAAACAGCGCCCAGACTGGATCTGATTTCTGTCACATCCATGCGGCTATGCAACCAGCCTCGCCCGAACCAGATTTTGAAGAAGTTGTGCAAGAGTTAAACCAGGCTGCAGAAAAGCTGCGCACTGCAGAACCAGATTACACTCCCCCCGCGTTCTCCCCCTTGAATCTACTGAAACTCATCCGCGAAAACATTGACCGCTTCACCCCCGATATGCAGCGCGATTTGCTGCGGGAATTGCAAGAAAGCCTGCAAGGGGCGACCCCCAAAGACATGCTCGATCCGGCCACCTGGAAGGGGTTAGCTTACCTGCTTACCTATTCGCTGCAGAATGAAACGAGTGCCATGCGCCAACGGGTAAATAAGCAATTGGTCAAATTGCCTGGCGGTGAAACCCTGGTCAGCATGCAGGAAATGCTGGAGGGTGCTTCACCGAAGGATTTGCTTGACCCCGAAACGTGGAAGGGTATGTGGTACCTGGTCAATTACTCCTTGCAAAACCAGGCGCAGGACGTCAAAAGACGCCTAATGGGCGATAGTGAAGAATAAGACATAGAGGAGACAAGCTGATGTTAATACCCAGTATGGTCCTGAAACAGTTGTATACCTTTGGCAGCCTGGAGAATGTGGAAGGGGGTGTGCGTTTCTCACTTAAAAACAGGCTCAGCGATGCGGAATTTGCCGGGTTAGAAGGGATAAAGATTAACGAGCGAGTAGTGCCATTAACGGCCGTTACTCTGGACCTTGACAACGGCCAAACCCTAACCCCTAACAAGATTTCCCCCGAAACGCCTATTCCTTTCCCCCTGAAAACCATTGTCAATCTCACTGCCGCCATCGACAACCTGCCTGAAGGCAAGCACCAGATCGAAATTTCCTTTCGGGCCAAGCCATTCGGCAAACTGAAATTTAAAGTCGAAGATGCCATTAGCAAGCGCGACGACCTCATACGCATCCCGCGAGATCGCAAAGACGACTACGCCCCCGAAATTATTCGCCAGCGGCAAAAATTTGTAGAAGAATTTACTGGCCACAAATTGGAACATATCACCCAGTATTCTTTTGATCCCCATATCTCGCAGGGCAATATCGAACACTTTACGGGGGTTGCCCAGGTACCCATAGGATTTGCGGGACCTATTACCATCCACGGCGAGCACGCCCAGGGAGATTTTCTTATTCCTATGGCTACGACCGAAGGAACCCTGGTAGCCTCTTATAACCGAGGAATCAAGGTTATGAACCTCAGCGGCGGAATAAAAGCCAGCGTCGTCGGCGACGTCATGCAGCGCGCCCCTGTTTTCGTGTTTGATGACGCCCGCGCCGCCCGGGATTTTGTAGCCTGGGTCAACGAAAACGTGGATAAAATTCGCGAAGAGGCGGAATCAACATCCAGTGTAGCCAAATTGCGCGATATTGACGCTTACCTGGCCAGCAAATTTGCCTACCTACGCTTCAACTACCAAACGGGTGATGCCGCCGGGCAAAATATGGTGGGCCGGGCTACTTTCGCTGCCAGCAGTTGGATTATCGACCAGTACAAACAAGGGGAAATCAAGCATTTTTACCTGGAATCCAATTTGGCAACCGATAAGAAAGCATCGCAAATTAACATTATGCGTACCCGAGGTAAGCGCGTAACAGCCGAAGCCGTCATCAAAAAAGATGTACTCATCCAGCACATGCGCGTCGAACCGGAAGGATTATTCTATCATTACGGGGTAGCCAACGTCGGGTCCATTCTTTCCGGCGCCAACAACAATGGCTTGCATTCAGCCAATGCTATCACGGCTTTGTTTATTGCCACCGGACAGGATGTGGCCAACGTCTCCGAGTCCTCGGCAGGTGTTCTTTACACTGAACTTACGCCGGAAGGCGATATGTACATGTCTCTGACAATCCCGTCGCTCATTGTGGCCACCTATGGCGGCGGTGTGGGATTGGCAACCCAACGCGAATCTTTGGAGCTTCTGGGCTGCTTTGGGAAAGGGAAGGTTAATAAATTTGCGGAAATCGTCGCGGCGACAGCCCTGGCCGGGGAAATTTCATTGGCATCAGCAATTTCCTCTTCTGATTGGGTATCAAGCCACGAGCAATACGGCCGTAACCGCTAAACCTACAAAACATTAGGGGAATATTCACGATATGGGATTCATCGAGTTTTTGATGAGTCCCATTTTATTTTGCAACATATTTCACATGGGCCATACTGGCGGCCATTACCAAGCTATTAGCCTTGTTAACCATCTATTAAAAATTGTAACGCTAATTGTAACACTCCTCGGTTATAAAAATAGTGTGATGGTCAAACCATCAAAGACGCAAACCAACAACGAAGCCGCAACACAACATCATCTCTAATTGCATTGTAACAACTTCACAGCCGCATTTATGCTCACATCGCAGTCTCACCATGCATGGCTTGCGTCGGCCTTTACCCTTTACATCCTAATATGCATGATACTGGCATCAATGATTACATGGTTCTTTGCAAAGCTAAATCGCAGTTTCATTGTCGCTTCATTGCAGCCTCGATACAGCAAACATTGCAGCCTCATCAGACCTACATCTTGTACAGATAAACAGCCTAATCATAGCCGTCATTGTTGCACCATTACAGATTCATTCAAACGTCACTGCACCTTCATCGCTCCCATCATGACAGCATGGCTTTGCCCGGTATCATCCCATCGTACTCATAAAGGGAAGAGGACAAGGAGAAAGAGCTTAGATTGTATCGCTGCAATCTAAGCTCTTTGCCATTTTTGCCCCATTTTTCGAAGCACTCCAATCATTTTTCATCCATGAAAAAGTAACGTAGTGGACTAAGGAACCATTCACGAGAGCTGTTTTGGGCTCTATAATCAACTTTGAGGCATATAACAACCATGCTCAACCTAAAGTTGATTGACGACATAAATGCCATGCTGCCTGCATCCCCAAAAATACGCAATGGGGGAAGTTTGCTGTTAATGGCCGGTTTACCAGGAAGTGGTAAATCCTCGATTGTCTATGAACTACACCGATTATTGCCATTTGTAGTTATCAGTACCGACTGGGTTCGGGTCCAACTTCGAAACAGGCCCCTCTACACAGCTTCTGAGCAAGAAAAAGTATACGATTTAAGCTATGAGCTTATCGTTCGCCGCCTGGAAATGGATCAACGGGTGGTTTTTGATGCCTCAAATTACCTCGCTGCACGACGTGAATACGTGGTTAGTCTTGCCAAACAATGTGGTGCGCCCGTAGCTATTGCTTTGGTGCAAGCGGCGCAAGAAACAATTCGCCAGCGGTTGTTCCGGCGGATGTCAGGCGAGCGCCACCACGAAGATTTGTCAGATGCGGATTGGTCGGTGTATAAGTGGATGGTGGAAAAACAAGAACCCATTGTGGGTCCACACATTATACTAGATACAACCGATGCACAACCCAAAAAACTGGCAAACCAACTTTACCAATATTGGGTAGAGGTAGAAACAGATGCGGCAGGCAACCTTGATCTACAATCCCCTAGCTGGGCCAACAAATTTATCAGCTACGATTGAGCTCGTAGCAGAATATTGGCAACTGCGTGGCTGGGCCGTGCACCTTCACGCAACTCAGGCTGCCGGGCACGCAACCACATTAGCGCGCCAGGCAGCGGAGGCTGGCCATGAACTGGTTATAGCCGCGGGAGGTGACGGCACCTTAGGGGAAACTGCCAATGGCCTGGCCGGTACGAACACGGTGATGGCACCTCTGCCCGTTGGCACGGCTAATTCATTTGCTAAAGAGCTTGGCATGCCCCGCCCGGGGTTGATGAACAGGCAAAAATTACTTGAGGCAGCAGATTTATTGTCTGCGGGTCGAGTCCAGCAAATGGATTTAGGATTTACGTATTCAGCAGCTCAAGGAGGCCAGTTTGATGAAAACGGCCGTTTCTGGATGTTGTGGGCTGGCACAGGAGCAGATGGATACCTGGTAAACCAACTAGAGCCGCGTCCCAAGTGGTCCAAGCGATTGGGGCCTATGGGGTACGCGCTGCAAGCCCTGAGTTTAGCCCCCACATTGCCCGACATGCACGCTCAGATCGCAATTGATGGACAGGTTTACGAAGATGAGTACATTTTGGTCGTCATCAGCAATTGTCGCATGTACGGTGGGGAAGTTGTGCTCAGTCCGCAAGCACATTTAGATGATGGCCTATTTGAGGTTTGGCTGTTTCGTGGAAAAGGGCTTGCCCAGACCATTCGTCACATCACTCGCGTAATGCGCCGCGAACACCTGCGAGACTCTGATGCTCTTTGCGTGCCCGGCCGTTCTGTCACCATTCACACCCAGCCCACCATGCCCTGCCAAACCGACGGCGACCGCGCCGGCTACACCCCCTTACGCTGCGAAATCCGCCCGGGAGCGTTGCGCCTGCTAACCCCCACTTCAGCTCCCCCGGACCTTTTTAGCAAAGCTGGCACTCCATTATGAGAATTTACATCTCACAAAGAACGTAATAGAAAACGCCAGGGGTTTTTATTCAAAGACACCTGACCCACTTTCCAAACGTACCAACAACTCCTGCATATCCGCGGCCAGAGGCGCAACAATAGTGCACACCTGGCCCTGAATAGGGTGTAGGAAGCGTGTTTCCAGGCAATGCAATGCGTGACGAGTCATGCCCTGCATCTCCGGCGTCGGCTGGGGATTTGCCAGCCACTGCAAAAATGTGCAGTCACTCATTGTGTATAGGGCATCCCCAATTATGGGATGGCCTATCGCTGCCAGGTGAACTCGCAATTGGTGGGTCCGGCCTGTTTGGGGGCTTAATTCAACCAGGGAAAAGGTGGATTGATATGTGGAAACAGTTTTGTAATAAGTAACGGCCGTTTTCCCCTCAGAAACCACGCCTTGTCGATGCGCCAGTCGGGAACCAGCCACCTTGCCCACAGGCAGGTCTATCACCCCCGTTGGTGGGTCCAGCACGCCAGCCACCACTGCCAGATACAGCTTCTCCACTTCACCGGCAGCAAATTGGGCGTCCAGCGTCTGCTTCACATCAGGGGCGCGCGCCACCAGCACCACTCCTGATGTGTCGGCATCCAACCGGTTCACCAGCAGAGCTTCCGGATACGGGGGCTGCCGCTGGTGGCGCAGATGGTACATCAAATTAGCCGTCACAAATTTGCCCTGGCTGTGCACGCGCAGGTTGGGCGGTTTGTTTATGCCCAGCAGCCACGGGTCTTCGAACACAATGTCGTAGTTCAGATTCACTTCAGGGGTAGGGAAGTCGGGCAGCTCGCAGGTAATGTGGTCGCCCGCCTGCACAAGGGTAGTTAATTGGCAGAGAGAATCATTGCACCAGATACGGCCGTTCTCCACCAGTTGCCGCCACGCCTCTGCGTCCAGGTAGGTAAACCGCTGCGCCAGGTACGCCACAATGGGCTTATCCTGTATCCCATTCGGAACTCGTGAAGAAACCCGCATCACGCCCCCAAACAAAAACTGGAGACCAGCAACCGGCTAATCTCCAGTCTCAAATCTATAAGCAAGCAAACCCCAATGTGCTACTTGCCTGCAATAAACTCTTCCGTCATCTTCCGCGCTACGTCATCGGTAAACTGCTGCGGCGGCGATTTCATGAAATACGAAGATGGAGCAATCAGCGGGCCACCAATACCCCGGTCCAATGCCAGCTTGGCGCAGCGCACCGCGTCAATCATCACACCGGCAGAGTTTGGCGAGTCCCAAACTTCCAGCTTCAATTCCAGGTTCAAGGGTACATTGCCAAAAGCGCGCCCTTCCATGCGAATGTGGCACCATTTGCGATCCGTCAGCCATGGCACGTAATCGCTAGGGCCCACGTGGACGTTCTCTTCACCCAGGTCGTAGGGAAGTTGGCTCGTCACGGCATTAGTTTTAGATATCTTCTTTGACTCCAGCCGCTCCCGTTCCAACATATTGTAGAAGTCCATATTTCCGCCAAAGTTGAGCTGATAGGTGCGATCCAGGTGAATACCGCGGTCTTTAAACAAATTGGTGAGCACGCGGTGGGTAATGGTGGCCCCTACCTGGCTCTTGATGTCATCGCCAATGATCGGCAGCCCCCGCTCCTCAAAACGCTTGCTCCAGTAGGGCGAGCTGGCAATAAAAACAGGAATGCCATTGACAAAAGCGCACCCGGCGTCCATCACCTGCTCCACGTACCACTTAGTGGCCATTTCCGAACCAACAGGCAAGAAGTTTACCACCACGTCAGTGCCGGTATCTTTTAAAATCTTCACAATATTATCAGTAGGACCAGGTGCTTTTTCTACTTTGGTGCTGACGTATTTGCCCAAGCCGTCATGGGTCATTCCCCGGTGTACAGGCACGTTCAAATAGGGTACTTCGGCAAATTTGATGGTGTTATTGGGTTGAGACCATATCGCTTCGCTTAAATCTTTTCCTACTTTGGAAGTCACGACGTCTATGGCCGCTGAAAATTCAATATCACGAATGTGGTACCCGCCTACGGTGGCGTGCATTAACCCGGGAATTTCGGCATCGGCGGCAGCATTTTTGTAATATTCTACCCCCTGCACTAGAGATGAAGCGCAGTTGCCAATGCCAACAATTGCTACACGAACCTTTTTTCGCTGTTCTGACATGTAAATCTCCTCTGCTTGTGTCGTTGTTGGCCGCCTGTGGCGGCTGCCTGCGGCAGCGTGTCATTATACCTGCGCTTACCTGGATTGCCGAAGTTTTACAGGCAAGTTTTCACGGGAATTCTGATTTAAAGGGCGCGGCGCACAGCGGTGACGACGGCAATGGCCAGAGCTAGCAGCCCCACGGCAGCAATGACGCTGCCCAGCATAATCGCGCTGCCAAAGCTTCCTGAAGTTTCAGTTGTCGCGGAGAGGGCCGGGTTTACGGCCGTTTCTCCCCCATTATTGCTGGCTAGCACCGGAACCGTAGCGGTGATGCGCGCGGCAATCACGGCATTGATCACGGCCGTTTCCGTGGGCGGAGAGGTGGGCATGGGTGTACTCGTGAAGGCTGGCTGGGGCGTGGCGGTGGGAACGGCCGTAGCCGGAGCGCGAATATACAGCTCCTGCCCCACTCGAATCAGGGTGTTTTGATCCAGGCCGTTCAACGTCAAAAGTTCATCCAGCGATAAGCTATAACTCAGGGCAATGCCCCACAGTGTATCCCCCTGCCGCACAATGTGGGCCAACTGCGGCGTGGGCGTGGGCGGCGGCGTTTGCCCCGGCAGCAGTCGAATCACCACCTCGTCCCCCGGGTGCAAAATGCTCTCTTCGGTTAGGCCATTCAGCCACAGAATCTCAGCCAGCGTCAGGCGATAGCGTGCGGCGATGGTCCACGCCGTTTCCCCCTCGCGCACCAGGTGGGTAGCCGGCGGCGTGGGCGTGGGCGGCGGCGCCTGCCCTTCAGCTAACCGAATCAGCAGTTCATCCCCAGGCTGCAAAAATGAATCTTCGGTTAGATTGTTGTACAGCAGCAGCGTTTCCAGGGGCACTTCGTAACGGGCGGCAATGGCCCACAATGTTTGCCCCGTGAGTACGGTGTGCACCACAGAACCATCCTCCCGCGGGGCTGCCAACACAATAGGCGCCACAAAAGCGGGGGCTGTTTCTGGCTGGGCCGACTGCTGCGCCGGAGGCGGCGCGTCAGATGGGTTGCCCACCACCAGCACGTAGAAGTTTTGATCTGCCCCGTAAGCCACGCCTACTCCGGCCTCGCTGTAGCGGGTGGAGATCATTGTGTTGAAGTGCACGGCGCTGTTTTGCCACCAGGTAACCCCCTGCTGTGGAGTCAGGTCGGTGCCGCCGACGATATTTTCGGACACGCGCCCGCCATACCCGGCTGACGTGGCACGGGTCTGCGGCGTGGAGCCGTCGTGGTTATGCAGGTACTGCACGTTCACGGCCATCCAGTTGGCCTGCTCTTGCGCAGCAGCGGCCAGACGGCCGTTGTAGGTAAATCCGGTCAGACCATAGTTGGCGCGTACCTGGTTCACCAATTGAAAGACCTGTGATGCCGGATTTTGGGCAGCAGTTGTGTTTGTTCCCATCAACCCTAGCAGCAGCCACAGGCCAATAAAAGCGTAAAACGCGTATTTTTTATTCATAGCGACCCGATGATAGCAAGAACGGCCGTTTCCACAAAACAGCTAATCAGGGTTTTAGCTTGTTAGCGTGTCAGCGCGTCAGCCCGTCAGCAGTTCGGCATGTCAAGCTAACTGGCAGATTGGCTTACCAGCCGAATAGCTGAATAGCTGAATAGCAGCGCCGCTATTTCCTTGCCGCCAGGGGGGAGCTATGGTAAGATTTCCGTCGCAATCATGGCGGCTGTAGTGTAGGGGTTAACACGTCTGGTTGTGGCCCAGAAGATCGTGGGTTCAAATCCCACCAGTCGCCCAAGGCTGATAGCCTCATAAGCTGTCAGCCTTTTTTGTTCGTAACCTGGTAGCTAGTGGCTGGTAAGCCATCAACCGACTGCCAGTTACCAATAACAAGGAACCCCACTATGGCCAACGAACTTGCCGGTTTCAAAATCGGCCACGCTACCGACACCACGTTTCACACCGGCTGCACCGTTATCCTCTGCCCGGAGCAAACTGTAGGCAGCGCCGACGTGCGCGGTCCGGCTCCCGGAACCCGCGAAATCGGCCTGCTGGCGCCGGACAAGCCGCTGCACTACGTCAATGCCGTGGTGCTCACAGGCGGCAGCGCCTTTGGTCTGGCTTCTGCCGATGGCGTCATGCGCTATTTAGGCGAAAAGGGCATCGGCCACTTCACGCCCATTCGCCCCATTCCCATTGTGCCCGCTGCCGTGGTCTACGACCTGGGTTTCAGCCGCGGGCAGCGCTTCCCCGATGCGGAAATGGGGTATGCGGCTTGCCTGGCTGCCAGCGATGGTCCTATTGCCCAGGGCAACGTAGGGGCCGGGGCCGGTGTAACGGTGGGCAAGTGGGGCGGCTTCCAGCAGATGATGAAGGGCGGCTTTGGGCTGGCTACGGTGGCTGTGGAGAAGTGCGTGGTGGCGGCTACGGCCGTTACCAATTCCGTGGGCGATATCCTCAATGCCGATGGAACGGTGCTGGCCGGGGCGCGCAAGCTGGCGAGCGGCTGGCTGGTGGAAGATTACCCGCTGCGGTTCATCACTGAAGAGCGGCTGCCGCTTTCCGGCACCAACACGACCCTGGTGGCGGTGTTTACCAACGCCCGTTTCACCATGCCGGAGGTAAACCGCCTGGCGCAGCGCGCCCACGACGGCATGGCCCTGGCCATTAACCCCGTGCACGCCACCCACGACGGGGACACCGCCTTTGCCCTGGCTTCCGGCGTGGTAGACGCGCCTTTTGACCTGGTGGCAAATATGGCCGTATCAGTCATAACCGAAGCCATACGCAGTGCCGTGCGCCATGCCGCGACCCTGTCCGGCGTTCCTGGTCTAGCAGGGTCCTAGCGCAGAAGAGCAGGTGAGTAGAGGAGAGTATCAAGAGAGATGACCGCAAAAATTATCACCGTTTTTGGCAGTTCCGCTCCCAAACCGGGCAGCCCGGCCTACGAACAGGCGCGGCGGGTAGGGCAACTGCTGGCCGAGGCCGGGTTCGTCGTGGCTACCGGCGGCTACGTGGGCACGATGACGGCCGTTTCCCAGGGCGCGGCGGAAGCGGGCGGCCACGTCATTGGCGTCACCTGCGACCAGATTGAGCAGTTTCGACCCGGCGGCGCGAACCCCTTTGTGACCGAGGAAATTCGCTACCCCACCCTGCGGGAGCGGCTGCTGCACCTGGTGACCCACAACGCGGGCATGATTGCCCTGCCCGGCGGCATTGGTACGCTGTCGGAAATGACCCTGGCGTGGAGCTTTCTGCAGGTGGGGGAAATTAGCCCGCGCCCGCTGGTGCTGCTGGGGGAGATGTGGCCGGCCGTAGTGGATGGCGCGCTGTCCGGGGGGTACGTCTCTGCCGCTCACCACAAGCTGCTGGCTTTTGCGGACTCGCCGGAAACGGCCGTTGCCCTTGTAAGAAATTGGTAATTGAGCACTGGCCTCATTGCAGATTGATGAATGCGGAACGCGGAATGCGCGTGTAACATTCACTATTAAATGGTAATTCAGCTACTTCTCAATACAGATTGGCGAAGTACAAAAGCCGCGTCATTATCGATATAGAGGGCATCCCCTGCAACTTCATTGACCTCCTTCACCTGCTGCAAAACAAGCGCCCCACCCGCAATACCTGGGCTAAATGCTGCTCTTTACTGGGTTGGCCTTCTTGCAGCAGCATTGGCTGGCATCCGTCATGGCGCTGGCGCTGCCTAAAACTTGTGCTAGCGAAGCCGAAGTATGGTTGCTGTGCGCCGGGTAGGGGTCGCTGGCTTGTTAAAGAACCAACCGCCAATGTTATGGCGATAACATCAGCTTAGCACACACCAGCTTGAGTTGGCTTTAGACTTGCTTTAGTTTGGCTTTAGAATCTTTTTTGGGGGAGGCCGTTTTGTAATGGGGAATGGTGAATGCTGAAGGCGGAATGCCCGTTCACCATTCATTATTCATTTTTCACCATTCATTGTTATTTCGGCCGTTTCGTAATGCGTGCCAGCGCTGACGCCGATCATGTGCCGCGGGGAACGGCCGTGCCACAGCAAGGAATATTTTTTGATAGGCTCTTAATTTACCTCAATAGCATAGCAACTAAAGAAGCTATAAGAACAACAACACAAAAACCAAAACCCAACAAGGTGATGCCTCTAATAAACCAAATATAAAATTGGGTCGACATCCACGCTTCGATAAGGCCGGTGCCCAACAGCCAGCCTCTACTATTTATTCTTTTATTAACCATGCCCTTGAAATCGTCAATCCTAAACCACGCTAGAAAACCAATATAGCCAGCGACAATTGCACCAATAGGCATTCCGCAGAAAATAACAATAAGCTCTGGTAAACTGTCAAGCATGAACTTCCCTCGTTTTATGGCAACTGCTGCGATTTTTGATCACTTGAACCACTTTTGAATAAACCAAGGTTCACTCGAATGGTTATCATAAATTCTTCCTGTTACCGACAGGCTTATACCTGCGTGAGGCGAGTACCCTCCAAACTCCCCGCTGAAATCCGAGAAATTGGTTGTTAATGCTAATCCTGGTAACCACCCACCCCCAAGATTGAGCGATAGCCCTCCTAAATAATCCTGCAAACCTATCTCACTTGACTCATAACGGCTCAACATCCAACCCTCAACTACTCTAATAGAAGCAAATGTAAGAAACGACTTTCCGAGATTTCCTCCAACCCCGAAATATACATTTCCATATTTGTCCATTGTAACCGCGACATTGACACCTACAAGCCAGGCGCCAAATGAAAGCTCCCCTGTCGTGTAGTCTCCATCAGAATTCCACTCCGGGCGTCCTGCAACGATTATTGAAGCTTCAAATGCGCCTTCATTTACTAGATCTAAAACTGTATTAAGCTCGGGCTCCGAAAGGCTACCAAGGTATTCCCAAAATTCCGGCATTCCCCACAGCGACTCCGTATTTTCATTATACATTTGAAGATAATGTGCTTCCCATACAGCCCAACAAGCTTCATCTCCTACCTCAGCGCAATGCCCTGTTGGATCAGCAAAGCGCAAAGGGACAACATCTAAATAAAACCCCTATACCGATAGAAGATCCACAGGTTGTGTGGATTATACATCCAAATCACCCCCTGGCTGGGCAAACGGCCGTTCTCAAACGCAGTCTCAAAGCCACTCCCCGCCAACCCGCCCGCTACATCATCAGCCACCCCCAAACAGGCACCGTCAGCATTCCTCAGACCTGGGCCATCCCGGTGCAAGAGGCCATAGAAAGTCCACCGCCAACGGTTACGGCCGTTCCCCCCGTCACCCTCCACACCCTCCTGGCATTGGCTAAACTGGTACAAACCATGCAAACCCCTGCTCCGGAGGAGACCCATGACCCTGCCCCCATCATCCCCCAGGCCAGCCGCCTGGGAGAGCCTGCCCCCGGCCCGCCAGCAGGAATTGACCCGCCTGCTGGCCGCCCTGCTTACCCAATACCTGACAGCCCAGACAAACCAGAGGGAGAACCCACAAGCCGCGGAGGTGACCGATGAGCGATCATCCCAAAATCCATGAACGGCATCGCCAGCGCTGGGCCTACGTCTACATCCGCCAATCCACCCTGCGCCAGGTGGCCGAACACGTCGAATCTCAAGACCTGCAATATCAGCTCGCCGCCCGCGCCCGCAGTTGGGGCTGGCCCGAGGAACGCATCGTCGTCATAGACGAAGACCTGGGCAAATCAGGCGTCAGCAGCAGCCAACGCACCGGCTTCCAACGCCTCTTCACCGACGTCGGCACGGGCAAAGTGGGTATGCTGCTGGTCACCGACGTCTCCCGCCTGGCGCGCAACTGCGCCGACTGGTACCAACTGCTCGACCTGGCGGCCATCAACCACGTCCTGGTCAGCGACAGCGGCGGCGTCTACGACCCCCGCGCCTACGACGACCGCCTGCTGCTAGGCGTCAAAGGCGCCTTTTCCGAAGCGCAGTGGCACATCATGCGCCAGCAAATGCAGGCGGCGCGGCTGAACAAAGCCAAACGGGGCGAACTGGCGCTGCGCCTGCCCATCGGCTACGAACGGCTGCCCAACGGCCAGGTCATCTTCACCCCCGACGAACAGGTGCAAACCAGCATCGCACAGGTGTTCACCCTCTTTCGCCGCCTGGGCAGCGCCCATGCCGTGCTCTGCCATCTGCAAGCGACGGGACTGCGCCTGCCGCGCCAGAGCCGCAACGCCCTCGGACAGGCGATTATCGTCTGGGGCAGACCGAGTTACAGCCAGGTGTATCAGATTCTCAAGCTGCCCGCCTACGCCGGCGTCTACGCCTACGGGCAGCGGCAGCGGGATGGACTGCCGGGCGCGCCAGGCGCGCGCTACGGCGGGCGGCTGCCCCCGGAGGAATGGCAGGTCTTGCGAGCCGATGCCTTTCCCGGCTATATTAGCTGGGAGGACTACATGGACAACCAGGAACGATTAGCGCACAACTGGCAGGCCACGCCCTTTGCCGACCCGGCCCACCCGCAGGCCAATCACGGCGCGCGCAACCAACCTTTTTCCGCCAAGGGAGCGGCCGGTAAGGGGCGGGCGCTGCTGGTCGGGATGGTCATCTGCGCCCGCTGCGGGCGGCCCATGCGCGTGCGCTACCGGGACAAACCGGCCTACGTCTGCGAGGCGACGAAGCGCCAGTTCAACGCGCCGCGCTGCCAGTTCTTCCCCTATGCCCACGTGGACCAGGCGGTGGTGGCCGCCTTTCTGGAAGCGGCGCAGCCAGCAGCGGTGGCCGCGGCTGTCGCCGCCGTGGCCGAGATGACGACGCAGCAGGCGGCCTTGCGCCAGCAGTGGGGACAGCAATTGGCGCGGGCGCAGTACGAAGTAACGTTGGCCCAAACGCGCTATGAGCAGGTAGACCCGCAGCTGCGCCTGGTGGCGGCGGCGTTGGAACGGGCCTGGGAGGCGGCCTTGCAAGCCCAGGCGCAGTTGGAACAAGAGTGGGAACAGGTGCAGGCGGCGCATCTGCACGCCGTTTCCGCCGAAGAGGTGGCGCTGGTGCAGCAAATGGCCGCCGATTTGCCCGCCTTGTGGGCGGCGCAGACGACGACGCTGGCTGACCGCAAACGGCTGCTGCGCACGCTAATCGCCGATGTGACCCTGGACAGCACGCAGGAAGCCGGCGTCACCCATCTCGCCGTGCGCTGGCAGACGGGAGCGGTGACGCGCCTGACGGCTGTACGTCCACAGCCCGGTCATCCCTCCAACCCGCAGTTGTTGCAGCGCGTGCGCGACCTGGCGGTCGCCGGGCATCACGATGCGGCGATTGCCGCCGGGCTCAACCAGGAGGGCATGGTCAGCAGTTGGCATGTAAAGGATGACCCGGCGTATGTGCCGGGGCAATCGGTAGCCTATTGGGACAAGGCGCGGGTGCAGCATTTGCGCTACAAGCATGGCATTGCCGTCAATCCCACGGCAGATGGCTTTGTCCCGGCGCAAGCAGCGGCCACACGGTTGGGTGTTTCCATCTCGGTGTTGCTGGACTGGTTCCGGCGCGGGCTGCTGCCGGGGCGGCAAGCGCAGCCTGGCGCGCCGGTCTACATCCCGCTGGATGAAGCGCTGGTTTACCGATTGCGCGGATGTGCGCCGCGTGACCTGCCGGCTCACAGTTGGCCGGCGTTGGTACCGCTGGCGCAGGCGGCGGCTCACTGGCAGTTGGCGGCGGGGGAACTGCCGGAGGGGGTCAGGAACGGCCGTTTTCTCACCTGGCGCCTGGAGCACGGCGGTCAGTATCGTTGGTATGTGCAAGAAAATATCACGGATTCAGCACAACCCGCTGATTCCCTACCGAAATGAGGTGTATTATGTGTGCGTCATCGGAGTGATTTAAAACGTAAGCTATACCGGTTGAAGCTCTGTGGGTTGTCGGGGTTAGGTACTATGGTGTCAGCGCTGGCAAAGCGCTCAATGCTGAGCAGCTTATCATCCGGCAGGGGAAGGGCCGCAAAGACCGGGCGGTGTATTTGACGGATAAAGCGGTCGCCGCCCCGCAAGCCTATCTGACCGCGTGCAAGCCAAACCAAACCGACCATGTTTTCATCTGCCGTTGCAAACCAATATGCAAGGATTTATTGTCCAACCGCACCAAAGCATCAGGCAAGCGCGCAGAGGTCAAGGCGACGCCACACATGTAGAATGGCTATGGAATTGTGGATAACTGTGATGTTCCATCGATCCACATTTTCATCAACCGGATACAGCATGAGGCTTCCGCTTATTTCGGATTGAATATACCTTCTTTATTATATTGTTCTACCCACCAATCAAAATCACCAGCTAACCCATCACTGATCTCTTCTAAGTTATATTCTTTACCGTTTTGGTCGCGAATTACTAGCGACATCCCTCTAATTATTGTAGGCGTTCCTTCATATTTTTGTTGTAAGAACCAAAAAAAATTCGCAATGGTAATGTCGACTATTAATGGCACCAACTGTTCTCGAAGTATCTCCCTATGGTCATCTTCATAAGAATTGATAGCACGTTGTACAAGTTGGTCAAGTTTCGCCTTTGGATTTTCGGCATCAATTATGCTTCTGCAGTACCTAACTGTTGAATCTCTAATGTGTGTGACGAACTCGTGCCCAAAGTCATCAAGTATTGTAGTTCCACCATTCATAATTTCCTCTGTTATCTAAAACGACCATCAACGTCAAGATTGGGTTTCCAAGGTACATTTGTTGGGTATCTTACCCCTTGTCCTCGAAGATTCCATAATGATGTAGCTACTAAAGACCTCGCATCGGCTTCTGACATCCCACAACTCATTAAAGTTTCAACGGCAATTCGATTATGGGCAATCATTGTATTGCCTGAGGTTCCGTTAGATATATCGTTGGCAAGATTTCCGAATGCTCTTCGTTGGTAGCTTTAGATATATCGTTGGCAAGATTTCCAATGCTCTTCTAGCTTGTTATACTTCCAGCCCCTATGTGACGGATACCGTTTTCAGTCATAAAATCACTTCTTAGACTTATAGCGGCTCCCGCATTATTGTTGGGATGATCCGAAAACGCACTTTGAGCGTGGATATGGTGACTACCAGTCGTTCCATATTCTCCAGAATTAACAGGGGAAAGCCTATGTGCAAGACCAGCAGTCGCACCCCCTACAACGTAATCTGCTGCGCCACAACCCCCGCCCTTCATGGCGCATTCTGCGGCTGTTTCTGCAACCCCTCCAACAACAGCCGCAGCGGTTCGATAAGCGGCTGTGGCGGCTACAACTGTGGTTTGCACTTGAGCAGCAGCCACTGTTGCATAGGTTGTTACTGCTGGTGCTGCTGCTCCTAACGTCCCCCAACCACAGCGCCTGCGGCGGCAGCGGCAACAATTTCTCCCCCATTGATATCAGTCGTTAAAGCATCGCTGTACGCGGGGTTGGGGGTTGCTGGCTTGTTAAAGAACCAACCGCCATTTTTATGGCGCAATAATACCAGCTTACCACACGCCATCTTGAGTTGGCTTTAGACTTGCTCTAGACTGGCTTGAGAAATTGGTTTTTGGGAATCTGATTGAAGGCTAAGTAAATCCTACAAAGTTTCTTCGGAAGAAAATTTCATTTCTTGGACCAAACGATCCATTGCTTGGGAAGAAAAAGTTGTCTTCAGAACAACTTCCCCTGAAGAATTGCGATTGGGAAAACAAGCCCCACAAAAAAAGCCCCGCAGAATTTCTACGGGGCTTCACTTTGCAATAATATGGGAAACGGCCGTTTACCCGGCTAAAAATTCTTCCAGTGCCGCTTTGCTGATGCGGTAGGCACGGCCGATTTTCCGCGCTTTCAGATCCCCTTCCTCAATGGCGGCAATCACGTCTTCTTCAGCCACCTGCAAATATTGGGCCGCCTGGGAGGGCGTCATCACGTCAGGCAAGGCCCCTTCGCCAGCGCTGGGGGCGGGCTGCGCAGGGGCCTGCTGCTGAACGGGTTGCTGCTGGCCCATTTGTTGCTGCTGCATATTTTGCATGGCGGCCATACCCATCGCGCCCAAACCAATGTCAGACATAGCGCCTCCTGCGGGATTGTCAGCGGCCGTTCACAAACGCGTCGGCCTGCTGTTTCTGCACGTAGCTGGTGCCGTACCCCATGTTGGTGACCACTTCCAGGGACTTGGGATGCAGCGCCAGGCGAATGTTGAAATCCACCATGACCATGCCGATGGCGTCAAATTCGCCCTGCAGCAGGCCAGCCAGCAGGTCGTTTAGCTCCTTGGAGAAGGATTGCAGTTGTGCCGGGCCAAGTTCTTTAGCAATGGCCAGCTCGCTGAGCTTGTCCTGCATCATGACCCCCAGCATGGGGTCCAGGCGGTCTTTGAGCTGCGGCTGGCGCACGCTTTCGCGGAAGGCGTCCATGGCGTTGAGGAAGCGCCACGGATCCTTGACCTTGACCACATAAGTGCCGTTGCCAATCATGGCGCTGGCTCCTGGTGAGCGCTGGGGATGCTCGATGAGGATGGGGTTGGCTGTGCCCCATTTCATGGTCAGGTCGGTGGTTTTGACAAAGTACACGTCGGCCGTAAAGACGTTTTTGCCACCAAACAACCCTTTTTCCAGCAGGTCGGTGAGAAAGGGGATGTTTTCGGTGGTGAGAATGTGGCGGCCGGGGGTAAAGGTACCCAGGGCTTCACCACCGCGCACGAACACGGCCGTTTCCCCCGGATTCACAATACAAGGCGAGCCCAACCTGATGTCACCCAGTCCCCCGCGGGGGAACTTTTGCACCACTTCGTCTCGCAGCCAGGAATCAATTGCTACACGATCAAATACACGAGCCATATCAAATCTCCTCTGTCAAACTAGCTAATGTCCATCAACACTTCGTTACGCGAGGCAAAGGTGTCGTTGGCCTCACGAACGGCCGTATCCAGTTCACGAATGGCGCTCTTGATGTCACCATCATCCATAACCGCCTTTTCCAAGGCTGCCACGGCTGTGCCAATCAGGTCAGCGTGGTTCAGCATGCTCTCGTCAAAGGCATACAAACGAGCCAGGTCCTCTTCCTTCACCTTGATGGCGTCAAAGAACCCGGCGTACCCTTGCGGAGCATCCTTAATTTTGCCAATCAAGCCCATCAGGCGGGTGTCCGCCCGGCCCAGCGCTTCGGCATGGTCCATGGCCTTGATGATGTCGCCGCTCAGCTCCTCGCTGACGTTGCCCAATTGCAAACGGGTCTCTTCCAGGCGGGCGGCAATGGTTTCGCGCAGCAACTGGTCGGCTTCGCGGCGGCGGCTGCGCTCCATGTATCCATCCAGGCCGGGGATTTTTCCCAGCAGCTTGCCCAGGCCAGTAGACTCGCCCGTAATTTTGTCGAACAAGTCAGAAATGTGATCTTTCATCATACGGTTTTCTCCTTGAAGATGTGAAACTCCGCCATTCACGGGAATTAAAAAAGTTCTTGGATGCCAGGCATTGTTGGTTACTGCATCACACCGGCTTCCGAGAGTATAACATACCTTGACCTCAGGTCATATAGCCTACGGCTCTTCGTTTGGTGATAGTGACCCGCGCAAGATGTAAATGCCCAATCCCAATTGGGGCAAGACCAGAATCGCCGCCAAAACGATTCCAATGAGTACCAACCAGCCCTCGGCTAAGTCGCCCTCTTGCCCATACGTCGCAAGCACCCAAAACAGGACTCCGCCCACGATGATGCCGCCTAATATTAACGCAGCTCCTAACAGTTTCGTCATCCTGCCTATTCTCCTAACCATTTTGTCAATATTGCTTCCAGTTCACCAGAGTCTTGCAGTCGATCCAGGGCGCTGTTGAGATGGCGCAGCAGGCGACCGTCTGCTTTACGCACAACCAGCGCATAAGGTTTCACGGTGACGGGTTCTGGCAAACGCTGTAAGCTGGCTTCCGGGTGCTGCTGCGCAAAAAGACGAGCGCTGGCGTGATCAACCAGGGCGGCAGTGGCCTGGCCCTGAGCAACCGCTTGCAAAGCCTCGTCGGGGGTGTCATAGGTTTGCACGGTCAGGTCTACCAGGCGGCGGTCCCAACGGTTGGCTTCCATGTGCCCTTCAGACCCCAGCTCAACGGCCAGAGTACGGCCGTTCATGTCCCGCCAGCCAGCCAAATCCTCATCCCCTGCCCGTACCACCAGCACTTCCCCGGCGTTGAAGTACGGGTCTGAGTAGGCGAAATCCCCCGTGCGCCCCACATCCACCACCAGGGCGGAGATAAGCACGTCAACCTGCCCAGTCAGCAGGGCATCGTACAACCCGTCATAGCCAAAATAGGTAAACTGCACGGTAACGCCCAGTTCCTCACCCAGGGCGCGCGCCAGATCAACATCCAATCCCCACAGGTCAGTACTGTCTGCGGCGGAAAATGGCGGGTAGGTTGGATCGACGCCCACGCGCAGAACGGCCGTTTCCTGTACGCGTTCCCAAGCATCTTCCAGCGACCGGCAGCCCGAAAAACAAATAACAAAAAACAATGAGCAAAAAAGGAAAAAGGAAAAACGTCTCACGTGTTACGGTTCTTGAACGGCATTGCCGGTAAAGACGCGCAGTTCGTCATAAAGTGGTTTAGGTAAAAAGTCTGGAGTTACCAGGGTGAAATTGTCCATATAGCTGTAAGTGGGCTGCGGAAAACGAAATACCCACACCGCCATCATCTGCACAAAAGGCCAGTTGGCCTCGGCATAGCGAAAAGCGTCCAAGGTGTAGGTCACGCGCTGTGCCGGGCTTACAGCCATCGTCCAGCGCGGGTCATCATTCCACCCCGTTTCGGTAATGAACATGGGCGTTGCACCATCACCGTGAGCCACCATCACCTGGCGCATAAGCTCCACCCGCCGAAAGTTGAGCACTTCTGCCCCCGGTTCAGCCTGGGGCGGCTGAGCCAACCCATAAACGTGGACGGCCAGCCCATCAAAATAATCGGCTGCCCCGGCATGCGTACATCTCATCCAGGTAAACCAGGTCATTTACCGCCCAGGGTGAGCCTTCCGGCTCTAAATTGGGGGCCAGCGCCCCTGCCAGGACGCTCATATCGGGGTTAACAGCTTTTACCGCCGGGTACACCACGCGCAGAAGGTCTACGTAATCAACGGCCGTAGTCTGGCGATAACCCCACTCATAACTCAAATTTGGTTCATTGCCCACAATGAGGTACTCCACTTTACCGCTGTACCTTTCGGCGAAGGCCGCCGCAAATCGGGCAAAATCATCATAAGCGCTGGCATCCAGGTAGGTTAAGGGGGTGTCTGGCGGGCGAGCCCATTCAGGCGTCAGGCCCAGCCGGGCAATGACCGTAAGGCCCTGGGCGTAGGCGTGTTCGATAACCATGTCGGGGTGGCCCCAGGCAAAACCGCCATTTTCGGCATGATAATATGCCCAGGGAAAGAGCTCCACGATCCAGGAAGCACCCATTTCACGCACCATTTGCAAAGTGCGCTGGATCTTCCACTCTTCTACTTCGTCCGTAAGACGAGTATGGACGCCCACAATGGGGTGGTTCGTGATAACTTGTTGCGGAGGACCAGGGAGGATGAGCGTAGGAGAGGGTCGAATTAGCGGCAGTAAAAATGTAAAAAGTAATAGGCGAACGCCGACAGCATACCTGGCTGCCTTATGCTTCTGCGCCAACTGCCGCGCAATGGCAGGCCCCATCGCTAAACTTCATTGTGCGGGGGGTTGTCTTCCCGCTGCATAGCCTGGGTTGCATGGTCAGCCCACCAATCCAGGTGATAAAAAATGGCGTTGATGCGTTCTTGATAAGGTGCTTCACGATCAGGAAGGGGCAAGGATGGTTTAGTCCGTTCGATCAGCCCCATGCGTCCCAATAACTCGCTTTCTAGCTGCACATTCAGCAACTTGTTTTGAAAATCATGGATTATTTTACCCATTTCGTTTTCTGGGCTGGTCAAATAGGCGTTTGGAAGTGAATCAATGAGTACGCCAGAGGGGCGTCGCGCTGCCTGGCGCAGTTTATAATAGGTAGTGGTTTGAAGATCGCCCAGGGGATCTTCTCCCCAAGTGCGTTTGCTCCGTTTGAAGAAAAGGTCCAGCGGGGTTTCGAATTCATTAACGAGGCGCAATTGGGCAGAGGTTGTGATGAATACGCCATTGTAATCTTGCTTCAGGCGCAAGGCTAGTTTGTCCCAACCAACGCTGGCTAGTTGTTTAGCGGTAATCTGGTTAAACACGAGAATTATCTTTTCCAGATCTTTGGTGTAGGTGGCTTGCAAGCCCGGCAGCATCGGAGAGGTCGCTGTGCGAACAGACTTCCAGGGTTGACTGCTAGGCAAGTCGTTGATAATTGGGCAAAGGTGTTCTTGAATGCGGGCGAAGGTGGCAACGGCCGTTTCTTGGGGATCGATCGCCGTACCAAAAATGAGGCGGGCCAATCTTCGCAGCCTGCCCATGTTTTCGGCATGTTCTTCAGGTGCCCACAGGTCTGGGGCCAAGGCCGCTGAAGCCAACAAGGCCTCGTGGGCCAAAAAGGCATAGGTGTCTTGGGGTTGAGCGGATGATTGGGTTGGTAAGTGCGTCAACATGCTGCCCGACTTAATGAGCGGCTGCCCATCATTAACCAAATGATTGCTGAAAACCGGGTGCAAAAGCAGGTGACGCGCCAGAGTCCGCCGGGTGGCAATGATCGGGCCACGCAACAACCGCCGCCCATACTCTTGCCATAAGGGAAAAAATATTGTGCGCAGTTTGTAAAGATCTAGGTTTTCGGATATTACCAAGAGGATGTTGATATCTGACTCGCCTATCTCATAAGTACGCTGCGCCAAACTTCCATAGAGATAGGCATTCTCAAGTTCGTTCCCCAATTCTTTTGATAGTGTATTGATGACTGCGTTGACTATTCTTTCCATGACCCTGATTATACTCGTTGCGGTGAGGATTGGGTAACCTGCTTTGGCTGGGTATAATCTGGCAACTTAACAGGTAAGCACGGCGGCGCACCAGCACTTTTGCCTCATGAGCTGGAAGCTGAATCACTCACAGGAGATGGTATGCGTATTTTTATTACGGGGGCAACCGGTTTTGCGGGATCGCATTTGGTGGACATGCTTTTAGCTGCCGGACATAAAGTTTTTGCTCTGGTACATGCAGCTACTAGCCATCAGGCCCTGCAAGCACATCCGCAATTGCATGAAATTCCCGGAAATTTATTGGAGCTTGAATCCCTGAAAACGGCCGTATCCCAAGCCAAGCCAGATGCCGTTTATCACTTGGCAGGGCAGGCATTTCCGGCGCGCTCCTGGAACAACCCCGCTTTTACCTTTGCCGTCAACACAGGGGGCACGGCAAATTTACTGGAGGCGGTGGTGAGTTACGGCCGTCCCCGAACCGTGATCGTTACCAGCGCGGAAATTTATGGCCAGGTAAGTGCCGACCAGCTCCCCCTGACCGAACAAAGCCTACCCGCTCCGCGGCATCCCTATGGTGTCAGCAAATACGCGGCTGGCCAGCTAATTCCTCTTTATTGGGAACGTTATCAACTACCTGTTGTAGAGGCGAGACCCTTTAACCACATTGGCCCCCATCAAGCCTTGGGATTTGTGGTGCCCGACTTTGCCAGCCAGATTGCCGCCATCAAGCTGGGGCAGCGAGAGGCCAAAATGCAGGTAGGCAACCTGGACGCCCAGCGTGATTTTTGTGACGTGCGCGACGTTTCCAGAGCGTATATGACCTTAGCGGAAAAAGGGCATCCGGGAGAAGCGTATCTCATTTGTTCCGGCCAGCCGGTAACCATCCATTACCTGCTGCAAGTGCTTTTAGAGCTGGCTGATGCCACTGTGGATATTGAGTATGATCCGGCGCGCATGCGCCCTGCCGATGTGCCGATTCTGTACGGCAGTGCGGCCAAGCTGCAAAAACACACCGGTTGGCGACCCGAGATTCATTTGCGCGAATCGCTGTCTGAAGCGTTGACAGATTGGATTCGGCGGCTGCAATTAAAGCCTGATGGCGATGGCTAAAGATAAAGAAAGGCTTGACAAGCTGCTGGTACAGCAGGGTTTGGCGCCCACGCGCACGAAGGCCCAGGCATACATTTTAGCAGGGGAAGTGTTTGTGGGTGGCCAGCGCGTAGATAAACCGGGAACGGCCGTTCCGCTGGATGCGGCTATAACGCTTAAAAACAGTATGCCTTACGTGGGGCGCGGGGGCTATAAGCTGGCGGGAGCGCTGGAAACCTTTGGCATTGACGTAAACGGCCGTGTCTGTGCTGACGTGGGGGCGTGCACCGGCGGTTTCACCGACGTGCTGCTGCAGCAGGGTGCAGCAAAAGTTTATGCCATTGACGTGGGTTATGGGCAGTTAGACTGGAAGCTGCGCAAGGATGAACGGGTGGTGGTCATGGAGCGTACCAATGCGCGCTACCTGGATACACTACCCGAACGAGTGAGTTTTGCGTGCATTGACGTCTCGTTTATTTCTCTGAAGCTTATACTGCCGGCCGTGCAAAAATGGCTGGACGCGGAGGGGGATATTGTGGCCT
This sequence comes from uncultured Chloroflexia bacterium, assembly GCA_963695505.1. GTDB lineage: Bacteria > Chloroflexota > Anaerolineae > Promineifilales > Promineifilaceae > JACSRF01. Next base: position 11,658 of record CAVOGX010000019.1, on the reverse strand, counting down.
TAATCAAGCCCCAGTTTGAGGCCGGGCCGGAACAGGTAGGTAAAGGCGGGATTGTGCGAGAAACGGCCGTGCATCAGCAGGTAATAAGCGATCTGAAAGAATGGTGTGAAAAACAGAGCTGGCTGATTCGCGGCTTAATTGATTCCCCCATAACCGGTACAGATGGCAACAAGGAATTTCTAATATGGCTTACTCCAGCCAAATTAGCATCCTAAGGTCACAATATGCGGGTGATTGGGAAAAATTGCTAATGTTTGAGAATGCTGCGCACTACTGAAATAAATGTTTGGGCTCCGTATGGCTTATACAAAACAGAAAATGTTTTATCCTGGGGAAATAGGTGCTCGATCTCCTGTTTGTCATAGCTGGTAGTGACTAAGACCTTCAGGTTGGGTTCCATTTCCTGAAGCTCCTCGTACAATGAAAAATCCCAGCCGTTTGGAATTCCAACATCCAAAACAGCCAGGCTGCTCCCATTGTTTCTGGCAACATTTCGCCCGCGAATTTCATCGAGTTCGCGGCCAACAATAACCGGTTCAATACCTACACTGCGCAAAACTTCACGGAGTGCCTCCCTTGTAACTTCTTCGCGAACTATCAAGTAGACGGATTGTTTCATCGCATATAAGTTGTATGAGTGCATAGTGGTATGTTCCGAACGGCCGTTTTTAGTTTGGTGGGTTCGAAACTGAAACCTACTGTCCATTAACATGGGGGTTTACTCTGTTTCATCGTTCATTTCAGCGGGATCAGCCAAAATTCAGGATAATGATGATGTTGTATTAAGGGCAGCAAAGTGTCATGTAAAGACACTTACCCTATCTATACTAGATTATAGGTGGTGGAAATTGAATTGGCCTATAGACTTACTATAGAACACCTATAGAATTTTGTTTTTTCAGGGGGTAATGTCCTGGCAAGACAGGGATTTTAGGCGTTCTTGCATCGACTGCCGTAAGGCAGCGAGGTGGGGAAGTTCTAAATGATGCTCTGTGCGTTCAAGGGCAGAGTGCAATATTTGGCAGCATACGGCCGTTTCCCCACGTGCCTCATGCAAATCAGCCAGGTTGTCCATTGCATTAGCCCAATAAAACAAGTCCCCCAGACCATCATAAATGCGGAGGGCGCTGTTAAGCATTTTCACTGCTTCTTCCCACTCTTCCAATTTGGTGTACACCATTCCCAGATTGTTGTAAACCCCAGCGGCTTGAGCAGGAAGTTGCATCTGCGAATGGTATCTTAAAGACTCTTGCCACGCCGCTTCAGCGATTAGATATTCACCTTTTTGAAAAGCAAGGATGCCTATATTGTTTTTTAGTTGAGTCAGATTATTAATATCTTCCCGTTCAACATACCTGCTGACCAACTTACTAGCAATTTCCTCAGCTTCTCCCCATTCTCCTAATTCGCCTAGACATGCCATAACGGTAAGCAATGCCTGAGATGCTAAAGCTTCGTTTTTCAGGTCCAGAGAAAGAGAAAACGCTTCTCGACCTACTTCCAAACTTCGGGAAAAATCCTGGATTGTAAGATAATATCCTGATAAGGTTAGCAAAGCACCTGCCTCAATAGTGGGGTCGCCTATGTTTTTGGCAATTTTAATAGCTTCATTCACTGAGCTAATCGCTTCTGAACTTTTCCCCTGCCGCAAAAATAAATTGGCAGTTCGCAGAAGGGAATTGGCATAACCGTCCAACTGCGCAAGTTTTTTATAAAGCGCCATGCTTTTCTGACAATATTCATCCGCCCTATCAAAATTAGCATTAATAATCATTATGTCGCTAATTTGCATTAAAAGACGGGCTTCTTCAATTTCCCTGCCCAGCGCATGCGCCCACTCTACTGCCTTTTCCAGATAAACTAACCAGCGTTCCCAGTCCGCCTGGGCAGAAATAATGGGATGGATTTCTTGAATAATTTGATTGGCAACCTCAAAAGTTTCGTCATCCTTTACCGGCAGTTCTAACGCCCGCAGCAAATTGTCATATTCATCAAGTACAAACCGATTCAAATCACCGGCTGATCTCAATGATTTTAACCAGCATTGGGCATTAGCCAGCTTCTGCTGCTGTAATACGGCACGCCATCGCTCTTTTTGGGAAAGCCCTTCGCTCATGTCTCTTCCAACATTTTAATTAAAAACACTTCTGTGAGGCGGTGCAGCCGATATCGTCTTTCGGTCAATTTTCCCGTTAAATCAACCAATGAAAGCAGCACCAATCTTTCCAGACTTTGATCTACTTGTGATTCCTTTAATCCGGATATATCTACAATGTGCTCAAAGGTAAATCCCGTTTCACCAGCTTGAGTCAATGAGAGTAAAGTGGTTTTACTTTCATCACCCAGCATTTGCCAGGCGTCATGAAAAATATAATCAAACAAGCCTTCTTGGGGTTGATCCCTTGAAACCCTGGCAAATCGGTCTAGAACCCGTGGTAAAGAGCGAAAACGCAGTTGACCCACAACAAGTTTCAGGGCCAGTGGATTACCCCCGACCAGTTCATAAATCTGGCGAATCTCCTCATCTCCAGCTTCGGCTAATGCGCTGAAGCCTGTACGCCGCGCTTCCGTACGCAGCAGTTGAAAAGCAGCATCAGCGGGTAGCTCGCGTAATGAAATTGAGAATACGTCTGGTTCATCTAGCAGGCGCATGCGTGAGGTCAGTAAAAATTTGCTGGGATTACGCCAGCGGCGAAGTTCCGGAAGCAAACTGCGATAATCCGCAACAGTTTCCAGGTTATCCACTATCACCAAGCAGGCCCGTTCTTGCAGAAAACGCATTACATTGCGCTGCCTTTGCAAATGTGAAGCTCCGTGGGAGTTTGGGATTTCAAATTGTGTTGAGAGACGATCAACTAACATAGGAAAGGTCAAGGCAGGTCGGCCAGTATCAACCTGCAATCGGCCCAGCGTTGATAAATGCATCTGTTTAGCCGTTACCCAAGCAATTTCATCAAACCGGTTACTCTTTGTTAATCCTCGCGTGACAAAATCTGCTAATGCTGATTTCCCAAGACCACCCAGGCCATCCAGAGCAAGGATGAAAAAGTCATCCTCAACTAGCAGGGCGTTGAGTAATTCGTTATGCAGCCCTGTGATACCTACTAATTCTGTATAAGTTGGCAGCTCCAGGCGAGCTAACATCCGTTCTTGCCAGTTGCGGTTTGCATCTCCTTCCAGCCTGGTCAGTGCATCAGCCAGGTATTGAATGGCCTGTTTTTGTCGATAATACAATCCAGCGTCGGTGATATTCAGGCTGTTGGCCACAGAAGTTACGTCCCGTCGTTGTTCAAAGCGTTCCCGCAGTAAATCTTCAGCATCCGGGTGGAAAAGGCGCATCTCTTCTAAACCACGATTTAAAATGGCGCGATTTTTAGAAGCGGGACCAGTTTCAGCTAAGCTGCCATAGGCGTCATCGTCTGTGGAAAGTACTAGACCCAGCCTGAGCTTTGCTAAAGGCCACTTTTCGGGCTTTCCCCCATGCCAAAGTCGTAGGGCTTCTAAAACATCATCTGCTGAAATTGCCGCAATCTCGTCCACGTTGGTTTCCCCTGTATATTCCAAGTAAAGATGGTTCTATAGGCAGTCTATAGACATTCTATAGTATTTCTGAAGTCATTTATAGGCCAATTTGTGTATCCTAGGCAATATATAAATTTTTCCCCTATTGGAAGAGGGGTTGGAAATAAGGAGAAATTGCGATGAGTAAAAAAATGCGGATTTTGTTAACTTTGGTTTTGTTTGTTATCGTGGCTGCTGTGGTATTTTCGGCAATCGCTGTTCCACAGGGCATAACCCTCGCAGATGGCTTGGGTTCTTTAAGTCAATTACTGTGGTTTGATGGCGCCTCAACAAATGGGTCCTGCGTTCCAAGTATCGGCTGCGTTTTAGGTACGTGATTTTTGCTTTAGTCCTGGAAGACCAGGCTAAATCGAATTAAATAAATTTGTGCACTGAAATGTAAATAGGCGTGAGCAGTATCATGACGCGAAAATACCGAAAGCCTCGAACTAGACCACATAACAGCTACATTCTTATTGGTGATGGCTTTGATGAGCTAGAGGTTGTCCATTTTATCCATCAGTTCCGAAATTTAGGGCTGCCAATAAAAAGTGTGAGCCTATTTAACAATATGGTTTTAAGCCGGCAAGGTGTCGCCCTCAAAACAGATTTACAGCTTGCCGACAAGCCTTTTGATTTGGATCGGGATTTCCTGCTCATTTTACCCGCGGGTGGGCAAAATGAGGCGATGCTGCGGCGAGATCCCCGTGTTAAGATGCTGCTGCACAATATTAACCAGCGTCATGGTCGAGTGGCCATTACAAGAAGTGATTGCAGACTGGCTCGTGACATATCGCAGGTGTTACCTGATCGCCCGGCCTTTCAGCCGCAACAGGGACAAAAACTACCTGACTTTATTGAGTCATTAACAAACTGCGTGTTCCCAGTAGCGTGAACGGCCGTGGCAGTCATTCATTTTTCAGAAACCGTGTATGACTCATTATCGATGCCTTAGCAAAGACGTCATTTCATTGTTTCGAGGTGGATGACTGCCCGGCAGTTTGCCTAATACCCTCATGAAAAGTTGGGCATTGTGAATTACCTGTACAACCGCAGGGGGCATTTGCTTCTGTCACCCTGTTAAAGCATACTAACACCCTCTTCTACCGTTACACCTTTCCCCATCCATTTTGATATACTTGTTCATATGGAACAATCACACATTCGCAATTTTTGCATTATCGCCCATATCGATCATGGGAAATCCACCCTGGCCGACCGCCTGCTGCAAGTCACTGGCACCATCTCCGAGCGAGAAATGCAAGAGCAGGTGCTCGACGACATGGATCTGGAACGGGAAAAAGGCGTCACCATCAAAGCCTCCGCAGTGCGCATGAATTACACGGCCAAAGATGGGCAGACCTACGAAATGAACCTCATCGACACTCCTGGCCACGTAGACTTTGGCTACGAGGTCAGCCGTGCCTTGCTTGGCTGTGAAGGGGCGATTCTTGTCGTGGACGCCACCCAGGGCATTGAGGCGCAAACCCTGGCCAACCTTTACCTGGCCATCGAAGCTGACTTGGAGATCATCCCCGTCATCAACAAAATTGACCTCCCCGCTGCCCTACCCGACGACGTGGCCGAAGAAATCGAAAATATTACCGGCATTCCTGCAGAAGACGTTATTTCGATCAGCGCTAAAACCGGCGAGAACATAACGGCCGTACTCGAAGCCATTGTGCAGCGCATACACCCACCCCACGAAAACCCCGATGCGCCTTTCAGGGCCCTGGTTTTCGATTCCCACTACGATTCCTACAAAGGCGTCATCGCCTATGTGCGCGTTTTTGAAGGGGAACTGGACAAACGCCAATGGGTCAAAATGATGTCCAACAATGTTGCCGTAGAGCCCATTGAACTGGGCATTTTTAGCCCGCGCATGAAGCCGGTGGACAATCTGACGGCAGGCGAGGTAGGCTACATCGCCACCGGTCTCAAAACGGTGCGTGAATGCCGCGTTGGCGACACCATTACTCTGCGCGACAATCCGGCCACCAAACCACTGCCCGGTTATGCTCCCGCCAAACCCATGGTTTTTGCCGGATTTTACCCCACCGAAGGTGAAGATTATGCCCTGCTCAAAGACGCTTTGGAGCGGCTGCAATTAAACGACGCCTCCCTGGTTTATGAGCCAGAAACCTCTGACGCCCTCAATTTTGGATTTCGCTGTGGTTTCCTGGGGCTGTTCCACATGGAAATTATTCAAGAGCGACTCGAACGCGAATACGATCTGGATTTAGTGGCCACCGCACCCAGCGTACGCTACGAAGTAAAAATGGCCAAGTTGATGAGACGCGCATCATTGAAAGCCCCGCTGAGCTGCCAGATGAAGGAGAAATAGAGGAAATTCGCGAGCCATAGATGCACATGCAAATCTTCACGCCGGAAGAATATTATGGCGTAGTTATGGATCTGGCCATGAAACGGCGCGGCGAATTTGTGGGGCAAGAATTCCCTGCGCCTGGTCGCGTGGTATTGCAATATGATATGCCGCTGGCGGAAATGATTGTTGATTTTTACGACAAGCTTAAAAGCGCCACCCGGGGTTATGCCTCGATGGATTATGAATTTGACGGGTATCGGGCTTCAGACCTGGTGAAGCTGGAGGTATTGGTAAATAAGGTCCCTGTGGATGCCCTGGCTATGATCGTTCATCGGGATGATGCGTATCATCGCGGCCAAAGGTTGGTTACCGCAGCTAAGAAAGGAAATACCGCGCCAGATGTTTGAGGTGCCGATTCAAGCGGCCACCGGCAAACGGGTGATCAGCCGGGCAACTGTGAAAGCGCTGCGCAAAGACGTGTTGGCTAAATGTTATGGCGGCGACATTACGCGTAAGCGCAAGCTGTTGGAGAAACAAAAGAAGGGCAAGAAACGCATGAAGATGATCGGTAACGTGGAAGTGCCGCAAGAGGCGTTTATGGCGGTCTTGAAACTCAATGAGGATTAAGTTGGGAGAGTCAGCATGCGCCACACAACAAAAATGTGCGCGTGACGCATGTTTTTTGAAATTTATGCGGGAATTTCGTCATCGGGGCGGGGACCGGGGTCTTCTAAACCCGTACTTGCCATGCTCTGCAAGACGTTAACGTCCATAGTGCCTTCACAAAGAATGTGGCAGGAAAGCCGAAACTTACCCAGGTTATCGCCGCTTTCTAGTTTTGCTTTTTCGCGGGGATGGTAGCTATCCGGTTCACCGCTGTTGAAGGTAACGCGGCACGTGGTGCAGCGAGCATTGCCGCCGCAGCGATGTAGAATGTCCACTCCCTGTTCTTCCAGCGCAAGTACCAGCCTTTTGCCGTCGGCGGCAGTAAATGTTTGACCATCAACTATAATTGTTGCCATTGGATCAACTCCTTCTATCATAAATAATATGTGGTTGTGACATTTGAGTGGTTTCAGTTTACCACACATGGCATTCATGAAGTACGCTCTTAAAAATTCTCAAATGTTTAGCGCTAATCGTGTTCACCTTCTTCTTCGCCATGGTCTTCCTCATCAGGGTCGTTATGAGCAGGGAAACGGCCGTTTCCACTTGACCTCCCATCTTAAAAAATAGAAAAAACCGGCATGAAATCACACCGGTCTTCTCAATAACAGATCGGGGGAAAAGATTAGGGCTGCCCCGCAACCCCTTGCCCATTGCTTGCTGTGCCACGCCCGCCACGATAGCCATTACCGTTGCCGCCTTGCCCATTCTGGCCGCTTTGCCAGTTCCCACCGGTCCCTTGCCCTTGCCCGCCATCAGCACCGGCCATGCCGTTGTTATTCCGTCCCGTTTCGCCGCTCATGATGGCAGCATAGGTATCATCGGTTAAGTATTGCGGCGCATAGGTCTCACCGGTCTGCCGTTCTAGCGTGCTGACGAAGGAACGTAGATGATTTTCAGACCCGCTCAACAAGTTTTCATAGGTCAACTGAATGTCAGCGTTGGCGGTTTGGGTCAAGCGGGTGTCCAGGTCTATGATGTCTACTTCTTCGATGGCGGCTCCAACGCGCAGCGCCTCGAGGAGGGATTGGCTGCCCTGGCTCACCATCTGGTCATACAGGTTTTGCAGCGTAGGGTCAACGAATACCCCCAAGGGATTGCCGCTGGCCGGGTCAGGCTGGCCATATTTTTGCAAAACTGCCAGCACAGAATCCATGTGGTTTTGTTCACTCGCGGAAATATTTTGGAAAATGGGGAGCCCCCACATGTCATGCAGGGTGAGGTAAACGTCGTGAGCCAATTTTTCCTCTTCGCGCATGAAGTTTAAGGAAGCAATTTCCGCTTCGGTAAGTTGACCGGCAACAGCAGCAGCCGGTGCAGCAGCAAGGGCTTCCCCTACCGCTTCTGCCTTCTCAACCTCTACGACAGGTGCGGGCAGCGATTGATTGCTTGACGCTGATTCCTCAACACCCATATTGTTCACCGCACTTTCGTTCAATGTCGCAGAATTAGTGTCAGCAGAAACGGCCGTATTTGCATTAACAGCAGCGGCCGGGGTATCGCACCCAGCCAGGGCTATTAAAAGAACAATGCTTAACAAGATCATCAGTTTGTTACGTATCATGGTTATCCTCCAGAAGCTGGGTTGCGGTCTAAACCGCAATGCCCAGGACTTGTTTAATTTGCTTATCTGGGCTCATGATACGGGGGAGATGCAAAGAATTTGTGAAGAAAGGATAGAGGAAAAGTGAATGCCCTTATGGCTGGTGTTCCTCATCGCTGATTGCCAGTTGAAACACAAAGGTTGCGCCACCGCCGGGGGTGTCTTCTACCCAAATACGGCCGTTGTGCGCTTCCACAATGCCCCGGCAGATAGCCAATCCTAACCCGGATCCCCCCTGGTTGCGCGTGCGCGAGCTTTCCTCCCGCCAGAAGCGGTCAAAGACATGCCTCTGGGCTTCAGGCGAGAGGCCGGGACCATTGTCAGCTACCCGCACCTGCACCGCTTCATCCAAGAGGGCAATGCTTAGATTAAGGGTGGGAGAGGGCCGTCCTGCCTGGTGCACATGTCGCAAGCCATTCGCCACCAAATTGGCCAAAACCTGCTGCAAACGGTCCGGGTCGGCCAGTACCGGCGGCGCTGTGGAAGGGGCAGTGACGGTAAGCTGGACGTTTTCCGCCTCAGCCAGTGGTTCAAAAGCAGCGGCGGTTTGCTGCACCACCCGCACCAAATCGGTCAGGCGCATGTTCAATGGCAGTTGGCCGCTTTCCACCAGAGAAAGGGTGCGCAAATCTTCAATCAGGCGGCCTAAGAGCAAAGTTTCTTCGTGGACAATGGCGAGGTTGTCAGCAGAAAGGTCAAAGACACCATCTAGCATGGCTTCCAATTGGCCGCGCATAATGCTCAAAGGCGTGCGCAGCTCGTGGGCGACGTCAGCCAGCAACTGGCGGCGCTGCTGTTCTGACTGGGCTAAAGCTCCAGCCATCTGGTTGAAGCTGGCCGCAAGCTCGCCAAGTTCCCCCCGGGTCTGCACAGGTACCTGCTGGTTAAGATCTCCCGTAGACATCGACCTTGTGGCCTGGGTAAGCTGGGTCAATGGGTGAGTCAACCGCCTCGCCAGCAAGACCCCCAGGGCTAGCGCCAGCAGCACCGACAAGCCACCACCAATCCATAAAGCCCGGTTCACATCCAGGAGAAACTGTTCGGCGGCGCGGGCAATCGCCATAGACCCACCCGGCAGCTTGACAAGCAAAGTCCCTACAGTTTGGTCGTTGACCACAACAGGCAGTGCGGCGTCTGCGTCATCTGCGCTTGTAGGGCGATTGCCACGCCCGCCAGCCGCCGCTATCTGATTTCCACCTTCATCTAACAGGAGCAGCCCGCTGCCGCCCTGGCCGGGACGCACGCCAGGAAGAATCAGCTCCACGCCCTCCCAATTGCCCTGCCTTTCATACAGGTTAGCCAGGTCGGCAAGCAAGTCTGCCCACTGGGATTCGGTGAGGTAAGAGCGGAAACCAACGGCCGTTGCCTGGTTGGCCAGCAGCGCCACAGCTACGACACCCACCACCGCTACCGCTAGAAAAGCGGCCGTCAGGCGAAACCAAAGCGTATGCCGCACTTTGCTCATTTTACAAATCCGGGTTAAAGCGATACCCAACGCCAAACACCGTGAGGACATAGCTTGGGTTAGACGTATCGGTTTCTATTTTTTTCCTCAGGTTTTTTATGTGGACGTCCACGGTCCGCTCGTAGCCATCGTAGGCGTAACCCTGGGTGCGCTCCAGCAGTTCCAGGCGGCTAAAGGCGCGGCCCGGGCTGCTCATGAGGGTTTCCAGCAGATCAAATTCCATGCGGGTCAGGTCTACTGATTCTCCCTCAATTTTTAGGGCGTGCGCAGTGCGGTCTAGTTCTAATGGGCCGGCGCGCAGCAGATCGCTTTTTTCCGCATCGGGTTCCATGCGCCGCAAAACGGCACGCACGCGGGCCACAAGTTCGCGCGGGCTGAAGGGCTTGGTAATGTAATCGTCAGCACCCATTTCCAACCCGACGACCTTATCAACGTCTTCAATGCGTGCGGTGAGCATGATGATCGGCGTATTGCGCTCCTGGCGGTGCAAACGCATAAATTTCCAACCATCCATTTCGGGCATCATCAGGTCAAGAACGATAAGGTCAGGCAGGTGATCGCGGGCGGCAAAAAGGGCTTCACGGCCGTTTCCGGCGGTAACAACAGTGTACCCTTCTTGTTCCAAATACCCCCGCACCAGGCTGACTAAGCGGGGTTCGTCATCAACGACGAGGATGGTTTTACTCATGGTGCTTTGCTGTCCTTGCGTGAATGGTTCCAGTCACAGGTTTAAAGGCTCAATTTGCGTTGCCAGGTGAAACTTATCAGGTCCGCTATTCTCACTTGTTTCAATTTACCAGGCAAGTATGAAGACGTCATGAAGTATTGCACTTGCCAACTTCATAAAATCTTCATGAGTAGATGGTATGGTGATTGCAGGAGCAGGATCATGAGAAGACAGGCAACTGTTTCGGCTAAAACACGCAATAACTGGTTGATTGACACGGCCGTTTTCATTGGTGCTCTTTTGTCTATGCTTTCGGGTGTGTATTTTCTGTTTTTCATCTCTGGGGGATTTGAAGGCGGGCGCAACCCGTGGTATGGCGTGACCATTCTATTGACACGCCGTGCCTGGGAGGATGTACACACCTGGGGCGGATTGATAATGATAACGGCCGTGATCATTCATTTAGCCATTCATTGGCAGTGGATTAGCATGATGACCCGCCGCCTGGGGCAAAGGGCGCGCGGGCAGGCTGGAAGCTTTTCGAAAGGGGCGCAGGTGAACCTGTGGGTAAATGGGTTCATCGCGCTCAGTTTTTTGGTTACGGCCGTTTCGGGCCTGTACTTTTTCTTTTTGCCGGAAGGGGGCTACCGGGCTGGGAGCAATGCCGCCTGGGACCCCGGCTTCCTCTTCAGCCGCCCAATATGGGACCTGCTGCACACCTGGGGCGGCGTCTGTTTGACCATCGCCGCCCTGGTACACATTTACATTCATTGGGGCTGGATTGTAAAAGTGACCAGGAAGCTGTGGCATACTGCCCTGCAGACCTCTTTGACCCTGCAACAACCCCAGGCCGAATAAACTCATGACCAAAAAGCGCTTGCTGGCCCTGCTGTTCGCCATCCTGGTTGTGCTGCTGATCATGGGCGGCATCAACCGCTCGCGGGACTTGTTGTCGCAATCGCCGGATGGCCAAACGGAAACCAACCCAGATAACCAAAACCTGGTCCCCTCAGAAAAGTGGGAAACGGCCGTGGCCACAGTCACCGCCATTCGCAGCAACGGGCTGTGGCTGGAACTGGAGGACGGCGCCCAGGCCCGCGCTCGCCGCGCCGCCTGGGGCTATGCCCGGGAACAAGGCTTCAGCGCCGAGGTAGGCGACCGCCTGACGCTGACGGGGTACAGAACCTCCGGGGGCTTTGAGATTGCCACCATGGTGAATGAGGAGAACGGGGGAGAGGTGGCGCTGCGAGATGAAAACGGCCGTTCTCTGTGGGCCGGTCGCGGGGATGAGTAAAAAAATGTGAATGGTGAACAATGAATAATTAATGGTGAACGGGCATTCCGCCTTCAGCATTCACAGTTATTCCTGC
>CAVOGX010000018.1:0-48950 GCA_963695505.1 uncultured Chloroflexia bacterium | reverse complement strand
TAAGTCAACGGCCGTTCCTTTGTTGTACTCAAAATTGGCGTAGCCGATGGTGGGGCGGGGCTGCCGCTCTTAGGCTGGAGCACCGAGGGGGGTGACCTGCGCGTGCCCCACTTCTTCGGCCTGCACGCCATGCAGGTCCTGCCGCTGGTGGGGTTCCTGCTGACCCGGCGCCGGGCGGCGCAGCGGTGGACGGTGAAACAGCGCACGGCGCTGGTGTGGATAGCTGGCCTGGGGTATCTAGGGCTGGTAGGGTTGCTCACCTGCCAGGCGCTGCGCGGGCAGCCGGTCATCGCGCCTGATGCCTTGACCCTGACGGCATTGGCGGCGCTGGTTAGCGCGGTAGGGCTGGGAACGGCCGTTATCCTGCGCCCCGCCCAGCGCAAATCTTAAACCGTCATCCCATCCCCGCTCGAGAAAGGAGGAATACTAATGGAGACCCTTTTTAACCTCAGTAATCTGCTCATTATGCCCTTCTGGCTGCTCATGATTTTGCTGCCCGGCTGGCGCTGGACCCAGCGCATCATGCGCACGCTGTGGCCAAATGTTGTATTGGCAGGGATTTACACCGTGGTGCTTCTTTCACAAATTGGTGACGCGGCGGGCAGCCTGCTCAACCCTTCGCTGGACGGCATCGCTTCCCTGCTGGGCACGCCCGCCGGCGCTGCCGCGGGGTGGGTGCACTTTCTGGCTTTCGATCTGTTTGTGGGGCGTTGGGCTTATCTGGACAGCCGCACGCGCGGTATCAGCGCCCGGCTGGTTGCGCCCACGCTGTTCTTCATTTTGATGGCGGGGCCGATGGGCCTGCTGCTCTACCTGGCGCTGCGCCTGATCTGGCAGCGGAGGCACAAGTCTCCGTCTATGCAGACGTTGTCTGCGTGATGGCGCCCGGCAAATACTTAGGAGCATACACATGAACGCTACGATATTAAACGCCGCCCTGGCTGGTGACCGTTTCACAGATGATGTAGGCGGCCTGTTGGCCGACGACCTGGACCACAGGGGCTATGAGGTGCAATCCTGGACCCTGCGCGCGGAAAAGCTTGCCTTTTGCCTGGGCTGTTTTGAGTGCTGGACGAGGACTCCCGGCCTGTGCCGTATCGATGATGCCGGGCAGGCAGTTGCCGCCAGTGCCATCGACAGTGACCTGCTGGTGTACGTTACGGCCGTTACCTTTGGCGGCTACTGTCGGAACTGAAGAAGGCGGTGGACCGCCTCATCTGCCTGATTTCCCCCAAGACTGAGAACCAACTCGTCATCACGGTTGCCATAAACGGCCGTTTCTGGGCAAATAAGTGGTAGGCAGAACGGCCGTAAACTTCCCGGGCAGACACCAGACAATCCTGGCCATTGCTGTGAAGGATGGCGAAAGGTGTCATTGGAAATTCTTTTGCAGAGCAGCATCAAGCTAGACGGCAACTGCCAGGGTGTTGGTGCCCGCTCAATTTCTTGAAAAGTTTTTCTTTCATTACCATTCCCGACCAGTTTGCCCTACGTAGACCGATTGGGGACGGATCAGGCGGCCATTTTCTATTTGTTCAAAGCAGTGCCCCAACCATCCTGCAGCACGGCCCACGGCAAAGGTGGGCGTAAAAAGGGCCGTGCTCAGACCTAGCCCATGCAGCAGGAGGGCGGTGTAGAACTCGACATTGGTTTGCAGGTTGCGCCCTGGTTTATATTCAGCCAGGAGGGAAACGGCCGTTTCCTCCACCGATTTTGCCAATTCGTACAAGGCCATATCCCCATCCGCAGTGAACAGATTCGCCGCTGCCCGCGACAGCACAGCGGCCCGGGGATCGCGCACCTTGTAGACGCGATGGCCAAAACCCATGAGCCGCTCGCCGCCCTCCAGTTTTTGGCGTAAATAAGGCTCTGCCCGTTCGGCCGCGCCAATGTCAAAGACCATGTCTAGCGCCGGGCCAGGCGCGCCGCCGTGCAGCGGTCCTTTCAATGCCCCTACCGCTCCTGTAATCGCTGACACCAGGTCGGACCCCGTCGACACAATCACCCGCGCCGTGAACGTCGAGGCGTTCAGGCCATGATCGCTGACCGTGTTGAGATACGTTTCCATGCCGCGCACCTTCGCCGCCGACGGCCGTTCCCCAGTGAGCATGTAGAGATAATTGGCGGCGTGGCTCAGCTCCGGGTTTGGCGCGATGGGCTGCTGACCGTTCAAGAAACGCCAGTATGCCGCCACAATCGTTGGGAAGCGGGCGACAATCGCTTGTGCCAGTTCGTGCGGTGAGGCGTCATCCAAGCCCAGGCTTAACGTACCTGCCCCAATGCGCAGCGCATCCATCACGGGCGTTTTTTCTTGGGCGACGGCTTCCAGAAGGGCGAGCGTGGCGGGTGATAACGGCCGTTTTGCCGCCAAACTCTTGGTAAACTCAGCTAACTCCACTGCATTTGGTAAGCGGTCATGCCACAACAAAAAGGCCATCTGTTCCGCAGTCGCCCTCGCCGCAATCTCCTCCAGCGCATAGCCGCTGATAATCAGCTCGCCGATCTGTCCATTTATGCTGCTCAGGCGTGTTTCTGCAGCTACTACACCTTCCAATCCAGGCCGATAGGTTGATATTGTCATGATAATGAATCCCTCATTTTTTATGGTGGTGGGTGATGCCTAAGGGGTTTACCCCAGCACACATGCCGCACCACGAGAAAATCGAATACTCTCAGCACAAATGTATTGTATTTCCGCCCTGAGTTTGTGCTTTGTTGAGCGTGAATCCAAATTCTTCTTTCACCGTGCTGGAAATCTAAGAGTTAATCCTAGTTCGCTCATTCAATGTTGTCAATATTGATTAGTAAATCAATGATACTTGTGCTACAATGATTGGCGATCCTGACAGGAAAACTGACATTTTGAGGCGTCCCACAGGAACCTGATGAAACAATATCTTACCGCCAAAGAAGCCGCCCTCGCGTTGGGCATCCAGCAGCCTACCCTCTACGCATACGTCAGCCGCGGGCTGATTCGCTCCGAAGCGACCGATGGCAAAACGCGCGCCAAGCGGTATCGGCGTGAAGACGTGGAGGCATTGAAGCAGCGCAAAGAGATGCGGCGGGATCCGGGCAAAGCGGCAGAGCTGGCGCTGCATTTTGGCGCGCCGGTGCTGGAATCAGGGATCACGCTCATCGAAAACTGGCCGTTTTTACTACCGCGGCCACGATGCTATTCAACTTGCCCAAGAACGCACTTTTGCCGAAGTGGCAGCGCTCATCTGGACGGGCGAGTTCAGGGCTAACACCCTGCAAATTGAGCCATCCACGTTGCCCATTTATACCAACTTGCCCATTATCCAGGCGTTTCAAGCCGAGCTGTCCTACGCGGCTGCCCAGGATTTAGCCGCGTATGATTTGTCGGCGGCGGCTGTCTCCCAGACTGGCGCCCGCATTTTGCAATTGCTAACGGCCGTTTTCACACAAGGCTTTACCGTTAGCCAGCCCATCCCGCAGAAGCTTCAACAATTTCTTGTCCCAGCAGACGAAACTGCCGCTAATCTTTTCAATGCGGCCCTCATCCTCTGCGCGGATCACGAGCTGAACATCTCCTCTTTTACAGCTCGCTGCGTTGCTTCAGCCGGATCGACGCCTTATGCAGTGGTCATTGCCGGGCTGTCTGCCTTGCACGGCCCCAAGCATGGCGGCTACACGGAACGCGTCGAAGCATTATTTCATGAAGCGGGCATACCGGGTAATGCGGCCCATACCATCGCCGGCCGTCTGCGCCGCGGTGCAGAGATTCCCGGCTTTGGCCATCCCCTCTATCCTGCAGGAGATCCGCGAGCGCAGGCGCTTTTGGAAATGGTAGAAACCGTGCAGCCCGAGGCTGATGGGATGAGGTTGGCGCGGGAATTGGAAACGGTCGTTAGCCGCAGTATCGGCCTCAAACCCACCATCGATTTTGCCCTGGTTACGCTCTGCCACGCGCTGGGCCTGACCCGCGGGTCCGCGCTGGCCCTGTTTGCTTTGGGGCGCATTGTTGGCTGGGTGGGTCACGCCATTGAGCAGTACCAGCTTGACCAGCCGATCCGGCCTCGCGCCCGCTACACTGGCCCCCCAGCTCCCTAAAGACCATCACGTAAAGTCGAAACGTTAAAAATTGTGCTTCTGCCAGCCATTTTTTTCTTTAGGCTACGAAGCAACCAGAGTTAAAAAGGGGACCGCTTTGAAGGGGGCTGGGGTGGTTGCTGGATTTTGCGGACAAATCCGATAATATGGGGGTTAATGGAAACGGCCGTTCTCATTCGGTAGAATGGTTTGTCCCTAGGTCTGTGCAGGAGCGGGTTATTACACCATGAGGCTCCAAGACGTCACCAGCAGTAAACCTGTCACGCGATTAGGTCTGTTACTAGCCCGCGTTTTGCCCCCACGAATAGGCTACAGCCTGACCCGCGGCGCAGCCTGGCTCATTGCCAACCGCAAACCCCAACTCTATTTCACCGTACAAAATAACCTGCGCCAGGTTCTGGGCCGCGCCGCGGACGAGGAAACCTTGCAAACCTTGACTTACCGGCTGTTTTGCCATGCCGGCATGACCTATTACGATTTCTTTCATGCCGTAGGCCAATCCCCCGCCAGATTGGCCCAAATCATGCCCATCCCGGAAACTGTCATCGAGAATATACGAGCAGTCCGCGCTGAGGGCTGCGGCGCGTTAATCTTAGGCATTCACATGAGCAATTTCGACCTGGGGATTCTTTCCTTTGGCGCCCATGGGCTGCCTATTCAAGCCTTATCGCTGGCAAATCCTCAGGCGGGGTTCCACCTCCTGAACCAGTTACGCGCTGAGGCTGGTTTTGAAATTACGCCCATTTCCCCTGATTCATTGCGCCAGGCCATTCGCCGTCTCAAAAAGGGGGGAATCGTGATGACCGGGGTAGATAGACCCGATCCGCAAGATCGGGCCCTGGTGCCCTTGTTTGGCCGTGAGGCTTACCTGCCTCTAGGACCCGCCCGCCTGGCGCTGCTCACAGGCGCCAAAATATTCCTGGGCGCGTGTCACTATTCCCCGGTATCTGGCTACATTATTGAAGTAGAAGGACCGCTGGATGTGATGCGCAGCGGCGACCGCCAGGCTGACATCTACCAAAACACCTGCCGTTTTGCGGCTTTCATGGAAGCACAGATACGCGCTTACCCGGAGCAGTGGATGATGTTTCATCCTTTTTGGCCCCAGGATGAGAAAGGCGAATAATGTGACGGCCGTCCTCGATACAGTGCGCGAATTCTGGGTTTCTTTGCAGCAGGGCCAGGTATTGCCCTTAGGCAGTTGGAGCTATTTGCTTTTAATGGTGCTGATCATTATTCAGGGACCCATTTCGACCATGTTGGGCGGAGCTGCCGCGGCGACCGGTCTGCTCAACCCCCTAGGGGTGCTGGTTGTGGCCATGGTTGGCAACCTGGGCGCCGATGCCTTTTGGTACAGTATGGGTTACTCTAGCAAGATTGTCTGGAAACGGCCGTTTTTCCGACGCTACCATGAGGTGGTGATTTCGCTGCAGTTGGAGATGCAGCGGCATGCCCTGAAGGTGCTGCTGCTGGCAAAGTTGTCCGTTGGTATGGCTGTCCCGGCGATGATTGCGGCGGGATTTGCCCAGGTACCCTGGCGCAAGTGGTTTCTGGTGGTGATGTTGGGCGAATTTGTGTGGACGGGTTCGCTGCTGCTGACCGGCTACTATGCCACAGATTCCATCATCGATTCCCGCTGGACCATTGTGCAGCTTGGCGGTGCGATGTCTGCCGTTTTGATTGTAGGCGTAGGTTAGTATGTGTGGCGCATGCTGCAACGCCACAAGGCTGAATAAACATTTTATCGAGAGTGTTCTAGTTTTTTAAGACTGCTGCAGGAGGTAATAACAAATGTCTCAAATGAAGCCACATCAACGCGTAAATGACATCTTGTTTGGTCCGCTGGAAAGACCGGCCCTGGCGTGGCTGGCGGCGCATATGCCCGCCTGGGTTTCCCCGGACACGCTGACAGGTATTGGCGTAGCAGGTGCCGCCGTCATTTTACTGGGCTATTTGCTGAGTAATGTGCACAGCGGTTTTTTGTGGTTGGCCAGTTTGGGGTTTGTGATCAACTGGTTTGGCGACAGCCTGGACGGCACGCTGGCCCGCTATCGCCGCTGTGAACGGCCGAAATACGGCTACTTCATTGATCATACGGTCGATGCCTTTAATGAATTCCTGATTGTGCTGGGCCTGGGGTTATCACCCTACGTGCGTTTTGACGTGGCCTGCCTGGCGTTGATTGGCTATCTGCTCATGTCGATTTTGGTCTTTATCCGCACTTACGTTGAAGGGGTGTTTCAAATTTCATACGGCCGTTTTGGCCCTACCGAGGTGCGCGTCGTTCTCATCCTGCTCAATGCCATCATGTTTTTCACCAGCCCGCCATCGCTGACCCTGTCCTGGGGCACCTTCACGATTTACGACCTCATCGTGGGCGTTGTGGCCCTGCTGCTCGTCACCCTTTACTTGGTGACCATGCTGCGCCAGGCAAAGGTGCTGCGCGAAATGGAAAGCAGCGTCGTGCGCCCCGTAGCGGAGGTGTGAGATGCTCACCATCGAAAAGCTTGACACCACTGACCGGAAGCAGGTCCAGCGCTTCATCGACCTGCCCTTTCGGCTGTATGCCGCATCACCCGCAGTGGGTGCCGCCCATTCGCAGCGACATTGCCCTGATGCTGAATCCCCACAAGCATCCCTTCTACGAACATTCCACGGCCGATTTCTTTCTGGCCGTACGCGATGGCCGTGACGTGGGGCGCATTGCCGCCCTGGAAAACGTCAACTACAACCGCTATCACGACGCCCGCACGGCCCAATTTTATCTGTTTGAATGTGAAGACGATGCCGAGGCGGCGGCGGCCCTCTTTGCCGAGGTCTTCCAGTGGGCCCGCGCGCGCAATTTGCAGAGCGTGGTTGGCCCCAAGGGGTTCAGCCCTTTCGACGGGTATGGCCTGCTCCAGCGCGGGTTTGAGCACCGGCAGATGATGAACATGATGAATTACAACTATCCCTACTATCTACAGCTGGTGGAGGACCAGGGTTTCGTCAAAGAAGTGGATTTCATCTCCCATTTTATTGATGCGCAAGACCTGGTGCTAGACGAGCGCATTCACCGCATTGCGGAGCGCGTGCGGCGGCGGGGGAACCTGCGCACCCTGCAGTTCCAGTCGAAGCGGGAGCTGCGCCACTGGGCTAACCGCCTGGGCCAGGCGTACAATCAGGCCTTTGTGGAGAACTGGGAGTACGTGCCTCTCACAGAGCGGGAAATCAAATTTGTTCTGGATAATATCCTGCTGATTGCTATTCCCAAGCTGATTAAGGTCATTGCGCACGAGGATGACATTGTGGGCTTTGCCTTTGGCTTTCCCAACGTGTCGGCGGCCATGCAGCGCAGCAAGGGGCGCCTGTTTCCCTTGGGGATTTTTGATTTACTCCTGGAACTGCGCCGTGCGGAAGGGCTATCGGCCAATGGCCTGGGAATTTTACCCAGCTTCCACGGCCGCGGCGGTAATGCGCTGCTGTATACGGAAATGGAAAAAACGGTGCATGAATTTGGCTACCAATATTGCGAGCTGACCCAGGTGGCGGAAACGGCCGTGCAAATGCGCAACGACCTGGAAAACATCGGCGGCGTGCCCTACAAAAATCACCGCGTATATGTAAAAAACCTGTAGAAAAACTTTCAAAAAAAACTGCCTTTGTGCTGAAGCTGCGGCAGCCAGCGCTGGCTGCGTATTGCCAACTCTACCTGGCGCGGGGTGGCCATTCATCCTCCGCCCACAAAAATATCTTTGCCAGACTTCAAACGTGCCCAACGGATTGCCAACCACCGAAAAACGCCTGTTCATAAACTGCACAGCATCAAGTTTAATCAATATCAATCGCGACTCATCCAATTTAGTCCCGCCGTGCGTATAACTCAATAGTGAGGCTTTGCAGCGGGCAAAGCAAAATCCATATCAGGTAGGAGGTTTTTATGAAAAAGCATGTTTTAATCGGTGTCGTTGTGTTGGCAGTTATGGTCTTGTCCGTGGGTGTGGCTGCCGCTTCGGAAGCCCGAACGGTTTTCAGAACTTTTCTCCAGGGACCCAACAGTGACGCCCACGGCAAATCTGTGGTGGTGTTCAACGGGGATAACAGCGAACTCTCTTTTAAGCTGGTTGTTAATGGTCTGGAGAATCCAACTATGGCGCACATTCACGTAGCCCCCGCTCCCGGAGCGGACGGACCGCCTGTTTTGTGGCTATATCCTGATGGACCACCCCCGCAAGAAATTCCCGGCGTTTTCAATGGCATGCTGGCCAAAGGTACGGCCACTTCTGCGGACTTAACTGGCGCGGCAGGCGTCAGCACGCTGGAAGAGCTGCGGGCCGCCATTGAGGAAGGTCGCGCTTACGTCAATGTACACACCACGGCCAACCCGGGAGGCGAAATTCGGGGCACGCTGGAGTAAAAACCGCTAAATCGGTGTACTTAGATGGAAAAAAATCGGGTCTCTGCAGAGGCCCGGTTTTTTTTGAATATTCAGCAGTTGCTTTACGACGGAAACGATTGTCCCTCACCTATTTTCTCCGGAAAATTACACCCCAGGGCGGTTGCTCTCTAGAGTTTGATAGTGTCGGAAACGGCCGTTTCTACCCCCAAAACCCCCTTGCTGATGCCCCAAAAGGATTTGACATCTTGCTGTTTAGGCGACTTCTGAGAAATGCTTAGGCAGAATTTTGACAAGTTCCGAAATTCGCCATATCCAGGTAACAATCAAATTAGGGCTTTGACGGGTGGCCCTAGGCAAATGGGGAACTTTTTCTACCTAACGAGGTGATTTTCAGGCAAACAGGACTTGGCAAATGAAGCCCATGCCCTGCTGGTGTAAGCGTGCCATGCTCTTGATCGATCCTAAAAACGAAGATGTTATCGCTGTCCTGGTTTGCGACCAGTAAAAAAGTGCCCGTTGGGTCAATGGCGAAGCCCCGCGGGTTTCTACCTTGGGTTGGTGTGTAACCAACCAGTGTCAGCTCGCCCGTTTTCGGGTCAATGGCAAAGATAGCAATGCTGTCGTGGCCACGATTGGAGCCGTAAAGGAATTTGCCATTGGGTGCGAGGTGGAGGTCGGCGGCACTATTCGTCCCGGAATAGTCATGAGGAACTGTTGAAACCGCCTGATATACCTTAAGCTCTCCCCGCTTTGGATCATAATTTCAAGCATTGATCGTTGAATCCAACTCGTTAATGACGTAAGCACTTTGATTATGCGCGTGAAAAACCATGTGGCGTGGGCCTGCGCCTGGTTTTGTGCTACCCATGGTCTCTGATTGGCATTCAACCGGCCATTTGCTTGATCAAACCGGTATTGCATCACCTTGTCCAGCCCTAAATCGGGTACAAAAGCGTAATCATTAGCTGAATCAAGAATAATTGCATGGGGATGCGGCCCGGCCTGCCGTTTCGGGTGCATACTGCTGCCCAAGTGGGTAACTATTTCAGTGGGTTTGCCCAATACACCCTCTTTGTCTACGGGGATGACGGAAATATTCCCGCCCGCATAATTGGCGATGAGCAGGTATCGGCCATTTTGGCTAATAGAGAGATAACAGGGTGCTCCGCCATGACTGGGCACCTGGTTAATAAAGGTCAACTCGCCTGAGGATGGCTGAATGGCGAAAGCGCTCACACCCCCGCCGCTGTGCCCTTCAAACGCCAATAGTTCATTTACGGCGTAAAGGCGATTTCTTTCCGCATCAATGGCGAGATAAGATGGGTTTTCGATATTCCTGGCTACACTGACCTGCTTTAACTCACCGGTAGACATGTCAAGTTGACAAACGTAAATGCCCTCACTTTCACCATTTGTGTAGGTTCCGACATAAACAATTTGGATTTCACCGTTCGAATTTTGATTGTTCATCATTAGATTTTACATCGATTAGGTTGGCAGTGTTGAGGAGCGCATGCTGACCTTCACCAAGCCTATGTCGTCAAGGCGAGTTGTGAACCACCCAGCCCGTGTCTTTATTAGTGGTGAAGGTGAGAAGATTGAGTAGGCGTTTACACAAGGTTGCACGCATTTTGGGTAGTTTATAGTTTGGGGAGCAATACGGGCGTTTGTTTTTTATAAGCCTCGTAATCTTCCTGGCCGCCCCATTTTTCATCGGCCCTTTTCTCCAGCATGGGGATGCCGCTGATGCGGGTGAGCAGCAGGGTGACAAACAGTGGCGAAATCATCGTCACCCACTGCCAGCCTTGCAGCACGGGGAGGGCGATGATGGCGATGCCAATCCACAGCACGATTTCGCCAAAGTAGTTGGGGTGGCGCGACCTGGCCCAGAGGCCAGTTTGAATGAATTTGCCTTTGTTGGCCGGGTCTTCCCGAAAGCGGTTTTTCTGGTTGTCGGCAATGACTTCGAAGGCGAAGCCAAACAGCCAGACGAGGAAGCCGATCAGAGCCAACCAGCCCAGCGCCTGCCGGGCGCTGCTGGTGATGGCGGCCAGGGCGGCGGCGGCGGTGAATGTCACCCACAAGCCCTGCAAGGTCCAGGTCATGAGAAAGCGGAAGAAGGAGGTCTTGATTTCGTCGAAACGGCCGTCTTTCCCTGCCTTATGCACCCGCCGAAACAGAAACGTACCCAGCCGCCCCGCCCAAATCACGATTAAAGCCAGGAGGAGGAGGGAACGGCCGTCTACCTCCGGGCTGAGGAAAACGGCAACGGCCGTTACCGAGATGTAAGTCAAACTGCCGGTGAGGTCGAAGAATTTTTCACTTTGTAATGTGAAAGCTGGTATGAAGACCAGCCATTGAATCAGAAAAGCCAGTCCAACCGCCAGGGCAAACAGCGGTATGCCCAAAACTTCTGAGCCATTGTCGCTGCCGGCAAAGGCAATGCCCAGACCGATCAAGATGATGACGGGCAGGGCGATAAGCGCGTTTCGATCTGCTTTTTTCACGATAATTACTCCTGTTCTGTTCAGGAACGGTTATTTTTGGAGGCCAGAGAGTGGAAATGAGGACCGCCCCCATTGCCAGAACCCTAACAACGCAATCAATTTAGCCGTTTTACCTCTGAAGATGTTCACCTCGCTAAACAGAACTGCCTGATGATTGTTCTTCCAGAATCTCTTTTGCCTGATTGGCGATTTCACGCTCCTCGTTGGTGGGAATGATCATGATTTTAATAGTGCTGTCGGCGGCCTGGATCTCTGTGATGGGACCTGTGCTACTTCGTTGGTTTTTCTCCAAATCCAAGCGAATTCCCCAAGGGTCAAGCCCCTCGCAAATGAGTTTCCGCATCATGCTGCTGTTCTCGCCAACTCCAGCCGTAAAAACAAGCGCATCAACCCGGCCAAGGGCGGCCATGTATGCACCAATGTACTTTTTGACCCGATAAGCATACATGTCTAGCGCCAATTGTGCTTCGGTGTCGCCATTGATTTGACGTTTTTCGATCTCGCGTAAGTCGTTTTGTCCGGTTAATCCGAGCATGCCGCTCTGCTTGTTCAACAGGTGATCGATTTCGGCAAAAGACATGCCCAAGGCAGTGCCTAAAAAGAAAGGCAGTGCAGGATCGAGGTCGCCGCTTCGAGTACCCATAATCAAGCCAGCTAAGGGGCTAAAACCCATAGATGTGTCAATGGACTGGCCCCCCTTAACGGCCGTAATGCTGCAGCCGTTGCCCAGGTGGGCGGTAATCAAGTTGGTTTTTGCAGCGGATTGTCCTAAGTACGCAATGGCCTGCTTTGTAACGTAAAGGTGAGAGGTGCCGTGAAAACCATAAACACGAACACCATGCTCTGCATATAATCTGGTCGGTACCGCATAACGATATGCTTTGGGGGGCATCGTTTGGTGAAACGCGGTGTCGAATACCGCGACCTGGATTGCCGCGGGAAATAGCTCTTGGGCGACCTCGATGCCCGTCAGATTGGCCGGGTTGTGCAATGGTGCCAGAGGGATAAGCTGCGCAATGGCCTCTTTTACCGCACCATTGATAACCGTGGGCTGCTTAAAATGCTCGCCACCATGAACCACACGATGACCAATAGCCGCGATCTCCTCCGGCGACGCAATGACGCCAATTTCGTCATCTAGCAACAGCTCGATCATCATTGAGAGGCCTTGCTGGTGGTTGGGGATTTGGATCTCTTTAAGGTATCGGTTGGGAGCATGTGGCTTGAGAGTCGTCTCGTGCTTGATGCGGCTGGATGATTCTCCAATTTTTTCGATGAGACCAGAGGCAACAGATTCCAACAAGGGGCCTTTGAAGAGCTGATACTTGATTGAAGAACTGCCTGAGTTGATGACTAAAATATTCATAGTTTGTTTTACTGTTTATGCTTCCTGAGCCTGGATAGCTGTGATAGCGACGGTGTTAATTACGTCCTCCACTGTACAACCGCGGCTGAGATCGTTAACGGGCTTGTTCAAACCTTGCAAAACCGGACCTATGGCAATCGCACCTGTTTCACGCTGCACCGCTTTGTAGGTGTTGTTCCCAGTATTCAGGTCTGGAAAAATGAAAACTGTTGCCCTGCCAGCCACTTCTGAGTCGGGCATTTTTGCGGCAGCGACATCAAGAGCAACAGCGGCATCATATTGAATAGGACCATCAACCTTGAGGTCAGGGTACCGTTCTTGTACCAGATGCGTTGCTTCGCGCACTATTTCCACGTCTGCACCTGTGCCCGATACGCCAGAGGAGTATGAGAGCATGGCAACTCGCGGGAATATGCCGAATTTTTTTGCCGTGTTGGCAGAAGAAATGGCAATTGCCGCCAACTGTTCGGCATCAGGATTTGGATTGACCGCACAATCCCCATAAACCAGCACGCGATCGGACAATGCCATGAAAAAAACCGATGAGACGACAGAGACACCCGGTTTCGTTTTCACAAATTGTAAGGCCGGCCGAATCGTATGCTGTGTCGTGTGGGCCGCTCCGGAAACCATGCCATCGGCATGCCCCTTGTACACCATCATGGTGCCAAAATAGGAAACATCAGCCATTAGATCGAGAGCCATATCAAGGTTCATCCCTTTATGCTGGCGCAATTCTACAAGCGTTCGCGCGTAATCCTCGTACTGAGGCGACTCAACAGGATCGATAATAGGTACGTCGCTCAGTTCGGGCGCAAGACCTAGATTATAAATCAAGGAATTTACCTCTTGTGGATCACCCAGTAATGTGATGTCTACTATTTGCTGGCGTCTGAGAGAAGCAGCAGCTTTGAGAATGCGTTCGTCATTTCCCTCCGGTAAAACGATGTGCTGTTTATTGGATTTGGCCTGCTGCATCAGATTGTAAATAAACATGCGGGGTGTGATTCCCTGAACGGGCAGCGTATCTAGCTGATTTTCTAGAGCAATAGTATCCACATGGCGGGTGAAAAGGCTCAGACAAAGGTGAACCTTAGCGATTGCGTCTGCGGTAATATAGGAACGAACCTTACCAATTCGCGTGGCGGTTTGGTAGGTATCTTCTGGCACAGCGAGAATAGGAATAATGTCTGATAGACCGGTTAAGAGACGCGCGACGGATTCGGGGAGTTCAAGACCGCCGGTGAGCAAAATACCCGCGATTTTTGGGTAACTTTGCGACTGGTGAGCCTGTAAAGCGCTGAGAACGACATCACAGCGGTCCCCTGGAGTAATAAGCAAAGAGTCTTGGCGCAAATAGGGTAAATAATTGCCAATGTTCATGGCAATAACCAGGAAGTTATACGCCAGGTTTTCTAGCTGATCTGCGCCGTAAAGCACGTGGGCATTCATGCTTTCGGCTATTTCTTTTACCGAAGGGCTGCTGAGCATTTCATGGGCAGGGATGACGGACAATACCGCATGCGTATCAGGTAGTTCATTCCCCATTCTTGCCAACAACTCTTCCACAATGTCCGGATTGGTGCGATTGACCACCGCGCCGAGAATCTGGCAGCCACGCATCCTTGAAGGCCTCGATAGAGATCTTGACCTCATCAAAGATTGATTCAACTGTCTGGTTAGCACCACTTGTAACGAGCAGGACTGGACTGCCTAAGTTGTGCGCGATTTCTGCGTTGACATTGAACTCTACGGCCGTTCCCCCCTCCTCAAAATCTGAACCGATACAGAGAACAAAATCACAACTTTCTTCTAACGTTTTGTATTTTTCAATGATAGTGTCTAACATCTCATCAAACCGCCCTTCGGCGATGAGGCGCGATGCCTGATGGCGGTAGAATGCGTAGGTCATTTCATAATCGAGATCCAGGTTAAAATATGAAATGAGTAACTCGATATTCTTGTCACAACCCTTATCCGGGGGCATTTCGATGACGGGACGAAAAATCCCAACTTTGGGCGTACGCCGTAGAAGAAGCTCGGCAATACCCAAAGATACGAGAGATTTTCCGCTGTAAGGTTCGCTGGTAGCGAGGTAGATAGCATTGGTCATTTAGGGTTATTCTCCTTGCCGCCCGCAGATGACGGCGCCAATTTCCAAAAAGAGAGCGGTGTTGCCAGGCTGCCCTCTAGTGAAAAAGATACTTTATAGAGAAGAAGCAGCATTCCCCTCCATAAAAGATTTTATAATGCCTTTAGCTTTTGGCACAACAATAAAAATATACCAAGAGCTTGCCGGTAGGGGTAGATATGCCAAGTAAATTTAGCGAGCTGCTACAAGAAATACGAACTCTTGCCTTAGGCAGCCGAAGTGTTGTAGATATTGTTTTGCCACCGTTCCTGTTTCTGGTGCTGCTCAGGTAGAAGGTTTTACAATGGTTATTGGGGGCTCTCTCTTATTGGCGGTTCTTTTGTTGGTGTGGCGTTTGGTCCGTCGCCAATCGGTTTGTTAATGTACCATGGCAGGGAGAGTAGTCACTTGCACCCGCGCAACAGAAACGTGCTCAGCCGCCCTGCCCAAATCACGATTAGAGCCAAGAAGAAGAGGGAACGGCCGTCTATTTCTGGGCTGAGGAAAACGGCAACGGCCGTTACCGAGATGTATGTCAATCTGCCGGTTTCGATCTGCTGTTTTCACGATAAAAAAACCGTTCCGTAAAAAACAGTTATTTTAGGAGGCTAGAGATTGGTGCTCTGGAGAGCGATTCTCCAATTCCGTGAAGAAGCTTAACGACGATGCCCTTGCCAGAAACGGGACCAATCCCCTTTGCTGGTGTATAAGGCCACAAGCGTGTACAGGCTGCCGATAAAAAAACCTAGAACCATCAATAGAACTACCCAAATTGCAGCCTGCCAGCGCACCGGTTCACGATAAATAATCCACATGGCAAACAACGCAAACCCGACGTACAAATCGACCAGGGAGACAATTCCCCAGGGCATTGATATGAGTTGGCTGCCTTCGGCGGCAAAGTCGCCGACAGTAAAAGCATAAATGAGGATGGCTCCCATGGCCAGAACCCCTAAAAACGCAATCAATTTGGCTATTTTCATCTTGTTACCTCATCCATTCTAACAGAATAAGCAGCGTGTAGCCGCCTACATAAAATAGTGTCAACGCATATAATACCCGTGGCGAAAACTCGCGCACTGTGAAATGGTGAACGCGAATGAACCATAACTTGACCAGATCACCTAAAAGCATCAGTCCCGCAAATAACAGCAGACGCTCGGACCCGGCGGCTAACCCCAGCACCATGCCCCAATGGCCCAAATTGTTAACCACGACAAAAACCATGGCGATAATTTCGCGGTCAGCGATGCGGTCGAATATGGCGGCAATTAGACCCAGCGAAAGAATGAGTAGGATGACAAATTGAACCAGGCGCAGGCCGGCAGGAAAAGCGATATTGCCTGCAGATAGGGCGCTGAAGCCAGCGGCGATACCAACGGCCAGGGCAGCCAATTTGATAATTGTTTCCAACCAGGCCAGAAGCGGCCAACGGGCAACATGCCAGGAGCGGGGTGCAGCAGGTAGATGGCTCATTTTATAAATTCCCCCTTACGCAGAGTATCAGATATATGATTTAGCGGACCGATACACAGGCAAAGCCAAGGGCATTGGGTCCCAAATGCGCGCCGAGAACCGGGGTAATATCCACCGACGGGATTTCCCCGCCTGGCAGCAGGTGTGCCGCCTGCCGGCGTAAAGATTCGGCACGGTTTGCCGCGTTTGTGTGAACCAGGGCTGCTTTTTCCACAGGTCCAACTTCTTTCAGTAAGGTCATTAAGCGCTTGTGGGCCGCGCTCAGGGTACGCACACGCTCCGAAGCCGCTTCACCTTGATGCATTTTGAGCAGAGGCTTGATTTGTAGGAGGCTGCCAATACCGGCAACAACGCCGTTCATCCGGCCACTTCGGCGCAAATAGGTAAGCGTATCAATGACGGCAAAGACATGGGTCCGGGAACCTTGCTCCTTCAGCAGGTTGAGGATCTCCTTCATAGAGGCGCCCTGAGCTGCCGCAGCGGCTGCAGTTTGCGCCATAAAGCCCATTCCCAGTGAGAGTTGGCCGGAGTCGAACACTGTGACGGGAACGGCCGTTGTCTGCCTGGCTGCTACTCTGGCAATATTGACGGTCGCGCTCAGCGTTTCCGCAATGTGGATGGACAGAATTTCGGTCGCTCCTTCCGTTGCCAGGCGTTCATACGTCTGTTGAAATGTATCCGGGCCCGGGGCGGCTGTAGTCGGATGCGGTTTGAAGGTCGGCAGCTTCTGGTAAAATGTCTGGCGGCTCATGTCCACACCATCCAGATAAGCTTCCTTGCCGATATTGATGAAAAGTGGCAAAACTGTGATTTGTAGGTGAGCGGCGACAGATTGAGGTAAATCGCAGGTGCTGTCTGTAACAATTCGTATCATGTGAGTATCCTAATAATAAACTATATATCCATAGTTTGCCGGTGGGAGTAAATATGTCAAGTAAATTTAGCGAGCTGTTACAAGAATTACGCAGTGTCGTTTTCGGCAGCCGTGGTGTTATCGACATCGTTTTGCCGCCGCTCTTGTTTCTGGTGCTGCTCAGGTGGGCCGGTTTTACTGCGGCTATTTGGGGTTCTCTCTCAGTAGCGGTTCTGCTGCTGGTGTGGCGTTTGGTCCGTCGCCAATCGGTTTTAACGGCCGTTGGCGGCGTTGGCGGCGTCTTGCTCTCCCTGGTCCTGGTGCAGATTCTGAATCGGGAGGAGGGGTTCTTCCTGCCTAACATTCTCACCGGGATAGGGACGATTTTATTGGCGGTGGGCAGTATTTTGGCCGGAAAGCCGATGGTGGCCTGGACCAGTTATCTGGCTCGTCGCTGGCCTTGGGGCTGGTACTGGCATCCGAAAGTGCGACCAGCTTACACTGAAGTGACCTGGTTTTGGGCGCTCTTTTTTGCGTTGAGGGTTGGTTGGCAGATAATTTTGTTCCGGTCGCAGCAAGTGGAGCAACTCGCCGGGCTGAATCTCTTCTTGGGATGGCCGGCCACGCTGCTGCTGCTTATTTTCAGCTATCTGTATGGCACATGGCGCTTGCGACAGTTGCAAGGACCAAGCGTGGCGGAATATAAGCAAGATACGGAACCACCCTGGCAAGGTCAACAGCGCGGTTTTTAGGTCGATAGTTATTTCGATTGATTGCCAAGAAATACCGGCCGTTTGCAAATTCTCTCCCTCCTATAAAGATTGAATGACGCCGGCCCGGTTTCCTCGAAAGTTGGCGTATTTCTTCCTACTTAATGCAGCAGTTGCCGCACAACGGACACGGCCGTTGCCACCCCATCTTCCCGGCGGAGTTTCTGCCCCAGGACGGTGGCTCTCTGGCGCATGGCGGTATCGGAAACGGCCGTTTCTATGGCTGTCGCCAGCCGATCGGCAGTCAATTTTTTCTGCGGGATTGGTTTCGGCCCGACGCCCAGTTTAACTACACGAGCTCCCCAATAAAACTGGTCAAACAAGAAGGGCGTCAAAATTGTGGGCACCCCGGCCCATAAGCCAAAACCGGTCGTGCCAGACCCGCCATGGTGTACCACGGCCGCCATTTGCGGAAACAGCCAGGCGTACGGTGCGTAATCCAGCAGATAGACAGACGCCGGCAGCCCTTCCTGGCCGATGCCGGCCCATCCGGCCTGCAAAACGGCCCGCTGCCCGCTGCGCCGCAAGGCCGCCAGCACCATCCGCGTTACCCGCTGGGGATCGCGCACGGGCATGCTGCCAAAGCCGATAAAGATGGGCGGCGGCCCATTCTCCAGAAACTGGCTGAGGGCGGCGGGCGGCATCCAGACCGGTTCCTGGGGCTGCCAGTAGCCGGTGTAGTGGACGTTGCCGCCCCAATCTGGCGGGCGAGGCACAATAGCCTCGCTGAAGCCCAGTAGGGTTGGTATCTGCATGGTCTGGCCGATGTTGCCCAGAAACGGCCGTGCCGCCAGACCCAGCACCTTGCGCCGCCAGCCGTTAATGGCCTTACGAAAACCTGACCACACTATTTGTTCGGCAATATAGTCAGACAACAAATTGTAGCCGGGCAAAAATGAGAGCGCTGGGGGAAAGGCCACCATGGGAAACGCTCTGGTGCGCAGCAGGGGCACCACCGCCGCGGCAATGACGGGCACCTCCAGTTTTTCGGCCAAGTCCATGCCATACAGCCCCCCGGGGAGCTGGTTGATGATGGCATCAGTCTGCCAGATGTGGGGCTGCGAAAGGACGTCGGCGATACCTGTGGCCAGCTGCCAAAACAACGCTTTAACCGACCGCCACATTTTCCATACGCTCTGCCCCGATTCGGCCAGCGCCACGCCGCCGCTGCTGGTTAGGAGCGCCTCAGCATCTCCGGGAACAGGGTAATAATCAAGTCCGTACTGCGCCACCATGGGCGCGAAATTACCGAAGGTGATGACGCGCACGGCGAACCCGGCATCGTGCAGGCCGCGGCCCAACACTACGTAGGGCAGCACATCCCCTCGCGAACCCATCGCTAAAATAGTCAAATGCATCATCGAAGTAGCCTTGCGGCCCTTTTGTGGGGCGTTTATCTTGCTCTATGGTAACAGGTAAACCACAAAAAGACTTTTGATGGAAGTTTCGCCCTTTCTTTGTGGTTTACTCAGGGAAAACGGGAGACCCATTAAACCTACGGAAAAGAATAAATGTCCATTTCCACATTGTTGCGAAAAGAGGTCAAGACCCAACTGCCACTGGCCTTGACCTCTCCTTCTGGTGGTCGCTGCTAGAAGCAGCAGACCCTGTCAGTTATCTACGCATTACCTATTTACGGATTGCGCACAACCAGGGGCAGGTAAATCGTGCCGCCTGCGCCTACCTGTACCGTGACCACCTCGCTGGCCGGGCTGGTGCGCCCTTCCGCGTCATACGCCTTCACCCAAAGGTTGTAGGCAGCGCCGTCCGGCAGCCCGGTGAGGGTGAAGCTGTCCCCGTCCCCCGCATCCAGCGGGGAGGGGCCTTCACTGGCCTGGAAGCCGCCAACAGGACTGGCCAGCGGCACGTTGACCGCTTGCTGGCCCATGGCGCGCTGACCAGAAGGCGCGCTCACCAGTTCGTAGAATACCAGGAAGCCATCCGGATCGTCACCGCTATCCCAAGACAAAGTGATGCTGCCAATCCCCTGTGACGGTACGCCTACGGAGACGGGCGCAGCCGGGGGCAAGGGGACATCGCCCGTGGGTACGGCCGTATCCCCCATGGAGGCCGCGCTCAAGTTACCGGTGGCATCATACGCCTGCACAAAGCAAAGCGCCGTCACGCCGGCGTCCAGCCCGTTGACCTGCACCGCCTCGGGCAGCGGCGAGCTGCCGGGGTAGTGGGGCATCTGCCGCGCCAGGCGAGTCAAGCCCGGCTGCTCGCAGGTTACCAGGTACCCGGCCAGGTCACGCTCACCATTGGGCTCCCAGCGCACCATCACGCTGGTTTCCCCCTCGGCGCGCACGTTGATGAGAGCGGGCGCGGCCGGCGCGACGACGTCTTCGTAGATGATGGTGCCCACCAGGATGCGCTCACCGGCCAGCCCCAGGTCAGGGTGATTCATGGTGGAGCAGGCTGTTTCGGGATTGGCGCTGTAGGGCACGTCGCCGCATTCGCTGATGACCCGCGCCGTCCCGTTTTCTAGCTGCGCATAGACGAAGATGGGGCTGCCCGTGCCCACGCCGGGCAGGGAGTCCAGGTTCCAGGCGTAGGTACCGGCCGCGCTCAGGGGCAGCCGTTCCACAATCGGACCGCCATAGTAACGACTGTCCTGCCGCGTCTCCCAGTAAAAGCTCAGGGTGTACTGCTCCGGGTTGGCAACGGCCGTTTCCCAGCTAATCGTGGCTTCATCGTCTGTCACCGGCAGCAGGTCCGTCGACGTCATAAGTCACTTCTGGCGTTTTGTTGGCGAAGAAGACGAAGTCGTAATCGTTTACCCCGGCCAGGTTCTCAACCTGCACCACCCAGTTCCCCGGCAGCGGATCGTCAATAGCCAGGATAACCTGCTCGCTGGTGGTGGTGGGCGTAATCGTCACCGTCACGTCCGTAAACACCGCGGTGAAATCAATCACCCGGTTGCCGGGAGCTGGCTCAATCAGCGTGAAGGCGGGCGCGCCGCCATCCCAGGCCAGGCCAAAGAGGGCGCTGCCGGCATCCTCGGCTACCGGCACGCGGAATTGTTCGTCGATGGCCTGGATACCACTGCGGCATCTGCTGCACGGCCGCCGTGCAGTTGCTGTCCGGGCCAATTTCGTCAATCAGGCAGTAGTCGCTGCTGCCCAGGATAAAGTGCAGGTCAGTGCCAAAGTCGTAGTACAGGCCAACCTGGAAACCTAACAAGCCATATGCACCCATCACACCCCATTCATACTCCGTGCAACTTCCATTTGTGCAAAACTCGCCGATAGCCAAATCCACTTCTTTCACATTCACGTCTACTGGTGGGAGTTTAAACAGGCCAAAATCGGCTATTAACCCTTCGTAAAGAGTCATGCTGGCGGCATAGCGTCCGGCAAAGTGCACTGCATCCGGTGAACTGCCCAGCAGATGTGGATAGCGATCTTGCCAACCCGCGCCTCGCCACAAATGGGCGCGAATCATACCAGAAATGAGTTCATTGCCGGTACACATGTCTGATTCTTCTGTATTACTGTTTGGATTCTTGAATTCAGGTTTTGGTATAAGGGGGCCAGTTGTGTATGGTAAGCAGCCATGCACCTCAAAACCAATATCCAGCGGTCCCCAACCGGCCCAAACGTGCCCCGTTGCTCCATAACCTATTGGACCAAGCACACGTACCTCCAAGTTGGCACGAACGTCAATGAGACCGCGCGTATCAATCATTAGCCAGCCACTGATGAAGACGTTGGAAGCGGCGGCTGAAGGGGCCATACCTTGCAGGCCGACTTCGAGGGTAATGGTCGTCGCTTCCGGCGTAACGCTGATGTAGCCGCCCACTTTGTTCAGATAGAGACCACTGTTACCAAGGGGTACAGACACATCCCCTAAAGTTAGCACAAGTGAAACTTCGCGCAGGGAGAGCGCACAAAGGGTGAAGTCGGCTGTTAAGGCGGGGGCGGTACCGACGTCTGTGTTGCTCTCGCCAATACCGGGGATATTCATCAAGGCCGTTCCCCTAACGATCGTTGTCAATGGCCCTTCTGGCTCTGGTTCTTGCTTGGGGTTAAAGGGATCGCGCGTGCCGGGGCAGTAGCCCTGGCGAATAGAGATTTCCCCTTCAAAGGCCTCGAAGCTGAAGGAGATGCCGTTAAACGTGGCGGGGGCCAGCGGGTGGTCATTGCTGAGGATGGTCACGCCCGCTGCGTCGCCAAAGGCCATCATGGCCGCGTCGTTCTGGATGATCAGGTCGGGCATGCGGAATTCGTAATCGGGTGCGGCCAGGCTGTCGTCTGGCCCGCGCAGAGAGAGGCAGCTTTCGCCGCAGAAGATTTTCTCTGCCGCTGCCGGTTCGGTGTCGGGAGGCAGCAGCACGCCCTGCACGGCCACCCGCGCCCCGCCTAAGTCGGCCTGCTGCGCCAGGGTGGCGCCGCTGAAGCGAATCTGCCGGAAGGGGGGGATTTGCTGGGGCAGGTTGGGGTTAACGGCCGTATCGTCAAACTCCAGCGTATACCCTTCTTCCTCGGGGGGAGACAGCTCCAGCACGCCAACGAGAACGGGCAGCGGGGCCACATTGTTGAGGGTGAGTTCGCCCTGCAGGCTGGTTCCGCCTTGGGCGGCAATACGCCAGGAGGCGGCAAAGGTAAAGGTGTGCTCGTCGCCGTCAGGGTTGGGCTGCACGCTGCGCGTTACGGGTCCATTGGCCTCCATAATCCCGCGGCGCAGGGCAATGCCATATTCCCAGCCGTTTTTGTCGCCCACGCCGCCGTTGTCGTCGGCGGGATGCATGGGACTGTTGACCAGGAGGAAGGTGTTGACCGGGGTGGAAACGGCCGTTACATTCCCCGCCGTGTCCACCTCAAACTCGCCGCGCAGCACGGGCAGGGAGACGATCTCATCCGGGTCAGCAAAGTCGGCCAGTACCAGCCGCGTTCCGGGGGAGATTTCCACCCGCTGGTTGAGACCGGAAAACAGCGTCGCCGTGCCGCCCTTTAGCGCCACCCATGCAGTGGGATTGTCCACGTGACCGACGAGAGGCATCACCGGTTCGCCTGTGGGGGCGGTGTTGATGGTTTCGCAGCCCAGGGCGCAGTTGCCGCTAAAGCCGCCGGGGCTGAAAACGCGCACGCTGCCCACGGTTTTCAGCGTGTCGTTGGTGAAGTCGGCCGGATCGGGGCGGCGCAGTTCCAGGCACTCCCCCTCCAGCGGGTAGCGCACCACGTCGTCGCTGTTGGCGCAAACGGTCACTTCCACGGTGGGCGAAACGGGGTCAACCGCCGTGTGGGTGAAGGCCAGCAGCCAGGTTCCGGCCGTGGCCTCATTCACGCTGAACTCAATTTCGTGGGCCAGGCCATCATACACCAGCGGCAGCGCCCCGGCCCCGTCGCGGCTTTCATACTGGCTGGTGGGGGCAAAGAGGCGTACGTCATTGTTGAGAAATAAACCTTCCACGCGCACTTCCACCGTGGTGTCGGCGGCAAAAGCCATCTGCTGCCCCAGCAGCATGTTGCCTGGCGGCAGGACAAGGGGAATGTTAATAACGCTGCCGGGAGGAATCGGCATGGCCGGCGGTACGGGCAGCGCTTCCAGAAACTGCAGCCGGTACTCCTTGTCGTCGTGGTTGGCGTCTGCCGGTGATGTTTCGGGCAGCACCTGGGCAATCAGGGTTTCATTGGCGCCGGGCGCGTCGGGATTGATGGCGATGTAGTTGGGGGTGCTACGGCCGTCGTCGGCGCGGACGCGGGAAGAACCGGCGCCAAAGTTATAGGTGAACAGTTCCATTGGCACGTTGGCCAGGGGGAAGCCGGTGGCCGGGTTGCCGCGGGTGGCCAATAACTGCCACTGGCTGCCGCTGGGCAGCAGGTCGTAATGGTGAGCCTGGTTGACGTAGGCGTCGGCGGGAGCGGTGCTGGGCACGGCCGTTTCCAGATAATCATCCGTGGCCAGGGTGCGGATGGTGTACTCCACCACCAGGGCCATGCCCGGCTCGCTGGTGAAGTACGCACCAATGGGGCTGCCGTCGGGGTAGGTGGCATAGTCATAAGCCGAAGGGCTGGGGAAGCACATGAAGGTGGCCGACAAGCCTTCGCCAATTTCTGGGAGGGTGTAGTCAGCATAAACCTCGTCACCGGCCATACGCAGCGCCAGGCCAAAGTTGTCGGCGGGGGTATCGTACCAGTTCTGCACGGCGCCGGTGACGTCCCAACCGGTGGAGATCCACGCTGTGGGATTGTCGTCTTTCCACAGGTAAGCGTCATCATCCACCAGCGGCGAAACGGCCGGGCCCATGGCCGGCCAATCCGTCAATGAGCTTTCACTTTCCACGGCGGCAATCCAGCTGTCATCTTGCACGGGGTGCACGGTGACGGCCATCTCGTTAAAGCCGTATTCTTCAAAGAAAGGTTCTATGGTATTGCTGCCAG
Organism: uncultured Chloroflexia bacterium; assembly: GCA_963695505.1. Classification (GTDB taxonomy): domain Bacteria; phylum Chloroflexota; class Anaerolineae; order Promineifilales; family Promineifilaceae; genus JACSRF01. The sequence goes on along the minus strand of CAVOGX010000018.1, from coordinate 25,015 downwards.
GGGCCAGCGTGCCGTCGGGCGCAGCGTAAAAAGAAGCGGCGACAATGTCAGTGCTGCTGACGTTGGCGGGCAGTCCGGCCAGCGGAAATTGCACGAAGGCGCGGCGCAGGCTGCGTACGCCGTCCCCGTCGACAAAGTTGCCGACGCACGCCTGAGCAAAGGCGGGCCGGTCGTTTTCCGGCTGGCCTTCCACCAGGGCAACAGAGCCTTGTACGACTTCTTGCACCGCGCCAATGGCGGCCACCATGTCGTCATTGGGAGACAGGGGTTGAAACACGGCCGCGTAACGGCCGTTGCCCAAATCATAGTGGCGGCTGTTGTCCGTGCGCCACGCTGTGACCTCCGGCTGGGCCAGCACTGCCGCCAGGCCGGAAGAACCGCCGGGCAGGGGTGACCGCCCCAGGCTGTTGGCCAGGAAGAGCCCCAGGGCCAGCAGCAGCAAGAGCACCCGCCATCCAGCCTGGCGCTTAATTAAACTCTCTTTGTAGGGAAAATTAGAAACCATTTTTGACCGTCCTTTAAAAACTAGAATTGGGAGTTTGGGCTTCGATGAGGCTTGTTCGCCCTGTATGATAGGGGGCGCGGGGCGGAATCTAGTCTAAGAAACGGCCGTTTCAGTCTAAACTTTGCAAGGGTATGGGGGCTTGGCACAAAAAAGCCGGATGTTCTCGTGAAACACCCGGCAGAGTATTCAGGTCACCGTTGTTTTGGAGGTATAGCCGTCACGAACCAGCTAGAGTGTCTAGAAAGCGCAAAAATTGGTCAAAATCTTGTGGGTATACCTTTTCTAAATTTTGGGCGTCACGCCATAATAACATCAGCCGGTCAGGGTCGAAATGCAGGACATAAGCATTGCGGAACAAGTGCCGAAACCGCCGCAATTCGTCCAAATGGCGGAAGGCGGCTTCACTAATGACAGGGGGTCGTATTTCAGGAATGTCCAACGTCATGCGCTTCAGCAATAAAGTATGCCACTGCGTCGTGTCGTCAACCTGGTTGCCAAAATTTCGGGCGATACGGGTGAACACATTTTCAAATAACCCGTAAGTCACATGCAAATGATAGGCAATCAGGATGAGCGTGTCGTTATCGAGGGGACGCTGCGCGAGCACGTGCAGTTGCTGATATGCATCGGCAATCGTGTGTAAATCCTGGCGTATTTCAGCTTGCAGTAGACGGATGGATTCGTTCATATACCAGCATCCCAGCTTCTTTTACATTTTCGGCAAAACTGGAATTATCGCCAACGTCACGTAAATCAATGACCCAACCGGGTAAGGCGGTTTCTAATTCGCGCCAAAAAGCAAAATAGTCAACGGCCGTTGCGCCCACAACGGCTACGTCGACATCAGAGTGCGCCTGAAAACAACCTATTTGTAGGACAGAACCGTACAAGTAAACCTGCTGGATAGAGGAAATTTCCGCCGCAATGGCGGGGATGCGGGCCAGCGCTTCATGGAGCGCCTGCTGCCGCCTTTTTTCCCGCGCCTGCTGCTGCCGGGCAAGCCGTTGCTGATAAGTTTGCCGGTAAATGGCCGCTTGCTCCTGGGAAAGCGTGTTCATGTGCGTATTGTAGCATAACTTTTTCAGGCAACGTCCTCCCCTGCGGTAACATTTTCTAATGAGGCAACGCGCAAACCACAAACAACCCCCTGGGCGCCACACTCCAGCGAAAACAAAACAGCCGGATGTTTTTGTGAAACACCCGGCCGGTTGAAAATGGCTTACGACTTACGGATTATCAGACTTACCCTGTGCCGTAGCAGCCAGGGTCCACGTCCAGGCTGTGCAGCGTGCCGTGCAGTGATTCCCCGCTTACCGGCGAATGGCCGATGGTCAGGGTAGTGGCCTCGTAGGAGACGGCCAACGAATCAACTTCCGGTGTGCTCGTGCCCGGATCCGCGCCATTGGCCCAAAAAGCAGGCTGCAGCGCCGCGCCTACATTAAAATAGGTCGCCGAGAGGGCATTGGGCGTGCCGTTGGCAATAAAGGGGTTGCTTTGCGCCATGTTGCCGTCCACAGTGAACTGCATGGACGCAAAGCGGATAGTGCTGTAGGCGGGAATGTTGGCTGACAGGGCCATATCAATACCCTTACTCGTCGTGCGGTAGACCAGCGGGTTTTCCCAGGCGCTGCCGGTGGTGTTGGGGTCAAGCTCCACGTCGGCCAGGATGATGGGGCTGCCCTTGCAGTCACAGCTTGCATCGGGGGTGAAACGCCCTTTGGTCATTTGCCTCACCATGGCTCGCACCGAGGGCATGGCGCACTGGATTGCCCCGCTGCCTTCGAAAACGGCCGTATCGTTGGCAAAGAATACCCCTGGGGCAGTCACACAATGCAATTGTACCTCCTCCGTATCATAGAGCACCCACGCGCCGAAATTATTTTGGCGCTCCACCGTAACCAGGAGCGTGGCGTTGGGCTTGTCACCCACGAAATTGGCGGATACTTCCCAGGTGCTGCGCCAGACTGGCGCAGCCTGCGCCTGGGAGGCTGCTGCCAGCAAGAACAGGAAGAAAGGCAATATCAGAAACAACATTAATTGTTTTTTATGGGGGATCATATCTACATCTCCTTACACAAACCCTTGATTGCTGTTTAACCATACAGCAGAAAAGCTATTTTTATTGCAACCTTTTTAACAGCAGCTCAATAAAATAAATACAGATCAATACTCTATCCCTTGTTAAATAAGTATTCGAATTGAGGACTGAGCTTGTCGAAGTCTGGCCCTTGACAGGCTCGGGCCTCTATGTTATTGAAAAACTTCTTAAACCCTGTACTCAATACACCGTAAGATAAATTATTTTGCATTTGAGAATGCTTCATTCTCTTCATTAACAACTACATAATGCGAATTAAGCTTTTTCCGGACAGCGGTTAGCGAAAACTGCCAATTGATCTTAATCTGCTTTTCGTGGCGTTCTGTTACGATAGCCATTACTTCACTTTTGAGTTTAGCCATGGTCGGGATACGCCGATTGAGACAAAGGCGAGCCAGAGCAGAAAACTCAATTTCAATCATGTTCAGCCAACTAGCTGATTTGGGCGTGAAGTAGAACTCAAATCGTTCAGCTAGTGCGAATGCCTCGTCAGCTGGCAAGTTTTCGTAAAAAGCGCTGACATCATGGGTGTTAAGGTTGTCCAGAACCAGATGAATCTTGGCCGCTTCAGGATAAGCCGCCGCCAACGCCTGACAAAAAAGGAAAAACTCCTTTTTTCTACGCTGTGCAAATACACGAGACAAGCGCTTACCAGTCAGAGGTTCGATAGCGGCTAATAGGCAGCAAGACCCATTTTTCTCGTAAGCGTAATGCTCACGACGTGATTGACCTGTTTGTAGAGCCAATGGCTCGACGGTGTCACCAATGAGAAAACACGGCCGTTCATCATAACAAATGACAGGGTTAAGCGGGTCATAAGGCAAGGCATAAAGGGCGAGTATGCGTTCCATGCGCGCAATGAAACGGCTGTTTATCTTGCCAATGCACCAGTAGCGCTTCAGGTGAGGCTTAAGTTCGTTTTTTTCAGGATGTCGCTGACCTGGGTATGGGAAATGCTGGCGCAATATTCCAGCTCAACCACTTTTTCAGCCAGCAAACGCAAGTTCCATTGCCCGTACCCTTCAGGTGGCTCACTGCAAGCCAGCGCAGTTATTTTTGCGCGCTGTGCGCCATCAAACTTAATGGGTCGTCCACTGCGCGGTTTGTCAAGCAGACATTCTAAGCCTGCTGCTTTATATTTTGTCGCCCAAGTGGACACTGTTTGGTAGGTTGTTCCCACTGTTTCGGCGACGGATGTAAAGGTTTTGCCACGGTCAAGTTCTAGCAAAGCCGTTGCTCGCTTATACACTCTGGCTCTGAGCTTGCCTTGGCTTGTTAAAAACTGCAATCGCTTTCGATCATCTTCGCTAAGTTGTACATGTTGTTTTTTCATGCCACTAGCTTAGCGTGCGCTCCATCTGGAGCAAGATTTTATTGGAAAATTAAACCCAAACTATGCTACCATGTATCCCGAGATAGCAGTCTAAGGTTTTGGCATTTTAGTCTAACAAATGGCAGCAAAAGACAAGCCCGGTTCAAACTAAATCAGCCGGTTATTTTGACCAGGTACGGCAGGCGCTCAACCAATTCCAGGATGAAGCATGGCTGGGGGAGCATTCGCCGCTGGCTGCGCCCTATTTTCTGGGCATGCAGGCCAGCGAGCCATTAACCCCTGCCGGGCGTGGTCAGGCGCTACAAGAGGCATTGCGCACCGCCGCGGCGGCTATCTGGCCGGAAGAACTGCCTGCGGAGAGAGAAGTATTGCTGGCGGCAGTTAACGACGAACGCGCGGAGATGGGGCACAAGGGGTCTCGTTACCTCTTTTTGCTGCTGGACCTGCGCTATTTCCGCCGTTACTTTGCCCCCCACATATCCCCTCGGGCTGACAATGACATTGCCGTGTGCGACTTTTTGAACATCAGCCGCGCTTCCTATTTTAACCACCTGAAGGCGGCGCAGGCCGCGCTGGGTGAACAACTGCTGCACCGGGTACGGCCCACGCTGCGCTTGGAACGGCCGTTACGCAGCCCCACCCCCTTGATTGGCCGGGATGAACTCATTGCCCAATGCCTGGCCGACCTGCAGGCGGGGCACACGGTGGCATTGTCTGGCCCGGGCGGTGTGGGCAAAACGGCCCTGGCTGCGGCCGTGGCGCAGCATTGGCAGCCACAGCCAGTTTTCTGGTACACGCTGCGCCCCGCCTTTAACGATCGCCTGGACTGCCTGCTCTTTTCATTGGGCTACTTCCTGCACCGCCAGGGCGCTTCGGGTTTGTGGCAGCAGCTCGTGGCCGACGGGGGCCGGGTGGAAAATCCCGACCTGGCCTTGGCCCAGGCCCGGGGGGATTTACAGCAGCTTGCCGCCCCGCCGCTGATTTGCGTGGACGAACTGGACGTTGTTTACCCGGACGCAGATTTGCTGGCATCGGGCCAGCTCCAGGTGCGCGAGTTTTTGGAAGGCTTGCGCCCGGTCGCACCGCTGCTGCTCGTTGGGCAGCAGCCTGCGCCGCTGGCCGTGGCCCATTATGCGCTGCCGGGGCTAACGCTGCCGGAAACGGCCGTGTTGTTCAAGGACGCCGCTGTTTCTGCCACAGATAGCTGACCTGGCGCAACTGCACGCCTACACCGCCGGCAACCCGCGCCTGCTGCATCTGGCTCTGGCCCTGGCGCGCGGCGGCCTGCCCCTGGCCGAGGTGAGCGCCGCACTGCCGCACACCCCGGCTTTGCACGCGCTGTGGCGGCGCTTGTGGCAGCGCCTGGCCGAGGATGAGCGCCGCGTGCTGCAGCAGCTTGCGGTCTTTCGCAGCGCGGCGCCGGTGGACGCCTGGGGCCAGGCTGACGCGGTGGCGCGCCTACAGCAGCAGCAGTTGGTGCAGCTAGATGACCTGGGCGGCATGGCCGTGCTGCCCATCATTGGCGACCTGCTGTATCAGGATGGACAGCGTTTTCCTGCAGCCCTGCGCGAGCAGGCCCACCTGGCGGCTGCGCAGACGTTCGCGCGGAACGCGGCGAATTTACGGCGGCAGCCTACCATTATCACCGGGCCGGAGAAGTACAGGCCGCCGTGCAGGTGTGGTTTCCACAGCGCCAGCAAGAAATTGGGCGAGGCTATGGCAGTACGGCGCTGGCCCTCTTTCAGCAGGTCTCAAGCCGCCACCTGGCGCGGCGGGAGCGGGAAGCGCTGGCCTTAATTCAGGCGGAGCTGTACCAGCTTCAAGGGGCAACCGAGGCGGGATTAACGGCCGTTAAAACTGTAACCTGGACCCGGGACAGCGAAATGGCCGCCCGCGCCGCATTGCTGGAGGGGGAATTCCTGAATGCCCTGGGGTATCCGCACCGCGCGCTGGAGCGGTATGAGGAAGGCATGGCCGTGGCCGCCGGGCTGCTGAACCAGCTCGTGCATTTTCATTATCAGCGCGGCGTAACCCACGTCCAGCAGCGCCAGCTAGAGCAGGCGTGGCGCGAGGCGCAGCTGGCGCAGTATGAAGCCGTCCACTTGCAGGCTATCGTCAAAGAAGAAAGCGGGATGTATGCCGAGGCAGTGTCCTTATTTGAAAAGGCTTTGCAGTTTGCCACAGAAGCTGGCTACGAAGTTGGGTTAGCGCGCACGCACCGCGAGCTTTCCAAGACGTGGGGGCGCATGGCGCGGCTGGAGAAGGCGCTTCATCATGGCGAAGAGGCGTCACGATTTTTTGCGCGCATTGGCGACCGGCTGAGCCAGGAGAAGATGAACAGCTCGATTGCTGCCCATTACTTCCAGGCGGGCCGCTTTGCCGATGCCGTGCGCGTGGCCGAGCCAACGGTAGCCTTTTTTGAGCAGGTGCAAATGCCGTACTGGACGGCCGTTACGGCCTCCACCCTGGCCGAAGCGTACTATGAAACTGGTGAAATGGCAGCCGCGACGGCCACCGCCCACAAAGTGCTGCGCCTGGAGGAGACCCACACCCAGCCCTATGCCACCTTCACCCTGGGGTTGGTTGCCCGCGCTGCCGGAGAATTGGCGCAGGCCGCCGCGCACTTCCAGCGCAGCCAGCAGCACGCCCAGCAAAACGAGGACCGGTATATGGAAGCATATGCCTGGCGGGCTTGGGGAGAAGTGCTGCTGCAGCAGGGGAGCCAGGAGCAGGGGCGGGAGTCTCTGGAGATGGCTTTGCGGTTGTTCACGACGCTGGGCATGAAGCAAGAAGTTGAAAAGACGCACAGCCTGCTGTTGGATAAAAACGAAGACGGGCTGTAAAGATAGGGAGGCTCCCCCTGACGAAAAGAGGGAGCCTCTTTCGTTTAGACGCTGTAAAGTAGCTTTTCGCGGTTGAAAAGGGGCAGGGCAATGATAACGCCCACGACCGTAGCGGCCAGGCTGCCCACGATGCTGAACAGGAGCGCGTTAGCCGGTAAACCAATGCCCCCCAAAGCCAGCCCGCCGACCACGGCCGACGTGCCGTAGATAGGAATGAGGAAGAGCAGGGGATTGGTCGGGGGCACAAAAGCCGCCGCCAGGGCAATGAAGGTGACGGCAAAGACCATAGGGCCCATAGCCGACTGCGCATCTTTGAAGGTTTTCGTACGAATAGCCAGCACCATCAGGATGATGTTGGCGAAGAGGGCCAGGGGCAGGGTGACCACAATGGCTTGCAGAATAATGGCCACCGGCAGCGCTCCGGCGCCGTCGGTCATCGATTCGGGCAGCACCAGGGTTGCCCCCCAGAAGCCAAAGAGGGTCAGGGCAATGGGTACGGCCGTTACCGCAAACACCGCCAATAGTTTGCCCACAAAAATCTCCAGGTCGCTGGTGGGCGTCACCAGCAGCGATTCCAGCGTGCCCCGCTCTTTTTCGCCCGCCGTCACGTCAATGGCGATGAACATACCGCCCTGCACGGCGCTGATGGCCACGAGGATGGGCAGGAACAAAGCGGCCGTCGCCCCGGCGCGCTGCGCGGGCGTAGACAGGTCGGCGGCATCCACCGTTACCGGGGCCAGCACCGTCAGGTCCACGCTGCGCTGTTCCAGGCGCGCCACGGTGATCGACTGGTTGAACGCGTTCAGCGCCAGCTGGATGCGGTTGAGCGAGATGCTGCTGCCAAAGGGGCCGCCCACCGTGGGATTGGTGCGCACAATTAAGGTGACCGGCTCCTCATCGGCTACTTTTTCGCCAAAGCCCTCGGGAATGATAAAGCCCGCGCTTTCTTCACCGGCAGCAATGGCGGCCTCCATATCGCCTGTGTAGGGTTCCAGGTAAATTTCGAACTGCGCCAGCGTATTGATGAAGGCGTCGCCGGCATAATCCAGCCCTTGTACCGGCAGGGTGATGGGTTCGTCAGCGCGAGTCTCCAGCATGGAACCCAGCAGCGGGTTGAGGATGGCGTAGAAGATGCCCAGCACCAGCGGGACCATCAGCGTTTGCCGCAGCGCTTTTTTGTCGCGAAAGATGTCGATAACTTCCTTTTGCAGAATGTTGAAAATGTGATTAAGCATTGTTTAATCCTTCAATAGTGTATTAAATTGAGAATTTTACGTCAGGTGCAGCGTGACCCTTCTCACCTGCCAAGTTCGAAATCCTGGCGGGCCAGGCCGTGACCGGCCAGGGCGACAAAGGCGTCTTCCAGATTGTCGTTGCCGGTACGCGCCATCAGCTCGGCCGGCGTGCCAAAGGCGACGATTTTGCCGCCGACGATGATGGCGATGTTGTCGCAGAGCCGCTCCGCTTCGTCCATGTAGTGGGTGCTGAAGAGCACGCAGCGCCCCTGGTCCCGCATGTCGCGGATGCTGTTGCGGGTGTCGCGCACGGCCATGACGTCCAGGCCGTTGGTTGGCTCGTCCATGATGATGTTGGGCGGGTTGTGCACCAGGGCGCGGCCCAGCACCATCTTCTGCCGCTGGCCGCGGCTAAACCCTTCGGCGCGGCGGTCGGCAATCTCGTCCATGTTTAGTTCGGCAATGACGGCCTCGACGCGCGCTTCCAGCGCCTGGCCGTTCAGGTTGTAGAAACGGCCGTAATAGCGAAACTGCTCCCGCGGCGTGAGGCGGGGATAGACGCCATTCATGTCCGCCTGCACGCCCAGCACGCGGCGCACGGCGCTCGCGTCGCGGGTGACGTCGTGGTCGTTCACAACCACCGTGCCGGCCTGCGGCTTGATCAGGCCGGAGATCATGCGCAGCGTGGTGGTTTTGCCTGCGCCGTTGGGACCAAGCAGGCCGGTGATTTGGCCATCTGGGGCAGTAAAGCTGACGCCGTCCACGGCCCGAATGAGTCCATTAGCCGTGGGGTAATGTTTTTGCAGTTGTTTGACTTCAATCATTTTAAGACTCCGTGGTAATCAGGTGAGTGAGTACGGCCGTATCTCGTGCCTGCCAGAAGACCCAACCCCACAGGGCCAGGGTGGTGACGATGAGAATGGCAAAGGAAACGGCCGTAATCTCCCCGCCGCTACCGTCAACGCATCAATGGAGATGTGGCTGGTTTGGCCAACCACCTTTTCCACGTGGGTCAGCTTAATCATGGCGGCTATTGTAGCAGCAGGCGCTCAAATTGCCCTTCACGGTCCACAAAAATGCCTCTTGCCTCTTGCCCTATCTACCGTTCAGAGGTAAAACTCGCCCGGCAGCACGATGAAACGGCCGTTTTTCCATCTTTGAGTAGGTTTGGATGAGCGTGTCAGGCTGAGTGGCTGCAGCAAACTGCATGGAGAGTTGCCTTGAGTAAAGAAAAACCAACCCAGGCTGACCTGTTTGGCGTCACGCAAAAACGAGAGCAGGCCAAACGGGCCGTCGTCGAAAAAAACAAAGCCGACAAAGCGGCCGGGTTGCAGCCCGTGCAAGAACCGCTGCCGGTGGAAACCGCGGAAGCGGACGAAACACAATCATGAAAGGTGTCTTCAACTCTCAGCAGCCAATTCGTTGAGAGGCCACCTGCCCACTTTGGGACTGTTGGATCCTTATTGGAATAAACTGAATAGCCCAGATGCATCGGGCATGCTGCCGATGACAGTTTGCCATACTTGCTCAAAGTACCCAAGTAAACATCAATTACCCCTATAATTTATGTGTTGGTGCAAGTGGATAGCATTTGTACAGTCAACGAAGATATTCTATACTTCATCTTATGAGTCCGTTTTTTATTACTTAACCCAGTGAGCAGTAAAACCGGGTTAATTGGAAAAGTTGCGAGGAGAAACATGAAAAACCCGAGACAAATTCTAACCTTTATTTTACTTGTGCTGTTGGTTCTATCACTTGGCGCCTGCCAGGCGAATGAAAATACCACGCCAGCCGAGGGCGAAAATGCCGCAGAGGATACGGCCGATACTGGCAGCGATGCTGCCCCTGAATCAGACGTTATCATCCTGCGAGCAGGCACCGGTGACAGCGGCGAAGGGCTTAAATCCGCACCAGAGCATCATCGCTGATTTCGAAGACCAAAACCCGAATATCCTGGTGCAGTTGGAAGCCATTGCCGGACGGGATTATTACACCCGCATTCTCACCCAAATTGCTGCCGATCGCGCTCCTGACGTCATGAATATTGGCGATGACGCCGTTCCCTCTTTTGTGGAGAGAGGGGCATTTCTGCCAATTGATGATTGCCTTGCGAATCTTGGTTTCGACACGTCGGTTTATCTGCCCGGCCTGCTAGAGCCTGGAACCATGGATGGCCAACTCTACTTTTTGCCGAAAGATTACTCAACCCTAGCCGTTTACTACAACAAATTACTCTTTGATGAAGCGGGTGTCGCCTACCCTGAGAGCGGCTGGACCTGGGACGACTTGCTGGCCACTGCCCAGGCCCTCACCCAGGACACCGATGGCGATGGTCAAAATGACGTTTGGGGCATTCAGCTTCCGGCGAACTGGACCACGGGCTTTGAGTATTGGGTCGCCGCGGCTGGCGGCAGCCTGATTAATGAAGACGGCACATCCTACGTAGGATTTATGGACTCAGACGCTTCTATCCGCGCCGCGCAGTTCTACGCCGACCTGTACAACACGTATCAGGTTGCGCCGCCACCGGCTGATTTTAGCGCCTTTGGTGGGGGCAACAGTGAATTTGACAATGGCCAGGCAGCCATGCGCATCTTTGGCCGCTGGCCCCAGGCGGGTATGCTCGAGAATCCCAATATCGATTTAGGCGTTGTAGGCACCCCGTCAGATGCGGTGGCGGCCAATATCCTCTTCTGGGGTGGGTTTGGCATCTCGTCCACCACCGATAATCTGGATGCGGCGTGCGATTTCCTCAGCTACTATGCTGGTCCCGAAGCGGCCGAGACGTGGAAGGATTGGGCATTGCCGGCCGTAACCTCCGTGGCTGAACCGCCAGAGATTGCCGACGATCCGCTGAACAGCGTTTGGATTGACGAGTTGAACAACCTGAAGCCGCGGGCCTACACCTTTACGCCCTACTGGAACGAAACGGCCGATCCCGGCCTTGCGCAACGCGCTGGAAACGCTTTTGCTTGATCCCAATGCAGACGTGACGGCCGTAATGCAGCAGGCCGCCCAAGAAGCCCAAGCCGCGCTTGATGAACATGTCTGAACAATTAAGGCCCTCAACATTTCTGTCCAATGACATGAATGTTGCGTCGGGTGACAAATCCCAGCCCCGGCCCAGGTGCGGTGGTGAGGATGCTTGACCCGTCCTTTTTATCCCCGCACCCTTTGATCGCCAAAAACGAATTCATGTGGCAATTTTCAAACTAAACAAACGCCGCATGACGCTCGCCAGACGACGAGAAGCGGTCGCCTTTTACCTGACAATTTCCCCCTGGCTGATTGGTTTTTTACTGCTGACAGTAGGCCCCATGCTCTATTCACTCTACATCAGCTTTACGCGCTGGGATTTGCTCACCGAGCCGATATGGATTGGTCTGGACAATTACCTGACCAAAGATGCCCAACGATGCCCGCTTCTGGCAGTCGCTGAAGGTGACCGTCATTTACACGGCCGCTTACGTGCCGCTAGAGCTGGTTGGGCGGGCTGGTGCTGGCGCTTGCTGGTGCGCAACCAGATTCGCGGCGTGCGCTTTTTCCGCACCATTTTTTATCTTGCCCACGGTGCTGGCCGGTGTCGCCTTTGCCGTCGTTTGGCTGTGGATGCTCAATCCGCGCGGCGGGCTGGTGAACCTGGCGCTGGCTCAGGTCGGCATTGTTGGGCCGCGCTGGCTGCTTGATCCCGATTGGGCTTTGTCCGCGCTGGTCATGATGAGCTTTTGGGGCTGGGGCCGCGCGATGGTCATTTACCTGGCCGGGCTACAGGCCATTCCCGGCGAACTTTACGAGTCGGCCGCCATTGATGGGGCTACACACCTGGGCGCGTTTCCGCCACGTCACCATCCCCTTGCTTTCACCCACCATCTTTTTTAACCTGATTTTGAGCATTATTGGCACCTTTCAAACCTTTACCAATGCCTTTGTGGCCACCAACGGCGGGCCGCTGGATGCCACCCTCTTTTTTGTGCTCTATCTATACAAACAGGCGTTTGAGCTGCTAAATATGGGCTATGCCTCGGCTTTGGCCTGGGTACTGTTTTTTATTATTTTGGGTCTAACGCTGCTTGTTTTCCGCACGCAGCGCTTTTGGGTATTTTATGCAGGAGAACGAGCGGATGAATAATCAGGACGAAGCCAACGAAGTCCCCATCATGCGGCTGCACGGACCCAGGCTTGTGGTGCGCTATCTACTGTTGGGCGTGGCCGCCCTGCTTTTTCTTTTGCCGCTGTACTGGATGATTGCCTCTTCTCTGAAAGTGGAATATGAGGTTTTTGCCCAGCCGCCGGTGTGGTGGCCAATTCCGCCGCGCTGGCAAAATTACGTGGAGGCATTGACCCAGCTTCCCTTTGACCGATATGCGCTCAACACGCTGCTCATTGCCGTGGGGTCGGTCATTGGTCACGTATTTTCCTGCACCCTGGTAGCCTATGGCTTTGCCCGGCTGCGCGCGCCCGGGAAACGGCCGTTGTTCATTGTGCTGCTGGCCACCCTCATGCTGCCTTATCCCGTGGTGATGATTCCCCAATACATCATTTTTTCAGAGCTGGACTGGGTCAACACCTTCAGGCCCCTTATTGTGCCCACCTTCTTTGGCAACGCCTTCTTTATATTCTTGCTGCGGCAATTTTTCATGCAAATACCCATTGATCTGGAAGATGCGGCCCGCATCGATGGCGCCAACCTGCTGCAAATCATCTGGTACATTATACTGCCGATTGCGCGCCCCGCCATTGCCACCGTGGCCATATTTACGTTTCAATTTGCCTGGAACGATTTTTTGGCCCCCCTCATTTTCCTGCAAGATCAGTCGCAATACACCCTGATGTTGGGCCTGAGCTTCTTCCGCAGTTCGTTTGAGGTCAACTGGGCTTATCTTATGGCTGCTTCCTTGAGCGTAGCGGCGCCGGTCATCATGCTGTTTTTCTTTGCCCAGCGGGCCTTTGTGGAAGGAATTTCCCTGGGGGGCGTTAAGCAGTAACCCGCCGGCTGCACCTGCAGGAGAATGCCCGGCTCCAGAACGCGGCTTTTAAGCAGTGGGAGGTAATTCGGGAACCAGGATCAGGCGCAGCTTTCCCTCTGTTGCCAGCTCTGCGGCGAAACTCTCCATCTCGTCAAACTTAAAGACATTTTGCGTGGGGCTGCGCGTGGGCCGGCCCAGCACCATAACTTCGGCTTTTGTTTCGATAGCCGCCTGCAGCAGCTGCTTGCGAATATTGCCTTCCCGCACCACGTAATTGACTTCGGCAACGCCGCGCCGCTGTGCGCGATCCACCAAAATGAGCATGGTAAATTTACCCATTTCCACCAGCTCCTGGTAAACAACGCTGAGCGGGCCAATGGTGGCATAGTCTAAAAACTCGGCGTCCAGGGCATGGAAAAAAGTCAGGCGCGCCCCGGTTTGCAGGGCCAAATCAATGGCATAGGTGACGGTTTCGCGGCTTTCGGGGCCGCCACGCACGGCGCAGAGAATCTGGTTTAGTTTTTGGGTGGTCATGATTTAGTCTCCAGTCTCAGTCTTGTGGTTTGTCTGGTGCTTAAAAGCGGATGAAGAGCCAGATTGTGGCCAGGCCGACAGTGATGAGGAGAGCCGGAAATCCTTTCTTCAAAAAGTATCCATAGGTGATGGACGAACCGGCCCGTTCGGCGATACCGGCCGTCACCATATTGGCCGATGCGCCAATGAGGGAGCCGTTGCCGCCCATAGCCGAGCCGACGGAGAGGCAGTAAAACAACACTTTGCTGTCTGCGCCGGGAATGCTGCCCGATAAAAAGCCAATGACGGGCAGCATGGCGGCCGTGAAGGGGATGTTGGCGATAACGGTAGAGAGGATGGCGCTCAGCCAGATGACGGCCAGCATCGCCAGGGTTAAATTCTCGCCAACCAGGCGGCCGATGCCGGAGGCAATGAAGCTGATCAGCCCCACTTCCTGGATGGCGCCGACGCTGATGAACAGGGTCATGAAGAAGACGAGGGTGGTCCAGTCTACCGCTTCGATCATCTCCTCAATGTCCGGTTTGATCCAGACGAGGAGGGCAGTGGCGCCCATAACGGCCGTTACCGATGGCAGCAAATGCACTTTCTCGCCCAACACAAACAGCAGGATCATCCCCGCGCCGACCACGCCCGCTTTTTTGAGATGATCCGGCTCGGTGATGCGGCCCCGTTCGGCCAGCCGCTGCAGCAACACCTCGGAGATGCCGCTGCCTGCTTCCGACGATTGCAACTCATCCCGGTAAATGAACAAGCTGTAGAGGATGAGGCCTATCAGCGCCAAAATCACGCCGGGGGTCAAGTTAACCAGAAAATCATTAAAACCAATCCCGCCGTAAGAGCCGATGAGAATATTGGTTGGCGTGCCGACCAGGGTGCTGATGCCGACCACGTTGGAAGCCATCACCTCCGGCATGAGCAGCGCCAGCGGGTTGATCCCCAAGCTGAGGGCAATGCGAATGGTGACGGGTGTCATCAACAGCATCGTGGTCACGTTATCCAAAAAGGCAGAAGCGATGCCGGTAACGATCATCAAAATGACAACCAGCAGCCAGGTACGGCCGCCAGAGAGCCGGTAAGCCATGTAAGCCGCCCACTGGAAAACGCCGGTGCGCTCCACTACGGCGATGACGATCATCATGCCCATGATGAGGAAAATCACGTTCCAATCGATGTAGCGCAGCGCATCTTCAAAATGGAAAATGTACAATCCTTCGTACAAGGGTGGTCCCAGGTAGCTGACGGCAAAGATGAGCGAGGTTCCCAACAGGGCGGCCAGGGTGTTGTGCAGCTTGCCCAGGGCGATCAGGGCCAACATGCCCACGAAAACGAGTGTGGCAATCCAAAAACCGGGCGTAATGTGCCGTTCCAGGGTGATGACGGGGACGTGCAGCAGGTTGCTTTGCCGTAAGCTCTGCGATGTCGCGGCTTTTGACTTCGTATGCCGCCTCTTGAAAATGATGCCGCGTCGACGCGAATGGTTATGTGGTCGGGAATGGTGTCCCCGGCTACGAGCAGCAGGGTGTAACGGCCGTCTTCCTGGCTCATCCCTTCGGCTAACACAGCTTCGCCAGAAGTGGCGGTGATGTGGGCATCAAACACCGGCTGCTCTTGGGCATCGCGCACGCGGCCGGTCAGGAGGGGGGACACAGAAACGGCCGTTTCCTGCGCGCTGTACTTCCATTGCCTGTACCCCATGCCAGACCAGCAGCACCAACAGAACGAGAAGGGGTAAGCGGTACACGGTGAACGGCAGGCGGCTCAGGGCTTTTGCACACCCGTGACGAATTATCGGAACCGGATCGCGTTTTAGCCTGTTCATGGCAGATCTCCGGCAGGGTACACAACTTCCGCCCCTGTTTCCTGCTCAATATGGCGGCCAAACTGGTCTAGCTCCTCGTGGGTGAAGACATTTTCCAGCTTCATTTCCCGGGGACGACCGAGAATGACGTAATCGGCCTTTAGCTCGCGGCACAGGGCAATGATTTCATCTCCTACCACGTCCCCCTGGCGGATGACGCCTTCTGCTGTTACCCCTTGTCTTGCGGCCTGAGACTGGGCGGCCAGCAAGATAAACTCTCCCAGCTCCTGCATTTCCTCATTGATGGTTTGCGTGCGCGATTGGCTGCCCTTATTCAAAAAATCGAGATTCAGGACGTACAAAAAATAGATAGGCAGATTTGTTTCAATGGCCGTGCGAATTGCCTGATTGATGGTGGGCTGGCTTGAAGCCCCGCCGCGAATTGCACAAACAATACCGCTCATTTTTCCCTCCGATGCTTGCAAAGCATGTCTAGACAATTAGTCCAATTATATACTATACCACTGTTGAGATCAGGGTGCGGGAACAGGGTTAAGTTGGTCTTCTACCCCCAGTAGGGCGGCCAAAATGGCGTCCAGTTCTTGCCAGGCAATATCCAAATCGCTTACGGTCGTTTCTGGAGCAGTCGCGAGATTTTCCGCAGCCAGCAGCACCCGCTGCTCCACCTGCTGCAGCGGCTCGACCAGCGGTTCTGCACTTGCGGCTAATAGATCAGACAGGGCAATTTGCGCCAGGTCTATATCCGCGGCCGCCAGTCCGAAATTTTGTTCCGCCAGCCGCAGCCGCGCGCGGGTAACCAACTCCCAGACGCGGAACACAAAAACAGTCTGGCGGAGTGCGGCCGGATCTGCCGCTGTGAGCTCTGCTGCAAATGCGGCAACCTCCTCAGACAGGGCGGTCTCGTTGGCGCGGACTGTGGTCATTTCGCCAAGCAGTTGGTCAAAATCGCCGCCAAATGCGTCCAGTTCGCTCCCCAGGCTCACCACATCCTGCTGCATCGCTATCTGCCCTGCATTTAGCAGGGAAATCGTTTGCGTGAAGGTTTGATCGGCAGCCACCAAGCCTTCAATTTGGGAGCTTTGTTCGCGCAGCATCTCGTCCTGGCGATCCAGGTCACTCTGCAGTGCCTCCTGGCCGTCTGCTAGTTGGGCTTCGAGACGGCCGTTTGCCTGCTGCAGCACTTCTAGCTGGCCAGCCTGATCGTTAAGCTGCCCTTGAAGCTGGATGAGCTGGGCTGCCTGCCGGTCGATTTGCCCGTTCAAAATATCAAAGGAGCGGCGCAGTTCTTTGAAGCCAAACCACCCGGCCACGGCCAGGACAACCAGGATAATTAGGGTTAGGGTGGTTTTGACAAATGCCCGTAAAAGGCGTGTCAGAAAGCCAGGGCGTTGGGGCGTGAATTGTATTTGTTCTGCAGTCATGTTTTGTTCCTTTTTGCGAATGTCGGCCATCATGTAAACCATAGAAAGCCTTTCCACGAAGCGAATTATCTACTCTTTGTGGTTTACCCCGCATTCTCAATTGCCCGGGGTGGGAGTAGCCTCGCCTAGAGGGGTGGCTGTGGGGCGCGGCGTGCGCGTGGCTAAAGGTGTCTGCGTCGCAGTAGCCGCTGCGGTGGGCGTGATGGTGGCGGTAGTGGTCAGGGTAGGGGTAACTGCGACGGTGGCGGAGATGGTGACGGTAGCCATCGGCGTAGGAGGGGCCCCCTGCAGCGTCCACAGCAGGTCGCGCAGCCCGTCCATGAAGGTGTCGAATTTTGCCGCGCTGTCGGCCACGGCCGTTATGCGCTCATCCAGGCCAGCCGTTACCGTTTCCAGGGCAGCCAGGCTGGCGCCGGTTTCGACCAGCTTGCTCTCTGCGGTTTCCAAACTGGCCTGCATCGTCTCCAGCAAAACGGCCGTTTCGCTCTCGCGGGTGGCCACAGCCGTAAACTGGGTACCAAAAGTGGCTACTTCACCCCTTATTTCCGACTGCTCTGCCTGCGTGGTGGCCGCAGCCTCAACCGCCTGCTGCTCTAAAAGCTGTACCTGGCCTGCTTCGTTGAGACGCAGGGAGCCATTGAGCATAAATAAAACCGCCAGCGTCAGCAGCATACCCAGCACTGCCCCGGCAACGGCCGTTACCAGATGCTCCGGGAATGAAGCGCGGGCAAATGCTCGGGGCGGCTGGTGCGGCCATGGCAGGGCTGCCTGCGCGGTCCGGCGGGGCTAGCCGTTCCCAGCGGCACCGAAATAACCGCTTCATCCATTTCTGGGCCTGATGGGGTTGGAAGACTTTCATCTGCAAGCGTTTCGGGAAGCTCTTCTCGGAACACGCTTCGGGGTCGGGCTCAGACATCTCTACCGGCAAATCCTCCGCGACTGCCTCGGCCGCGGCGCCTACCGTCAACTGTTCTTCGATTTCTCGCACCATGCGTTCCGAAATACCGGGTACCGCGGCCAGCTCAATGACTTCTGTGAACGGGTGTACCGTTTCACGGTAATCAATGATGCGGGCGGCCAGCCCCTTGCCAATGCCCGGTAAAGCAGCCAGCGTGGTGGCATCTGCCTGGTTCAAATCAATTTTTTCGGTCATTAAATTCTCCTATTCTTACCTCAGGCCAACGCGCTTTCTTCGCCAGAATCGCGCACAAAGACGCACGAACCATCGACAATGTCCATAATGCGGCGGTTAAAGCTCAGGTCTGGCTCTTTGGGCAGGCCGATGACTGTCAGGTCAGCGCGCGGAGCGTGGGTCAGAGCCTCCTCGAAGGGTTGCTGCAGCACAACCCTTTGGGTGCTGCCCGGCAGCCGGGCCAGCGTGATCAGTTCGGCCAGCAGCGTATTTGCTTGCAGGCTGGATTCATCGTCAGGCACAGCCATGCACAGGTTAATACGGCCGTGCCAGTTTTGCTGCAGTTGCAGGGCCAGCAAGATCGCCAGGTCATTACTGCTGGAGTGTGCCTGCAGCAGCCATTCCGGCGGCGGCGAAATCCAGACGTTGATGACCTGTTCCCGCCCCAGGTCGTTAATGGGATGTCGCGCCAACAAAATGATGCCCATGCGGTAAGCGGCCGTTTTGTCAATCAGCTGCCGCAGTTCCCGCAGCTTGCTGTCCCGGCGCAGGTGCAAAAACAACAAATTGGGTCGGAAAAAGGTACGGCGCAGCACCTGGGTGGCCGTTCGCACCCCATTTACAAATTCATCGTCTTCCAGCAGCGTGGTTTGTGCGCTAATGCCGTCATCCAAAAAAGCCTGGGTGAACAGGTCCAATTCTGCCAGCTTCGCTTCTTCGCCGGGCGGACAAATCCCCAACGAATTCACCGTTCCCTGGGGCCAGGTCAAGGCCTTCAGGAATCGGTAGCTGCCATTTAATTCGCTCACGGCCGCCACAGGAGCCAGTACCGACGGCTTCCACGCCCGTTCTGGGGCAGAAGGCATTTTAATGGCCTTGTTGGCCGCCCATTCGGCAATGGTGATGAACAGGCCGCTGCGCACGTCATCGCTGCCCTCGTCGGCCATAGCCCGCCGCGCCAGGAAAAAGTAAAGGGCAAAGACCAGCACAATGGCGATCAGGCTAAAAATCGGGTTGATCAAAAACATGACAAACAGGCAGCCCATCATGCCGATAAAAGGCACAATGCGCGGCACGCGAAATGTGGGCCGAAAACTGACCATGTTCAACATCTGCTCGATAAACACGACCACGTTCAACATGCCGTAGGTGATGATGAAGAACATGGAAATCACGCCGGCTATGGCGTTCAGCCCCCCACCGCTCAAGGCCAGCAGCAAAGCCACCAGGCCAATAACGCCATTGGCTATCATCGCTGGGCGTGGTTCCCCCTTATCCGTTTCCCGCGCTAAAACGTGGCTGTAGGGCAGCAGCTTGTTGTGAGCCAAAGCCTGCATCACGCGGGGCGCGGCCACCAGTGACCCCAGCGCTGAAGAAAAAGTGGCGCCTAAAACCCCCGCCAGAATGGCCCAACCCCAAAATGCTTTATCCACCATGATGGTTTCGGTGGCTAATAATTCGTCCGGAGTTGCGGCGCGGGCAAGCCAAAAGGCCAGCCCCAGGTAAACCAGCAGCGTCAGGGCAATAGCGCTCATGGTGCCTTGGGGCAGGCTTTGCCGCGGTTTTTTCAGCGAGCCGCTCATGCTAATGCCGGCCATGATGCCGGTTACGGCCGGGAAAAAGATGGCAAAGGTCGTCCAAAAATCCCACTTGCCGAATTCGCCCCACAGCACCGGCGTCTGAGTCAGGCCAGGCTGTCCGGCGAAGGCAAAGCTGCCTAAAAAGATGGATACCAATGAAAAGCCAACGATAGCCAGAATGACGAACTGGATACGAAAGGCAAAGCTGGTGCTGATGTAGGCGATGGCAAAAACCAGCACAAAGGCGACAATGCACACAATCAGGTAATTGTGGTCGGGGAAAATGCGCATCCAGCCTTCGCCAAAAGCCAGCACGTACAGGGCGACGGAGATACCCTGGGCTAAAAACAGGGGCACGCCTATCGCACCGCCTACTTCGACGCCCAGCGCTTTGGAGATAATGGCAAAGGCGCCGCCAGCGCCGACGCGCGTGTTGGTAGAAATGGAGGAGACAGACAGCCCGGTGCTGACGGTGATGACATGGGCCAGCAAAATGATGAGAAGTGCGCCTACCAGCCCGGCGTTGCCCACAACCTGCCCCAAACGCAGGTACATGATAGCGCCCAGAATGGTGAGGACGGTGGGGGTGAAGACCCCGGCAAAGGTGCCGAATTTTTGCTCGCCCCCCTCGCGGTTACCCGGTACTTGCAGCTTGGAAAGACCAGTTTGAAGTTGTTCCAGCATTGTCATCCCCTTTTGTGGATTGGTTTTTTGGTTGTTGGCTTAGACCCGGACTGTTTGTAAATTGAGCGCACTGTTTGCAATAAGCCGGGCGCTGAATCTTCTTTTCGAATGCAGCCGGCTGCGCCAGCCCTTGCGGCAGCCCAAATGATTTCGCTGTTCAGGTTCTCTACCAGGAGTAGAATTTGGGAAAGTGGGTGCATTTGTTTGAGCTGCTGCACCTGCTGTAAACCCATTTCTATCTCTTGCCCGTCTACCAAGAATAATGTGGGGCAGGGGGTCTGCTGGTGAATTGGGCGTTTACGGCCGTCTCCATCACTTCCATATCCGACGCAGTTTCGCACAAAGCTGTCAGGCCCTGCTGCACGGCCGTACTTGACGAAATGATGAGCACTCGAATCATCGGCAAAGTCCCGACCGGCAAGCGGTGTGCCTCTTTCAAGGAAGAGCACACCGCCTACCATATCCCTTTTCTCCGCTTCCTTATCAAGGATACAGGCAGCAGAAACGGCCGTCACCGGAGAGGTGATCAATCTTCAATTGGCTAATTGTGCAATTTCTCAGGGGGAGACATTGATCAAATGATCAATATGCGCGAAAAAAACAGCTGCATGCGCATCATAACAGGCAGTGGCCAATGCCTCAATCTTCCAGGTTGGCAATACCCTGGCGCAGGGCGTAAAGGGTCGCCTGCGTGCGGTTTGCCAGGTGCAGCTTGGCCAGGATGGCGCTAACGTGGGCCCGAACCGTACGCTCGCCGACCACAATCCTGTCGGCAATATCCTGATTCGACAGCCCCTGCGCGACCAGTTTCAATACTTCCAGCTCTCGTTCCGTCAACGGCTCATTGGTCAGGGGTAAATCCGGCGGCTGGTTTATTTCGCGAATGAGCTTGCGCGCAATTTTGGGGTGCAGTGAAGACTCCCCGGCGTGCACGGCCCGGATAGCCTGGATCAAGTCCTGGGGTGAAGAATCTTTCAGCAAATAACCGGATGCGCCCGCTTTAATGGCCGCAAATACATGATCGTCATCGGCAAAACTGGTGAGGACCAAAATGCGCGCATGGGGCATGCTCTGCATAATTTCGGTGATGGCCTCCACGCCGCTTTTGTTGGGCATTTGCAAGTCCAGTAAGAGGACGTCCGGCTGCAGCAGCAAGGTTTTTTGTACTGCTTCCACACCGTCATCCGCTTCCCCAATGATTTCAATCCCGGGCTCTGTGGCCATTAAAAAGTGCATGCCGGCCCGCACAACGCTGTGGTCATCGGCAATGAGAATGTGGATAACTGGTTCAGACACCTGGCTGTGGCTCCTTTACGCTAAAACAATTCATCTTCGGCAAGGTCCAATTCATCTAAGTCGATTTGAACGGTAATCATTGTTCCCTGACCCGGCGTGGATTCGATCGTCAGGTCTCCGTCCAGCTCGTCCACCCGTTCTTCCATATTCTGCAGACCCATACCGCCATCTTCCAGTGCTGCCGCCACGTCAAAACCGCGGCCATCATCGCTAATTTTCATGGTGATGTCCTCATCGTCGGCTGAAATGTGGACAGTCAGCAGAGATGCTGCCGAATGTTTCAAGGCGTTGTTGAGGGCTTCCTGAGCCACGCGATACAGTTGCTCTTCAACGCTCTCCGGTAAATCGTCTAAATTTCCCTCAACAATCAGATGCGCTTCCACGTTGGCGCGGGTTTCTACTTCATCTAATCGCTGCTGTATGGCGCCTACCAGACCCTCTTCTTCCAAATCGGCCGGCCGCAGCTTGTGCAGCATCAGACGCATTTCGCGTAAAGCTTGCTGAGACGTCTGGTTGAGGTGCTGCAGGAGATCCTCAATTTTGTCGTAGTTGTGGCTGCGCAGCAGGCGCAGCCCGGCCTCGGTGAAGAGCGTCAGGCTGTAAATAGCCTGGGTAACCGAGTCGTGCAGTTCGCGAGCCAAGCGATGGCGCTCTTCTAAAACGGCCGCTTCTTCTGCCTGCTTGTGCAAATAGGCATTCTCAACCACAATACCGATCTGGTCAGCGACGGAATCAAGCAACGCCAGCTCGATTTCGCTAAAGCGGCGTTCCTGCCCGGCAAAGACGCTGACCACCCCAACGGCCCGCTCGCGCACCATCATAGCCACCCCTACGTAAGTTTGCAGGGCAGCCTGCTGCCGCAGCAAGGAAGGCGCAGCCGGTTGGTTGGCCAGATTGTCAACAACGACGGGATGCTTGCTGATTAAGGCCAAACCGGAAAGGCTCTGCTCCACGGCCGTTTCGGACAAAGCTTGTAGGAACTCTTCCGGCAGCCCTTCCTGGGCAACCAGCCGTAGGGCAGCCACATCTGCCTGTTCATCAAAGTCATCAATCAACTGTATGGAACCGGCCGGACACTTGATGGCTTCCAATACGCGGCGCAGCGACCATTCCAGGGTGCTGCGTAAATCGGGGGCTTCGGCGGTGGCCGCAATAACGTCGTACAGAGAGTGATAATTTTTGCGTGCGGTCGGCGATGCGCCGTTCAAGCTGCTGCCGGGAATGCACGTGCTCGGTGTTGTCGTCCAGCAGCAATACAATGCCCCGTAACGATGCGCCAACCAGTAAGGGAATGGCGGCCATTTCCCAGTAAGCGGAACGGCCGTTTAGTTGTACCTGCATAGGTTGGCGGGGGAGGGTTTGCCCGGCAGTAAGCTGCGCAAGGAACGGCTGCAGCGCCGGTTCGATTTGTGGCAGAGAATCAAATAGTGGAATTGGGCGAGAAGGGGCACAGCCTGTTATCTCATGCCACGCCTGATTGCCATGCAGCAAGACCAGGTCAGGGTCCAGGAGCGCGACGCCCAGCAGCGTTTGCTGCAAAAATGAATCCAGTAAAGGAATCTCCAGCCCGCCTAAAATATTCTGCAGAGAAGCATCGTCAAAAGTCATCACGCTTCTATTTTACCTGCATGCAGGTAAAAATCTGCATGTTTCGCCAAAATGGGGCCTTACAAGAGCTTTCTGGCGCTCAAAATTATTGCCTGTAGGCTGCAAACGAGGGGTGCAGCGCTGCGCCAATAGCTGTTGTCGTTGAAGGCGATAGCGCGGGTGAACGCCCTGAATTTGAGCAAACACATCGTTCTCAACTATGGATTGAGGGCAACAAGACCGAGTTTTTGTAAAACAACACCTGTATTATGGTTAGTTTCCACAAAATTGCCCCAGTTGTTGCCAATATGCTGGCCATCCAGAAAAACACCACCGCCGGACGCACCCAGGTGAATGACATGATCGACCTGTATTAACGATATACCGTTTTCCTGATAAGCCCTTTTTACCTTTGCCCAAACAACCCGCGTATGTCCTTGCCTGTCCCAATCCACCTGGGCAACCTCTGTGCCAGGAGCCAACTGCGCTGTTCTTGTGCTGCTGGACTGTGCTGATCCGACACCGGCCTGCGTAAAAAAGCCTTCGCCGGCTGCGGCGCCAAAATCAAGGACGACGGTTTCTCCCTTCTCGGCTATGATGGCAAAGGAATCTAACGGTGCATGATCTAATATGATTGTTCCGTCTAACCGGTACACGGATACGCCGGTGAACTCACCATTGGCGTGTTGGTTGTATAACATTACTTGTGACAGGGGAATGCCGAAGTGGTTGTGGGTGATCAGGTAACGGCCGTCTACCACCGTCGCATGGCTGATCCCCCCGCAAATCCGCTCGACATCGTAACCCGTCTCCACTTCAACCCAGCCGTGCAGCACAACGCGCACTGTCGCGTCTAAAATAGCCTGCTCCACCTCAAGACAATGCCGCTTGTTCCAGGGCAACGGCCGTTTACACGACTCATTCTTCAACTTCAAACCCATCATCCCAACCAATCCTATCACCGTCAAAAACCACATTGCTTTTTTCATCATCAGTCACCTCAACAATCAGTTGCTTGTAGTGTTGCAAGCAGGTGTTGACGAACGATGAATCAGGGTGTGAGCAAACCGTTGACATTCCGTTGACAGTGGTACAATGAGTTATGGCTGATTTGTCGTTGGCACTATTGGGGAGATTTTCGGCCGTTTACAACGCACAACCCTTAACCCAATTCCGCACCAAAGCCGTCCAGGCGCTTCTTATCTATCTGGTTTGCCAGCCAGAGGCACATGTACGCGAATCCTTGATGGCTTTGTTATGGCCGGAAATGCTGCCCAAATCGGCACAAGGCAACTTGCGCCACGCCCTCTACCATCTGCGGCAGATGATTCCGACAGTTGCCGGTGAAAATGGAGACGTTCCCTTTGTGCTGGCAAATCGACAGACGATACAGGTGAATCCCAATGGCCGTTTCCAGTTAGACATCGCCCAATTCGAGTTGTTGGCGCGATCGCAAGAGGTAGAGGATTGGGAAACGGCCGTTTCCCTCTACCGCGGTGATTTCCTCTCTGACTTTTACCTGCCCGATAGCCCCGAGTTTGAAAGCTGGGCCGCAAAGCCGTCGCACTGATTTGCGCCGTCGTTTACTGGACACATTAGCAAAACTCACAAACCACCATGTTGATGAGGGGCATTTTGAGCAAGCCGAACAGGTTGCCCGGCAGCAGATAACCATTGATGATTTACACGAGGAGGCACACCGGCAGTTGATGATGATATTGGCTCGAAACGGCCGTCGCACCGACGCCCTCGCCCATTACCAAATTCTGTGCCAGCTACTGCGAGATGAACTGGGTATTGTGCCATCGGCGGAAACCGAGGCATTGGTTGAGGCTATTCGCAGCGATAGCTTGGGCGGTGGTAAGCGGCAGGCGGCAGGTGGCGGCGAACGTCAGCCTGTACCAACCAACTTGCCCGCACAAGCGACGCCATTTATCGGCCGCCAGGCTGAACTGGCCGCGCTCGATGGTTTATTAGC
>CAVOGX010000017.1:0-52023 GCA_963695505.1 uncultured Chloroflexia bacterium | reverse complement strand
TTGGGAACTCAAACATAAATATCTGTTGAAGATACAAAGGAGGCTACATAAGCAAGACACACCGTCAAATGAATGAAAATAGATGGCGCACCGCTATCTTTGGCATTGAAGCCCTGCCACTACATTGGGCTGGAAACTTTACACCTGTTTTGGGAGAAATATTTATGTCACGCACTAATAGATCAACACGAGAACCAGAGATTGTAGCACTTTCGATCATCGCGCTGCGTTCGTTTGCAGCAGGGGTAATTGGTCAATCTGACTTTGAAAGAGAAATTGCGGCCTCTTTGTCCAGTTCTGGTGTCACTCCGGAAATTGCTAGTAGACTGGTTAGAAACTTTGACAAAATACGTCCTTCTGTTCGAAAGCGGATGTTCGGTCCGCTGGGCGCAACTGACGCAACCTTGCCTGCTCAAATAGCAAAAGGAAGTAGGAGCCTGAATGCCGCCGCCAAGAATGAGATTTTGCGACCTGGGTTAATTCCTGTGAGAGGGCGGCGAATTCTTGCAGGGCACATGCAAGCGGCAGAAATTGTTGGTGGCGCGGTCGATGCTGGTACTGTACAAGGTGTTAGGCAAATTGCCGCTACCGCGAATGTATTCGACGGTCTAGATGCGCTAGAGCCAGAAGAGTTGATCCTAGCACCAGAACGCTTCACAATCAGTTTCCAAGGCATCCATTGTATCGACGAAACTGGTATCGATTTTATTGGTGCTGACGAAATATACATTCTTACAAGTGCTGTACATATCAAAGCGAACGGAGAAAATGAAGTTCGAACGGAAAGGCATCCAATTGGTGCAAACGGTTCTGGAATATATGGCGATGTGGACAGCCACGAAACGAGAATTGGTCCAGTTGCATCATGTTGGAGCGCATTGGTTGCTGATATGCAGCAGGGCATGTCATTGACCACGGTAGTAATGGAGCATGATCATGGAGACCCAGACGCCTATCGCGATGAAGTAGATGCAGTGGTAAAGCTTGCCATTGCAGTTGCAACCTTTTTATTTCCACCTGGCGGAGCCTTGTTGGCATTGATCGAAGCCAGTGGCTTGCTTACAGATTTTTTTAATTGGGTGATTGGCACTGGAGATGACGAAGTCGGAACAAGGACAGTAGTTCTTGAAACATTGCCAGACTTGGAAAAATACAGTCGAACAGGAATAGGGCACTTGTGGGTTGTTAGGGACGGACAACGTGTAGATACGGGATTGCCCAATCATTTTGTTGCAGATGTAAATGGACGAGATTATTTCGCGGGATATGTAGTGACTAGGCAACCTACGGCTCCATTGCTTCCAATAATAGTTAACTGAAATTACGTACGAGTTGGAAGACAACCATGTGTATACCCTGTGGGTGGTTACGATTAACAACCCAGAAGTGTGCGAGGCAAATCCCTGTACGCCACCTGAAATATTGGGGCAAAGTGATGCGCTTCACTCTAATGTGGCATGGGCTGACACCTTGCTTTACAGCGATGAGACTCGTATGGAGTTTGCCGCTTACTTGCCTGTGGGTGAAGTGGCCGAAGGCTGGTTTGGTAACAAGTTGACAAATCCGTTGGGCGCAGAAATTCATCTCATTATTAATGACCACGGTGAACTCATTCCAGAGATGGCGGCCAACATGCTCAATACCTATCGTGGCGGTTGCAGCGACGACAGCCTACCATCGCCCTTTCCCGATTCCGCCAAAGCCGATGGTGAGGCTGGCCCCAGTACCTGCCGTCTCAATCAGGACGCCGTCTTTATGCAAAATATGAGTAAATAGTTATCAATATCACCTCAGGCGCCAGCTGCCTACAAGATGGCTGGTGCCTGATCCCCAGACAAATAAACGGAAGGAAGCATTTGAGATATGTCCTCGTATGATATGTAGTAACGGGATTACCCGTTGACAATAAATTGAATCCCTGAGATGCTGACCTAAACAGCCAAGAGGAAATGCGCTTTCTCCTTGTTGCCTTCCGCAGAAGGACTTCTTCCCAAGTATGCATCCCTCAGCCTGTTGGGAACTTCTAACCCGTATTCTGTTCACCCCAGCCAGATTTCGGACAGCAGACCGAATGTGCATTCATCTGGCTGGTCAAGTTCTCATACCACGAGGCTGCTGACCTCAACAGGACTCAGGGAATCAATCCTCTTTGGCGCAACAACCCCCATCGGAGGTGTTTATGTTCACGACAAGCGATTTACTCGTCGGGGTGGATGTCCACCGCCGCAACAATGTGGTGCAGGTCATGAATGGCGTTGGCGATAGCCTCGCTAAACCACAACATGTGGCCAACAATCGCCCCGGCACAGCCGCTCTCATTCAGCAGTTAGCTGACCTGGCGCACCAAGGGGACTTTGCCCATATCCACATCGCCGCTGAAGCCACCGGTAACTACTGGTTGCCCTTCTTCTGTGAACTGGAACAGTCGCCAGAGTTGGCTGCCTGGCCCGTCTCCCTCTATCCGTTCAACCCCAAGGTGATTCACAAATTCCGTCACTCTCTGGGCGATTGGGATAAGACCGATACTCTGGACGCCTTGGTCATTGCCGAGCGATTGCGTTTGGGCCGCCAGTTGCCGTATCCTTTTCAGATGGAAGAACGCTACCTGCCGCTGCGCACGCTAACCCGTTACCGCTACCACCTGGTGGGCGAAGTAGTGCGCGTCAAGTCCCATGCGCTGTCGCTGGTCTACCTTCAGGCCAGCGACTACACGGTTGACCGGGCTTTCAGCGACGTCTTTGGCAAGACCAGCCAAGCGGTACTCAAGGAATTCCCTTCTCTGGAAACGGTGGCGGCCATGCCCTTTGACGACCTGGTTGAATGGCTGGATGTGAAGGGTAAACGGCGCTTTCCTGACCCAGAGGACAATGCCCGCCGGTTACAGCGCATTGCTCAGGATTCCTACCAACTACCGGAGGCGTGGTTGGCGGCCGTCAACACCGCGCTCACCCTGAGCCTGCGTCACCTGACGGTACTGGAGCAACTGCTGACCCGTCTCGATTCAGCCATTGCCGACCTGATGGCACAGATCCCCAATTCGCTGACCACCATTCCCGGCATTGGCCCTGTTTTCGCCGCTGGCATCATCGCTGAAATTGGCGACCTGGCCCGTTTTGACTATCGTCATGAAAAGGTCGCCAGTTTTGCCGGTCTCAAGTGGTCCAAGCATCAGTCGGCCGACTTTACGGCGGAAGAGACACATCTCAAACGCACCGGGTCGGCTTACCTACGTTACTATCTTTGCGAAGCGGCTCAGTTGGTCAGAATGCACGATGCTGAGTACGGCGCTTTCTACCAGAAGAAGTATGACGAAGTCCGTCATCATCAACATAAGCGAGCTATTGTCCTGACCGCTCGCAAGCTCGTTCGGTTAGTTGTGCGGCTGCTGACGACCAATGAACCGTTCCGGGCCAGGCAGGTGCCTAGCGATTAGAGCGGCGACAATAGCCAGCCTTTGCTGGTGAATGTAGCTGTATGACCTGCTATTCGATTGAAAAAGTTCAGAGTGGCAGGTTCGCGTTAGCTTGCCTGCTTTTCGGTGAATTTGGGCTTGTTTTGCCCCTTGACATTTCACCGTATTACTTTGGTAAACGAACCCGTCCAGTTCTGGCGTTGAATGTATATGCAATCCCCCAAGAATAGGAAAAAAAGTGAATAAACATATTGCAAGAGCCAATGTCGTTCTGTTTCTGTTGTTATTCCTACCTGCGTGTGACACTGTACCTGCTACAAATACGAAAGCGCCTACAGACACCATCATTCCTGAGTCGATAGTTACCTCAACCACCGAACCGACAGTAGTACCTTCGCTGACTGAAGAAGATGAAGCATCCCTTCAACTCGCTGAGGCAGGGGTGAGTGCCAATGATGAGTGGACAATTTATACCGAGACTATAAACGGAATAGAGATGGCGCTGGTTCCTGTAGGATGTTTCTCGATGGGCAGCATGGAAGGGAACGCTGACGAAGCGCCAAGCCATAAAGTCTGTTTCGATAAGCCATACTGGATCGATGTGACAGAGGTGACAAATGGAGCATACGGTTCATCAGGACATTGGGCTGGTCGTCACCAGCCCAGAGATTCGATAAGTTGGGCAGATGCAGATACTTACTGTCTGAGTCGGGGCGCACGTCTGCCCACAGAGGCGGAATGGGAATAGGCCGCACGGGGGCCGTCAAATCTGATCTACCCGTAGGGCGATGATTTTGTGGCAGACAATGTGGTATATGATCCCAATTCACAACATCAGACAGCAAAGGTTGGGAGTCGTCCAGGTGGCATCTCGTGGGTGGGCGCCTATGACCTGAGCGGGAATGTGTCGGAGTGGGTGAATGACCGTTATGATGGAGACTATTACGAGACCCTGGTGGAAGGGGCAGTAAACCCGCAAGGTGCAGAAAACGGAACGGATGCCAGTTTAATGCGAGGAGGTTATTGGAACATTGGCAATCCAATCTTTCTCCGCGCTGCGTATCGGGGCAAGTTCATTGCGGGCGACCTGTATGCTAGAGCGCTTGGGTTTCGGTGTGCCAGATCTAACGATTAGAAGCGATTGCTATCTTGAAAATTAAGGAGATATAGAAATGACCCATTACATTTTTTGCACAAATGGCAGTAGTTAATTAGTTTGAGCCTAATCGGTCTGATGGCACAGGTTATCTTGTTGTTTATCCAGACACCGTCGTTGACCAGCCCGGCAATCGAGCGCCTTGAAATCAGCAGTAAGGCTTATTCAAACGCAGCAATTGATGACCCGCCAGTCAATGAAGTGGACTCAGCCGACCGCCGGTTTTCCGCTAATAATTTCATGGGCTGGAAAAAGATTGACCCCCTAGCCAATAAATGAAGGAGATAGTTATGAATAATCGATCCAACGCACTTGCCCAAAGAATTGAACGAGGAGCCGAAGCTCTTATTACCTTAGCCGAGGGACTTTCCGCTGAGCAATGGCGAACAGTTGTCCCCAATGATCAGCGCGAAGTTGGCGTTCTGTTTCATCACGTAGCCAGCCTCTACCCCCTTGAGATCGACTTAGCCAAAACACTGGCCTCTGGCAATCCGATTACAGGGGTGGACTGGGGAGCCATCGACGAGATGAATGCAAAACATGTGCATGACCATCCCCTACCGACTCAACAGGAAACCGTGCAACTGTTACGCGATAATAGTCAAGCTGCTGCGAAAAGGGTGCGTGCCTTTACTGATGCGGATCTGGACAATGCCGCCACGGTGTCTCTCTACGGCGATGCCCCGCTCACTGCTCAATATTTTATTGAGGATCATGCCCTACGCCATAGTTTCCATCATTTAGCCAACATCCAAACGGCTTTCGGTCTCTAGGGTTTGTCTATACGCGCACAAACTCTTGCAAAACGGCCGTATTCAGTCAAGTTTTAATTGAGCAATAACCCCAAACAAGGAGAAACAAAATGACTCAAGCATGGAAAATAAATGGAACGTATTTTGAAGCGT
Organism: uncultured Chloroflexia bacterium; assembly: GCA_963695505.1. Taxonomy (GTDB): domain Bacteria; phylum Chloroflexota; class Anaerolineae; order Promineifilales; family Promineifilaceae; genus JACSRF01. The sequence goes on along the minus strand of CAVOGX010000017.1, from coordinate 46,550 downwards.
GTAATTGTGAAGCCGCCTGCCCCTGCATCTTTCTCAGTGACCCCACAGAAGGGGATTGCACCGCTTTGGTGGCCTGGCATATTGATGAGGGCAGCTTTGACGCCGTTCGCCTGGATGATCTGAACGTGGCCTTGGCAGTTTTTAGTCCGGGTAACATGGCGGCGGTGAAGTGGACAGCGGCCGTTTACTTTGATGACAACGCCTCTGAAAGCCAAAAAGAAGCCCTGATGCAAATCTTCACCGGGCAGGCTGGCGGGCATCCCGGACGTTTAGTCTCCCACATCGGCGAAGTCTTGGGCGTGAGCAGTCTGCCCATGACCTATCAGGCTGATGGCAAGCGGCGCAGTCTGAAGATTGAAGGCGTCGCCGAAGCCGAAATCGAAGCGCTGGCGACGGGTCAGGGTGGCGCAGACATCACGGTTGAAAATCATCCCTTGTGTATTGCGCCGGGCTACAAGGCCGTTGTCAGCAAATCCAAACAAGTTGCCTATCACGATCACGGTTTCGACTGGCAATTCTCAGGCAAGAACGGCTTTTATTCGCCGTTTGTTTACCAAGGAGAGTAAAGCCATGTCTCTAGCAACCTTCACAGAAACTGTTCTGCGGCGTGACCGTTCCGTTGTCTTGGCTGGTCTGGGCTTGATTGTGCTTTTATCCTGGGCTTACCTGATCTATCTGGCCTGGGGCATGTCTAACATGATGGTTATGAGCGATCCAGCATGGCATGGAGATGGGCATGGAAATGGCAATGCCCACCGTCCAGCCCTGGGGTGCGGTTGATTATTGGCTGATGTTTGTCATGTGGGCGGTGATGATGATTGCCATGATGACCCCTTCGGCGGCGCCGATGGTGCTGACGTATACGAAGATCAACCGTCAGCAGGGAGATAAGTTGAAGCCTGTTTGGGGAACGGCCGTTTTCTTTTTCGGCTATCTTCTCATTTGGACACTGTTTAGCGCGGTGGCTACGGTGGCGCAGGGTGGGCTTCATGCCGCCACCTTGCTCTCGCCCATGATGGAAACAACCAGTCCCGTTTTGGGCGGCATCATCCTCATCGCTGCTGGCGTTTTCCAGTTCACACCGCTCAAACAAGCCTGCCTCTCTCACTGCCGCACCCCGCTGGGCTATTTCATGACAGAATGGCGCGAAGGCAAATGGGGCGCGTTGGTGATGGGTGTGCGTCATGGCGCTTTCTGTGTTGGCTGCTGCTGGCTGATTATGGCTTTGCTCTTTGTGGCGGGTGTCATGAACCTCTTTTGGATTGCCGTTATCGCGGCCTATGTTCTGCTGGAAAAAGTGCTGCCCCGCGGCCACAAAGTAAGCTGGGCTATTGGCGTCTTGATGATCGGCTGGGGCGTTTGGATGATTGCTGGCGTCCTGCTCTAAAAACAGAGATTGCGTAGAGTCGTAGTGCGTAGAATCTCTCGGTTTCTAATCGTCATTATCGCTCTACGCAAGGTAAAGGACTCTCATGTCAAATTATAATTCTTGGAATGTTTCTGGCACCTATTATGAAGTTTGTAACTGTGAAGCTGTCTGCCCTTGTCGACGGCATGGCGAGAAAAACGGGGGACGATCCACCTACGGCTTCTGCGATTTTGCCCTATCCTGGCATATCACCGAGGGGCAGGCTGCCCATTTGGACTTGGGCAATCTCTCGGTGGTATTGGCTGGTTCCTACGACGATGATGAACCGGGATCGCCGTGGCGTGTTATCCTTTACGTGGACGAAAGAGGGAACGAACAGCAGCAACAAGCCTTGACCGACATCTTTTTAGGACGGGCTGGTGGTGATACCAGACGCAATTTTGCGGCGGTCATTGGGGATGTGGTTGCGATAAGAGCGGCAAAGATCAAACTTGAGCACAGCCGTAATCAAGAACGGATGGAAGTCAAGGGTTTTGTTTCCGCCGCCACCGCTCGTGCTGACGTCACAGATCAGCCTGTATCTTGCGGTATTCCCGGCCATGACAGACCGGGCCAGGAAATTGTGGCGGATCATTTTCGAGTAGATGATGAAAGTTTGAAGTGGGAAGTAAACGGCCGTTGTGGGTTTGCCACCGATTTTGCTTATCATTCCTAATCAAGGAGAGAAATTATGACCTTTATCCATACGATTCCAGAAGACCAAGCGGAAGCCGATGTCAAAAAGATGTATGAGGAAAACATAGCAGATTTTGGCTACCTGCCCAACTATGTGCAAGCTTTTAGCCTGCGTCCAGATGTGATGGCAGCATGGGGGCAGTTTCTGGGAACCCTTAGCCGTGATATGGATGCACGCCGCTATGAACTGGTGACGCTGGCGGCGGCGCGTGCCCTGCACAGCACTTACTGTATGCTGGCGCATGGCACGGTCATGCTGCAAGATCTCTTCTCTACTGAACAATTGACACGCATCGCCCAGGATTACCAAACGGCCGATTTGACGCCCGCCGAAGTGGCGATGATGGCTTTTGCAGAACAGATTGTGCTGGACGCAACGGCCGTTACCCAAGCCCATATCGACACCCTACACCAACACGGCTTCTCCGATGCCGAGATATTCGACATCACCACAACCGCCGCCAGCCGTTGCTTCTTGTCCAAAACCCTAGATGCCTTGGGTGCGGAACCGGATGAAGCCTTTATGGCACTCGACAAAAACCTGCGCCAGGCGTTGACAGTGGGACGATCCATTCGTTCAGCCGAAGAAAAACAGGTTTAAAATCGTTGAGTTTGAATCAGAGAATGCTACACTCTATACACTAAGGACAGCGAAACTGCAGCTGGTTATTATGGCAAACGGTTTCTAAGCTACGTTCAGTGGCAAGGTTTTGCTGATAAGTATGCAGAACAGTTCTATAATGCCAGTTTTGCCGTCCTGTTATACGATCATCGCAACTTTGGCATGAGTAGGGGGAGCCGAGGCAGCATATCAATATCTGGGTTTAAGCGCGCGGCTACAGCGATGCCATCAACTTTGCCACAGCCTTGCCTGAGATTGATCCTACCTGAATCGCCCTTTGGGGTGACAGTTTGAGTGCTGCTCAACTGGGAGTCGTGGACGCAATTGATGCTCGGGTCAAGGCAATCATTACTCAAGTGCCAGCATTTGGCGCTGACCTCGCTTCTGTGGATGAAGATGGTGCTTTATTTGCGACCATTCAGATGATTGTATCTCATGATGATAAAATGGAAGGTGCTTGTTCAGAACTACTGTCTGGCATGGGAAGCGAGGTTGAGGTGGCATATAACGGCATACCGATTTGGGGTGAAGTTCCTGGGAGGTCAGGTGCATGCATAATGTGACATTTGTCACTAGAAAGCATGGCCTTTCTCAGGCTATTCTGTCAGGGTTTACAGTAGCTTAAAAAGGGAAATCAAGATGTCCATTGCCAAAAATCAAAGGCCGACAACAATTGACGAGAGTCGGCAATGCCGCTTCTTTTCTTTAAATTTAATACCAAACCGAGCGCGGCTTTACAAATTTACAAAAAAACCGGGACACAATGTACTGATGTAGGCTCATAAAGGTTTTTGGTCGGGCGGCACGGCGGCACGGCCGTTTCAAAAACTATGAACAACCATTTTTCTGCTATACTTTATCCAACAAAGTGAGGGGTAAAAGCGCGAGGGTAATGGAAAAAGATGGACCCTTCGCGCGCCTTTACCCAACCAGAGATCCAAGTCAAAAAATGCGGCAAAAAGAAGTACTCAACATTTTGCAGGCGCATAAGCAAGAGCTGGCAGAAAGATACGGCGTCACCAGGCTGGGCATCTTTGGCTCCGTGGCCCGGGGCGAAGCGGCCCACGGCAGCGATGTCGATATTGTGGTTGAAATGCCGCCCGATCTCTTCAAAATGGTCCACCTAAAAGCGGATTTAGAGCAGCTTTTACTGACCTCGGTTGATTTGATCCGCTACCAGAAACACCTCAATGCCTTCTTAAAACGCCGGATCGATGCTGAGGCCATCTATGTCTGACGAGGAGCTGGTGCAGGGCATATTGACGAACATCCTTGTCGCCATCACGCGTGTTGAGCGCCGCTTTGCCGGCATCAATACCCCGGAAGATTTTGTCATCAATGATGCGGGCATTGATAAACTAGACGGCATTACCATGATGCTAATTGCCATCGGCGAACAGCTCAAACAGCTTGATAAAGTGCTCGATGGGGATCTTAACAGCCAATTTCCGGATGTCGACTGGAAAGGTGCCAAGGGTATCCGAGATTTTCTGAGCCATCATTACTTCTCAATCGACGCCGAGGTTATTTTCGATGTGTGCCAAAATAAGCTCGCGGGACTCAAACAAGCCATACTCGACTTACAAGCCAACAATTAAAGTAGATTTCATCAATTGGCCGGAAACGTGATCAAAATGAACCCTGTTAACGCTTTCTCCCAACGCTTGCAGCCGACGCGAGGCGCGGCTGGTTTATGGCGGGCATGCCCTTGGGGCAGTTGTTGGCGGATTTGCGCGATGGACGGGGATGATCGAGGCCGGACATGCTGCCATTCTTGCTCGTTTTAACGGTTCCCGTGTCTGCTGTGGCGCTGCTCTATGCGCGCTGGGAGTATCGCCGGCGAGGTAAACTGACCGTATTGGGACTGGCCCTCCTTAGCGCCATGTTGCTCGTGCCTAATTTGATTCTTGAGTATGACACTACCTATGAAATGCCCAAAACGCTGCTGGACTTCGTTGGTGTACTTGTTGGCGTAGTCGGGCTCGGGTTGTGCCTGTTCAGCGTTACCGCCTTCCGCTCGATTCTGAAGGTTCTTTGCGTGGACGCGGGTAAGCTAACCACAGCCGGGCCGTACCGGTGGAGCCGAAATCCGCAGTACGTGGGCTGGTTCTTATTTCTCCTGGGGTTTGCGCTCAATGATTGGTCGCTGTGGTGTCTGGCGGCGCTTCTCGCGGTGACAGTCAGTTTGCACCTGTTGGTTCTGGTGGAGGAGGAACATTTGCGGCGCATCTTTGGCGAGCAGTACGCCGAATTTTGCCGCAATGTCCCCCGCTATGTGGGTCGGGGCATGTGAACACTTAATTTGGCAACGAACAGACTGCATCTGGCCAGGAACAGGCGGGAGCCGAAAGTAAGCAAATGACAAAAAACTGGTAATCCTGAGTCAGAAATCCGTAAATCGAATGGCCGACTGCAGGAATATCTGGCGGATAGCAGCATACCGATTGGGGGTGACTTCTCCCAGGAGGTCAGATGTGCGCATAATGTGACATTTGTCACTGGAAAGCATGCCGTTCCCTAGGTTATACTTTTGGAGTTGCAGCAGCTTGTAAAGGGAAATCAAGATGCCCGTTGCCAAAAACCAACGGCCAACAACAATTGACGCGTACCACTCTCAACGTTACCGGGCGCTGAGCGCAGCGGCGAGGAGGCTGGTTTCCATGGCTGCGCTGCGGCGGGCGGCTCACAATCCGTAGTTAGATACGTGGGATGTGCGCGAGCGTGTACTGGCCCGGTATCGCCCCCAGGGAATTTACATGTCTGAGGTTGAGTTGGTACGCAAGCTCCTGTACGCTGAATTTTACCGGGAAGAGCTTACTATAGTAAACGAGCATCAAGACTATAGTAATGCAGGTTAATAATAGTTTGACAATGTTAAATTAGGCTCATGAGAGCCATTGCCTGTAAAAATAGCGAATGAATAATCAAAAAAAACAAACCTTATCGCCCAATGGGGTCTAAATCTTGACGAAATTGAAGACCTACCCGAACGTCTCACGAAATTTCACCAGAGCTATTGCTCTTGGATGCGTACCCGTACTCGAGACACCAGTCAATATGGACTGGATTACATCAGTGGGCTGTTACGTATGAAAACAAAGCGCAATATCAACAACATTGCTCGCACTGTCGGCGTACCAGAGCAGAATATGCAACAGTTCATCAGTGATTCACCCTGGTCTGGTGATGATTTAATCTCTGTTCTCCAGCAAGATATAAGCGCACATCCACAATTTCAAGAAGAAAGCGTCCTCATCATTGACGAAAGCGCAGATGAGAAGGCCGGTGAACATAGTGCTGGTGCTGGACGACAACATAACGGCCGTTTAGGGAAAGTCGAAATGAGCCAGGTAGGTGTTTTTCTCTCCTTGACCAATAGTGGCTATCACAATTGGATTGATGGCGAACTCTATTTTCCTGAAAAATGGTTCACAGATGACTATGCCGCCAAACGAAAGCGGATTGGAATGCCTAAAGAGCGCACCTTTGCCACCAAATTAGAGTTGGCCTTGCAAATGACCAAACGCGCTTACGAAAATGGCGTGTCATTTTGTGCCATTGACTTCGATACCTTGTACGGTCGGTCTGGTGAGTTGCGCGATGCTTTTGACCAAGAAGGGTTCGAGTATTACGCTGATGTCCCGAACAATACCCAAGTGTATCTTGCGCCACCTCAAATCATCTATCCACTTACAAAAAGAGGTGTTCCCTCTAAGAATCATGAAGTGATTGGCATTCCTTACACGGTTGAAGAGATGCAAAGCTCATGCAGAAATCGAGTGGGAGCAAATCACCTTGCGCCCGAATGAACGAGGCATGTTGCGTGCCAAGTTTGCCCGTTTTCGTGTCTGGACAGTGCGCGATGATGGTTCATTACGACAAGAGTGGCTGCTCATCCGTCAAGCAAAGAAAAAGACAACCTATTCTTTGAGTAATGCACCGGAAGACATATCTTTGTTGACGATGGCGCAACGAAAATCGCAACGATATTTCATCGAGCGTTCCAATCAGGATGCCAAATCCGAGTTTGGCTGGGATGAATTCCAGGCCATCAAGTACAACGCTTGGGAACATCACCTTGCGCTCACCATTATGGCCAATTGGTTCATCACCGAAACCAGACTTGATTGGGCACAAAAATATGAGCGTGACCCAGATTTATTGGAAAAGTACGAAACGGATGTATTACCTGCGCTATCCGTTGCTAATGTGCGTGAATTGTTGCGGGCCACCATGCCTTTACCACAGTTATCCCCGCAACAAGCAGCCGAGTTAGTTATCAAACATCTTGATAATCGAACTCGTTCTCGTAAATCTCGGCTGAGAAAGGCTCTCAGCCCTTGAATCTAACATTGTCAAACTAGTTAGCCACCAAATCAAATTATCGGCAGATACCCATTTACAAGGAGTGACATGTCAACGCATCAATCTAAATCTGGTTTTGTCAATATCGATAATGCAAAACTCTATTATGAAGTTGCTGGCGTAGGCACTCCGCTTGTAATGGTTCATGCTGGCGTGGCTGATAGCCGTCAATGGAATAACGAATTTGCATATTTCTCTCAAAGTAACCAAGTCATTCGTTATGATATGCGTGGCTATGGAAAAAGCGAACCCGTTGATGGGGAGTTTAGCCACATGAGCGATTTAGTTTCGTTACTTGACGCATTAGGAATTCATGAGCCTATTATCATAATGGGTTGCTCTATGGGCGGTGGTTTGGCAATGGATTTTGCATTAACTTACCCATCGAGAGTAAAGGCTTTGATAATGGTTGATGCGGGACCAAGCGGGTTGGAATTAGACGTTCCAGCACCTTCTAAATTTGCCGATGCAGAGAAAGCCTTTGAATCTGGTGATTTGGATTTGCTGGCTGAAATCGAAACGCAGATTTGGTTTGATGGCATGGGGCGGACACCAGAACAAGTGAATCCAACAATGCGAAAATTGTTATATGAAATGGATCGTCTTGCGCTATCTCATGAAGTCAAAGGTCTAGGAAAACGCCTGCCAAACACCGAAACACCAGCGTTTGACCGCTTGGAAAGCCTAAACATACCTGTTCTAATTGTTGTTGGTTCACATGATACGCCCTACATCGCTCGCTGCTGCTGATTACATGAAAGAAAAGATAAAATTTGCGAATAAAATAATCATTGAAGATGCAGCACATCTGCCAAACATGGATCAGCCACAAGAGTTTCAGAGAGTTGTAGAAAAATTCTTGTCTTCAATACCAATATGGTGGCTAACAAAGCGTGCACTTGACGGGTGGGATTCTGCGCCATTTTCGAGCATTTTCCACGCCCAAACAGAATCCTGCTCTCGAAGTTTTATCCACGCCCGCCCACCCGCAAGTAACGCAAACGTTAGAGGCGCAAATCTCAAGCATTGACAACTGTCACGTGACAGGGTACAGTCAGCATATGATTAAGTCATTTGCAGATCGACGCACCCAGGAATTATATGCTACAGGCAAAGCTAAAAGATTCCCTCCTGATGTTGCAAAACGGGCAGCTCGCAAACTTGAGTACGTAGACCTGGCAACCAGATTAGATGACCTGAGAGTTCCGCCAGGAAATCGGCTTCACGCATTAGAAGGAGACCGAAAAGGCCAGTATTCCATCTCCATTAACGACCAATGGCGCATCTGTTTTCGGTTTGTTGATGGTGACGCCTATGATGTTGAAGTTTGCGACTATCATTAATTTGAGGTGTAACATGAGCATTCCTAACACAACCGGATTACAGCGCAAGCCAACACACCCAGGGGAGATGTTGCGTGAAGATTTTCTACCAGATTATGGCCTGACGGTTTCCAGCCTGGCAGCTGCGATTGGTGTTTCTCGTCAGTCCATTAACGAAATACTACGAGAGCGCCGAAGTGTCAGCCCGGAAATGGCTTTACGCCTGGCGCGTTTGTTTGGGAACTCGCCGGAGTTTTGGCTAAATGCACAGCGGGCTGTGGACCTGTGGGAAGCCGCGCAAGTGATTGAAAGCGATGTGGCGCGTATTCAGCCGCTCGTGGTAACTTGACCACACAACCCATGCAGCCGACGCTGGCGTGATACCTCGGACGGTTGACTATTTGGTGCTGGGCAAAGGTTTTGGTCAACCGCCCCAGCGTGCATGAACCGGGCGTTAGCTGGCAAAAGCTGCGGGCTGTTTCATAAAACCTTCCGGCGCGGAAACCCCGTAGCTTTGCGATACTGTTGGCGAATTCAAATAGAAGCCAGCGCAGCAAATGGTGAACACCTGGTTTGTGCATGGGGAATCCCTTGAAGCCATTTGGCAGTTCGAACAAGGTTCGTTGCTGCAGACATAGCAATATGTTGTAAGTGTGTTTTGGCTAAACCCACGTAACGCGATTGACGCAATCCCGATGTGCGTACGACTTGTGAAATCGTCCCTTCAACGCCTGCTCGGGTTTTGTATTTTTCCCTCCATGGTGCGGTTTTTTGCTTATGGCGAGTCTCTTGCAAAATTTCATGTTTAGCCTGCTGCCTCAATTTAAGACTTCGCGGCCCGCTTTTTGCGCGGGTACACAAGGAGCGCGCCGTACAAGCCTGACAATCCTCAGGAGCAAAAGCAACAAAAATGGCCTTACCTCTACCTGTCTCTGTATAAGGGTTCCATTTCGTTGAAGTTTTTCCCTTGGGGCAGGTTACGGTACAAGTCTGCCAATCAATGATAAATTGGCTGAGGTCGTATCCCTGCTCAGCAAGTGCTTGCCAACTGGTATCTTCCTGGACCGGGCCAACTAGCGTGACCCCATAAGTTTGGGGACTGTCCAACAACAGACTCGCTTCAACATAGCCACTGTCTACAAAATGCTCTTTTGGCAACAGCCCCCGGTTTTCCAGAGAGCGATGGATGCTTTCCGTCACAGCCACATCCTGCACAGTTGCCGCCGTTGTTTCTACATTGGTTATGACATGCAATTCTTCTGCTAAACACGTTTCCGTCAGGTGCACTTTGTATCCCAACCAATGCGTCGAGCGCTTGACACTATACTTAGCTTCAGGGTCGTAGGGAGAGTTACTCCTCTCGGCTGCCGCTGGGCCATCCGCTGCTTTGCGCCAGCGAACCTCGCCATTTTCTAATCGTTCATATTGATGTTCCCACACCCGGCGTAAGTGGTGCACGGCTGGAACTTCTGGCAGCCAGGCCGGTGCTTGAGGGCTGTCGACCGCTGCCAGTAAATCAAACCCATCCCGGCCAATGACTTCTGCCAACCTTTTCTGCTCAGTTTTCTTTTTCGGCAAGCGGTAAGCTTCCACACGCGCGCCATAGCGATCAAACCACTCTGGATTAACTTGGTCACGCAGCCATTCTGGGTCCAGTGCAGCCAAACGATTCAAGGTTGCTCGTATTGTTTCACCTACTGTTTCCAACCGGTTCAATTGGCGCACAGCAGCCAGCACATACGTCGAATCCGTGCGCTGTTGCCTTGTTTTCAACAAATCTTTCTCTTGGAGTAGAGATAGAATCTCGTCGAGTAGCTTTTGCCCAGCTTCTCCGGCGATTAAACGGTCGCGAAACTCGCTCAGGACAGAGTAGTTAAATCCAGCATCGGTTAATTCAAGCCCCAAAACGTATTTCCAATCGATCTGCCAGATAGAGTGGCGACCCCCTACGGCAGAGGCAATTGCCGCTATCTTGCATAATCCCCTTTATGCCGGTGCCTACTGTTATGGAAGAAGGGAGAGAATATTCGACCCTATCGCACAGGTTGTGCAGAGACGGATGCGTCCGCGGGAAGAATGGATTGCCTTTCTACCGGAACACCATCCTGGTTATATTACCCTGGCCGAATTCGAAGAGAACCAGCAAATTATTGCCAACAACGCTTATCGCTTTCCTAATCATCAGGGAGCGGCCCGCAAAGGAAGTGCCTTGAATCAAGGACTGGTGCTCTGTGCCCACTGTGGTCACCGGATGCACGTCCGTTACAGTCAAGGTCGCCCCGTTTACATCTGCGATTTTGCTCACATCCGCTATGGAGATCCGGTTTGTAATCGCGCCAGTGGCCGGCACGTGGATGGCATGGTCACGCATTTGTTTTTGCAAGTTGTCAATACCAATGCGTTAGAAGTGGCCTTGAGTTTCCAGGATAAGTTACAGCAAGAAGCGCGCCAGGTAGCGCAAGTTTGGCAACAAAAGATCAGTCGTCTGGAATACGAAGCAAATCTGGCGCGACGCCGTTACGAAGCCGTCGACCCTGACAATCGCCTCGTGGCCCAGACATTGGAAACAGAGTGGAACCAGAAGCTGGCAGCCCTGACTGCCACACAACATAGTTATTCTGCCCAACAAACTACCAATAACCAGCTCACGAGTACACTGGCAGAGATGCAGACGGTGCTGGCGCAGTTACGCGATTATTGGTTTGCGGAGTCTATCACAGCGCAAGATAAGAAGGATCTATTGCGGTGTCTGGTGGAACAAGTAGTGGTCGATGGTCGTGGGGATACGATCCAGATCCGCCTCCATTGGTTTGGGGGCAGCAGCAGTCAATTAACCATTCCCAAACGGCTGCAATCCAGCGCCGATATCTACTTCCGCATCCAGGCGCTTGCCCAGCACCTGACGGATACCGCCATCGCCGCCCAATTACGTGCAGATGGCTACCAGACAGCCTACAAGCGCCGCTGGACAGCGCGACATGTGCTCACTTTCCGTCATTTTCATAATATTCTTTCTGCTTTCGATAGTGACCCAGCCTACCGGCTGCCTGAAACACCGTACATCACCGGGCCGGAAGCCGTTGCCCGCCTGGGGGTAAAGCAGGATAGTATCCATGAGTGGTGCCGGTTAGGCATTCTTACCAGTTTTCATGATGGTCCCTACAAGCGATTTTGGGTACACTGGGATGAGGATGTCGGCTATCGACTGGGCGGCGACGCTGAGCCATTGCCCAACATGATGTCTGTACGCTCGCTCTGTGCGGCAAGAGGAGAGACACGACAGCAGATTTTTGCCTGTGCTCTCGAGCACGACTTGGCCGATTTATCGCTTGCGACGTGGTTTGCAAAAACCTTTTTACATCTTGCTTTCAAACCCGTCAGACCCGTCAGACCCACCAATGTAGTATTGGAGACTTATTATGTCAGACACGACCAATCGATTCGCGCGCGCACGGCATCTGCCGCTTGCCGGTCGCTTAGGTTCTCCATAAACTGCATGATCGTCACCAGTGCTAGTCGCCAGGGCGTCACACCAGGCTGGCCGAGAGATGGATACAATTCCGCAAAGTGGCTATCAGTAAATATGCTGCCCAGTTCATCCCGCAAAACTGTGTAGGTGTTGCCTTGGGGAAATGCGGCTTTGACAACCCGTGCGGTTTCTGCTGGAATTTTCTGTGTTTCGGTCATTTTCAGAGACATAAATACCTCCACGTTTGTTTTTATTGGAAGGGCATCTTACTCTAATTTCGAATTCGCCAACAGTATCGCTTTGCTGCGGGGAGGAAGCGCCGTTTATAACTTGGTTAACCCATTGAAGATTAGCACATCTGTGCTACAATTACAGGCATGAAGTTGACCGCGAAGCTCAAGCTCCAGCCCACGCCTGCCCAGTTCGACTGCCTGCTGGCCACCCTGGCCGTCGCCAACCAGTGCTGCAACGCCATCAGCGAGACCGCCTTCCGCGAAAAGACCTTCAAGCAGTTTGCCCTGCACAAGCTGGTCTACAAAGCGTGCCGCCAGCAGTTCCACCTCTCGGCGCAGATGGTGATTCGGGCCATCGCCAAGGTGGCTGACGGCTACAAGACAAGCCGCAAGAAACAGCGCGGCTTCAGCCAGCGCGGCGCCTTTCCCTACGATGCGCGGATACTCTCGTTCAACCTGGCCCAGCAGAGGGTGAGCGTCTGGACCATGGCGGGGCGGCAGTCCATCCCCTATGTTGGCTCTGCGCCGGCGCTGGCCCGGCTGCAGGGGGAACGGGGCGAGTCGGACCTCTGCTTTGTGCGCGGCCAGTTCTACCTGGCGGTCAGCTGTGAGGTGGCCACCCCTGAGCCCATGGCCGTCGACGAATACCTGGGTGTGGACCTGGGGATTGTCAACATCGCCACCGACAGCGACGGCCAGCAGTACAGCGGCAGCCAGCTGCTGGGCATCCGGGAGCGGCGCTTTCGCCAGCGGCGGCGGCTGCAGGCCAAGGGGAGCAAGAGCGCGCGACGGCTCTTGCGGCGCTTGAGCGGACGAGAGGGGCGCATGGTGCGCCAGGAGAACCACCGCATTGCCAAGGAGATAGTAACCCGCGCGCAACGCACCGGTCGGGGGATAGCCCTGGAAGAGCTCCGGGGCATCCGGGACCGGGTAAGGGTTAGGCGCGCGCAGCGACGGCAGGTGCACGGCTGGTCCTTCCATGACCTGCAGCGGAAGATTCTGTACAAGGCGGCCCTGCAGGGGGTGCCGGTGCGGGTGGTGCACCCGGCTTACAGTTCGCAGACGTGTGCTGAGTGTGGTCATTGTGAAAAGCAGAATCGTCCTTCGCAAAGTCAATTTCGCTGTCGGTCTTGTGGTCACGCTGACAATGCCGATAGTAACGCAGCCAGGGTAATCTCTGGTTGGGCTGTCATAAACCAGCCGTACGACTCGACGCCCATGGTGGCGTTAGGGTAAAACCCCGTGGCTTGCGATACTGTTGGCGAATTCGAAATTAGAGTAAGATGCCCTTCCAATAAAAACAAACGTGGAGGTATTTATGTCTCTGAAAATGACCGAAACACAGAAAATTCCAGCAGAAACCGCACGGGTTGTCAAAGCCGCATTTCCCCAAGGCAACACCTACACAGTTTTGCGGGATGAACTGGGCAGCATATTTACTGATAGCCACTTTGCGGAATTGTATCCATCTCTCGGCCAGCCTGGTGTGACGCCCTGGCGACTAGCACTGGTGACGATCATGCAGTTTATGGAGAACCTAAGCGACCGGCAAGCGGCAGATGCCGTGCGCGCGCGAATCGATTGGAAATACGTTTTGGGGCTTGAATTAACCGATGCTGGATTTAACTACTCTGTCCTGAGCGAGTTTCGCGACCGTTTAATCGCCGGAGAAGCTGGGCAAAAGCTACTCGACGAGATTCTATCTCTACTCCAAGAGAAAGATTTGTTGAAAACAAGGCAACAGCGCACGGATTCGACGTATGTGCTGGCTGCTGTGCGCCAATTGAACCGGTTGGAAACAGTAGGTGAAACAATACGAGCAACCTTGAATCGTTTGGCTGCACTGGACCCAGAATGGCTGCGTGACCAAGTTAATCCAGAGTGGTTTGATCGCTATGGCGCGCGTGTGGAAGCTTACCGCTTGCCGAAAAAGAAAACTGAGCAGAAAAGGTTGGCAGAAGTCATTGGCCGGGATGGGTTTGATTTACTGGCAGCGGTCGACAGCCCTCAAGCACCGGCCTGGCTGCCAGAAGTTCCAGCCGTGCACCACTTACGCCGGGTGTGGGAACATCAATATGAACGATTAGAAAATGGCGAGGTTCGCTGGCGCAAAGCAGCGGATGGCCCAGCGGCAGCCGAGAGGAGTAACTCTCCCTACGACCCTGAAGCTAAGTATAGTGTCAAGCGCTCGACGCATTGGTTGGGATACAAAGTGCACCTGACGGAAACGTGTTTAGCAGAAGAATTGCATGTCATAACCAATGTAGAAACAACGGCGGCAACTGTGCAGGATGTGGCTGTGACGGAAAGCATCCATCGCTCTCTGGAAAACCGGGGGCTGTTGCCAAAAGAGCATTTTGTAGACAGTGGCTATGTTGAAGCGAGTCTGTTGTTGGACAGTCCCCAAACTTATGGGGTCACGCTAGTTGGCCCGGTCCAGGAAGATACCAGTTGGCAAGCACTTGCTGAGCAGGGATACGACCTCAGCCAATTTATCATTGATTGGCAGACTTGTACCGTAACCTGCCCCAAGGGAAAAACTTCAACGAAATGGAACCCTTATACAGAGACAGGTAGAGGTAAGGCCATTTTTGTTGCTTTTGCTCCTGAGGATTGTCAGGCTTGTACGGCGCGCTCCTTGTGTACCCGCGCAAAAAGCGGGCCGCGAAGTCTTAAATTGAGGCAGCAGGCTAAACATGAAATTTTGCAAGAGACTCGCCATAAGCAAAAAACCGCACCATGGAGGGAAAAATACAAAACCCGAGCAGGCGTTGAAGGGACGATTTCACAAGTCGTACGCACATCGGGATTGCGTCAATCGCGTTACGTGGGTTTAGCCAAAACACACTTACAACATATTGCTATGTCTGCAGCAACGAACCTTGTTCGAACTGCCAAATGGCTTCAAGGGATTCCCCATGCACAAACCAGGTGTTCACCATTTGCTGCGCTGGCTTCTATTTGAATTCGCCAACAGTATCGCTTGCCGCGGGGTAGTTTATTGACTTCTTGCCGCTTGCCCCTTATTCTCCTGGGCATGACGCCCTACGAAAAGCTCACCTGTACCGGCAAAAGACGCCGGCTCCATGCTCTGGCCCAGGCCGCCCTTACGCACTACGAGTTAGATGGCCCGGCGCTCCAGTTCCACACGGCCGTTACCAACGTGCATTACCGGGTGACGACGCGGCGGGGGGAGCGTTTTATTTTGCGGCTGGGCCACCCGGCGTGGCGAACGCTGCGCGATTTGCAATCGGAAGCGCTGTGGCTGGAGGCGCTGGCCCGCGACACCGAGGTGGGCGCGCCAGAAGTAGTACGGACGCGAAACGGCCGTTTCGTTTTTCCCCTAGAAATCCCCGGTGTAGCCCCAACCCGCCACGTCACCCTCATGACCTGGGTGCCCGGCCGGGTGCTGGGCCGCTACCTGACGGCGCGCAACCTGGAGCGCATGGGCGCCTTGTTCGCCACCCTGCACCACCATGGCAAAGCGTGGACGCCGCCGCCAGGCTTCACCGACCGGCGCTTCGCGCACTGGCTCTCTCGGGGCGAACCCAACCTCCTGCTGGAAGCCGCCACCCTGGACAGCCTGCCCAATCTACAGCGCGAAACCATCCTGCGCCTGCACCACCACGTCGAAGACGCCTACGCCCGCATCGACCGCGCCGACTTGCGCGTCATTCACTGCGACTTGTGGCACGACAACATCAAGCTGCACCGGGGGGCGCTGCACCCCTTCGACTTCGAGGACACCACCAACGGTTTCCGCGCTCACGACATCGCCATGGCCATGTTGGACCTGCTGGAGGATACCGACGACGAGACCTACGCGGGGCTGCTGGCCGCCTTCCGCCGCGGCTACCAGGCGCTTCTGCCCTGGCCCGCTGACCCCATCGAGCCGCTGCAAATCGGGCGCATCTTGTGGAAAATGAACTACGTGGCCCGTTTTCAGGCGGAATGGCTGCCGCAGATGGTTGAGCGCTATATGAGCCTGCTCTCGACCTATGAACGCACGAGGCGGGTGGTGAAACCGCCAACCGCCTGACCATAATATGCCGCGTACAAACCCAACATCCCACATTCCGAAGCAACTAAAAGCCCAAATAAACATTTTTCACCGGCGGCCCCAATGCTGTCAGAATCTGGTGATGAACTGGTCTGAGATTGAGTATTTTGCGCTGAACCACACGACCAGCAACCGAGATAATCAGGAGGTCAATACCCTCAAACATCTGAAACACGCGGCGCATCGTCGGTCTGGGAGTGGGTTTCCCTTTTTGGTCGGGGATCGTTTGCCGCTCGGCTTGGAGCTGGCGACGCAGCTTGCGTTCCGCCAAGGCATAGATGAGCAAAGCCAGCCCCATGACCATCAATAAGGCCATAATCCGCTGCGGTTTCTTCAGAAACAGGCTGTCGGCGAAGAACATTGGGTCTTTCAAGAAGCGGAAACCGCGTTCCACTGTCACCCCTTGAGCTTTGTAGAGCGATAGCATCTCGGCTGTCGCCAACTGGAGCGGGTCCAACTGGTTGGTAGCGACGATGAACTTGCCCCGCTGGCGCTCATGTTGGGCCTGAACTTGTTCGTCTGGTTCCAACTCAGCCTGGACTTGATATCCTTGGACTTGCGGTTGGCTCGCTTGGCTAGGCCGTCCCGGCGCATCATAGCCCATCACCGGGGTGATAACCGCCTGGAGTTGATGGTATTTCAGCTTTTTCGCCACCTGTTGGACCGCTAACTGAGCATCGGCTTCACAAGCAAACCGTTGCTGCTGCAGCTTCTTGACTTGCTTTTGCGCCTGCAGCCTGGCTTTGTCCCGACGACGTTCGAATGTCTTGGTCTCTCGTTCGGCGGCTTGCGTCGAGTAGATCACCACCCAGCGCTGCTTGACCTGGCCGTAGGTGACCTCATACTCGCGACCACGATAGCCGTCGTCGTCAAAGGCCGGCATGTCCGCTGCCGCTTCCTCAACCAGCAGCTCCTGGGCTCGCTTCAGCGTCAGCGGCACCCGCGTAATCCAGTACACATTCTCTAAATCGCGGATGTTGTCTTGGCTGTACAGCGCGCTGTCAACCACATAGTAGGACGCTTTTTGCTCCGCTCGTAGTTGCCGATGATAGGCTTGGATCGTCTTGGCCAATGTTTCCTTATCGGAACTGTTGCCACTCAATGGCTCCAGCCAGGTGGGAATCGCCGACTGGTGGGTCGTCACCAAGGACAAGACCACCTGCCTCAGGTCCGGCCGGTTCTCTTTGGAGTACCCCCGCTGGATTTCTATGACTTCGGGCTCCCCTGGCTGGTTTTGATACTGACCATGGAGGTGAAAACTGCTCGTATCGGCGTGATGAAAGCGATGTTTTATCCCGTAGGTCCGACACCCTCGGCTGGCCACCCGCGCAAACAGCTCGGTCACCCCATAGGCATAGACCCGGTCCAGTGCATCCCCTAATGAATCGTCGCTGAGCATCTCGGCCGTGATATCCTCGCCGATCAACTCTGCCACCGGCCGATTGTGGAAAAACTCGGGTGTCAAATACATCGCCCGGCTCGTAAAGCCCAGCCCATTGAGCACCATCGCTTGCAGCGCCTGTCCAATGCTAACTTGTCGTCCCGTTGGACCCACGGCCTCATCAATCTCCTCAATTAAGCCTATCTCCTGGCAGATGCCGGCCACGATCCCCAAATGATCGACCCGTTTTGTCTCATACTTTGTTTCCGTCAGCTTCATTTGTACCCCTTTGCCATTGTTTTTGAGCTCAAGGGTACTTTATTTTTTCATTCCCTCAATTTTTGCTTCGGAATGTGGGCAACATATATGGCGCGCCTGCAGCGTGAGCTGCACCGGCGCCGGCTGGGCAGCCGGAACCGGGCCAAGACCCGGCAGAAGATTGCCCGGCTGCATTACCGCATTGCCTGCCTGCGCCAGGACACCCTGCACCAGGCCACCAGCCGCATCGTGGCAGCGCCACCGCGCAAGCCAAGCCCGATGGGGAACGGCCGGCCGTGGTGGTCATCGAGGACCTGCATGTGCGCGGGATGATGCAGAATGGCAAGCTGGCGCGGGCGATAGCCGATGTGGGCCGGGGAGTTTGGGCGGCAGATGGCCTACAAGTGCGCCTGGTACGGCTCGCAGCTGGTGAAAGCTGACAGGTGGTTTCCTTCCAGCAAGCGCTGCAGCCGGTGCGGGCAGGTGAAAGAGAGCCTGGCCCTCTCTGAACGCATCTACCATTGCGCGGTGTGTGGATTGACGATAGACCGCGACAGGAACGCGGCGCTTAATTTACAGCAGTTAACAACTACCGCCAGTTCGGCGGGAGGCGACGGCGCGGCTGTCGCCCAAGCCTGTGGAGAAGTCGCGTTGGCGGCTCCGAGAAGCAGGAAATGAGTACCAGATGTTCCCGGTTAGGGATATTTGGGTTAATCTTTTAGCCTTCAATCGCCCGGCGCAGCTGCGGCCAGCGCAGGCCCAAATGGGCCACCAGCGCATTCAGCGCCAGCAGCACCAGCGTCGCCGAGGTCGCCGCCCACCAGCGACGTGTCTGGACCTACCATGGCGTTTTGCACGGCATTGGCAATCAACAGCAGCAGCACCAGGTCGAAGATGGTCATTTGGCCCATTTCTCGTTTGCCGGCCGCACGCATACCGACGAGCACAACCAGGTAAACGACGGCCGTTCGCAGGGCAATACTCCAGGCCGGAATTACAAATGTGGCAGCATGTGCGCTTACTCCTTTTCAAGGTGCGACGGCGGGCAGGCTGTCGCAGGCGCCGTTGAAGTTGGCGTCAACCGGGTTAAGCCAGCCGCTGCCGGCCTGCGCCAGTGACCCGTCCAGCAGGTCCAGTTGATCTAATTTTCTTGTGCTGCCATTGCATGGTGCAATTGGTATGGCACATTCGTAATGGCGACGCCTTCCAAGTGGCGGAATGCCATGCGGAAGGCTACTCGTGCTGTTGCGATGCAAACCCTGTTCCCAGAAACTCTCAGTGGTCAGCCCGCCCAAGACCAGATGAATGTACGCATCCGGGCGCTTCCTGACGGATCTGGTGTACATAGGCAACAAGCGGCTGCGTCAGGCTGCGGTACGGCGAAGGCAGCACCACCAGTGGCGTCTCGCCCATGCGAGCGGCCCACTTGCGCTGCAAATCTTCGGTGCGGTCCGGGTCAATGCTGATGTGAACGGCCGTCCATGGTCATGCCCAAGGACATGGTGAAGCTGATCGCCCGAATAGATGCAGCATGCAGGTTGTCAACCAGCACAATGGTGTGCATCGGCCGTGGTCCGATCACCCGTCTTCTCTCCCGCCAGGCTCAGCTCTGCGGCCACTGATTTGTAATGATGGTGCACCCGGAAGAATGCCCACACCAGCGCCGGCACCAGGATAGTCACAATCCAGGCGCCGTCGCGGAACTTGGTCACGGCAAAGACCAGCATGACGACAAACGTCATCACCGCGCCGAATGCATTGATCACCTGCTTAAGCCGCCACCGTGGATCAAAGCGCATGATTGCCCCATGCACCTCCACCTCCTCGCCGGGCTGCATCTTAGATACCCTGCGCCAGCGCACCACCATGCCCGACTGCGAAAGCGTGAAGCTGAGAAAAACACCCACCGCGTAGAGCGGAATCAGGGCCGATACAGACGCCTGGAACACAATCACCAGCAGCGATGACATGCCTGCCAGCACAGCAATTCCCCACGAAAAGACCAGCCGGCTGCCGCGAAAGGTGAGCTGGCGCGGCAAAAAACTATCCCCGGCCTGCAAGCGCCGCCAGGCGGGGAAAGTCGGCAAAGCTGGTATTGGCCGCCATGATCAAGATGACCGTCGTGCTGACCAGTGTCAACAAATACAAAATGCCGTCCCCATAAACCGTGCGCCCAATTTGCGAAATGACCGTCTCCGCTTCGCTGGGCTGGGCATTGCACCGCCCGCGCCAACAGCGTGATGCCGATAAACAACGTCATCAAAATGGCGCTCATCGCCAGCAAGGTATTAGCGGCATTGCGCGAGCGCGGTTCTTTGAACGCCGGAATCCCGTTGGAGATGGCCTCCACACCGGTGAGGGCCGTGCAGCCGCTGCTGAAAGCGCGCAGAATCAGGAACAGCGTCATGGGCTGAAGATGAATTGGCTACCATTTCCACGCCGGTAACCTGCCCCAGCGTGCCGGTGGCCCAACGAAATGCGCCCACGCCCAGCAGCAAAAGCAGGCCATTCCCAAGAAAAAGTAGGTGGGCACGGCAAAAGCGCTGCTGGACTCCTTCACACCGCGCAAGTTGATGACGGTCATGAACAGAATCAGCCCGACGGCCATTTCCACTCGATACGGGTAAAGCGCCGGGAAGGCGGACGTAATCTGCGCCACGCCGGAGGAGATAGAAACGGCGACGGTGAGAATATAGTCGGTGAGCAGCGCCGCGCCGGCCGTTTGCGCGGGCAGCTCGCCCAGGTTGTCGCGGGCGACGATGTAGGCGCCACCGCCACCGGGATAGGCGAAAATGGTCTGGCGGTAGGAGATGGTCAGCACCACCAACAGCACTGAGATAGCGAATGCAATGGGAATGGAGAGGGTGAAGTAGGCCGCTCCGGCCATCGCCAGAATGACCAGAATTTCTTCGGTGGCGTAGGCGACAGAGGAAAGGGCATCGGAGGCAAAAACGGCCAGCGCCGGCACTTTGCCGATGGCCTGGTGGGGCGCAGCGGCCGTATCCAGCGGCTGACCCAGAAAAATTTCGGAAAAGGAGTGGCGCGTAGTTGACATAATTATACCTCATTCGCTGCGGCCAGGCACAATGACAATGATGGCAAATTTTCGGCTAAAAATATTATACAGAATGCGGTTCCCCAAAATAGTTAGAGGAAGTCTGCTGCCTGGCGGGCGATGGCCGCTGCTGGATGCAGGTGCGCTACAGGCCCATAATCAGCCGGGCAATGGTGAAATAGATAAACAGGCCGGTGGCGTCCACCAGGGTGCTCATCGCCGGGCCGGAAACGACCGTCGGATCGATCTTCAGCGCGCTGGCCGCCAGCGGCAGCAGCGCACCCAGGACGTTGGCCCAGATGATAATCGCCAGAATAGATATCGCTACGGCCATTGCCAGCGCCGGCGAGGTACCCCAGAGCAGCGCGCGGCCATAGGCAATGGCGGCCATCACCACCGCCAGCATCAGACCAATGCGCAGCTCATGCCAGAAAGCGGCCAGCGCATCCCGCTGGCGCACATCGCCGACGGCCAGGGCGCGAATGATGGTGCTGGTGGTCTGCGAGCCGGCGTTGCCGCCGGTGCCGATCAGCAGCGGGATGAAGAACGAAAGGGCGACGACCGCCTGCAGCTCCGTTTCGAAATAGCGCAGGACGCTGCCGGTCAGGCTTTCGGTCAGAAACAGCAGCAGCAGCCAGCCAATGCGCTTGCGGGCAATGCCAAAGGTGGAGGTGTCCAGATAGGGACGCTCCAACGGCTCGGCGCCACCCATCGCTGGATGTCCTCGGTCGCTTCCGCTTCCAGCACGTCGACCACGTCGTCGATGGTGATCACGCCGATGAGTTTGTGATGGTTGTTGACGACCGGCAGCACCAGCAGACCATAGCGCGTCATCAGGCGGGCGCACTGTTTCCTGGTCGCTGCCGGCGGCCACCCAGATCGGTTCTGGATCCATAAAGGTTTGCACCAGGGCCTCTGCGATCGGCGATCATCAGCTGGCGCAGGGAGACCACGCCGCAGAGGCGGCCGTCCTGGTCGATGACAAAGAGGTCGGAGAGCGTATCGGATTTCGGCTGCCAGGCGCGGACGGCGGCCAGGGCGTCGGCGGCGGTGGTGCGGCGGCGCAGGGCGAGAAATTCGGAGGTCATCAAACCGCCGGCGCTGTCGTCGGCGTGGAGCAGCAGCGGCCGAATCTCCTCGGCCGGCGTCTTCCAGGCTTGAGGAACGCTCGCGGGCCTGCGCCGGTGTCCAGGTCGCCCAGCAGGTCGGCCGCCTCGTCCGGCTCCATTTCGTCGAGGATGCGCGCGGCGGCGGCGGGCGGCAGCGCTGCCATCAGCTCGGCGGCCCGGGTTTCATCCATTTCCTCCAAAATGTCGGCCGAATCCTCCGGCTCCATGACGGCAGCAGCCGCACCTGTTCACCGGCGTCCAGCTCATCGACCAGTTCCGCCTGGTCCGGCGCCTGGAAAGTTTGCAAGACAGCCAGGGCTTGGGCAATATCATTGGCTTCCAGGGCATGGCGCAATATTTGCAGTCGGTCGCTAAAAGCAGTCACATTTTTAGGCGTATTCATACCGAATGTCCAATTTTGCTCGATTTATGGGATGGTTAATCAATGGCCAATGGCGGGCCCAGTAACTCCATCTCGTGGACTTGCCACAGTGCTGGATCCTGCGGCGGCATCGCATTAGCCCTGGTTACCTCACGAAAAAAGGCTTCCATTTTGCCTGCCGGTAAAAAAGCAATCAACATTCTGCCGATTTTCGGACCAACAAACCCCCAGACGTGGGGTATCTGGCGCGGCGCAACGATTGAATCACCGGGGTGTAACCACTTTCTTTCCGACCCTATCTCAATAATGAACTCCCCTTCAACGGCATAAAACCATTCGTCCTGGTAGTAATGCAGGTGCCTTGCCGGGCCCCCTTTCCCGTGGAATGTGTTCTCTAAAATGAGAATACCGCTGCTGTCTTGGGGCACAACCTTGAAAGCAATGGAACTGATACCCAGTCCTCTTGCCTCGCCAAAACAATCCGCACCTGCGGCAACCAGCAGTGGTGACGGATGAGAGCCGGGGGCGTGCTTGTGTTCATTCATCATTTGTTCCTTTTGGGCAATACCCAAATCTTGCAGTCCCAGCAGAGGCTGCTCATTGTTGGCCGTCAATAATGGCCGTGAACTCCCGCACAAACTGCAACGGCCGTAACCAGTACCAGGAAGAATAGATCTCCCATTCGGCTGCTTCTGGCGATACGCGGTGCTCCCGCACCTGCCAGATAATGGCGGCCGCTTCCGGAAAGCTGCCCGCAGCCAGGGAGGCAGCATACATGCGCCGCAAGGTACTGTGCTCAACCATACCGGCAGCAGCCAACCGGGCTGCCAAAGATGGCGTGGGCAAGCTGAGAAGCCCTGCCGCAGCAGCATTGCTGGCCGTCACCTGGAGGGTAAGGCGGGCAATTTCCGGCCGCGGGTACACTTTGGGAAAGGCCTCGTGCAGGAGAACGGCCGTAGCAAAAATAGCGGCATGGGCTGCTGGATTGGCAAACTCCTCCCATATCCGCGACTCCTTCATCTCATGAGCCAGATTCTGCCGGACGCCCCGCGATAAATCACCGGCAAGGACCGCCAATACGGCTTCAGCTCCTTGCTCTGGCTTTATATCCTGCAGCGCCATGACCGCCATGTCGCGCAAATCGGCCGGATCAATCTCGGCAATCTCATCATATTCCACCTGCTGCAAAATTTGCCGAAAGATGTTGTCTGACCACCATCCCGGCATGTCGTAAGCAGCCTTTAGCTGCACCACAAGGCACTCAAATATTGCGGCCGCCATCATCAATTCCTGGCCGTCGCCTGCAGGCCTGCGGCTAGCTGGTTGATTTGCTCCGCCGTCAATTTGGCTTCGTTATGCAAGAGGAGGTACTGGGCAGGGGGCATGCTGCCCCGTTGGACCACTTCCCCCATCTCATCCAATTCGCGCGGCTTACCGCCCTGGTCCCACTCAGAGAAGTTAAGGTGCTGGCGGCCTTCATCAACGTCACGCTGCACCAGCCAGGAAGCCGGGGCGACACTTTCGTACCAGCGGCTCCAGTCAGTTTCATTGCTGTGGCAGTCGAAACAGGCTGTTTCCGCCAGGGCGCGAGTTTGCGGGCTGTCCCAGTTGGGTTCGCTCTGTACAGGTGGGTTGGTGTGGTTACGGCCGTATGGCACTAATTGAATGAGCAATAAGCCAGCAACAACGACAACAGGGCTCCATTTGAGTATTTTCTTCAGTAACATGATTTTCTCCTTACTTGTTGATCAACCGGCAAATGGGCAGGCCAGTCGATAGGCTTTTGTCATGGATAGGTTAATCCTATTTGCAGATTCGCAAACCGGCAGAATAATGCAAACGAGATGAGTCATTTAGACCATTTATTCTGCGCGATTATCGTCATTTGACTTAGACACGGCCGTTTCCCTTCCAGTGATTCGCCGGCGCAATGCTGACGCGACATTTCTCAGGTAACCACGCCAAAAATTATCGCCACCGGTCACTCGCGCCAGCGCCAGCCAGACGGTCGGCAGGCTGGCAAAGCCTGGAAAAATGATGAATCGTGGAGACCGCGTTGGGTTTAGTTTTTCCTTGTAGGCATGCAGGCTCTGGAAATTGTAGATTTGCTGCCCATGGTCAAAAGCGTACTCCATGGCTTTTTCTGCATTTGGCGCGCCGGCTGCTTCCCCCACCCCGGAAAGCAAGCTGAGCCCCAGGTTCAAGGTGTCATAATTTTGTTCCTGACACCACAGCAGCAGGGCGGCGAAGAGAAATTCCATGGTGCCGTTCTCCATCACGCGGCGGTGGCGCATCAGATCAACAGAAACCTGATTACAGGCATAGGCAGGAATCAGATTCGCAAACGCAATTATGCGCCCGGAGCCGTCACGCACGACTGCGACAATGCTGCCACCAATAAAATCATCGTCAAAGCGACCCAACGAAAAATGCCGCTCTTTTCGATGCATTAACGCTAACCAGCCGTCGCTCACATCACGCAGCTCCCTGAGCAGTTCGCGGCTCAGGGGAGGCGCAACCACCGTGGTGTAGTATCCCAGGCGCTTCAATTCTTTCGTCGGTGTGCAAAACGCTTTCCCCACCTTGCCTTCCAGCGTAAAGGTGCGCAAATCGACTATCGCCTCCTGCCCTATTTGCACCACTTCAAACCCGGCCGATTGATACAAAGACACATAATCGGGCAGAGTTTGGTAAAAGGCGGGCTGCCACCCCTGCTGGTGGCAAAAGTCGCGGAAGCCGGTAATGGCTGCTGGCGCATCTTCTATCGGGCCAATGGGGTCGCCCAGGGCCACGGCCGTTTTGGCACTGGTGGCATATGCGACTACCGACCCACCGGGGCTAAACCAGTACGCCTTGTCGGGGAAGAGCGCAAAGCGGGCCAGGGTGGAACGGCCGTACTTCTCTACAATTTGGCGCGCTTGCTCCCGCTCAACAGCCGTGGCGGGGTGGCGCTGGATCGCCGGGCGCAGCAGCAGCACCAGGCCATAGATCAAGGTTAGACCGCCCACCAAATAGATGGAATTGGCCAGATTACGGCCTGGTCCGCTTATTAGCTCCAATTTCGGATCAAAAAACAGGGTAAACAAGACCATCGTTTGTCGCAGCGCCGCACCCCGGGAAAAGTCGACGGGATCGTAGCGGCCCAGCAGGTTAAAATCGGTTACGCTGTAAGCCAGCGTAAAAGCCAGCCCCAGCAGCGCCAGTGCGCCAAAAACGGCCGTTAAACGGCTGCCCCAGGTTACAGACAGCGGTGAAAACTGCTCCAGAAGGGCGGCCTGGCCAGCCGCTGCGGGCGTGACCGCCGACCACACATTCAACAACCCCATTGCGCCCGTAAGGGATGCCAAGAGGTGTACCTGCCCAGATCGCCAAACTTCACCTAAAAAAGTGGCTGCTGCGCTAAAGGGCAGGCGTCGTTTCATGATCCTTAACCACCGGTTGGTTTTCCGTCTAATGGCGGCTAATTAGGGTAGATTTTGCACCAGGAAATGGTCGTTTTCTTTTACTACTGTAATGGAAAATTTTGTGTCCTCGCTGCCATCAGCGGTCTTATGGGTCAGTAAACGGCCGTCCTCCCCCGAAAAGGTTACCGTAAAGGTGAAATTATTCGGGGAGGGATTTTGGGCAGAAACAACGGAGTGGATCGGCAGGCATGGGTTTTGTTGGCATGAATCCTGCAGCAAGTTTTCCGCATCCTTGGCATCTTGCGGATATACGGCCGCCAGAGCATCGAAACTGCCGCCAAAGTAAGTGACGGCCTCCACAAAACGTTTTTCAGCCAGCAGGTTAAAAAAGGTGCGCATGGCCGATTCGGCTTTGCCTTCTTCGGGTATCGTCGTCGCGGCCGGGGAGCTGGCCGCGGGTGCAGAGGCTGTCTGGCGAGCAGATAATGGGCGGGAAATGCCGGCCACCAATCGTAAAGTCATCAAGCTGATCAGCACCAGGGAAAGAATCCAGGCCGATCGGTTTTTTTTGTTGATCCGGCTTTTTTTCGCGGGGGGTTGCGTTTTTGTTTTTGACATAGCAGACTCCTTATTTTGTTCTCGCAAAGAGGAGATATAAGGATTCTACTGGTGGACGGGTACGGCCGTATCTGCGGGTTGCCTTATCTACCTTACAACAAATGCCCGAATTTCCCGGCGGTTGCTTAGTCAATTGACGTAGCAGGAGCTGCCGGGGCAGGGAACAGAGACGCTGAAATGGCGGGCAGCGCCGCGGCGCGGCTGTAAGCCAGGTATCTTGGTTCCATGGTCAGGTTCAAGCTTGCCAGAAGCTGCACTGGCTGTTGGCTGTGCATATTCTGCCGCCGCCGCAAATAGAAATGCTGCCAGAAGCGGCTCCAATAGGCGATAGCTGGCAGCTTTACGGCCGTTTCCGGTGAGGGGACAAGCCCCAGAAATAGCTGTTGAAAACCCGCCTCATGACCCCATTGGCCCAGCCCTAGCAGCAGCTGCTGCAGCGCTGCATCTGGCACGTGCTGTCGAAAACGGAGCAGCCCAATGGCCAGGCTGCGTTTGTCGGGCGTGGCGTAGGCTGTCGCCATGGCCACCGGAGCGCCGCCGGCATCGGTCAGCAGCGCCAGGGTCGTTTGCTGCAAATAGTCACGGCTGAAACGGCTGCCGGTAAACGGCCGTTCCTGTTCCTTGTACGCCGCCAGCCACCCGTCGCTTACCAGCCGCAGTTGTTCGATGAGCGCATTTGAAAATGGGGGGTGAATAACGCTCATCTGATAGCCATTAATTGCCGGTGGCGGCGGGCAGTCAGCGAGGGGCAAAATTGCCTCTTCACCAATGCACAACAGCTCGAAACCAGCGCCGCGGTAACGATCCTGCGCGGCAGGTGGCACGAGGTAAAATGCTGCTTCCCAATCGTATCGACGGCAAAAAGCCGCAAACTCAGAAACGGCCGTATTTTGGTCAGGTTCTGGTCCTACCGGTTCACTCAGGGCAATGGCCAGACGGCGGTGGTGCATGTAGGCAACCACCGAACCGCCTGACGAGAAAAAATAGGCGCGATCCGGCAGGGGGATGAGGGCGGCCAAATGGGTACGGCCGTACTCGGTCACAAGGCGGCGCGCGCGTTGCCGTTCCCGTTCTGTAGCGGGCGGCGGCAGCAGCACCGGACGCAGCAGCATAAATAGGGCATAAGCCAGCGTCCCCAGGCCCACAATGAAGATGGAATCGGTAAAATAATCGTAGGCGCTAGCCGGCTGCAGAGCGGGTTCTGCCAGAGTGGTAAAGAACAGCAGCACTTGCTGCCAGGCAAAGACCAGGTTAAATGGCTGGCCATAATAGCGGTCCAGCAAATAATAGCCCATCGTGCCATAAGCCAGGGTAAAGGCCAGGGCAGCCACCAATACCTGCAAACCCTGCCAGGCAGAGGGTGGGTCAGAACGGGCCACAAAATGGGTCCGCTGGCTAAACAAAAAGAAAGCAAGGAGCAACCCCAGGCCGGTAGATGCCAGATCGCTTTGCAACAAGTGGCTGAAAATTGAAAAGACCAGCACAAAAAGGGTTAATCCCCAGGCTATACGCTTGTGTCGCCAAAGCCCGTTGGCCAAAACCAGCAAGATGAAGCCGCTAATGGCCGCCGTAATCCGGCTGCCTTGTTGTACCGTTATCGGTGACAATCTGGTTAACGGGGTAATCGGCAGCAGCAGGTCGGGCTGAACGGCCGTTAATACGTTGAGTAACCCCATCAGCGCCGTCAGCACGGCAATGAGCCGCACCTGCCCGCTCTCCGCTAAAGAACGGCCGCTGCCGCTAAACATTTTTAGCTGGCGCAGGAGAATAAAGCCCAGCATCATGGGAATCCAAAAGGTAACGCCCCGAAAGGCAAAGGTGATGGCAATGCCCTTTTCACTGGGTAAGCCCAGCGAACTATACATGATGGGCACAATGGTTTCTACGACGCCAATGCCGTTGGGCGTTGGCGAAACAATCATGAACAAGAGGCTGAGCGTGTAGCCAGCCAGCAAAACGCCCGGCGTAACAGGCTGGCGAAAGGCGGCAAAAAGAGACCATAACACCAAAATGTGCACCAGGTGGGTAAGCAAAGCGATCAGGAGCAAACGCCCCAATCTTTTCGGGTGCGCGGCAATGGCCTGAGAGGCGGCAATAAAGTCGGCGGCGTGGGTGTCCCCCCAATTAGGCGGCAAGGAAGACGGCCGTTTCAGCCAAAAACCCACCCGCACGATCAGGCGCTGGATAACGTTAAGTATTTTGTGCAATCCACTAGGCCAGCGCAAACCCAAAGCCATCACTCCAACCAATACCAGCACCAGCAAAAAAAGAATGAGTGCACTGGCCACTTCCAGTCCGGTTAAATCATGCTGCAAATAGAGAAAAAACAAGCCTAGAGCCAGTAAGGCAGCGAACATGCCATAGTTTGCCGTATGGGCCAACAGCGTACCGGCCGTGGCCCGCGCTGCCGACCCGCCCCGGCGGCGAACGTCGTCGACAAACAGAGCAAGGCCAGCCGTTCCGCCAGAGGCTGTGGTGGTGTTGGCAAATAAAAATGCGAAGGAAATGGGAATCAAATCGCGATAGCGCGTCTTGACATCGGCCACCTGGAAAGCGCTTTGAAAGAGGGCTGCAAAAACCAAATAGTAGATAGTTTCAAGAAAAATGGCTGCCGTGACCCATAGCCAGTCACCCTGAATTAAGGTGCCTACCAGCTGCTGAATATCGGCAAAACGCTTGGCCAACACCCATAAGAAGCCAATGACCAGGGCGGCTAAGAGCCACCGCTGCCAGCCGATGCGCCTGGGGCGTATCATGGGGTTTTGCCGGACGGCTCCTCTCCATCAGAAAGATGGGCTATGCCTTCACGCAGGGCGTAAAGGGTAGCCTGGGTACGGTTGGCCAGGTGTAATTTGGTCAAGATATTACTTATGTGGGTGCGTACCGTGCGCTCGCTCACTACCAGGATGTCGGCAATATCTTGATTGCTTAATCCGCGCGCGACATGGCGCAAAATTTCTTCCTCGCGTTCTGTGAGGGGATCCGTAGTAAGGGGTCTTGTAGGCTGCGGAGGATGGCTGAGTTCCTGAACAACTTTTAGCGCAATTTCAGGGGCAAGAGCAGATTTGCCTTCGCTGATGTTGCGAATGGCTTGCAGCAGTTCGCTCCCCTGAGCATCTTTTAAAAGGTATCCCAGTGCCCCAGCTTTTATGGCCGCAAAAACGATTTCGTCATCACTGAAGCTGGTTAGCATCATCACGCGGCTATCCGGCTGGCGAGCCTTAATTTCAGCCAACGCTTCCAGGCCGGTTTTGACCGGCATTTTCATGTCCAGCAGAATGACGTCAGGCTGGTAAAGGGCCACGCGCTGCACTGCCTCTTCGCCATTTTTGGCTGTACCCACGATTTCCATATCCGCTTCGGACTCGATCAGGGCCTGTAAACCGCGCCGCACTACGTCGTGATCATCAGCTATAAAAACACGGATTTTGTCGCTCATGCCTCCTCCTGATTGGCTAATTCTGCAGAGTTGATGGGTAAAACGGCCGTTACGGTGGTGCCCTGGTTAGGGGTGGAATCAACGGTTAAAGAGCCGCGGTACTGACTGGCTCGTTCTCGCATGCTGGTCAGGCCAAGCCCGCCTCCGGAAACGGCCGTTTCCCACTCAAATCCCCGGCCATTGTCGGTAACCTGCAGGGTCAAAGCGGTTTCTGTCTGCTGAATGATGACGGAAACGGCCGAGGCCTGGGCATGTTTCAGGGAGTTGTTTAAAGCTTCCACAGCGATATAGTATAACGTTTCTTCAGTTTCTGCTGGCACTGCTGCTCGGTTGCCCACCACCTCCAATTTAGTCTGGATGCCAGCCCGGCCCTCAACCGCTTTCAGCCGCTGATCCACCGCGTAGACGAGTCCTTCTTTTTCCAATGGTGACGGCCGTAACTTGTAAACTAACAATCGCATCTCCTTCAATGCCTGGCGGCTAGTCTCCCTCACTTCGTCAAGATATTCCAAGGCTTTGGATAACTGCTGGTCTTCTGCCTGCTTTTTGGCCGCCTCGGCAAAGAGCGTCGCACTGTACAAGGCTTGCGTGACAGAGTCGTGGAGCTCGCGGGCCAGCCGGTTGCGCTCTTCAAGAATAGCCAGTTGCTTTGCCTGCTGGCGCAGCCGCGCGTTTTCAATCATGATGCCCAACTGGTCTGCCAGTGACGACAGGAGGGCAATATTGTCCTCACGCATGCTGCGGTCCTCCTGAAAAATCACCGTCAATATCCCTAAATTGTGCTCTGCTTTGCGCACAGGCAATAAAAGCACCTGTCGATCAGGAAAAAATGGGGAAAAAGTGGAAAAACGAGGGTCTGCCTGCAAATTTGCAATGCGTAAATAAGATTTTTCGCGAAATGTGTCCTGCACAATGGGGTGATCGAGTTTCAGGTGAGCGTACGCCTCGCTGAGCGGTTCAGGCATTTGGCAGCGGGCTGTCAGCAGCAGCCGCTGCCCATCGCGATCCATAAGATGGATGCAACCCACGCCAACACGAACGGCTTGCAGCACGCGAGGTAAAGCACGCTCTAGCAATATTTCGATCTCTTCCAGCTCACTGCTGATGCGCAGTACCTCATAAAGCGAGGTCAATTGGTGCGTGCGCTCTGCCACCCGTTGTTCAAGCAAGTCGTTCGCCTCACGCAGCGCTTTTTGCTGGGTTTTCAAGTTGGCCACAAGGATGTTTAGCGAGCGGGAGAGGCTGGCTACTTCGTTTTTTCCCGGAAAAGTGGGGATGACGTGTTCACGCCCGTCCCCTTGAATTTCCTTTGCCGCGTCCGCAATCATGTGCAAGGGGCGCGCAATGCGTCCGGCTATGATCCAGGCAACCAATATGAAAACAACCGTCAGCCCCAGGCCAGACACCCAGATTTGGCGCTCTAGGCGATTAACCAGGAGTTCGGGGGAGGTGTTGGCGTTTACGGCCGTAAACTCTAATGAGGCCACAAAAACCATTGTCAAGATGATAACCAGGATGCCGAAGGTCAGAGACATCTGCGCGCGCAAGCTGCGTCGTGGATTAAGAGCCTGCCACCAGCGTTCATAAGCGTTGGTTTGTAGCTGCATACAATTTTTCTCCCGTAACAGTATCAATGAGACGCTGCACGTTGGTGATCAGATAGGTGGGTGCCAGGAATCTCACTATTTGTGCTGGTCAATTTTGCCCGATTTGGCGGGCATAAACCAGAAGCCCCTGGTGCAGCACCAGGACAATATGGGTTAAGCAGCGCAAATGCACAAATCCAAAACGGTCATCGCAAATTTGGGGCAGGCTGTTTTCGGCCGTTCTGCACCCGCAGCCACACAACCCCGCTCAGGATGAGCACACTGCCGGCAAGCTGTACATCCGTTAAGCGCTCGCCCAGCAGCCCATAAGCCAGAACGGCCGTAAAAACCGGCTCCAGGGTTAAAATCAGGTTGGCGACGCTGGAGGGCAGCAGGCTCAGGCTAACGTTGTACAGGCCAAATCCGGCTACCGTGGGACCGGCGGCCAGTAAAACCAGCACCCCCCACCCCACCCACGCGCCATCGAGGATGAAAAAGTCGGCAGGATGAACGGCCGTGCCCAGCACCGCTTCCCCCGGCAGCAAATTCACCAACAGCAGAAAAAGGGCGGCAAAAACAAAGGTGTACAGCAGCGTCGTCCACGGGTTCAGGCCGCGTTGGGCGGCCGAACGCCCCATGAGGCTGTACGCGGCGTAACCCAGCCCGGAGAGAATGCCCGTCACAATTCCCGTCAGGTTCACCGCCCAGGCAGCCAAGCTGAAGGCGTCCGCCACCAGCACGCAGCCGCCCATACAGAGGGCGACGGCAACCAGCTTCACCCAATCCAGCCGCTCCTTGAGCAGCCACCAACCCAACAATGCCGTAAAAGCGGCTGAGCAGTAAACCAGCACCGTGGCCACCGCGGCCCCATTTAACGCCACGGAAAGGGTCCACAAGGAATTGAAGCAGGCCAGAACCAGGCCATAGGCTGCCAGGTAGAGCAAATGGCGGCGCGGTGTGCGCAGCAGGCGGCGGCGCAGCAGGCCAAATACCATAACCAGTGTAATCACCACAAAGACGGCGCGCCAGAAGGCGAGGAGCAGAGGCGGCATCTGGTACGTTTCAGTGAGGTAGCGAATAAAAACGGCCGTTGTGGACAGCGTAGCCGCGCTGGCCAGAGCCACCAGGTACCCGCGGCCAGCCGCATCTTCCTGAGGCAGTGAGGAGGAATCCATGGCATAATTCTAGACGAGATTTTGCGGCTGCCTATGGCAGCACCTTGCCCGATTTAATTGAAGGAGAGTGCCATGCCCTTACTGTTTGATATGCCCCTGGAAGATTTGCCCCATTATCGTGGAACCAATCCGCGCCCGGCCGATTTCGCTGATTATTGGGAGGCGGCCCTGGCCGAAATGCGCGCCCTAGACCCACAGGTGGAGCTGGTGCCAGCTCCATTCCAGACAGACTATGCTAGCTGTTACCATCTCTACTTCTCCGGCGTAGGCGGAGCACGGGTCCATGCTAAGCTGCTCAAACCAAAAGGCGCCAGCCAGCCTGGGCCAGCCCTGCTCATGTTTCACGGATACTCTGGCAATGCCGGAGACTGGTTTGACAAACTGCCTTACGTGGCCGCCGGGTTTACCGTGGCCGCGCTGGATTGCCGTGGGCAAGGCGGCCGTTCCCAGGACGTGGGCGGCCAGACCGGCTGGACGCTGAACGGCCACATCGTGCGTGGTCTGGGCGGCGACCCACAGCAGTTGCTCTATCGCGCCATTTTCCTGGACACGGCCGAACTGGCGCGGATCGTGATGGAGATGCCCGAGGTGGATAACGGCCGTGTGGGGGCCACCGGCGGCTCCCAGGGGGGCGGGCTGACCCTGGCCTGCGCCGCCCTGGAACCGCGCATTCAAAAAGCCGCGCCCGTTTTTCCCTTTCTCAGCGATTACCAACGGGTTTGGGAGCTTGATCTGGCCAAGGATGCCTACAACGAACTCCGTGAATGGTTTCGCCGTTTCGACCCGCAGCACCAGCGGGAGCATGAGGTGTTCACGCAGCTTGGCTACGTGGACGTGCAGCACCTGGCCCCGCGCATTCAAGGGGAGGTGTTGATGAGCATTGGCCTGATGGACACCATCTGCCCACCTTCCACCCAATTTGCCGCTTACAACAAAGTTGGTGCCCCAAAGTCGCTGGCTCTCTACCCCGATTTTGCCCATGAGCAGTTGCCGGGCTTAAATGACCAAATATTCCAGTTCATGACCGCCCTCTAGCTGGGCCCATGGATCCATGGGGTTTCGCTTCTGCTTACTAACTGCGCGTTTTTAACTTAGCGGTTTTGGCAATTGGAGACTGGAGACCGAGTGTCTTTAGTTTCTAGTCTCCAGTCTGCTTATTTGGCCGTGAAGTTATTTGCGAACGGTTACTTAGCGACCGTTTCGGCTACTCTATCTCGAATTGGGAGATTTACCGCATGTTTTTAAGGAAGGCCTCCACAATGGCATCTTGCCACCGGGAAACGGGCTCGCGCAGGATGAGCAAGGCTGGTCCTTCCTTGCCCTGGAAAACGGCCGTTGCCTGCCGCACCGGTTCGCCATCCCATCCCGTTCCCTCGCTGATGGTCAGTGTGGTTTCCCGGCCGCGGATGGTAAACGGCCGTTGCTCAACCACCACCAGATTCTCTTCTTCGTCGCGATAGCCGGGAACCATATTTTGCAGCGCCTGTTTTAGCGCTGCCCCATCGGCGGCTTTCTCTGACTGCACCAGGTACAAGTGGCCGTTGTTGTTGCTCTCCTTGTAAGCAACGGCCGTATACCCCAAAGCGTGCAGCCCAAATTCTGGTTCGTAATCGGGTGGAAGAGAGAAATCGGCAATGAGAACGGCCGTTTTGCCCACGATGCGCGCTGGTTCGTTCCAGTCCTTGGGGCGCGTACACGCCGCCAGGACCAGCAGTAATACCGTGATAAGCCAAAATGTTTTGTTCAGGTGAATCATGTTGTTCCTCCATATAGCTAGTTGTGTATATTCACAGTGTAGCCAGGAGGTTTGTTTGGGTCGCCTATCGGCAGATAGGGATGGCGGTAGGTTTGGCAGGACGCGGGGGTGGGAAACGGCCGTTTGCCACTTCTTACTGCGTACTTGGCGTACCGGCAACGTGGAATTTTAGGGCAACTGCAGCGTTATATTTCATGCGTTTTATGGTAAAGAAACCGTGAATAAGAAAATTTTAAGGAAAAAATTCACAAATAGGTATCGCTCAAAAGTGTAATCTAGTTTACACTTACCGTGTAATTTGCTTTTCTTTATGATTAGCAAGATTACAAAAGTACTGTACCAGCCCTATCAATTTATTCGTTAAGAGGAGTCGGAAATGAAAGGAAACTTGACCATAGAAACGTTCAACAAATTGCTGAAAAATGACAAGGAAAGCAGTGCTCTCATCCTGGTTTTGCAAAAACTCACCGAAGTAAAGCAAACCGACAAGCTGGCTTTGGGCATTCCCGAACCGGGGCCCTTAGGCACGTGGGCTGGATGGAGCCTGTAGAATTTTTGCCCTGTTATATCATAACTAAATATATGACAACGCGTGCGGCTACGTGGCCGCACGTTTTTTTTCAGGCTTATCTACCTTATGGAAGAGAACCCTTTTCGCGCCATTATTCAATCTATTCCTGAAATTCAGGTCTGGCCAGAGTTGTCCCAATTGCTAGATCGCATGGACAAAAACAAAAATCCGGACTGGGAAATTCCGCTCAAGGTCTGTGAGGCTCTAGATGGTAACCCTGAAAACGTCATGCCTGGAGCCGCAGCCCTGGCCTGCCTGCAGCTCAGTATCATCTTAGTCGATGATATGCTAGACAACGATCCCCGCGGTCTCCATACTCATTTAGGTCACGGCGTGGCGGCAAATTTCGCCTTGGCGCTGCAGAGCGCCGCCTTTCGCCTTGTGGATGAATCCCCGGTCAGCGATGCGCAGCGCACCGCCTTGACCAGATGTCTTTCACAAATGGCGCTGGCTACAGCCCAAGGCCAGCATCTGGACATTCAAAACCTGACCGGCGAGGAAAATTACTGGCGCGTCGTGCAGGCCAAAAGCACTCCCTTTTATGGCGCCTGTTACCAGGTTGGGGCAATTTTAGGAAATGGTAATGAGGATGTGATTGCAGGGTTTTATGAGTTCGGCAAATTAACCGGTGAGATTATCCAGCTCGATGATGATTTAGCCGACGCCTTTCAGAAACCGGCCAATGCTGACTGGCGCGAAGGGCGCAACAACTTGCTCATTTTATATGCTTCTGCTGCCGATCACCCGGATCGTGAGCAGCTTTCTTGAACTTTTACCCAACATTGATGATCCCGATGCGCTGGAAGCGGCGCAGCAGATACTGATTTCCTCTGGCGCCGTCAGCTATTGTGCTTACCAGATGGTGGAAAGGCATCGTGCAGCCTATGAGATGCTTCGCAAATTGCCCCTGGTAAACCCCCAGCCAATAGAAGCAATTCTGAATGCTTTTTCAGACTCTTTGGTCGCTTTTTTAAAGCTGAGCGGAGTGGAAGTGGATGTAAACATCTTGTTTGACAGGTAAACTCCCCTAGCTGCCATTATTACTTATTTCCTCCCTATCTCTTTCCGTATTCACTCACGTTTTATCCCTGATAGCCGTATAATAACTTATAAATTTTTTGCAACGTGGTAATCATCTATACGCGCTTTATATTCTACTGCGTCAATACCGTGAAAAATGCGCACACATTCTAACATTCACCTGGAACGAAAAGAATGGGTATTGTTCCTAATACCGAGTGTAACCTTGCTTGTTTACCTTTTCTATACTCTCAGCTTTGTCTATTTTATTCCCTACCCAGGTTTTGTTTTTAATTCAGGTGAAGATGGTTGGTTTGTCACCGATTCTTCGCAGCCACAACTTTCTGTGGGCGATGTTCTCGTAAGCTTCGGAGATTTATCCTTTAATGAGTATGAGGCTGATCGCCTAAAAGTACCTCTTGCAGACATTGCCCCTAACGAAGAGATCCCAATAAAATTCCTAAATGAGAACAGGTCATTAACTATTCGGATGATTACCCCTACGGTTAATGACCGCCTCAAGCGCACTCTTTCCACAATCGGATTTTTCCCATTTTGGATTGCCGGAACAGTCGTGCTCCTGTTTTTACGACCCCGGGACAGGCGCTGGCTCCTATTGCTGACCTTCATGTATCTGATAGCAATTTGGGTGACTGTCGGTGCCGTCTCATCCTGGCGATTAGGCGCATCAAGATTGATTCTTGGGGCCACATTTTGGCTTATGGCGCCGGTGTTCATTCATCTTCACCTTATCGTCCCTACAAGCATTTCCCCAAAGACCATCAACCAATTCATGTCCGTTATTTATTTAATTGCTATCGTCTGCTCCATTTTGGAGTTTTTCCAGGTGCTCCCCACTGATGCACCCTTGCTGGGTGCATTGTTTGGTATATTTGGCAGTATTGCTCTCCTTGTGTACCGTCTTGTTGCTGCGCCCCAAAAATCTGCGGAACGGCTTTCCACACAGCTAATGCTGGCAGGGATTGGCCTGGCTTTTGCCCCAGGAATATTATACGAAGTGGTACCAAGTGCACTGAGTCTAACACCATCGACGACTCTTGGTCTAAGCATTTCTCAATTGGCCATACCAATCCTGCCCTTTTTTTACGTGTACGCCGTTTACAAACGCCAGTTGGGCGCGCTGGAATTCCGCACCAATCGCTTAATCGCCATTTATAGTTTCGCCCTGCTCTATCCCCCGCTATTTTTATTGTTGGTCGTTTCCGGAAATAGCTGGATCGAATCTGCCAGCGACAGGACAGTATACCTCCTCATTATTTCCACGGCTTTTGTCATTGCCACCCCTCCCTTGCTGGCCCGTTTCCAGCTATGGGTTAACCGGCTGGCCTATGGCACCACGTATGATCCTGAAGATTTAATCCGGATTTTCGCCAATCGTGTCCCATCTGGGCTAGATCGCGCCAACTTAATCGACCTGATCAAGTCAGATATCTTGCCCAGCTTACTCATCCGGCAATCTTGTTTACTCTTGCTGGAAGATCAAAAAATCGTGGGCCAGCTATTCGAACAGCAGCTTGGACAGCAGGAAACCGCAGTCATGCACAAGAATCTTCAGGAGATTATGCGCCTGAGCGGTCTGTACCGTCCACCACTGGTCGATACCTATGAACCAAAGGATTGGATTCGACTGGCAATCCTGCTTAAGGTGCGCAACGAAGTGAAAGGGCTTTGGTTGTTTGGCAAGCGCGATCCCGACGATTTTTATCCGCAAACAGATGTTGAGCTGCTTAATACACTGGCCAACCAGGTTGCCCCAGTCATTGAAAGTATTCAGCTTTACGAGGCGCTGCAACAGCACGCCAAAGGGCTTGCAGTTGAAGTTGCCGATCGTACGGCCGAATTGCGCTCCGAAAAAGATAGAACCCAGGCCATATTGGACAGCGCCGGTGAAGGCATATTTTTTACAGATCCTCAAGGCATAATTCTGTATGCCAATCCAAAAATGAATAACCTCACGGGGTTTACGGCCGTTGAGTTACTAGGAACGCCCCTAAACAACATCCAAACTGATGAAAGCTCCGCGGAAGCTGCCAGGCAAATGCTGCTGGCTCTTGAGAATGGCGAGAGGTGGACCGGTAATTTGACCCTCCAACGGAAAGATGGAGATTATTATGATGCCAATCTCACGATTGCCCCGATTTACACTGATGACCAAAGAATTGATGGTTTCGTAGGCGTACAATCCGATGTTAGTAAATTCAAGGAAATCGATCGGCTCAAGTCAGAAATTATCGCCAATGTTTCCCATGAATTACGCACACCGCTAACAAATATTCGGATGTACATCCAATTACTCAAGATTGGGAAACCGGAAAAACAGGATCATTATTTTGAGGTGCTGCATCATGAAACCGAGCGCTTGACGCGTTTAATTGAGGATCTTCTGGAATTATCAAAACTGGATTCGGGGGAAATTTCCACAAACCTTGAGCCAACGGATATACAGTTGGTAATTAAGGGCGTTGTCGAAAGTAATCAAGCAAAAGCGGATGAGAAAAACATCAACCTTATGGTGGAAAATAATACGCCACAGCTTCCCCTCGCCCTTGCAGATCCCATGCAAATAAACCAGGTATTTAACAATCTTGTTATCAACGCTATCAATTACATTCCCAGTGAAAGAGATATTGTCATCCACTTTGGCACTGGAACATTGGTCGATCATCCAGCCGTTTGGGTTTCTGTAGCAGATAATGGACAGGGCATCAACCCAGAAGAAATTCCGCACTTATTTGAGCGTTTTTACCGGGGAGAGATTGGGCAGGCAAGCAAGGTTGCCGGCACCGGGTTAGGCTTGGCTATTTCCCAGGAAATAGTCGACCGGCATCATGGCAAGATTGAAGTGGCGAGTGAGGTGGGGGTGGGAACTACTTTTACTGTTTGGTTGCCAATTGCAAAATAAAAATATTCTTTAACTCTTTTCGTAAGCGTACGGAGTTACAATTATTCTAAAGATGGTGCTGTTGCCTCTTCTTCACGAACCATGGGCTGGTACGGTGAAGGGTCAATGTGAATTGTTAGCAACGGCCACCATCTCTTTTTTATCCTCCAGAAATCATCACTTCGATTATCCCCAAAAGAAATTCAAGCAAATGTTTGGTAAAACCGAAATACTTGGCGGTGTTAAGGATTTAGCTGACGATTCCATACGCACAAATTCAGCAATGATGAACGGCCGTTTCCACCGCCGCAAGCTGTGCCGCGGAAAACAACACACAATTGGCAACAGGCAATTAGACCAATCCCTGGCGGACTTTTGCGGCCGTCAGGGGCAATTCCCGCAAACGCAAGCCAACAGCGTCGAACACAGCGTTGGCTATGGCGGCTGGCGTAGGACCTTGGGCAGCCTCGCCACTGCCCAGAAAAGGCAGTTGCGGCCGATTCAGAAGTACCGTTTCAATCACCGGCGCATTGTCAAAGCGCAGCACCGGGTAGCTGTCCCAATCGCGGCTGATAATTCCCTTGCGATGAAAGGCTACCTGCTCATACAGCGTCCAGCTGGCCGCCTGGATAAAGCCGCCTTCAAGCTGGTTGCTCAAACCGTCGGGGTTGACAATTTGCCCGGCATCGGCGGCTATGACCGCCCGCAGCAGTTGAATGTCACCTCGCTCCCAGTCTACGGAGACGTCCACGACCACGGCGGCATAGCATTGCAAATTTTTATACTGCGCAAATGCCATGCCTCGGCCCTTTCCCGTGCCCGCCGGCGCGGTGCGGGGCTGCCAGCCTGCTTTTTGGGCGGCCGCTTCTACTACAGCCCTAGCCCGCTCATCTTGGAGGTATTGCAGCCGCAAGGCCACCGGATCCATGCCTGTTGCATAGGCAAGCTCGTCCATAAAGGACTCGATGGCAAAGACGTTGGCATAGGCGCCCAGGCTGCGCAGGGAAGACGTGCGCAGCGGGCTGTTGGGCACAAAATGGGTGACAACGCGTTTGTTAGGCAAGTCATAGAGGGGGTCAGCGTTGCGATAATCGCCAAAATGGTACCCTTGCAGAGGCACAGCCTGGTGGCGGGGAAACGGCCGTTCCAGATGCCAGGCCGCCAGCAAGCCCGAAGCGTCGCTGCCTGGCCGGGGGCGCGCCGTGTGGGGATAGCTCCACACGTCATGGCTCCAGCCAAGAATCTGCCACTGCGCGCCAAGATTGGCTTCCAGCTTCATTACCATCGCCGGGCCATAAGGCTCCCACGCGTGTTCATCCTCCCGCATCCATTTCAACGAAACCGGCCGGCCGGGCACAGCCCGCGCCAGCAAGGCAGCATCCAGGGCGGCATCATCGGCGCCATTGTGCCCGTAACATCCCGCACCCTCCACGTGAATGACCCGCACATTCTCTGCGTCCATTCCTAACACCTGGGCCAGGGCATGCCGCAGCAGCCCCACGCCCTGAGAGTGGCTCCACACCGTCAGCTTACCCTCAACCAACTGGGCTACAGAAGCCGATGGGCCAAGGGCAGCATGCATGTGATACGGCCGATAGTAAGTGGCCTCCAGCGTTTGTGCTGTTCCCTTTGGGGTTGCTTTCGGCGGAATGGGGTCAGATACGGCCGTACCATCCACCACCAGGGAAGATTGCGCCGGTTGGCTGCGCAAATGTTCGTACAGCGTCTCCGGATGAGGCAGTTCCATAACGTTTTCCCAAACTGCACCGGCCTGTAAAGCATCCCGCGCCTTGATTGCCTCTTCTTCTCGCTCCGCAATGACGCCCAGGAAACGGCCGTCGCGCACAACGCCAATGACGCCGGGCATATGGAGCGCGTTAGTTTCATCTACCGCCACCAATCGGGCATCGTACGCAGGCGGGCGCACCACACGCCCATGGACCATCCCCGGCAGCTCCATATCGTGGACAAAAACAGCCTTTCCCGTTACCTTAGCCCGCAAATCCAGGCGCGTGGCTGCCTGCCCCACAATCCGGTGCAAACGCAGTGCTTTCGCAGGGATTCTCCCGCTCACGGCGCGGCCAAAACGCTTCCCGCCAAATAGCTGCCAGTAAGTGATAGCGCGTCCTGTAGCCGGATCGGTAATTACGCCATCCTGCACTTCTAAATCTGCCGGCGTCGTTTCCATTTCCAACTCTTCAAATGCCAGTGCCAGTAAAACATGGCGAGCTTCAGCCGCTGCCTGTCGAATGGCATTGCCGCTCATTTGCAGCGACATGCTGCCGGCGGTAATGCCTTCATCAGGCGACCGTTCGGTGTCAGCCATGACCACCCGTATGCGTGTTAAAGGTACATCCAGCTCCTCGGCAGCAATTTGAGCAACGGCCGTTTTGATTCCCTGGCCCATTTCTACTTTCCCGGTAAAAACGGTTATGGTCTCATCGCGGTTAATCCGAATCCAGGCATCTAAGCTGGGGTTGTTACGCAACGATGCCGACAGCGCACTTTGGGCACGATTCCCCTTTGGGTCCAGGCTTGGGCCGGCTGCTTCTACCACCGCATAAATCGGCTGCCAAATCGGCCGTCCTATGCGCAATTTTATCGCCCGGCGCACGCGCTCATAAACGCCACATCGGCAAATATTGTCTTTTAGAGCCGCGCGAATTTCTTCATCAGAAGGATAGCGGGTTCGTCTGAGCAAACCTTCCGCGGCGATAATCATCCCCGAGGCACAATAGCCACATTGAATCGCCTGCTCCTCCATGAACGCCTCTTGCAGCGGATGCAGTGCGCCAGCCTCACCCAACCCTTCGATAGTTATAATAGGCAGACCCAGCACATTTTTCACCGGGATCTTGCATGAGGGCACGTCCTTATTGTCGACCAGCACCTTGCAAGCATTGCACTGCTCCGAGCCACAACCATATTTGGGACCCTTCAGACCCAGGTCATTTCGCAGGACGTAGAGCAAAGGGGTCTCGGCATCAACCTTCAGCTGGTGTTTTCTACCATTCACATCCAGGGTTATTTCACGCGACATGGCGCCCTCCTTCAACAAACGCCCTCATTACAACAGGCTTGGCGGCCAACGCCTATTTGAGTCTTGTCGTAGGAAGAAGTTAGTTTTCTAAATTCCTTGCAAAACCCAAAATGCTTCAGAAGCTAATCCTTCGAAGTAGCATGGCCAGGATCTGCGAAAGCAGTTTCGCTGTTGTTGCATATGTGTACATTAGCACACCCATGCACACCTCCTAAATTCAGGGCTCAATCCGCCTTCGACCTGGCTGGGTAGGTATGGTTAATTCACCGTTGTAAACCTGGTCTAGCGCCGCTCCTAGCAAGTAGCGCACCAGCTCATTAATGCCCACGCGTTCCTGTTCGGCCAACTGTTCAATTTCTGCAATCATGCCAGCGTAAACTAAATAGGTCTTTCTTTTTACTTTGTTTGCCGGTTCTGGCTCCGGCTCTGGCTCCATAAATGCCGGTCGCCGCACCGCTTGCGTCTCCGCCTGATGCCCCGTTATGGTGTCTCGCCAACCCGGTCTACTTTCTTGCGCAGAAGATAATTTCCCTGCTAAATCATTTTTACGCCGCGCCACGTGCAATCACCTCCTTAGCCAGTGCCCGGTAGGCCCGGGCTCCACTACTTCCTGGTTCATATTCACCCACGCTCACGCCATCTAAGGTAGCCTCAGGTATGCGCACATTTATAGGAATCACTGTCTTAAACACCAGCTCTGGGAATCTCTGGCGGGTAGACTCCTCGATGGCGGCCGTTAAAGAATTGCGCTGATCATACATCGTCAGCGTGATCCCGTTGAGCATTAATACCGGATTGACCTCTTCCACCTGCTGCACGATGCTCAACAACTGGTCCAAAGCTTTGTAAGCATATGGGTGAACCTGCAGCGGGATTAAAATCTCTGTCGCCGCCGCCAAGGCATTCACCGTAAAGAATCCCAGGCTGGGCGGACCATCGATTAAAATGAAGTCAAAGTGATGGGCTATGGGTGCCAATGCTTTACGCAATTTTGTGTTGCGATCAATGGCGTTTATAAAGGCTAATTCAGCACCGGCCAAATCAAGCGTGGCCGGAACTAAATACAAATTTGGACGCATCTCCACGACGGAATTGGCCGACAGTTCAGGGTCCGTCATGGCGTCATATACTGTGAGCCGTTCTTCAAAAGGATCAATCCCCCATCCTGATGTGAGATTGCTTTGCGGATCCAAATCTACCATCAATGTGAGCTTGCCCAAATTAGCCAGTTCGGCTCCCAGGTTTTGTACCAGAGAGGTCTTGCCAACGCCTCCCTTTTGGCTAACTACCGCCACAATCCGTGTCATATTTCCTCCCGGTGGATGAATTTGCATTTTGTTCGCACACTCCCCCCACCCTTCTATCGTGTAAATCAGATCACCGCTAGGTACACAAAAGTGTACACTAGCTTCTTATTGTACGCAATAGCAAACATTAGCACACATACACATACTACTACGTACTAAAGTGTACACTTGCACACTACAAGGTATTGGGCAGCGGCACAACCAAACTGACCCAAATCTCTCTAACATCAGCAATAGGCTTGGTGCGTTCCCCGCTGAATTTCGGCTAGAATTGGCCATTGTTTCAAATACGATGAAAGTTGCGGCAATTGCCCCGCAAAAGGCAAATTACGGGTATTTGGCGGCAATCAGCGCGCCTTTGCTGTGATTTATGCTAAACAGCCAGTTGGGGGCAGGATGATGCGTAGCCCATGCGGGAGTAATGGCCTGGCGACCTCACACAACTGCCTATGAAATGCTTCGTGAAATGTTGAAGGGGTCAAGCAGTAACTGGTGCTACGTTTTGTGTGCGTGCACACACTACTGTGTACACTTACACACTACTACATACAGCAGAACACACTGTACACTTTAGTATACATATACACACAGCCGGGCTGCTCTTGAAAACAGGTCCCCATGATTGGCGGCTATCTTTGGCGGGGTGGGGGGAATCAGGGCATAAAAAAGCCGTGTAGCCACACACCGCTACACGGCAACAGATATGGCTATTGCCAGAAAATTGCTACTCGACGGTGACGGTCGTGAATGTTTGAAGGCGATTGCCATCCAGATCTTCAACAATAAAACCCACAATATATGGGCCAGGCGCCGCATCAAGTTCTTCCCAGAAAAACATTTGTTCCCCGAAGGTCAGTGTGCTTCCCAATTGTGTCGTAACTTCAGCAACACGGCCG
This sequence comes from uncultured Chloroflexia bacterium, assembly GCA_963695505.1. Classification (GTDB taxonomy): domain Bacteria; phylum Chloroflexota; class Anaerolineae; order Promineifilales; family Promineifilaceae; genus JACSRF01. The sequence continues at coordinate 2,476 of CAVOGX010000017.1, read as the reverse complement.
TTTCCGTCCAGATCCATCCACTGTTCCAATACGGTAAATGAATCTCCTGCTGCCGGCATGATTTCTCGCGGTGCTCCGGTTGCAGTTGTGCCTGTAAAACCCAGTACCTGGATCAAGACACCATCCTGAAACAGCAGCCGGGCATACCGCTCTTCGCCGCTGGCGTAAGTGTAAAGACCATCGACCGCATAGATAGCTTCTGCCTGAGTCAAGCCAAATGAACGAGGAGTAAACAACGCCACGACCGCGTTTGTACCATCGCTAATGGCAAAAACAACGGGTTCCCACTCAAACTCCAACGTAAAATCACCGGCGCCCCAGTCGGGGTAAAAAACACCTTCGAGCTCGCGGACCGTCTCACTTTCCAAATAATCGGTGTCAGCTACAAAAATTGAATTGGCAGCCTGATCGTAATACCCCGCAAAAACATAAATATGGCCAATGTTGTCGCCGCTAATATCGCTGCTAAGCAAAATGGGTTGGCCCGGAACAGTTACGTCGGCGGAGGCCACAACAGGAGAGGCGCTGATGGTGCCAGTGCCTGGAGGGATCTGCTCTCCACCGCGATCGGCCGTTTCCAGCGGCGCCGCAGTTATATCAAAGCCACGCCCTGTGTAGTGATAGGTGAGAAAGTCATCCCACAAAGAAACGGCCGCAAAACGATCGGCTATCGCCGTGTAGGAGGGCATGCCGGTCGCCGGTAATTGGAACAGTTGCGAATTGGGGAAGTAAATGGAGATGCCATTTGCTCCCGGCTTTTTAGGCCCGCTTTTTTCGGCAACCACCGCTTTGGCTAGAGATTCTAATAACACATCCCCCGCCTGACGCACAGCCACATCCCCTGATTCTTGTTGTAAGAGCTGGACAAAGTGCGCCAAATCGATGTAGGAGGGCGGGACGTTATTGCCAAAAACGCTGGTGAAGGACTGGGCATAGCTGCGCGCTTCGGCGATGAGTGGCTGATCAACTTCTTGCAACAGGTAGGCAAAGTCATTGACGCTGGTAATCAGATCGGGCAAAGCTGCCAGATCAACGGCCGTTAACGTCACGCCCTGACCCATTTGCGCCACCACCTGTTCAGCGGAGGGAGTGCCGCTACCGCCGCCCAGCAGGCTAAACAAACCACCTAGAGGTGAGCCGCGCTGGTACATCTGCGCCCGAGCCTGCTCATCCTGAATACGCTGGTCAGCAACAATGTAGGTGTCCACGATGGACTGCGCCAGTTCCGCGCCATTCATACCGGGGTTTTGCACCAGTTCGCCTAAAAACCCGGCATATGCCCAGCCTAGCGCCGGTTCGACCTCTTGAGAAGCGACAGCATAACGCGCATGGGGCGCCAGCGCCGCAAATACTTCCAGATGTCCCATCAGGCAGGCATCCATGCCTATCAACTCAAACTGCGAAATACCCGTGCGCTGGCGGATCTCGGCTAAGGCGGCATCCAGCTCGTGCAAATAAAGCTGCTTACCCAGGGTTGCAGCCAGGGGAATGGAGTTGTCACCTCTTCCAGCAGGATCTTTATCAGTCCAGCCGCCCGGCCACCCCATGCCGTGATCAGACATGATCAGGACGTATTTATCGGCCGGGTAATTTTCTGCTGCCCAGGCCACAAAATCGACCAGAGTGTTCGTATCCCCCATATTCAATTCACCCAAATCCGCGATTTCTTGAGAGCCGACCCGCGCCAAATCATTGTCTGCCCGAACGTAGTAGCGGCGGGTACTGCTCCAATCCCCGTCCCCAGCATAACCGCCTCGGTAGCGATCAATTTGGGCCACAATATTGACCTGGTCCGTAGAGCCAATCCGCTCAGCTTCGTTCAGGTCAATGTAGATATCCTGCTCCAAAATCTTATCATCAGCATCCTGATAGAGCATAATGGTCCAGGTCTGATCAGGACTGCTGGTGCTGGGAGCTAAAGCAGGCAAGGTAGCCAGGGGCGCCGCAGCAATGGGTGGCACGGCCACCGGCGCAGGGGTCTGTATCACCGGAGTATCGTTACTCGCTGGTTCCGGCGCGGCCGATTCTGGGAAAGTATCTTCGCTACCGCCGCCGTTGAACAATTGCGTGCCGCCAAAAATCGCAAACACTATCAGGATAACGATGATAACCAGCGGATTCTTGCCTAAAGAAAGCCCTCCTCCTGGTAGGCCACCACCGGGCAGGCCGCCCCGCCACCGGGCGGACGTGTGCTACCACTGCCCCCGCCCGAAGAGGCACCGGTGCCCCTCCGGCGCTGGGGTGCAGTAGCTCTCTGGCGCTCTTCACCTTTACCGCCGCCTGCACTTCGCCGGCGACCCGCCCGAACCGTGCGTTTCTTCTGGTTGCCCCCTGAGGCCAAAAAAGCCGGGGAGGGGAAATCTGCGGCAAATGCCACTTGGATCGGAACGCTGCGCAGGTTTTCTGATTGTGGGGATATTTTTTTCATCTTTACTCCGTCGTAATATGGGAAGAATGACCTCGGATTTTTCGCCAA
>CAVOGX010000016.1:0-145357 GCA_963695505.1 uncultured Chloroflexia bacterium | reverse complement strand
ATCGGACAGCTGACGAAGTTGAAAACGCTTTATCACAACAACCAGCTAACTGCCGTTCCCCCTGAAATCGGGCAACTGACGGATCTGCAAAAACTTAATCTTGGGGGCAATCGGCTAACAGCAATCCTTCTCGAAATCGGACACCTAACAGTTCTAAAAAACCTTTTGGCTTTATAACAATCAGCTAGAGATCATTCCTGAATGGTTAGTGCAAATGACGCAGTTGCGAAGTTTGCGAATCATTGGCAACCCCATCACCCAGCCACCACCGGAATTATTTGGTGAAGCTCTTACAATAGACAAAAACGTTGTTGATTTTGAAGCGGTGCGCCGCTATCTACTCCCAATTGGCAAAAGAAGGCGAAGCCACCATCTACGAAGCCAAACTCCTCCTCATCGGCGAAGGGGGCGCGGGCGAAACCAGCCTCGCCCGCAAGCTCATGAACGCCGCCACCCCCCTTCCCCCTCCCGACGACACCACCACAGGAATAGACGTCCTTCCTCGCCCTTTCCCCTACTGCCCGGCCACAACCTCCCTGGAGGTTTGCAAAACCGCCGACTACCGACAACACCGGCCAACATCTGGGACTTCGGCGGCCAAGCGATCTACAACGCCACCCATCAATTCTTCCTCAGCAAACGCTCCGTCTACGTCCTCCTCGCCGACACCCGCCGCCAAACCGACTTCTACGATTGGCTGCAAATGCAAGAAACCTTCGGCGCCGACAGCCCCATCCTCCTCCTTAAAAACCAAAACCGGCGGCACGGCAACCAATGCGTCATCGAAAACCTGCCCCATCTGCAAGAACGCTTCCCCAATCTGAAAGAAATCGTCGAACTCGACCTCAGCAGCGTGCCCGACAAGAAAAAAACTGGCCGATTTCTGCGCTACCTGCAACAGCATCTGCTCAACCTCGACCATATCGGCCAACCCCGTCCCCGCACCTGGGTTGACGTGCGCGAAGCGCTCGACGCAGACCCACGAAACAAATCAGCCGTCGCGAATTCTTCGACCTCTGCGCCGAACACGGGCATCGACGATCCCGCCAACGCGCTGCAACTTAGCGACTACCTCCACCACATCGGCGACATCCTCCATTTCCAAAACGACCCTGGCCCTCCCCGACCTGATCATCCTCAACCCCACCTGGGCGCTCGACGCCGTCTACCGCGTCCTCGACAACAAACAAATCAGCGCCGATTGAGGGCAGTTCAGCTACCGCCAACTGCGTGCCTCTGGCACGAACCAAATACGACAATCATCGCCATCAACTGCTGCGCCTGATGCGACACTTCCAACTCTGCTACGAACTCCCCTACAAGCGAGACCAGTACATCGCCCCCCAAATGCTCAAACCCGAAGCCCCCTCCTACCAATGGGAAGCCCAGCCGGACGATTTGCAACTACGCTACCACTATCCGCACTTCATGCCGCGCGGCATCCTCAGCCGCGCCATCGTTGTCCTGCATGAATAGTATCGAAGAACAGCCGCTCGTTTGGCGTTCCGGCGTCATCCTCAAAAACAATCGCCCGCGCCGAACTGCTGGAACTGCGCGGCGAAAAAGAAATCCGTATTCGCATCAGCGGCAGTCGCAGGCTGGACTTTCTAATGCAAATCGTGCAGACACTGGATAAACTGCATGAAGGCTTCTCCAACAAGCTCGCCTACGAAAAGCGCGTCCCCTGCCGCTGCGCACGGTGCATCCAGCCAGAAAACACACCCCACTTCTTCGATTTAGACTATCTACGAGACCGGCTGGCCTCGCCAAAGCAAAGCAAATGGATGGTGGAATGTCGCTACAACCCTTCCACGACATCCACGTCCGCAACCTCATTGACGATGCTATCCTGCAAATGGATAGACGCGGCGATGGTCAGAAGCGTGGCGGAGGGAGGTTTTACATTCATGTGGAGGGAGATATTAGCAATGTGCAGGGGATGGGGATTGGACGGAAATCAAGCGGATCAGCCTCATCTAGCGGGCTAGGGTAGCAAGAGAAACAAAAATAGTTGAGAAAAAGATACGTGATGGTGATTCATGAAATAATTTTTCACGTATCACGCATCAGAAAACTTACACCAGTAAAAGCCGATACTTTAAGCCGCTGCCCGTATTAAACACCAACACCTTTTCATCCGGCGTCACCCAGTTCTCTTGCACCAGTTTTTCCAGCGCCGCAATCGTCGCGGCCGCTTCCAGCGAGACAAACATGCCTTCACACGCCGCCAGTTTTTGCTGCGCTTGCATGATGTGATGGTCTGGCACAGCAACGGCCGTTCCCCCACTATCTCTTAGCGCCGTCAACATCAGCCGCGAGCCAATCGCCACCGGCACGCGCAAACCGCCAGCCAGCGTGGCCGCGTTCTGCCACGGTTCCGCCGTCTCCTGCCCCGCATGAAACGCCTTGACGATGGGCGCACAGCCATCCGACTGCGCCGCCACCATGCGCGGGCGCTTGCTGCCAATCCAGCCCAACTGCTCCATCTCGTCAAACGCCTTCCACATGCCAATCAGCCCCGTGCCGCCGCCTGTGGGATAGATAATCACGTCGGGCAGTTCCCAGCCAAACGCCTGCGCCAGCTCATACCCCATAATCTTTTTGCCTTCCACCCGATACGGCTCTTTGAGCGTAGACACATCAAACCAGCCGCCGACTTCGGCCGCCGCCGCCGCTTCCCGTCCGGCATCGTTGATCAGGCCCGGCACCAGTTGCAAATCCGCGCCCGTCATCTGCACTTCGGTTATGTTAACTAACGGGGCATCGCTGGGCATGTAGACATGGGCCTTCGCGCCCGCCCGCGCCGCGTAAGCCGCCAGCGCCCCGCCCGCATTGCCCGCTGTGGGAATGACAAATTCGCGCACGCCCAATTCATAGGCACGGCTGACGGCGGCGGCCAAACCCAGCGCCTTAAAGCTGCCTGTCGGGTTCTGCCCTTCATCTTTGATGTAGACGTTGTTCAGCCCCATGCTTTGGCTCAGATGCTTGAGCTTGAGCACCGGTTTGCCCCCTTCGCCCAGGTCGATCCGGTTTTCAGGGTCACGCACGGGCAGCATTTCGTGGAAGCGCCACATGCTGGCGGGTCGGCTGGACAGGGCGTCGCGGTCAATTTCAGCCGCCGCTTTGGCGATGTCATAGCGAGCCAGCAAAGGCAGTTCGCATTGCGGGCAAAGTCGGATAAGTTGGTCAGCGTCGTAGGCGTGACCACAGTAGGAACATTCGAGGTGGGTTAGATAGCTCATGGGATTTTCGATTGTTGATTTTCGATTGACGATTAGATGTAGGCGTAGTGAACGGCCGTTTCCCCTGTCAATATCGGCTCCGGTTCAAAAAACTTGCGCAGGGTGGCGCGGATTTCACGGATGTCGGCGGGTTTGGTGAGGAAGGCGGCACAGCCAGCGGCGCGGGCTTTTTCTTCGGCCATGTCGTTGCCATAGGCAGTCAGCGCCACGATGGGGATGTGGGCTAGACGCGGGGTGGGCTTTGAGGCGGCGGGTGAGTTCAAAGCCGGTCAGTTCGCCGGGTAAGCGTAAGTCCATGAGAATGAGGTCTGGGTTTGTGGAAAACGGCCGTTTTCCCAGCCAGCCTCCCCGTCAACCGCTTCCAGCAGTTCATGCCCTTCCGCTTCCAAAATTCGCCTGACCAGCAGCATATTACGGGGATTATCTTCAACATATAGGATTCGTTTACACATGGGATGCACTTTCTCCTGTTAGCTCCAATAAAGACAACCAACAAGATACCACGCACCTTACTGCGCTTCAAGACAATAGTAGCTATATCTATTATAGATATTTTCTATGTTTCGGAGGCTAAATGAATCGAATATCACTGAGGTAGCAAAATAGTAAAAGTTGTCCCTGAGTCCTGGGGATGAAGTCACCGCAATTTCCCCATCCATTCGCTTCCACCAATGATTTCACAATTGCCAAGCCCAAGCCCGATTCGCCTTGTCCTTCTTGGCGAGACGAATCGCCACGGTAGAAGCGGTTGAAGATGTGGGGCAGATCCGCTTCCGGGATGCCAGCGCCTGTATCGGAGACCATGAGTTTGTAGGTTTGTCGCCTTGTGAATGGGCGGCCAGGGTGACAGTGCCATCTGTCGGCGTGTAACGCAGGGCGTTGCTGACGAGGTTGTCTAGCACTTGGCGCATTCGGGCTTTGTCGAGTTCGATGGTTGAAACGGCCTGTCCTGAGCCTGGTTCCACTGAGCTGGGTCGAAGTTGAAACGGCCGTTTCCACCTTAATCGTCACATTTTGCTGCTGCGCCTGGTGGGTATAAGCCGCTTGCACTTGCTCTAATAAAGTGACAATATCAACAGGTTCCTTATGCAATGCCAACTGCCCCGCATCCGCCAGAGACAACGTGCGCAAATCGGCAACCAGTCGCATCAGCACGTCCACTTCCTGCTGCATCATCTGCAAACGGGCGGGCGTGGGTGCTAACGTGCCATCTTCCATCGCTTCCAGGTAGCCAGAGAGCACGGTGAGCGGCGTGCGTAAATCGTGGGCAATGTCGGCCGTCATTTGCTGCCGTGATTGGTTGGCGAAGGAGAGGTCGGCGCTCATCTGGTTGAAGGCGAGGGCCAGTTCCCCTAATTCATCTTTGGTGCGTACCGGCACTTCTTGTTGCAGATTGCCTTGCGCCATCTGACGACTGGCGGCGGCTAATTCTTGTAACGGCCGGGTGAGGGTGCGGGCTAGGATGATGGCTAAGATGACAGCAACGGCCGTTCCGCCAAGCGCCCCGATGAGCAAAGCCTGATTTGTTTGCGCGGCAAACGCTTCTTGCGCTGGATTTCGCGGCGGCGGGCAGATCCTCTACCAGCAAAGTGCCAACTTGCACGCCATCAACTTCCAACGGAATGCCAGCGGCCAACTCATCTAGGGGAATCGTGTCGCCCGGCATATAGCGCCCATTGGGGATGATAATGCGTCCGTTTTCATCAATTAACGCAAAAGAAGGCGCTGGGTCTGGTTGAGAACCGGGCATCCCTTGTGGCTCATTTCTAACAGGGGGTTGATTCGGCGTAGTTAAGGGCAAGCTGTTATTGAGGGTGCGATTTATCCCTTGCCAAGACCCGTTGTTTTCATAATACGCTTCCAGATCACTGGTCAATTCTGCATGTTCTTGCTCTTGCAACAGTTGATCAAAGGCGCGTTGGTTATAAAAGCTCACGATCAGCGTTGTCAATAAGGTGCCGGTTATGCTGATGATTAAAAATGTGAAGATGAGTTTGAGGCGCAGCGAGTGCATGGCTATCTCACCTAGGCCGTGCAAAATCGGTAGCCAATGCCGAATACCGTCTCAATATAGCGCGGATTGCTGGGGTCTGGCTCAATTTTGGTACGCAGGTTGCGGATGTGGACGTTGATTGTTTTTTCAGCCCCTTCAAGTGCGGTTCCTTGCAAATGCTCTAACAGTTCTATGCGGGAAATGGCGCGACCAGGGGCTGACATGAGCAGAAGCAACAAGTCATATTCAGAGGGTGTCAGGTCGATTTCCTGTCCGGCAACGGTGACACGACGGCCGTTTTTATCCAACACCACATCTGCCACTTTCAACATTTCTGTCGGTCGGTTCATCCCGTTCCGTGCGGCGCAAGACGGCGCGCACTCGTGCCAGCAGTTCTCGCATGCCAAACGGTTTGGTGACGTAATCATCTGCGCCCAGTTCCAGCCCCAGCACTTTGTCTGTTTCTTCCAATTTGGCTGTCAAGAAAATGACGGGTGTGTCGGCTTCTTTGCGATAGATACGCATGAAAATCGGTACCGTCCATTTCTGGCATCATGATGTCGAGCAGAATGAGGTCTGGTTTTTCCTGGCGAGCGGTGAAGAGGGCTAAACGGCCGTTTTCCGCCACCACCACCCGATACCCCTGCTCCGTCAGATATTCACGCAGCAGGGTGCGGACATTGGCTTTGTCATCCACAACAAGAATTGTTTTTTGCATGTCCATAGTGTAATCCATTATGCGCTGAAAGGGGTAAGAATAATTTCCCATTCGTGAAAATTTTTTAACCGCGGAGATGCGGAGAGCGCGGAGGGTTTGTTTGTTTTTCTCCGCTTCTCCGCGTTCTCCGCGGTTACTATTTCAGTTCACGGCGACCACGACGACTGAGGGCTTTACCACGTTGGCTGTTGTCAATGAGGCTATCTACGGCTTCCTGCAACATGCGTTTTTCATTGCGCACGATCACATCAGGCGCACCCAGTTCCAAGAGGCGCTTAAGCCGGTTGTTGCGGTTGATAACGCGACGGTAAAGGTCGTTTAGATCTGACGTAGCAAATCTACCGCCATCCAATTGCACCATGGGGCGTAAATCGGGCGGGATAACGGGCAAAACGGTGAGAATCATCCATTCGGGACGATTGCCACTCTGCCGCAAGGCTTCAACGACCTGAAGACGCTTGGTAGCCCGTTTAGCGGCTTGTTTAGAACGCGTTGTTCGCACCTCACGCCATAAGTCCCGAGCCAGTTTATCGAGGTCCATATTTTTCAGGATCTCGTAAAAAGCCTCAGCACCCATACCGGCACGGAACACGTTACCAAATTTACTTTTTAGTTCTCGATACTCAGTTTCATTGAGAAACTGCATCTGGACCAACGATTCGAGTATCTCCTTATTTGCCTGGGCTTGCTGCCGCATGCGCACCAGTTTTTGCTCTAACTGTCCGCGCAGATCCTCGTTTACATTATCTAGTTCAGCCTGTAACTCAGCAATTTCACGTTGAAGAGTCGCAACTTCAGCCTGGTGATCTTCTTCGCTTTCTTTTTGAACTAATGTGAGGCGCTCGGAGGTTATTTCTTGCACCATAGCAGCGTGCTCGCGGCCAATGGTGACACCTTTTTTAGCAATAACGGAGCCGCCTAGCTTAATTTCTTCGGAAACGGCCGTTCCTAACAAATTCTCCAGCCGCTGTTCCATAACCTTGGCTTCCCGCACGACCTCATCGGTGACTGTCGACAAACGGTCGTCAAAAGAAGCATTTAATTCTTCTAATTGGGTACGCAACTCGGTCATTTTGGTAGAAGCATCACCGGTAGCCTCGGTTGTCTTTTCCGCCAGCTTGACTTCAAGTTGCATTTCCATATCCTGGAGTTCCTCCTCCAGGCGTTTTAAGGCACGTTGACGTGCATCATCGTCAACATGGGTGATCACGTATTGGGCAAAGTATAAAACCCGGTCCAGGTTCCGGCGGGAAATATTCAGAAGCAAACCCATATAACTGGGAACCCGGCGTGTATACCACACGTGAGCCACCGGAGCTGCCAACTCAATGTGCCCCAAACGTTCGCGACGTACGGACGAACGAGTAATTTCCACACCACATTTATCGCAGACTATGCCTTTGTAACGCACATTTTTGTACTTACCACAGTAACATTGCCAATCTCGCGTAGGCCCAAATATTGCCTCGCAGAATAGACCGTCTTTTTCTGGCCGCAAGCGCCGGTAGTTAATTGTCTCCGGCTTGGTAACCTCACCATAAGACCATGAACGTATTTGATCCGGGGATGCTAAGCTGACACGCAACGTACGAAAATCTGTTGTCTCCACCTAGTTGACCTCCCAAAGAAGAGTAAAGCTCTAAACCTATTGAAACTGCATGCTCGCCCACCAAACTAATTTAGTAGGAATCTATAAACACATAAAAGAGCGTTTGGCTTGGGCCAACGCTCTTGAGTAAACAAATTTATCATGCACATGAGTGCAGAGATTGTATCAATAAACTTCTATATGTCAAAGAAATTCTCAAAAACTAATAAGCAAACGTACAAACTTTGAATAATACCTGAAATCGATGTGCTTTGCAAGAAATTGGTAAAAGAAATTTTCGCGTGTCGCCGTTCCATTGGGAAAACATACTTGCACAGTTAGCTTTCCTGCGCTAATTTCCGCGTTATGTATAAAGAAGTTCATTTGGGCGACATTGTTCAATTACGAAAGAAGCATCCCTGTGGGAGCTTTGAATGGAAAGTAGTTCGGGTTGGAGCTGATATTGGATTAATTTGTCAGGGGTGTGGACGCCGGGTGCTATTACCACGGGGAACTTTTAACAAGCGCTTAAAAACCATTCTAAAACGCGAAGTCGACAATAATTCATGATAACCATTTTAAGCGGTTTGTATGTAATGGCGCTCATGGGCCTGTCCGTTTTTGGGCTCTTGGGGTTATTGACTCTGGCGCTTTATTGGAAGCATCGGCATGCGCTGTATCCACCACCAATGGTTCCCTCGCATTTGTGGCCTGCTGTTACTGTGCAGTTGCCTATATATAATGAACGATATGTGGTAGAACGGCTAATTGAAACGGCCGTTTCCCTGAAATACCCTCGGGATAAATTGCAAATCCAGGTAGTAGACGATTCAACTGACGATACGACCGCAAGAGCAGCCCGGCTCGTCAACACCTACCAACGCCAAGGCTATGACATCTGCCTCATCCATCGTCAAGAGCGGAAAGGTTATAAAGCAGGGGCATTGGCCAAAGCGCTTGACACTGCTTCTGGGGAATTTATTGCCATCTTCGACGCGGATTTTCATCCCCCGCCAAATTTCTTACTGCAAACCATTCCCCATTTTCACCAGGAAGCCCGTTTGGGGGTGGTACAAGCCCGATGGGGACATCTAAACGCGGCCCAATCCTTGCTTACCCGAGTACAGGCCATTGCATTAGACAAACACTTTGCGATGGAGCAAACCGTACGTCATCGCGCTGATTTGTATCCAAAGTTCAATGGAGCGGCTGGGGTGTGGCGACGCGCTTGCCTGGAAGATGCAGGTGGGTGGCTGGATGATACGGTTTGCGAAGACTTGTGCTTGAGTACCCGTGCTGTGCTTAAAAAATGGGAATTTCGGTTCTTGAACGATGTGGAAGCGCCCGCGGAATTACCCTCCAGCATAACCGCATACAAAACCCAGCAGGCTCGCTGGGCAAAAGGATCGACTCAATGTTTGCTGAAATACGGCCGTTCCATTCTCAACGACCCAAACCACAGCCACACCGCCCGTTGGTACGCCATTTTGTCCATGTCTGCTTACGCCACGCATCTCCTACTTCTCCTCCTACTCTTAGTCCAGGTCCCCCTCACCTACCTTAACTACACATTCCCCCCCCTGCTCATGCTCATTAGCATTGCAGGCCTGGGTCAACCCCTCCTATTCATTCTTGCACAACAAGTACTGCACAAAGATTGGCGGCATCGCCTGCTTTACCTGCCAGCAACACTCATCGTGGCGGTTGGCTTAACGCCCAACAACGTGCGCGCTGTTTTGCAAGCTTTTTTCAGCAAAAGCCATCCCTTCATCCGTACACCTAAGTTAGGAAATAACAAGAACTTGGCCAATATTAATTACAAGTCCTCATTCGACTCAATCATCGCATTCGAGGTTTTATTTGCCATTTATTCAGGCATTGGCCTCGCCGCTGCCTTTTATCAGGCCAATTTCGGCCCTATATTTTTACTTTTAACAGCTTTTTTAGGTTCAACTTACGTAGCCTATGCCAGCATTCGCGATATCCAAAAATAATTCAAAATACAATTTTCTCCGTTTCAAAGTACCCCGTCTGTAATTATTACAATATCAAACAAATCCACAATTATTCATTTTATTTAGTAATTAAAATGAAATTTTCAATAAATTGCGAATATTTATCGATTATCTATTGACTTTTGTCAATTTTCTTAATATGATTTGAATATAATTTAATAGCCATAAAGCGTATTGGCTTTTACCTATTCAATAATGTATGAGGAGCAATCGTTTCATGAATCCCGTAATTGGAAAATGCCCTATCTGTCAAGACGACCTCATTATTACACGACTGCATTGTCGTAATTGTGACACAACCTTGGAGGGGCATTTCACCCTTGGCAGGCTGTACCAGTTAGCCCCGGAACAATTGGAATTTGTGGAGCTATTTGTTCGCTGTGAGGGAAAGATTAACCGAGTGGAGCAAGAATTAGGAATGTCATATCCAGCAGTGCGGGCGCGCCTGACTGAGGTTATTAATGCCATGGGGTATGAAGTGGGCGAAGCGGAGAATAAGCCTGTATCTGAAGGGACTCGTCGAGAAATATTAGCCGAACTCAACTCTGGAAATTTATCTGCCGAGGAAGCATTGCAACTGCTTCGTGGCAATGGGTAACGATGGTGCTCAATCAACCATTTGCCCTTTTATAAAGAGAAAGGTGCAAGACATACACTCAAAGGGCAGTTTGAGCCGTCTTGCACCCCAAATACAGCAGATAGGTATCCCTGCTGATCTATGGAGGTTATAACATGTCTAGTGACGAACGTAAAGAGATTTTGGATTTATTGGCCAGTGGCAAGATCAACGTTGATGAAGCAGCAACGTTATTGTCCCAGGCTAAGGCTGCTGCAATCGAGCCGGAAATTGACGTAGAAGTCTTGAAAGAAGCTGGTGTTGAAGAACCCGCTGCTGAAGAACCTGTCGCCCTAAAAATGGGTGCTGAACCTTCCAGTGGAACCGGCAAAAACCCAAGCTGGTTCCGCGTGCGGGTTAACAACTTGGACACGGGTAAAAGCAAGGTGAGCGTCAACATTCCCGTTCGCATGTTAAAGTTTGGCTTCACAGTGGCCAGTCACTTTACGCCAGAAATGGATTTCAATATGCAAGAATTACAAAGCATGTTGATGGATGGGGAAAGCGGCATCTTGGTCGACGTGCAGAATGAAGAAAGCAATGAGCATGTCCAAATTTATTTAGAGTAGAGGGGGAAGAAATGGCTCAAGAATTTGATCTAGGTAAAGCGCCCCAAATCTTCGTGACACTTTGTGCCGGTGAACTGCTTGTAAAAGGGTGGGATAACACGGCCGTTCTGGTTAAAGAAAATGACGTCAAAGTGATAGAAGGCGAAGAGGGTTTGACAATTAGCAGCAACGGCCGTATCCAACTGCGGCTGCCCGAATACGCCAACTTGACCGTTGAGACCGTCCATGGTGACGCCATCATTAAAAACTTACAAGGGTCTATCAGCCTCAAGACGGTTAACGGGGACGCCATTTTCGTCAACGTTGAGCAGGCCGCGCTAGAGACCGTCCATGGCGACCTCTCAGGTAAACACATCAATGGCCCGGTAACGGCCGTTACCATCAATGGCGATGCAATCTTTCGCAACGTAGGCGGCATTAGCCTGGAAACTGTCCACGGCGACCTGGCCGCCCGCATGGTCAATGGCGATGTCGATGTTGCCACGGTCGCTGGCGATATTAGCCTGCGCCAGGTGACAGGCGACGTGAGCATCAAGCATGGCCATCGTGATGCAAACTTGCGCTTTTTGAGCGGCGCGACCAGCGTCGGCGAAATCAATGGCGACGTGCGCGTTTATGGTGAATTGGCAGCAGGTAAGCATCATTTCCAGGCCGGCGGCGATATCGTCTTGCGCTGGCCCCCCAGTTCACCCTTACAATTAACCGCTCAAGGAAATCGCATTCTCAATCGCCTGCCTTTTGACGAAGTCGTTGAATCAGAAGATTCCTTCACGGGCACCATTGGAACGGGCGGGCCGGTGGTAAATCTAGAGGCAAACGGCCGTATCATTCTCAAAGACCTCTATGTCGTTCGCGAAGAGTGGGAACATTATCAGGCTGATGACCCTGACATGGAATTCACCCTTGACTTGGAAGGATTGGGGGCACAGATAAATGCTCAGGTTAACGAACAGCTATCACGCCTCTCTGTGGAACTAGAGAGCAAGTTTGGCGCAGACTTTACGCAAAAAATTGCCGAGAAAATTTCGCGCAAGGCTGAGCAAGCTGCCCGCCGCGCTGAACAGGCCGCCGAACGGGCACGCCGCCGTGCCGAAAAACACCGCGCCACCCATTACGGGCCACGACCGGGGCGTCCGCCCGCTCCACCGCGCCCGCCAAAACCAAAAGCAACGCCTGAAGAACAACTGAAAATATTGAAAATGGTTGAGCAAGGTATTATTTCACCCGAAGAGGCTAATACCCTGCTAGATGCACTGGAAAACAAGTAATTTTGTGATTGGCAATTGGTTACAGGAAATGATGATGGGTGATTGGTGGTAGGTGGCAAGTCTGAAGGTTACAGGATAAACTAATTGTGAAATCTGCACCGTTCTCGCACTACCTGTACGCCTATGGTCATCACCCTTTCAGCGCCAGAGTGGCCACCCAACGGCCCTCGCCCAATCAACCTGAAACAGGACATCCCTCAGGTAGCGGACCTGCTGGAACTCGCCTTTGGCGAAAAAATGGACCGCGAAAGCCGGCAGGCAATTCGTTCCAGCAATTTCGGCAACCCGGCATTTTTATGGCGGCTTAATCCACAGTACAACCGGCTGCCGCCAGGTTACGTCTGGCAGGAAAACGGCCGAATTGTGGGTAATGTTACCCTCATTGCCACCAAAATACCGGGGCGGCACATCATTGCCAATGTCGCCGTCCATCCTGACTTTCGGCGACGCGGCATCGCCCGGGCTCTCATGGAAGCGGTATTGGAACAGGTGCGCGCGCGGCATGGCAATTTGGTTATTTTGCAAGTGGTCAAAGACAATAATAACGCTATCGATCTTTACAAATCTTTACAATTTGAGCAGGTAGGTACCATGAGCGAATGGCGCACAAGCAGTACACGGCTGCGTGACCTGGCCGCCAGTTTGCCCGATTCGCTAGCTATCAGTGTGCAGCCGCTGCGAGGCCGGCTATGGCAGGAAGCGTACAAACTTGATGCCGCCAGCCTGCATCCTGACTTAAGCTGGCCAGAGCCTGTTCCCGAAGATTTTTACCGGCAAGGAATATGGCCATCGGTGCGCAATTTTTTGAACGGCCGTATGCAAGAAACCTGGGCTGTCCAAGACAAGCAGGGGCAGCTCACGGGTCTGGCCAGCATTATCGCTGACTGGGGCCGTCCCTACACCCTTGTCATCCGCATCCATCCGGAGTGGCGCGGACAGTTAGAACGGCCGTTGCTTGCCAAGCTCATTCGTCGCTTGCAGCACATGTCCCGACGCAATATCGTCGTCCATTACCCCTACGGTGACCCGACCATGGACCATTTGCTTCAAGCGGCCAACTTCAGCCAGCGGCGCGCCCTAACGCACATGCGCCGCAGCATTTATTAAATTTAAGGAGTCAACCAATGGCTAGCGCAGAAGAACGCATGCAAATTCTCAAAATGATTGAGGAAGGCAAAATCAGCGCCAAGGAAGGCGCCGAACTCATCCGGGCCATTGACCATAATAAACAAGATGAGCGCACCGAACCGCTGCGTGGCACTACGCCAGCCCGGTGGTTCCGCGTGCGCGTTACAGACATGATGAGCGGTCGCAACAAAGTCAACGTTAACATCCCTATGGGGCTGGTAAATGTTGGCATTAAAATGGGAGCACGCTTTATCCCCGACAGTGTCGATAACGTTGAATACCAAGAAGTGATGGACGCGATTCGCAGCGGGCGTCAGGGGAAAATATTTGATTACACTAACGAAGAAGACGGGGAGCGTGTTGAAATTTTTGTAGAGTAGTACAGTTTACAGGCACGCTTATTCTCCGTATAATCCTGGAAAGTTGGCCGGTTATCACAGCCTACTGCCAGGATAAATAATGAGCAAACGACGCACCCGCCGCAATGACGAACCCGCTGCCTTGCCGGCAACAACCAGATTACTCCCTATACTGCTAATACCCTTGGGGCTGGTAGCCATGATCTCCTTGCTGGTGGTGAATCAGGTTAACGATTTCACCACGGCTGAGCAAGCTACGGCCACGGCCGTTGCCACCCGTACTACAGCCGCCATCAACGTCACCCAGCTAGAATTAGCCGGGGCCATTGCTTCTCGAGCTATTGATGTTCATGCTCGTGATGTGCGTCATGGTTTGCTGTTGGCCGTGGAAGCTTACAATCTGGTGCCCGACGAAACGCAAATACCTGCTGCCGTGCGTCATGCCATCTGGCAGGTGCTGGCCCAAAGCACCAGCAAAACCATAACTGGGACATTGGCGCTGGACACGGCCGTTCCCAACCGCAGCAGCTCCATCCAATGGTTGGTGACGAGTGGGGAAACCGGTGAGCTTCAACTGTGGCCTCTGCATGAGACCCTGCCCGTCACTCCTACATTGCAATTTGAATCAACCTCAAGCCCGCAAAACCTGATTGTCAGCCCTACTGGCCGCTGGCTGGTAACCTATGGCAACAGCAGTCAGGCTCAACTATGGGATTTAGAGTCTAATCTAGCAGAACCTTACCGATCTTTGACCATAAGCAGCACGGTAAAACTGGCAAGTTTTGGGCCCCAGGCAAAATGGCTGGCCCTCAGTGGCGAAACGGACACGGCCGTTTTCCTGTGGGCGTTTCGCGACAACGAGCTGGAAGTCGAACCGCACCGCTTGCAGCCGCAGACAGATAGGCCCACCGACCAGCCAGTGCGCCACCTTGCTTTCGACACCGAAGCCCAATGGCTGGCTGCCACCCACACCAGCTACTTCAATTTATGGGATTTGACCGCGCTGCCCGGCATTCCACCCATCCACGTTGATGTGCCTAAAGAGGGGTACCAGTTTACGGCCGTTTCCTTCTCCACCGATGGAAATTGGCTCATTGCCACCAGCCAAAAGGAAAACGCTCACCCCCTCATTACACTCTGGCACCTCGATCTTAAACAGCTTGTGGCTGATGCCTGTGCAACGGCCAATAGCAATTTCTCCGAGCAAGAATGGCGACAATACTTCCCCACCCGTCCCTATGCCAATACCTGCACCCCATAACCGCCAACCTATTCAATAAACGAAGCAATCTCTGCCAGCGGTTTCTTGCTGATGTCTGGCACCTGCGCGTCTGCGGCTGGATAGCCCACGACCAGCAGCAGATACGGCCGTTCCCATTTTGGCCGCTGCAAAATCTCATTCAAGAAGTTCATAGGGCTGGGCGTATGCGTCAAAGAAGCCAGCCCCGCATGGTGCACGGCGGCAATCAGCATTCCCGTGGCAATGCCCACTGATTCTTGCACGTAATAGTGCTTCATCTTCTCTCCCTCCTGATCGAAGGTAAAGCTTTGCGCAAAAATCGCAATAAGATGAGGGGCTGTTTCCAGGAATGGTTTGTGCCAGTCTGTCTGAAACGGCCGTAACGCATCGAGCCAATCCTCCGGCGCGCGCCCGCTATAAAATGCTCGCTCTTCAGCCTCGGCGGCCTCACGAATGCGCTGCTTTGTTGCCAGATCGCTAACCGCCACAAAGTGCCACGGCTGCTTATTGGCCCCGTTTGGCGCAGTTCCAGCCGTCATGATGCAATGCTCAATAATTTCACGAGGCACGGGTTTGTTAGAAAAATGACGCACGGTGCGCCGCCGCCGCATGTCATCGTAGAAAGCCGCCGCTCGCCGCTTCATCTCATCCTCTCCGTAAACCGGATACTGCCGAATACCCGCCAATGGTACAAATTTTGCCTCAGCCATTTTCAATACCTCCGTTATCAAGCATCATCTCTCAACCAGTTTCCCCATTGGCTCCATTGATTTGGAACCACAAAGTTGCGCCTTGGGGGAGTTCTGGCAGGAACAGCGCGCCATCCTGCACGATAATCTCTTGCCTGCTGAAAAACTCCTTGAAGCGCACACCGTCTGCCACACCCCCGTGAGCGATGGGCAGCATACCCGCAGGGCGCGGCGCAGCGGCCCGATGCGCAATGACGATTGCCCGCTCGGTGGCGCTTTCTCGCTGGTAGGCGAAGGTATCTTCTTCACACAGCAGCAGTTGGAAGCCACCTGTTTGCAGAACGGCCGTTTCCCGCCGCAGCCGCACCATTTTCTTGTAAAAAGCCAGCAAATCCCTGTCCCATTCCGCTTCGTTCCAGGGCATGCAAACCCGCGAATTGACCCCCGGCTGGTCTGTCAACCCCACCTCGTCACCATAGAGAAAGCCGGGCACGCCGGGATAGGTCATCAACACCACCACCGCCAGGCGGTGCAGTGCGTCATTCTCCTCCACCAACGTGCGAACGCGCGGCGTGTCGTGGCTGCCCAGCAAATTGTACTGCTGCAAAGCCACCGCCCAGGGAATGGCCGCCAGGTAGTGCTGCCAAGTTTGCAGCAGTGCCGTCGTTGGCCAGGGTATTGTGGATTCAATCAACTCGTGCAGCCCGTGTGCCCCCTGTCGGTATCCGCACAGCCAGTAAAACAAAGGAATGCCAAATCCCGCATAATTCATCACCCCGTCCCACTGGCCACCATCTTGCAAAGTCTCTGTCGCGTCAAAGAAATTTTCCCCCAGCAAGTAAGCGTCAGTACGAGTTTCTTTCACAGCGCGGCGAATACCTGCGGCAACTTCCACGCCAACTTGCGTCGCGCCCTGCCGCCCAAGCATATTGGCCACGTCCACACGCCAGCCATCGGCGGAAAAAGGCGGGCGCAGCCAGCGGCGAAACACGGCTCGCTCACCCTTATAAATACGACGGCGCAGTTCAGAGCTATGGTAATTCAACTTGGGTAAAGTCCATACTCCCAGCCAGGAAGCGTACTCATCGGGATGCTTGGTGAAGGTGAAAAATTCCGCTTCCGGCGCATCCGGGTTGTTCCGCGCCGCCTGAAACCAGGCGTGCCAGTAACCGCAGTGATTGGGCACGATATCCAGCAAATAGCGCATGTCACGCGCCGTCAGCGCCTTTCGCAGGGCAATGAGTGCTTCATCACCACCAAAGTGCGGGTCCACGTGCTCGTAGTCGGCCACGTCGTATTTGTGGTTGGAGTGCGCGGTGAAAATGGGATTGAGATATAGGGCGTTGATGCCTAGTTCCTGCAAGTAGTCCAGCTTTTGCGTAATGCCAGGTATATCGCCTCCATAGAAAACGATGGGGTTAGGTTGGTCGGCAGGTGGCGTCTGGCCCCAGGGATAAGTTTGCGGGCGATGGCCGCGAAATTCAAATTCGCCGGGTTGGGGGTTGCATGTGGGGTCCCCATTGTGGAAGCGGTCGGGAAAGATTTGGTAGAAAACGGCCGTTTCTAACCACATCACTCGCGCAAAGTCTGCCAAAATGCGAAAGTCGAACTTATCCAGCGGTACGCCGACGCTGGGACCGTTGGCCGTAAACCACCACATGCCATCAGCCGCTTGCAGTAAAAAGCGGTAATGGACAGTGGGCTGGGTGACGGGCAGCGTAGCCTTCCACCATTGTACGGGCAGGGTGGTTTTAACACGCTGCATAGGGGTGAATGCTTGTTCGCCGTCGGGGAAGGTGCGCAGGTAAACGGCCGTTACTGGCGCATCGTGCGCCAACCGCAAACGTACCTGTACTGTATCCCCCAATTTCGGGTACGGGTCAGAAACGTAAAGGGTCGAGCCATCGTGATGAACAGTGCCCAGCCAGCCGGGGAGGGAAGGTTGGATAATCATGGCCCGATTGTAACCGAAACCCTGTGCAAATCATCCTTAGCAATTCGTGCTTATGAAATTTCCCAAGCACACAAAAAGAAGCGTTAAAAAAACAAAGGCGTATCATGCACAAATTAGCATGACACGCCCATTAAAAATAAGAAAAATCCTCGTTTTTGAGGAGTCTTAACTGCTCTCCTGTTTACTTTGCCTTTTTGCTTTCTTCGCTGGAGAGGACCTCATCAACTAATCCATATTGTTTTGCCTGTTCAGCATTCATGTACACGTCGCGGTCTGTGTCTTTGCTGATTTGCTCAACAGTTTGGCCAGTGTGATGGCTAAGAATTTGGTTTAGCGAATTGCGCAGGCGCAGAATTTCTTGGGCTTGAATAGCAATATCTGATGCCTGGCCTTGAGCGCCGCCCAATGGCTGGTGCATGTGGATGGTGGAGTTAGGAAGGACATACCGCATGCCTTTTGTCCCTGCAGTAAGAAGAACCGTGCCAAAACTGGCAGTATAGCCAACTGCTACAGTGGAAATGGGGCAGCGGACCTGCTGCATGGTGTCATAAATGGCCATACCAGCATATACCTGTCCACCAGGACAGCTAATGTACATGCGAATTGGTTTTTCGGGGTCTTCGCTTTCAAGGTAAAGGATTTGGGCCACAATGAGATTGGCAATCTGGTCGTTGATGGGGTAGCCCAACATGATAATACGATTTTTCAGCAGCAGGGAATAGATGTCAAATGCCCGCTCACCCCGGCCAGTGGTTTCAATAACCATCGGCACCAATGAGGTTGGAATATTGATCATTATAAGTCTCCTCGTTGAGTGTAACCTATCGGTGAATTCACCTTATGGTCTTAAACAAGTTATATTTGGGTTAATGGGCGCGAAGTTTAACGGCCGTTCATTAGATTTGCGTTATTCTTCTTCGTCACTCCCCGTCTCCTCATCTTCAAGCTCAGAGAGGTCTGGGGCTGTACCTGCGTAGATAGCCTTAATGCGCTCGTAAACCTTCTCATGCAATACTTCCCCGCTGATGGAGTCGAATCCGGAGCCTTGCCGGTAATAATCACGCATACTTTTTTGCAGGTCTTCATTCTCGAATTTCTTGACGCGTTCTTCGATTAGATCATCCACGTCTTCAGCCTTGACGCGCAGCTTTTCTTCAAGAATAAATTGGCGGATGAGCAAACCACGTTCAACTCGGGTAACGGCCGCTTCCCGAAAATTCTCCCGCAGCGCATCTTCGGACAATCCTTGAATTCGCAAATAATCATCCCATTCCCAACCTGAGTAACGGGCCTGACTTTTCAAGGTTTGCAGCATGTCATCCAATTCCATTTCTACCGCTGCAGGAGGGTAAACCAGTTCGGCGTCACCCACCAACTTGTCCGTCATCCCTCCAATTAAGTCTTCCTTGGCTTGCGCTTCTGCCGCTTTTTCTAGCCGTTCAAAGGTGGCTGACCGCATTTCTGCCAGACTTTCATACTCCCCTTCTTGCTGCGCCAGTTCATCGTTCAATTCTGGCAGTTGGCGAGATTGAACATTGAGCACATTTATTTCGAATGAGGCCTCTTTACCTGCTAACTCCTCGTCCTCATAATCGTCTGGGAAAGTAAAGGAAAAAGTTGTCTGAGCACCGGCAGATAGTCCTAGGAGATTATCTACGAAGGGTGTATTAGGATACACCTTACTGCTGTCCATGAGCAGTTCAATGCTTTCTTCAGCGAAAATGATTTGTTCTGCTGCAGTATCCGCTGCTTCTTCAACCCCTTCGGTTTCGGAAGATTCAGCCTCTGCGCTTTCGTCATCTTCAGAAACGGCCGTTTCCAGCTCTTCAACAACCAGTTTGCCTAAACCGCTGAGAGCCACCAAATCACCGGCTTCTACCGGACGATCCACATCTTCAAGAATTTGGTGCTTAATTTGAATCTCTTCGAGAGCTTTGTCAACCGCTTCATCCGTCACCCGAACTGGCTCAACTTCCTCACGGAAGGAGCGATAATCGCCCAGCTTCACCACCGGTTGTAACGGGATGGTGAATTTAAGCACCAAAGGCTCCATCTCCAAGTCTGTGAGTTCCGGACGGCCGTAAATATCTGCCTCATCAATATCAGCCAGCGCCTCTTCAAAAATAGCCGGCATAATTTCATCTACAGTTTCAGCGCGGAGAGCCTCTCGCCCCACCCGATTGACGATGACCCTGTAAGGCGCTTTTCCCTGGCGAAAACCGGGAACGTAGACATCCTTGGCCACCTTTTTTGCCATCTGGCGCATTGATTTCTCCACGCGCTCCTCAGCAACCTCAATTGTTAGCAGCAACTGCCGTTGTGTATCTTCTTCTTTTTGAATAGTCAGTGTCACAGAAATACCTCTTTCAACTAAAGCAAGTACAGCCTTACCTTTTCATGGTGCTGCTTGCTCGAAATATTGGATTTTTTTACAGGTACTGGATGTAAAAAAGAAGCGTTGCCTTGGCAACGCAGCGTTGGTTTATCAAAATTGGGGATGGAGGGACTCGAACCCACACGCCTTGCGGCACATGATTCTAAGTCATGCGCGTCTGCCAATTCCGCCACATCCCCAGCAAATGAAGAATTATACCACTGGAGATGTCTTTGCCAAGGTAAAATGACAATGCTAAAGTTTAGGGGATGGTTATTTAATAATCCTAATTACGAGCTTAAATGCAGGCTCGTTCACCCAGGTTTACCCGCTGGACCAAGGAGAAATCATGAGCACCCTTCTAGTTAAAAACGCGCAGATTGTCGTGACGATGGACGCCCAACGGCAGGAATTAGCCAATGGGGGTCTTTTTATCCGCGATAATATCATCGAACAAGTTGGTCCCACTGCAACTATGCCGGAAACGGCCGATATCGTCCTCAACCTGCGGGACCACATCATCCTGCCCGGCCTCGTCAACACCCATCACCACCTGTACCAATCCCTCACCCGCGTGATGGCCCAAGACAACAATCTTTTTGATTGGCTCACCACCCTCTACCCCATCTGGGCCAATCTCACCGATGAAGCCATTTACGTCAGCACCCTCACCGGTTTGGCTGAGCTCATGCTTTCCGGCTGCACCACCAGCAGCGACCACCTCTACATCTATCCCAACGACTGCACCCTGGACAGCCAAATTCGGGCTGCCCATGAGATTGGCATGCGCTTCCACGCTGCTCGGGGCTCCATGTCACTAGGCGAAAGTCAGGGGGGCCTCCCACCGGACCGCGTTACCGAAGACGAAGCCTTCATCCTCAAAGACAGCCAGCGCCTGATCGAGCAATACCATGACCCAGCGCGCCACGCCATGCTGCGCGTCGTCCTCGCTCCCTGCTCTCCCTTCTCTGTCACCCCCGACCTCATGCGCGAATCTGCCAACCTGGCCCGAACCTACGGCGTGCGCCTGCACACTCATCTGGCCGAAACGTTAGAAGAAGAGGAGTTCTGCCTGCAAACCTTCGGTAAGCGCCCGGTGGAATACGTTGAATCTCTGGGCTGGACGGGTGATGACGTGTGGCACGCTCACTGTGTCCACATGAGCCACGACGAAATTGACCTGTTCGGCCGTACCGGAACCGGCGTCGCGCACTGTCCCAACAGCAACATGCGCCTGGCCAGCGGCATTGCCCCTTTGCTAAGCTGGCGCGCTGCTGGGGTCCCCGTAGGGCTGGGGGTTGATGGTTCTGCGTCCAATGATGGCGGCCATTTGTTGAACGAAGCCCGGCAGGCCATGCTGCTGCAGCGCGTGGCCCCCCACCGCTATCTCAGCGAAAAGCCGGGTGGGCGGGGCGGCTTTGGCGGAAAGCCGGATGCCATGTCGGCGCGGCAAGCGTTGGAATTGGCAACCTTGGGTGGCGCGGCCGTGCTGGGCCGAAATGACATAGGCTCATTAGCTCCCGGCATGTCTGCGGACTTCATCGCCATTAACCTGAACCAGCTTGCCTACACCGGCTCACTGCACGATCCGGTGGCGGCTGTGGTCTTCAATCAATCTCAAAACGTGGATTATTCGGTTATCAATGGCAAAGTGGTGGTAGAAAATGGGCAGCTTACTACTCTGGAATTGGCGCCCCATATCCAGCGTCACAATGAAATTGCCCGCAGCATGATCCAAAAGTAGCTAGGGCAAAAGCTAGAGCTAGAGGTTTCTCGTCCTCTAGCTCTAGCCCTTACAAATGTTATGAACATTGGCACAACCGGCATCATCTTCAACGAATTCACGCAAATACTGCTTATGCAGCGCGACGATACGCGCACATGGGCGCCTCCTGGTGGTGCATTGGAAGCAGGTGAACTGCCCACGGAAGGCGTAGCTCGCGAGGTGCGCGAAGAAACCGGGCTGATTGTATATCCCGTGCGACTAGTAGGCCTCTACTTTATGCCGGGCAAAGAAAGGGGATCTTTAATATTTTCCTTTCGCTGCATTCAGCGCGGCGGGGAAATCCAAACATCCATTGAGTCACCGCAAGTAGGCTGGTTTCCAACACGGCCGTTTCCCAGACGCGTTCTTGGTTTCCACCGCCAGCGCATTCAAGAGGCCTTCCATCACCAGGGTGGGCCGCCGATCTGGCGCACCCGGCAGCGCACCTGGCTTGAACGGGCCGCCTGGTTTTTGCTGCGCCAAGTCGTCTATCGCTTCAAAGATTGGCGGATTGCTCGCAGAGGCCTGCCACCTTACCAGCCACCACCTTCATGGGAAACGGCGGCTTTTGTGGTTATACGCAATGATGCAGGGCAGGTTTTGTGGGTGAAGCGGGCTGGTCAAGATGAGTGGGAGCTGCCGGGCGGAGGGGGTTTCGCCAATGAAGCGCCGTGGGAAACGGCCGTACGTGAAACCTTCGATGAAACCGGTCTACGCGTTACCCTCACCCACCTCAGCGGCGTGTACGTTTACGAAGGAGACAGCCAACTTGTATTCACCTTTATCGCCGAAGCTCAAGGTGGTTCCCTAATACCAGGAGCTGAAGCCGCCGAATTCGCCTACTTTGCGCCCGGCGTAGAACCGCCCAATTGTGTGCCGCAGCACCTTGAACGCATGCAAGACGCCCTTGCACCTGGAGATGTCACCCAGTTCAAAAAACAGACGCCCTTGGTCCTTGGTGATTCGTGACACGTTTTTGAGAACTGACCTGCAATTACTGTACCTTCACCAGCGACCAATCATCCAAAAACCAGCCGTTGTTTGCCAGAGCATAACGCCCGCGCAAGGCAACACCCAATTGGACTGTTTGGGCACTGCCAATAGAGAACGAATGGCTTAAGGTATTCCTCTGCCCAAAGGTGGGCAATATCCAGTCGCTGCCCCCACCTCCCACAACAAAACGCACCTCACCCGAAAATGGATCTGGCGCCCATATTTTTTGCCCGCCTTCATAGCCACTTACCAGGTCGGGAAACACATTGATGGTGAATCGATAGTTTCCTGGTTGCAAGGTGACCTGAGTCAGCAAACGGGTACTAATAGCGCCTGATCCCTTAAATATTTTCACCGTGTATTCCCCCTGCCAAATGTAGAGAGGGCGTTCCTGAAGTGGCAGCATGCTGGAGGACAAGACTCTGGTTTCCGGGCGGACAAAATCACTCCAAGGTGCGGAATCAAAAGGATTTGTCCCCTGATCATACTCCAAATACCAACCATTAGGCAGTTGTAATTCGGGTATCCCGTTCTGATTGTACCAACCTCCCTCAAAAGAGGGGTTAGGCAGCAGGTTTGCACTGACCGGCCCGGGAACAGGCGTAGGGGCAGGGGCAGGAGGTGTCGGCACAGGGTTAGGTGCGGGAGGCGCCACCGTTTCCCCACCGGGAATAACTAGCTGTTGCCCCACAAAAATTACGTTGAGATTGCTGAGATTGTTAGCCAAAGCTATCGCTTGGACCGTGACCCCGTAGCGGAGAGCAATACGGGTTAGAGTATCGCCCGGTTGAACGATGTAAACGGACCCTTCAGGTTGTGGAGCAGGGTTTGGTGTGGGTGCAGGTGGGGCAGTGGCGCCAGGGATTGTTAACTGCTGGCCAACGTAGATTAAGTTTGGATTGACAATATTATTTGCCTGAGCCAGGCTGATAACGTCCGTGCCAAAGCGTCGCGCAATGGCACTGAGGGTATCTCCCGGCTGTACAGTGTAGGTGGTGTCTGCCAACACAGGAACGGCCGATGCCAGCAACATCAAGACCAACATTAAAATTGCATACTTCTTCATAGTAACCTCCACGCTAAACGTCAATCACAGTCTAGCACTTTCTAATCAGCCGGGCGGTAAATTGCTCGTAAAAGTTCTTTAGGTTCCTATTACCTTCTGCTTATGTCATTCTTACAAAGAAAGACAAAATCATAAGCAGGTTTATACGATAAAAAGACCACACTCGGACGCGGGCAAGATGCAAAGCTTTTATTTGCGCCCCTTTGAGGCCTGCCAAATAAACCGCAATACTAAATTGGACAAATGTCCGGAGGCATTTCTAATGAGAAACCGAAACCTAATACTCACGCTGTTACTCGTTTTACTGCTGGCCCTAAGTGCTTGTGCTGGCACAGAAACGGCCGTTTCCACCAATAACCAAACGGCTAATAACGAACCTGTCGCTATTGCCGAAGTTACTAATAACACCCAGCTAGACGTTCAGCCCCAGGCACAAGCCGTGCCTGCCCAGGCGGCAACTATTCTCTCTGAACAAGAAACACTCATCGAACTTTACAAAGAGGTAAATCCGTCTGTAGTCAGCATTCAAATAACCGGTCAGAGCAACGTCATCAGCAACCTGCCTGAAGATCACCCCTCGCTGCCCAACATTCCTGGCATCCCTCTAGACCCTGAAAACATCATTCCTTCGCAATCCCAGGGATCGGGCTTTATTTACGACTCCCAGGGGCACATTGTCACCAACAACCACGTCGTTGATGGAGCCGCTGAAATCACCGTGGTTTTTTGGGACGGTTCAGAAGCTGAAGCCACTCTTGTTGGTACTGACCCCGATTCCGACCTGGCCGTGATCCAGGTTGAAAATGTGGACTCGGCCATGCTGCAGCCTGTACCAGTTGGCGACTCCGACGCCTTAGAAGTTGGGCAATTTGTTGTCGCCATTGGCAATCCATACGGGCTGGCGAATTCTATGACCACAGGTATTGTTTCTGGCCTGGGGCGCATGCTGCCCACGGGCACGTCATTTGCCGGTGGCGCAGGTTTTAACATTCCCGCCATCATCCAAACGGATGCAGCCATCAACCCTGGCAACTCTGGCGGCCCTTTGCTGAACCTGGCCGGGGAGGTAATTGGCGTCAACACAGCCATCGAATCTACCAGCCGCAGCTTCGCCGGTATTGGCTATGCCGTGCCCTCCAAGACGGTCAGCCAGGTAGTGCCAGAGTTAATTGCCAACGGCCGTTTCGAACATCCTTGGTTAGGCATCCGCGGCGGCACTCTTGATTCAGACCTCGCTGAAGCCATGGAGCTGCCTGCCGGACAGCGCGGCGTCCTCATCGCTGAAGCAGTGGATGACGGCCCCGCCGCCAAAGCAGGGCTTCTGGGTGGCACAGAAACAGTGCAAATCAACGGTCTCAACGCCATCATTGGTGGCGACGTTATCATTGCCATCAATGGACAGACTGTACAAGAATTTGACGATGTGCTCACCTACATTGTGCAAGAAACTTCCGTTGGTCAAACTGTCACCCTTACCATTCTGCGCGATGGCCAGGAACAAACATTAGACGTGACTTTGGAAGCGCGTCCATCCAACTAAACCCTTCAATTTAAAATCTGAATCATGCGCCGTGCGTCACAAAAAAAGTTGACGCATGGCGCATGTCGCATGAAAATATACCCAACGAGGGCATAAAGTGGCATTTTGACTTTAACAATAACTTGGTAAACGGTCTGAAGAAGCTATACTTTGCCGTTTTCACCAAGGATAAGATAGGATGATTAAACTCAAATTTAGACCAGAAATTATTGACCAATTACACCATGAACGCACTCGACACCCACACCCTCGCGTGCGCCAACGGATGGAAGCGGTGTACCTGAAGGCGCTCGGTTTGCCCCATCAGGAAATCGGTCGCATTGTGCGTATTAGCCAGACGACGCTGCGTGAATATCTCCAGATGTATCAGGAAGGAGGGGTTGAAGCCCTCAAAGAACTGAACTTTAACCAGCCCAAGAGTGACCTGGATGACCACCAGGATAGCCTGCGGCAAGAATTCGAGCAGCAACCACCGGCCACAATTGATGAGGCGGTCGCCCGTATCGAAAAACTGACGGGCTTGCGTCGTAGCCCAACACAAGTGGCTGAGTTTCTCAAGAAGCTGGGGCTGAAACGACGCAAAGTGGTTGCGGTGCCGGCCAAGGCAGACCCGGAGAAACAGCAGGAATTTCTCGATGACCAGCTGTCACCGCGCTTGGCCGAAGCGCAAGCCAACAAACGTCATGTATTTTTCGTTGACGCTGCCCATTTTGTCCTGCAACCTTTCCTTGGTTTCCTGTGGTCTTTTGTCCGTCTTTTCATCAAAGCCCCTGCTGGTCGGCAACGATTCAATGTCCTCGGTGCCCTGCACGCCACGACCCGGCAATTGGTGACCATCACCAACACCACTTATATCAACGCCTATTCGGTAGTTGACTTGCTCTATCAATTGGCGGCTTCTTTTACCGACTTACCCGTCTCTCTTGTTTTGGATAACGCCCGCTATCAATATTGCCGTTTTATCAAGAATTTAGCCGCTGACCTGCATATTGAACTCCTATTCCTACCGCCCTACTCACCCAATCTGAATCTGATTGAACGCCTCTGGAAGTTTGTCAAGAAGCAATGTCTCTACTCGCAATACTACGAGATGTTTGCCGATTTCAAGCAGGCAATTGAAGATTGTTTAGCAGAGGTTTCAGATCGATTCAAAGAACAGTTGACCACCTTGCTCACGCTTAATTTTCAGACCTTTGAAAATGTCAGTTTATGACCGTGTTCAGTATATACATCCTAAATATGTGAAAGATCTTTAAACGGAGGATAAGACGGATGATAGAAGTCTCTGACCTCAACAAGTCCTATGGTTCCGTCCAGGCCCTCAGTAACGTCAGCTTCAATATTGCTGATGGAGAAATCATTGGGCTGCTAGGTCCCAACGGAGCCGGAAAGACAACCATCATCAAAACGCTAACAGGTTATTTGCAGCCCGACAGCGGACAGGTCGTTGTAGACGGCCTGGACGTTCTTACGCACACCCAAGAGGTGCAGGAACGCATCGGATACTTACCAGAAAATGCGCCGCTTTACCCTGAACTGAGTGTGCAAGCTTATCTAAAAATGATGGCCGGGCTGCGCCAGATTCCAGAAGATCAGATAACGGCGCGCATTTCTGAAGCCGTTCTGGCTACAGGTTTGGCCGATCACTTGACCCGGCCTATTGGCCAGTTGAGCAAGGGGTTTCGCCAGCGTGTGGGTCTGGCGCAAGCCATTTTGCATAAGCCGCGCCTGCTCATTCTGGACGAGCCGACGGTAGGGCTAGACCCCACCCAGATTGTGGAAATCCGTAACCTGATTCGCCGCCTGGCGCAACACAGCACCATTCTTTTCTCCACGCATATTTTACCTGAGGTAGAAGCACTTTGTGATCGGGTAATCATCCTGATGCGCGGCGAAATTAAGGTGGATGCGCAGCTTGCAGAGCTGGCAGGCACCAACAGCGCCATTCTCGTGCTGGACCGGGAAACGGCCGAAACCGCCCAAACTCTTTCCGCCCTCGATGGTGTGGAAGAAGTGGAACAACTACCCGCTGAAAACGGCCACGCTGCCTACCGCATCCAGGGCGCCGGAGGCGTCGACCTGCCGCCTATCATTTACCAGGCCGCCATTGAACATGGTTGGCCCCTGCGCGAACTGCGCCGCGACGTGCAAACCCTGGAAACGGTTTTCAGCCAACTGGCCGGATAATGGAGCTGCAATCCTTTGCTTCTTTTCCGCCTTTTGCTTCTTTGCGTCTTTGCGTAAAATTTTTGACATAGGAATTCATCATGAAACGCCAAATTCTTGCCATAACCCAAAAAGAACTCAACAGTTATTTTGGCTCCCCGCTGGCGATCATTTTCTTGGGCACGTTTCTGGCGGCGGTGCTGTTTATTTTCTTCACTATCGAAACTTTTTTTGCGCGGGGCATTGCCGATATACGGCCGTTATTCCGCTGGATGCCCGTGCTCCTCATCTTTCTCCTGGCGGCGCTCACCATGCGCCAGTGGAGCGAAGAGCAACGCTCTGGCACCCAGGAACTGCTGCTCACCCTTCCCGTGCCCATGTGGAACCTGGTGCTGGGTAAATTCCTGGCCGTCATGGCCCTGATTGGCCTGGCCCTGGCCCTCACCCTGCCCCTGCCCCTTACCGTTGGCATTTTGGGCAACCTGGACTGGGGGCCGGTCATTGGCGGCTACCTGGCAGCCTTGCTGATGGCTGCCGCCTACGCCGCCATCGGCCTTTTCGTTTCCTCCCGCACCGACAACCAGATAGTAGCCCTCATTGCCACCGTACTGCTGGGCGGTTTCTTTTACCTGCTGGGTACACGGGGCGTCACCGACTTTGTGGGTGGCTCTCTCAGCGAAATTCTGTGGGCCGTAGGCACCGGCAGCCGCTTCGAGAGTATCCAACGCGGCGTCATTGACCTGCGGGACCTGGTTTATTACCTCTCGCTAACCGGACTCTTTTTAACGCTGAACATCGTCTCATTAGACTCGGTACGCTGGAGCGGCAAACAGGTAGCTTATCGCCAGCGGGTGCGGCTAACCACGACGCTGATTGCGGTAAACTTGATACTGCTCAACGTTTGGCTTTACCCCTTGCGCGGCCTGCGCCTGGACCTGACGGCACAAAAAGAGTACAGCCTGTCAACCACCACCAAAGACTTGTTTGCCACGCTGCAAGAGCCGCTGCTGGTTCGCGCCTACCTCAGTGAAAATACGCACCCGCTGCTGGCGCCCCTGATTCCGCAAGTGCGGGATATGCTGCGCGAGTACGAAATTGCTGGAAACGGCCGTATCACCGCCGAAGTGGTCGACCCCATCACAGAGCCCGAAATCGAAACCGAAGCGAACCAGACCTACGGCATCCAACCGATGGCCTTGCAAACCGCCGGGCGCTACGAAGCATCCGTCATCAACGCCTACTTCGACATCCTCATTCGTTACGGCGACCAGACCGTCGTGCTGAATTTCCAGGACTTGGGCGAATTCAATCTTTTGCCAGATGGCAGCACAGAAGTCAGCCTGCGCAACCTGGAATATGACCTGACTCGCGGCATCAAGCGCGTCGTTTACGGCTTCCAAAGCATCGATTCCGTGCTGGCAGCCCTGGAACAGCCGGTGCAGCTCTCCCTCTTTATCACCCCCAACACCTTGCCGCAAGAGCTGGTTGACCGCGTCACCGCCGCGCAAACCGTGGCCACTGAAATAGCCAACGGCGCCGATGGCATGCTCAATTTTGAGGTTGTCAATGTTGATGATCCGGCCAGCGGCGTGACCCGCCAGGATTTGCTGGAGCAGTACGGCTTACAGCCATTCCCGGTCGACCTTTTTGGCACGCAAACCTACTACGCCCACATGCTGCTGCGTAATGGTGACCAGGGGCAAATCATGTACCCTACCAGCACGCAATCGGAGGGCGAGGTGCGTACCATGATTGAATCCGCCCTGAAGCGGACCTCCAGCGGGTTTTTGAAAGTCGCCGGCGTGTGGACACCGCCGCCCCCAAACCCCAACGACCCCACGGCCGGGCAAACGCAGCCGGTAGCTTCCTACTCGCTTATTCAAGATCAGTTGGGGCAGGAGTACACGGTGCGCCAGGTTGACCTTTCCACGGGGCAAGTGCCCTCCGACGTTGACGTGCTCGTCGTCGTGGAACCACAAAATCTAACTGACCTGCACCTGTTTGCCATTGACCAATATCTAATGCGGGGCGGATCGGTTATCATCGCCGCCAGCAATTACCAACTAGTGTACGACACCTTCCAGGGAACGCTGGCCCTGGCGCCCATTGTGGGGGGCGCGCAGGACCTTCTGGCCCACTATGGAGTAGAAATCCCGCAAGAACTGGTGCTGGACGAGCAAAATGCCTTGTATCCGGTTTTCACGACGCGCAACGTTGGCGGGATGCAAGTCCAGGAAATCCAGGCCATAGATTACCCGCTGTTTGTGGACGTGCGTTCTGACGGCATGAGTAATGACAGCCCCATTGTTAGCAGTTTACCGGCGGTGACTATGAGCTACGCCTCGCCAGTGCTGTTGGATGAAGCGCAAAATGCGGAACGGGAAACGGCCGTTCTCTTGCAATCTAGCCCTCAATCTTGGACCCGTACTGATACCACCATCCAGCCCAATTTCGACCTTTACCCCGGGTTAGGCTTTCCCGTAGCTCCAGAAAGGGAAGCTTATCCGCTGGCGGTCTCCATTCAGGGCGTGTTCGATAGCTACTTTGCCGACAAAACCAACCCCTTTATCGCGGCTGCGGAAAACGCCGTAGAGGGTGAAACCCCACCTCCAGACAGCGCTCTTTTAACAACCATCGAGCGTTCACCTGCGTCGGCGCGCCTCATTGTCATCGGTAGTTCCGCTTTTGCCGATGATTTCTCCTTAAACCTGTCGGCGCGGATTGCCGGTGATCTCTACCTCAACAACCTGCAATTCCTGCAAAACAGCGTCGATTGGGCGGTGGAAGACCTGGACCTTTTAGCCATTCGTTCTCGCGGCACGGCCTCACGCGTACTGGAACCGCTCGAAGAGCAAGAACAGTCGTTTTGGGAAATTGCTAACTACGTCGTTGCTCTGCTAGCTCTGGTTGGCGTCTACGCCTCATGGCGCACCCGCAGCCGCAGCGAGCAGCCCATGGAGCTTCTGATACAGAAGGTTGAACAAGAATCTCCAGGTATCAGCCACCAACCACCAGCTACCAGCAGTTAAGGAGACTAAGATGACACGCACACAAAAAATCCTCAGTGGATTAATAATTTTGCAATTCATTTTAGCAGCCGTTGTGTTCTGGCCGCGGGAAGCGGCAGCAGTTGAAAGCGGTCCCCTGTTTGCCGGATGGGCTGACCTGGACCCAGCGGAAATCATGCACCTGACCATTACCGATAACGAAGGCAACGTGGCCGGTTTACAGCGGCAGGGAGATGGGTGGGTGCTGGCCAGTGGTGGCAATTACCCTGCCGACGCCGCCAAAATCGACCCGATTCTGGCGCGCATCATGGCTACCCAAACCAATCGCCAAGTGACGACTACGGCAGGCAGCCACAAGCAGTTGCAAGTGGCTGATGATGACTTTGTGCGCCGCGTGGAGCTGGAAACCGGCAGCGGGGAAACTTATACTTTCTACATGGGTTCTACAGCCGCCGCCAGCGCCACTCACGTGCGCCGCGCCGGTGACGACCCCACATACCTGGTCAACGACCTGACGGTGTGGGAAATTACGCCCACCGCCAGCAACTGGATTGACGCGGAGTATGTGGCATTAGACCGGAATGGGGTAACGGCCGTTTCCCTGCAAAACGCCAACGGCACTTTCACCTTTGACAAAATTGGCGATGAAGAATGGACGCTGGCCGACCTGGCAGAAGGGGAAAGCTTCAATCAGGGCAATTTCAACCTCATCCTCAACCGCGTCGTCAGCATGCGCCTGACCCAACCTCTAGGCACAGAACTCCTGCCGGAATATGGCCTGGACAGCCCGCAAGCCACCCTAACAGTCAGCGTGGAAGAAAATAACGCCTCTAGCACCTACACCCTGGAAATCGGCGCAGCCCTGGAAGATGGCAGCCAGGTTATCAAATGGTCCGGCTCTGATTACTACGTCACCATCACCCCCTTCATGGTGGAGAATATGGTAAACTTTGGTCGGGGTGATTTCGTGACGGCGCCGTCCACAGATGAAGCACCGGCTACCGAAGAAACGCCCACCTCGGAAACACCTTAACGTCCAGAGATTGGAGATTAGGGATTAGAGATTGAACAATCTCCAATTACACAATTTTGGTCCGATGACTAAATTAGGAACCTTATGGCAAAAAACGGCCGTTTCCTACCCCTGCTATTTGGCGGATTAACCTTCAGCGCATATGTTCTGCGGCGGCAGTTGCTGGCCCAGGTCCTCAGTCTTCCTCCAGTTAAGTACCGCGTGCGCGTGCAGCGCGGCCTGCGTGTGCCCATGCGCGACGGCGTCACCCTGGCTGCCGACCATTACCAACCCCTTAGCGACACCCCCCTGCCTACCATTCTCATTCGCACCCCCTACGCGCGCGGCGGCATTTTTGGCTTCAACACCGCCTTCACCGCCCCCCGCTTCGCCGAGCGCGGGTACCACGTTATCTGCCAGGACGTGCGCGGCCGTTTCGACTCTGATGGTGACTTTGAGCCATACGTCCACGAGGCCGTTGACGGCGTAGACACGCTGCGCTGGATCACCAAACAGCCGTGGAGCGACGGCAAAGTGGGCACCTGGGGCGCCAGCTACGTTGGCTACGTGCAATGGGCGCTGGCTCTCAGCGATGAAGACACGGCCGCTTTGCATAGCATGGTGCTGCCCCTCACCCGCACCTTCCTGGGCAGCCGCGGCAACACGCCTTTTCATCTAGACCGCACGCTGCGCTGGGTACTGCTGCTCGATGCTTTGCATAACGAAATGCTCCCCGCCCCGGAAAAGTTTGGGCGCATGTTCCACGCCCCCACGCAAGACGCAGCCATTGCCCCCGCCCTGGCCCATTTGCCCCTGGCTGATTTCGATGAGGTGATGCTGCGCAAACAGGTGCCCTTTGTGCGCCAATGGCAGGCCCACCCGCCGCAAGACGCTTACTGGCAAGCGGTCGACCTGACCGACCGCGCTGGGGAAGCCGCGCCGCCCGCCCTGCTCATTGCCGGCTGGTATGACATTTTCCTCGACGGGCAGTTGGCTGATTACACCGCACTGCAAGCAGCCGGGAAACGGCCGTATCTCACCGTTGGCCCCTGGCATCATTACGACCTGCGCGTGCACCTGATCGCCCTGCAAGAAGGGCTGGGCTGGGTTGACGCCCACCTGAAAGGGGAGCGCCACCGCCTGCGCGCCAGCCCGGTGCGTCTCTACGTCATGGGCGCGGAGGAATGGCGCGAATACCCCAGTTGGCCACCTCCCGCCTCGGAAACGCGTTATCATCTGCATGAAAACGGCCGTCTTGCCCCTCAGCCTCCCGCTGCCGACAGCCCGCCCGACCAGTACCGCTACGACCCGGCCTACCCCACACCCCACGTGGGCGGACCGCTGCTGTCCACCCACGCCGGACCACAAGACAACCGCAAACTGGAAGCGCGAGACGATGTAATGACCTACACCACGCCGCCGCTGGCAGAGCCCCTAGAAATTATTGGCCCGGTGACGCTGGATCTGTACGCTCGCTCTTCTCTGGCCCACACCGACTTCTTCGGACGGCTGTGCGTGGTGGACGAAGACGGCCGTTCCACTAACCTGTGCGACGGCATCCTGCGCGTGACGCCGGAGCGAGTGACGCCGCAACCAGGCGGGTTACTACACCTGCACCTCAGCTTGTGGGCAACGGCCTACCGCTTCCGCGCCGGTCAGCACCTTCGCTTGCAGGTTTCCAGC
Organism: uncultured Chloroflexia bacterium; assembly: GCA_963695505.1. Taxonomy (GTDB): domain Bacteria; phylum Chloroflexota; class Anaerolineae; order Promineifilales; family Promineifilaceae; genus JACSRF01. The sequence continues at coordinate 112,371 of CAVOGX010000016.1, read as the reverse complement.
GGCGCACACCCGCGTTACGCCCGCAACCTGGGCAATGGTGAGTCTGAGTGGACGGCCACCACCATGCAGGCTGCCGACCAGATGATTTTTCACGATGCGGCACGGCCCTCCGCGCTGCTGCTGCCGGTAACCACCTAATCAACCATCCAACCATCACACCATCCAACCAAAGGCCACCTCCCATGCCCCTATTCAAAAAAGCCAAACCAGATTCCGCCGGATTTTTTCCGGCCGTTTCCGCTGCCGACGTGCATGATAACGAAATGACGCCGGTCAAAGTAGGCGGGCAAAAGTTAATTTTCACCCGCTGGGAAGGGCAATTGTTGGCCTTCAACGCCCAGTGCCCCCATGGCGCTGCCGACCTGTCTTGCGGCGAGATGCACCGGGGCCGCATCATTTGCCCCGACCACGAGTACAAGTTTGACGTGACGAACGGCCGTATCCTCTACCCCACTGACGAGAATTACCGCTTGAAGCGGTATGCGGTGAAGGAAGAGGCGGGGCAGGTGTGGGTGCAACTGTGACGGGAACGGCCGTTATCGTCTGCGGCAGCCCCGGCGCGGGAAAAAGCACCTACGGCAAACAGCTTGCCGCCCAGCGCCGCGCCGTCTTGCTGGACATCGACACCGTCACCGAGCGGCTGGTGCGGCTGGCCCTGCACGAAGCGGGGCGCGACCCCGACGACCGCGACAGCCCCGCCTTCAAGCACACCTTTCGCCAGCCCATTTACGATACTCTCTTTGACATTGCCCGCGAAAATTTGCCCTGGACGGATGTCGTCATCGTTGGCCCCTTCACCCGCGAACTGCGGGACCCGAATTGGGCCCAAAAGTTACAAAATCTCTTCGGTGTACCGGTGGAAGTTCATTACGTGACCTGCGACCCGCAGCAGCGCTACCAGCGCCTGCAGCAGCGGCAAAACCCCCGCGACGCTCAAAAGCTGGTCGACTGGCATAACCACGCCGGCTACTACGGCACAGAGGAACCGCCCCCCTTCCCTCACGTCCTCATTAACACGACCGTAAGATAATTCCCACGATTTCTTAAACCCATTGTGCTAATTGTTAGGCAAATCTTTTGACATTTGTCATGCTGAACGCAGTGAAGCATCCCGAGTATAAATATGATCCTCGTAACCTGAACCTGTCCAAGGAGAAACCCATGTCCACGAACATTTTTGCCCGGCTGGGGATGCCTCTTCTAGCCTTTCTTTTGTTTGCTGCTTGCGCCGCTGCCCCTGAAAAGCCTACAAACGAGCCAGCCGCCCCCGCCGATACCCCGCTGCCCGCCGCGCCAGACCTTCCCGATCTTGGCCCGGCGCCCGAAATTACCACCGAAATCTGGGTTAACAGCGAGCAGCCGCTCACATTAGCTTCTCAGCGCGGCAAAGTGGTGCTGCTGGAGTTCTGGACCTTCAGCTGAATTAACTGCCAACGGGTGATTCCCTGGGTCAGGGAATGGTATGAAACCTATAACGGCGACGATTTCACCGTTATCAGCGTGCATTATCCAGAATTTAGCTATGAGCGGGAAGTTGATAATGTGGTGGATGCCACAGAGCGATTGGGGGTGGCTTATCCGGTAGCCATTGACAATGACCGCGTAACCTGGGGGGCGTACAACCAGCGTTATTGGCCCACTCGTTACCTCATAGACAAGCGCGGCCATCTGCGCTACAAACACATTGGCGAAGGCGCTTATGAAGAGACGGAGGCGGCTATTTTGGCATTGATGGCCGAACCTGAACCGTGATAGTTACGGCCGTATCCGGTACACGCTACCTAACTGGTCCACCACGTACAGGCCGCCATTCACGTCTTCACCAAAGCTGGAGACGTTGCCCGCCCCCTGATAAACGACGTTAGACTGCCAAGAGCCGTCTCCATTGGGGAAAAGGCTCCAAATCGTACCCTGGCAAAAATCGGCGAGGAAATAGTTGCCGTAAAGCGCCAGGTCTTCCATGCCGCGCGAGATATAGCCTCCGGTAACGGAGCAGCCCAACTCATGGCTGTACTCAAAAATGGGCACTACGAGGTCAGACTGGTCGCAGCCGCTGTTGGTGAAGCAGTGCCCGGCTTCCATGACGTTCCAACCATAATTTTCGCCGCCGGCACTGCTGGCTGGCTGCCAGTTGATTTCTTCCCACAAATTCTGCCCCACGTCGGCCATAAACAGGTCACCGGTAAGGCGGTCGAAGGTAAAGCGCCACGGATTGCGCACGCCGTAAGCCCAAATTTCATTGCGCGCGGCTTCGTTGACAAAGGGATTGTCAGGCGGGATGGCGTAGCCGTCGGGATTGAAGTCTACGTCCAGGCGCAGCATTTTGCCCAACAGCGTGTTGAGGTCCTGCCCGGCGCCCAGGGGGTCATTGGCCGATCCGCCGTCACCCATGCCGACGTAGAGGTAGCCGTCGGGGCCAAACTTAATCTGGCCACCGTTGTGATTGGCGTAGGGCTGGCGAATGGTGAGGAGGATTTGCTCGCTGCCATAGTCGGCCACGTTGGGGTTATCAGGGCTGACGCGCCAGGCGCTGATGACGGTGTCACCGCTGAGGTTGGTGTAGTTGATGAAGAAACGGCCGTTTTCCGCATAGTTGGGGTGAAAAGCAACGCTGAGCAGCCCCTGCTCGTATTGGGTCGAACCAACTTGGTCCACTATGTACAAAAAAGGTTCGGACAGCACCTGCCCGTCCTGGATGATGCGAATAACGCCCTGCTGCTCGGTGACAAACAGGCGATCGTCGCCTGCGTGGGTCAAGTAGGTGGGTTTGATGAAGCTGTAATCGGTGACGCGCTGGAGGGTAATGCGGGTGACAGGCGCGGCGGGAATAGGCGTTACCGTAGGTGTGGGGGTGATGGAGGGCGTTGGCGTGGGTGTGGGCGGCGCGTCAGTAGGCGCGGGACTAGGCGTGAAAGTGGGCGGCTGGGTGGGAACGGCCGTTGCCGTAGCCACCACCGCGACGGGTGCCGTAGGCTGGAGCTCTTCATCCGGGAGATCTGCCGTTGGCAGATCGTTTTCGGCAGTAGGTTGGCAGGCTGCCAGCATCAAAACAAGTAAAATTACGAACCAATAATATTTCTTCATCATTTACACCAATAATGTGTGGCAAATTATCTTTTTTGCGAAAAAAATCTTTCCGTTCAGATTATGATTGAATGAGCCATACAGAGCCAATAATATTATCAACCGCATAGATTTCGCCATCCACGTCAGTGCCAAAGCTGCTAATCCACACGTCCTCCTCATATCTCACCCTGTCGCGAATGTCCAGGTATAGTTCTGCCTGCAGTTTACCAGTTGCTACTACGCAAATTACCCCGGCCTCGATGATAAAGAGGCGAAGAATACAAAAAAAAGCGCAGATTTCAGAAACCTGCGCTCAAAAAATTACCAGTTGGGGATTAAAACGGCCGTTTACCCGGCCTCTTGCAGCCTCTTACCGTACTGGGCCTGATAATACGCCTTAAACTCCCCGCTTTTTATCTTGCGCCACCACCATTCATTGGCTTTGTACCATTGGGCTGTCTGGCGAATGGCTTCTTCCGCCGTGTGGCGCGGCTGCCAGCCCAGGGCTTGAATCTTGGCAATATCCAGGCTGTAGCGGCGGTCGTGGCCGGGCCTGTCTTCCACGTGGCGAATCAGGCTGCGCGGCGCGTCCAGCTCGTCCAGCAATATCTCCACCATACGCATGTTTTCCATCTCGATCCCGGTGCCAATGTTGTACGCTTCACCCAACACGCCTTTGTGCAGCACCAGGTCAATGGCTTCGCAGTGGTCCAGCACATACTGGTACTCGCGCATTTGCCGACCGTCACCATACACCGGCAGCCGTTCACCGTCAATGGCATTGGTGGCAAAAAGCGGCACCACTTTCTCCGGGTACTGGTAAGGGCCAATGTTGTTGGACCCCCGCGTAATGGTCACCGGCAGGCCATAGGTCACAAAATACGCATTGACCATGAGGTCAGCGCTGGCTTTGCTGGCGGCGTAAGGGCTGCGCGGGTCCAGCTTGTCGCTCTCTTTGCTGGACTGCCCGTGGGGAATGTGGCCGTACACCTCGTCGGTAGAAATCTGGTGGAAGCGCTCCAGGCCAAACTGCTTGGTCGCCTCTAACAGCACGTAAGTGCCGTAAACGCTGGTCTGGATGAAGGCGTCGGGGTCCATGATGGAGCGATCCACGTGGGTTTCAGCGGCAAAATTGACGATGGTGTCTATATCGTACTGCTCTATCACCTGGGCAACGGCCGTTGCGTCGCAAATGTCTCCCTTCACAAAATGGTAGCGGGGATCATCAGAAACATCCAGCAAATTATCCAGATTGCCGGCATAGGTCAGCTTGTCGTACACGACAATATTGTACGCCGGGTACTTGTTGAGCATGTAAATGACGAAATTAGAACCGATAAACCCTGCCCCACCGGTGATAAGTAAATTTTTCACGCTGTTAACCTCGCTTCAAGGATTGATGATGCTAAATGCTGAATAAAAAACCTGGGATAGCATACCAGCAGTTCATTGAGATTTGTCTTACGCTTTTGCCCCGCCTGCCCCACGGTTCTTCTGCACAAACCAATCAATGAGGCGACTGGCAATGCTGATGGCGGGAGGTGTTTGAGGTAAATTGTCTGGTGCGAACCAGCCAGCATCTTCCATTTCTTCTTCCTCCAGCACAATCTCGCCCCCGGCATATTCGGCCGTAAAAGCAATCATGAGGGAGTCGGGAAAGGGCCAGGGCTGGCTGCCAAAATAACGGATATTTTTGACGTCGATGCTGGTTTCTTCTTTCACTTCACGGGCCACGGCCGTTTCTAACGTCTCCCCTGGCTCCACAAAACCCGCCAGTACGCTGTACATGCCCGATGGGTGGCGGTGGGCGCGGGCCAGCAGCAGCTTATTGCCGTCTGGCTCCTGCTTCTCCACCGCCATGATCACCGCCGGGGAAATGCGCGGGTAAATGGTGCGGCCGCACTGTGGGCATTTCTTCGCCCGTTCGTGGCTTTGCATCTCCGTAGGTGTTGCGCACTGCCCACAAAACTGGGAGCGCCGGTCCCAATCCACAATTTGCGCTGCCCGTCCCGCCAGCCACACCATGCGCTCGTCCAGCAGGCCAAAAAGGCTGCGCAGCCCGTGGAAAGAGGCGTGAGAAGGAACGGCCGTATCCTCTGCTACCTCACCGCAAAAAGCGTGAAATCCGTTATTGGGGTCAGTACAATAGCCTAAATACTGCTGCCGCTGGAGCTTAACCCCCAATTCCTCAAGCGTGGATGCCTGGGGGACGTGAACACTCCCCTCTTTTTGCACAACCAGCAGCCTGAATCCGCGAAAAACAAACCAGTAAGAAGGTTCCGCTAATTCAGCAGGTGGCGTAATACCGGACACAAATCCTTTGTTCATCAGCACTGGCCTAAGGATAAGCACCCGGGGTGGGCGAAGCAGGCCCTGGCGAAGGCTGTGGTCCCGGATAGCCACCGGAAGTTTGCGTCGGGGTTGGCGGCACAGGCGTAGCTGGGAAAGGTGTAGGCGTGGTTCCAGGAATCAATGTCGCCGTTGGTGTAGGCGTGGCGGTGGGCGTGGGCGGTGTGCCCGTTACCGTGGGCAGCAATGTGCCCGTAGGTGTGGCCGTCACCGTCTGGGTCAGCGCATCCGGGGTCGGGGTAATTGTGGGCGTGGCCGAAGGCGTCATTGTTGTCGTCGGCGTCGGGGTCGCGGATGGGGTTTCCTCACCGGCAAATGGCGTCGCGGTCGCCGTGGTTAGCTGCTCTTCCCCACTTGTAGCGGGAATCACGTCAATGGGCGCGCTGCCAAAATTGGGCAGCGGATTGGGCTGCACAATCCGCGTCACGTCCAGGTACCACACCGTGCCTGCTGGCGGTTTCTTGCCACAGCCCAATGGCCCGGTGTATTTACGCCAAAAACCCTCCACGGTCATGGAGGTCCCTTCGGGGATGAGGCGCACAATGGCCTCGTAACCTTTGGCGTCTAGCTGCAAAGTGTCAGAAACCAGCGCCCAGCGGAAGGCCGGACCATTGTATAAAAGGCAGTCGGGCGGGCGCAGGCGCGTAAAGTCACCGGTAACGCGAATGCGCATATTGAGCAAGCTGTCGGGGTCGCTGTTGAGCTGGTCGAAAGTCACCAGCAGGGACTGGGAGTCTATCACCAGGTCGCCCGCTGAGGACAAGGGGCGCAGGGGCTTCATGGGGCGGCGGTTGACTTGATTGGCCAGGGTGATTAGCAAAGCCACGACCAGTAGAATCAGCAGCGCTCCCACCCAATAAAGTTGGATAGGCAGAAGGCGGCGGTCGTTGTCTGCAAGGTCACTCATCGTCTCTTGATTCCTGGTAACTGGGCGCCCCGATGGTGCACCCACCATTCGGCCACCAAAATAAGCACGGCAATGGCCACCAGCCAGGGCCACAATTCACGCTGGCCCACGTCGCCCGCCACGGCCGTTTCTACCGTTGTTTGCCCCACGCGAATGGTCGCCTGCGGGGCGATGGCCGATTCGGCCGGACTGAACAGGTTCACGGCAAAGGTGCCTGCCGGGCGGTCCCCGGCATCGTCGCGCAGCACCACATTGTACAGCCCAGGCACGTCAGTTTCGGTAAAAATGAGATCATCTTCGCCCACCTCGGCCCGCCAGGTTGCGCCGTCGGGTTTTTCCACGGCAACGGCCGTTGTGCTGGCTCCCGGGGTAATCGCTACCGGGTCGCCTGGCTGTAAACCGGTTGGCGCATCAAAAGCGCGTCCAGGGCTGAGCCAGTCCGTAATATTAGCCATTAAAATGGGAAATGCAATTTGCAAGGGCAGATCCGAGTCGCGCAAATCAAAGGAGAACAGGGCAATGCGGTAGCCATCCCGCTCGCCGGTAAGGATCAGCGGGCCGCCTTCCGCCTCCACCAACGGCTGCGCCCAGGCGGCATTCACCTGCTTGGCCTGGCGAATGTGCACGTTACGCCAATCCACGAATTGCAGCAGCGGCGTGTCCGCCAGCCGCATCGCGACGGTGTTGGAGAAAATGCCGGTGACGTTGAGTAAGTCATTGGCTGCTGCTTCACCAGGGCGGGTTGATGATCAGCAGGTCGGCAGCAGGAAGTGTCTCGGGTAGTGCCGCCCCGTCAAATACGTAGAGGTCAAAGTTCTCGCTGGTGATTAAATCACTGCCGGGCGTTGCTTTAAAGGCTTCAATGCCGGGCAGCACGCTGTACACCTGCTCCAAAAAGAGGTTGCCCTCGGTGACAAGCAGCGTGCGGTTGCTGACGCCGCCTTCGTGGACCGCCCAGGCGCGGTCGTCTAGGGGCAGGTTGTCCCCTTCATGCTCGCTAAGGTGCGCTTCGATGGTGGCCGTGCCCTGGGGTAGTTCCCAGGTGACGTTGGCGGTGCTTTCCCCCGGCACGCTGATGCGCCGGGAGTCGAACAGCGGCCGTCCACGGTGATGCTGAGCAGAGCCTCCCGGTCTATCACGCCCATGTTGGCGACGCTGGCAAAGAGCTGTACGGCCGTTTCCGTGTCGCGGGTGGCCAAGGCTGAAATCGCCAGATTCTCGCCGCTGCTGCCAATGGGCAGGTAAATGGGCGCGGCGGGCAGCGGCGGCAAATCGGTGGGCAGTCCGCCGTCCGACACGACCACAATTTGCGCGTCGCGGTAACCCTGGGCTGCGCCGGCAGCCAGGGCAAAGGCGGCCGCCCAATCGGCCGTGGCCGGGTCAGGGGCAGCGCTGTTCATCGCTTCGCGCAGCAGGGTTTTGTCGCCGGTGGCCGCGGCCAGCACGCTGGGCGTCTGCCCCACCTTGATGATCGTCATCTGGCTGCTGCCGCCCAGATCGTTGATGAGTCGCGCCACTTCGGCTTTGGCGGCGTCGAAGCGGGTGGGTTCCACGTCGGTGGCCTGCATGGAGGCGGAGCCATCGAGCAGCACGACCACGCTGCCGCTGACGACGCTGGGGACGGGTAGAAACGGCCGTGCCAGGGCCAGCACCAGCGCCGCCAAAATGAGTAGCTGCAAAATCAGCAGCAAATTGCGGCGCAGCTTTTGCCAGGGAGCGTTGGCTTCGCGGTCGCGCAGCAGCTTTTGCCACAGCAGGGTGCTGCTCACCAGCACCTCGCGCCGCCGCAGCCGCAGCATGTACAGGATGATGATGGGCACGGCCAATAAACCAAGGAGGAGGAAGAGTGGAGTTAAAAAGGACAAGTCAGGTTAACGTTTACGGGATGGGTAAGCCAATTTCAGGTTTTTTTATTCATCGGCTCATTTTATCATAATGCCGGGGATAGGGGTGGTTTTTTCATTGACAGGCTTTTGGGCTTCTGGCTATACTGGTCTTGGAAATGGGTCGCGTTTGGGGGTTTGGTGAGTCTGGAAAACGCCTTAATCCTCAAATGAAACGGGATCCACTTTCCCAGCTTTGTTTAACCGATGCAATCGAAAGAATGCCCTCATGCGGCGGCTGACGGGCTTGTTAATGAAAGTTGTTTTTTCCACGCCGCAAGAAGCACTTATTTCGTTGGGCGCACAATAGGACAAAGCGAGTTTCTGTGAAATAACCACGAATTGAGAGAATGTTATGAGTAGTCCATGGTTCGTTGGTATTTTGGGGGTAACTACAGTCTTCTTCGGCGTGAAGACTATATTGGTTTTCCCTACATTGCTGCAACTTATTAAGGCTCTCATAAGTGGCTCTGTAAGATGGCCAGGACCGCGGATATTCGATCAAAATTCCAATATCCCCTCTGATCAGCAAAGCCATGAACTGCCTGCGAAACATCTTTTCCCTTCGTTTGTTGTTTATGCTGTAAGCGCTCTTTTTATCACATTTATATTGATTATATTATTTTATAATGGTTTCCTGCAGATGGCTCTTAATACGTATTTGAAAGCTGGATACCTATTGCTTCTTACTTTGCTTGCCTTTACTTGGGGGGTAAGTAATTCTCAAAGAGCAATATATCTTTCCACCCGGGTAAAAAGAATACTCGCCAACTTTTCCATTGGAGTTGAACTTCAACAATTTGATGGGTTTTCTGCCGAATCTGAATACGCAATAGAGCATCCACTGAAAAAGTATCGAGATTCGGAATATAAAACCGAAAACGCCTTAATCCTATTTGCTGAAGCGACTAGGAACCTTCAAGATGGTAATAATTCTGAAGCGCGAACCCTTTACAAAAAAGCTTTGAGCATAAACCCAGCTTTACACGATGAGGCGCGAGCGATTTTGTCCAAGATGGCAGAAGGTTGTGTGCTCAATGAAGAAGGAGCGATCTGCTATTGGTTAGGGATTCATTCTGAGTATTTGATGGACTGGAAGCAGGCAAAAGTTTGGTACGAAAAAGCTGCCAATGCATATAAACAAATTGGTTATCCAATGCGTGAATCCAGGGTTCATTGTAATCTCGGAAATGTCAAAATGCGAATGAGCGATCCCACAGCTATGGATGAATTCGAAAAGGCAATTATACTGAATCCCCGAAATGGTACTGCTAACTTAAATATCGCTAGGACGTATTACAGCTTAAGCTATCCCGGAGATGAAAGATACGAACTAGCTCTTGATGCATTTGCCGATGCGATTGTTGCAGACCCATTGACATATGGCCCGAAGGTTATATCTAGTTTGCGCGAGATTGGCTATACTTGGAAAGAAGATTTGGAAGAAATAACAAAGAGGGTTGAGCGCAAACGCGCAAAGGAAAGTGTAAAAAGGCATGATGAATAATTGACGATTCAAATGCGCTCAACAATCGCATGTAGCCGACCAGCTGATCGAGGATATTATTGTTGCCAGTCCTGTTTGTGGACCGCATGAGTTTTTGATGGGTGCATCATATCACTTAACAACGGTTAATACGTGGGTCAATAGACAGAATGTTTCATGAGAGGGATGCTACGCCAGGCGGTGATATTTGCGCATGACTTCTTGCAAGTCATCCAGGGGCAGCTCGTAGACAATGCGGTCTTCGTACCCCACCATCGTTTCTGCGGCGGTCAAGGAATTGAGGATGGCTTCTTCCACCGCTTCGGCCGTGGCTTCAAAAAACGGGTTGAGTTGGTTGTGGGGCACCATCTCCAGGTTGTGCACCAGCCCCACTTTCGCCGGCAGTTGATTTCCCGTGGAAAATGCCAGGAAAATATCGCCGCTGCCGTTGTGGCCCACGCCCCCCACGCGGCTAAGGCCTACCGTGGCTCGCCGAGCCAACCGTTTGCACTGCGCCGGCAATAGCGGTGCGTCCGTGGCAATGATGACGATGATAGAGCTGCTCTGAAAAGTATCTGGCCAGGCGGGAACTGGCGTGTGCTCTTTGGTCAATATCCTGCCTACCGGAACGCCATCCACCCGCAGTAGGGCGCGGTCGCCATAATTGGACTGCACCAACACGCCAATGGTGTAATTCCGGTCTTCGCTTTTGACCACGCGGGAAGAGGTGCCAATGCCCCCCTTGAAATCGTGGCATATCATGCCCGTGCCGCCGCCCACGTTGCCCTCGGCCACAGGGCCACTTTTGGCGCGGGCCAGCGCTTCAAAGACCCGCTCTTTGGTAATGTGGAAGCCATTGATGTCGTTGAGCCAGCCGTCGTAGGTTTCAGAAACCACCGGCAGCCAGAATCCTTCGCGGAAGTTGCGCTCAACGACGTAGGAGACCAGAGCATCGCGCACCACGCCAACCTGGTAGGTGTTGGTCAGGCCAATAGCCGAACCCAGCATGCCAGACTCTTCCAGCCAGGGAAGGCCGGTCATTTCGCCGTTGCCGTTAAAGGCATGGTACCCGGCAAAGGCAAAGTTTGTCCAAATGTCGTCGGTGCGGGGTAAAATGATGGTAACGCCAGTGCGGGCAATGCGGGGCTTGTCGTAAATGAGAGTGCTGTGGCCAACCAGAACGTCTGGAACATCGGTAATGGCATTGCCGGGGCCGGTGGGGTAATCGCCAATGGTGATGCCGAGGTCACGAAGTCTTGCGCGCATGATTTTTTGGTTCCCTTTTTGCTTGTGCCATGAATACTAGCACACAAGAACTTGGGAGGCCAAAGGTCAGGAAACGGCCGTAATCACATCACTTTAGCACACCCTTCACCCGCAGCGTCTGCATCACCAGCTTTTCCCAGGGCAGGTCCGTGGTCACCGGGATGTAGTGCACGTGCCGCCCGGCGCAGTAGCCGCCAATTTCCGCTAGCCAGCCGCCCAGCCGCTCGCGGTACAGGGCCAGCGTCGTGGGGTCCAGAGTGATTTCCGCATCGGCGCCTGTTTCCACGTCCACCAGTTTTAGATCGCCGCCCAGCGGCGGCTCCATTTCGTCGGGGCTGAGCAGATGAATGAGGCCTACTTCGTACCCTCGGGCCTGCAAGGTGTTCAACCCTTCCTGGTAGCCGTTGGGCGAGAGCAAATCGCGACAGCACGAAGAGCAGGCCGGGCCGCCGCCCGCGCAGGGCATAGTTGCGCATGGACAAATTGAGGTCGGTAATGCCGCCTGCCGCGCCACTTTCCAAGAATTGCAGCAAGCGCAGGCTGTTTTGCTGCCCGCGAAACGGTCCCCAGCTCAGGTCGCCACCGCTGTGCAGCAGCGTCACCGTGAGCAAATCCCCAGCGGTCAGGGCGATGTGGCCCAATGCGCCCGCCAGTCGTAAGGCATAGGCTAGTTTGTGTTGGTTGGTTGGTTGGTGATTGGTTGTTGGTCGTCGTCGGGCCAGTTCATGCTGGCGCTGGCGTCGACCAGCAGATGCACGGCCAGGTCTTCTTCTTCTTCAAGGAGTTTGATGAACGGCCGTTCCAACCGCGCATACACATTCCAATCCAGCCGCCGCAAGTCATCCCCTTTCACGTAGTTGCGGTAATCGGCAAACTCGATGGACGTGCCCCGCTTGCTGCTGCGCCGGTCGCCCTTCATCACGCCCACGCGCACCCGTTCGGCGACGAGGGTCAGTTGTTCCAGTTTGCGCAGGGTGGATTCGTCGAATAAGTGCATTTCCGGTCGGGGGGTCGATAATCAGTGGTCAGTTATCAGTGGTCAGCAGCCATTTACCGCTTACTTAATATTGAATACTGTTCACTCAACAGTGAACACGCCTACTGAATGCCATTCACGGCAAAATTAGTCAGCAGCAGCATTTGAAACAGGCGCCCCAGCAGGGCTGCCTTGAACGGGCCGGGCACAGCGTCATCGTGAACGGGAGCCAGCAGTTGGTCCAATACCTGGCGCCGCTGGGCCGGGTCCTGCTCCGGCTGAAGTTCGCTGGAAAGCCGCCACAGTTCACGGTAGATGAACCAGCCCGCGCTGCGATACACCGAGACTATGCTGGCTTCGGCCGATTTAACGTACTGCCGCGATGCCAGCACCATGAGTCCCTCGCTCAGGCCGCCGGCCAGCACACGTTTCCAGATGTTGGCCGGATCATCGGTTTCCAGCAGGTTTTGCACCGCCACGCCGCCCACAGCGCCAATGTCGAACATCGTCGCCAAATGGCTGTACTCCCGAGCGCTCATGCTGGCGCTGAGTTCGTTGAGGAAGGTGAAGAACTGGTCGAGGACGCCCAGAAGGGGTGCGTCAGGCGCATACCCGGCTTGCAACAGATTTGCTTGCAGCGCACAGAGGGTTTCACAGGAGGGTTGGGTGAATACGGCCGTTATCGTCTCGTTCATGTCTAATTCCATTTCGTGTTCAGTGGTCAGTGAACGACTGATTACTGAATACTGAATACTGCTTACTGAATCACTCTCTTTTCACCTGCGCAATCAAATCGGCAATCACATCATCGGTCTTAATGCCTTCGGCCTGGCCTTCAAAGTTGAGCAGCAGGCGGTGGCGCAGGGCAGCAGGGGCCACGGCCGACATCATCAAAGCTCACGTTGAGCGACCGGCCAGCAACGCCGTAATCTTGGCCCCCAACACCAGCGCCTGCGCCCCGCGTGGGCTGGAGCCGTAGCGCACGTAATGGTTCACCATTTGCGCCGGACTGCTGCCGGGATGGGTGGCCACAATCAGGCGGCTGACGTAGTCGGCTGACGTGGCTGGGAATGGGCACCTGCCGCGCCAACTGCTGCATGGCGATGAGTCGTTTCACCGGAAGCGGCCGTTTCCGCCTGCGGGTTCTCTTTGCCCGTGGTGCGCAGCAAAATCTCCGTCAATTCATCCGCAGTGGGAAAACCGACGTTGACCTTGAACAAAAAGCGGTCTAGCTGCGCTTCCGGCAGCGGGTAAGTGCCTTCCTGCTCAATGGGATTTTGCGTCGCCAGCACGAAAAAGGGCTCCGGCAGCGGTAGGTTTCGTTGGCCACGGTGACGGTATGTTCCTGCATCGCTTCCAGCAGGGCGGACTGGGTTTTGGGCGTGGCGCGGTTGATTTCGTCGGCCAGAATCAGGTTGGCAAAGACTGGGCCCTGCTTGAAAGCGGAAATTGCGGCGTGCCCGTCTCGTCTTCGTCCATGATGTCCGTGCCGGTGATGTCGGCGGGCATCAGGTCGGGCGTAAACTGGATGCGGCTGAATTCCAGGCTGCAGCACCTGGCCCAGGGTGCGGATGAGCATCGTTTTGCCCAGCCCCGGCACGCCTTCCAGCAGCACGTGTCCGCCGCAGAGCATGCCCACCAGCACCGTGCGCACCACGTCCTTGCTGCCCGACAATGACTTTGCCAACTTCGGTTTCAATGGTAGCGGCCGTTTCCCGAAAATCTGCCACTGATAGTTCTGCTGGTTCTGTCATAGGTGTCCCTTGTTATTAAACACAATAGGTGCAAGGCTCAAACCTGCCCTTCAATCCTGCTCATGGTTCAAGCGAAGAAAAATAATCCCGAATAAACCCCTTCAAGCCCAGCGGAATGTAGTCGTCGGAGAGGGCTTCATAGGCGGCGTCGCGATAGTCGCCAAAGACCTGATTGTAGGGCACGATGCTGCCTTCGTTGGTGAATTCGGTGGGCGTCTCGCTAAGCAGGCCGCCGCATTGGGCGGGATTGGCGATGCATTCGGCCGGCAGTTCCACGTCCACGCCTGCCTCGCCGCTCAGGTCGACCAAATCGGGCACAAAGACATTTTCGGCGTGGCCGCCACCGGGTCCAGGGCCACCGGTTCCCGTGCCCTGCTCGCTGCCGCTGCCCTGCCCACCAGCTTGCCCTTGCCCACTGCCATCACCTTGCCCCTGACCTTGGCCCTGGCCCTGGCCTGATTGGCCTTGTTGACCCTGCTGGCCTTGCTGGCCCACTTGCCCAGCCTGCCCTTGCTGCCCGGCCTGGGCCACGGCCTGGCGCCCTTGCTGCAACTGCCCGGCGGCCGATTGGGCCTGCTGGGCGGCAGCCGCTTCCTGGGCGCGCTGCTGCATGGTGCCGGCAGCCTGCTGCAGGGCCTGCTGGGCAGCGGCCGTATCGCCATTTTGCAAAGCCTGGGCTGCTTCGGCTAGCTGCTGCGCCAGTTCGGCATCTACGTCCTGCATTGCCTGGGCGGTCTCCGCTAAATCTTGGGCTAATTCAGCCTGTTCTTCAGCGGAGAGTGTGGGAAGACTGTCGGCCAACTGGGCCAGGGCTGAACCAGCCTGAGCAAGCTGCCCGTTTTGCATTGTCTGGCCCAACGATTGGGTGTTAGGGTTGTCGGACAATGACTGCCCGGCTTCTTGCAAACGCTGCTGCAGGCCGTCGGTGCTAAACTGTTCGCCAAGCGCCCGCAGTTCGGCTTCCGTTTCGGAAAGGGTGGCCACGGCTTGTTCCTGGCTGGTGCTGCCGGGGTCCAGCGATTCCAGGGCGTTTTGCACCGGCTCCAACAGCTCTTCACGCTGCTCCTCGGTAAGATCGGGGTTGTTGAGGATTTCTTGTTCCAGCGCTTCCAAAGCCTGCACCTGTTCTTCAATACTCTGGCGCACGGCGCGGCTTTGTTTGAGGGCATTTTCCTGGGGATTGGGAATGAGAACGGCCGTTACTAATAAAGCCGCCGCCACCAGCAGCATCAGCCAGTCTCGCCACACAATGACCAGGGGCAGTGCCGCTTTGGCATCCACGCGGTGCGTCGCCTGCAGGGCGTCGTCGAGCTGCTGATGCGCAATTGGCAGCGGCGCAGACAGGCGACCCTCAAAGATTTCTACGGCTGTACTCATACGCTCCTGCAAGGCAAACTGCCGGTCGGCAAAACGGGCCTGCTCCAGCAGAGTGGCGCGCTGCACCAACAAACCGATGAGCACGCCAACCAAACCCACTGTCCCAAAAGGAGGGCGGCGTAGGCCCACCTGGGTATTGTCGAGAAACGGCCGAAAACGGGCAACCGTCGCCAATACGACAGCCAGCAGCAAGCCGGCCAGCACGCCCCGCGGCAGCCACAGCAGCCTATCACGGAGTCGTTTACGGCCGTACCAGGCTCGCATAAGATCCCTTAGCTGTTGAAAGTCTCTTTCTGTATCCATCAGAGAAATGTTGGGTAAGTTAGGACCGGAGGTGGTTGGCAGCCCGATCCTTATTGAGAAGCCACCTTACGCACGCGGCGCACAGTTAACCAATATAAAATTCGGGCCATCAGCAGGTACACGATCGTGTAAAGCAGCCAGGGAGAGAACAGCCAAAACTGTCGCCCTGAAAAATTTTGCTTAAAGAAAGAACAGCGTGTTTTCTTCTAGTAAAATAACCTCACTCCAAATCAGGGTTGCGGGAAGATTCAGTGAAGCAAGCGTCAAGCCTACATAATACACCAAAACCTCCCAAATCCAGCTCCTGCCCACCGGGGCAAATAGCAAGGACCCTACAAATCCACTGGCAATTAAGACAATAACCGGCAGGCCAAGAGTAAAAAAGATGGCGCCACCGAAGGTCGCCACGCTGGCCGCCAGCGTACTGCGCAAAGTTGCGGAGCAAAAAAGCCCGTACACGGCAAAGGTTATCGCCCCAATGACAATAATAATCTGGGAGATTACCAATTCTTCAATAGACAAGCCGCCTAGCAAAAATGCGATACTTTGCAGAGGGATGGAAGCGAAGATTAGCAGCAGCACATAAGCCAGAGCCGACTGTAATTTACCCATCACAAACCAGTTAGCCGGCAGCAATGTCGTACGCAGCAGGTCGTAGGTTTGCCGCTCTTTTTCGCCGGTGATGGCTCCGGCCGTGAAAGCAGGCGCAATAAAAATTGCCAGCAGCACTTCAACGCCAACTACGGCCGCAAAAACCACTTTTCCCGCCTGGCGCGGATCAGGGCCAAAGGGTTGGTTGGCAGCCGAGGCGTAGGCCAGGTAGATGAGGGCAATAATCAAGCTCATGACGGACAGGTAAATGGTGAGCACCACAAAAGCACGCCGTCCTCTCATACGGCTGCGCAGTTCCTTCATGGTCACCGGGTTTTCGCGCAGCATGTGCAGGCGGGTGAATTTGGGAATTGTTGAAATTTTAGTACTCATTGAATCATCCTTATCGAGGTCATTGGGCTTCTCCTTCATACAGCATATGCCAATCGTTCTGACCGCAGCAACAAAATGATGCCACTCAATACCACTGCTAACCCATACACGGCAGTAGGTAAAATTGTGCTGAGCAGCACCAAATTCTGTTCCCGACCAAACCAGCTTGCAAAAAACAACCACAGCAAGGAGCTGTTGAACAGTTTGAAAAGCAGAACGGCCGTATAACTGGCCACTAACGCCACCACCGCCGAGCGTACAGTCAGCGAGGTCAGCATGCCAACCATACCCGCAAAAAACACTTCCAACCACGGGCGCAGCATAATGCTTAACCCTAACATCCAACTCCACACGGCGTAGGTCGGTGAAGTCAATGAAATACTGCACGCCATCAGTAACCCCTGAAACATGCTCATGGCAAAAAGCAAAATCCAATACAGGCGTAAACGGGCCAGCGCGCCAAATAGTTTTGCCAGCACAATTTGGCGGGCAGGAATAGGGGTCACCAGCAATATTTCCCAGGTGCCCGTGGCAACTTCCTGGCTCAATGAAGGTGCAGTAAGAGCAGGAGCCATAAGTGAGCCAAACAGCACTAAGGAGGTAAGGAGCATGCCTGGCAGGCACATCAGGCACCAGACGGCAAACATATCCTCATCCCCCGAAAAAAGGGTGGGGTTTCCTGACGCCCCACAAACACCCAACAACAACACTGCCAGGATTATCAAAGGGGAATAACGCTGCAGCATTCCATAGTAGGGGTTCGGCTTCCCCCATTCACCCTTCTCACGCAAGTAAACGGGGTGCTTTTTTAAGGTTCTCCACCAGGAAAATAAACTCAATTCACAATGCCTTTTGTCACCTGCAAAAACACATCCTCTAAATCTCCAGTCTCTTCGCTAAACGAAATGATTGGCAAACCTTTGTTGAACGATGCGGGACAGAAGTTCGCTTAATTGGGAGTCATCTCCGCTAAAATCAATTCGCACGGTGTCGGGCGGGAGTTCGGCCTCTGCTCCGCCATTGACGCTGTGTACGTCAGGCTGGGTCAGAAGGTACTCTTGTAAGGGGGTTATGTCTCCCAGCGCTCGAATTTGAATGAGACGGTGCGAGCGTAACTGGCGTTTCATTTCCTGCATGTCGCCGTGGGCCACCAGCCGCCCAGCTTCGATAATGCCAATTGTGGTGCAAACATCAGCCACTTCAGACAGGATGTGTGAAGAAAAGAAGATGGTTTTACCCATATTCTTTAATTCGCGCAGCAGTTCGCGAATCTCGATACGAGCGCGTGGATCTAAACCACTGGCCGGCTCATCAAGAATGAGAATTTGCGGGTCGTGGGTCAGGGTGCGGGCCAGGCAAAGGCGCTGTTTCATGCCGCGGCTAAGGCTTTCCACATACTCCTCTTTTTTATGTTGCAAATCGACCAGGGCTAGCAAATCATCAACCATGCTCGCACGGGTAGCGGTGGGCACTTCGTAACAGGCAGCAAAAAAGTCGAGATACTCCCACACTTTCATATCTTCGTAGACGCCAAAAAAGTCGGGCATGTAACCGATGGCCTGGCGCACCCCACGGGGATCGTCGGTAACCGAATGGCCGGCAATCCAAGCCTTGCCGCTGGTTGGCCGCAGCAAAGTCGTGAGAATACGCATGGTGGTGGTTTTGCCGGCGCCATTGGGGCCAATGAAGCCAAAAACGGAACCTTCCTCAATTTGCAGGTCAAGTTCGTTAAGGGCGATCAGGTTGCCGTATTTTTTAGTTAAGCCTTGGGTTTCAATTATGGATGCCATAGGTTTTCTACTTGAAATGGAGTGCAGTGATTCTATGCGTATATGCTTTAACTTTTACAGGAACACTTGTTATCTTAAACTGCCGGTGAGGCGCGGGTATACTTCACGAATTTCGACATTGTATTCATTGGAACGCAGGCGAATGTGGACGTCATTGTTGGGACCCAAGAAACGGTCGTAATCCTCTACATTGGTTTCACCCCAAGAAACCGCTTGAAGTTCCCACTTCTCCTTCTGCCAATCCCACAAAAACAGCTCTGGCGTTAGCGTCGTAGACGAGCTGGGCTGCGGTTCCAATACTATCTCAAGGCGCGACACCTGTATTTTTTGCATATCCTGCCAGGGAACATAGGCAAAATCGACGGCCGAACCGTAATTGAGGTAGAGATTCTGCACATTTGCATCATACACATTATTTTGGTCCAACACGGACCATTGCAGTAACTGTAGAGGCAAAGACACATTGTCACCACTAACCAGATTTTGGGTCAGGGGTATCTCTAGCAGAAAAAGTGACGTAGCCATCTCTCGAAAATCCCGCTCTTCGAGGGCTGCCGATATTTGTGGCTGCTCAGCCCAGGCTGTCAGCGTAACCGTATTGGCGGGAAGCGTAGGTGCAAACATACCATAACTGCTGCTGTCTAGAGCTTCCAATAGCTGCCAGCGCGGGTAAACGTTGCGGTCATCATAATAGTTTGCAGTACCAAGTATCAATTCCGCATTTCCCACCAGAGGCGCCCCGCCGGACGATATGGAGATCGGACTTGAAAAAGTAAAAGATGTGCTCGGGCTGCTCTGCGCACGCCCAACTCGCTGTGACATGTTAACTTCTGCTCCTGGAGCAATGTCTCCCAGCGGATAAGCCCGGTTCCCCAAAAGGATAGTGGCGGTTTCAAACAATAAGTCGCTGTTATTTTGAATGTTAACGTCTAGTAATATGTCGCCGCCATCCTGGTTGAGGCTTGCTTGTCCGGTCATTGGTAAACCATCACGATATCCCTCAATGACAAAGGACTCGACACCACTTACGTCCACGCGTATGTTTTCCAGAGTAAGATTAGTGCTGCGGGAAATGGCGTCGATATTGCCGCTGCCGCCCATATTGCCGAAAGAGCGCTCAAAAGGCCGGGCCATCACCTCCGTTGGTAATACGAGGTCGAAGGTGCTGCGTCCCGGCGAATATAGGCCCAACAAGCTTTGGACACGAAGGTTTTCTCCACCGATTCGGCCGTATACCACCGCCATCTGGTTTAAAATCACCTCGTTTCCCTTGAGTTGAAAGCCGGTGAGGTAAGCAATACCGCTAAAGATCAACACCATCACGGGAATGGAAGCCCAGGCTAATTCGCGCTGCTTGCGCCGCTTGAGAAAGAGGTAATTTACCGGGCCGATTATGATGACGTAAAGCAGCAAAAAAGCCACGAGGCCTAATACCGAGGGTAAAGTGAGAGAAGGTAAGCTGGAAACGGCCGTTTCTGCTGCATAGCTGTTTTGCACACCACTCCACCAGTAAGGGTTTATGGGCAGGTCATTGGCCACGGTAGCCCAAAGAATTTCGCTGCCATCCCAGTCAACCAGAGGGGCCAGCTTGGGATCGAGTGCCAGAAAATAAACCTGACCACGCCCCCAACCCTGCCGCGCCAGCAGGGGCAGGCCGGCTTCGTGGAAGAGTAAATCCCCACTGCGCAGGCTGCTGGTCGCTACGACATATGGGCCAGGGTCGCGAAACGGGAGACCAATTTCGGCTGTAAGGTTTGGAAGGTCTGCGATGGATTCGCTGCCGCTGAGGGTGACGGGCAGCATGTCGCTGAAAACGGCCGTAGATTTTTGCCAGCCAGCACCACCAGTAACAACCAGCTGCCCACCCATGCTAACCCATTTTCGCAATGCATCTTGCTGCCGGGTAGTTAATTCGCCGCTGTCTACGTCATTGAAAATGAGTACGTCCAGGGAATCCCAGGCCGTAGGCACTTCCGGCAGCTCATCCATAGCGAGAAAGGCTGCCGCCGCGGTGAGGCGTGTGCCAGTAATGTTTTCTAAAAACTCTAGTTCGCCAGGCTCTGAACTGACAATCCCATAAAGGAGGGAATTTTCCCCCATTTGGCGTAGTGGGTTGGTTTCTACTTCGGCAATGAGACGGCCGTTTTCGTCGCGCAACTCGACAACAGGGTTGCTAAGAATACTCGGGATATCTACGTAGAGCATCACGCGTTTGTTGGACTGGGTTGGCAAACTGAGGGGAGCTGTGTAAATAACACGATCCCCCGAATTAAATGAGCCAATGGTCATCCGCAGTTCGCCTTCAACTGCTGGCCCGTCGTTAGCTACAGTCACCTGTACAGGGACCCAATTTTGTTGCCGATAGTAACCGTCAAATCCTGCGCGAGCACTCATGCTGACGCCTGTAACATCTTCCTCTTGAGCAACTGCCGGCTGCCACGACATGACACCCAATAGGAGAAGAAAAAGAAATATACATTGCCCTAAATGTTTTATTTGGGTCATATTTGTTATACGCTCTCGTCTCCCTGAAAGTTCCGACCTAGCGAAATTCAATCGAGTATCGGGTAATGGGTGCGTCGGGGCGGGTTTGTTCAATCCAGGCAACGGCTTTTTCGAGTAAGCCATGCAGGTATCCAGCATCGTTACCCACGGTGACCAACCCAATAACGGCCGTTTGCCAGATGTCGTGGTGGGCGATTTCGGCCGTGGCCACGTTAAATTGTTTCGGCAAGCGCGTCAAGATGGATTTAACAATGCTGCGCTTATCTTTTAAAGAATAAACACCGTTCAAGCTTAATTCAACAACACAGGTTGCGACTAACATAATCTAATTTTCTCCAAACGAAAAATGTATGCAACTATGCTGCCCACCGTAAGAGCGACGTTAATGCGCCGGAAACGGCCGTAACCCCGGAGTATTGAGAGGTTTATTACTTTTGTGCGTATAGATGGGTGAATAATTGAAAAAGTTGAGATAAAGTAAACGATAGCTTGAATCAGTGCATATTCTACCTGCAGGAGTTGGACAATCTGATGAGTGAAGGACCCGAAAACCAAACGTATCCCCCCGCCAAGCCAGGCGGTTCTTGTTTACAGCGAACTCTGTACATCTTCCTGATAATTTTCGCCATTTCCGCCACCATTGTACTCATTATTTTTATCATTGGGGCCTTTAGGGTCAATCAGGGAGTGCAGCGCTTAAGCGAAGCCACAAACCCTATTGGGGAGTTTGTGGGCGATTTATTGGTTCCGGTTACACCGGAGATTATTGCCAGTCCGGTAACCGTCTTGCAAAATGTGCAAGATGAAGCCCGGCTCCTCACCGTTACCGCTGATTATCAGAAAAATCTGATCGCAGAACAGAGAAGCGACTTGTTTTGGGGGTTGCTCGGAGAGCAGCTAATTTTCGAAGCCCATGGTACCGTGGCCGCAGGTATTGATCTCTCACAGTTAACCGAAGCGGACATAGTGGTCGTTGGCCCAGACACCGTTTGGATACGCCTACCAAAAGCTGCAATCTTTGATGATTTGCCTGTTTTGGACACCCAAAAGTCGAAAATATTAGACCGGGATACAGGTTTATTGACACGGGCAGATCCGGATTTAGAAACAGCGGTGCGGCAGCAGGCTGAATATGAAATTCTTCTTGTAGCGCAGGAAGACACGTCATTATTAGAGCGAGCCAACACCAATGCTCAGGAAGAAATCTCTAAAATTATCAAAAGCATCGGGTTCACAGAAGTTGTTTTTTATGAGGATGAATTTCCACCTGTAACTCCCTATGCGCAACAAGCTCCTAAAGGCTACACAATTTCTACACCTGAACCAGCTTCGCCTTAACTACCAATTGCCATTAAAATAGCGGCATGACGGTTTATCAACGGCTTTTCTTCCCTCTGTTAAAGCGCCTCGACCCGGAGAGTGTGCACGACCGCACACTCCAAGCAATGCGTATTGCCCAAAGATGGCGTTCTGGTCAGCGCTTGCTGCAGCGCATCGCCGGAGAAATCCCCCAGCAGCCAATCCACACGATGGGCTTAACCTTTCCCAATGTGTTAGGGATTGCTGCCGGCTTTGACAAGGATGTAGCAATCGCCCGCGGGCTGGGTTTACTGGGATTCGGACATGTCGAAGTGGGCACGTTGACGCCTAAGCCACAAGAGGGAAATGCTCGTCCGCGGGTTTTTCGGCTGCCGGAGGATGGGGCGCTAATAAATCGCATGGGTTTTCCTAATGGCGGGGTGATTTCGGCCGTTTCTCACCTGCACGTTCTCGCCCAACAAAAAGGAGACCGCATCATTGGCGTCAGCCTGGGCAAGCAAAAAGCCACCCCTCTGGCCGACGCCGCGCTGGACTACATGCAGGTGATGCGCGCCGTGTACAAGTATGCCGACTACCTGGCGGTGAATATTAGCTCCCCCAATACGCCAGGTCTGAGAGAGCTGCAGGCTGGCATTTATCTAGCCCATCTGCTGCGCACCTTGCGGGTTGAAAGCGAGGTGCTGGCAGGCCGATTTGGGGTACGAAAACGGCCGTTATTGGTAAAAATTGCCCCTGATCTCTCGTGGGCAGAACTCGATACCATTCTCGACACCATTCTGACCCAGCAAATTGATGGTGTTATTGCCACCAACACCACCCTTAGCCGCACGGGCCTCACCAGCCCTTACCAAGATGAAAGCGGTGGGCTTAGTGGACGGCCGTTACGCGACCTCAGCAACGCCATTATCCGTTACATTGCCCAGCAAACCGGTAACACCCTGCCCATCATCGGCGTCGGCGGCGTGCGAACGGCCCAAGATGTCCGGGCTAAACTGGATGCCGGCGCTACCCTCATACAGCTTTATACCGGTCTTATCTACGAAGGTCCCGGGCTGGCCGGACGCATACTCCGCGCCCTCTAAAAACCCATAATTCACCCAAAATTTACGCACGTTCATCACTGGTGGTACCCTTACCCCATTGTGCTGTTCTGGTTGCTAAGTTACTGTTTTCTTGTGCAGGAAGATGCCATTTTTATCTCTAAAGTTTCTCGGATCAAACTATGAAGTGGTTACGCGGCATAGGCTCCAAAATCATTGTTCCATACACCCTCCTCACGCTCATCATTGCCGCAATCGGTGCCTTCATCGTCACAAATCTGGTCACCAGCTCGCTTTCGGAGCGCTTTCATAACCAGCTTCTAGATGCAGGACGTATCGTAGCGGAAAGCATGGTCGATGAGGAAGAAAACCGGCTGGCTGTGCTACGGGTAGTGGCCAATACCAACGGTGTCGCCCAAGCTATATTGGATAATCAGCAAGAGACTCTTGCTAGCCTGGTACCGCAAATTGTTGCAAACAGCAATATGGACGCCGTGCACCTGCTCAACAAGGATGGCCTTGAGGTGTTTGGATGGCAGCGGTCTCTATCCGCCAACCAAACAGAAACTCGAAGTGGGGCCAATTTTGCAGAAATTGATCCGGTCCTGGAAACCCTCAACGGTGAAGAAGATGGATTGGGCGACAAGCGGACCTTTGTAGCCCAAAACAGTGACAGCGTGATGGTTTTTACAATTGGCCCCGTCCGCGATAACGGAACGATTGTTGGTGCCGCCTTGGTTGGTATGGATTTGCAGGTACTGGTTAACAATCTTGCCCAAAACTCGGTGGCCAAAGTTACCCTCTACCTGCCCAACGGACAGGTCCTAGCGACAACGTTTGCCGAAAACAGCACGGCGCTGCAAGAGCCTGATGGAAAGTATGCCGAGATTTTAGAATTGCTAGGCAATAACTCGGCAAAAAATCTCGTCGTTAGCAATACAGCAGACGCCCAGGTGCCACTACGCCAGATCGAAATACACAACCAACAATACCAACTCGCCTTTGGAGATTGGCGGCTGCGTAACACTTCCTTTGGGTTGTTTAGTGTGGCTTTGCCGAGCAACTTTATTGTAAGTACCACAGCAACCAGCCGCAATCAATTAAGCATGGTTTTCTCGCTGGCGGCCGTATCGGTTTTTGCCCTGGGTTATTTAATTGCCCGGCGTATCGTCCGGCCAATTTATCGCCTTGTTGAAGTGTCAACGGCCGTTGCCAAAGGAGATCTAAATCAACGCAGCGGAATCACCACCAATGACGAAATTGGTTTGTTGGCCAACACCTTCGACACCATGACAGATCATCTCGCTGCCCGAAATCGCCAGCTACAAGAGCAGGCCAGAAACCTGCAGGCAATTTTACACAGCATTGCTGACGTCGTGATTGTCCTTAGCAAAGATAACAAAATCATTACCACAAACCCGGCAGGCCAAGCCTTGCTCGATCGCTATTACTTTGCAAATGGGACAGGAGAACATGAAGCCAGCAGGCAAACAATTAGCACAATTTTTAATAACGAAGTGAACTCTCTCTCTCAACCCAAACCACAGTATCAAATTGACGACAAGGTTTATAGCGCCGTGACCTCAACGGTGGAAACCCATTCTGGCGAAACGCTTAATCGCGTTATTGTTTTACGAGATATTACCCGCGAAGCAGAAGCTGAAAGCCTTAAAGATGGCTTTATTTCCAATATTTCTCACGAATTGCGAACCCCATTAACATCGATCAAAGGTTACGTTGAACTGTTGGCCATGACTGGCCACGAAAACCTCGACGAAACCCAAATCCGCTTCTTAGAAAAAGTGCGTGGCAACACTCACACCCTGACTAACCATGTCAACAAGCTCATCGAACTAGGGGAAATCCAAAATGGCGCCCTCAAATTAAACTGTAAAAAATTAAACGTTTCACGGCTCCTTATGGAAAAAACATCCACCTGGCAAAAACGCATGAATGAAAAAAATCTGGCCTTTTCAGTTTCGCTTCCAGATGAATCATTGTTCATTGAAGGGGATAATCACCGGCTGCAGTGGGTACTCGATAATCTATTAGATAATGCTTTTCAATACACAACGGTGGGGGGCAGGGTATCCGTTTGCGCATTTCGCGAAAATGGTCAGGTTCGTGTTGACGTACAGGACAGCGGCATTGGTATAAGCCAGGCCGATCTTCCATTTTTATTTTCAAGATTTTTCCGCGCACAGCAGCAAGAAAATTTCAACCAGGCCGGTGTGGGATTGGGCTTGTACATCGTGCGCTCGCTGGTTGAACTTCATGGGGGCCAGGTGTGGGTCAACAGTGCACCCAACCAGGGCAGCACTTTTAGCCTAACCTTCCCTGCTACCGAAAGCGATGGCTAATACTGGACATATAGAGCAGCCTTACCGTAAAAGGCTCTTTCGTTGGGAGTGGTTATCGGTAGCCTTCATGGTAATCATCAGCTTTTCCAGCGTGTTGGGAGCCTCTACATTAGCTTTGCGTTTTTCCCTGGCTAAAACGCTAAATGCCAATGTGCAAACCCAAAGGGGTGCAAATTATGGTACAGACCCGCGGGATACTCTGGCATTTGCTCCATTAAACCCGGATATATTGCTGGAAGCCACGGCCGATTCTGCTTACCTGCGAATTACGCCCTCGCCAGAACCGAAACTTGCCCTGGAAGAAATAAATGTTGCTGGTTTCTTCCTACTCCCAACAACAGCTTCAAATACACCAACGCAAATTCCTGCTTTACCCACCTCTGAGCCTTTGGCAACCGGTGAAAAACCAACCAACACGCCGACCGTAACCCAACCAACGGCAACTGCTACGGCCGTTTCTCCTACAGCACCTGCACCTTTCCAGACATTGACGCCCACACCCACCCCACAACCCAGCACAACGGCCGTTTCCCCTACTTACACGCCTGTGTCGCCTACAGCAACGGCCGTGCCGCCTGCCACAAATACAGCCACGCCTCGCCCAACGGCTACACCTACATTACTGCCCTCTTCCACCCCAACACTTCGCCCCACGGCAACTCCAACATTATTGCCCTCATCCACCCCAACACTTCGCCCAACGGCAACTGTTACGCCGCTGCCTACCCATACAGCTACTCCGTCACCTTCAGCGACCGCTACGCCAGTACTGCAGCCCACCAGCACCCCAACACCATCAATGACACCCACTGCGACTACCACTGCAACCCCAACTTCGACTGCAACCCCTACTCCTACCGCCACTTTGGAATACCAGCGATTACAGCCAATCCTCAATTGCGTTATTCATAATGGTGATGATACCGTTACCGTCTACTTTGGTTATCAAAATAATAACGCCTATATCGTAACCGTTGTCCCTGGAGCAAATAATCGGTTTTTCCCAGCCCCAACAAACCGTGGACAGCCAGCATTCTTCCAGCCAGGACTTCACAGCTTTGTTTTTAGTGTAACTGTCAACAAATCCTTGGATACATTATTCTGGTATTTGGATGACAATACAACCCCCACCTGGCCCGGTAGCCCTTATTGCCCTTAATCTGTTCCCGAGATTGTTGAATCACCTCTATCCTTTGCTTTTAATGCCAGTAAATGTCACACAAAAAATTCAAAAATCATTGGGAAAGTGACTCATTTAATTTATTGAAAAATTGCATATCCCATTCTCGTAAGTTTGCAATACACCCATAAAAGGTTTGGAAATTGGGCCAGCACCCACCATAGCCCTTTGTCACCCTAAATACATGACAAACCGCGTAATGCGACATCAATAAAGATGGGTATAATAGCGTTGTTAGGTAATCAACAAGCCGCTCCTTCGAAATTGATAGCTAATACCCCCCTTTCACTTTAACAACAGCGCTTGTTGAAGCCTGAAAACCCATTTGGTTTATGGATGGCAATTTAAACGCCAATCCCACATATTTCCTGTTGGAGGCAATAATGACTGAACGAATCAAAGTAACTTACTCAACCCTCGCCAGCCCTGACCCAAGGCTGCACCAGCTTTATGATGAAGCTGTAAAGCGAGCCAAAGCCGACTTTGGTAAAAACTACCCCCTGTTTATAAATGGTAAAGAGCGCTTTGCAGAAAAAACCTTTGAAAAGCGCAGCCCGGTCAACTTAGATTGGGTCATGGGCACATTTCAATACGGCACGGAACAAGATGCCAATGATGCAATTACTGCGGCTCGAGCCGCCTTCCCCGCCTGGAGTAAACGGCCGTGGCAAGAGCGCGTCGCCATCATCCGCAAAGCAGCAGACCTCATCAGTGATCGCCTGTTCTACATGGGCGCAAATATGAGCCTGGAAATTGGTAAAAACCGTCTGGAAGCATTAGGCGATGTGGAAGAAACGGCCGATCTGCATCCGCTACAACTGCCGACGCAATCGAGAAAAACAACAACTTCAACTTTAAACTTCTTTCCGAAAGCGATAAGCATCATAATCGCAGTGTCCTCAAGCCCTATGGCGTTTGGGTAGTCATATCCCCCTTTAACTTCCCTGGCGCGCTGGCTGGTGGTCCTGCCGGAGCCGCCCTGGTAGCTGGGAACACCGTCGTCCTCAAACCAGCCACAGATACACCTCTCACCGCCTGGTTCCTCACCGAATGTTTTCGGGACGCGGGCGTGCCTGATGGCGTATTCAACTTCATCACCGGCAGCGGTCGTGTGGTAGGCCAGGCTCTATTGGACCATCCTGATGTAGCCGGCGTCACCTTTACCGGGAGTTACGACGTAGGCATGCACATCTTGCGCACCTTTTCCACGGCCAAGTACCCGCGTCCGGTCATTGCCGAAATGGGTGGTAAAAACCCCACCATCATCAGCAAAAAGGCAGACCTGGATAAAGCAGCTATGGGCGTCATGCGTTCCGCCTTTGGCCTACAGGGGCAAAAATGCTCTGCTTGTTCCCGCGTCTACGTCCACGCCGACGTCAAAGACGTCTTCATGAATAAACTTCTTGATCTGACCAAGAAAATCAACGTTGGCGACCCCACAAGCCAGGACAATTGGATGGGACCTGTGGCCAACAAGGGCGCTTTCGAGGATTACAAAAAATTTGTGGCAGACCTGCGCGCCAGCGGCAAAATTGTTTATGGTGGCGAAATTTTAGAGGGTGCAGGAAATGGTTACTTCGTTGCACCGACTATCGTCGACGAACTGCCGGAAGACCATTACCTTTGGAAACATGAAATGTTCTTACCCATCGTCACCGTAGCGCCTTTCAAGACCTGGAAGATGCTATGGCGCGGGCCAACGACGTGGAATACGGCCTTACAGCCGGCTTCTTCAGCGAAGATGATGAAGAAATCCAGTGGTGGTTGGATAATATTGAAGCTGGCGTACTCTATGTAAACCGCTCTAGCGGTGCCACCACTGGCGCCTGGCCTGGCTATCAATCCTTTGGCGGCTGGAAAGGCAGTGGCTCTACCGGCAAAGCGGCAGGCAGCTTCTACTACATCCAGCAGTACATGCATGAACAAAGCCAGACAGTCGTGGATTAATGCTTGAAATTTGAATGAGGAATGATGAATTTACGATATTGCGTTTATCATTCCTCATTCCATTTCCCACCTGCAAAATGAACAAAACAAATAAACTTCTGAGCATGTCGGAGGCGGTAAGCCAATTCGTAACGGATGGCAGTGCAGTAGCCATTGAAGGGTTTACCGCTTTTATCTGTTTTGCCGCCGGGCACGAAATCATTCGCCAGCGCAAGCAGGAATTAACCCTGATCCGAATGACGCCAGACCTAATCTATGATCAGATGGTAGCAGCTGGCACAGCTCGAAAATTAATCTTCAGCTATCTGGGAAATCCTGGTGTGGGTAGTCTCTACGCAATCCGCCGCGCCGTTGAAAAAGGTGTTCCTAAACCGCTGGAATTGGAAGAGTACTCCCACTTTGGGATGGTCGCACGCTACATGGCCGGGGCCAGCAATTTGCCCTTTTTCCCCTTACGCAGCTATACGGGCAGCGACATGCCGGCAGTTAATCCCAATATCAAGTTTGTTGCCAGCCCCTATGGCGACGGTGATATTGCCGTAGTTCCGCCGCTTAAGCCTGATGTAGCTTTTCTCCATGCGCAACGGGCTGACCTTCAGGGCAACACCCAGCTCTGGGGACTGCTGGGCATGCAAAAAGAAATAGCCTTTGCTGCTGAAAAGGTTGTCGTCGTCGTGGAAGAGGTGGTTGAAGAGGAAATTATTCGCCGGGACCCCAATCGCACGCTGATACCTGGCCTGATAGTTGATGCTGTCGTTCACGAACCTTTCGGTGCACATCCGAGTTACGTGCAGGGGTACTACGACCGGGACAATGCTTTTTACCTGGATTGGGGCGAGCGATCAAAAACGGTGGAGGCCACAGAGGAGTGGCTGGCAGAATGGGTTTATGGCGTGCCGGACCGGACGGCGTATTTGCAAAAGTTAGGACAGGAGCGACTGGCCAGCCTGGATGCGGGAGAGATGCTTTCGGAACCGGTGAATTACGGCCGTTATGATTGATTAAGGAGGTGCAAGTGACAACTCCAAAAGTTTTTCTGAGCGTTGGTCGAACTTCCAACGTAGACCAGGAAGAATTTGTGCAGGCCATTGAGCGATACTTGCAAATGAATGGCATGCTGCCCCAAACCGTAGGACGCACCTATTTTTCTAGCAAACAACCTTTGGTGGCCGTCACGGAACTTATGCAGGACTGCGTCGGCACCATTGTCCTGGCCTATGAACGCATGTACATGCCAGAAGCAACGGAAAAACGCGGGAGCCCCCAAGAAAAAATCTGGGCCGACATTTCCCTGCCCACTGTTTGGAATCAAATCGAAGCGACCATTGCCTACACAATGGGCCACCCATTGTTGGTGATTGTAGGTCACGGCACTAAAAGCGAAGGACTGCTAGAACGGGGATATGATTGGTACGTAAAATGGGCAGACATCAATGGCAACATCACTTCAGATCCAGAATTTGTGGGGATGTTTGCAGATTGGAAAAAACGTACTGAGGCATTTTCAGCTCAGAAAACTTCCTCGCCATCGCCATCCATTGTCGACCTTCGCGCCGGTCCCGACAGAAAGGCGCTAAGCCAGTTACGACAAATGCTCACCACCCGCTTTAGCGAAAGCGACCTGAAAATTATTACCTACGATTTGGGTTTAGAATATTCAGATTTGCCAGGGGACGAATTTCGCTTGAAGGCTCTGTATCTTGTTGATGAAATGAATCGGCGCAATCGATTGCCAGACTTAATTGCCCTTGCCCGCCAATTGCGGCCAGAAATTGAGTGGAATATCTAAAAAAGCGCGCACGACCGACCCAAATACCATTTATGAGAACCTTGCGCTCAAATCAAAGGATTCCTATGAACCAATCCGTTCCTTATTCCCCTTCCGAACTCATGATCATTAACGCCTCGCGGGCGCTGCAAGGCAGCCGCGTTGTTTTCGTTGGGGTAGGACTGCCCAACATCGCCTGTAATCTCGCGCGGCGCAGTCATTCTCCACACATAGAGCTCGTGTACGAAAGTGGCGTTTTTGGCGCTCATCCGGCACGCTTGCCACTTTCAATTGGCGACCCTACCCTGGTTAGTGATGCTACCTCCGTCACCGGCATTGCTGACCTGTTCATGCTCTACTTGCAAGGCGGGCTGGTAGATGTAGCCTTGTTAGGCGGCGCGCAAATTGATCGATTTGGCAATTTGAACACCAGCGTTGTTGGTGACTACGCGCAGCCAAAGGTGCGCCTGCCCGGTTCGGGCGGCGCGTGTGAAATCGCCATCAATGCCAAGAAGATCTTCATGATTATGCGTTTGAGTAAGCGCGCCTTCGTAGAGAAACTGGACTTTCTCACCAGCCCAGGCCACCTGGACGGCGGCGATGCGCGGCAAAAGCTGGGCTTGCCAGGTTCTGGACCGCAGGTTGTCATTACGGACAAAGCTCTGTTTGATTTTGACAATGAAGAACGGGAGATGACTCTGACGGAGATCGCACCGGGGGAAACGGCCGTTTCCATTCAAGAACTCGTCGGCTGGCCGCTGCGCATTTCTCCCAACCTGCGCGAAGTGGCCCCGCCCACCCCCGAAGAGTTAGCCATCATCCGCCAGCAGCTAGACCCAGAAGGACTCTACCGTTAAGTTAATGACCACAACTCCATCTCAGAAGAAATCCCGAAAAAGCCTATGGAAGTGGCTTCTGCTGCTGCCTATCATCCTCATTCTAGCTTTCGCTGGCTTTGTCATTCTGGGCAATGCTCGGAACCCGCTTATGCCCGAAGCAGAAGCCGCATTGCAAGACACTGCCGACGTTGACTTTGTTGACGAAGGGTGGCTGGTTTTTAAACCCACGGCCGTAAAACCTGTCACCGGATTCATCCTCTACCCGGGCGGTTTTGTGCCTCCGGCGGCCTATGCACCTCTGGCACAAAGCATCAGCGCTGCCGGGTATCTCGTGGTCATTCCCCCCATGCCCTTAAACCTGGCAGTGTTGGACCCTACCGAAGCGGCCGACATCATTGCCGCTCTGCCGGATATTCGCTATTGGGCCATTGGCGGGCACTCATTGGGCGGGTCGATGGCCGCCAACTTTACCGCCAACAACCAGGATGTCATCGCCGGTCTAGTACTGCTGGCTTCCTATCCTGCTGCTGGCGACGATTTAAGCGGCTACG
Source organism: uncultured Chloroflexia bacterium (assembly GCA_963695505.1). GTDB lineage: Bacteria > Chloroflexota > Anaerolineae > Promineifilales > Promineifilaceae > JACSRF01. The sequence goes on along the minus strand of CAVOGX010000016.1, from coordinate 80,720 downwards.
GAGGAGCGGTCACCACCATTTACGGCACAGAAGACGGCCTGGCCCAGCTTGCTGATATTGACGCAGCCCGTCCTTTGCTGCCCGGTCAGACCATTTTCGTGCCCATTGAGGGGGGCAACCACACGCAATTTGGATTTTACGGCACGGGGCTGCAAGTCGGCGACAACCCCGCCAGCATAAACCGCGATGAGCAGCAGCAGCAAATTCTGGAAAACACGCTAAACTTATTAACTACAATAACGTTAGGAAAATAGCGGTTTGAGAGCAAATAACTAAACAAAATCTACTCAAACATATTTCTTTTCCCCTATAATTCACATTTCCCCAAACAGGAGTGTCATGACTATGGAAGATAGTACAACTACTCAACAAATCACCGAACCCGTTTACACCCGCGCCCCCTTTTGGCAAGACGTTCCGGACGAAAAATGGATGGATTGGCGCTGGCAAATGAGTCATCGCTTGAATACCGTGGCAGAATTGGAGAAAGTCATCAACCTGACCGAATCAGAACGTAAGGCCTTGAGCGCAAAAGGGCTTTTCCGGGTGGACATTACCCCTTACTTTGCCAGCCTGATTGACCCCGACGACCCCCACTGCCCGGTGCGCAAGCAAGTCATCCCCACCGACCGGGAAATGGTACCCTTCCAATCCATGATGGAAGATTCGCTGGCCGAAGACAAACATTCACCCGTGCCTGGTCTGGTACACCGCTACCCGGACCGGGTGCTGATGCTGGTAACCACCCAATGCGCCAGCTACTGCCGCTACTGCACCCGCAGCCGCATTGTGGGCGACCCCACCCAAACCTTTAGCCGCAAGGAGTTTGACGCGCAAATTGAGTACATTGAGCGCACGCCGCAAATCCGCGACGTGCTGCTTTCAGGCGGCGACCCCATGGTGCTGGCTCCCAAGCTGCTGGACATGATATTGGCGCGTCTGCGGGCTATCCCGCACCTGGAAATCATCCGCATTGGTTCGCGGGTGCCCGTCTTCTTGCCAATGCGCGTGAACGAAGAATTTTGTGACATGGTCCAGAAATATCATCCTCTGTGGCTAAATATTCACGTTAATCATCCCAAAGAAATTACACCGGAGCTGGGCGCAGCCATGGACCGCTTGACGCGAGCCGGTGTGCCCGTAGGCAATCAGTCAGTTCTGTTGGCAGGAGTCAATGATTCGGTACACATCCAACGAAAGCTGGTGCACGATTTGGTGAAGATTCGGGTACGGCCGTATTACCTGTACCAGTGTGACCTAGTGGAAGGGGCCGGTCATTTGCGCACCACCGTCAGCAAAGGCATCGAAATCATGGAAGGGCTGCGCGGCCATACGTCCGGGTATGCCGTGCCCACTTACGTTGTCGACGCGCCTGGCGGCGGCGGCAAAATTCCCGTCACGCCAAACTACGTGCTGGCTCAGGCCCCGGGAAAAGTGGTGCTGCGCAATTTTGAAGGCTTCATCACCACCTACACCGAACCGATCGACTACGATCCCAACGGAAATTCATGACCAGGAACGGCTTCTGGAGCGCCGACCCGAACCAGGTCAGGAAGGCATCACCAAGCTGCTGGAAGGTGAGGAAATGTTCATCGAGCCGGCCGGCTTTGCGGAGACGCGTGCGCGAGGTGGCGTTGAACACCGTCTGCGCAGTGGCGAAATTGCGCAAAAGTGGCAGCCTTTAGGCGTTGGGGCAATCGAACAAGAAAAAGAACGAAAAGCCCTGGAAGCTCCGCAGGATTCTCAGGATGATTCAGGTGAAGCCTAACCCATAGGGGCAAAAAGCACATAGGACCCATTATGACTTACAAACATCCGCAAGGTCACGTATTTTATCGAAAGATGAATCACCCACGGCCGAAGATTTCCCACGGGAAGGGCATTTACCTTTGGGATGAAACGGGCAAGCGTTATATTGACGGATCTGGCGGGCCGCTGGTGATCAATGTCGGACACGGCCGTTCTGAAATTGTTGCAGCCATGACCAAGCAAGCCCAGGCTGTGGCCTATGCCCACGCCATCATGTTTACGAGCGAACCAGTCGAGCAGCTCTCAGAAGAGTTAGCAAAAATTGTACCCTTGCAAAGCGCACGTTTTTACTATCTCAGCAGCGGTTCAGAAGTGGTGGAGGGAGCCATTAAACTAGCCCGGCAGATTCAAATGGCGCGAGGGGAAATCGGCCGTCACCTGATCATCAGCCGCTGGCGCAGCTATCACGGCCTATCTCTGGGCGCACTCAGTGTCAGCGGTAAAACATCTATGCGGCAGCCTTACCTCAACATGATGCCCCAAATGCCCCACATTGATCCTCCATACCCTTACCGCGACCAGCGTAGTGGTGTTGAAGTTGCCAATTTATTGGAAGAGGCCATCCTAAATGTCGGGGCAGAGAACGTGGCAGGTTTCATTGCCGAACCTATCAGCGGTGCCAGTCTGGGGGGCTTGGCTCCCAGCAACGACTATTGGCCGCGCATTCGCGAAATTTGTAACCAATACGGCGTGCTGCTCATTGCCGACGAAGTGCTGGTGGGCATGGGACGCACAGGTAAATGGTGGGGTTTGCAGCACTGGCCCGTGGAGCCAGACATCATTGTAACTGCAAAAGGCTTGGCAGGTGGCTATGTTCCCTTTGGCTGTATTGCGGCTAAAGGGGATGACGTGGAGCAAATTCGGCTAACGCTGGGGGACTTCAACCACGGGGGCACTTTTAGCCATCACGCCGTGGGTGCAGCGGCAGCGCGGGAAACCTTGCGCATTATGCACGCAGAGAATTTGGTGGATAATGCTGCCCAGGTTGGCGAGTATTTGGAGCAAAAGCTGCAACAAACCTTTAACGATCATCCCCACATAGGTGATATCCGCGGGCGTGGGCTGGTTTGGGGATTGGAAATTGTTCAAGATCGGGAGACGAAGGAACCTTTTAAGTTGGGGCAAAAGTATGTCGCCTGGGAAATCTGGCAGCGGGCTTTTGAGTTAGGTCTGGTTGTCTATTATTCACAGGGCTGCGCCGATGGCACGAACGGGGACCTAGTAATTCTGGGACCGCCGCTCATCGTCAATAAGGCGCAGGTGGACGAGATGGTGGATATTTTGGCAACGGCCGTTTCGCAGGAACTGGGCAGTTAGCCGGTTAGCGTGGTCGATAGCGGATAGAAAAGAAAAAGAGCCGTCGCACGCACCGCACGACGGCTCTTCAGGTTAATAGCTGACAGCTAATTGCCAACCGCTTCTTTTTGCTCAATTGGCTGGCGTTCACCGCATTTTGTACATTCGGCCGTACTCTTATTCACTTCAACCAGCAGGCTGCCACAAAGGCGGCATGCCTGGGCAATGGGTTTCTTCCAACTCGTCCAATCGCACTCCGGATAGTTGGCGCAGCCGTAGAAAACACGCCCGCGCCGCGTGCGTTTCACCACCAAATCGCCACCATCGTTGGGGCACGTAACCCCCACTTTCTCCACGATCTGCTCGGTGTGGCGACAAGTAGGGAAATTGCTGCAGCCAATGAAACGGCCGTAACGCCCTTGTCGGTAAAGCAACGGGTTGCCACAAAGCGGGCATTCACGCCCTACCTCTTCTGGCTCTTCCCGCAAGTCAATCTTGGGAATGGCCTTATCCGCTTTGGCCAGATTTTCAGAAAAATTACCATAAAACTCGGCCAGCACTGGCACCCAGGGCTTGCCCTCGGCAATTTCATCCAACTCGTCTTCCAACCGCGCCGTGAAGTTCACCGAAAGAATTTCCGGAAAATGCTCAACTAGAATGTCATTCACGACCAGCCCGGTTTCTGTGGGCACGAGCCGCTTATCCTGCCGCTCCACGTAACCACGCTGCTGAATCGTGGATAGGATGGCTGCGTAGGTGCTGGGGCGGCCAATGCCATGCTCCTCCAGCGCTTTAACCAGCGTTGCCTCGGTGTATCGCGGGGGCGGTTGGGTAAAATGCTGGTCAGGCAGTAGTTTGAGCAAATTTAACAGCTCGCCGCTGGTCAAGTCTGACGGGACGAGGGTATCGCCGTTTTCATCCGTGGCATCTTCCGACTTGGTTTCTTCATACAAGGCCAGGAACCCGGCAAATTGCAGGGTGGAACCAGTCGCGCGGAAGAGATACGGCCGTTTCTCAGCCGCCACCTTGACATCCCCTGCCCAAATATCCGCCGACACCGTGTCATAAATGGCCGAGGCCATCTGGCTGGCCACAAACCGTTCCCAAATTAAGCGGTACAGCCGGTACTCATCCCGCTTCAAATATTTCTTCATCTTCTTGGGCGTGCGCCGCACCGAAGTAGGACGAATCGCCTCGTGGGCTTCTTGGGCGGACTTAGAGCGGGTTTTGTAAGTAGGCGGGCTGTCGGGTACGCTCTCTGCGCCCCACTCTTCAATGATGAATGCGCGTGCCTCCGCCTGGGCATCTTTCGACACCGTCAGGCTGTCGGTACGCATGTAGGTGATAAGTCCGGTAGAGCCTTCCTGGCCAATATCCACGCCTTCGTACAGACTTTGCGCGACACGCATAGTTTTGCTGGTGCCAAAGTTGATGCGCCGAGAAGCTTCTTGCTGCATGGTGCTGGTGGTGAAAGGCGCGGCAGGGCGGCGCGTACGCTTACCGATTCGCACCTCGCCAACGTGCCAGGCTGCTTTTTCCAATGCTGCAAGATGAGGCTGCACGTCTGCCTCGCTGCGCAGCACCGGGTCTTCCCCCTTGAATTTGTGGAATTTGGCGGTGAAAGACGGCCGTTCCACACCATTGGCCGCATGTTGACTTAATTCCGCCTCCAGCGACCAATACTCCTCCGAGACAAACGCCTCAATCTCCCGCTCTCGTTCAACCACCTGCCGCACCGCTACAGACTGTACTCGTCCAGCCGACAGCCGGCCTCGTACTTTTCGCCACAGCAGCGGGCTAAGTTTATAGCCCACCAGCCTGTCCAAAATGCGCCGCGCCTGTTGTGCATCCACGCGATCCATGTCAATGTCTCGTGGGATGGCAAAAGCTGCTTCTATTGCCGGCTTCGTTATCTCGTGGAAAACCACCCGTTTCGTGCGTGCCGGGTCCATCTCGGCCGATTCCAGCACGTGCCAGGCAATCGCCTCCCCTTCCCGATCCGGGTCAGTTGCCAGGAAAATCTCTTTCGCCTTGGCCGCCGCTTCCTTCAAATCTTTTACTACCTGCCGCTTGTCATTGGGCACGCGGTATTCCGGTTCAAAGTTGTTTTCCACGTCCACGCTTAACCGCGACTTTAGCAGGTCACGCACGTGACCCACACTCGATTTTACGATGTAGCCTCGCCCCAGGTACCGGCCAATTGTTTTCGCCTTTGCCGGTGACTCAACCACAACCAGCTTCCCGGCTCGGCGTTTCCCGTTTTCGGAATTCTTACTTTGGCGGGCAGATGATTTTTTGCCCTTTTTGCCGGTTGACCGCTTGCTTTTTTTGCCGCTCTTAGCCTTTTTTGGACGTGGCGTAACCTCCGGTTTAGGAAGGGTATCATGGGCCAGGGTGTACCCACGTTTGTAGACAGTTGTGCCACAAACCGGGCAGGCGCCACGCGTAGCAGGCGAGCCATTGCTGGCCCATTCCGCCTGCGGATTATCTATTTCTCTTTTTTCTTTGCACTTCAGGCAATAACCAATTAATTTTTCGTCACTCATAAGCAATCAGCTATAAGACTCCAGTTCCGTACCATCAAAGCCATTTACCAGCTTCTTGACCAGGGGAATCTGGTCCTTATGCACCACTAAAATCGCGTCTTCCGTATTCACAACAATCATGCCTTCTACACCTACTACAGCAACCAGTTTATCGGCTTCATAGTTGTATATCAGGCAATCTTTTGTTTCATTTGTAACCACCAGACCTTCTGTTACATCAGCGTCAAGGCTCGGATTAATAGCCTCTTTCAGAGCATACAATGTTCCAGGATCACTCCAACCCATCTCACTGTGCAAAACCAATGCATCCTCACTGGGCACGTGATGCAATATGGCATCATCAAAACTAACCACTTCCATCTGTGGATAAATGGCGTGCAGCGTATTTTTATAATCTAGCTGCCCAATGGCATCCTCGATTTTGGCCAACTGCTGCCACATGACAGGCTGATGTTTCTGGTAAAGACGGCGGACGTAACCCAAGGTGGTCACAAAGTAGCCAGTATTCCACACATGAGTCTTTTCCGCAAACATCTGTTGGCATTTTTCCATCGGCGGGCGATAGGTAAGTGATTGAAAACGAAAATAGGGTTGGCCTGCTATCTGACCTAGTTTTTCACCTAAACCGATCCAACCCAGGTTATCATTGGCAAAGCGTGGTGTTTCCCCAATAAACAAAATGTTGGCTTTCTTTTCAGCCAGCAAGGATTCGGCCGTGGCCATCACCTGCAGAAAATTGGGGATGTTATCCATGTAATTGTCACCCCACAAAATGGCAACGGGCTCTTCATCAAGATTGGATTCCGTAGCTTTTGAAAGGTGCATCATGGCTAGCCCAACGGCAGCAGCCAGATCGCGCCGGGTCGGCTCACCAATAACATTAGAAGCTGGTAAGTTAGGTAACTGGCGGCGAATAATATCTACGTATCGTTCGTTGGTGGAAATAAAAATATTTTCTAGTCCGTATGTTCCAGAAACACGGTCTACAGCTAATTGCAAGGTAGATTTTGTGCCTATGATGGGTTCGAATTGTTTGGGTGATTTTTGGCGGCTAATCGGCCACAAGCGGCGACCTGAGCCGCCCGCAAAGATGACTATTTTCATGGTTTTCTCCTAATGGTTGTTGGTATAGTTTGACAGGTGGTTTATGGGCTGAATGTCAAATGCCAGACAAACCAGCTAACTAACCAACTTCTTCGTTGCTCTGGGTATCGTTGCCAACTACGTAGTCAGGTTCGGCTTCGCGCAGGACGTAGTTCATCCCCCCTACTTGCCTGACCATCCCTTTGAGCTCCATCATCGTCAAGGTGCTGGTAACCATGCTAGTAGGAAGGTTTGTGCTGCGACATAGCTCATCCACATGAATCGGCTGGCCGGATAAATAGGCGATGAGAGCAGCTTCTTCAGCGGTTTCGGGCAGGGCAAGCTGAACGGCCGTTTGCTCAACCACTAGCTTTAAATTCAGCTCATCCAGTATGTCATCAATACCAGTAACCAGCTTGGCGCCTTCCTGAATCAGCCGGTTCGTGCCCATGCTTGCCGGGCTATTTATGTTGCCAGGCACGGCGAAAACCTCTCGTCCCTGTTCTAACGCAAAGTTAGATGTGATGAGGGCGCCCGATCTTTCACCTGCTTCAATCACAATGACCCCCAGGGATAGGCCACTAATGACGCGGTTTCGCGGGGGAAAGTTTTTGGCTTCCGGCTTTACGCCCAATCCATACTCAGAAATGACTGCCCCATACCCCTGGGCAATTTGTTGCGCCATCTGGCGGTGTTCGGCAGGGTAAATGCTGTCTAAACCTGAACCCAGCACGGCTATGGTACGGCCGTTTAGCTCCAGCGCCGTTTTGTGAGCAATTGCATCAATCCCCCTGGCCAGGCCGCTTACAATCGTGACCCCGTTCATCACCAACCCAGTTACCAGGTCTTGCGTTACCTGACGGCCGTAACGCGTCAGGCGCCGCGTCCCAACCACAGCCACCGCCAACCTATCCCCTTCTTCCAGGTTCCCCCACAAGTAAAGTAAGGGGGGCGCATTGGGTACTTCACGCAAATAGGCCGGATACTCCGGCGAATCCCAGGTTAACAATTGTAAATTGCGTTCCCTGACACGTTCCAGTTCGACATCCAGGTCTAAGTTTGCCCGCGTCTCCAAAAAACTTTTAATCGCACGCTGGTCAAATCCAATTTTTTCTAACTGCGTCTGGTTCGCGTGCCAGGCTGTTTCTAGGGAACCGTAAAAATCGCGGAGGGCTTGCACCTTGGCCGGGCCAATGCCCTTAACCAGGTTAAAACCTAACCAGTATTTCAGCTCGGGAGACATATTTAACTAACATACCACGGGCGAGAAGAATGACAAATTGGGTAACAGTAGGTTTATTACAATCCTGGTAGCAAGCGGACAATTAAACGGCCGTTTTCAAAATCAATGTCCTGCACCACCTCATCAATGTCTGGCAGCAACTGCTCACCCTCCTCACCTTGCACAACAAACACATTATTTGCCCCAGTTTCAATGATATCCACCAAAATGCCTAATTGCTGTCCATCTTCGGTAAAAACTGCCAGGTCAATTAGCTGGTATAAATAATATTCCCCATCTTCCAGCGGAATTGCTTCCTCCTCCGGCACCTGCAGCCATACACCGCGCAACGCTTGTACGGCATCTCGATCATCGTAACCTGCCAGTTTCAATAAGATAAGCCCTTTGTGAAACCGTACCGATTCTACCGCTACCGGTTTAGGAGCCACCTCACCCAGATAAACAACGTCCAGCCAGTTAAAGCGCTCAGGCAGTTCTGTGAATGGATTCACCCGCACCTCGCCACGTACACCGTGAGGTTTTAGCACCTGCCCAATGACCAAAAAACGAGGCTCAGTAGAACCCTCTACCGAGCCTCGCGGAGTGCTGTCCTCTGCGTGACCTAAATCATGATGACTTTTATTCAAGGGGCATCCTGTTCCAGATTAATTAATCTTCCAAAACTTCAACAGTGACCCGTTTACCCAGTGTCTCTGCCCGCACCTGCGCCAGAGCCCGGATAGAATTGATCACGCGGCCACCTTTGCCGATGACCCGACCCATATCATCACTAGCCACACGAAGCTCGACGATGGTATTGGTACCATCTTCCACCTGCGCGACCTGAACTTGATCGGGGTAATCGACCAGGGATTTTACAATATGCTCAACAAGTTCTTTCATCGCCCAATCCTAGGGGCCCCCATTTTAGGGGTCTACTCTTCTTCTTCTACGGCCGTTTCCACAGCCACGGCCGCCATAACAGGCTCAGCAGCAGGCAGAGGTTTCCCCTCATATTCGGCTACCAACGCTTCCAGCGCCTCACCGCCATGCAAACGCTTCAGGCGGTCAAAGGTCCCTTGTTTTTCCAGCAAGCGGCGCACGGCATCCGATGGCTGCGCACCTACGCTCAACCAATACAGTGCCCGCTCTTCTTTAATATCGTAAGCAATCGGGTCTACCAAGGGATTGTAATGACCAATACGTTCCACAATACGGCCGTCCCGTTTTGCTTCCACGTCAGTAACCACCACGCGGTAGCTAGGCTGCCGTTTCTTTCCCATGCGGCTCAAACGAATTCGCAACATAATCTATCTCACTATCTCCAATTTAATATCTAATTTAATTCTCTGAAATGAAAGATTAGACTTAGAAGAAGGAGAGCAAAAGGTTTAGGACGAATAACCTCAATCTCTAGTCTCTAATCCCCAATCTCTAGTTGGTAATCTCTAAGAAGCGATTACATGCGCCCGCCTAGCAAACCGCTGAGTCCACCCAGCCCTTTGCCTCGGCGCAGTTGCTTCATCATCTTTTGCATCTCCTGGAACTGCTTCAGGAGCGCATTGACTTCTTGCACAGATGTGCCAGACCCGGCGGCAACACGCCGCTTCCGGCTGGCCTTTAATATTTTAGGTCTCTGCCGCTCATCAGGCGTCATGGATTGAATAATTGCCTCAATCCGTTTCAAATCTTTTTCCGCGCTAGACAAATCCACGTCACGAGCCATTTTACCCATGCCTGGAATCATCTCCAAAAGCTGCCCAATTGGCCCCATGCGCTTCACCTGCTGCATTTGCTTCAGGAAATCATCCAGATCAAATTCGCCTTTCACCAGCTTCTCGCTGGCGCGCATGGCTTCTTCCTGGTCCATTTCTTCCTGGGCGCGCTCAATAAGCGTCATCACGTCGCCCATTCCCAAAATGCGGTTAGCCAGCCGGTCTGGATGGAAGACTTCTACGGCGCTCAGCTTTTCCCCAGTACCCAAGAATTTGATTGGTACGCCGGTGACTTCGCGCATGGAAATAGACGCGCCACCCCGCGCATCACCATCTACCTTGGTCATGATCAGGCCGGTAATGCTTACGGCATTGTTAAAATCGGTGGCTACGCGCACCGCTTCCTGGCCAGTCATGGCATCAGCTACCAGCAGAGTTTCGATGGGGTTAACCTTGGCCTTAATCGCCTTGATTTCGCCCATCATCATTTCGTCGATGTTTAAGCGCCCGGCGGTGTCTAAAATGACGGTGGTAGCCCCAGTGCGGACAGCTTCTTTCACACCGTTGGCACAAACCTCTACCGGGCTAGCCTGCGGCCCTTCGTCATATACAGGAATATCTAGCTGCTTGCCTAAAGTTTGGAGTTGGTCGATGGCTGCAGGACGGTAAACGTCTGCTGCCACCAGTAACGGCCGTCGCCCTTCTTTACGCAAGTGCAGTGCCAGCTTCCCAGCCATCGTCGTCTTGCCCGCGCCCTGCAAGCCCACCAGCATAATCACCGCCGGAGACTGCAAGCCCAACTGCAAACGACCCGGTTCACCCAGCGTCGTAATCAGTTCGTCATGGACAATTTTGACCACCTGCTGCCCCGGGGTCAGGCTGCGCATCACTTCCTGGCCCACCGCGCGCTCCCGCACCCGGGCCACAAACTGCTTCACCACCTTAAAATTAACGTCCGCTTCCAGCAAAGCCAGGCGCACTTCGCGCATCGCTTTGTCTACGTCCGCTTCCGTCAATTTTCCGCGGCGCTGCAAGCCATCAAAAACAGATTGCAGGCGATTTCCTAAGGATTCAAACACTGCTTACAATTCACCCGATGCACAACAATAGACAGGATTCACAGACCAACAGATCGATTGACTGTTAATCATGCAAACCCTGTCTAGCAATTGTACAAAAATAAACTTACAAGGCAGAGAATTCTATCTCAGCCCGAAAAAGAGTGCAAATCAGGCCTCTACTGGTCAGCAATTCTCAATTTGAAATTAGGGCAGCAATGCCAGGTGGCATATCATCTTCATCAAGGGATTTAATCATAAATAACCAGAGGGCATCCCAGTCAGGGAAAGTATGATAGCGGCATAACGCCCGCAAGTCATTGAAAAAGATGACCCGCTTATGCAATGCTTGCCGTAGGAATTGATAGAGGTCATCAACCAAATGCATCGCCGTATGTAACAGAAAGGCGAGAAGATTGAGAACCAGAAAAACCTGAGCGAGGTAGCGTGACCCGTGACCAAAATTATGCTCAACATGGTAGCCTTTCTTTTTCAAAACATTGATACCCTCATTCTCAATCTTCCAACGCGTGCGACCAAAAGCACAAATGTCTTCAACCCGATTCGCCTGTAAATGGTGATTGGTGACCCAACTATTGTGATAGAGGATTTCGCCCGTGGTCTCATGACTGATTTGTAAATCACACCAATTAACCAGCAAGGCATCATCACCAGCCCGTAAAGGAACCTGATTAACCCATTGCCAACGCCAGATTTCACCTTGTTTTCCATTCCAGCGCCGCTCCGAGCGTTCATGGGGCGTGAGCGCATCTAACCAACGATACAGTTCAACATGGGAATCCGGTTTGCAAACAAAGATGAAGTATTGCTGCTGGGCAATGACCGCTTCACAAAATGGCTGATTACTAAACAAATCATCGCCCAGATAGGTAATAGAGTGCGGCGTAAACAAATGTGACCATTTCTGCAACCATCGTTTACCGGCGTTGCGTTCACAATCTTGTTTCTCCGCCCCATCTTGCGGGGTAATCATTTCGGGGAAACAAGCCAAAACGTGTTCCACTCCTGGTTGGACCATCAAGGGCAACAAGGTGGCATGATAGTAATGGGTCTTGCCGGTTCGGTCTTGCCGCGTAGAACAACAGGTGCAGGAAATCTCTGTCGATGAATGATACACCATGCCATCCAGAGCAATGAGGCGTGTATTGAGGCTCGTTTCATATACTTTTAGTCCGCCTAACCGAGATAGCTGTTGCCATATCCATTCATACTGTGGCGCGAATTCTGTTGGTTGAAGTGGGTCTAACAAATTGCGAATTTGATTATCCGAGGGAACCTCCTGCACCTCGAATAATGTTTGCAGGTTTTGTTTACCCCCTTTTTTCCCACTCAGCGCCTGATTATGGGCCAGAAATGATTGGGATTGCATAAAAAACATACTCATGGCGCTGTTGACAGCATCGGATAAGGCATACTTTGTATTGGGGCTTGGTTTACGGTGGTCTGGCAAGTCAATCCAGGCGGCTTGACATGCCTTGAAAAATGCTTGTAAGGGGAATCTCTTTACCATAGGTCATAGTAATTGCCCTATTTGCCTTCTTTGTCAACCATTTCGCCAAATTGAGAATTGCTGTCTACTGGTGCAAAGGCGGCGGCAGCCTGGCGCAGCGCTTCGGCACGGTCGGTGCGCTCCCAAGGAGCGTCGATGTCGGTACGGCCGAAATGCCCATAAGCGGCCGTGGGCCGGTAAATAGGACGGCGCAAATCCAGGTCACGAATAATGGCCCCTGGCCGCAGGTCGAAATGCTCTTCAATAAGCTGCACTAACTGCTTCGAGGTGTATTCACTGGTGCCAAAGGTCTCCACGTTGATGCTGAGGGGACGAGCCACGCCAATCGCATAGGCCACCTGCACCTCGCAACGTTCCGCCAGCCCGGCAGCCACAATGTTCTTGGCCACCCAACGGGCGGCATAAGCTGCGCTGCGGTCTACCTTGGTGCAATCCTTGCCGCTAAATGCCCCACCACCGTGCCGCCCCATACCGCCGTAAGTGTCCACAATAATTTTGCGCCCGGTGAGGCCGGCATCTCCCAAAGGACCGCCTACCACAAAACGGCCGGTGGGGTTCACAAAAAGGCGAATGTCATCATTCCATAAGTCGCCCAGCACTGGCTTGATGACGTGCTCCACAACGCCCGCTTCGATGGTGTCGTGGTCTACATCCACAGCATGCTGGGTGCTGACAAGGACGGTATGGACGCGCTTAGGCTGGCCAAAGCTGTATTCGATGGTGACCTGCGCCTTACCATCAGGACGAACCCAGGGCAATGTGCCATCGCGGCGCACCTGGGACAAGCGCTGGGTCAGGCCGTGGGCCAGATAAATGGGCAGCGGCATGAGCACCTCGGTTTCATTACAGGCAAAGCCAAACATCATACCCTGGTCACCGGCCCCTGTAGCTTCCAATTCAGCTTCCTCGCTGCCGTTATTGCGATACTCCAGGGCGCGGTTAACTCCCTGGGCAATGTCGGGGCTTTGCCGGGCAATGGCCACAAGAACGCCGCAAGAGTTGCCGTCAAAGCCTTTCTCGCTGCTGTCAAAACCGATGTCGGTAACCACCTGGCGCACGATTTCATCGAAATTGATGTTGGCGGTGGTGGTTATTTCGCCTAGCAGGTTCACGTAGCCAGTTTTTACGGCCGTTTCACAGGCCACGCGCGCAAAGGGGTCCTGAGTTAGGGCGGCATCCAAAATAGCGTCACTAATCTGGTCGCACATCTTGTCTGGATGCCCCTCCGTCACCGATTCCGACGTAAAGAGCAGGCTCGGCGCAGTCATAAATGTTGTTGTCATGGGAAAACCTCCAAAATATTCTAGGTGGGCTGCCTTCGTGGCCCCAACCCAATTTTTATAATAAAAAAGCCTCTTGACTGGACATCAAGAGGCTGCGTGCATCACTGCTTTCCTCTTATCTTCCAGCTTCCGCTGCCGGAGTTAGCACCTTCCCTCAAAGGGGGGGGTTGCTGCAGTTTCGTCGGGCCGGTCCCTCCACTGCTCCTGATAAGGGTTTAAATTGTCAATTATTGAACGTGACGGAAGAATATAACGAATCAATAGTAGTTGTCAAATGATTACTGGAAATTATTACAAATATCCCATTTTCGCCGGTTATTCCCACTTTTCCGGGGGTTCGGGCATGCCCAGGATGTGATAGCCCGCATCCACATAGACGATTTCACCGGTTACGCCGCTGCCCAAGTCGCTGCACAACCACAAGGCTGTTTTGCCCACTTCCTCCTGGTCAATATTGCGGCGCAGGGGAGCACGTTCTTCCACGTAGCCCAGCATTTTGCGGAAGCCGGCAATGCCGGCAGCAGAGAGGGTTTTAATGGGTCCGGCAGAGATAGCGTTAACGCGAATGCCTTCCGGTCCCAGATCGGCGGCCAGGTAGCGGGTGCTTGCTTCCAGGGCGGCCTTGGCCACGCCCATGACGTTGTAATGGGGGATAACCTTCTCCGCACCATAGTAAGTGAGGCTGAGAATGCTGCCCCCGGAAATCATCAGAGGTAATGCAGCGCGGCTGAGGGCCACAAGGCTGTAGGCGCTGATGTCCATGGCGGTTGCAAACCCGGCGCGGCTGGTGTCATAAAAACGCCCTTCCAGGTCCTGGCGTTCGGCAAAAGCAATGGCGTGGATCAGGATATCAATTTGCCCAAAGTAGTCGGCGGCTTTTTGGAAAACGGCCGTTATCTCCTCATCTTTGGTCACATTACACATCTCTACAAACTCGACACCCAACTGCTCTGCCAGAGGAATTACCCGGCGTTCAAGTTGGGGCACCGCATAGCTAAAACCCAGTTCTGCGCCATGCTCGTGGAAAGTCTGGGCAATGCCCCAAGCGATGGAGCGTTGGTTTGCCAGGCCAAAAATGAGCGCTTTTTTGCCTTCTAATAGCTTCATGAAGGAGTCTCCTTTGATTTCTTTTGTTTTATGTCCGTCTTACCAGTGAGTACCCGGCGTTTTGATGACTACTGGGATACAAACGAATTTCCGCGAATCCAGTAACGCCAGGGTTTTGAAAGCCAGGGTTCAGGTGTTTTTCCCAGCCCAATGCGCGGGCCAGTGGCGATGCGCGTTGGTGGTATGTCTGGAGCGACTTCTAACCATATAACCCCATCCAGCGCACAAAGGTTTGCCCCGTTTAGCGATTGGTCGATGGCGAAAGCCTGGCATAGTTTGGCAGGACCGTTGGTTAGTTCAGGCAATGGTCTGCCGTTGCGCGCTGCCACCATCTCCGCCACCCCTTCAACTGGCTCCAATGCCCGCACCAGCACCGCATTCGCCTGTCCTACCTGCCCGGTCACCACATTAAACATCCAGTGCATGCCATATGTGAAGTAAACATAGGCGTACCCCGCCGGGCCAAACATGACCTGCGTGCGCGGCGTAGGACGGCCGTTATTAGCCTTGTCACCATGGCAAGCCAAATCTCGTTCTGTTTCATCGCAGTAAGCCTCAGTCTCGACGATGATACCGCTGCGGCGACGGCCGTTGACGACTCGCACTAATCGTTTTCCCAAGAGAGCGGCAGCCACGTCGCGGGCTCTTCGCGCAAAAAAATCTGCTCCCAGTCTTTCACTCATGCCGCATCGCCTGCCACCGGCAGCCACACGGTAAAGGTTGCCCCCTGCCCTGGTTCACTTTCAGCTTGTATATCTCCATTGTAGCGTTTGGTGATTTCCTGGCAGATTGCCAACCCCAACCCAGTCCCGGGCACATTGCCATCTTTGGTCAATTCCCCCCGGTAAAAACGGTCGAACAGATAGGGCAAGTCTTCCTGGGCAATTCCGGGTCCCGTATCGTAGATGGTATATTTCACCATGGGCCGATTGTGGAAAACGGCCGTTTCTACCGCCACCTGCACCTCTCCTCCACCGGGAGTGTAAGTCAATGCATTTTCAATCAAATTGGCTAACAACTGCCCCAAATGATTTTCCGCAATTTGTACATCCGGCAAGGACTCAGGAACGGCCGTTTTCAGTATAATCCCTTTTAACTCCGCACGTAGTTGAAAAGAGTTCAGCATTTCCAGCAAAATCGTCCGCGAATTCGCGCTTACGAGCCTGTCTGGCAGGGGTTCAGCTTCAAGACGCGACAAATCTAGCAAATCCTGAATCAACGTGGTCAGCCGGTCGACCTCCTGCTGTAAAATTTCCAGATACTTTTCTTGTCTCTCAGCCTTGCCGCGAGCCAGCAGCGTCAAATACAGTTTAATGTTGGTAAGCGGCGTGCGCAGTTCATGAGACACATTGGAAACAAACTTGGATTTCAGACGATCCAGCTCCTTGAGGCGGCTAATATCCGCCTGGACGCTTACAAAACTGGTGATCTCACCTTCTGGCGTTTTAATAGGCGCAATGGTCACTGCCAAATCAATGTACGTACCATCTTTCCGCCTATTTACGATTTCACCTGACCAGCTCTCGCCCCTTAAAATAGCTGCCCACATCTTTTCATAGGTAGAAATTGACGTAAATGGGCTGCGCAAAATCCGTGGATTCTGACCTAAGAGTTCCTCCCGTTTGTAGCCAGTTTGCCTTTCCAAGGCAGGATTTACATACAAAATATTTGCATCCAGATCGGTGACAATAATGCTCTCACCGACGCTTTCAAGAATTGAGAGTGTGCGATCTCGCTCTACCTGCAATTCGCTTGTACGTTCATGCACTTGCCGTCTCAGGGTATCTGCCTGCTTTTGAAGCTGTTCATACAAGTGAGCACGCTCAATGGCAACAGCGGCCTGATTGGCAAAGGCAGCCACTGTCATGGCCATCCGCTCGTTATAGGCGTTTACCGTGTGACTATCGACATTTAGTATGCCGATGAGCCGGCCTTGTACTAACAATGCTGCGCCAATCCAGGAGCGGATTTGATCAGAGCCCTCCATTATTTGCCATCGCTGGTCCAGGTGCGTGTCTGGAATGACCTCCCAATAAGGGGGTGAAGGTAATTTTGAGAGTGAATTCACGGATAGGCTGCGCACAATTTCACTCACGCGCTGCATGTCGGTAAATCCACGACCAGCAGCCAATGTCATAAATTCTTCATCAGGCGCCAATAGTTGCAGCGTCACGCTGTCAAAAGCCACAACTTCAGCCAGTAAATCAAAAAGCTGCTGATACAAGGCGTCCGGTTTTATTCTTGTTGTAAGCAGTGCGCCAACTTGCTGCAAAACAGTTGCAAGGTGCAATTGTTTTTCTTTTTCCTCAAACAACCACGCATTTTCAATGGCGGTGGCAATATGTTGTGCCAATGCCTGGGCCATTTGCACATCTTCGTCCTTGAAAAAGTCAACCTGCGCGCTGTCCAGCATTAATGCGCCAATCATGACCTCATGAATAATTAGGGGTATCAGGAGAACTGAGCGAATATGCCTCGTGCCCGGTATCCAAATCCAATCGGGATTCTGGCGCGCATCTGGCACCAGGATAGGCTGAAAATTTTGGGCCATTTTGTGCAAAATACGGCTGTCTTGGAAGGTATTCACTGCATCAAAGGCAATATCCTCAACATTATCAAACCCTATACCGGTGAAGTATCCCGAATCACCATTACGGGGAGAAATGTAAATAGAGGCAGTATCGAAGATCATAACGCGGCGCATTTGTTCCATACTCTGATGCATCACTTCTTCTAAAACAAGGCTGGCATTCACTATCCGCGCAAATTCTTGTAAAACCTCGGCTTTATCTCTAGCCTTTTTCTCGGATACATAGAGCTGTTGGGTAGCAAAAGCCGCCCCAAGAATATTGCCTAAACTGCGAACGGCCTCAACTTCGGAAGCAATCCACTGGCGAGGTACAAGGTGATCATCCAAAACCACAATGCCCCACCAATGCTCACCCTGCTGTATGGGTGCGGCCATTATGGAAAGAATGCCTCTTTCTTTGAGAAAATCTTGCTCGTCTGGTGAGAATTCTGCTACACGGCCGTAAACAACCTCACCCTCCGCCAACATCCTCTCCCAGCGCGCGAAGCCAATTTCGGTATAGGATATTTGCTGGAATTCCGGGGCATCCAAGATGATCTCTTTTTGCCGGCGGGACCATTCATAGCGATGGTTGAGCATACGGCCGTTTTGCCCAACCTCATTTTGCAAAATATAAACGTGTGTGATGTGAAGGGCGTCGGTTAATTGCGCCAGGCTGCGCGCCAGCTTCTCTTCAAAGTCTCCGGCGACAAAAAGCTGCTGGCTAATCGTCACAATGGCCGATAAGACTGCATTGTGGTGTTCGAGAGAATTCCTTTCCATACTACTCAGCAAAAAATTGGGTTAGTAGCTGATTTACCTGCTCCGGCTCTTCGTGCTGAACCCAATGTGTGGCTTCAGGAATGAGTACGTAACGGCCGTTGTCACATAGGGCAATGCTCGGTTCCACCATCTGGTGATCTAAAAACATATCCTGCACACCCCAGATGATCAGCGTTGGCACCCTTACCCGCACGTCCTGGCCCTCCTTAGGCGGGCGCTGCAGCATAGCTCTGTACCAGTTCAACATGCCTGTGAATGCCCCTGGTCGCCCCCAGGCCAGCCGATAGCGTGCCAGGTCCTCTGGCGAGAATGTTCCCGGTCGGCTGCTGCTTTCTAAGGCCTTGACCCCCGCTCGCCAATTTCCGGCGCTGGTTGCCACCTCTGGCACCCACGGCAGTTGGAAGAAAAACATGTACCAGCTTTTGCGCAACTGGCTGGGGTTTTCCTGCAAAGTGCGGGACATAATCACCGGATGGGGCACGTTGAGAATACCTAACTTGTGCAGACGTTCCGGGTAAGAAACGGCCGTCCACCAGGCCACGGCCGCCCCCCAATCATGCCCGACTAAGAATGCCCGATCCCGTCCCGCCACATCAATTAAACCCACCACGTCTGCAGCCAGTTCGTCAAGGCGATAAGCGTCTAGCCCTTTGGGTTTAGCACTCAGATTGTACCCCCGCTGATCTGGAACCCAGACCCGATACCCGCGGGCAGCAAAATGAGGGATTTGCGCCCGCCAACCATACCAAAATTCCGGAAATCCATGCAGAAAAATAAGCAGGGGGCCATCTTCGGGGCCTGCTTGCACAACGTGCAGAGTTGTACTGTTCACATTTACATAGGCATGAGTTAGATCATCATTCATGTGATTATCCAAATTTTCAGATTACCGATAAAGAAAAGCGGGAAACGGCCGTTTCCTACACAGGGCAAGCATAAGACATCCTATCATAAAAATCAACGCCTATTCAGGTAGATGCCAACTTTAACAAGGCAGGCTACAATCATGGCTAATAGCCGTTGTACAAACTGCACAAAAACCATGTCCTCATTCACCGACAAAATCGTTCTCGTAACCGGCTCTGGTCGGGGCATTGGCCGCGAAATAGCTCTCCGTTTTGCCCGCGAAGGCGCCCACCTCGTCATAAATTTTTTTCGCAATCGCCAGCCTGCTGAAGAAACCGCCACAGAAATTCGCCAGCTTGGCCGGCAGGCTCTCGTTGTCAAAGCCAACGTCGGCGACCTGGACCAGAACGCCAACCTCTACGCTGAAATCGAAACACATTTTGGCGGCCTCGACATCCTAATCCACAACGCTGCCTCCGGATACAATCGACCAGCCATGGAGCAAAAACTGCGTGGTTGGGAATGGACCCTCAACATCAACGCCCGTTCCCTACTTTTCGGCGCCCAACATGCCGTTCCTCTCATGCGCAAACGCGGCGGTGGCGCCATCGTTGCCATCTCCAGCATGGGCTCGACGCGCGTATTGGAAGAGTACGTTGTTGTTGGCACCTCTAAAGCCGCCCTTGAAGCCTTGGTGCGCTACCTTGGCGTCGAGCTTGCTCCCGAAAACATCATCGTCAACGCAATATCACCTGGAGTAGTTTTAACCGACGCCCTACAGCATTTCGACACATTCCGCGACGGCGGTGTTGGCTTTATCGACCGCGTCATTGCCAACACACCG
Organism: uncultured Chloroflexia bacterium; assembly: GCA_963695505.1. Lineage (GTDB taxonomy): Bacteria > Chloroflexota > Anaerolineae > Promineifilales > Promineifilaceae > JACSRF01. The sequence goes on along the minus strand of CAVOGX010000016.1, from coordinate 61,028 downwards.
AAAGGCCGCTTGTGTACACCCAATGACGTGGCGGATGTAGTTTGCTTTTTGTGCAGCCCTGCAGCCCAAATGATTTGTGGTCAAACCATCATTGTGGACGGTGGTCACGCACTGTTGATGAAACAGTAGCACCGCCCTAATCAATCATGAGGAAACCAATGTCTAAGAAAAAATTCCCTCTATTTCTCATCGTAATGGCCGTCCTGGTCTGGGCATTAATGCAGTTTGGTGAACGCTGGTTGCGCTTCATCTTTATCTACCTTTCCCAGGCTGATTGGGCCAGGCAGTTAATCAGCAGTATCCCCGTTACCCAACAAGTCGCCAGCCGCTTCGTAGCCGGAGAAACCATGGACGATGCCATTGAGGCCGCCCGCGCCCTGAATTTAAAGGGAATGAGCGTCACCATGGATCTGCTTGGCGAGCACGTTTCTAATGCTGACGAAGCCATTGCCGCCCGTGGTGAAATTGCCCGTTTGCTCCAACATATCGCTTCTAGCCAACTCCACGACACCAACGTCTCGGTTAAACTCAGCCAGTTGGGCATGCGCATTAGCGAGCAACTAGTGCTGGAAAATATGCGGGTTCTGCTTGCCCAAGCCCAAAAGCTGAACAATCGTATTCGCATTGACATGGAAGAAAGCGAAGTCACCGACCAAACGCTGCGCATCTACCGCACACTGCGCCAGGAGTTTCCCAACGTGGGTATTGTCATACAATCATATTTGCGACGCAGCGAAGAAGATGTCCGCCAACTCGTTAACGAAGGAGCCTGGGTGCGGCTGTGCAAAGGGGCTTACGCAGAACCGCCTGAGGTGGCTTTTCCCGACAAACACGACACCGACGCAAATTTTGTCAAACTGACAGAGATGATGCTGAGCCAGGAAGCGCGAGAAAAGGGTGTATACCTGGGCGTGGCTACGCATGATGAAAAGATGATTGACGCTGCGTTGCAATTCGCACGCGCTAATGCTATTCCCCCTGAAGCCTTCGAATTTCAAATGCTCTACGGCATTCGCCGCGACCTGCAGGAGTCGTTGGTAGCCCAGGGATTCCGGGTGCGGGTTTATGTACCATATGGGACAGCATGGTATCCGTATTTTGTACGCCGTTTGGCCGAGCGCCCGGCAAATTTATGGTTTTTTATAAGCAATTTTGTGCGCCGTTAAGGAATTTTTTATGACGCAAATTGAAGAATCACCGGTCATCTCAGGGGTGTACGTGGCTCATTTACGGCCGTTTGCTGATGAGCGCGGCCGTTTCATGGAAACCTTTCGTAAGGAATGGTTTCCACAGCGCAGTTGGGAGAAGATGCAGTCTAACCGCTCAGATTCCCGGGCAGGCGTATTACGTGGGCTGCATTACCACCATCACCAGGTTGATTATTGGTATGTATTGCGCGGCAGCATCCGCGCCGGTCTGGTAGATTTACGCCCTACCTCAACTACATACCTGGCAACCCAAACCGTGGAAATGGGCGCACAAAACGAAATTGGCTTGTTTATTCCGATTGGTGTCGCCCACGGATTTGTGACCCTGACTGACGCTACCTTAACCTACATTGTCGATAGTTATTATGACGGAGGCGCAGATGAGTTCGGCGTAGCCTGGAACGATCCAGAAATAAGCCTGGATTGGGGAATTGCTGAACCTATTGTATCTCCCCGCGATGCCCAAAACCCCTTTCTTAAGGACATATCTACCGCAGGTTTACCAAAATAATTTACTCGAGTGAACCTCTTCTTCTCAGGTACGAGGTACTTTATGGGCAAAAAAAGGCGGGCCATTTTTCAAACTTTCACCTAACCGACCATTTGAATCAGGTAACATGCCTGCGCGGAATTCTTAAGAATATTTGCAAGGGCGTATTGCTATTATTCAAGCAAAATATTTAAGGTTAGGAGAAACAATCGATGTTCACCTCTGGCACACTGGTAATCATCTCCCTCGTGGGCATTGCCATTTGTTTAAACCCTTTCCGGCGCAAGCCTAGCTACGGTAGGAGATCGAGAGCCTCTATCCGTAATTTGTATAGTTATCAGGAATAGTGGGAGCCGTCACAATTCCACCACAATTGCATACAATCATACCTCTTTAACCATGTGGTAGACGAAATCGCCATCAGAAAGTACGGCCACGGGGATTTGCAGGTCATTGTCGTGACGTACAACTACCACACGATGAATGTGGTTCTCCAGCAGTAGTTTGGCCACTTCGCGCAGCAGCGTCTGCGGTGTCACGGTGACAACATCCGTACTCATGTAGGCTTCCACAGATTTTGCTGGCCAGCCTTCGTCCTCCATGCACGCTTTTAGTAAATCTGTGCGAGAGATAATTCCAACCAGGCCACCTTGCTCGTCAACCACGACCAATGCGCTAATGTCTCGTTCCAGTATCTTTTGGGCAGCCTGCAAGAGGCTGTCGGAAGGCTTACAACTGTGAATCCCATACCTTTTGGCTTCTAATACGGTGCGTCCTTTTCTCATCGCAGGTCTCCTGATTTACCACGAACAATAGTACGATTATGATAACATCTCGGTGGATTGGCCTCAACTGATTGGGTGAGATTGAGCCATGAACAGGTTTGCCCTTTACGATTTGGCCTTTCCGCTCTAAAATCTTGAGTATGTCTGGCGAATTCACGGTGCTAAACGGCCGTTACAAACTCTTAGAGCGCATTGGCAGCGGCGGGATGTCTGTGGTGTACAAAACCCACGACCTTTCGCTAGGCCGGTTGGTAGCTGTCAAAATGCTGCACGAGAGCCTGACCGGCGATGAAGGTTTCTTGCAGCGTTTTCAACACGAAGCCCATGCAGCAGCCAATTTGCAGCACCAAAACATTGTGACCGTCCATGACATTGGGCAGGATGGGCACCGCCATTACATCGTCATGGAATTTGTAGACGGCCGTACTCTCAAGCAAATCATTCGTCAACAGGCCAAGCTTGAACGCCCCATGCCCATCAATCGCACGCTAGACCTGGTCATTCAGGTTTGCAATGGCATCGGTTACGCCCACCGCGCCCACCTCGTGCATTGCGACGTTAAGCCTCAAAACATTTTGGTTACTCGAGACGATCGAGTTAAGGTTGCCGATTTTGGCATTGCCAGGGCCGTCAGCGAGGCCAGCCAGCAGCAAGAAGCCCGCGCCTGGGGCACACCCCAATATTTTTCCCCTGAGCAAGCCAACGGCTACCCGCCCACCCCGGCCTCCGACGTCTACGCGATTGGCGTGATTCTCTTTGAAATGTTGACCGGGCGGCTGCCTTTTCAGGCAGAGTCGCACACGGCTTATGCGCTGAAGCACCTCCACGAAACGCCGCCGCTGGTAACCACCATAAACCCTTCAGTTCCGCCCCAGCTTGAGCAAATTATTGCCAAGGTGTTAGCCAAAGAACCGGCCGGCCGCTACCGCACTGCCGGGCAGCTAAGTCGCATCCTGAGCACCTACCGCCAAAGCAGCCAGGAGGAAACAGGGCCAGTGTATCCAGTAACGGCCGTTTCCAATCCGACCATGCCCGTCTCCGAGCAAAAGACCCAGATTCACCAGTTTATCCCCCCCCCGGTTAGATGAAGACGAACAGGATGAAGACACCCGCCCCAACGTCACCCAGCCCGGCGAATTGCCTCTGCGCAATATGGTTCCAATGGATACGGCCGTACCCCAACCCCTTCATTATACCGCCACGCCTGCCCCGGAAAACGGCCGTTTGGACTGGATTGCCCTGACATTAGGGATTACCGCCCTCATCATGCTTCTCGGTCTCATTCCCTTGTGGTACTTCGTTTACCGCGCCTGGGCCGGTTAATCGAGCTGATAAATTCGGGCTTATGCGCCCTTGCCTGATGACGCCTAGCGACTCATCATTTTTCTAGACACTCCTCTGGCAAAATAAACGCGCTAAATAAAGCCTTCACCCCTGCCACTCACTCGCCCCACATCTTCCTTTTTGTTATACTGTTTTCAGGAATGCATTCCAATTAGGCAGAGGTTTTATTGTGAATTCACCAAAAACAACAAGATGGTTTGTTTACCTCCTCGTTGGCGTAGTCATCATCGCCATGATCTGGAGCTACAGCGCCACACCCGCCATCGGCAACGAAATCTCCATCAGCCAACTGGCCCAGGATATTCGAGAGAATAAAGTCAGCGAAATCCGCGTGGATGGAGACGGCCGTAAACTTACCATCATTTATGACGACCCCAACACCCCCACCGTCTCACAAATCAGCAACGTCAGTTCTGTAGAAGAGACGCTGGATAAATACGGCATCACCAGTGAAGATTATGGCGACGGCCGTCCGACAATTGTTTACGTTGAGCCCAGCCAGCTTGGGAGCTGGCTAAACGTAATCGGCATTTTCTTGCCTGCTGTCCTCATCATCGCCTTTATCTACTTTATTTTTAGGCAAGCCCAGGGCACTAACAACCAGGCTGCCGCTTTCGGCAAAAGCCGCGCCCGCATGTTCACCGGCGACCACCCCACCGTTACTTTTGATGATGTGGCCGGAGCCGACGAAGCCAAAGAAGAGCTGGCTGAAATCGTTGAATTTCTCAAAGAACCTGCCAAATTCGTCAGCTTTGGCGCCCGCATACCAAAAGGTGTTCTTCTTGTCGGCAGCCCCGGCACCGGCAAAACCTTGCTGGCCAAAGCCGTCTCCGGCGAAGCAGGCGTGCCCTTCTTTTCTATTGCCGGCTCAGAATTTGTGGAAATGTTCGTCGGCGTGGGTGCCAGCCGCGTGCGTGACCTTTTTGAGCAGGCCAAACGCAACAGCCCTTGCATCGTCTTCGTGGATGAAATTGACGCCGTAGGCCGCCAGCGTGGCGCTGGACTGGGCGGCTCCCATGATGAGCGAGAACAAACCCTGAACCAAATTTTGGTGGAGATGGACGGCTTTGATACGGACACCCACGTCATCATCCTGGCCGCCACAAACCGCCCCGACATTCTTGACCCGGCCCTCATGCGCCCCGGTCGTTTTGACCGCCGCGTGGTCATTGATCGTCCCGACGTGCGCGGGCGTGAGGAAATTTTCAAGGTGCACGTGCGTGGTAAACCTTTAAGCAGCAAAGTTGATTTGGGTGTGTTGGCCAAGGCCACTCCCGGCTTCGTGGGTGCAGATATCGAAAACACCGTAAACGAAGCAGCCCTACTTGCCGCACGGCGCAACACAAAAAGCATTGGCATGTCTGAACTGCAGGAGGCCATTGAGCGAGTGCAGCTTGGCCCAGAACGCAAAAGCCGCGTTATCAGTCCCGAAGAGCGTGAGATTACCGCCTTCCATGAAGCAGGCCACGCCGTCATCAGCCACCTTCTGCCCCATGCCCAGGTGGTGCGCAAAATCACCATCATTCCCCGCGGTATGGCTGGCGGCGTTACCTGGTACCTGGAAGATGACACCACCATGTACACTCGCTCCAAGTTTAAGGCACTCATTGCTACCGCCTTGGGCGGGCGTGTCGCGGAAGAGCTTGTCTTTGGGGAAATCACCACTGGAGCCAGTAACGACTTGCAGCAGGTCACTCGGCTGGCGCGAGCCATGGTTACCCAATACGGAATGAGTGATGAATTGGGGCCGCGTGTTTATGGTGAGAAGCAAGAACTGGTGTTCCTGGGGCGCGAAATTAGCGAACAGCGCGATTATTCTGATGCTATTGCTCAGAAAATTGACGAAGAAGTTCGGCGTATCATCGACATTGAGTACGAGCGCACTAAGAAATTGCTGCAAGAAAGCCGCGACAAGCTGGATCGCATCGCCAGAGCTTTGCTAGAAGTGGAAACATTGGAAGCCGCTGAGTTCATCTCCTTGATGGACGGAAACGATTTGCCTCCATCCCCGCCAGGCGCCACGCCATTACCCCAACCCCAACCTGAACCATCTGGAAAACCAGCCGATTGGAAGCCACCGGCGAGGGATTTACCACCAGCCCCCGCTCCCGCTTAAATCAGCCCATGAGCATCGCCGACGCTTTTGCCTTAACCAACGACGTTTTGCAAGCCGTTATCGTCATATTTGGCTCTGCGGTTGTTTTGTACAACGTCAGCCGCGGTTTACGCTCGCAAATTACGGTAGCCTTCAGCGCCCTTGTCTCGTTTGTTGTTGTGGTCTATCTCACAGAATTGATGGTCAGCCGGGCTATTGTGTCTGTTTCAGCAGAGGCGTGGCTGCGCCTAGAGTGGTTAGGCATTGCCATGGTGCCTGCTGCGCAATACCATTTGTCTGATGCGTTGTTATCAACGACGGGCGCACCGCCACAGCGCCGCCGCTATTTTGTTTTCGTTAGTTACATCATCAGCCTCATCTTTTTGGGACTGGTATTGTGGACGGAGCTGATTGCGGCAGATATGGTGCGGCTCTCGCAAACATTTCATTTGTTGGCGGGACCATTGTTTCCCCTTTTTGCTTTGTATTACTGGTCGGTTTCCTTGTTCAGCATTTACAACGTTTGGCGGGCGCGCCAACGTACCATTACTCGCACCACACGCAATCGAATGACCTCAGCTTTGCTGGCTTTTATGGCTGCGCCCTTGGCGGTATTTCCGTACCTGGTCTTTACCGGAAATCAAACCCAGGAAGTTCCTCTTGGGCTCTGGCCGGTATTGATCGTTGGTAATTTGGTTGTAGGCTTAATGTTTGCCACATTGACCTCAAACCTGATTTATTTTGATGCAGCGTCGCCTGATCGGGTGGTGCGCGTACGGCTTTATAAATACATGGCGCGGGTACCCCTGGCGGGAACGATTGTGCTGTTGGTGTACGTTTTGGTGGGGCGCACCAGCCGCTTGTTAGGGCTTCCGACTGAAACCGCGTTGGGGTTTGCCCTGGTAACTACGGTTATGCTGGTGGAGTGGGCGGTACATATGTTTAAACGGCCGTTAGAGCGATTCTTCCAGCTCAATGACGACCCCGACGTGCGCCGCATTCAACAGTTAAGTGAACGCGTGTTAACCACCAGCGACCTCCGCCAGTTCCTGGATAGCATTCTGGCCGCTACCTGCGAGGCGCTGCGAACTCCCACCGCCTTTGTGGCGGCAATTACTGCCGATGGTCCGCGGCTGGAAGCGGTGGTTGGCCCCCTCACCGAGCCGGATGCCATTTGGGGCGAGGCAAACTGGCAAGACCTGGCCCAGGGAGAAAATGGAAATGGCGCGGCACAGTTAAAAGAAGTGGGCAATTTTATAGTATGGCAAAATTTTTGGATACGGCCGTTACACAACCGGCAGGGTGACGTGGTTTTAGGTATCTTGGGCATTCGAGCTAGATCCACCGACCTGGACTTAACCCATAACGAGCAAGCCATCCTCGAAAAACTCATATTTCAAGCTGCTGGAGCGCTGGAAGACCGCATTTTGCAGCAAGAAGTGTTCCGCGCCGTAGAAGGGCTGCTGCCCGGCATTACAGCCTTGCAAGAGAGGCGGCGCGCGGCCACTTTTGGCGGGCTGCCCGTGCTCACCAGCAGTCTAGACAATGCCATCACCACCGACCCGGAAGAATTCAACAGCATGGTGCGCGACGCCCTCAGCCATTATTGGGGCGGGCCAAAATTAACCGAAAGCCCGCTGCTGCGCCTGCGAGTGGTACAGCGTGCGCTAGAGGACCACGACACTCCCGCCAACGCGTTACGCGCCATCCTGCAAAACGCCATTGAACTACAAAAGCCGGAAGGCGAGCGCAACATGACCCGCGCCGAATGGCTGCTTTACAACATTTTGGAACTCAAATTTATCCAGGGCGGTCGCGTCCGTGACGTGGCGCGCCGCCTGGCCATGAGTGAATCTGACCTTTACCGCAAGCAGCGGGTAGCCATCGAAAACGTGGCCCGCACTATCGCAGACCTCGAATTGGAAGTGCAAAACGAGGATGCCAATGAACAATGAGAAGGTAACAGTTAGCAATTCATTGTTCATTATTCGTTGTCATGGTTCCTCTTAGCTACCACGAAATCCTCGACGCCTGCCAGGAACCGGGCTGTCCCTTATGCTTCCTGGCGCAGCGCGCCGTGCGCCGTCACCTGGAACAGGTGATTTACGACAGCGTCAATGACCCCCCTACCCGCGCCCGACTGCGTGAATCCCTGGGTTACTGCTATGAGCACGCATGGCAGTTGCCGCAAGCCGGAGCCAGTACGCCTTTAGGCGTAGCTTTTATTTACCGCGATCTGCTGAATACGGTGACCAAGGAACTGGAAAAGGGCTTGTATAAACGGCCGTCCCGCCTCTCCTTCGCTCAGGTTGCCGAAACCGTTGACCGCAATAAACCCTCGGTATTTACTCAGCAAGGAGTTGAGCGCCTGACTCGAGCCAAACCTTGCCCTGCCTGCGCCCACCGCGACCAGATGACTACTCTCTACGCCATAGCCCTGATGGACGCTTTGGGGGAGAATGATGCCCGCATGCGCGAGATGCTTGAGAGTTCCGCCGGGCTGTGTGTCCCGCACCTGCGCCGCAACATCGAACTAGCTCGCTCGGAAACGGCCGTAAACACCCTCCTCACCCTCACCATCGCCAAGTACCGCAGCCTGCAGGCCGAACTCACCGAATTTATTCGCAAAAACGACTACCGCTTCATGGACGAAAATATGGAAGCTGAAGCTGACAGTTGGCTCCGCGCTCTCAGCGCCCTCGTTGGAGAGGAAATCAAGCCCAGCACCAAGCGTTAGATCAGCGGCTTCCCCATTCCCCATTCAGCATTCACAATTCAGCAATAAGCCTTATTTCAGCCGCTTAAATCCTTGCCCCAACGCCTGGTGGCTAACGCCAATAGTCACGAAAGCTTCCGGCTCGATGCGCGCCGCCACACGCTTTACCGTATTCACCTGTGGCCGGTAAATGGTGCACATCACCATGTACCGCTTCAAACCCGTGTACCCCCCGGTGACCTCCCAATAGCTTACCCCGCGCTGCGTTTCGGCAATCAGCGCCGCGCTCATCTCCTCTGGTTTGTTGGTGATGATGGTGACTGTACGCGTGCTGCTTGGCCCTTCTAGCGTGTAGTCCGCCGCCAGCCCGTTTATCACCAGCACCAGAAAGCCGTACATGGCTATTTCCCAGCCAAAAATGATGCCCGCCGTCAAGATGATAGCCCCATCTGTAAAGGCATACACCTGGCTCAGGGGTAGCCCCGTGCGCTGCTGAATGACGCGGCCCACAATAGCCGTGCCGCCAAAGGTGCTGCCCGCCCGGTACACCAGCCCCGCGCCGATGCCGCCAATGATGCCGGCGTAAACGCTGGTCAGCAGCACATCCTGCGACAATGGAAACTGCACCATCACCTGGGGCAACACCACGGCAAAAATGTCCACCAACGCGGAGAAGATGGTGGCAGCAATAAGAGTGCTGACCACAAAACGCCAGCGCCCCAACTGGAAGAAACCCAGCACCAGCATTGGCACATTCATCATCCAGTACATCAGGCCCACGGGCCAGCCAGTGAAATGGTTGATCATGATGGAAATGCCAGACAGGCCGCCGGAAACGATATTGTTGGGTACCTGGAAGAGAGCATAGCCCAGGGCGGCCAGCCCCGTACCCACCAGCATGTACACGGTGGTTTGTAGGGCGTGCCAGATGGAGCGCCGCGTGGGGGAAATCGGCCGTTTCTGTAAAGTTACTTGTTTTTTCATCAAATCTAACGCCTCAAACAGATAGGGGCACGGTGCACCGTGCCCCTACCACTTTCAATTTAGCTAAAATATACAACAGGAGAATTGTACGCCCCTATTAATCAGTGAACAAGACTGTATACCATCATTTTCCCTATGCAGAATAGGGAGAACGCAACATAGATCACAGAAAGGAGCGCAACCGGGGGCACAGATAGCCCCTGGCCTGCATCATTCCCGGCTGCTCCGCCCCCTACTGATTTACCGATTACTGGTCACTGCTTACTGATTCCCGGCTGCCGCTTCCCACTTCGTCACGCATTCGTCACAGGGGCAGGCGCCTCGTAGATACTGCCAGGTGTAAATTCCCGTCCAGTGACCATCGCTCCATTGAAAAGTGAGGGCATAGCTGCCGGTCATCTGCACGTTTTCCAGGTTCAACCCTTCGTTGGTTGTGTCGCGCACCACCAGGGGGTTGGCGGGGGTGCCCATGTTGTCGTGCCCCCCTTTGCACTCGGCGCAGGGGCACTCGGCGCGCAGCCCGGCGAAGGGGTACTCGCTGACGTGCCCGTCGTCCCAAGTGATGGTGAGAATGCGCTGGTTGCGGTCGGCGGTCACGCCTGTTGGTCTTGGCTGGTTGTTCATGGTTTGCTCCGTTTCTGTTATTCCACGTGGATGGTGCGGATGGGCAGTTTGGCCCGTAGTTCGTACAGATCAGGGCGGCGGTCGTGCAACGGCCGTACACTGCCCAATTCTCGCTGCTGCGCCAGGCTGTTCAGGTCCAGGTCGGCAATCACTACTGTTTCCACGTTGGGGTCGGCCAGAGCGGCCGTAGCTTCCAGCGGGAAAGCAAAGTCACTGGGGGTGATAATGGCCGATTGGCTGTAATTCAGCAGGTAAGAAGGCGTGGCGGGTAAATTCCCGGCGCTGCCCGCCAGCACCAGGTACAGGTAATTCTCGACGGCGCGGGCGTGGGCACTGTAGCGCACCCGATAGTACGCTTTCTTTTCATCAGTGCTGAACGGCACAAAAATCGTTTCCACGCCTGCCAAAGCCAGAAGCCGCACCGTCTCTGGAAACTCAATGTCGTAACAAATCTGGATGGCTACTCGGGCCAGTGGGGTTTCAAACACCTTGATTTCTTCACCGGGCTGTACGTCCCACATTTGCCGTTCGTAAGGCGTCACGTGCAGCTTGTCCTGAGTGTAGACGTTGCCGCTGGGCGTGAAAAGATAGGCGACATTGAACAACTGGTCCTTGCGCAGCGTGGGGTGAGAGCCTCCCACAATGTAGAGGCGGTATTTTTGTGCCAATTCCCGGAAGAGGGCCACGTATTGGTCGGTGTAGGTGGTTAGGTGGGTAACGGCCGTTTTCGCATCCACATCGGGGGGCAGCAAGCTAAACAACTGTACAGTTAGCAGCTCCGGTAGCACCAAAAAATGGGCGTGGTAGGTGTCGGCCGACATGGCAAAAAAGGCGGCAATCTGGGCAAACTCGTCCCAGCTTTGGATGGGGCGCATAAGCCACTGCGCAGCCGCCACGCGGATGGTACGCACCGGTCGTTTTAGAGGTGCGGCAGCGATACGCCGTTTTTCCGGCTTGAATTGCGGATTGGGCAATTCCAGCCAGGTGGCATAGTTGAGGCTGTCCTCATCCTCTACGTAGTCCAGCAGCAGCCGCTTAACCTGGTAACCGGCTTCCAGGTGCGAATTGAGGGCACTGTCCCACATATCGCCCGCTACGACGGCGCGCACGTACGCTTCGGCCGTCATTCTGCCGCTGACGCGATGGTAATCGGGAATACGGCCGTAAGCGACCATGCGCCGCAAATTATACTTGCGCAGAAGCTGCTGCCGCTTCTGGTACAAGCGTTTCGACACACCGCGCCGCCGAAAATCAGGGTGCACGGCGATGTCAGCGCCATACAACGTATCGCCGCTGTGTGTGTGGGTGCTGAAGGTCCCGGAACCGGTTAACTCGCGGTAGGTGTACCAATGATCATCGTCATCCAACTGCACAATGATGGAGGTGGCATAACCCACCACCTGCCCGTTTAGCTCCGCCAAAAACTGCCCTTCCGGAAAGGCGCGGAACTGCATTTCATACTTGCGACGGCCGTAAAGGTCCGCTTCCTCATACAAATCCCCATACACTGCCCGGTGGCAAGCCACAATGCCAGGAATATCTTCCTCTTTCCACGGCCGTACTGTGATGCGTCCCTTAACTTTTTGTGCCATTAGCCTGCTCCCTCACTCCAGCGACGCCAGCCGTTCGCTGAGCTCCGCGTGGCTGGATTGGGCCTGGGCCAACTTGTCACGCTCTTTCTGCACCACCGGCGGCGGCGCTTTTTCGGCAAAGGGGCTGTTTAGCAAGCCGGTTAACCGCTTGATTTCCTTGTCCAGGTCGGCCAGCTCCTTTTCTAGTCGCGCCTTCTCCTGCGCCAAATCCACCATGCCGGCCAGGGGCAGGTAACAGGTGATGTCACCCAGGGCAATGGTCATGGCCTGCTCCGGTGCATCGGCTGGCAGCAATGGTTAGGCTGGTCATCGTCCAGCCGCGCCAGGAAGGCCAGGATGGGTCTGCTGTGCTTCGTAGAAAGTCAGCTTTGTCGCCGGCAGCGACAGCAGCGCCGTAATCCATTTGGCCGGCTCCACACCTTGTTATCAGCGCGGGCGGCGCGAATGCTGCGTGACCAGCTCGCGCAGCTGCTCGAAGTCGGCCGCTTCTTCCGTGTACTGGTAACATTCCTGCCACGCGCCGCACTCCGGCCAATCGGCAATGATCAGCGCGTCGGCCCAACCTTCGGCCGGTTCGATGCCCAATATCGGCCTCAACAAAGGCCTGTTTGAGCTGCTGCCAGGTCTCTTCGGTCACGAAGGGAATGAACGGGTGCAGCAGGCGCAGACTGTCATCGAGCACCTGGCGCAGCACGGAAAGCGTTGTCCAGGCGCGGCGCCGCCCTGATCGCCAGCTGCACTTTGGCCAGCTCCACATACCAGTCGGCAAAGTCGCCCCAGAGAAAATCGTAAACCTGCCGCCCGGCCTCGCCAAACTGATAGTTGTCCATCAGGCGATCGGCCGTCGCGGATGAGCTGGCTGAGGCGGGTCAAAATCCATTTGTCGGCGGCGGTGTAGGTAATGGTTATCCGGCTTGTCGGTCCACTGCTGGCTTTGTCCAGACTGCGGGTGATGAAGCGGGTCGTGTTCCAGATTTTGTTGGCGAAATTGCGGTTGCTGGCCACGCGGGCCAGGGAAAGATTGAGATCGTTGCCGGGCGTGCCGCCGGTAAGCAGGGTGAAGCGCAAGGCATCGGTGCCGTATTCGCCCATCACTTCCAGCGGATCGGTGACGTTGCCGTAGCGTTTTGCTCATTTTACGGCCGTTTTCATCCCGCACCAGCCCGTGCAGATAAACGGTGTGGAAGGGAATGTCGTTGGTAAACAGCGACGCCGGTCATGACCATGCGCGCCACCCAGAAGAAGAGGATGTCGTAGCCGGTTTCCATCACGTCGGTGGGGTAAGAAGCGCTGCAAATCGGCGCGTCTGTTCGGGCCAGCCCAGCGTGGAGAAGGGCCACAGAGCCGCTGCTGAACCAGGTGTCGAGCACGTCGGGGTCCTGCTGGATATGCGGCGCTGCCGCACGCTTCGCAGGCGGTCGGGTCGTGTGCGGGCCACGGTCAGGTGGCCGCAGTCGTCGCAGTACCAGACGGGGATGCGATGGCCCCACCACAACTGGCGGCTGATGCACCACGGCCGAATATTTTCCAGCCAGTTGTCCCACACCTTGACGAAGCGGTCGGGCACGATGTGGATGCGGCCGTTGTGCACCGCCTGCCAGTGCCATTTTGGCCATCGGTTCCGCATCCACAAACCATTGGCTTGCTGACCAGCGGCTCGATGATTTCGCCACCGCGCTGGCTGCGCGGCACGTTGAGGGTGTGCGGCTCCGTTTTGATGGTCAGACCGGCCGCTTCCATGTCGGCCCACAGCTTTTTGCGGCAGTCAAAGCGATCCAGCCCGGCATATGGCCCGGCGTGCTGCGTTCATCGTGGCGTCTTTGTTCATGATGTTGATGATGGCCAGTCCATGGCGTTGACCAATCTCGAAGTCGTTGGGATCGTGGCCGGGCGTGATTTTCAGCGCACCGGTGCCAAATGCCATGTCCACGTAATCGTCGGCGATGATGGGGATTTCGCGGTTGAGCATGGGCACGAAGGCCATCTTGCCGATGTAATCGCGGTAGCGCTCGTCATCGGGATGCACGGCAACGGCCGTATCGCCCAAAATGGTCTCCGGGCGCGTGGTAGCCACCGGCAAATAGCCGCCGCCTTTCACGGGATAGTTGAAGTAGTAGAGGAAGCCTGGTTCTTCGCTGTATTCCACTTCCAGGTCGGAAACGGCCGTTTGCAGGCCCGGCGACCAGTTCACCAGATACTCCGCCTGATAAATCAGACCCATGCGATACAGGCGCACAAACGCCTCACGCACGGCGCGGGACAGCCCGTCATCCAGCGTGAAGCGCTCGCGATCCCAATCGCATGACGCGCCCAGGTGGCGCAGCTGCTTGGTGATGTAGCCGCCATACTTCTCTTTCCATTCCCAGGTGCGGTCGCAAAAATTCTTCGCGGCCCACTTCCTCGCGAGAAGTGCCTTCGCGCAGCAGCATTCTTTCCACCTGCAGTTGGGTGGCGATGCCCGCATGGTCGGTGCCGGGCACCCACAGCGCAGCCTGGCCCTGCATCCGCGCGCGGCGAATCATCAGGTCTTCCAGCGCCACAAACATGACGTGGCCCATGTGCAGCTCGCCGGTCACGTTGGGCGGCGGGATGGAAATGACGAAGGGCTTGGCATCGGCAGGTCGGGTTTCCGGCTTGAACCAGCCGTTCTCTTCCCACCACTGGTAAATACGCTCTTCGGTTGCTGCTAAAATCATAGGCTTTGGGCATGTCGCTCATAAAAACACCTCGGTTAACAATTTGCAATCGTTATATTAGCAAAAAAAAAGCTCCCTCATCCCACAAGGACGAGAGAGCGATTATTCTCACGTGGTACCACCTTGGTTCCGTAATCTGTAACCGGTAATCCGTGAACAGATTGCGGCACTCTGCGCTGTAACGGGCTGACCCGGTTTTGCTTACTAATTTCAGCAAAACAACTCCTGGGCGACTTCGGCAACGGCCGTTTCCGGGCAGGCTCTCAGCCAGTGACCTACTTCTCTGGTCGGGGGCGCGCCGCTTACTAATCCCATTCCTTGTTTTTAATTGTATAGGTTGTGTAAACCGAAAAGAAGTATAACAAGGGGCACATCGTGGGGCAACAAAACGATTTCTCTTTTGAGTGAAAATCTCCATCCAGCATGGACCACCGCAAACTACTGCACTTGTCGCGCAATTTGCTGTCCGAGCCTCTTTTTGAGCCCGTTGGTGATCTACTTGGGGAGCAGTAAAAACTCGTTAAATTGCAAAGGGTAATGAGGCCTGATCATGCACGACCTCTTTCCACTGTCCACTGAGCCAAACAGCGCGGGCTTTTGCCACCCAACGAGCTCCTTCTTCCAACCATTGTGCGCCAGAACGCTTCAGACGCATGGCGCCGATTTGTTTACAGCCACTTTCCACGGTGCCGCTGCCGATGAAATAACCTTGCTTCCGAAAATGAGCATAATCCATGCGCGCCAGATTGTTTTGAAAATAAGTGGCGGCGGTGGCGGCTGGCTCTGCCGCCGGGGCATGGTCGGCCAAGGCCGCACACTGATCAATCACCGTTTGGGTGCGACTGTGCCATAAGTGTTCCTTCATCGTAGTCAGCCACGCTGCTTGCGTGGCTTCCTCTGGAAATAAGGCTTGGGCGATAGGTGTCAGATACTCGACCGCATGATACCAGTCCAGAATTTGAATTGCCTGAGGAAAGTTGTCCTCAATCAAGCGCCAGATCCATTTGGCGCCATCACAGACAAAGATCAGCTCCTGGGCGCGGTCGGCCAGATAATGACATCCGGTGGCCCACAACAAGGTCGAAAACGACTCGGCTTCCTGGATGTCACAATGATAGCGGATATCGGTGGCTTTCAAGGCCTCTAATTCTCCCACCCGCGCTTTGTAGCGGGAGGGCCACTGCCGGGCGGAGAGGGGGCTGACCTCATACCAACAAATCGTTTTCAACTCTCGCCACTCTGTCTGGGTCGGCACCATCACGCCGTCTATCGACCCATACAACCGCCTGGGTGCCGGCTCTTCTTGCCGGGCCGGGTCATTCATATAATGATGCCAATCACTCAGCTTTTTCCATTTTGTCTCGAGTGCTTCCTGTTTTTGTCCCACCCACTGGGCCGCTTTACGAATGCTGTTATCACTGATTTCCAACAACAATAACTCTTTGGCCAACCGGGCCGCTTCGTCAAAGGACGTTTGGACCCCCAATAAGGCCAATAACGGCTTTAAGCCCTGGCTTACTTCTCCGGGCTTGATCTGCATCTGGGTGTCCAATGGCTTGGTACCGGTCTGGCAATGGTCACATAGATAATAGCTGCGCTTGTATTGCACCCGCCCAAAGACCGTGATCACCATCCCCTGCCGCCGGCAGCGATAGCGGGCTTTGTGCTGACAGGTACAGCGGATGCTGGGGGCGACCTGGTCACTCTTTTCCAAGACTTGTCCCAATGCTTGTCTCCCCACTTCCTGCAACATCTGCCTCATACTCTGTTCAATCTCGCCGAGGGTCACACTTTCTTCTTCTTGCACATAGGTCACAACCAGGTCGCTTAACATGTTCGCAATTTGCGCCACACCTTCTTTCACCAGCTTTGTGTTAAAATCCATTTCAGCCTCCTTGTGATTTCGTTTTGGTTTTGGTACCTATAACAAAATCACAAGAGGCTCTTTTTGTCCAACTTTTTTCTTTACGGGTTTTTACTACACCCATCTACTTGTTTGGCCTTGACATTGAGTTCAATAAATTCTAAGATAGAACATCCGTTCATCATTTTTGTAACTAATGGAGGTTCTTATGTCTGAGTCGATGGATCCGCAAGCCCAAACAATGATTGATAACATGCCGGAAAAAACCGGTAAATCGTTGACAGAATGGTACAAAGTGATAGCCAATGCTAAACTGACCAAACATGGTGAAATTCTAAAGCTATTAAAAGGAACATATGGGGTTACCCACGGCTACGCTAATACAATTTCCATTCTTTATCGGCAGCAGGCTGCTGGCGGGTCGCCCCCAGAGGAGGACCTGGTGAATACCCAGTACTCGGGGGCAAAAGCTGATCTGCGTCCAGTGTATGAGGCAATATTAACGGCCGTTTCCCAATTTGGCTCTGAGGTGGAAATCGCTCCGAAAAAAACTTACGTCAGCCTGCGCCGCAGCAAGCAGTTTGCCATTGTGCAGCCAGCTACCCGCACACGAATTGATCTAGGGCTGAACTTAAAAGACGTTGCGCCCACTGAACGGCTGGAAGGGGGCAATGTATTCAGCGGCATGTGCACACACCGCGTGCGCCTCACCGCAGAGACAGAGGTGGATTCTGAAGTCATTAATTGGTTGCGGCAGGCCTACGAACAAGCATAAACGGCCGTATGGCCGAAGCCCATGCCAACCTTTTTGCAGTGAGATGAAGGTTTTTGCTGCAGGGAATAAAGATTATAGAGGATTTATTGTCGGGCCAAGTTTAAGCGGAACGGCCGTTACCCACGGTAAACCTTCTCCAAATGAAAAATTGCGTAGAGCGCTACCAGCGCCGTTACCCCCCCAATTAAGTACGCCTCCAGCAATGTGGCTTTGGTCAAAAACACCCCAACCATGCCAAATGTGCCTGTAATCAGGTACAAAACCAGCACCGCTTCCCGCTGGCTAAAACCCATTTTTACCAGGCGGTGGCTGGTATGATCTTTGCCCGCGGTATTGGGGCTAACCCCTCGCCGCAGACGAGAAATTACCACCAGCGTCGTATCAAAAATTGGCAGCCCTAAAATGGCTACCGGCACCATCCAGGTGACAATGTTGGCGTTCTCCGGGAAGCGCAATTGCAGCCCCAAAATGGCCAGCACAAAGCCTAAAAATAGGGATCCCACGTCCCCCATAAATATTTGCGCTGGCTTAAAATTGTAACGTAAAAACCCAAGACAAGCCCCAAGCACCGCTGCTGCAAGCGCCGACACCAAAAACTGCTCATTCAGCGCCCCCAAAAGCAGCATGAAAGCTGCCGCTACCGCACTCACGCCAGCACTCAAACCATCCATGTTGTCCAAAAAGTTGATGGCATTACTAATTCCTGTCAACCAAAGAATGGTAATTACGTAATTGAGCAGATCTGGCAAGGGTAACTGCACGCGCACGTCAAACAAAATAAGCACGATGGCCCCAGATATTTGGCCGGCAAGCTTTACCCAGGCCGGCAACCCATAGCGATCATCCCAAAGACCTACCAGCGCCACCAAGGAAAGGGCCAGCAAAATACCCAGTACCTGGTCTGGAGGTTGGCCGCGGTAGACAATGAGCACAGCCACAATTGCCCCGCCAAAAATTGCCAGGCCACCTAACAAAGGCATGGGCGTGCTGTGCAGTTTGCGCTGGGCGGGTGCGTCGACAAAACCTAAGGCCACAGCAACCCGACGGATGGGGGGAATGCTAAAGGCCGATACGGCCAGGGCGATGAAAAATACAGCAATGGCCGCACGCACAGCTACTTATCCCTCCACTTCCTCAATATCAATGCGGAGGATGCGGTCACCTTCATAGTTTGGATTGTCTTCCGGGTTGCGTAGGGTCAGTAAACCAAGGACATCATCCCCTGCAATGACTTCGCCGAAAATGGTATGCGCATTGTCCAGCCAGGGCGTTGGTGCAAAAGTAATGAAAAATTGGCTGCCATTGGTGTTAGGACCAGCGTTGGCCATAGCCAGAATGCCGCGACGGTCAAAAACCAGGCCATTGTTCACCTCGTCGGTGAATTGGTAACCAGGGCCACCGCTACCAGTGCCGCTAGGGTCCCCACCCTGAGCCATGAAGTCTGGTAACACACGATGGAAGGTGGTGTCGTCGTAAAAGCCTTGCTGGGCAAGGAACACGAAGTTATTGACGGTAAGGGGCGCTTCATCATCAAACAGGCGCAAGCGAATGTCGCCGCGCTCGGTGCGAATGATGGCGTCGTAGGTTTTTTGCAAGTCGAGGGTGAAATCGGGCGGCGTATTGTAGATGCCGTTTCGTTCGGCAGGCGGTATGGTGGCTAACGGCCGTTCCCCTTCAGGCAGCGTCGTTTCCGGTTCGATATTGATTGGTGGTAACTCTGCACTGTCTACCCCTAACTGTGCCAATAACTGCTGCACCTGCCCGGCCACTTCTGGCGGCGCCTGGCTTAGGGAAGTTTGGGCTGCGGTAACTGCCTCCTCCGTTTCTCCCAATTCCTGGTAGGCCAGGGCAATAAAATAATTGATGTTCCAGGCAGGAAGCTGGGCGCGGGTATCGTACTGCAGCGCATTCTCGTAAGCCACAATTGCGGCTTCATACTCTCCTAGCTCCTGGCGTATCTGAGCCAGTTGCAGCCATGCCCGTTCGTTTTGGGCGTCACGCTCTAGGCCACCCAGCAGGCTGTCTTCTGCGTTAGCGTAGTACAGGTCCCGTTCCTCTCCGTTTTGAGCAGCACAAGTCAGGTACGCATTGGCCTGGGCAAAGTAACTGTCCTCAAAGTAGGGGTCAATGGCAATTGACTCGTCGAAAATGGCCAGCGCACCGTCGCAATCCTGCTTCAAATCCAGCGTCACAGCCGCCAACTCATTGCGAATGATAGAGTTTTGCGGGCTGAGGGTAAGGGCCGTCTGGTAATAAGATTCGGCAAAATCCAGCCGTTCCTGTCTTTCTACGGGATCAGAAATTAGTTGCGCTAAGCGGGTGTTTAAGCGAGCCAGATTTGCTGTGTGGTCCGTGTTCAACGGGTTGATGTCCTGAGCAAGCAATAGCCGAGATTCAGCTTCTTCAAAAAGCTGCCGCTGCACTAACGGGTCTGGCTCAATAGTCGAACGCTCTAAATAAGCGCGTCCAAGGAAAAGGTAATAAAAATCTTCGCGTGGGGCCAGGTCCAGAGCATACTCATATACAGCGATGGTGTTGTCCCAAGCCGTGATGGCTTCTTGTGAAGTTCGCTCTAATTGAGCTGCCTGGCTTTCAAAAGGCTTACCTCTCTTAAAAACCATATCGGCTTGAATGATGCGTAGGTTCGTCTGGCTGATGCCGTAGAATGCCAGGCTAAACAGAACAACCAGGCTCAAGTAGGCCGGCGTTTGACCATAAGACCGCGCCCGGCTGCCTGATTGCCAGCCCAGAACGAATGCTCCCGTGACAATGACAAAGATTACGAACACGTAAAAGAGGGTCAGAAAGCTATTAACCAACCCGGTTTCAAAAATGCGCAGCTCTTCCAGGGTGGTAAACTGCTGGCTGGTAGTGGGGGTGATGGAATTCTTCAGCAGATTTGCTTGCAAAAAGGCTAAAAACAGCCCGCCGCCGATGGCCATAGCGCTCATGATGCCCGCCGGCAGGAGGGTTTGCCCCCAGCTACGATCCCATAAGAAATAAAGGGACGCTGTCATCGCACCTGCCAGGAGCAATCCTTGCCAGACTGCACCGGCAATAAGGAGGGGTATGGCAAAGAGCAATCCTACCAGGGCAATGGACGCCGCCAGGAAACGGCCGTTCTGCCACTGTTCGCCCCGGTTCTGCTGCAAATACAAGGCTGCTGCCCCCGTGGCGCTGAGCACCATCCACATCAGCAGCAGGGTACGCCCCAAGGTGCCGGTAACAGTGGTAGGGGGTGAGGCAGTGTAACTGTAAACCACGCCACCGGCGCTAATAAGAAATGAAAGCAGGAGTAAAACCAGACTGGTTTGGCGGCGGCTGGCAGGCCAGGCAGCAGTGGAAACGGCCGTAATGTTTAATTCTTCGCTTTTAACCAGCTCGCTCAACGAAACCAGGGAACCCAGCCCCCAGGCTAAGATGATCATCACAAAGACGAAGGGGGACTGGGCAAAATTTTCGGTCGCGTTGATAAAGAAAGATTGATGAAAAATTTCACCGGCGGTTAAATCAGCGGGGGTTTGAATCACTTTATCAGGTGGCAGCGAATAGGTGATAAATTGGAAACCCAAAATACCAACCACCAAAAGCAAAATCAAACCATGCAGCATTACCGGTCCCCATGCGCCCTGACTGCCGCTGTCAACCTGGCGGCTGCGACCGCGGCGCGACTTGGGGGAAACGGCCGTTTCCTTTTCCTCTTGTATGCGCGGCAGCAGGTAACCCACGACAAACATCAGGGCTACATATGCAAAGAAGTGTAAACGAGTTGCGGCAATGGCAATACCAAAGTGAATTTCGACGTAATGGGCGAGAACGGCCGTTACCAATCCCAAAATTAGCAGCCGCTCTACCTGGAAGGGATCCTGACTTTCATCCTTTTCATGGACCGGCAGAAAAACAGCATAATAAACCAGGTAAAGCACCAGGCCAATGATGCTGCCAAAAGGCACGGCGACGCCAAAAAAGGGCATACCCATCAGTGGCACAATAACGGCCGTTGTGCCCACAGCGCCTAGAATCCACAACCCTATCAACAAATTCCGGTCACGCTTGCTGCGCACAACGCCCAGCCACTTAAAGCCATAGTAAAACACGCTGAGATACAAAGCCTGCCAGACCAGGAAGCCCAGCCAGCCGGTAATCACCAGGGCATCAAAAGTTTCATTGTGCGACCGGTCAGGAGAAGCATTGCGAGCTTCAACCGTAGCCAGCTCTGGCGGGTAGAACGAGTTGTAGGCCACATACATCGACTCGGGTCCATAACCAATGAGGGGGCGCAGGAAATTAAAAGCATCGTCTCTGCCATCGGGAAAATCGAGAGGTTCGTGAATACCAATCAAATCCAGAACGCCTTCCCAAATCAAAACGCGTACCCGACCCGTACTGCGATCAGACTCCAGCAAACGCCCCAGGCGACCAATGGAGGGTTCCTCCTGCAACTCTACAAGGGTAGAAGTCACTCCGCCCAAGATTGGGGTATCGCCCAACTGCTCATCCAGGGTGTCGGCAAAGTTAAAGGCCCCCAGCGCCACAGCAGCTAACAAGGCCAACAGCAGCCACGAAAGCCACAGCCAGCGCCAGCCCCGGCGCATGGCCAACAAAATAAAGATGACCAGCGTCACCACGCCTATTGCAGCCACGAAAGCCACAAAAGATGACATAGGCCCTGCAAGAGATTCCAGGCGGCCAGTATTCAACAATCTGGTTGATGATCAGGTCTACGACCACAAAGGAAACTGAAATACCAACAACCAGCAAGCCCAATACGCGGCCTACATCGCCCAGGCGCAGCCGTTTTTGCACCGACTCGGCATTACGCAAAGAAACAAGCAAAATCAGCACAAAGGCGAATAAGGCCACGGCTAAACCAATCCAGGGGCCACGGCTGCCCGACCAATAAATGGCCAGTAGTTGAATGGCCAACGTAAAAATGTAAATAGAAGAGCGGATCACATCGGCGTAGGAAAGGTTTTCATCACCCAAGATATTGGTAAAGGCGTCGATTATCCGGGCCAGCGTCAGGGGCACGGCCATGATGAGATAGGCGGCAATGAAGATGGCGTTGCCCATGTGCCCGGCAATTCGGCGTTGGGTGTCACCACCCCAGGGCAAGGGATCCTGATCAACACGCTGCAACATACCGTAGAAGGAAATTGGGAATGCTGGCGATGATAACGGCCGTTACCACTCTTTGTACTTGCGCTCGCGTGCGCATGGTTGCCGCCATGAGGGCAAAGACAACGATGTAAGAAAGAGTCGTGTAAGTGCCTTGCAGGCGCTGGTAAGAGCCCGCCCAACTTACCTGGGGGGTGACGGAAAACAGCGAGGAAAGCAAGTAAACGATGACTAAGAGAAAGACAGGCAAGACAAACGGCCGTTTCCACACCGATTCTGCGTCGCGCCAGCGCAGCCAAGTCGAGATTGTGCCACTCCTGCTCATTGATAAATTTCACCAGCCAGGCCACGCTCATTAACAGCACAATAGAACGCAGCAGCGTTAATTTGTCTGGCTCAAATACCCGGTCGGAGTGAATGTTAAAAAAGAGAGGGACGGCCACTATGGCAGTTAACCAACCAGCTTCCAGAAAACCGTTACACCAATGGGATAGCTTCGAATTCATAGACAAAACTCTTGGATTCAGGGTGATATTTCTAAGACGCGCCAATAATAGCACAAGCCCGGCTAAGGGCTACCACCCAGCAGTTGACGATAAAGCGCTTCAATATCCTGCACCATTTTCATAGCACCAAATTCAGGGGCACGGGAACGGCCGTTTTCGCCCATCTTGCGCCGCAAATCCTCGTCATTTAACAGCGTGACAACCCTGGCAGCCAATTCTGCCGGCTGCCCTTTTGCCGTGAGAAAACCGTTTTCGCCGGGCACAACGGCCTCCGACGAACCATCGGCCATAGTACAAACAATGGGTAGTCCGGTGGCCATCGCCTGCGGCAGCACGCGCGGCAGCCCTTCCCACAAACTGCTCAGC
The DNA here is from genome assembly GCA_963695505.1 of uncultured Chloroflexia bacterium. GTDB lineage: Bacteria > Chloroflexota > Anaerolineae > Promineifilales > Promineifilaceae > JACSRF01. The sequence goes on along the minus strand of CAVOGX010000016.1, from coordinate 37,865 downwards.
ACAAAGACGTCAAAAGCAGCCATCAGCTCAGGCACGTCGCGGCGCAAACCGGTTAACACAACCTGTTCGGCAATCCCTGCGACTGCCAGCTCCTGCTCCACTTCAGGGCGCAGCGGTCCATCCCCCACAATGACAAACCAGGCGCCTGGCTGCTGATTATGGATTTGCACAAAAGCGGCAACCAGGTCCAGGGGGGCTTTTTGCTCCGAAAGGCGGGTCACGCTGCCCACTACCTGTGCATCTTGGGGGATACCTAACTGCTCTCGCACGCTGTGCGGGGGAATTTGCGGGTGTCCAAAGCGGTCTAGCTCTACGCCGCTGCGAATAAGGGTATAGTTCGTGGCGTTCCGAATACCCTGCGCCACTCCTTTGGCGCGGTCTTGGACGGTCACGACGATGGCCGCGTCTCCGCACCAATCGCCAATTTTTTCCAGGGCGACGTAGAAGCGCAGCTTGCGCGGCGACATCCGTTCGTGGAAGCTCCAGCCGTGGACGGTGTGCACAATGACGGGCACGCGGGCCAGCTTGGCCGCCACCCGCCCCAGCACGCCCGCTTTGGAGCTGTGGGTATGGACGATGTGGTAACGGCCGTTGCGCATCATCTGTTGCCAATTTCAACAGCGCTTGCAAATCATTGGCCGGGCTGACTTCGCGCAGCAGTTCCGGCATGATTGTCAGGGGAATGTTCCGTGCCTGTACTTCATCAATCAGCGACCCCTCCGGACCGGTTTGTGGCCCGGAGACAATATGCACGTCGTACCGCCCGGCATACTCTGGCCGATGGTTGAGGTAATCGGCCGTGAGCATGGTGTTTTCCTGCGCCCCGCCAATAATCAGGCGGGTAATGGGGTGTAAAACGCGAATTTTCTCCATAAATAGGCTACTTCTCCTGCAAAATCTGGCGATACAAGGCCAACGTTTCCGCTGCCGCCCGCTGCCAGCTAAACTGCTGCTCCCAGCTCTGGCCCTTTGCCACCCACATCCGCCGCCTATCGGCATGGGTCAACAAGTCATCAATGGTCGCCTGAATGGCCTCTGTGTTGTGCGGATTGACGGCTACACCGCCGGCGCCCACAACCTCACCGGCGGCCGTGGTGTTGGCGGCGATGACGGCCGTGCCACACGCCATAGCCTCTAAAATGGGCAGGCCAAAGCCTTCGTAAAAGGAAACCAGCACAAACAAGTCGGCGGCCGTATACGCGGCAATCAGTTCGAGAAATGTGACACTGCTGAGAAAATGCACCTGCGCCGCCAGCCCATGAGCCTGGGAATACTCTTCCGGCGCGGTGTAATTCTGGTACGGCTGCCCGATAATCACCAGATCGTGGGTGTGGCGGCTCTGGCTGCGAGCGTAGGCTTGCAGCAGACCTAGGTGGTTTTTATGCGGCCGTCGTTCGCCTACGGTGAGGAGGAACGGCCGTTTCACCTCATACTTCCCCCGAAAAGCCGCCACGCTTTCCTCGTCTGCCGGGCGAAACAGCGCGTCCGCTGCCAGGTAAATCACTCGCATAGGTACGGTCGTTTCACCAAATAAACGCTGCACATCTCGGGTCGTAGCTTGCGAAATAGCGATCACCCCGGCCGCGCGGCGCAGTGTATTGGCAAAACAAAAGCGCATGTACAGCCGCTTAACCTGGCTCAGGTTAGTGAAAAAATCCGGACGTACCAGATACTTGGCATCGTATAACGTCGCCACGACCGGGATGGGTTGGTAGATTACCGGCGCGTCAAAATGCGGGTAATGCACCAGGTCAACGCCCAACCGCCGCGCCATGCGAGGCAGCGTCCAATGCTGGCGCAGCGACATATGCCGCTCCTCGCTGACGTGGTGCGTCAGATTCGGCGCTTGCCACGCCGCCACGCCATAACCAGGCCAAGTCTGCGGGCCGCGCAGCAGGTGAATGTGCCAGTCTGGAGCTTGCCGCCACAGTTCCCGCAGCAAAGAAGTGATGTACTGCCCGATGCCGGTAGGCTTGGGCAAGATTAAGCGTGCATCAAACAACAGTGATGGCATCTGCTTCCTCCAACCCTTTTCCTGTTACCGCCCAGGCCAGCATACGGCCGTAAGCCCTTAACCGCGCAGTCTGATCCCCTCGGTTCCGTCCCAACAGCCAGTTCAGCAGCGCCCGCAGCGCCCGCACAACCGCCCCGCACAAGGTAATCAGCCGCAGCCAGGCAATGGCCGAACGGCCATGATGCTTGCCAAAGTAATAAATCGTGCTGCGCTGGCTCTCCAGCAGGGTGCGCGTGCGCGCAAAACGGCTGCTGGCCGCCGCCTTCACGTGCATCACGCCGGGGCAGGCCACAAACCACAGTTCCCAGCCTGCCGCGCTCGCCCGCTTGCACCAGTCTGTGTCTTCGTAAAACATAAAAATCTTTTCATCCAGCGGCCCAATTTGCGTCAAACAGTCACGCCGAATGCACAAAGCCGCGCCGGTGATATTCGCTACACGGCGCGTTTCGTTGCGATTGGCTGCCCGCATTTCCGCCGTTGGCAAGAGGCGAAATAGCATCGTCTGGCGCAAAAATTCAATCCACAGGCTGGGCAGTGGCGACGTTGACGGCTGCAGAGAGCCGTCAAGATTCCACAATGTTGGACCGGCCATGCCCACGCGCTCGTAAGCTTCCATAAAAGCCACCAGCGCCTCCAGCGCGCCAGGGAGCACTTCCGTATCCGGATTGAGCAGCAGCAGATAAGGCGCCTTGGCTTTAGCCAAGCCCACGTTGTTGCCTCGGCTAAAGCCAAGATTAGCATTTTGTGGCAGCAGCCTTGCCTGCGGAAATTCTATCTCCACCTGTGCCACGCTGTCATCGTTGGAAGCGTTGTCTACAACGATGAGTTCATAGTCGAGGGTAACATTTGCCTGAATGCTGCGCAGACAGGCCAGCAGCAAATCGACCGTATTCCAGTTAAGGATGATGATCGAAAGTTGCGGCATTAGCTACGAAACCATTTCTTCAATAAGGGCGACGAGACGATCAAGGGCACGGCCGTCTTGTACCCCCAAATAACTTTCCACAAACTTGCGGCGGGCAACAGCCCGTTTCTGCTGGTCAATAGGGTCAAGAGCCAACTGTAAGGCAGGCAATACATCTTCGGCGTTATATGCAGCTACCGCCGCACCTGATGCCGCGTAAGGAATCAAATCGGGCCGGTCGGTGAGGTTTATCGTGAGCAAGGGCCGATCTAACCAGAGGGCTTCAAGGCCAGTCGTGGAAAACACGGTCACGTTTAAGGATGCACCTAACATTATTGGATGTAATGGCAGGTCGCGCCTGATAGAAACAGGTACATTGGGACAGGCTTGTTGCCAATTCGCTAGCTCAAAATCAGTTTGTGCTGGGTGAGGCTTAACGAGCAAGTGTGCTTTAGGCAATTGGGCGATGGCTGTTGCCAATGCAACAAACGTGGCCTTATTTTCCTGAGGTGAAACATCGCGTCCACCTGGTTGGCTTGTAAACAAGATAATATTCGTTTCTGGGGGCAAATTTAGTAGTGCTGGTAAATCGGCGGGGTAAAGAGAAATATCTCGAGAATTGAATCGAGTTGAACCAACCAACGCCAACTTTTCGGGTGGACAGCCATGCGCCACTAAAAAATCATGGCTAAACGTTCCCCACACTGCGAAACAATCTGCGACACTGGGACCATAATACATCGGATCATCTAATAATAGTCCATGTTGTATTGTAAGTGTAGGAATTTGCTGTTTTTGTGCTGCACCCAAAGCAACGCGGCCTAAAACTGGTAATGTTTCATCCGAAACAATGGCAAGAGTTGGGCAAAGGGCATGGTGAAGAGCTTCAGCTAGATCCAAGTACAGTAAAATTTTTGGCAAACGAGTTTCCAGCAGGTTTGTCAACACGGTTTTTACCAACATTCTAAGCGGGGTATCGTTATGTAGTGATTGCCAATAGCCGTCCTGCTGTATTTCCCGCCCTATTTTTGCCGTCAGGCGGACTGAAAGAGCCATACTTCGTAACAGTTTAGACCAGGAAATGGCCGCCTCAAAAGGTAAATATGGTATCCCCATTTTGAAGAGTGGAGTAGGATCAATGTCACCACGCCTCAAGGTGTTTGTATCTGCGCCGGAAACCCAGATGTCGTAATTGCCGGTGGCCTGCAATTTTTCTATTAACGGCAAAAAACTGGGTAAATGGTTGGGATAATAAGATAGAAAAAGCAAGCGGTGGCGATCCGACGAAATGGGGGAAATTGACAACTTATGCTTGCGTTGGCTGTAAATGCGAGGCACATAAAGGGCATTGCGCACCACACTTTCGGCCACATGGCGGTAGCCAGCCAGGCTCAATAGGGGAGTGATTTGTTGCACGGTAGTTTTGCTTAGGGTACGTTGCGCTGCCAATTGTGCCACAGAAGCAGCATAAACATTCCGGACAACAACCACTTTTGGCTTATGCTGCTCGAAAAACGGTTGCAAACCTTTAACCTGTGTCAAAGCCTCAACCAATGCTTCGGTTATGTGCCTTTGCATCACTGGCATAAGGGGAATACTTGAATACTGGATATGGGCAAAAGCATGAGTGAGTTGTTGGTAAAGAGCAAAGGCTTCTTGAATTACGGCCGAATACTGCTCCCGACGCCACGCTACACTACTAAAATCGCGCAAGGCAAACGTTGCCCCGCCAATTTCGATTTCTGCGTCGCGCCGTTTCAGGTTGATGAACGGCCGTTCCCCCACCCCATCACCAGGCAATGTCACTCTCCTGCAGCACGGTATCGGCGGGGATGGGGCGGTTGGTCGTCAACCCAATCAGGCTTTCCAGGCGGGCGGCAGAGATGCCGTTGCCTGGTCCTTTTGTGGTAAGCATGGCGCGGGTGATGGGGGTATTTTGGGGGATGGAAACGGCTGTGACCACACTCTTCGCGAGTTTATGCCGAATCGGCCATTCTTCCTCATAAATACACTTCACGCCATCGCCCATGGCTTGTTCTAGAGCGCGGATGTCACGCACCATTTTGGTCAGGCCAGTCGGTTCCAGCGAGGCAGCATGGTCGCCCCCCTTCATTGTGCGATCTAGCGTAAAGTGGCGCTCCACCACGCACGCTCCCAACGCCACTGCCCCTACCGGAACAGCAATCCCCTTCTCGTGCCCGGAATAGCCGACCAACGTCTGGTACCGTTCGCGGTAAGCGGGGATGACGCGTAAATTAATCTGGTCAAATTCGCTGGGGTACGTGGACGTGCATTGTAGCAGCACAATCTGGTCAGTGTAGGCGCGTAAGGATGACATGGCCCTGTCCACTTCCTCCAGGGTGCTCATGCCGGTGGAAAGGAGGATGGGTTTGCCCGTTTGCGCCATGTACGCCAGCAGGGGCAAATTGGTCAGGTCGGCGGAAGCAACTTTATGCGCCGGGACGCCTAATTCTTCCAAAAAATCTACGCTTTCCTCATCCCAGGCAGAGGCCATGAATATCAGCTCGTTGGCCTCGGCGTACTCTTTTAACTCATAGTAAGTTTGTCGGCCTAATTCCAGGGCACGCTTGTGTTCTCCATAGGTTTTGCCAAAGCTGTTGCGGTGGTTGTAAGGTGCATCCAGCCCGGTAGCGGTGAGAATGCGCGAGATGGTCCGTTTCTGAAATTTGACGACGTCAGCATGGGCGGTGGCGGCCACGTCAATGAGCTGGCGGGCGATGTTGACATCGCCCTGGTGGTTGATGCCGGCTTCGGCGATGACGAGGCAGGGCTGCCCATCGCCAATGAGTCGGTCACCAATGGAAATGGTGGTCATGCAGCTTCTCCTTTGAGTGCAAGCAATAAGTGGCGGGTGATTTCGCGCAGGACGCCGTTGCCTCCGGTAACTATCGTAACCCAATCAGCCAGCGGCTTCACCTCCGGGGCTGCGTCTTGGGGTACGACGGCCACCCCGGCATAGCGCAGGCAGGCGGCGTCGTTGGTATCGTTACCCACATAGAGACAAGCTTCCGGCGGCAGATTGTGGGCAGCCAGGAAGCTGGTCAGGGCCGAGAGCTTGTCCGTCTGCCCCTGCCAGTAAGGAATGCCCAGCTTGCGGCAGCGGGCGGCCACCACCGGGTTGGTCTCGGTGCTGATGCAGGCCACCTGGTAACCCGCTTTTTTGAGCAAATCAATGCCCCAGCCGTCACCACGGCTGCACACCACCGCTTCACGGCCGTTCTCATCCACCAGCACCTTGTTATCCGTTAGGACACCGTCGAAGTCGGTAACAACAGCATGAATAGCTTGCAAACGGGCGGTGGGAGGGATGGTCGCAGCAGTAGCCCGTCCTGTACTCACCATCAACGCCTCAGCAATGGGCCAATCGGCTGGTTCGTCAATTTCAAAGGCGCGCAGTGGCGGAACGACGTATTTCCCGATGCGCCCAAAAAAGCGAAAACGATGTTCCAAAAAACCGGCCACGCTCATGGCGTAGACCGCACCCACTTCCTGAAATTCCTGTTCGCGCTCCTGGCGGCGCAGGCGATGGGTAGATTCATGGTTAATGCCGGTCATACGGCCGTCTCCCCCATCGCGCCAGATAAAATAATGGTAGGGAATCATGGTCACGGCCGAATCGTACCCCTTGTGCAGCACCAGGTTAACCGTGCCGTCAATGTCGGCGGGGGTGGTTAGAGGAGCAGTGCATTGCATGAAAGCCAGCACATCGGGCCGGTAGCTTTCCTCGGATTTCAGCGTTTCCAAGGCATGCAGCAGCGCCGCTTCGGAGGAGGCAGTGTCGGTAGCCAGTTCGGCGGGGCGCATCAACACGTCCGCGCCGTACTCCTGAGCCACGCGGGCAATTTCCAGGTCATCGGTGGAAACGAGGACGCGGTTAACAAGGACGGCTTCTTGTGCAGCTTCGATTGCCCAGGCGAGAAGGGGTTTACCAGCTAGCGGCCGTATATTTTTACGCGGAATGCCTTTTGAGCCGCCGCGGGCAGGGATGATGGCTAAGACTTCGCTCATTAATTCAACGCCCCCTGAATAGTTCGCAAGTTGTTTTGCGTTATTTGCCATAACCGCTGCTGCGCCTGCCAGATTTGGGATTGTAACGGCCGTATCTCATTCTCCACGCGGTTGATGGCAGCCGTTAGCCGCTCAGCCAATTCTGGTTCCTGCACATCCACTCCCCACTCTTCATGGCCAATATCCTGTAAAAAATAACGCAGCTTGTTATGGGAAATGAGGGAGATGATGGGACCGCCCAGGCCAAAAGGTATCATCTGGCTGTGGCCGCGCATCCCCACAGTGAGAGATGTCTGCTGATAAAAAGTTAAAATTTCTCGTACCGGACGGCCGATCAAGGTAGTAGTTTGGTAAGGTACGCGGGCACGCAGCAGCCAGGGGATAACGGTGTCATCGTCGCGGCTGTGCAGGACGAGGTGAATTTGCCAGCCCCGATCGGCGGCGTGGCGCATGGCTTGGGCAACGGCCGTTAAAACCTCATCTTCGCGCCCGGCAAAGCGCAGACGGTGGCGGTCAAAAGCCACATTCAGCGCCAGGCGCGGTGAGTCTCCGCTAAAAGGTATACACTCATATTGCGGATAGTAATAACGCAGCACCGTAGTCGGGCAGGGCTGATATTGGATTTTGTCGTGCAGTTCAGGTGGCAAATACGCTTGCAAAGAACGAATGCTGCCCCAGTTACGTAGGCTAAAAAAGGCGCTCTGCCTAACCAACTGTGTCACATTTTCACGAAATACCGGCGCAAAGTCTTCCTGCCCGCGAAAGCGATTGTATCCGATGGCAAAAACTACGATGGGTACGGTGATAGCCTTCATCAGTTCCGTCGCACAGTGCCACTGCCAGCCCGACTGCGGGTTTGGATTAGTATCGCGCAGCAATAGCCCGCCGCCGCCAATAACGATGCCGCGCGCCTGAGCGTTAAGCCGTTGAACCACCTGCGGCGTCACCTCATCCCACAGTGGTTCCAAGCGCCAACGGTTTCGCCCCTGTACGTGGTCGAATGCATCGCGAACCGCTTGTAGCAGCAGCGTGTCTCCTGCGTTGCCCGGTACATGGTAGCCAAAATGGGTGATGTACCGCGGGCCAACCGCCGGTAGTGGCAAACGCGCCAGGCGCGGGCCCACCTCGTCCACTTGCAAACGGCGGACTAAACGCTTTACGCCAGCGGCAAATTCGGCAGGTTCTGTCTGTAACATGTGCCAACCACGCCGCATGCCACGACCCACTTTGCCTGCCAGCCGCGTTACCGGCGCGCGCTGCTTTATTTGATAAAGACGGTACAACCGATGCGTGCGCCGGTACAATTCGTCGGGGTCATCCAAAGGAATGGTTAATGGCTGTGGCTCAGCTTTACGGGCAATTACTTGCAAGAAATCGCCAACGTACCCATGCCAATCCACAACGAAACCGGCCTGCTGCAATAAGCCAGTTAGGGTGTTTTGCGAGTAGGAATAAAGGTGGGCACTCCAAAAGAAACGTGCGAGGTTACCGCTATAAGGTCTGTCAATGCAGGGAACTTCCAAAAAGAACAGACCGCCGGGCTGCAGTTCTTGAAAAGCCTTATTGAGGAAGGCTTTAGGGCTGGTAACGTGTTCTAATACGTGAAATGAGGCCAGAAAGGCAAAGGATTCTGGCGCGAAAGTGGTTTCCTCGTATAAAACGGGTTGTATGGGCACACCATAGGCAACTTCGCCCGCCTCGGCGTAGTTGGGGTCTGGCTCAATGCCCTGCACGCGCCAGCCAGCGCCACGCATGAGGCGCAGAAAGCTCCCCACGCCACAGCCGATTTCCAGGCAGTAGCTGCCGGGTGCAAATTGGGTGAGGTCGATCACTTGGGCTAACGTCTGAAACCGATTCAACGCCGCGCGCTCGGATTGGGTGAATTTTTCAGATGAGGGTTTATGCGCACCACGGGCAGCCAAGGAAAAATCGCCTTGCAGGTAGGCTGCGGCTACATCTGCCTGCTGCGGGCGCGGAGAGATAAAGACCAACCCGCACCGCTCGCAAATGACGTTACTAACTGCTTCATCATTGCGACCACGGTCGAATAATGGCCGTTGGGCCATACTCCCGCACAAATCACAGGCGACACCTTGCAAAGTCAGCGGCTCTTTTATCATTCGTAAACCTTAAACATAAAGAATGCTCTGAGGTGTAGTATACGGCCGTTACATAAACCGTCTTCGGACCAGGGCAATCATCTCCAGCACTTCCCTTCTCTCCCACAAAAACATGACAAGTGCATATGGCAAAGTAAAAAGGACAGCTTTAAGTACGGCAGAAGCCCAATTTGGCTCTAAGTTTTGCCAACCTAGCCCATAAAGACCGGCCAAAGCCGCAGAAAGCCCTAAAGCCAGTGCTAAAGTTGGCATTGCGAATAACCGACGCAGTGAAAACCGCACGTATAGGCGCGCTGCACGCAGCAGCAAAATCAATCCGACTAATAACATGACATTGACCGCTATAGCCACTCCTTCAATGCCCCACACTCGACCAAACAAGAATAGTAATGGAAGCATAACTGCCAGTTGAATGAGGCGAATCCGAAGAACAATAGCTGGACGACCAACAGCTGTAAACAATGTCGCAATAGTCGCCTTTAATGGGTCCAACAGTGTAAACAACAGCATTAACCGAAAAGCAGTCATCATTGGTAGCCATTTTACCCCAATGATCAGATATATAAACTCAGGAATAAGCAGAGCCAGCAAACCACCCAGATAAAAGCCGCTGCGCACCAGCAATGCATTACTTCGGAAAAACGCCTGCGATAAACGCAGTGTTTCTCCTTTCAATTCCGCATAAGTTCCCGTTACGACTTGGTTAATGGGCGTGGCCAAAATTTGGCGCGGATAAGTGGCAAAGGTATACGCGCGTGAGTAGAAACCCAACGCCTCCTTTCCTAAATAAAAACCAGTCCACAAATCATCCAGCTTGTCTAGCGCCCGCGTTACGGCTGACACTCCGACATTTTGACTGCCAAAGCGCAAGAAGTAACGCACAGTCGAGGGTGACCAGGCAAAACGGATCCGCCAAAATGGCCGCCACCCATACAATCCTCCAAATGCCACCAACAGCATCACCCCATCGGTCGCCAGAAGCGCCCATACCTCTGCACCTCGCAGCGCCAGGGCAACAGCCACTACGGTAGAAATAATGTCTGTGACTGCTTCAATGATAGCTAAACGCTGATGCGCCACCTGTCGCACGAGAATTATGCGTGGCGTTTCTGTCAACATCGTTAAGCCACGGACAAGGGTAAGAAAAATCAAGGCAAGGCGAGTGGAGCCATCGGTAAAAAAGAAGGCCACAACGCCATTTAGCACAATCCACCCCGACACAAATAATAGTGTCAATGTAAAATGCACGGCGGCTGCCTGCTCAATATCCTCCGTCTCCCGGCAGCGGTGCAAAAAGGCCGCCCCCATCCCAAATGTAGCAAATATTATTGTTAGCCCGATCCAGGAGCTGGCATAAGCGTACACGCCGAAAGCGGCAACGGGCAATAATCGCGCTAGAATGATTGAGCGGGTAAAGAGAACCAGAACACTGATTGCATTGGCCATCATATTCCAGCCAATGGAGACAACACTACGCTTTAGGAGATCCATAATCTCGTGAAACAGTTTAGGTAAAGGGAGAAAGCAGTTCCTTAAGCCGCGATACCACCATGGCCATGGCCACCTCGTTCTCTCCGCCATGAGGAATAATGATGTCGGCGAACTGCTTGCTTGGCTCCACAAATTTCATGTGCATCGGCCGTACCGTGGTCAAGTATTGCATAATTACCGAATCCAGCGATCGGCCGCGTTCCTCCATGTCGCGCTTCATGCGGCGAATAAAGCGAATGTCATCGGCCGTATCTACAAAAATCTTGATGTCCATCAGCTCGCGCAGCCGGCGCTTGGTGAAAATGAGAATCCCATCCACCAAAATGATGGGGCTAGGCTCAACAAATACCGTCTCTTCGGTGCGTAAATGGGTGGTAAAATCGTAAACTGGTACATGCACACCCTCTCCGGACAAGAGCAACTTTATGTGTTTTACCAGCAGCTTGGTTTCCAAAGACTTGGGATGATCGTAGTTGAGCTTGCTGCGCTCCGCAAACGGTAAGTCGCTGCGATCCTTATAATACGCATCATGGGGAAGGTAAGCCACCTGCTCCGCTCCTACTGCGGCCAAGACCTTACGCGCCACCGTTGTCTTGCCCGATGCTGTCCCGCCAGCTACACCGAATACAATGGGCCTTTGTTTTTTCATTCAGCTCTCAATTGGTGATTGAAAGTTGGTTTAGCACGCGTTAACCACTCAACGAGCAAACCAACCACCAGGCAAAAAAACACCCCGGCATGTTACCAGGGCTTTTCAAGAAAAGCCACCCAAGGGACTTGAACCCTTAACCTACGCTTTACGAAAGCGTCGCTCTGCCAATTGAGCTAGGGTGGCGAAGTGGCCTGAATTATAACAATGCCTCTGGTAGTTGACAAACAAAATCAAGTGTCGCCAGTGGCGACAGGCTTACCAGCCGTCCGGCTCCACTCACTCCAGGAACCAACGAAAAGACGGCCGTTTCCCAACCCGGCATGAGCCATCGCCAGCAAATTTGCGCAAGCTGTCACCCCAGACCCGCAATAAAACACAGCCTGCTCCGGCAGCGAATCGCCCAGCACCGAACCCAGTTGGGCGCGCAAAGTTTCAGCAGGCAAGTAACGGCCGTTTCCGTCCCAATTGCGTTCAAAGAAAAAATTGACGGCGCCGGGTATGTGCCCCGCTTGTGGGTCCAGCGTCTCCATCTCCCCGCGAAAACGCGCCCCATCCCGTGAATCTACCAAAAGCGGGAAGTCACCCACCTCGTCCATGGTCACCAGCCACGCCCGGCGTGGTTCGCCCACAAAGGTCACAGTCTCATTTACTTCTTCGCCAGCTTGCACCGGCAACTCGGCTGCCGTCCACGCCGCCCAGCCTCCGTCCAGGACCGCCACAGCATCATGCCCCATGTAGCGCAGCATCCACCACAGCCGTGAAGCGATTCCTCCGTTCATGTCATCATAGACAACCACCTGGGTGCCAAATCCAATACCCATGCGCCCAAACCGCTGTCCGCAGCACCTCCGGCGGCGGCAGCGGGTGACGGCCGTTATCCGTTGTGGGTGGGTTGCTCAAATCCTGATCCAGGTGGGCATACACCGCCCCTGGGATGTGGCCTGCAATATAATCCTGCCGTCCAGCCTCCGTGTCCGCCAGGCTAAAGCGGCAGTCTACAACTACCAAATTGTCATCTTGCAAATGGCTATACAGCGTTGCCGCATCTATCAAGGTCGAAAACAAGGGCTGATTCTGGGTCATATTCAACTACCGGTCACTGAATACTGATAGCTGAAAGCTTGAAACTGACTACGGGCTGGGCGTAGCTGTGGGGAAAACAGGCGGCGCGGGTAGCGTGGGCGGTGGCGTGGCCGTCGGCCATACCGGTCCGGGCGTGGGCGTGGGGGTCGTTGTAGCCGCAGGCGTAGCGGTAGGTGTGGGTGTATAGTCTGGCGTTGGCGTGGGCACAGCCGGATCCCATGCAAAAATGATAGGCAGCACGTCGCTTTCTGCTATGACCGATTGCCCTGATTTCAGCTTAACCTGCCATTGATATGCGCCTGGTTCTTGCAGCAGCAGCGCCTCATACGTCGAGACTGACAGTTCGTACAAGGTGTTTAGCACTGGCTGATTGATTACGCCTAATAATAAAACCTGCTGGCCTGCATACAGGTAAACCTCAAAAATTTCACCCTCTGCTAGAGGAAGCGGCCAATTCCACTGGTAACTCACTTCAGAGGTGAAGAACGATTCGTTAGCTGCGGGTGGCTGGCTCAAGCGGAGTAAGGGCTGTGTCGCTGGTCCATATGCGTTGCCAAACTCGGCCGTCCAGTACCAGACATTGGGTGCACCAAAATTGATGGTGTAACCAACGCCAACGTCGGTAGCAAAACGGTTTAAGATGATACGCCGGTGGGAGGGGCTGTTAACCCAAAATTCGACCGCTTCATAAGGATGTTCAAAACCCCATGCTGTCGCTTCCCCGGCATACCCGCCGTTGTAACCATAGGTCAACAACCGCTCAGCAGGGTACGAGCCATCGGAACCGGTATGACCAGTGTAGCTAAATCTGGACATGTCGTTAGCATGCTGCTGGGCGGCTATGCTCAAAGCGTAGATTTGGGTTAATGGGGGCAGGTCAAAGCGAGACCGGGCTTCGTTTATGTAAAACAAAAGTTGCTCAGCCGGAGACAGGTTTGCGGTTAATTCAACAGGCTCTAAGACAAATTCTTCCGCCAGCTCCACCGGCTCCAGGTTTAAAGCGTACAAGTCTCCCTCTACCAACACACCTAAGCCATCGTTGGTGTTAACGACCAGTGGCAAATAGACCGAGAGGGCGCCGGGATCGACGTGAATCCAGCGCCCGATTTGGGTGTCACCAAAATCGTTGCTGGCCGTCAGCAGAATGTAGTGGTCGCCACTCTGGCGATAGGCATGGCTCACGGTGGCACCCTGATAGAAACGGCCGTCTCCCATGTCCCACACAAACTGCTGCACCGTCTCGTCTCCAAAAGCCTGCCCCGTTAGCGGCTGCCCGGCAGGAATGCTTTCTGGCGCGACAAAATCCGCCACGGGCGGTTCGCCCACCGTCACCACCCCATATGCTTCAGACTGTCCAAATCCATTGGAAATGGTCAACTGCACTAAATAATTGCCCGGTGCAGCATAGATGTGGGTAGGATTAGCTTCCTCCGCTGTCAGGCCATCACCAAAATTCCAGCGATACGTCATTGGCGGCTGTCCACCGCTTTCGTTGATGAAAGATAATGGCTGGCCTACGCCTACTGCCCAATCTGCCGCTGAAAACTGTGCAGCCGGATGGGGCACAACGCTGATCAAATGCGTGAGGACTACGCTTTGCAGCGGGTTTGCAACCTCAAGGGTTACCTGATACACACCGGTTGCCGGATACGCCACGGTGGGGTCATTAACTTCTACCCGCCGTCCATCGCCCAGGCTCCACCGCTGCACGAAGGGACCCGAACCGCCCAGGTTCGGCCGCAGATGTATGGGTTGGCCTACCGGCACTTGGGTGATATTGCTTACCTGGTTGATTTGTGGTGGGAGCCCAACCCAGGTTGTCAGAGCCAGCCGCTGGCCATCACCCTGCCCCGCATTTTCATCGTTTGCATCTGGCCAGAGGTGGACTATGATTTGCTGCTCCGGCTTGGTGAGATCGGCCGTTTCTGCCCGCAAGTTAATAACCAGCTCCTTGGGATCGCTACCAAGAGGCACAACAGGCAGCCAATTGAACGCCCCAGTTTGAACATTTTGCGTGAGTCCCGCAGGTATTTGATCCATTTGTGGGCGCAAGTTTGGGGGCAGTTGAAGGGTAAGTAAAGGTGTGCCAGAAACGTCTTGTTGGTTTGTTACCCGTAAAGACAGGGCGGTGGTATTGCCGGGCGTCAAAGCCGGTTTTGAGACCGTCATTTCAACAATATATGAGCCATCTTGCCGCGTGTAGCCGCTGTAAACGGGAAGGTTAGTTGCGGCCGTTTCCAGCCGCAGCAGCCCGAATGCAGACAGAGCAATTATTAATCCCGTTAAAATCAGCCACCGACCTTTTCTCACACGAGCAGTGTATCAAAGATAGCGTTCCCTAACAAGCCATTTCTTGCGGCAACTGTTATAATGGAGCTAGTCGTTCAAAAGTAGGTAGGGTAGGTATGACAGCTACTTCCGGAAAACAAAATGTTCGTTTCCAGTTGCCCTTTTTCCGCCGCCAAGAGCAATGGGTGGAAATTACAGGGTATCGCGTCGGTAACATTCAGCTTGATGAGCCAATATTTATAAACGAAGAAGCCCACGTTGTGGGTCACATCATCGCTCCCAAAATTCTGGTTGGTGGGCTTGTTCACGGTTCAATCGCTGCCCTGGAAACCCACATTTTGCCAACCGGGCAGGTTTGGGGAGACGCTTATTCCAGCCAGTTTCAAATCGATCCTGGCGGTAAGCTGCTGGGCTGGTATTGCTCCATGAATGAGGAAGAGTACCAGCACATGCGCAGCAGTGGGGTAGTGACGGAAGTTGATCCAGCCAAAATGACTGCCGAAGCTTCACCAGAGGATAAAGGCGCCTTGCGCAGCACAGAACAGGTTTCCGTGCTGCGGAAGTTACAAAACGAGGCCGCTTCTGCGCTGGCTGCCCGTGCCGAATTGGAGCAAAGTTTTGACCAGCGGTTGCAAGAAGTTGCTGGGGAAACGGCAGCGAAAGTTAATCACCTTGGTGAAGAAGTTTTGCATCTGCAAAAACAACTTCAAAAGCAAGAGCAAAATCTGGAATCTCTCCAGGAGACACTGCGTACCCGCGATATGCAGCTTGAAAGGCAAAGCAACGAATTAGCAATTTCCCGGGAACTGCTGGAGGAGCGAAATGTTGCCCTGGACAAGCTGCGCGATGAGAATGCCCAGCAAGTCGAAACCATTGCTGAACTACAGGTCAAGAAATCGGCCGTTGAAGAGCGTCTGCACAACACCGAGGTTAAAGTTGATGAGTTAACTAATCGCGCTGAGAGCCTGGAAACAGCCCTGCAAAATAGCGTTACCCACGCCGCAGAGCAAGAGGATGCCCTGGTTCGCTGGCAAGAATTGGCCGAAGCCACGGAAAAACGCGCTAACGAACTAGAAGCCGAACTGAAGAACCTGCACGAGCAAACTGAAGACAACAGCCGCCTGGTTGACATGCTGCAAGAGCAGCGCCGGCAGATTGAACAAGAGTGGGAAAACACCCTGGATGAGTTAGAAGCTATGCGCCAAAAAGATGCCGACCTTCTTCCAGAACCAGCAGAAACGCTCTTGGCACGTTTGGCGCAATTTGAATCCCAGGTTCAGCGCATCCCAGAATTGGAAACTCAACTCCTAGAACTGGAGTCCATAAAAGTCCAGGCTCAGGAACTAAGCAGTTTACGTGCCAGGTTAGAGAAATTAGACCAGACGGTACAAGAACAAGAAGACCAAATTTTATGGTACAGTGCCAATTTGCAAACAAGTCGTCAAGAATTGGACAAACTTCGCCAGTTTAGGCAGGAGCAAGCAAGCAAGTTAATAACTTTGCAAACGGAGCTTCTCTCCCAGCAAAAATCCGCAGAAAAGTGGCAGAAGCGCGCCGAGCGGGTGCGGTCTGTGCTGGAAAAACGAGACCAGAGTTTACTCAAACTGCAACAAGAGCGTCAGGGCATGCAAGAATTGGTCCGGCGCAGCCGGCTCCAGTTGGAAGCATACGAAAAAGAATTGGAACGATACCTGCATGAAATTGACAGGCAGGGACAGCAGCTAGCTGAAGCACGCCATCTATTGATCCAACGTGACCTCTCTTTGCAAAAAGCCCAGGCAAAAATTATCAAGCAAACCCAAACTATTGCTGATTTCAAGCAGTTAGCTGGCGAGCGCATCAAAGGGTTGCAAACAGACCTAAACCGCACAAGATTACAGTTGAGAGATGCGGCGGCCGTTCTTGCTAAGCGCCAGAAAAACCAGTAACCCCGCAGGAGTAAACCATGACCAACATTGAACTGGCCATTATTGGTGGCAGCGGCCTTTATAACATGCCCGGCCTGACTGACGTCACGGAGATTACCGTAAGCACACCCTTTGGCTCTCCCTCTGATGCCATCACAGTGGGCACCCTGCACGGACGACAGGTAGCATTTCTCCCTCGTCATGGGCGTGGTCACATTCTCAATCCAACCGAAGTACCATACAGGGCCAACATTTATGCCCTAAAAACTTTAGGCGTGCGCTATCTCATTAGCGTGAGCGCGTGCGGCTCTCTCCGTGAAGATTATGCTCCTGGCCACGTTGTCATTCCTGACCAGCTTTTTGACCACACCAGAAAGCGGGAAACCAGCTTTTTTGGGCATGGCTTGGTGGCCCACGTCAGCCCGGCGAACCCATTTTCAGTAGAGATGAATCATGTCATCGCCGAGGCTACTCGGCGCGTCGGTGGAACTGTGCACGAAGGAGGGACTTTCATCACCATTGAAGGGCCTCGATTCAGCACAAAGGGAGAGTCTCATACCTACAGGCAGTGGGGAATGAGCTTGATCGGCATGACTACCAGCCCCGAAGCACACCTGGCTCTGGAAGCAGAGATTGCTTATGGCATTATGGCCCACGTTACGGATTATGACGTGTGGCATGAAAGCGAAGAGGCTGTAACCGTCGAGGCGGTAATTCGTGTCTTGCAAAAAAATACAACCCTGGCGCAAAACGTCATAAGCCACATGGTGGCTACCATGGACACCTGGAGTGGTGAATTTGCCGCTCACTCCGCATTGAAAGATGCCATTATAACCGACCGCCGTAAAATTCCGGCCGAGATTTTAACTCAACTTGCTCCGTTAGTGGGCAAGTATTTGGCAGTGAGCGATTAGCAGTTAACAGAACTCCCATGCTGTTTTCCCCCCTCTTACCCGAAGAATTGCATGAAGAAAACGGCCGTCGTGAGCGCTTGTTGTTGAGTATTGCGGCTGCTTTTGTGCTGGTTAACGCCCTGGCCCTCAGCCTGGTGCGGGAAGGGCGTGTGGCGTGGCCCCATTTGTGGGCGCCCGGGGTGTGGCTGCTGTTGATGGTCGGGGCGCATCTTATATTGCAGCGTTGGCGCCACCAGCGCGACCCCATTTTGCTACCCCTGCTGGCTTTGCTAATGGGCTGGGGCATTGTGCTCATTGACCGGCTGGCCCCTAATTTTTTGACGCGGCAGGTTGTGTGGGTGGGGTTGGCAACGGCCGTTCTTCTCTTCATTGCCATTTATCCCCAAAATCTGCGCTGGCTGCGCCGCTACCGCTACACCTGGCTTATCGGCGGGCTGGCTCTGCTGGCCGCCACGCTGCTATTTGGGGTCAACCCCACCGGTTTTGGGGCAACATTGTGGCTGCCCTTGCCCGGCCGCATCTTCTTTCAACCCTCCGAGCTGCTCAAGCTGCTGCTGCTGGTCTTCCTCGCCAGCTACTTTGACGAACGAGAAGCCCTGCTGCGCCTTAGTCATCGCGAAGGGCTGCTGGCCTCCTTGCCCTACCTGGCGCCTCTGCTGCTCATGTGGGGCTTTTGCATGGTTTTACTGGTTTGGCAGCAAGATTTAGGCGCAGCCACCCTCTTTTTCATTCTTTTCTTGGCTCTTCTCTATCTTTCGACCGGAAACAAATGGTACGTGTTGGGCGGGCTGGTCCTGCTGCTTCTAGCGGGCGTCATTGCATACCAACTGTTTCCACTGGTGGCTTTGCGCGTTGACGCCTGGTGGAACCCCTGGCCGGAGGCGAATAATCGCGCTTTTCAGATTGTGCAATCGCTGTATGCTCTGGCTTCTGGCGGCGTGCTGGGGCAGGGCGTGGGGCAGGGCTTTCCTGATTACATCCCCGTCGTGCATTCTGATTTTGCTTTTGCAGCCATCGCCGAAGAGTGGGGCCTGATAGGCAGCCTGGGGATCGTGGCGCTGTTTGCCCTGCTGGCGCACCGGGGGATGCGGATTGCGATGCTCAGGAAACGGCCGTTTCAAACCTACCTCGCCGCCGGCATCACCATCCTTTTCAGCGCTCAAGCCTTGCTGATTATGGGTGGCGTCACCAAGCTGCTGCCCCTCACGGGAGTCACGCTGCCCTTTGTCAGCTACGGGGGCAGTTCACTTTTTATCAGCAGCGTAATGGCCGGACTATTATTGTTCCTTTCCGGCATGGATGAGGGGTAAAAGGTGAAAAGAGAACAAAACGTCCACCAACCCCCTTATTTAGGGCAGCTCACCACCCTGTTGCTCATCAGCTTTAGCTTCATTGCCCTGGCACTCATCTTCTGGAGCGTGCTGCGCGCCGGAACAATCCTGGCCCGCAGCGACAACCCCCGCCTGGTGGAAGCAGAACTGCGCATCCAGCGTGGCGCTATCCTTGACCGCAATGGCCTGACGCTGGCAGAGAACGGCGGCACCACCGCCCGCCAGCAGCGACAGTATCCTATCCTCAGCATTGGTCCGGCGGTAGGCTATTACAGCTTCCGGCACGGTACGGCCGGGGTTGAGGAGGGTTTCGACGACATTTTACGTGGTGAAGGTGCTGAGTTTTGGGTAGAAGCTTGGCGGAAAATGCTTCATGAACCACGAACGGGACAGGCTATTCAGCTTTCACTGGACGCTGCCTGGCAGCAGCAGGCGGAGAATTTACTGGGTAACAACACTGGCGCATTGCTTCTCTTGGAGCTGAATGCGAATAGCGACGCTGCCCTAATTCGCGCACTGGTCAGCCATCCCAGCTACGATCCAAATCTGCTCGATGAG
Organism: uncultured Chloroflexia bacterium; assembly: GCA_963695505.1. Taxonomy (GTDB): domain Bacteria; phylum Chloroflexota; class Anaerolineae; order Promineifilales; family Promineifilaceae; genus JACSRF01. Next base: position 18,573 of record CAVOGX010000016.1, on the reverse strand, counting down.
CAGTTTGAGACGCTCATGGCGGATAACACCGCACCGCTTCTTAATCGCGCCACACAAGGGCAGTACCAGCCGGGCCTGGTGTTGCAGCCATTCTTGCTGGCCAACAGTTTAGACGCCCAACTGCTGCAAATGGCGGAAACCGTCACCAATGCCAACCGGCCGGTAGCGCTGAATGGCATGGTGCGCCGCTGCGCGCTGCGCCCACCGGAACCAGCTACCTGGGCAGACGTGCTGGCTTTTCGCTGCCCTGGCCCGCTGCTAGACCTGGGTGAGGCCCTGGATACGGCCGAACTCAGCCAAATTTTTACTGACTGGGGGTTTACCGCGCAGCCGGATCTGCCCCTGAACACGGAAACGCCGCCGCAGGAACCCCTGGCAGATGCCGCATTGGCTGCCATTGGGCAAGACAACCTGACGGTGACGCCGCTGCAAGTAGGGCTGGCACTGGCGGCTTTGGGGCAAGACGGCCGTTTCCCCACCCCTGTTCTAGTCATGGCCGTGCAAGACTCTTCAGGCAATTGGCTGCCCGAGACCACCCCTGCCAGCGAAACCACTGCCGCTACGTCTACATCCACCCGCGCTATATTGCGCGCCTTGCCCACACAAAACGGCATTGCCGAGCACAATGTCCTCGTGCTTTCCGGACCGGAGGGCAGCACCAACGGCTGGTACCTGGCGCTGGCCCCGGCCACTGCTCCCCGTTATGCCCTCGTCATCGTCGTGGAAAATTCAGACAGCCTGGAAACGGCCGCCGAAATCGGCCGTGCACTTCTCTCCCAACTGCCTTAAGAATTTAGACAAAGGCACTAAGAAAAAGCACAAAGAAATCTTTTGTCTCTTTGTCCCTTCTTATTTTGTGTTATTTTCTTTCCCCACTCTTCCGATTTGGCTGCCAGCATCATCAGCTCTTGAATGCGCGGCAGCATGTGAGCCGGGTTGGGATGCAGCCCTTCTTGCACCAGGGCGCTGTCGTACAACTGCTCAATAGAGAGGTTGATAACCGGTGAATTGGGCTGTTCTTCCACCATTTTTGCCAGGCTGGCTACCAGCGGGTGGTGGCGATTAACCTCTAAAATTTTCTTGGGCACTTCGTAGTTCTGGTCAAGATAGCGGTAAAGGCGCTGCATTTCGCGATTTTGCGCGTCTTTTGGTGAAACCAGGCGCACCGGGCTGTCCTTTAGCACTTTGGACTCCCGCACTTCTACCACACGGTCGCCCAGGGTGGTCACGCAGCGCCCTACAAAGAGATTGAAGGCTTTTTCGGGGATGGCGTCTTCGGAAACGGCCGTTTCTTCTTCCTCGATCTCCGGCAGTTCCAACTCCGCATCATCAATGTTCTTGAACGGCTTTTCCTTGTACTCACCCATCATCGGCGCAATTAGCGAATCCAGGGGGTCAACCCAGTACAGCACCTCCAGCCCCCGCGCCTTGAAGGGGTCCAAATGCGGGCTGTTTGCCACCGACTTTTCATCGTCCCCCACCACATAGTAAATGGCTTCTTGCCCGTCGCCCATGCGCTCCACATATTCATCAAGCGAAGTCAAGCCCTCGACGGCTGAAGAGTTGTAGCGGAAGAATGGCAGCACATCTTCCTTGGCTGTGGGGTCTGTGGCCACACCTTCTTTGAAGGCCCGGCCAAATTCTTTCCAGAAGGTAGTGTATTTCTCGGCGTCTTCTTTCGCCATCTTCTCCAACTCGCGGAAAATGCGCTTTTGCATGGTTTTGCCCAACTGGCGCATGATGCGGTTGTTCTGCACGGTCTCCCGGCTCACGTTAAGGGGCAAATCTTCACTGTCCACCACGCCATCCACAAAACCTAGCCAGGCGGGCAGCAGGTCGGTGCAGTATTCTTGGATGAGAACGTTGTGTGAATAAAGCATGACGCCGGGGTCTTTCCGCGCCGCCAAAATGCCCGGCTCCCGCTTGGCGGGAACAAACAGCAGTGCCCGCAAATTGACCGGCACATCGGAGGAAAAGTGCAGGGTTAGCAGCGGTTCCTCAAATTCCATCGTCATCTGGCGGTAAAAGTTTTGGTAATCTTCGGCTTCCACCTTTGAAGGCTGCTTGCGCCACAATGACTGCTGCTGATTCGCCTGCTCCTCACCCACATACACCGGGAAGCGTACAAAATCAGAGTGCTTCTTTACCACCTGCCGCAGCTTCCAATCGTTGGCAAATTCTTCGGCATCCTTCTTCAAGGTGATGTGAATTTCTGTGCCCCGGTCTGTTTTATCCGCATCTTCCACATGGAAGTTGTCGCTGCCGTCGGAAATCCAGGCGGTGGGTTCAGCCTCTTGCTGGAAACTGCGCGACACCACGCGCACCTCATCGGCCACCATAAATACAGAGTAAAAGCCTACGCCAAACTGCCCAATGACGTCGCTGGGGTCGAGATCGCCTTCGCTGACGCGGCTGAGAAACTCTCGGGCACCAGACTGGGCAATTGTGCCCAGATTGCGCACCAGCTCGTCGCGGGTCATGCCAATACCGCTGTCTTTGATAACAATGCGCTTCGGCTGGCCCTCTTCTACCTCGGGTACGTCAATGTGAACGGCTAGCTCGGCATCTACGTCAAGAACTTCGCGGTTGGTCAGCATCTCAAAGTGCATTCGTGTCAAGGCGTCGGATGCATTGGAAATGAGCTCCCGCAAGAAAATGTCGCGGTCTTTGTAAAGTGAATGTACGAGAATATGAAGCAGTTGTTTGATTTCGGCTTTGAAGGTATAGGCATTTGGTTGGTCTGTCATATCTGTCCCCTTTGATGGTTTGATGGTTTGATAGTTGTTAGTGTGATTTGTACCTGAATCCTTGGCTAAAGGCGGAAATGCCGACAAGCTCAATGCTTACGATGGCGAAAAAGGACACCAGATCCCGGCTGAGAAATCTGATGACAGAGGCAATGGTAGCCAGAAGAAGTTAGAAAAGCGTTAGCGTCGAAGCTAAATTTCGGTGTTAAAGGTTGGCCAGATCAACGGTTTCGAGATCTGGGTTTGGGGCAGCGCCACGGCCGTCTTTCGCCAAGTCTACCCATTCATCCCCCACTTTAATGCGCACCACATCGGCCGTGAAATCAGTGTTTGTTTCTTTGTCGTTAAGCAGCAGTGATGACCCCACGCCGTAAATATCGGCCGGAACCTTTAGCTTCTCAAAGCGGTGTGATTTTCTCAGGGTTGAAGCCACCAGTTGCCACAATGCGCACATTGCGGCAATATTCCTGAGCCATTTGCACACGCTGTTCGCGAGGGAGATCCCACTGCTGCCAGGCATTGTCTAATGCCTGGCGTACGTTGAAAACCAGCCGGGGCGTTACGCCCAGGTCAAGCGCGGGATCGCCCAAAGGAGGAACGCACACGTCGCGCATGCTGCCACTGGTATCCAGGCGCACGCCAAAGAGCACATAACGTTGGGCCTGGGCTTCGTCGCCGGCTTCCATGAAATAAGCGTATTGGTCGAACATGACTTTCATGGTGCGCAGGCTGTCGGTGATAGAGTCATTGTTAAAGTCTACGAGGGCGATGCGCAGCACGTCGGCGGGGACGTAGCGGGCAAAGGCCATCATGGCCGCAGCGGTGTCGCCCAAGAAGCAGGCAATGGCGGCATGGGCAATAGTCCCGCCACCGCCGCCACCCCACCAGTCTCCTTGAGCATCGGTGGAGATGAACGGCCGTAATCGGCCAGCAAAATCTTTATTGAAGCGGGCAACGGCAATGTCATAGGCGTAGCCGTCGGCAGCCTGTACTTCGTGCAGGTCAAAGCGGGCGGGAAAGAAGAGCACAGGTTTGCCTTTGGCGGCGCGCAGCACCTTGTAAACGTTGGTGGCAATGCGGCTGCTGCGGCTGAGGATGCCCAGCATGGGGGTCTCCAGCAGCGCAAAATCCCGATAGCGCCCCTGCACTTTGATTACGGGCTGCACGCGCAAGGGGTCACCTTGATATTCAGTCACTGCACCATCGTGAACGGCCGTTACTGCCAATTGCCCCCACGTCGAAACCCACTCCCCATCTTCAGCGAAATATCCCGTACAGTGCCGCAGCATAGAAAGGGCCTTGTCTACGCCCACAATAACCGTCTTTCCAGAGCGCCGCGTAAAAAACTGCATCTCAACTTCCAGATCGCCCACATTTAGGCCATGAGGGTCGCGCCCAATGTCGCGGGCAAATTCTCCCTGGTAACCGGAATTTTTCCCCACACCATCCAGCATGGTCAGGATATTGGCAAAATACTTGTCCGAATACCAACCGCGGCGCATGCGCTCTACGTCAAGCTTAAATACGTCATTGGTCAGACGTTGGTCATTAAAAATGCTCATATTTTTATGGTTGGTTGGTTTGATAGTTAGATGGTGAACTGGTCAACCAACTATCAAACCAGCAAACGCCGTTTACTTGCCAAATTTTTGCCGCAGAATGTCGGTAAGGGTGGGCTGCCCAATTTCTTGCAGTTCATAGCGCACGCGCTGGCTGGGCAGCTTAATGTCGATGAGTTTTGCCAGATCGATGGGTGTGGCCACGATTACCATGTCGGCCGGGGTCTGGTTGATAGTCTCTTGCAGGTCTGCCATTTGCGCCTTACCGTAGCCCATAGCCGGCAAAACGCTACCGGTGGTGGGGTACTTGTCATAGGTTGCCGAGATTGTGCGCACCGCATAGGGGCGTGGATCGATAATTTCCGCGGCGTCAAAGTAATTGGCGGCCACGACGCCTGCGCCGTAAGCCATCTCGCCATGGGTCAGCGTGGGGCCATCTTCTACAACCAACACGCGCTTCCCGCGAATAGCTGCCGGATCGTCGACAAAGATGGGGGACGCGCCTTTAACAATAACGGCCGTTTTATTCACAGAACGGACATTTTGCTGCACTTGCACCACGTTTTGGTGATCGGCCGTATCAACCTTATTGATAACCACCACATCGGCCATCCGCAAATTGGTCTCACCGGGATGGTAGCGCAGCTCATGGCCAGGGCGGTGCGGGTCTACCACCACCACATGCAGATCAGATTGGTAAAACGGTACATCGTTGTTGCCGCCATCCCAAATAATGATGTCGGCCTCGTCTTCTGCTTCACGCAAGATGGCTTCGTAGTCCACCCCAGCGTAAATGATGGCGCCCCGCTCTACGTAAGGCTCATACTCCTCGCGTTCTTCAATGGTGCAGTTGTGGCGGTCCATGTCCTCATAGCTGGCAAATCGCTGAACAGCCTGGGCTGCCAAATCACCATAGGGCATTGGATGGCGAATGGCGACAACGCGTTGGAAACCCAGGTCATCTTGCAAAATACCTAGTATTCGACGGGAGGTCTGGCTTTTGCCGCAGCCCGTGCGTACGGCCCCTACAGAAACCAGCGGCTTGCGCGACTTGAGAGAAGTCTGGCTGGCACTAAGCAGGCGAAAACTTGCCCCGGCCGCCAGAACGCGGGAGGCCATGTGCATGACATACTCATGGGAGATGTCGGAGTAGGAAAAAACAACTTCATCCACTACATGGTTTCGAATGAGATTTTCCAGCTCCTCTTCAGGGTGAATAGGAATACCTGCGGGGTATCGATTTCCGGCTAGGGCAGGAGGGTACTGCCGTCCCTCAATATTGGGGATTTGGGTGGCAGTGAAGGCGACCACCTTATACTGTTCGTTCTGCCGAAAATAGGTGTTGAAATTATGGAAATCGCGACCGGCCGCGCCCATAATGATAACTTTCGTCTGCTTGCCATTCATACGTAGATTCTCCTGAGAAGTGGGATAAGTGTTGGAAACGGCCGTTTCAACTGATCCGTTTCCAAATTGGTTATCATATCAAAATCCGCCCAAGAAACCACCGCAGGTTTCTCATTATCATGGCAAGATTTTGTTGGATTATGTTGATTGATATTTGATATTATGAAAAGTAATGTTATAATGCCTCTAGTTTTAACTAACATAAAGTAAAAGTTTGCATGTGTTCAGCATAGCCGCAGGCTAAGCGTCCTCAAAGCTTATTCATGACGCATAGAAGCACGGATCAAGCCTCATCCCCTGCAGTCGGTCAATCCAACTACTTATCGTATGGTAGTACGCTTCTCTGTATTGGTATTTTATGTGTATTGTATTGGTAGCCTCCCGTATGGCTTATTAGACCCTTCAGGAGTAACAGGCGATGGAAGAACAACTACTCGCCTTTCTAGATTTCCTGCAAACCGAATATAGTTATTCTCCCAATACGATTGCCGCGTACAAAAATGATCTTAATCAGTTTTTGCATTTTATCCAAAGTCACCATGGAGGTGTGCAAAACTGGTCAGATGCATCGCAAGACACGGTTGGATCTTACGTCGTGTATATGGACGAGCAGGAATATGCTTCTTCCTCCGTGGCCCGGAAAGTCGCAGCGGTCAAATCCTTCTTCAATTACTTGGCCTCGAATGGGCTTATTGAAGAAAACCCAACGACTGAAATCGAGTCGCCAAAAGTTGAAAAGCGGTTACCTAAACCGCTTTCATCAGATGATGTTGAGCTTTTGTTACAAGCCCCCACGCATAAAAAAAGCGCCAAAAATTTGCGCGACACGGCGCTCCTAACCACCTTGTACGCCACCGGTATGCGCGTGACCGAGGTGGTATCTCTGCAATTGCATGACGTGGATATGCGCAAGATGGTTTTGTATTGTCCTGGCAAAGATGGTGAGATTCGCGAACTGCCTTTCGACAAAGAGACTCAAGCTATTTTGGAAGAGTATCTGGGAAACGGCCGTCCCCATTTGTTGAAAAATAAGGAAGAGCAGGCGTTGTTTTTGAACCATCGCGGGCAGCAGCTTACACGGCAAGGGTTGTGGTTAATTATTAAAGCTTATGCTAAGGAAGCACAACTCAGCATGTCTGTTACGCCCCACACCTTGCGCCACAGTTTTGCTGCGCACAAATTGGCCAGAGGGACTGATTTGCAGGAAGTCCAGCAGCTATTAGGGCATGCCAACATCTCCACCACCCAAATTTATACCCAATTAGAGCAGCCGACTGAGGGGGAAGACGAAGAATCGGAGGCTTGACGATTTGCAATTCTTCTCAACTGCAAGGAATTAGAACATGAGCGAGTTTGTAACCCCGGCCCAGGTAGCTGAAGCAACGGCCGTTGTGCGCACTCTTACCTCCCAAAACCCAACCATCGGCCTGGTGTTGGGTTCCGGCCTTAGTAGTTTAGCCGACCAAGTAGCTAACGCAGACATCATCACCAGCAAAGATATCCCCCACTGGCCTTCCTCCACCGTTTCCGGTCACAAAGGGCGGTTAATTATTGGCCACCTGGAAGGTAAAACTGTACTCGTCCTCCAAGGCCGTTCCCACTACTATGAAGGGCTGTCCATGAGCCAAATTACCCTGCCCGTGCGGGTCATGTACGGGTTGGGCATTCGCACCCTCATTGTGACCAATGCGGCTGGAGGCATTAACGCCGACTTTACACCGGGCGACCTGATGCTGATCAAGGACCATTTAAATATGCTGGGCATGGCGGGGCACAACCCGCTGCGTGGGCCAAACGATGATGCGATGGGTCCACGCTTTCCAGACATGACTGAGCCTTACAGCGCCAAACTACGCCAATTAGCACATCAAGTCGCCGCAGAACTCGGATTTGACCTGCAAGAAGGGGTTTACGCCTATGTGGCCGGACCCAGCTACGAAACGCCCGCTGAACTGCGCTTTTTGCGCATGGGTGGCGCCGATGCAGTGGGCATGTCCACAGTACCTTCTGTGGTCGTGGCGCGTCACGCGGGCATGGACGTTTTAGGTATTTCCACTATAACAAACATGGCCGTACCAGACCCCGCGCCAGGCACTAAGTTGACTCACGATGAGGTATTGGAAACTGGCAAGCGGGTGATTCCGCGCCTGACAAACCTGATTCATGGGGTTGTGCAGCGTCTCCCTTAGTTGACAACTTGCCCACAAAAGTATAAAAGCTGGTGATCGACATTCTGGTCTGTTCACCAGCTTTTTGAATGATAAATGGCTTTATATGGAAAGGCTGTACCTTTTTGTTATTCGCAACGACGTTTGGATTTATATTCTTTGTGCCTTTGGCTTGTTTTGGTACATCTCAGAGCTGTGGCGGGCGCAGCAATCTCTCCGCCGCGCCATTTTTGGGTTGGAACGAGAACGGGGCACACGTATGCGCAACAATGCGGCCGTCTTTATCATTGTGCTGGTAGCCATTGCCGGAGGTGTTTTTTATGTCAACAACAACATTGCCCCCACACTGCCCCCAGAGCTGCTTAGCCCACCGACCCCGACGCCGGATATCTTTTCCACGCCTCTTTCATCCCCTACCCCATTGTATACGGCCGTTCCTCCCACCCCTACCGGCGAGTTAGCACCCACAGTGACTCTGCCAAGCCAGCTTGGGCTGCCGGAAGAAGAGGCGGCAACCCAGGAACCCACAGAAACGGCCGTTCCGGACGCGACGGCCACGCCCTTCATTGGCTGCCGCGTCAACCTCAACATCATCGAGCCGGGGGAAGGCAGCGTAGTTAACGGCATGATCACCTTCACCGGTACGGCCGATACTCCCGACTTTGGCTATTACACCCTGGAAGCCAACGGCCCGCAGACCAATGGCCAATGGGCTTCTTTACTGGGCCGCACAATTGACCAACCGGTAAATAACAGTTTTCTAGGCAATGCCGACCTCAGCGAGTGGGCGTCAGGACCATACCTCATCCGGTTAACGGCCGTAAACCAGCAGGGGAGCACCACCGGCTCTTGTGTCATCCAAGTGACAATGAACAATGAGCAATGAACAACGAGCAATGCACCAGCAATTTGTTAATTGCTCATTGCTAATTCATAGAAGTCTAGCTGCGTATTCCCGTATTTTCGCTGGTCGTAGAGTGAGAGGGTTTTTAGGGAAAGATCCCGGTATTCTTTGGGATCAATTTGCACAATGACGATGCCGGAAGGAGTCAGAAAGGATAACGGCCGTTCCCCCACCACAGCCATCACCTCCGCCCAAATCTCCTTGTACTGCGGCGGGGCCACGTAAAGCACATCAAACTGCCGGGCCTGCTCCCGCTGCAAATAGGCGAAGGCGTCAGACTGCACCACCTGCGCCCCGGCGCCTAATCCAGTTTGCTGTAAATTCTCTTTAATGGTGCGAATGGCGGCAAAGGCATTGTCGACAAACACCACTTCTTGAGCGCCGCGGCTCAACGCCTCGATACCTACCTGCCCCGTACCGGCAAACAAATCCAGCCAGCGCGTGCCCACCACATCATGGCCCAAAATATTGAAAAGGTTTTCCTTCACCCGGTCCATAATCGGCCGGGTCGTATCCCCCGGTACCTTCTTCAACTTGCGCCCTTTGGCCCGTCCGGCAATGACACGCACAAAGCACCTCTTTAACTGTAACCTGCAACTTGCCACAAAAAAAACCGGTCACAAGTTACAGGTTACAAGTTATAGCTTAGGCCTGACCCATACGCTCGGCCACGATTTTGGCAATGTCGTCCGGATTTTCCGCCACCGGAATTCCGGCTGCGCGTAATGCATCAATTTTGCCTTCGGCCGTGCCGCTTTTGCCTTCTATAATGGCCCCGGCATGACCCATGCGGCGTCCGGGTGGTGCAGTACGCCCGGCAATGAATGAGGTCACCGGCTTTGACACGTGCTCTTTAATGAAAGCCGCTGCCTGCTCTTCAGCATTACCGCCAATTTCGCCAATCATGACGATATGCTTCGTCTCCGGGTCTGCTTCAAAAAGCTTCAGCACGTCAATAAAATCGGTGCCGTTAATGGGATCGCCACCAATGCCTACGCAGGTGGTCTGCCCAATACCCAGGCGGGTCAGGGCATCAATCACCTCATAGGTCAGCGTGCCGCTCTTGGAGACGACGCCCACCGGCCCTGGCATGGCAATGCTGCCGGGAATAAAGCCGACTTTGGCCTGACCAGGCGTGAGCAAGCCGGGGCAGTTGGGCCCAACCAGGCGAATCCCCTTGGCATCCAGGTAGGCGCGTGCGCCAATCATGTCCATGACGGGGATGTACTCGGTGAGGCAAACAATCAAGTCCACGCCCGCATCGGCCGCTTCGTAAATGGCGTCCACGGCAAAGCGGGCCGGGACGATGATCATGGAGGCGTTGGCACCGGTTTCGGCCACGGCTTCGGCAATGGTGTCAAAGACCGGCACTTGTTTGCCAGCGGCCTCGAAAACCTGGCCCCCTTTTCCCGGAGTGACGCCAGCCACAACGTTGGTGCCATATTCCATCATCTGCGTGGTGTGAAAACTGCCTTCGCGCCCGGTAATACCGGAAACAACCAGGCGGGTGTTTTTATCGATAAGAATACTCATGTTATTTGGCCTCCTTGGCCAGGGCGACGGCTTTTTGTGCAGCATCGGAGAGGGTAACGGCCGTTTCCATCTCCGCATCCGCCAAAATCGCCATCCCTTCGGCCGCATTGGTCCCAGCCAGGCGCACCACAAAGGGCACATCTGTTTCCACCTGCTCTAGCGCCGCAATAATCCCCTTGGCCACCTCATCACCACGAGTGATGCCGCCAAAAATATTGATCAGCACCGCTTCTACGTTCTCATCGGAGAGGATAAGCCGTAAGGCCGTAGCCACCTGCTCCGCTTTTGCGCCGCCGCCAATATCCAAAAAATTGGCCGGAGAACCGCCAAACAGCTTAATCACATCCATAGTTGTCATAGCCAGGCCTGCGCCATTGACCATGCAGCCAATATTGCCATCCAGCTTAATAAAGTTAATGCCTGCCTCCCGCGCTTTTTTCTCCGCTTCTGGCTCCTCGCTGGTGTCCCGCATGGCCTCTATGGCCGGCAGCCGGAAAAGGCTGTTGTCGTCAATGGACATTTTGCCGTCCAGCGCCATCAACTTCCCTTCACCTGTAATAACCAGCGGATTTACTTCGGTAAGGGAGGCATCATTTGCCTTGAAGCAACTGTAGAGTCCGGTCACAATTTTATGGAAGTCGCGCCAGAGCTCCCGGGGCAAGCCCATCTTTCCAGCGATATAGTTGGATTGGTAACTCTTCACACCCAAGAAAGGATCGACGTGCACTTTGATAATTTTTTCCGGCGTTTCTTCGGCAACTTGTTCAATATCCATTCCGCCCGCAGCCGAAGCCATAATCATGGGGCGGCGTTTTGCGCGGTCAATGAGGACTGCCAGGTAAATTTCCTGGTCGATGCCGCCTGGGGCTAATTCATCCACCAATACCTGGTGCACGGTCAAGCCCTTAATATCCATGCCCAAGATTTGTTCTGCGGCAGCAGCCGCTTCTTCAACAGTGTGGGCTAATTTTACGCCACCAGCCTTGCCCCGCCCGCCGGTGTGTACCTGAGCTTTTACCACCACATGACCGCCTAAACCGGCGGCAATTTTCGCTGCTTCGGCAGGTGTCCGAGCAACGTCACCGCTGGGAATAGGCACGCCATGCTCGGCAAAGAGTCTTTTTGCCTGAAATTCGTGCAGATTCACTGATAACTCCTTTTGAATGTGGGTTTCGTTTTGTTAAACAAGAGCTGACTCAAGGCCAATCTTGTATGTGTGGTTTTTCCAGACAAATAGAGAGGCGAACATTCCTGTTCGCCTCGAACTAATGAATTGTCTAATGTGCAAAATGATTATAACACGCTCCCAAACCTGCGGCGAACGGCGAGAATCGCGGAAAAAAATAGACTGATGGTCACCTTGACGACTGGTTAGAAGGCATTCGATAATGTAAGCATGATGAATTCTGGCAAGATTTTTCGTGGTGCATTGGGCAATTTATGAGCCAAAATTTACTTCATACCGCATCCCCTCCGGCACAGTCTGATGTGGATAGCCTGGTTTCTGAGAATAAGCTGCTGCGAATTTTACAGCCCGCCATTGAAGAACAGGTAAAACAAGACTGGCGGAGAAACAAACCTTCGCCTTGTGTTGTGGAATATGATGGTCATTTATACATTTCTCTGTCTCAGGTGGAAGATGAAGCGAAGCGAAAATACTTTTATCGCTTGATTCAGCAGCATCAGACTGGAGAGCGGGTTAATTTAAAAGAGTTACCCCAACCCATTCAGCATATTTTAGAGCCCGAACTAACGCAAGCTGGCCGCATGATGGGGGCTATCTTGCTTGGGTCGGTGGCAGGTATTGTAGTGGGTATCCTGGGGCTGGCCCTGACCATTTTCGTGGTCAACGGGATAACGTGGTTGACGAGCCGCAGTTTCGGGCAGATTGCGGGAATGGAATTACCGGCCGTTTCTTTTGTGGTCTTTACCTTTGTTGGCTGGGCTGCCGCAGGTTTTCTGGCCTGGTGCAAACCCCACTTATGGGTGAACTTGAGCAACACCGCGGAAAATTTGCGCCGTAAGAATTTCTAGAAGCTTGACCCAAATAAAAAGGCCAGAGGGTGGTATTTCCTCTGGCCTTTTTTTGTTTAAGATAGACACCCAAAAAGGCTACCTTGCTTACTCTTCGGTGGGCGGCACAGTTGGCACACCTTCTACTGGTGGCACAGTCGGCGCCGGCGTGGGCGGTGTCAGGAAAATTGGATCTAATATCGGCTGGCCCGGTACCCGGCCGCGCCAATAGTCGTTTAGCTCCACGCCTTGATTCTCTTGTGTCCGCACATATGAATCGAGGAGTTGAGCTTTAAGCTGATCAACGGTGGTTTCCGGCAGTTCGCGGACTTCGCGCCCGCTCACCTGAATGATGAGGTACTGGTCCGGCTGTTCTTCGGTTGCCCCAGGCCGCACCAGAATGTCGCTGGGTTCTCCGATGGGCAAGGAAAAGGCCGCCGCGGCAATCTCCTCGTTGTAGATGGACGCCAGATCAACCTGGGTACGCCAGAGATTTTCCAGCGCGCGTGCTTCGGTGAAAACGGCCGTTTCCGACCCTATTGGCGTGCTCTTCACCGTATTCCAAACCATCAAATATCCATCCGCGTCAATCAGCGCCTGAGCTTCGTTGGCGTCAGCCTCCGTAGCAAATGACAGCACATAGATGCTGGCGTGTTCTGCCTCCGTAGACAATTCCTCCCTTTCAGCCAGGGCTTCGGTCAGACGCTCACGATACAACTGCATACGGATGTATTCGCGGAACGTTTCCTCTTGCACGTTATAATCCCGCAGGCGAGCTAATTCTTCCCCAAGCTGCTCTTGGAAAGATTCTTCGGAAACAGGCGTTGCTGTCGGGGCTGGCGTGCTGGTGGGGCCAGTAGTAGGCGTAGGTGATGGAACGGCCGTTGGCACCACGTCGGTGATAACCGGAGTAGGGATGGGCGTGAGGGAAGGTGTAGGAACGGCCGTTTGCGTAGCTGTGGGCTGTGGCGTGGGGGATTCGCCCCCAAAGTAATTGAACCCTTCGCCGATAGCCTCATCCACATCCGCATCTGTTACGGTAATGCCCAGACCTTCTGCAGCTTCGCGAATTATGGCTTCTTGAACCATTAAATCCAGAACATTTTGCCCGAAAGTTTCTTCATCCTGTAATTCTAAAATCGTTTGGCCAGCAAATTGCTGAATGAGCCCTACGTCACCCCCAAACGCCTCAAGCTGCGTTTCCAGGAATATGATGCGCTGCGCCCGTTCAAAGACAACGCGATCTTGCCACTCTCGCAGCGTAATATCTGACGCTCCCGTGACACCCAGATCGGTATCCACAACATTTACACTGGCCACAGTACGATTGGGGGCCACAGCCAGTTCTATAACCAGACCCACAATCACCACCAACAGCACTAGTGCAACCACGCCTATCACAGCAATGCGAATTTGACGCAGTTGTCTTTCTTGTTTGCGCTTGCGTAAAATCTCCTTCCGAGATTCCCGCTCAATTGCTACTTGTTTTTCATTTTTCTTGGACATAACAAAATCACATGGTTATACGGGTAGAGGCACTACCCGGCTTACAACGAAACAAACGCAGATTATGCAACCTGCGTTTTCTCGTCATCATGTTATTTAATAGCAGATTACTCTGTTTACTCCGCCACAAAAGGCAGCAGAGCAATGTGCCGGGCACGCTTTACGGCCATGGCCAAAGCACGTTGGTGCTTGGCGCATGTCCCTGTCTGGCGGCGGGGTCGGATACGGCCGTACTCATTGACATACCGTCCCAACATTTCAGCCTGCTTGTAGTCGATGAAATCCACGCCATCCACACAAAAAGCACAAATCTTCTTTCTTCTGCGAAATCTTCTGTTTGGTCTTGAACCTTGCATTAGTCAAACCTCCAACCAGGCGCAATACGCCTGTCATTCCAGACATGTTCCTGTCTGCTAAAAATCAACATTCTGTTCAGACAACACGATCATATCCTGGGCCACAACTTCTGTGCGAAAATGTTTCCGCCCTGCGTCATCTTCCCAACTACGCGTTTGCAAGCGGCCTTCAATGTATATCTGATCTCGGCTCTGCAAACGCCGCCCACAAATTTCTGCCAGATTTCCCCAGGCAACCACGTTAAACCAATCCGTCTCCTCGTGGGTTTCCCCATCAGCGTCAACCCAGGTGCGGGGTGTGCCCACGCTGAAGGAAGCGATTGCCCGGCCACCCGGTGTGTAACGCATCTCCGGGGCGCCGTCCAGCCAGCCAATTATCATGACCTTGTTTAAACCTTTGGGCATGCTCTGGCCTTCTGGGAAATCCTAGCAGCAGCTAGTTATCCTTACGCACAAGCATGTAGCGCAGGACATCTTCTGTATACTGCAAATTGCGCTCAATTTCACTTATGCGTTCTGGCGCAACTTTTGCTTCAAAATACAGGTAGAAACCGCGGTTATGCTTCTTGATGGCGTAAGCCATTTCACGCATACCCCAGTGATCTGCCTTGAGATGTTCCATTTCAGCCTCGCTGGGCGCAATCCAGCTTTGAATGCGCTCAATCAAGGCCGCTCTGGCCTCATCATCTAATTCAGGTTGCAAAATAATGGTGATTTCGTAGTCTCGCACGTTGCATTAACCTCCTTTCCATGGAATGTCTCTGGCGAGCGTTGCCCTCACCTATTGGCCAAACCCTGGTTTAATTGACCATTTTTAGCCGCAATGAGAGCGGAAAGCAGCAACTATCCGCTATTAAATTTTTATAGTGCTGCGCAACGAGTTGAGGATCATATCACAAATCCCCATCTCGACAAGGAGAATTTTTTCGCAGGCGACCTCAGGCGGAAAAATTCGCAGTCCAAGTCAAGATTCATCAGGAACGCTTTTACCCCAGAGCACTACCCAGTATAATCACAGGCTATGGAATCACCACATTTGCAGGTTTATAGGCCTGCCTGGCCAGTTTTACGGTTTGTTGTTTTGCTGCTCCTGGCGCTGTTCTTTGGCGCGCAAACCACCGCTACTACCCAGGCTCAGGGACAAACGCGGCTGGTTTTGGCTTTTTACTACGGCTGGTTTTCGCCCGATTCCTTTGGCGCGGGACGCACTCCATTCCAACCCCCACAACCATACTTTTCTTCTGATGCCGGAACCATTCAGCGCCACGTCAATGAAGCCCGCTCCGCCGGAATTGATGGCTTTGTGCAAAGCTGGTATGGCCCCCAGGTTGAGAATAACCAAACTGAAACAAACTTCCAGACACTGCTGAATATTGCCAACGCCAATGGTTTC
This sequence comes from uncultured Chloroflexia bacterium, assembly GCA_963695505.1. GTDB lineage: Bacteria > Chloroflexota > Anaerolineae > Promineifilales > Promineifilaceae > JACSRF01. The sequence continues at coordinate 2,987 of CAVOGX010000016.1, read as the reverse complement.
AAAGCCGCCGTAGACTTTGAGGTGGGCAGCCCTTTTTTCAACAATAATGATGACCGCATTAACGCTTTGCGCACGCTGTTGAGCACCCATGCACAACAACCTGCATATTTGCGGGTCGACGGCAAACCGGTCATTTTCTTTTGGGCCAATTGGCTGCTAAGCGTGGACGATTGGCGCTTCATTCGTGATGCAGTGGACCCAGACCGCAACAGTATTTGGATTGCCGAAGGCACAAACACCAGTTACCTGAGCGTGTTTGACGGACTGCATCTGTACAACATTGCCTGGTCAGACAACCCGGCAGGCACGGCCGCTTCTTTTGCTGCCTCCACCCGCGCTGCGGCCAACACGTATGGCGGGTACAAGTATTGGGTGGCAACAGCCATGCCCGGCTGGGACGACACATTGCTAGGTCGGGGTGATGCTGCCTTTTACCGCGACCGGGCTGAGGGGGCTTACTACCAAAGCAGCTTTGGCGGGGCGGCCGCCAGCGCGCCCGATATGCTCATCATCACCTCCTACAACGAATGGCCAGAAGGAAGCAACATTGAACCCAGCGTAGAGTTTGGCAATTATTACCTGGAATTGACGGCGCAGTTAAGTGCCGCTTACAAGGCAGGAACGATTGCAGTGCCTCCACCGCCAACCGCTGGGCCAACCTCACCCCCCTTGCCCACCAACACGCCGGGGCCATCGCCTACACCTACGGTTTCACCTACACCCAGCAGCACCCCCACTCCCACGTTGACGCCCACGGCCACCAGCACGCCAACGCCTGTGTCTTCGCCCACACCCCAGCAGGACGGCCGTATCCTGTACAACGTCACCACCGGAGATACCTTGATCAACATCGCCGAACGGTTCAACCTGCCCATAAGCGATTTATATGCCTACAATCAATTATCAGCCGATTCCATTCTCATTGTCGGCCAAACCCTCATTTTGGGTTACGCTTCCTTTCCGGATGGCTCGACGCTGCTGCCGGGCTACCCCCAGGCCAGGGTGAAACCAGACGGGCGCATCGTGCACGTGGTTACCTCCGGGGACACCCTCATATCTATTGCCACAACTTACGACCTGACGCTGGACGAATTGTACGCCCGCAGCGGGCTAAGCAGCGGTTCATTGCTAACCATTGGGCAAGAAGTTGTGGTGGGTGAGCGACCACGGCCTCAGGAAGTGGGGGGGTCGGCCGACCTGCCCAATGAAACGCCCGCCATGGCTTTGGCCACCAGCAGCACCCCAACCGCAACGGCCGTTCCGCCCACTCAAACCCCCACAGCTATCCCCACCACGACCATACCGGCGCCCACAGAAACGGCCGTACCTGACATAGCAACGACAGCCCCGCAATCCACTCCAACCACATTGAGCGGCATAAACTTTACCAGTCTGCTGCCGCTGGCCTTGGGCATCATCGGGCTCATTGCCCTGACGGGTGCTATCTTCATTTACCTGGGACAGCGAAAATAGCGGGTTTTAACTTTTTGGCACCAGAGCATGCTGGATTGCCTCGTGCAGTGAACGGCAGCCAATCACCTCCAGGCCTTTGGGGAAATCCCCAGCTTGTTTGCGCGTGGGGCGGGGAATAACGCAGCGTTTAAACCCCAGCTTGGCGGCCTCTTTCAGGCGGGTGTCAAGCTGGCTGACGGCGCGCAGTTCGCCGCTCAACCCTACCTCACCCACAAAGGCCATATCGGCGTGAATGGGGCGGTCTTTGATGCTGCTGGCGATGGCCACAGCAACAGCCAGGTCGACCGCCGGTTCATCCACCTGTAAACCGCCCACGACGTTGACAAACACATCCTTATCATTCATGGGTATGCTCACCCGCTTGGTGAGAACGGCCGTTAACAGCAGCAAACGGTTGTAGTCCACCCCATTGGCCGTACGGCGCGGGTTTGGAAAAGTCGTTCCTGTGCCCAACGCCTGGATTTCCACCAGTAACGGCCGTGTCCCCTCAATCGTGACGGCGATAGCCGAACCCGGCGCATTGATCTGCCGCTCCGCCAAAAATGCCTCCGAGGGGTTCGGCACTTCCTTCATACCTTTAGCAACCATCTCAAACACCCCGACTTCGCTGGTTGCCCCAAAGCGGTTCTTCACCCCGCGCAGCAGCCGGTAGCGATGAAACGGATCGCCACCCAGGTACAAGACGGTGTCCACGATGTGTTCCAGCACCCGTGGTCCGGCAATAGCCCCTTCCTTGGTGACGTGCCCCACCAGAACTACAGCCACACCGGTGGTTTTGGCCAGCTCCTGCAGGCGGCTGGCGCACTCGCGAACCTGGCTCACGCTGCCGGCGGAGGAGTTCAAGTCTTCGGTGTAGGTGGTCTGAATACTGTCCACAATGACCAGCACCGGAGCCAGGCTTTGGATGTGGTTGAACATGGCGGTCAGGTTGGTTTCTGTAACGAGAAAGAAGTCATTGGCCTGCACCTGCATCCGGTCAGCGCGCATCTTGATTTGCTGGGCGCTTTCCTCACCGGAAATATAGAGGGTAGGGCCATATTGGTTGGCAATCATGGCCGCCACGTCTAGCAGCAAGGTGGATTTGCCGATGCCGGGGTCACCGCCCACCAGCACCAGGGAACCAGGGACGATGCCCCCACCCAAAACGCGGGAAAATTCGGTCAAAGGTAGCGTCATGCGTGCAAAGCCATCGGATGTAACGTCGGCCAGACGTTGGGGAACGCTGGCGGTGCTGCCAGGGATGCGCGAGGTTTTGCCGGAAACGGCCGTTTCCGGCACCATAACTTCCTCCTGCATCGTTCCAAATTCACCACACTTCGGGCAGCGCCCCATGTAGGAGGGCGTAGTTCGCCCACAGTTTTGACACACGTACCGCACCCTTTGCTTTGCCATACAATCCACACTCCTCAAAAATCCACTTGTCAAGCTAAACGACCCATGAGAAAAAGGGGCTGAGTTTTAAATTTCACGCGCTTTGTAACAAACTCTTGTCAAAATGAGCGTGACAAAAGGAC
>CAVOGX010000015.1:0-453935 GCA_963695505.1 uncultured Chloroflexia bacterium | reverse complement strand
ACCAAAGTTAATGGGCATGCTGACCCGCATGCGGGAATGGGGCAGTTGGTGCAAACCGGCGTTGCCAAAAGTGAGGCAGCCCTTGCTATTTTCGCCTACGACCAGTACATTTTCTGCCTGGGAGACACGCATGACCAGCCCTTCCCCGGCCGAGGCAACCCAATTATTCGTCGATCACGATCAGGGTGGTATCGTCAGAATGAGCGGCATTTGCGGGTAAAAGGGACCCGTCCAGCTTACACTTCGAGCGCCGTCTTCAAAGAGCGACTGATGGCAGCGTGCCGCCGGTCATCTTCCGCAATAATGGTGTTGTCGGGATACTGTTCGTGCAGGTCGGCAAAGAGATTGGCGCGGCCGGCCATGCTGGTTTTGCTGTTTGAGTTCCGAATAAACGAACACCGAGTCAGCACGGCGGCCGGTCAGGCCATGTATCCAGCGGACAGGCCATGCTTCATTGCCGCCCTGGTTGCCGCGAATATCAAGCAGCAGGACAGGGTCATACTTGTGAGCAGAGGCTGTGGCTACAAAATCATCCAGGATGTCTTCGTAAACGTCGCCAAAGGAGCGCACCCGAATGACAGGGATGCCGCCAATATTGTCCTCGCGAAAAATGTCCCTGGCATAGTAGGCAAACTCTGAATGCTCTAAGGGTATCTCCTCGTAAGGGGCATACGCGCCGTCTTGCGTAACCAGCCGCAGCGGAGGCGGTGCGCTTTTAGCAAGGGTTCCCAGCCGGTAAATAGGGTCACCCTGCTCGTTGAGAGAAGGGAAAAGAAAATCGGCCGGTTCTTGCTCGTTAATGGATTGGATGGGGTAACAGCCGTTTCCCTCCACCAACTCATAGCCCGTTTCCCCCAGGAGCACCTCCAAGCTGGTGTCATACCAGAAGTCCACATGGTCGGCGTATTGGTAATCACCTATATTCAGATGACAGTCAGTGATAAAGCCCAGTTCTTCATAAAACAGGCCCGCCAGGTCCTTGGTGAACCACCCTGACTGTCCTGCCAGCCTTTCGCGGATGCGCGCCTCGGCAGCGGCAAACTCCCCCTGCTCATTGAAAAAAGCATAGCCTGCGTAGCCGTGGGCAAACAGGTAAAACAACCGGGTTACATCCTCTTCGGCTTCGGCCGTGGAGATGCGCCAACGTGGCATGGCATCAGGGTTCATCTTCAGGTCCGTCAGGGAGAGTTCCGCGTCATCCCAAGAATAGGTAAGTTGGGAGACGTAGTCGCGCACGCCTTCATCCAGGGGGGCGTTGTACCGCGTTTGCAGCCAATCTGCGGCAGGCGGGGCACGGTTCATGATGGTGCGGGCTGCTGCCTCGGCGGCATTGCGCACGTGAACAAAATCATGCCCCGCACAAATAAAGAGGGTTCTACCTGCCATCCACAAACTCTCTGTTTCTATGACTCGGGACCCATCCGCAGCTTTAAAGGTGGCGATTTCTGCGGGAGGCAACAGGCGCTGCAAAATGCTCCCTGAAAAAGGGGCATCAGGGCGAACCAGCAGCAAAATGTTCTTGTCTCTGACTGATTCGGGCAAGGCGGGGCTGTCCAGGATGATCCATTCCAGGCGAAGCTGGCTCGGCGGCACCGAATAATCCCGGCTAAAAGTGGCGTCTGCCCAGTCGGCGACGATGACGGTGTTTAGGGGAGATAGGGGAGCCGCAGCAGAAGCAGAACCAGGGTCATGGAGCCAGTAGGCGCTCAGTACAATGACAATATAGGTTAAGAATAGTCGCCCAAAATAGTTCGGTTGGTGCAATCGGGAATAACCTCCCGGCGCACACAAGTTGTGGCGAAACATGACGGCTCTCCCTTGTAAAGCTTGGGGCAAGGCAGTTGGCTCCGCCACTTCCCGGCGAGGGCAGCCGTTCAGCCAACTTCCTCGCGCGTATGCCTACAGCGTACCATATGACGCACCGCACCACAATACCCAGGTAAGGCGGGTTTTGAAGCTTCCCCTGCTACTGCATTTATGGACGAGATGGTAGGACGCACTATGCTCCTGCGCCAAAATCTCTTTACCTCCACCTGACACTTTGGAGGATACCTCAAATGTCTAATCGGAGTGATATTTTTTTCATCAAGGTGACAAGACTTCTACACGGCTAGAGCCAATCCATCCTTCTGTACCATCATTCAGCCGTATCTTGTACCATGTTTGCTCAAGGTTAATATCCAGGACGTCATATACGTCCTTGTCGTAGGCAAACCCTACCAGCGTAGAATTTACGTCAGGTCTGGAACGGACATTCGAGGTGCCTATCGGGTTGAATTCTTATTCCCACAGGTACAGCACCTCCCATTCAAGGTTGGTGTTGAAGTTGCATCTGTGTTTTGTTCGATATCAAGTATTTGCGTCGGTTCTGCGGTTGGGTTTGTTTCTCCCGCGGGGAGCGTAAATCTTCCATGTTTGGGAGTAGTTCTTCCGCTTTTTCTTGCAGCGATTCGCTTAATGATTGGATTGATTCTGGAAAACCGCTTAGAGAGCCTGATGATAATAGCAAAAGAGCAAGAGAGGTGAAAATTATGACTATGAACAATAAAACTAGCCTACCCACGCAAGACATCTTTCTTTTTGGCCGTCTTTGCACAACTTCGGTCAGGTTGTTGTTGAAAACAGGCGTTTGGGGTGTAGTCGACAGGGATGGCGTTGTTGATCTGGAAAATTGAGGCGGGTCTTTAGAAGGAGGGGTGGTGAGCGTTGGCTTTGGTGTGATGGCAGGGTGGACACCCATAAAGTTTTGTACAAATTGAGCATAGGTTTCGATTTCTGCTCGACTGATGCGATAAGGCTTAGCATGTGCTACTTTGTTACGCAACGTGTTTTTAGAGAGGATTAAGTCCCGGTCATTCGGAGAGAGTTCCCGGTGTCTCTGCCACAAATCAACCAAATCCTGCCAGCCTACTCTGGGGCCTGAAGATTCTGAAACAGCAATTTCCCGTGCTAATTCATTTCGAATATACTCTTCTAGTGCGCCATGAAGAGATATTAGGGCCATTCCCAATAGACGTTTATCGTTTTTAGCGTCGCGAAGCGTTTCCAAACCTTCTTGTAGGCTGTTGCTCATAATTCATTACTCCCAGAAAAAAAAGAAGGCTTATTCATTTTCAACACAGCAGCCGCGAATTCTTTAACTGTCGGCGTGGTATGAATTATCGCTGCTCAATAATTTCCAACGGCGGCAGGTTATTGACGATTTCCACCGTTTCCAAACTGACCGTGATGACCTGTTTGATGAGGCGCAAGATGTAGGTTTCATCGTCGAGGTTGTTGGGGTCGTTGGTGATGCCGCTGCGCTTGTCGGTTTTGACGCGGTATTGGTCGATGACCCAATCCAGGGCGGAGCGGTTGCCCAGTTTGTAGTCGAAGACCTGGGGCGGGATGCCGTGCAGGGTGAGGAAGTCGTTGTATTTGAGGCTGGTTTTGTCTTTGCTAAGGCGCATTTTTTCGACGCGGTAGTCGAGCGGTAGGTCGGGGTTTTCTTCGTGCTGCAGGGGGTATTGGGGCTGGTCTTCGTAGTGGACGTGGATGTGGGCCAGGCGTTCCCCGGCTTGGACGAAGGGCCAGAAGTGTTCGGGCTGGACGAAGGGGATGCGCGGCAGTTCACGGCGCAGGTTGGCGGCGTAGGTGTCGCGGTAGGTCGGGGTGGTGGAGCAGGGCGTAGATGTAGTGGAAGATGTCCCATTTGGTGAGTGTTGGCGAAGACCCGAAGGGTTTGTCTGTAGCAGTTTTAACCGGTTGGGGGGTAAACCCTTCGGGTCTGGGGGCGGTGGCGTAGGTGGTGCGGAATTGGGCCAGCGCCCAGTCGGTGATGTTTTCGCGGCGGGTATACGGTTCGTCGTCATTGTAGGGGGGGTCTGAGACCCACCCCTACCGGCGGTTTCGTAGGTGTAGAAAGGGAAGCATTGCGTTTTTCAAATGCTAAGTCGAGAGCAACAATTGAGTTTACAGCTAAACAACCAAATTCTTTGCGATTACCAATACCTGCTGTTAGCGGCCAAAATGAATAGCTGAAAACGAGGCATTTCGGCTGAAATAAATGGGGGCGTAGGTTCCTCCAAACCCCAAGGCCACTCCAAAGAGAGTGGCTTTTTTCTTCTCAAACTGGGGGAAAGCCAGTAAGCTTGCCGACCCATCCCAAGAAGGAGAATGGCATTCCGGCCCAGGCAGAACAAGGTCTGACCACCTGGGAACCACCTTAGCGGGCCGGAAGCCAACCAAACCAGCTTGATTGTAATTGCCTTTGGCCTGGATGTACAGGCTTACGTGGAAAATGAAGGGCACCAGCAGTGCCCCCGGCCGGCACAGTGCCCACACTGCGGGACAGTGGGGCGCATGACCGGTCATGGCAGCTACTGGCGCAAGCCCAAGGACCTGACGCGCGCCTGGTGGATGCGGGTCAAGCGTTGGCGCTGCCAGGTCTGTCGGCGCACGACCAGTTGCCTACCCAGCTTTCTCCTCTCTTTTCGCCACTACCTGGTCGGCGTCATCCAGGCTGTTCTGTCAGCGCGGTTGGAGATGGCCAGGCCATGGCCAGCGGTGGTCGCTGGCTGCAGCCAGGCCGGTTTGCCAGCGCTGCGCACGATACAGCGGTGGGTGGCCGCCTTCGCGGAACGGGCCGCCACCTGGCTGCCGGCCGTCGGCGAGGCGTTGGCCGGGCAGGACCGCCACTCTCCCTGGTTGGAACCGCGCCCACCGACTGAGGCTGGCGGGCAAAGGGTGGCCCCAAGTGTAGGCGCGCTGCTGCTGGCCGCGACGCTCTACCTGCTAGCCTGGGCCAAGACCCGCTGGCCGGAATTAGCTGGCTATGGCCTGGCCGACCGCCTCGCTTTTTTGTGGCATTGGGGCCATAACCGCGGCCTCGGTCGGCTGGTCTAGCCAGGCGGCGGCGTCCACACACTTTGCCAATCCCCAGGTTGCCGCGGCCCCGGTATCATCCCCTTCAGAGGGTGCTGAACCCTTATTTCAACCGTGAAGGAGACAAAAATGACCCGTCGTCAACCGGATAAAGCCGCTGAAAGTGAGCGCGAGACTGAAATTGCTCTGTTTCGCTATGGCCTCATCGCCCCGTTGCTCTTTGCCGCACCAGACCCCGGCCAACTGGAGGCGGCCCTGCGCCAAATCGCCAGCAAAACGTACCAGATTCCTTACTCCCGCCGTTGTCGCGTCAGCGTTTCGACCTTGCGCCGCTATCTGGCGCTCTACCGGGCAGGTGGCTTTGACGCTTTGCGCCCCCAGCCGCGTGCCGATAAGGGCCGGGTGCGCGCCTTTCCGCCACAGGTCCTGGCAGCGGCCATCGCCCTGCGCGCCGCACAGCCAGCGCGGACGACGCCCATGCTGGTGGAATTGCTGCAACGCGACCCGACTCTCAAGCTAGACCAGCCTATCAATGCCCATACCCTGACCACCCAGCTGCGCCAGCGCGGCCACAGCCGTCGCCTGCTCGGCCAGGCCAGCCGCGCCTACCGCCGCTTTGAACGGGAACACAGCAATTCTCTCTGGCAAGGGGACGCGATGGTGGGCCCCTGGCTGCCTGACCCGGAAGTGGCGGGTAAGAAGCGGCGGGCCCATCTCTTCTGCTTTCTGGATGACCACAGCCGTCTGGTGCCCCATGCCGAATTCTTCTGGGATGAAGCGCTGCCGCGCCTGGAGCGGGTCCTGAAGGTGGCGGTTTTGCGGCGCGGCGTGCCCCAGGCTATCTACGTAGACAACGGCCAGGTCTATTCGGCTAAGCAGTTCGCCGCTGCCTGTGCCACCCTGGGTATCCAACGTATCCAAACAGCGCCCTACTCGCCCGCGTCGAAAGGTAAACAGGAGCGCTTCTTCGAGACGGTTCGCCTGCAATTTATGCCTGAAGTCGAGGTCTCCCAAATGGCGACCCTGGCCGAACTCAATGAATCGTTTTGGGCCTGGCTGGACTGTATCTACCACCGGCGTGAACACCGTGAAACGGGCCAGACGCCGCTGGCCCGCTTTCAGGCCGGGCTGGAGCAGGTTCGCACCGTCGATGCCCGCGCGTTACAAATGGCTTTTCTCTGGCGCGAGACGCGCAAGGTGCGCAAGGATGCGACGATTGCCCTGCAAGGCAACACCTACCGGGTGGATGCCCACCTGGCGGGGCGGACTCTGGAACTCCGCTTCGACCCCTTCGACTTGTCGGCGCTGGACCTCTACCTGGACGGCCGTCACCTGGGTAGGGCCGTCGTGGTGACCCAGGGCCGGCAGCGGCATCTGGCGGTGCAGCGTCTGCTCACTGACCCACCGGCGCCACCCCCGGCCAAATCATCCCTCGATTATCTGGCCGCTTTGCGCGCTGAATACCAGCTGATGCGCCAACAGGAAGCGGGCGACCTGCAATTTGCGCGCCTGTTGAACAACCCGCCCCCCCAACCAGAAGAACCCAAACCAGAAGAAATGGAGGAAAACTAACCATGTATCAGGAGTTTTATGGCTTCACCCGACTCCCTTTTGAGCGCGACATCGCCCCCGATGACCTCTTTGTCAGCCAACCGCAGCAGGAGATGGCTGCTCGCCTGACTTTTCTGCTGCGCCAGCAAGGACTGGGTCTGGTTACCGGTGACATTGGCGCCGGCAAATCTACCGCCATGCGCGCCTTCACCGCCCGTCTCGACCCGAATCGCTATTTCGTTATCTACCTCGCCAACCCGACGGTCGGCATCACCGGCCTCTACCGCGACATCCTGGCCGCGCTGCACCATCAGCCCCCTTTCAGCCGTCCGCGGCAGAGCTTGCACTGAGCAACGCCGAAGTGTGGCCGCCATCCGCGCTGCCCTGGCCGACCTGACCCAGAGCAAGCGCCGCTTCCCCCTGTTGGTCATTGATGAGGCGCATCTTTTGCCCCCCCACGCTTTTGAGCAGTTTCGCCTGCTTATTGCCGACCAGATGGACAGTCAATCTCTGGCCGCCCTTGTCCTGGTGGGGCAGCCCAACTTGCGTGACCTGCTGCGCCTTTCGACCAACCAGGCCTTCTTCCAACGCCTGACGGTTCGCTACCATCTGCCGCCCCTGGACCTGCAAAACTGCATCGCTTACATCAAGCATCATCTGCAATTGGCCGGCCACCATGGAACCCCCCTTTTTACTGACGATGCCATGGCGCGTATCTTTGATTACACCAAGGGGGTTCCTCGCCAAATTAACCTGGTTTGTACGACAGCCCTGCTGGCGGGCATGATTGATAAGAAGGAGGTGATTGACGAAGCCACCATTCGCAAGGTTGTCGCCGACATGGACCGCAACTGAACCCCTGGTCTAGGAATGGAAAACGGGCTGCTGGGGCAGCCCGTTTTTTTTGCCTATCATTCTTTGATTTAATACGGCCGTTTGCCTTCATTTAGCTCGGCCTCTAACACTATAAAACAAAAAGACCCCCCAAGTATCCTTGAGAGTTCTTTGTCCTATAGATATTTACTATAGGATTCGGGAGCGACGGGGGTCGGGCACTCACGTGGATAGCGTCAGTCATCATGTTCCTACCGAATTACATCCAGCATCCACATCGTGTGCCTTCCACTATTCACCCGTCTCGTCTTCGGCTTCCTGCCCATGTTGCCGAGCACGCTTGATGTCGGCAACGACATCATCCAGCCCTACGTCAGCGAAAAGCAAATCTCGCTCTGCCGTATAGTCTCCGAAGCCCGTTGTGAATTGATTGAGGAAGCGTAGCGTATTCACGACGCCAATCTCCCGATATAGAATCTGGATTGCCTCTTGCGTGATTTGCGTTAGGGGTTTTGTTACAATCATCATGTGTCAAGATCCTCAATCAGAGCTACAGGCGATACGACTTTCACGGACAAATTGCTCAGCTGATTTGCTTTCTTCAGGAAGCGATCGTCACAGGTACATATCATATAGCAACGCATCTGACGAGATCAGCTCCACGCCTCCGGAATCACTCACTGCGATAATTCCAAGTATGGCATCGGCTTCCAGCTATATCCGCACCTGATTCTTGCTATCGAGTGGTCTTTGAATGCTGCATGTGTCCAGGTAAATCTTCATGAAAGGTAAAGCGCGTTGCTCCAAAGATAAGGAATCATCAGTCAGTCACCCGCCAGAAGCTTGTGAGGTTACCCGCGATTATACCCGTTACGATGTGCCTGACCTTGACGGGTTCCAAGCTTGAGGCGGGTAGTACTCTGCGGCATGACGGATAGTTCGCGTCTGCTTCTTGAATCGAAAACTGGATGAAATAGTTCGGCCGTTTCGGTAGAATTCCTGGACTCACCACCCAAATCAACCCGAAATTGCCGATGACGTTTAAGGTGACCCCGCTCGAGTTGCTCGTTTGTCTGCTTGCCTGTCTGGCCGTCTACATGTGGACGAAATACGGCCGTTGCATCCGACGCTAGTGGCGCGACTATTTCCGCCGCCGGCGCGGCCCGCGCAGCCTGAAGCCGAAATCGGCACACGATTGTCCGCTGTGTAATCGAGACATCTAAAGTGACCCTCATTGTTGGGAATGCCATGCTGCTTCAATCTGATTCGACGGCACTCGACGAGATTGCCACTTGAACAACCTGCGAGCAAGCTCAGCTTGCGGCCCATTGCCACAATCAAGCCTGCTTGGCATGTCGTCTCAACCATCAGATCTACCCGAAAACGGACATGGATGAATTAAGGCGCCCTTACAGGCGAAAGTCGAAGGCCACGAGCAGCAAACCACGCATCCCGCGGGATGCAGTTTGCTGGTGCATGTCTGCGGGTAGTTTGCTCCCAACCAGCCGTGCCTCACCTTGCCCCATCCGGTACAATTGGCCCTTAAAACAGAGGCATGGCGTTTCGCCATGCCAAAGCCTATCAATAGTTGCGTTTTCCAAGATAATATCGGGGCGAAGCGACTGAGTTTTTGAAAAATTGATGGTATACGGAGTGCTGAATGGAAAATCTTGAAAATTATTTAACCGAACTGTCTCAGGTGGATGATGACCTCACCCTGGTTTGTCATCTGGTTGAATGGTTACGCCCAAATGATTCACCCCAAAATCATCCCGTTGAAGAAAAGATCAATCTATTGGCCCAGGCTATGGAAGCTAATCCCGAGCCAGCAACCATTATCCGCAAGAAACTACATACATTTCTAGTAAATCTGCGTTTTCTTCCCCTGTACAGCGACATCGGTATATTGCCACGGCGAAACTTTGCATCCGAGTTATGGCAGCGAACATACAACCAACTCATGCCCAAACCGCCCGTTATTTTTAGTGCAAAAAATTTGCTTGAGAGACTTTTCGATAAACAAGAATGATTCTGTTTGGGTTCAGGCTGTGCCGGATGAAGCATGGGTGCAGCTTTGTCGCATTTTGATTCCTGATAAACCAGACAATAATGTTGAACGTCATCTACTCGACGAAGCGCTCTATGCTCTGGAAATGCTCTCAATTTGGCTCGCAGCAGAAGAGATGGAAGATGAACTATTGCGGTTGGATCCATCCATTGTAGACCACGACTCAAACTTCATTGCCCAAGAGCGAGAGATTAGTCAATTTGTGGCCGCGTATCGCTCTCGATTCATTTCCACTGACCGAAAATAAACAGGCTGATGCTGCCCACGCCTGGGTGATGTTACAACAATGTGCCAACCAGATTAAGAGATTTCGACAACTTGCACTACGCAAAGGCAGCGACCTTAAGCTGACCTATCTTCTGGAACGCCTTGAACAGATTTTGGCCCGCATCCGCACATTGCTGGGCATTTTCGATGCCGAAGATGAGGGAGCAAGCCAGCGTAAATGGTTGGCCTTATTTCGCCAACTCATGGCGGACCTGTGTAACGACCGCAGTGTCACCGGTCTTATTCGCCAAACCAACCATTTACTGGCCAAAAGCGTCACCAATCACGCCAGCAAGACAGGCGAACATTACGTTACCGAAGATCGCCACGAATATATTGAGATGTTGAGGGCGAGGGTTGGGTGCTGGCGTTTTAATTGCGATCATGGCGCTCATCAAGATTCTAATTTCGGCTATGGGGCTGCCCGAGGGGTGGACCACACTCTGGGTCAGCCTCAATTATGGTTTAGGCTTTGTCATCATTCATATGCTTCACTTTACGGTGGCGACCAAACAACCGGCCATGACGGCCGCTTACATCGCTGAAAAGTTGGAGCATGCAACCAACGGTGCAGTCAATGAGAAAGATTTGGCGCAACTGATAGTAAAGGTGGGCCGCTCCCAATTTGCGGCGATTCTGGGCAACGTGTCTGCCGCGCTGCCAATGGCCCTGATTATTGGCCTGGCTGCCAATTGGCTTTTCGGCAGCGAGGTGATGAAACCAGACAAAGCAGCCCAGCTCATGCAGGAGCAGAACCCCGTGGCCAGCCTGGCACTCTTTTATGCCGCTATTGCGGGTATTTGGCTATTTGTTTCCGGTCTGGTAGCTGGCTATTTCGACAATCGCTCTCTCTATTTGGATCTGCCAGGGCGCATTCGCCAGCATCCCCTGCTAGAACGCATCTTGCCAGCCAAGCTACGCCATCGCCTGGCTGACTACATCAGTGAACATTATGGTGCGCTCTGGGGCAACTTCTTTTTTGGCGTCATGCTTGGCGTAACGGCCTACGTGGGCTATCTCCTTAGCTTACCGCTAGATATCCGTCACGTCGCCTTTTCTGTGGCCAATGTCGGCTACTCATCAACCGTGACCTGGTCCGGAATATGGGTCTTTGTAGAGTTTGTGCTTTTTGCGCTGCTCATCGGTGTGGTGAACCTGACGGTCAGCTTCGTGCTGGCGCTGAATGTGGCAATCCGCTCACGCCGTGTTCGCCTCGGTCGCCCTCGCTCCATGGCCCGTGCCTTTTGGCAGGCGGTACGTCGCCAGCCTTTGGCGCTTATTCTTCCACCAACAATGGAGCCAGACAAAAGCCGGTAGTACTCTGCGACATGATGGATAATTTACGCCTGCTCCCCGAATCGAAAACTGGATGAAATGATGCGTCTAATTCGGTAGAATTCCCGGATTCAACACCCAAATCATACCGAAATTGCCGATGAAGTTCAATCTAACCCCGCTCGAGTTCCTCGTTTTACTGCTTGCCTCGCGCTATGCATTTATTAGGATCACAATCGACTACTCGAGAGAAAACTCATGATGTTGGCTTAGCTAAGACCTTTGTTACGATCCTGCTACCTTTCATTTGGAGTGGTACATTTTTATGCTTTGGTCCTTCATTGGGAACATCTTCTCTGTTCTTCTAACGCTCGTCCGCGTCAGTCGTTTGTCCGAAAACGACAAGGATTTAGAAATCATGATTCTTAGACATCAACTCGATGTCATGGTGCGCAAACAAAATCAGCCCATCAGACCCAATCGGGCGGAAAAAGCAACTTTGGCTCTCTTGACAGCTCAACTAAAGCAAAACTCACAGCGCACCATTCGTCAGCTGGGCGATGTTATTCGCATCGTCAGACCGGAGACGGTCATCCGCTGGCATCGAGAGCAGGTAAGACGGAAATGGGCGCAGCCACCACAGAAAAAAGTTGGTCGCCCCAAAATCAAACAAGAAACTGAAAGTTTGATTTTGCGTCTGGCCAAGGAGAACTTACGTTGGGGCTACTACCGCATCGAAGGCGAACTCAAGAAGCTGGGCTTTGTGGCTTCCTGGACCACTGTCCGTAACGTTCTCGACCGCAACGGTATCTTGCCAGCCCCAGTCCGCTATGGCTCTATCGGTTGGAAAAAGATGATGAACCACTACAAAGACCAACTACTCGCCTGCGATTTCTTCACAGTCGAAACGATTTTCCTGAAAACGGTCTATGTCCTCTTTTTCATCGAATTGGGCACACGCCGTGTTCATCTAGCTGGGGTTACTACCAACCCTGATGGCTTGTGGGTGGCCCAACAAGCCCGACAACTCGTGTGGCAATTTGAAGAGACAGATACCAGCTTTCGCTGCCTCATTCGAGACAACGACTCCAAGTACACTGATGCCTTTGATACCGTGTTTGAGTCGCAGGATATCCGAATCGTACCCACGCCCCTGCAGGCACCCAATGCCAATGCCTTCTCGGAACGCTGGGTGCGGACTGCAAGAGAAGAAATCTTAGACTTCGTCTTGATAATTAATGAAGCTCATCTACATCGAGTGCTCAAGAAATTCATCGACTTCTACAACCACCGTAGACCTCATCAAAGCCTTGGCCAACAATCTCCTATTCCTCGAGCTGAACCAGCCGTAGCTGGAAAAGTCGAACGTCGTCAAATCCTGGGCGGTATCATCAATGATTATCATCGTGTTTCCGAAACAACAGCCGTTTCCTTCACTTAATTTGAGTTAAATCTGAAACGCTGTTTTTCATCCTAGTACAGCTTTTCTAAAATAGACAATCTGATATTATGACAATATGAGACGAAAAATACCACGGGGGCCAATGCCGCCACAAATACAAGTGTCAGACAAACAGGATAGCATCCTGCAACAAATCATCCGACGTGCAACCAGTCCGCAGAGTCTGGTTCTCCGGGCTAAAATTGTGCGAGCAGGCACAGAATACGGGCGCCGCAACACCCAAATCAGCCACGACCTGAGTTGCAGTTCGCAAACAGTCCATACCTGGCGTCATCGCTGGATTGATGGTTGGGAACAATTAGTAGCTATCGAAGCCAATGACGATGACCAGGAATTAGAAGTGGCGATTATTGTGACCTTATCTGATCTGCCGCGACCAGGAACACCAGCGACATTCACGGCCGAGGATATTTGCCAAATTATCAAGGTTGCCTGTGAAGACCCGCAATTATCTGGTCGCCCCATTACCGAATGGACACCGCGTGAATTGGCCGATGAAGTGGTCAAACGGGGGATTGTGGTCAGCATTTCGCCAACGCAAGTGGGGCGTTTTTTAAAACGAGGCGGCGTTGAAACCGCATCTGAGCCGCTATTGGCTCAACAACAAGCGCCATGAAGACTCAGCTGAATTCGACCAGCAGGTCAAAACCGTGTGTGACCTGTATGAACAAGCCCCGAAATTGGCTGACCAGGGAACCCATGTGATGAGTACCGATGAGAAAACCGGCATACAAGCTCTGGAACGAAAGCACCCGACCAAGCCGATGCGACCAGGCAAACTTGCTCTCATTGAGCATGAGTACAAGCGGCATGGGACCCAGGCACTCATTGCCAATTTGGACATTGCCACCGGTCAGTGCCGGTCACCTTCCATTGGCGAAACGCGTACTGAAGCCGACTTTGTTGCCCATATCCAGCAAACGGTTGCATTGGATCCTGAAGCCGAGTGGATTTTCATCGTTGACCAACTCAACACCCATAAATCGGAATCGTTGGTACGTTTTGTGGCCGAAGCCTGTGGCCTCCAGGAAGAGTTAGGCGTGAAAGGCAAGGAAGGCATCCTGCAATCGATGGTCACCCGTGCAGCGTTTTTGTGTGACGAGACCCATCGCATTCGTTTTGTCTACACCCCAAAGCATACTTCCTGGCTCAATCAAATCGAGATTTGGTTCTCCATTTTGGTTCGCCGTTTGCTCAAACGTGGTAATTTTTCATCTGTTAACGAGCTTCGTGAACGCATTTTGGCGTTCATCGATTATTTCAACGAGACGATGGCTAAACCCTTCAAGTGGACTTATGCTGGTCGACCCTTGCAAGTCTAAACACTATGCGGACTTCCGGAAAGCTATACTAGTTATTAGCCAGGGTTACTTGAACACGGCCGTTATCAAGAAAATCGCCGTCTGAGCTGCCTGATTTATCTAAACTGGTCCATCATTCGCAATGACTGTATCGTGATTACCCTCTTATTGTTATTCCCCCTCCGCTAAATACTGACCTTCATCAACCGAGAAATCCGTGATCGGAATT
Source organism: uncultured Chloroflexia bacterium (assembly GCA_963695505.1). Classification (GTDB taxonomy): domain Bacteria; phylum Chloroflexota; class Anaerolineae; order Promineifilales; family Promineifilaceae; genus JACSRF01. The sequence continues at coordinate 440,085 of CAVOGX010000015.1, read as the reverse complement.
TATGCATAGCACGGGCTTTACTGATACTGTGTCATGTTATCCATTTCTCTACTCTCAAATTAGGCACTCTGGCAAATTCACGGGTGTTATTCGAAACTAAAATAATATCGAGACTCTGAGCATGACCAGCTATCAAAAGGTCATAAGCGCCAATTGGAGTGCCAAGGCGTTCCAATGTTGTCCGAATTTGACCATAATGTTGCGCAGCATAAGTGTCAAAATTGACGATTTCCAAAGGCGCGAGAAATAAATTCAATGCTGTCTGGTTTTGCTGTTGATGTTGACTTTTTTCTACACCATACTGTAATTCCGCAATAGTTATCGAAGAAACACAAATATCTCCCAGTGTTTGGGCTTGAAATTTTTCAAGGACTTGAAAAGGTTTACGCTTGATCAAATAAATGCATATATTAGTATCTAGCATGTACTTCATTCAAACATATCCTCGCGTTCTTGTAACTCCGGTTGGTTTCTCGTTTCCATGAAATCATCTGAAAACATGACCAAGCTATCTTTAAGCATTGCCCAGGGAGCATGATAGGGGATGAGCATGACTACATCGCCTACTTTTTTGATATAAACCTCACTACCTTTGAAGCGATACTTTTTTGGCAGCCGAATGGCTTGACTTCGCCCGTTCATGAAGATTTTTGCAGTTTCCATATAACACCTCTAGCTAATATATATCTATAATATATATCATCTTGATCGGAATTACAAGGGGGCGAATTGCAGTAGCAGGCTTTTACCAAAGTCGTTATGAGACTGAAAATATGAGCGCATCGAATTTTGCTTGAAAAACACGTCGAGCTGATGCTAAATTGGAAAACCCAAGATAAGTTGCCAGTGCAATCACAAAATTATTGAGCGTGGCGACAACTTGCGATTGATGTGTCTGTTTCATCCGTGTGGCATCTTCACGTAATGTTATATCATGACGATAGTGCAATTTGTTTTTAATTCCCCCATGTCCTCGTGTCCAAGCAAGCAATTGCTTGGCTAGTGAAGGTGTGTAAGCCAAGCTGGTGATGCCGTAAACGACTTGAGACCGCTCCTCCCCCGTTGTATGCAAATATTAGGATCACACAACATCCCACTCGAGAGGATTGCCTATCTCATGCCTCTAACCAACACTTTGATAAAATCCTGCTTTATCTTTTTTGGAGTAGGAAATTCTTAAGCTTTGGTTCCTCGTCAGACCATAGTATGAAAATATTTTAATCACAACTCTTCCTCGATTGATTTGAGCGTGGGTTAATTTTTTGCATAGCACACGGCAAGTTCTTTTTTCATTTTGTCACTCCTGCGATCAAGAAAAGCAGATAGCCCATAAAACAAAAGAACTCCCAAGTCAATTGAGAGTTCTACATCCTATAAATTTACTTTACAGGATCGTGAGCGATGGGATTCGGTCACTCACGTGGATAACGCCGGCGATAATCTTCATTCCGAATTACATCTCGTCACAACATCTGGCAGCGCTCCAACTCTTCCGACCCGACGTCGTGACTACGCTGCTTGCCCCTCGAGTTGATGAATACGCTGTTCAAGTAGCAAATTGACCAGACTTTCAGTTGATAATCCACGTAATTGTGCTAGCTTCTGCACGCGCTGCAACAGCCCGGGGTCGAGTGCCACAAGGTATCGACGGCGAGCATTCGGGTCGATCTCAAATTCCGCCGCTTCAGTCTGGTCCCAATAGTCGGCCAGACTATGATTATCCCAAAACTCAGCGATCTCCTCATAGCTATTCATTTCTGGTAATTCGTTATCGGCTGCCATAATGCCTTCGTTCCTTGCGATCCATGTCGCGAGCGCTGAGAACAAGCGCCTCTCTGCTTTCCTTATAAATGAAGAAAACTGTCAGATAGCGACCAGCCTCCGTTTGCCCTAATGCCGCGTAGACATCTTCTCCAGGAATGTACCCCTTTTGAACCTTCCGAAAGTGAGGACCACCAAACAGAATTTGATCCACTTCCTCGGGCGTTACCCGATGCTTCCAGGCCAGTTTGTCGATGACCTGCGGTAGCCAGATGATGTCAACAATGCGCATTCAGATTCTATTCCAAGAAATCCTGTTATCAAATAGGTGTGTCACTGACGGGGCTTATCATGCCAAGTACTGCCCTTGGTACCGTATCCTCTGCCATTATAGCATATGTTCAGTCAGGATAAGATTCACATTTTAAGAACGGTAGTTACGTCAAAAGATGCGCAATTCTCTCTGGTAGAATGTTGTGATCGTATTTTTTGCATACTACGGGCATTGCGCTAGTGGAAAAAAAGATTTTGTACCAAAAACGTTGCGATAACTAACGATTTCTGCCATAATATGCATCATGCGCTGGCAACAATTACAATATATCATCCAAGATGAACCACTATTTGAAACGTCATTGCTTCTGACAGGTGATGTTACGCGCCATCAAGCCCAACGGCAGCTGAGTGATTGGGCTAGAGCAGAAAAGGTGGTTCAGTTGCGGCGTGGTATTTACACACTTCCTCGCCAAAATCCGCATCCGTTTATTGTGGCCAACCGCCTTGTCTCAGGCTCCTACGTGAGCCTGCAAATGGCACTGGCTTACTATCATCTTATCCCGGAACACGTTGCCGTCGTCACCAGCGTTACGACCCAGCGACCGGGGGAATATGAAAACAAATTCGGCCGTTTTACCTATCGTCACATCAATCCATCTTTGTTCTTTGGCATTGAGTACCGTCTATTGGTAAACGATGAAGTATGCCTATGTGGCTATGCCGGAAAAAGCGCTGCTTGATCTCGTTCATTTTCGTCCGCAGGGAGATTCCAGAGAATACATTGAATCCCTGCGGTTGCAGAATCTCGAAATTCTGGATATTGAGCGGCTGCATCGCCTGGCTGAACGCTCCGGAAAACCCAAGCTCAAACGTGCCGCTCAGGTGATCGAGACGATTGCCCGACAAGAAGCTGAAGAATATGAACCGCTATGAAAGCGTATTTGCGTACACTCATCGCATCGGCGCAAACCAATCTTGTGGCCATCCATCTGGTTCGTGAATATTTGCAGGCGCGCAGTTTGCAAAGCTTGCAGCGAGCTGGCGCCATGCAGACGCTGGCTTTTCATGGCGGCACAAGCTTGCGCTTTCTCTACGACATTCCTCGTTACTCTGAAGACCTTGATTTTGCCCTTGAACTGCATCCCAGAAGCGTACGATTTTAGTGCCTATTTGCAGCAAATTGTGCATGACTTTTCTGCTGAAGCGTATGTGGTTGATGTGAAGCTTAACGAGAAGACGGCCGTTCACAAAGCCTTTGTGCGTTTTCGTGGTTTGCTGCACGAGCTTGGTTTGTCAGGGTATGCCGAAGAGGTTTTGGCAATCAAAATTGAAGTGGATACCAATCCACCGTTACATGGCGCGTAATATGCAAAAATGTGGATCACAAGCGACTACTCGAGTGAAAACGTATGCTGTTGGCTTAGACAATGCCTTGGATATAATCCTATTATCTTTCATTTGGAGTAGGATTTTGTCATGCTTTGGTTCTTCATCGGGCACATTTTCTCGGTTCTTCTGTCCCTCATTCGCGTCAGTCGTTTGTCTGAAAACGACAAGGACTTAGAAATCATCATCCTGCGGCATCAACTTGATGTAATGGTGTGCAAACAGAAAAAGCCCATCAGACCTAATCGAGCGGAAAAAGCAACCCTGGCATTCTTGACAGCGCAGCTGAAGAAGAACACGCAGCGCACCATTCGCCAGCTGGGTGATGTGATTCGCATCGTCAGACCAGAAACGGTCATCCGCTGGCATCGAGAGCTGGTAAGACGAAAATGGGCACAGCCATCAACTAAAACGGTCGGTCGCCCAATAATCGATCACGAGACAGAAAACTTGATTGTCCGTCTGGCCAAGGAGAATCTGCGTTGGGGTTACTATCGCATTGAAGGCGAACTGAAGAAACTCGGCGTTGTTGCTTCCCTCACGACTGTCCGCAACGTCCTCGACCGCAATGGTATCCTGCCAGCTCCAGTCCGCTACGGGTCCATCGGCTGGCGCACGATGATGAAGCATTACAAAGAGCAGCTACTGGCGTGTGATTTCTTTACCGTTGAAACGATATTTCTCAATACCGTCTATGTGCTGATATTCATAGAACTCGGGACACGTCGTGTCCATTTAGCCGGTGTCACCAGTCATCCAGGTGGCCATTGGGTGGCTCAACAAGCCAGACAACTCATTTGGCAATTCGAGGAGACCGATACCCGCTTTAAGTGCCTGATTCGAGATAACGACAAGAAGTACACCGAAGCTTTTGATACCGTTTTCCAATCGCAGCAGACGCACATCGTGCCCACTCCCCTGCAGGCACCCAATGCCAATGCCTACTCGGAGCGCTGGATCAGAACAGCAAGAGAAGAAATCCTTGACCACATCTTGATAATCAGCGAATCTCATTTACGCCGGGTGCTAAGGGAATTCATCGGCTACTACAACAGCCGCCGACCCCATCAAAGTCTCGACCAACAATCTCCCATTCCCCGGCCAGAACCTACCACAATTGGCAAAGTCGAACGTCGTCAACTATTGGGCGGCATCATCAATGATTATCATTGCGGTCCTGACACAACAGCCGTTTGCCCCGCTTGATTCAGTTGTTAATTGAGGAACTTTTCTTCATCCTTGTTACCTAACAGGGGCATTTTAACACGGCCGTTATCGAGATAGTTACTGTCTGATCAAGCTGATCTGCCCAAACTGACCAGTGATTTACCAAAATTCGCTCTAAGAAATTCTTCTGGTGCTCTTGCCCTGTTGCAAAATCCTGACTTTCGTCCACCGATAAACATGTGATCGTAGTTTTTGCATATTACGGGGACGGGAGCGACGGGCTTGGAGGCTCCTCTGGGCACAGGTGTGCGATCTGGCCAGCAAGCTTGAATCACCCTGCAATTGTCCGCTATTTGCTGCAAAATGTAGTCGATTCAACCATTTCGAATCCATTTACAGTATAATAAGCTGTACCGGAACCAATGGAGATTGACCTATGATTGAACAAATCACCGTATCTATTCCGCAGAAACTATACCGGCGTGTTCGCGATCTGGCCCGCGCTCGTAATCAACCAGTAGATGATGTATTGGCCGATGTGTTGGAGCAAGCCCTTCCCGCCGATAAATCATCTCCAAACAACAACGAAGATGATGCTGTGGAGAGAGAGATGCGAGCTTTTATCCAAATGCATCCTATGCTCAAGAAAAAATATTTGGGTCAACATGTCGCCATACTCAACGGTCAACTCATTGATGTTGATGAAGATTATGGCGCTCTATATGAACGTATTGACGCCCAATATCCAGATCGATTTGTCTGGATGGCAACGGTTGAAGACGAGCCAATGCCTACGCTTGTTTTTCGTTCCCCTCGATTAGAAGCAGCCGAATGACCAAAATCTACACATACGAATATGACAATGCTTACAATCCGGCCATGCCGATTGTAGATATTGAAATTGGTCGGGCAATGGGCGCTGCTTCATTAGCGCTGAAGGCGCTCGTCGATTCTGGTGCAGATGCCACCATCATTCCTATCAATTCTCTTCAAGAGATTCGTGCCCGTCGTAGCCGCAAAATGTGGATGCGGGGCACAGCAGGTGGCAGAGTGTTGGTTGACCTTTACCAAATTTCTCTACAACTAGGTCCATTTACGCAGAAGTTGCTTGAAGTAGTTGGCAGTACGCAAAATGACGAAGTGATAGTTGGACGGGATGTTTTGAATCATTTGACTGTTACGCTAAATGGTCCGGCTAGTTCGGTAGAAGTCTTTGAGGATATTAAGTAAACATGACAAAAATAAACCCCGTAGTATGCAAAAACTCCATCCCTAACGATTACTCGACTGAGACATCCAAAATCCCAAATATCAAGAATTGCCCATAACCCATTTGGGTTATTTACATAAGCACTATATTTTGGTTGTGATCGGGTTTTTTGCATACTACGACGTAAACACAAGCAACCTATCAGACTCAATCGATGAGTATTTGCCAAATCTTCCGTTTGATTCTTGATGGTGCCAAGATTTGAAAAGGCTAGATTACCGGTCATCTAATCCTCGATTTAAAACGGGTGTCCCAACCAGCCTTCACAGCCCCGTAATATGCAAAAATGTGGATCACAAGCGACTACTCGAGTGAAAACGTATGCTGTTGGCTTAGACAATGCCTTGGATATAATCCTATTATCTTTCATTTGGAGTAGGATTTTGTCATGCTTTGGTTCTTCATCGGGTACATTTTTTCGGTTCTTCTGTCCCTCATTCGCGTCAGTCGTTTGTCTGAAAACGACAAGGACTTAGAAATCATCATCCTGCGGCATCAACTTGATGTAATGGTGTGCAAGCAGAAAAAGCCCATCAGACCTAATCGAGCGGAAAAAGCAACCCTGGCATTCTTGACAGCGCAGCTGAAGAAGAACACGCAGCGCACCATTCGCCAGCTGGGTGATGTGATTCGCATCGTCAGACCAGAAACGGCGTAATATGCAAAAATGTGGATCACAAGCGACTACTCGAGTGAAAACGTATGCTGTTGGCTTAGACAATGCCTTGGATATAATCCTATTATCTTTCATTTGGAGTAGGATTTTGTCATGCTTTGGTTCTTCATCGGGTACATTTTTTCGGTTCTTCTGTCCCTGTGCTGGCAACCTTGTACATCCGTCCAAAAATCAGACCACAATCGTGCCAAATGTGAGCTTTTCAAATACCATCTGACTCCATCTTAAATCTATCCCAATGGAGTTCATATCATCATGTTTTCTCAAATCTGGAATGCTTGCAAAAGTCTGTTTAACCGCGTCAAAGACACAATCAAACACTGGACCAAACCGGCCAATATCACCCTCGCTGTCGGTGCCTCACCGATTTGTCTCGCTCCAAAACCGACCTCCTTGTCGAGAACACCATGCTTCGTCAGCAGCTGATCGTCCTCAAGCGCTCCGTCAAACGGCCGAAATTCACCAACGGTGACCGCACTCGACTAACCCTTCTGGCTCGTTTTACCAATTTCTGGCAATCAGCTCTTCACATCATCCAGCCAGATACAATCTTGAGATGGCACCGTGATATGTTCAAGCGCTATTGGAAACGCATCTCCAAACCAAAGAACCGCGAACCATTCACACCCCGAGAGACTATCGCCCTAATCAAGCAAATGGCTCGAGAAAATCATCTCTGGGGTGCCGAGAAAATCGTGGGCGAGCTTCTGAAATTGGGTATCACGGTGGGTAAACCCACTGTTCAGAAGTATATGAAACAAGCCCGTCGCACCACTGGCGGGCAGAGTTGGGCTACTTTTTTGAGGAATCACGCTCGCGAGGTATGGGCCTGTGACTTCACCGTCACTTATGATCTTCTATTCAGGCCCATTCACACCTTCGTCATCATCGCTCACCACTCTCGAGAAATTGTCCATGCGGCCGTGACTCGCCACCCCACCGATGCCTGGGTCGCTCAACAACTTCGAGAAGCGACGCCTTGGAATCGGAAGCCAAGATTTCTCATTCGCGACAATGACAAAAAGTTCGGTAAACAGTTCTCTGCTGTAGCTCGCAGCAGTGGGATTAAGGAACTACTCACACCTCTCAAAGCACCACGAGCAAATTCCATTTGCGAGAGATTTTTCGGCAGTTTGAAACGAGAAGGACTTGATAATTTCCTCATATTCCGTGAGGCTCAGTTGCAGCGCATCGTTCAGGAATATGTGGTCTACTACAATCAGCATCGCCCTCACCAGGGCATTCAACAGCGGATTCCCACCTGGTTTGTCCAGCCAAGACCCCCTGCCTCCAATCGCGTTCAAGGTAAGGTGATTTCGATGCCCATCTTGTCTGGTCTGCATCACAGCTACGCCTACGCTGGTGCCGCCCATTAGAGCACCTCGATTTGAGGTCTAGCCGAAGTTTCAAGGCGTCAATAAGGTTGAACGTTTCGTTCCGCTTGCCTGCTTGATCCTTTTTTGGCGTGTGTCCTTCACCTCCCTGGCCCAAAAGCTCGAAGATTATGTTCCCCATCATTATTACAAACTGAATTTGGCTGTTCGTCCGCTGGCTGGCACGGCTCAAGGTCACTCTCAGCACCCCGATTTGGGACGGATGACTGTGGTTGCCAGGACAACCAGATGATGAATTGGAACAAGCTGCCGACTTGTTGACAAATTTCCGGATGCATTGGGAACGGCTTGAGGGAGATGAAGATGCACGGCACGAGCTGGTGAAGCTGATTGTCGAGCGTGTTTATGTGAGAGATGAACAGGTGGTGGCAATGACTTTGCGGTCAAATTACCACCTGGTACTTAACCATAAAACAAATGGGCCAACTGAATTCACAGTTGACCCAATGTGTGTCACGTTCGGGAGCGACGGGCATGGAGGCCTCGAAGGGTGCTCGAGTGTTATCCTCGCCACGAATGCAAATCACCCTGCAATTGTGCAATATTTGTTGAAAAATTGGACGCGAGCACCAAGCTACCTAACCAAGATCAGGACTTGATGCTCAAGCACTTAACAGTCCCCGTTCAAGCTGAAATGCTTCCTCAACCAGACGACTTCGTTTCGGTCCACGTGGTTCCGTTACCAGTTGTCGGTAAATGGTAATATATCGTTCTCGAACTGCTTGTACATCAGAGCGATTGTATGTTTCAGTTGCCCAACGCAAGGCATCTTCATCCCATAGCTCAAAAAGTTCCGCAGGCACATACTCAAGATACATCTTTTCTGCAAGATTTGAACCGTGCCAGATATCTAACACATCTTGCTCAACACCTATCAATGCTGGCACCAAATAAAGGTTTGATAACATTGTTTGGCAAAGCTTATTGACAGCAGCATCCATGTTCCCAGATTGATACAGAGCCAGTGTCCAACATAGATATTGCATCGGCTCCCCAGTATCATCCGGGAATTCTTCATCAAACCAGGCAAATGACTTGAGCGCCCCATCATTATCCCCCAATAACATATAAAGAGGGCCTAACAGGTATCGTTTTCCATATCCATCGCTGATAAAACCTGTTTGTTTCTTTTCCTGGCGCAGCTTGCGCTCGTAACTTTGTATGCGGCTTCGGATTTTCTTGGGGTCTTTCGGGAATAAACTCATGGAAGCTTCTTTGGTACCATTATGTTATCCAACCTGGCAAAGCGGTAAAGGGCATATCATCAAATGCTGTTGATCAAGTGGTCAATCCTTGAAAAATGTCCTGATACGTTTTGATGAACACATCTGGCGCAAACACCGGCAGCGTCGCCTTGGCAAAATCATCCGTATTGCGGGTGATGATCACTTCCAGGCCACTCGCTGTGGCACTGGCATATTGCACTGCATCTTCAAAATCCTTGAATCCCAAAGACAGGCTGCTTTTCAACACAGTTTGATTAACCGGGGCAATCAACAATGTGTTGACTAGATGTTCAACTGCTTTTTCAGCCATTTCCCGGCCCTTCAGTTTACGGCCGATATAGAAAAGATTGACAGGTGTAATCCCCGACACATAAGCTGTCAGACGATTTTGTTCATGCGCCTGCCAAAGCAGAGATGCATCATCAACAAATGCTTCTCTGGCTAAAAACAGATCAAGAATAACATTGGTGTCTAACAAAACTTGCATTAAGCGTACTTCTCGCTGAGGTAGTCGGTATAATTTTCTTTAAACTCCGCATCAGTCGGCAGGGGATCCACTCGCAACATACCGCGTACTTCTGCCAATATTGACTGTCGAGATTTAACAGATGCTTCTTGCATTTCTGTTTGTAATGAATGCGCTAATATCTCAAGCAAAGATAATCGCTCTGTAACTGGCAAAGTCTGTATTTTTTTGACGATTTCCTGATAAGTCATCTTCTTCCTGCTTATCGATTGATAGTTGACCGGATACGGGAAAACGGCCGTTTGTTTATCCACCATTATGGTAATCTTCAAACCTAAACTACACGAGCCATTGTAACATATTTTCGGCCTGATTTGCCCGCCTTTGATCAACCCCAAAGATACTGCTCCGTTTCTCTTGCGTTTGGATGCTTATTTCTTCTACGCTGATTAGTAGATTCACGCTCTATGTCCACTGATTGGATGAGATGCGCTTCAGCATCCAAAGAAAAACATGAATAAAATCATCTCGACTGACGTGTTCGCGGCTTACTCCCAATGTCCCCGCAAAGCATATTTGCTGCTTTTTACCAAGCAGAAAGGCAAGCCCCATGAATACGATCAAATTCTGCACCAACAAAAGACAACTAATCAGCAACAATACATCAACACCCTCAAAGAAAAGCATTCAGACATCCAGCCCTTTGCAGCAGATAAACTCAAAGATCGCCATACATTTCTAACGAATGCCAAATTAATAGCTGGCGAGCTTGAAGCAGACTGTGGTCTGCTCACAAAAGCAGATATGGCTTCGAATTTAGGCCGGTACAGTTATGAACCAGTGATTTTCGCAGGAACGAATACAGTTACTAAAGAGCAGCGGCTTCAGGTGACATTTGCCGGTCATGTTCTGGCACAATTGCAAGGCAAACAGCCAACGTTTGGCCGGATCATTAAAATGGAACAAAGATCCACCTAATTACAACTGAAAGACATCCGAAAAACGCTCATTCCTATCCTTGAACCATTGCAGTAATGGATCGACGCCATACCGGCAGAAGCCCCTCCTGTAATTCTGAACAAACATTGTTCTCTGTGTCAATTCAGAACGGCTTGCCGGGTTAAAGCTGAACAGGAAGATAATTTGAGTTTACTGGACAGAGTTACGCCAAAAGTCATTCGTCACTATGAAAAGAAAGGTATTTTCACAGTTAAGCAGTTGTCCTATCTATTCAAACCGCGCAAACGTAAAAAGCGAGCCAAGAACCCGCCTGCTCCCACCCACAAAATTGAATTGCAGGCATTGGCAATTCGAACAGAGAAAATATACCTTCAAGAATTACCTCAGATAACCCGGCAGCCTGTGGAACTATTTTTAGACATGGAAGGCGTTCCCGACCGGGACATATATTATCTCATTGGCCTCTTGGTGTGTGAGGGAGAAACGGCCGTTTACCACTCCTTTTGGGCAGATAGCGATCAAGACGAGGAAACAATATGGCAACGGTTTTTTGCAATGGCAAACCAATATCCTGATGCCCTCATTTATCATTACGGCAGCTATGAACCCAGAGCCATCGCCAAATTAGCGCGGCGATATGAGACGGACGGCGAAACTCTGATCAATCGCCTTGTCAACGTCAATAGTTACATTTATGGCAAGGTGTATTTCCCCGTTCATTCAAACAGCTTGAAAGTTATTGGAGTATACATCGGTGCAACTTGGACATCTCCTGATGCGTCTGGCCTGCAAAGTCTTGTTTGGCGACATCATTGGGATGAAACCAATGATTCCCGATTTCTTGATCTGTTGGTTGCCCATAATGAAGAAGACTGCCAGGCATTGAAGTTGCTGACTGATAAAATTTCTATGATAGGGCAATCAGCCAAAACTTTATCCGAAGTTGACTTTGCCAATCAACCCAAACAAAATGCTACAGAAGTCGAGAAACAAATTCACAGTCAATTTGAGGCTATGCTCCGATTCGCTCATGCCGATTACGACAAAAAGAAAATCGGTTTCCGGCCAGATCAGGGAAAACCTTCAAAAGATTCTAAAGATGGTACTCAAAGAAAATATCAGCTACAGAGAAGAGCCAAGCCAACAAAAGTAATTCAAGTAACCCAAAGAAAAACTTGTCCTGTACACAAAAACCACTTGCTTACACCAACAACGAAAGTATCAAATAGAATAATCACTGACCTTGCATTGATGCAAAATGGCATCAAAAAAACCATAACCGAGTACACAGGCTTTCGAGGACATTGTTCGGCATGTCGGAAAACCTATGAACCCCCAGCTTTAAAGAAATATAGTTCAAACCAACGGTACGGTAGTGGGTTTAAGGCTTGGCTGGTTTACTTGAGAGTGGCTTTACGCATGACATATTCAGAGCTTGCAGAAATGCTGATAGATCATTTCAATGAACAAGCAGGAAAAACATCCCTACCAACCTTCATCAGGGAGTTTTCCAATGATTATTCAAGCACCGAACAAACTATCATTCAGCATCTTCTTGAAAATCCATTTATTCATGCTGATGAAACACCCGTTAACATTCAAGGGAAAACTCAATATGTATGGGTATTCACAGATGGAAAATATGTACTTCTTAAACACACGAAAACGAGAGAAGCAACGATTGTTCACGAATTGCTGGCTAATTATACTGGTATTTTGATTTCTGATTTTTATCCCGGTTACGATTCTGTGTCATGTAAGCAACAGAAGTGCTGGGTCCATCTAATCCGAGATTTAAACAATGACCTCTGGACAACTCCATTAGATGTTGAGTTTGAGGCGTTCGTTCTAGAAAAACGGCATTTGATCATACCTATCATGGAAACGATACAAAAGTATGGACTAATAAAGCGGAATCTCAACAAGCACAGAAAACAGGTTGATAAATTCTATAACAAGGTCATTTGGGGTAATCAATACAGGTCTGAATTGACAGGCAAATACCAAAAGCGTTTTGTGCATCATCGAGAAAGTCTATTCACTTTCCTTGAACAAGATGGAATCCCTTGGCAAAACAATACTGCTGAAAGAGCACTCAGGCATCTCATAATACAAGAAAAAATATCTGGCTTTTTTTACGAATCTCTTATGCCAGATTACTTGCGATTACTTGGTATCAGGCAAGCGTGTCGTTTTCAAGGAAAATCATTTTTAAAGTTTTTGTTTTCAGGCAAGACAGATATTGACCAATGCCAACGCTCCAAGCGCAGCAGACGGATTTGATAGGTTTGAACGATGAGCAAGCCGATTTGACAAGAATTAGTGGTCATTCCCCTCCCCTTTTCACCCATTTCAGATCGCGGGTTCGACAAGCTTCGGGCACGCGCAGGGTGCAGCATGCAGGAAAACAAAAAACCTCTCGAGTAGGTCGAGAGGTTTTTCATCAAAAATCCAGACGGGAGCGACGGGCTTGGATACCTCTCTGGGCATACGTGCATGGTCTGGGCCTCTAAAGCGGAATCATACCAACTTATGGTTCATATCCTGGTTAAGATAACAGCATCAATCAAGACTGGGGTGGATGCCAGCCTGCCAGCACCCACCGACGACGTGCGCGAATAAGATATTCATTATTAAGATGGAGGGCGATAATTGTGGCTCGACCCACTGGTGTTCGTCCAACTATTTCAATACCATCGACACTCCATTGGAAATGATCTTCCCACTTCTGATGGCGGGGATTAAACAGTGAAACGATTTGTCCGGTCTCAGGATCAGTACTCTCTATCTTAGTTGCTTTATGACCATTGCAGAGCGGGCAGGCTAACCAGAGATTGTCTTCGACTGTCTCGCCGCCAGCATCTAAAGGGATGATGTGTTCGATGTGCATGGGCATAGCCGTGTACTCTTGTGCGGTGAGACAGTAGCCACAGCGGTGGCGAGCGTCTTCGGCTATCTGTTGGCGCACAGATTCGGGGATATAAACGCTGGACAAGAAGGTGACTCCTGGAATCTACTGCTTTTGAACCGGAACTCTATAACCTCGCCGGGCTAATAACAGCCAGGCATGAGATTTACGCACGAGTAAACGGCCGTATTTACCCATTAATAACTGCAGTCGAACTGTTTCAGTTTCGGTTAGCTCACCAGCATTCTGGCGATCAAGCAGTGTTTGCATTTCGGTTTGTTCTTTGGAAGATAATATCCTGTTAGCTTCTTCCCAGAGGGCGGTATCATCCAGGGTTGACATGCGAGCCAGAGTAACAGCTTCGTCAGGTTCCACATCATCCAAAGGGGGCAAAGTATGTGTCAGGCTTTCCTGTACAATCTCTTCGATCGGCCGTTTCGTTACCTCAGCAATCTGCCTTGCTGAACGATAGAGTGATTCTGATAATTCGAGAGTAATCGTTTGTGTCGTCATACGCCATTCCCATTTCAATAAAAGATGATCATAGTATACCATGTTTAGCAAACAATAATTGACCTTTGAAAATCATGCGAAAGACAGCGACGATCAAGTAAAATATAGGCCAGCAGAGGTTATCAATTTGGGTGAACTATGTCCGAATACCAATATTACGAGTTTCAGGCTATTGATCGGCCGTTAACGATTGAAGAACAACGTGCCGTCAGCAATTTATCCAGCCGGGTAGACCCGCATCCACGGCGGGCCGTATTTGTTTACCATTACACCGGGCTGCCGGCTGACGCCAAAGAGTTGTTGGCCAAGTATTACGATGCCATGTTTTACATCGCCAACTGGGGCACAATCAGGCTGATGTTCCGCTTTCCCAACACCTTAATCAACGTCAAGCAAATAGAACCGTACTGTGTGGAACAGTACATCACTTGTGAAACGATTGGCGATTACGTCATCCTGGACATGCGTTGGGATGATGAAGATTGGTACGGAGACTGGGTCGAAGGCGAAGGCTCCCTTGATGGCCTAATAACATTGCGGGATGACATTTTACAGCAGGATTATCGCGTCTTGTACCTGGCCTGGTTATCGATTTTACACACGTGGGAAATTACAGAGGTTATGGTGGAGCCACCTGTGCCCCTTGGCTTGCAGAAGCTGACGCCACCGTTGCGCCGTTTTATGGAAGCCTTTCACGTAGATGAATCTCTGGCAACCGTGGCCGCTAAAGCCAGCCCCTCTCGACAAGAGATTGCCTTGTCACAACTACGCCAGAAGATTGCTGCTTTGCCTCGTGAGGATTGCGACGACTGGTTGCTGCGTTTGGCACAAGGAAAAGAAGCGCATTTGTCTTTGCTTTTTCAACGTTATTTGCTGGCAGGTCAAGAATCATTAACAAAAAAAATAGAAGGAAGGACGGTAGGCGAGTTGTTGTCCCAGGCCGAAATCGAAGGGGAGCGGGCACGAAAACAGTTAGCCGCCGAAGCTGAAGCACGACGTATTCGAGAATTGGAAGCGTTGGCCCCCAAAGCGGAAGAGACCTGGACGTTTGCCGAGCGATTAATTCAACAGGGAAACGGCCGTGCCTATGACGAAGCGTTACAACTACTGGTTAAACTGCATGACCTGGCCATCCATCAAGGCTCTGAAACAGCTTATGAGGAACGATTGGGACGCATTCGGGCGGCTTATCCTCGGCGACGCGCGCTGCTGGAGCGCCTGAACAAGGCAGGTTTGCCATGAATAAGGATAGATTATTTCAATCATTAAGCGCAGAAAACACCTCGACGCTGCTGGAATTACTGCGTAACGCCTATGATTTTTTGAGTTACGATGACCGGGACGCACTGTTTGGTCAATATGTCGTAACTACTAAGCCCTCCCTGGTGAGGGTATAAAAGGTTCACCAAGAAAAGCATTATACAAGGCATCAATGACATTGTGGCCTTGCTTACGCACTGTCGAAATGTAAGAGCGAATCTCGCAGAATGTATCGGCCCCGCATTTAGTACGGAAGGCCCCCGATACTTTCTGTTTGACCTTTATCATTCTGACATCTCGTTCGGCCAGATTGTTATCAAACGGAACGCGAAAGTCATACATAAAAGCCAAGACCCCGGACTGGTGCTTCTGCAGACGGTCGAGTAGGTTTTTGGGCGGCGATTGTTTGGGTCGCCCTCGCTTTTTGCTGGGTGGTTTCTCAACACTCTGGTTGACCTCGTAATATGCAAAAATGTGGATCACAAGCGACTACTCGAGTGAAAACGTATGCTGTTGGCTTAGACAATGCCTTGGATATAATCCTATTATCTTTCATTTGGAGTAGGATTTTGTCATGCTTTGGTTCTTCATCGGGCACATTTTCTCGGTTCTTCTGTCCCTCATTCGCGTCAGTCGTTTGTCTGAAAACGACAAGGACTTAGAAATCATCATCCTGCGGCATCAACTTGATGTAATGGTCCGCAAACAGAAAAAGCCCATCAGACCTAATCGAGCGGAAAAAGCAACCCTGGCATTCTTGACAGCGCAGCTGAAGAAGAACACGCAGCGCACCATTCGCCAGCTGGGTGATGTGATTCGCATCGTCAGACCAGAAACGGTCATCCGCTGGCATCGAGAGCTGGTAAGACGAAAATGGGCACAGCCATCAACTAAAACGGTCGGTCGCCCAATAATCGATCACGAGACAGAAAACTTGATTGTCCGTCTGGCCAAGGAGAATCTGCGTTGGGGTTACTATCGCATTGAAGGCGAACTGAAGAAACTCGGCGTTGTTGCTTCCCTCACGACTGTCCGCAACGTCCTCGACCGCAATGGTATCCTGCCAGCTCCAGTCCGCTACGGGTCCATCGGCTGGCGCACGATGATGAAGCATTACAAAGAGCAGCTACTGGCGTGTGATTTCTTTACCGTTGAAACGATATTTCTCAATACCGTCTATGTGCTGATATTCATAGAACTCGGGACACGTCGTGTCCATTTAGCCGGTGTCACCAGTCATCCAGGTGGCCATTGGGTGGCTCAACAAGCCAGACAACTCATTTGGCAATTCGAGGAGACCGATACCCGCTTTAAGTGCCTGATTCGAGATAACGACAAGAAGTACACCGAAGCTTTTGATACCGTTTTCCAATCGCAGCAGACGCACATCGTGCCCACTCCCCTGCAGGCACCCAATGCCAATGCCTACTCGGAGCGCTGGATCAGAACAGCAAGAGAAGAAATCCTTGACCACATCTTGATAATCAGCGAATCTCATTTACGCTGGGTGCTAAGGGAATTCATCGGCTACTACAACAGCCGCCGACCCCATCAAAGTCTCGACCAACAATCTCCCATTCCCCGGCCAGAACCTACCACAATTGGCAAAGTCGAACGTCGTCAACTATTGGGCGGCATCATCAATGATTATCATTGCGGTCCTGACACAACAGCCGTTTGCCCCGCTTGATTCAGTTGTTAATTGAGGAACTTTTCTTCATCCTTGTTACCTAACAGGGGCATTTTAACACGGCCGTTATCGAGATAGTTACTGTCTGATCAAGCTGATCTGCCCAAACTGACCAGTGATTTACCAAAATTCGCTCTAAGAAATTCTTCTGGTGCTCTTGCCCCGTTGCAAAATCCTGACTTTCGTCCACCGATAAACATGTGATCGTAGTTTTTGCATATTACGGCTTTCGAGGACATTGTTCGGCATGTCGGAAAACCTATGAACCCCCAGCTTTAAAGAAATATAGTTCAAACCAACGGTACGGTAGTGGGTTTAAGGCTTGGCTGGTTTACTTGAGAGTGGCTTTACGCATGACATATTCAGAGCTTGCAGAAATGCTGATAGATCATTTCAATGAACAAGCAGGAAAAACATCCCTACCAACCTTCATCAGGGAGTTTTCCAATGATTATTCAAGCACCGAACAAACTATCATTCAGCATCTTCTTGAAAATCCATTTATTCATGCTGATGAAACACCCGTTAACATTCAAGGGAAAACTCAATATGTATGGGTATTCACAGATGGAAAATATGTACTTCTTAAACACACGAAAACGAGAGAAGCAACGATTGTTCACGAATTGCTGGCTAATTATACTGGTATTTTGATTTCTGATTTTTATCCCGGTTACGATTCTGTGTCATGTAAGCAACAGAAGTGCTGGGTCCATCTAATCCGAGATTTAAACAATGACCTCTGGACAACTCCATTAGATGTTGAGTTTGAGGCGTTCGTTCTAGAAAAACGGCATTTGATCATACCTATCATGGAAACGATACAAAAGTATGGACTAATAAAGCGGAATCTCAACAAGCACAGAAAACAGGTTGATAAATTCTATAACAAGGTCATTTGGGGTAATCAATACAGGTCTGAATTGACAGGCAAATACCAAAAGCGTTTTGTGCATCATCGAGAAAGTCTATTCACTTTCCTTGAACAAGATGGAATCCCTTGGCAAAACAATACTGCTGAAAGAGCACTCAGGCATCTCATAATACAAGAAAAAATATCTGGCTTTTTTTACGAATCTCTTATGCCAGATTACTTGCGATTACTTGGTATCAGGCAAGCGTGTCGTTTTCAAGGAAAATCATTTTTAAAGTTTTTGTTTTCAGGCAAGACAGATATTGACCAATGCCAACGCTCCAAGCGCAGCAGACGGATTTGATAGGTTTGAACGATGAGCAAGCCGATTTGACAAGAATTAGTGGTCATTCCCCTCCCCTTTTCACCCATTTCAGATCGCGGGTTCGACAAGCTTCGGGCACGCGCAGGGTGCAGCATGCAGGAAAACAAAAAACCTCTCGAGTAGGTCGAGAGGTTTTTTATCAAAAATGCAGACGGGAGCGACGGGGGTCGAACCCGCGATCTCTGGCTTGACAGGCCAGTGTGTTAACCACTACACCACGCCCCCTAGAGCGAACGAGATATTACCAGAAGTTGAGATGGGTGTCAATATGATTTTGCTTGTTATTATCTATCTGGCCAGCAGTATATCAACGGCCGTAATCGCCTCTTCCACGGAAACTCCCGTAGCCCAATCAAAGGGATAGCCGGTTTCTCTATGTAAATTGATAGTGCGCCCTTTGGGTGCATATGGCCCGGAAACCTCAGGGCTGCTCGGTCCGAAAATGGCTAGCGTGGGGCAGCCTGTGGCCGCAGCAATATGGGTTGGCCCGGCATCATTACCCACGTAGAGGTTGGCTAATTCACTTAGCGCCGCCATTTCCCCCAGGCTAATGCTGCCAGCCAGATTATCCACCGGGTAAGCCATCATCCCAGCTACGGCCGTTGCCAGGGTAGCATCCTCTTTGGCCCCCACCAAAACTACCCGTGCTTCATACCGTCTTACCAAATAATTGCCTAAACGCGCAAACCGCTCCACCGGCCACTGCTTTTGCTCATTCTGCATCACTGGATTGCTCCCGCCGCCAGGATGTATCACCACCAGGGGCACATCCCCTAACCAATCAATTTTCTCCACCAGCCGCGCTGTGACGGTGGTACGAGCCCTGTCCGACGCATAAAATTCCATGCGGGCTACCCGATTAATCAGCTTGGTATCGATGTGCAGTGCTTGGGCGATAGACAAGTAAATTTCTGCTTCGTGTTGGATATTGCTAGACGGCCGTACCGGCAGCGTATGGCTAAAACCACGCCCATCTACATCGAGACCAATGCGCTGCGGGATGCCCGCCCGCCAGGCAATGTAGGCCAGCCAGCTCGACCGGCTGGGAATAATGCATGTGTCATACTGCTGTTCGCGTATACGTCTGATTAGGGCATTGATCTCTTTGCGGCTGGCGCGCTGTAAGCCCACATTTCCGGTGGAAATGAGTTCGGAAATGCGTGGATTCCCAACAATGGCCGGGCGGGCCCACTGGCTGATAGCCCAATCAAATTGAGCATTGGGATATGCTTCGCTAAGGACCGAGACAAGGGGTGTTGTCAGCATGACCTGGCTGATGCAGCAAGGCTTCAAAATGAGCGCTTTTTTAGGTGTGGTAAAGCTGCGCTTACCCCAGATTGTAAATGGGAGGTGGGCAAACCAGGCCGCGGTGGCAGTTAGACTTGTTTCACGAGGCATGTGAATTTATGTATTTCATGCTGTTCTTCAGCAATTTGCTTGCTTGTTGATTCCCTATGGGTTTCCATCTACGGTAATAAAATCTTGGATGGCCTCGAATTTAGCAGGGCCAATACCCGAAACATCCATAATATCTTCTATGGTGGCAAAAAGCCCGTTTTCATTGCGGAAGTCGATTATTTTTTGCGCGGTGCTGGGACCAATGCCCGGAAGGGTTTCAAGTTCAGCCAGCGTTGCCGTGTTGATATTGATCAGGAGATCTATCGTTATTCCTCTGACTTCCGTTGGATCATCTGTGGAGGCGGGTAAGGTTGGGGCAATGATGACAGACGCCGGATTGGTGGTTTCCTCTCCTAATCTGGGTACCCGCACCTGCATCCCTGGCTGCAGTGGCTGGGCCAGATTCACGTAATCTTTAGCAGCATCGGCCGTAAAACCGCCTGCTGCTTCAATCGCATCGCGGACAATGGCCGCTGGCGGCATTTCGTATACGTCCGGGTTTTGTACAGCCCCATTCACGTATACCTGCATAGGGCCCGGTGTGGCGGACGGTTCTGGTGTGGGGGAGGGTGGTGGGGGGATTATTTCTATGGGGGTTGGCTGCTGGCGATTGCTCAGCGTGAATCCACCCACCCCCAAAACGAGGCCTAACAAGATGCCAATGAAACCGATTCCCAAAAGTTTTGAGCTATTGCTGCCTTTCATGAGCTTACCAATTATCTCTGTTTACCCTTTTACAACAGCAACCGGAACGATGCGGGCAACCTTCTTTGCTATTCCTGCTCCATGAACCACTTCAATGACGCGATCCACATCTTTGTAGGCGGTAGGCGCCTCTTCGGCCAGTCCGGCCATGCTGCCCGCTCTAACGTGAATGCCACTTTCCTCTAATTCTTCGCGCAGCGCTGTGCCGCGGATGGTCCGCTTGGCCTGGCGGCGGCTCATGGTGCGACCGGCGCCATGGCAGGTGGAACCGAAACTTTGGGCCATGGAACCTGATGTGCCCACTAAAACCCAACTCGCCGTGCCCATAGAACCGGGAACCAGCACTGGCTGGCCAATGTCGCGGTAAACGTCCGGCAAGACGGGAGATCCTGGTCCAAAAGCGCGGGTGGCGCCCTTTCGATGCACACATACCTCCATGGAACGGCCGTCTACGTCATGGGTCTCGATTTTTGCCATGTTGTGGGCAATATCATAAATCTGGTACACGGTGGTTTTATGAACTTTGCCGCGCAGCGCCTCATCGAAGCTGCGGCGAATGAGAAAAGTCAGCACCTGCCGGTTAACAAACGCGTAATTAGCGGCAGCTTTCATGGCGGCCAGGTAATCTTGCCCTTCCGGGCTGCTGAGAGGGGCGCAAACCAGCTCACGGTCGGGAAGCTGAATGCCATACTTGTGAATAACTTTTTGGAAACGCTTCACGTAATCTGTACAAATCTGGTGCCCAAAACCCCGCGAGCCACAGTGTATTTGTGCCACAATTTGCCCCGGAAACAGCCCCATGCGCTGGGCTGCTTTTTCATCAAAGACTTCGTCCACGCGGTCCACTTCAATGAAATGATTACCCGCGCCCAGGGTACCTATCTGGTCGAGGCCCCGCTTCTTGGCGCGATCGCTCACTTTACCGGGGTCGGCGCCTGCTAAACGGCCGTTTTCCTCGGTGCGTTCCAGATCCATTTCTGTCGCATAACCATTTTTTAGCGCCCATTGGCTGCCTTCGGTGACCAGCTTGTCCAACTCGCGGGAGTTTAGCCTGATATCCCCACCGCGCCCCACGCCGCTGGGGCAGTTGGCTTGCAAAGCCGAGGCCAGTTCGTTGAGGTGGGGCTGCACATCAGCGAAATCCAGGTGGGTGGCCAGCAGGCGCACGCCGCAGTTGATGTCGTAGCCTACTCCGCCGGGGGATATGACGCCATCGGGTAAGGCGGTGGCTATGACGCCCCCAATGGGAAAGCCATACCCCTGGTGGATGTCGGGCATGGCCAAAGCATATTTGACGATGCCGGGTAGGGTGGCTGTATTGACGAGTTGGTCCAGGCTTTTATCGTCGAGGGCCATTTCCAGCAGTTCTCCATCGGCATAAAAGCGGGCTGGAACGCGCATATCGTGGCGGTGACTTTTGGGAATCTCGTGAATGTAAGGGGTGATGCGCTCGAAATCGCTGCGTTTCATCTTGACCTCCGCATGGGTGGTCGGTGGCTGGGGCTGCTGTTCTCCGCAGCCCGCTACCAACTACCCCTATACATCGAAAACAACCGTCACTTCCAATCCGTCGCTTTTTCTTGTGATTTCCAGGTTGTGGTAAGTGACGGCTTTGATGTGTTTTTCTAATTCTGGGGCGCGTCCGCCGCGCACTGTGGCTGTGAGGCTTTCGCTGGTTACGTGCTGAAGCTGGATATGGACAAAGATTAGCTGCTCCATTTCAGCCCAATAGGCCAGTTCGTTGAGCCATTCGACAAGAAGGGATTCGGCATCGTCGGCTTCTAGAGAGAAGTGACGTTCTTCATTTTGCGGAATAGTTTGGAGATTGGTGACCATGAGATTGTTCATGCCCTCTGCCGCGTTTTGCAGCAGCTCTGAAAAGGAACGGCCGTATACTTTCAAAGCCCAATCGGCGGTATGGTCCACAATCTCAAAGCCCTTTTGGTTCATGGCTGCTCCACTACAAATCTCCACAACGAACAGGCATAATCATTGTAACACGGCCGTTTCTTTGTAGACAATGCACAAAGTGGATTACGAGCTCTGCCCATTGGCAGTTCGCATAAACTCAGGTATCTTACTCGATGTAAACCAAGGATTGCACACCTGCAGCCCTACGTGATTTTCCTCAGGAGATTTTAGGATGAGTAACCAACCCGAGTCTAAACCAAGTGCCGGACCGCAAAAAATAGCGATAGACATGCCTAAAGATGTCAAGGCTGTTTATGCCAACGTTGCCCTCATCAGCCACACCCCGGTGGAGATGGTGCTAGATTTTGCCCAGGTGCTGCCACGCACGCCCCGTGGGTCGGTGCAGGCCCGCGTCATCATGACCCCCATGCACGCCAAGCTGTTGCAATTGGCTCTGGCGCAAAATATTCAAAACTACGAGCGTCAATTTGGTGAGATCCGGCTGCCCAGCCAGTCTAACCCTCTGGTGGAGAGTTTTTTCCGCTCCACCGGGTCCGGTTCTGACGACGAAAACAAGGATGAGTAAAGGATTATTGTGATGGAACAGCTTGATGCGTTATCAGAAGCAATTCAATCAGAATTTGAGCAAACCAATGCGGCCCGAGATCAGGCCTACCAACGATCTCGGGCATTAATCAGCCTTTGTGCTCGGGCAATTCGGGCGGTGCATCGGGAGGAGTGGGAAACGGCCGTTTCTCTTATTCATCAGGCCCGCACTGCCGCAGACACGCTGGTTGAAGGCGTGCGCAATTTCCCCCCTCTTTATTTTGCCGGGTATACCCAGGACGCTCTGAAAGAATACGTGGAGGCGAACCTGACCTATGCTCTGGTGCGCAACGAACCACTGCCGACCGCCGCAGAGTTAGGCACAGAATCCAACACCTGGCTTAATGGCCTGGCGGAGGCGGCTACCGAACTTCGCCGCCGCATTTTAGACATCATTCGCCATGGGCACAGCGACGAGGCGGAGCGCCTATTGGACAATATGGACCAGATTTACAGCATATTGGTCACCTTTGACTTTAACGACAGTATCACCGGGGGACTGCGCCGCCGCACGGACACCGTGCGGGCAGTTTTGGAGCGCACGCGTGGTGACGTGACCACAAGCTTGCGTCAAGCCCAATTGGAAGAGGCACTGGAAGCGCTGGAGGCGCGTCTGCGGTAATTCGTTACCCGTCAGGGGGCGCCTGGAAACGTGCGGCCAAAATCAGGCCAATTCCCAACCCGGTCAAAGCACCTAGGAGGCCCCAAAGTGGGGCTTGCTGCCATGTCCAGGCAATTTCTTGGGTTGTAAACTCTGGGCCGTGGGCGTGGAGGCCTGTTTTGAGGGACATAAAGAAAAGGGTGATGGGGCTGGCAAATATTCCCGATAGCAGACCAACTGTGGTGTTGAGCAACAAAAAGGTGTGCAGGGGGTACGGCCGTTTCCTCCCAATCCAGACCACACTCTGACTACCTAAAGTTAGGGTAGCTCCAATGCCCATAATCATGACCCACGGCAGATTGCCCTCCTGGCCAATCCATATGATTCCATAAAGCAACAAGGCAAATTTCAACCAATTTAAGGCTGGCAGGCGTTTGGGCAGTTGCACCATTCCCGCAGTTTAACCAATTTCGATCAATTTATCACAATACCCGTTACCTTTTTGGCCTTTTGGCGACTTTATATGTGAACGCCTGGGAAGAAGGCTAAAGAAGGAAATGGAATTTATGACTTTTTGTGGATAATTTACCGATTGTGCAAGATGAACTTCTTCTACTTCACCGGGCTAGGTCTTTAGAATCAGAGGCATTAGCCGAAATACATGACACGTATTACGTTCCGATTTTTCGGTATATCGCGATGCGTGTAGGTGACCACGCCACCGCGGAGGATTTGGCCAGTGATGTATTCATACGCTTGCTGGATGCGCTGCGGGATAAAACGGCGCCACAAAAAACGCTGCGAGGTTGGTTATTTGCGGTCGCTTCACGAGTGGTTAAAGATCATTTTCGCCAGCGCTACCGCCGGCAATTGACACATTTAGATGAATCTTTGGCCAGCGAGGCAATAGGACCGGATAGGGTTGTAGAGATGAAGCTGACGCATGAAGTTTTGCACGCCGCGCTGGGTGAATTGACTGAGGAACAGCAGAATGTGTTGGCATTACGATTTGGTTATGAGATGTCGATCCGCGAAGTAGCGGAAACGATGGGTAAAAGCGAAGGTGCGGTGAAAATGCTGCAAGCGCGTGCCGTGGCAATGTTGTCGCGGACTATGTACCCAGGGACAGCAACTACATGAGCAACAGGGTAGAGAGCCTATTAATTTTTTGCCTGGATAGGTTGGAGCAGGGTGATTCCCTGGAGCAGGTCTTAACCCGCTATCCACAAGATGCAGAAATCTTACGGCCGATGCTGGAAACGGCCGTTCAGCTCAACGAGCTCAAGCTGCAGCCTACTCGTGCTGCCCAACTGGCGTCCAAGAATGCCTTTCTGGATCATGCTGCCGCATTGAAGGACGTGGGTGCGCCGCGTCCTTCACCCTGGTTTGCTTTGCGCCGGCTGTTGACCCCGGTTATGGCTGTCTTTGTTATTGCCCTGGCGGGCTTAGGCGTATTGCAGGTTTCGGCAGGCTCCTTACCCGGAGATACCCTGTACGAAGTGAAGCTGTTGGTGGAAAATGCGCGAATGGCTCTGACCGGGGACGGAACCGCATTGGAAGCGGAATTGCAGCAAGAGAGAATTCTGGAGATTCGCCAGTTGTTGGCCTTGGGCCGTGCGGCAGAGGTGCGCTTTTCGGGAGAGATCTCAGCCGTTTCGGAGACGCGCCTGACCATTGCCGGGTTGGTTACGGAGCTTACGCCGCAGACCCAGCTCACCGGGACCCCAGCACTGGGTTTGGTGGCCGAGGTGAATGGCCGTACCGCAAATGGCCGATTGCTGGCTAATATCGTCATCATTACTGGTGCTGATAACCCATCCCCGACGCCCACTCCAGCCCCAACAGAAACGGCCGTGCCGGCAACACCAACGCCCACAGTTACCCAAGAAACCATTGAGCCAACCCCAATACCCACCATTGATGCTACCGCTACACCGGCTTTGCCCACAGAAACGCCAGCACCGATTAATGACGATAACGCCAACGACAATGGTGATGACAACGACGAAAACGATGATGGCAGCAACGACAACAGTGACGATGGCAACGCTGACGATGGGGATGATAACACCAATGACGGTGGTGATAACGACGACGACGGCAACGGCAATGACGATAACAGCAATGACAACGACGATGATGACAACGACAACGATGACAATGACAACGACAATGACGATGACGACGACGACAATGATAATGACGACAATTAACGATTAAGTAGGAGGTACTTGCCCAACCCGCACGAAAGCAACCCCCTTCTAAAAACCCATTACCCTCTTCATACAATCTTCATACCCCCTGCACATCCCCTTCACGCCTGCCCGGCATACTACGGCAATGAATTCCGTAGACAAGGAGTAGGCGTATGTCTGAAACGACCTCAACCCCCAAATCCTGGATATCAAGACTGCTTTATACCAGCAACCCGGCTGACGACCGCAGCCGGATGCGTGCTGTAGCCAACAATCTTATTTTGCACCTGCACCCCACAAAAGTTCCCGCCCCGGCCTTGAAGTGGCGCTATACCTGGGGCTTGGGCGGTATATCCGCAACGCTGACGGTCATTTTGATTATTACCGGCGTGCTGCTTATGTTTCGCTATGATGCCAGTACGGAAACGGCTTACACTAGCATTCAAACCATCGAAACCCAGGTGCTCTTCGGCTCGCTGATTCGTGCCCTTCATCATTGGTCAGCCAATTTGTTGGTTGTCACGACCTTTTTGCACTTACTGAGGGTCTTTTTTACCGGTGGTTTCAAGGACGGCCGTTCCACCAACTGGATCATCGGTGTTGTTTTGCTGATCATTGTGCTGGCGTTTAACTTCACCGGATATTTGTTGCCCTGGGACCAGCTTGCTTACTGGGCCATCACGGTTGGCACCAGCCTGCTGAGCTACATCCCCCTCATGGGTCAGGCTATCAGCGACTTTTTGTTGGCTGGTCCAGAAGTGGGGCAGGCTGCACTGCGCAATTTTTACGCCATTCACGTAGCTGTTTTACCTGCGCTCCTCATCTTGCTCATGTCTTACCATTTTTGGAAAGTGCGCAAAGATGGCGGCATTTCCCAACCTAAAGAAGAGCCTGTGGATGAAAACGGCCGTCGCATTCGCGTAGAACGCCTGACCACCATTCCCCACCTGGTGCAAATTGAGTTTGCTGCGGCCAGCGTCCTGATTGCCGGGCTGCTTATCTTCTCCATTCTTGTTCCTGCCCCCCTGGAAGAGTTAGCCAATCCCAGCCACCCGCCCAATCCGGCCAAAGCCGCCTGGTATTTCATGGGTTTGCAGGAACTGCTGCTGCACATGCATCCTCTGGCTGCAATGGCTTTAGCCGGTATCGGCTTCCTTGCCATCCTTTTTGTGCCCCGCCTGGATAAAAATGCTGAGGACATCGGCATTTACTTTCGCTCTGGCATAGGTAAATGGGTAGCCGCACTTGCTGCCCTGCTTGGTGTGGGTTTGACGCCCCTCCTGGTCCTTCTCGATGAGTGGTACATTGACTTACCAGCCCTCTTTCCTTCCTGGCCCACGCTTATCTCCAATGGCTTTTTGCCGCTGCTTCTGACCCTCATAGGCCTGTTTATCATTTACACTTTGCTCCGCAGAGGCGGCAAGCTAACTCACAGCGAATCCCTGGTAGGCGTCTTTACTTTTGTGTTTGTGAGCCTCATTGTGCTGACATTTATTGGCGTCTTTTTCCGCGGTTCTAACATGGCCCTTATTTGGCCTTTCTAGCCGAAAAACAAGGAGATCGAGGTAAGAAGGAAAGTAAAATACCAAAGCGTGCTCCTCGTTACCTGACTTGCTCCCTCTAAGGATTTAATCATGAACACAAATACCCCACCAGAACAACTGACACGGCGAAATTTCTTAAGATTAGGGCTGGGCGCATTAAGCAGCCTGGCTATACTGGAAGTTGGCGGTGCTAGCCTGCTCTTTATGCAGCCTCGCAGCCTGGATGGCGAGTTTGGCGGCCTTGTGGCTGCTGGCACTGTGGACAGCTTTCCCCTTGCCTCGGTGACCGAATTCCCGGACGGCCGTTTCTTTCTCATACGCGACATCGACGGTGGCTTCCTGGCCGTTTACAACCGCTGCACACATCTTGGCTGCACGGTTAGTTGGGAAGCTGACCAGCACCACTTTTTCTGCCCATGCCATGCCTCAAGCTTCGACGTGCACGGCGACGTTGAGAATCCGCCCGCACCTCGCGCACTGGACACGTTCCCTGTGGAGATTGCCGATAATCAAGTGTGGGTAGACACCACGCGTGCCCAACAGCGTGATCGATACACCCCAGAACAATTAACCACCTGAAAGTTAGAGAAACGCCACCATGAATAGAAACACTCTCATTAGTTTTTTTGCAATTATGAGTATCGTCGTGATTTTACCCCTTTATGGGTGGTTAGAACCCCAGCGCATGGATAATGCTCAAGAAGAACTACGCCAGGAATTTGTAGCGGATGCGGCCGTTATGTATGTGGATAATTGTGCTATCTGCCACGGGGCCGCAGGGGAAGGCATAGGGGCAACCCCCGGCCTCGATAACGACGGCTTGCGCAACGCCGATTACGATATTCTCTATAAAGTAATTGCCCGTGGTCGGTATGATACATTGATGGCCCCCTGGCACGCCGACGAAGGCGGCATTTACACCGACTACCAGATTGACGAACTCATCGCTCTCATTCGCTATGGCGACTGGGCTGAAGTAGGTGAATTGGCAGCAGCACAAGGACTAATTCCCCCCACCTTGCCAGTACCACAGGTTGATGAAGAGTTTCTCGCGCAGGTTGCAGCTCTTAGCCCCGAGGGCAGAGAATGGGCGGCTGGCATGATGTTATACGCCAATAACTGCACGGTTTGCCACGGCATCAACGGCGAAGGATCAGACTTGGGCGTTGCGCTAAACACGCCAGATATTCAGGCAGCAGAATCAGATGTCATTACCCGCATCATCACCGAGGGCGTACCGGGCACGTTAATGGTGGGGTGGAACAACGCCCTGAACCCCGAAGAAATCGTAAATATCGTCTCCTTCTTGCAAAACTGGGACGTTGTAACTGCTCAGGGGTTAGCATTAACCCCGCCAGAGCCAGTACGCATTGATCTGGATAACCCCGAAGAGGTGATGGCATATGCGGAACGCCTCTTTGATACAACCTGTGCCGTCTGTCACGGTGAAAATGGTAGTGGCGGCACTGGCCCAGCCCTCAACAGCCAGCAGTTCCTGACAAACCAGACCAATGAGCAAATTTTAAACACTATCATCAACGGCGGGCACCGCCCCAACTCAACAATGCCAGCCTTTGGTGACCGGCTAACCATGGTGGAAATTGAGGCTTTAGTTAACTATATTCGCGCCTGGGAACCCACCGCTCCCTTTGTGGAGAATCCCCGAGGTACGGCTCAGGGTGGCGGTCCACCCTGGCTTAGCACGGACGGGACAACGACCTCTGGCCGGGGTCAAGGCCAAGGGGGGCAAGGGCAAGGTCAAGGTGGTCCACCTTGGCGAGATGGCGGCACGCCCCCTGGTCAAAGCGGTCAAGCCGTGCCCGACGGTACAACAACAGAACAGCCCATGGTACTGCCTGCAGCAGACGACATGTTGCAGTATCAGGGCATAGTAATAGCGGTAGAAGGTAACTTGCTTACTTTCCAAACGGTCGATGGTCTTCAGCTAGAGGCGATGCTGGGGCCGCCCTGGTTCTGGGAAGAGAATGGCATTGCCCTATCGCCAGGCGACGCTATCTCCCTGGAAGGTTTTGAATCCCCTGATCACATGGAGTTAAACTGGGTGCAAAACCTGACTACGGGCGAGCGTATCAATTTACGTACCCCCACGGGTCAGCCCGTATGGAGAGAATAACGGGTAATTGTTTGAACAGATGAAGCATTTTCAAGAAGGTCTTTCGAAAACTGGCGGTTTTGAGAGACCTTCTTCCTATGCAAGTGTATTCCACAAAGGTTCAGAGACATTGCGGTGGTGGTTTTCATACCGGGCCATCACAAACAGCAAGTCGGAAAGGCGGTTGAGGTACGGGATGACCTGGGCGCTTACTGGCTCTGTGTGAGAAAGGGCAGCGACTTCCCTTTCGGCGCGACGGCAAACTGTGCGGGCGACGTGTAAGATGGCAGCGCCCATGCTGCCCCCCGGTAAAATAAAGTTTTCCAGGGGACCAACGACGTCATTAATTTCGTCGATGAGGTTTTCCAAGGCGAGAACGTGACGTTCTGCAATTTGAGGAATGTTGTACGTTTTTTTGTCTTCTTCTAAAAATGCCAGGTCAGAACCCAGGTGGAAAAGTTCGTTCTGAATGACCGGCAAGGTCTCAAGCAGCCGGGGGGCTAAGCCGGAAGCAACAGCCAGACCAAGCTGTGAATTAAGTTCATCGACAGTCCCATAAGCCGCCACCCGCAGCGATTCTTTGGGTACGCGCTGCTTACTTCCCAGGCTGGTAGTGCCTTCGTCTCCGGTCCGGGTGTAGATTTTTGTTAATCTGGGCATGTAAGTCTCCTTTGATTGGGGTTTATTTTGTTGGCGATGTTCAAATACTTTCCAGCTTTCTCATTCCGCTTAGCACGTCCGCCGCAGTCAGCCAGCTTGTTTGGGGAAAGAGGCGGGAAATTTGGGTGGCAAAGTTACTGTGGCGGTGCAGGATTTGGGAAGTGGGACCAAAGTCGAGAATACGGCCGTTTTCCAATACCACCGTTCTCTGCGCAATCTGGGCCACCAGCTCCACGTCGTGGGTGACTAACAGCAGCCCTTTTCCCTGGGCAAGCCAGCCGCGCCAAAGATGCAGCAGCCGCTCCTTGGCCGCATAATCCAGCCCGCGGGTAGGTTCGTCTAGCAAAATAAGAGGTGGGTTGGTGATGGTAATGGCCCCCAGTGCCACCCGCTGTCGCTGCCCCACAGACAAGTCCCGCGGGTAGGCCTCTTGCACCTCAGTCAGGTCTAATTGTGCCAACAGCGGCTGGATAGGATAAGCGTTGGGGTCAAGCTGGTGATTTTGCAAAGTGATGGCTAACTCTTCGGCTACGCTGTCGGCAAAGAGTAAATCATCGGGGTTTTGTGGTAAATATGCCGCTTCACGGCAAATGTCGGCGACGTCGCGCCCTTGAGTGGAACGGCCGTTTACCCAAACCTGCCCCATTTCTGGTTGCAGCAGACCCACCACACATTGCAACAGCGTTGTTTTTCCTGCGCCGTTGCGGCCCACCAGGGCCACCGCTTCGCCTGTACCAACCGTGAAAGAAACGTTCTGCAGCACGTTCTTAGGTCCATAGCGAAACGTCACGCCCTCAATTACTAATGCTGCATCCATCTTGTAAACGTTCTGGGTCACACTTAGGGCATTTTCCTGGGCATCAGACATTGTAATGTCGGACACAAAGGGCTGCGCTTCTTCAACAGTCAAGGCTAACGGTTCCCAGTTCAGGTCGCGGGCTAATTGCACAACAGGAGGAGCGTGGGGCAATTGGACGGCGGCTTGGCGTGTTGGGGCATCTAGCAGGATACGGCCGTTTTCCATGTGTAAAAGCCGGTCGGCAAAGGCCAGCACCCGCTCCAGGCGGTGTTCGGCGAGGACAATGGTCAGGTTCAGCGCTTCACGCAGCCTCAACAAAGCCAGCAGCACCTCTTCAGCCCCTTGCGGGTCAAGCTGACTCGTCGGTTCATCCAGGATCAGCACTTCTGGCTGCAAGACCAAAGCTGTAGCAATGGCTACCCTTTGCCGCTCCCCGCCCGACAATGTAACCAGCAGTCGTTGGCGCAGCGGTTCCAGCGCCAGCAGAGCCAACACGTCATCTACCCGCTGCCGCATTTCCCCTGGCGGTATTGCCCTATTTTCCAGGCCAAAGGCAATTTCCGTTTCAACGCGATCCAGCACCGCCTGCGCTTCAGGATTTTGCTGCACAAAACCCACGTGATGGCTCAGGGCGTGAGGGCCTTCTTGGATAGCATTTACCCCGCACACGCACACGCTGCCGCGAATGCGGCCGCCGCTAAAGTGGGGCACCAGGCCGTTCAAGCAGCGCAGCAGCGTGCTTTTGCCAGATCCCGAAGGGCCGGTTAGCAGCAAAAACTCGCCTGCTTCTGCCACCAACGACACATTTTGCAAGGCTGTATTTGGGCTGTTAGGGTAGCTGTAGCTAACCTGCTGCATGCGAATCATAGGAGAAGGCAGGTGACGGCTTTCGGCGCGCTGAAATTTCATGCGCTATTCTCCCCTCTCTACTTTAATCACCCCCGGCAAGGCGAGCAGGGCCAGCGCTGCACCGCTGAGGGGTTGGAAAGGCGGGAAGCTCAGAGCTGGAAAGGGCGAATAGGGCCGGAGGTCGAAGCCTGGAACGGGCAGCAGTGTAATTAAGAGAACGAAAACGGCCGTTCCTGCTACCAGGGAATCTTGTGTTTTCCAAGGACGTGCCAGGTATCGGGTGCGAAGGGTACGGCGGCCCAACCACCACAACAGGAGTAAAATGAGCAGGCCCCCACCACCCATGAGCAGCCAGCCCCACCACTGCTGCCACAAAATGACTAGCCACCCAGCAAAAACGGCCGTGATTCCTACCAGCAAGCCAAATTGTACCGGGGTATGCTGGCGAGAATTGGCTGTGGCGCCATAACCGCGGGCAACCATCGACTCTGCTACCGCCATTGCGCGCTCCAAGCCGCCTACCAAAAGGGGCACGGCAATAGGACGCCAGTCACGCCACCCTTGCAGCCGGTGCCCACGCACGGCCTGGGCTTGCTGAATGCGCATCAATTGGCGGCGTGTTTCAGGCACATAAGTCAAGGCAATCAGCATCACGACTCCCAAATCTCGCAGTACCCCAGGCATGAGCTTGACCAGGTCACCGCTGGAAACGCCGCTGCCAAAGGCCTGGAATACCACCAGCAGCGTCAACAGCAGCAAACCATTGATCAATCCGTAAACGGCCGCTTCCAAAGTCCACGCCCCACCAATAAGCGGCCACGTATCCGGCAGCCGCCACATAACGCTCTCCCCTGTATGAATCCATAACATGTTAAAGATGGTGCTAAATAACAAAATGAACCCGCCAAGACGCAGCAACGGAAGATTTAAGCCTATACCCGCACTCTGGCTTTGCCGGGCTATCAGCGCTGCCAGAAGCACGATAAGGGTGTAAAGTGGATTTGGGGCGGCCATGGTGACAACGGCTGCCGCCACCACCCAGACCAGCCAGGCGCGAGCATCCAGCGAGATTGCTGGCGAAACCGGGCTGGAAATTTGAGGGGTTTGGCTGTTACGCATGATTTTTTTGATTAGCCGGAGAAAAATGATGGCCTGCCATTCTGAGCGCTAAACATTCCGCTCAAACTGGAAGCGGTCGCGAAAACGCGCCAGAGCTTGAATCGCAGGTAGGCCCAGCGCAAGAATGAGCAAAGCGTTGCCTAGCCCGCGCCCTACGTCCCAAACCAACGAGGTCGTGAGATAGAAACTGACGTACCGTCCAACGGAAACCGCTAAAGAGAGGCCGGGCTGCCAGCTCTGGGCGCCGCTATCGCTAATGAATGGCCAAAAATAAAGGTTGAGGATTATCCCAAATAGCAAGCCCCAAAGCGCCCCAAATGCCGCCAGCATGAAAATGACCCGGCGGGGATGGCTGAGTCGAGGAAGCCAACCCGCACTAAGACCTACCCAGCCAGCGGCAAACATTTGATAGGGTAACCAGGGACCAACACCACCGGTAATAAGGGCGGAGACGAGGAGTGTCATCGTGCCCATGAGAAAGCCAAAACGGCAACCAAAAACGTACCCTGCCAATATGATGGGGGCAAAGATTGGGGAAAGACCACCAGGTCCTGGAAAAGCTACCTCAACAAAGCGTAAAACGGCCGTTCCCGCCACCAAAACTCCCAAGGCTGCGATTACCTTGGCGTTCACAGCTTGCCCTTGCACCTCAACCAGCAGCACCGCCAGCGAGAACAGGAGCAGGAAGCCAGTGACCAGGGGAGCATCGGGGCGAAAATTGGGGGAAACGGCCGTTCCCTGTGCCTGTTCGACGAGCAGCGGAGTAAGAAACGGCGCTGCAAACGCCAGAAAGCCTACAAGCCCGGCGACAATGTACAGCAGGGTAGAAAGGGTGCGTTGGCTTGTTTGTTGCAGAGGAAAAGAAGCCTCTCTGTCACTTCTCTGCAAAAAGGTATATTTGATCATTTTGCCACCTTGTCAATTTGCGCAGCGCGATTTCGGCGCAGCAGAATTCCACCCAATAGAAAGAGAATCAGGCCAAAACTGGCATATGGGAACCAGGGAAAGGTCAATGCTGAACTGGCCGGACCTGTGGAAGTGGATGCTTGCCGCGCACACACATCATCAAATTCAACATTTGGCGGCGGTGGTGCTTCGGTGACAGACCCCGGCCCCCACGTCCAGCCTTGCATCGTACCGTCGCTCACGCTCAGGAGGTGGGCGCCGAGGTTGGCATATTGCCACGTTTCGTCTTGCCACTGCCAGAACGACCAATATTCACAATCGGCGCTTCGGCATTGGCAAAAGCAGTCACTGGCCGGGCAGCCGTTGTCATTGATGCTGCACACGGCCGTTCCCATACCGCTGGTTTCCACTGCCAACTCCAGCCCGGCGCGCTGCAGCAGTTCGTAACCACTGATGCTTTCTTCGTCAAACTGCACGCAGTAAGATTCGGACTGCCCATCGCCGAAAACCACCACCAGGACCGCCTGGTTGGCGACTTGTTGCGCCATGACCGGAAAAGCAAAAAAGGTCAGCAGCAAAAGCAGCAGCCATTTACGCATTAAGACCTCCGGCGCAGCAGGGCGTAGAAAATGGCAACCACCAGCGCAGCAGCAGCAATACCCAGGGCGACCCAGCCGATAGCGGTGGCAGCGGCCGGGG
The DNA here is from genome assembly GCA_963695505.1 of uncultured Chloroflexia bacterium. Classification (GTDB taxonomy): domain Bacteria; phylum Chloroflexota; class Anaerolineae; order Promineifilales; family Promineifilaceae; genus JACSRF01. The sequence goes on along the minus strand of CAVOGX010000015.1, from coordinate 405,789 downwards.
CTTCATTGCTGACCATGCTTCCCGCAGGCGCAGCCGGTGCTGTAATGTTCAATGGATACGGCCGTCCTGTGAGGGCGGGGATGGCCTGCAAAGTGGTAAAGAATTCATCAAAGGGGCCGCTGCCAAAGTCAGCCTGGAACGCGCCGCTGGAGCTTTGCCATGCCAAGAGCAAATCTTGGTATGGGCGTACATCCTCGCCCAGTGCGCTAAGGGCCTGTATGGCCAGAGCTGTGCTGTTGGCGTTCGGACCAAAACCAGCAGAGTATTCCCAGCCGCGAGGCTGCTGGGTTTGCAGCAAAAAATCAGCGGCGCTTGCCAGGGCGGGGTTATCGGAGGGAACGCCGGCGGCAGTCAGTGCCATGATAGACATAGCTGTGGCGTCAACATTTGCCGCGGTTCCGAAGCCGTCATCCCAAGAACCGTCTGCTGCCTGCCTGTTTTGCAGCCAGGAAACGGCCGATTCTGCTACACCGTCTCCGTCAGGAATGCTTAACATACCCAACATGGCCAGAGATTGGGCGTATGGGCTGGTCGTGTTGTATTCGCCGGCGGAGGATATGGTTTCGGTGAGAGAAAGGGTCAGGTCTTCTCCGCCGAAGCTGCGCGGGTCACGGCCAGCAGCGCTAAGGGCCAGCAAGGTTTTGCCCGCACTGCCCCCATCTGCATAGGCGTAATCTGCCAGCGCACTGCCCTGCGTTTCCAGGAAACCCAAGGCGCCAGTAACGTCTGCACCGGCTGCGGCGAGTGCTTGCAGCGCGTCCAGGGTTCCGCCAATGTCAGAGGGAGCCTGATTGGCTCCGGTGCTGAAGCTGGTGAAGCCGCCGTCGTCGTTTTGGTGGGTGCTAATGAGCCAGGAAACGGCCGTTTCAAGGGGGTCAGCCTGGGCTAGGGTGGGGGAAACGGCTGAAAACCAAAGGAGAGTTACAAATAAAAGGGGCACCATCATCATGCGTAGAACAAAATTTTTGTTGAACATAAAACCTCCCGTTTGTGGTGCCCAGGAGACAAAAGGTTGTTCCCAACAAAAAACCCGATGTAAAAAGCATCGGGTTGGGATGACATTACTGTCAGACAATGGGTGTCACAGTTCCCAACCCCTGTCCACGAGGGCAGAAACTTACCTAAGGCGGGCGACCTGACTTATAGAAGAATTATGGTTTGATTGTCGATTTGCTAACCAGCTAAGGATGATTAATTAGCTGATTAACTTTCAAACCAATAGCTTTATCTAATTACAGTGGCGGGACCGTGCTGGACTCTCTTTGAAATTGGTGACAATTCATGCTGCTCATTATCTCTTACCAAGAAAAGACCACCAGCTTCGCCTTTAAGCCTTGCCATCCGGGGCACAGGCACCTTAGATAGGTTTTAATATTAAATTGTTACAAGATGGAGTGTAACAGAGGGGAATTGGGGCGTCAAGCGGTTGGCAGCAAGCTGGTAAGCTGGCTTAAATTTTGCCCAACGTGCAGGGCGTAAGCGCTGGCCTGGCGCACCAACTTTTGCAAAATGGTCATGTGTTGGGACATTGTCTCCTCATCCCAACGGTCCATGCTTTCGCTCATGAGGCGGGCCAAGGCAACGGCGCGGTTTTGCGCATGTAGCGTGGTGTGAGGCCGCTGCTCGATGAAGGGAAAATAGAGTTGTGTCACGGGGTAAGGGGGGCTCCACTGGCCGTCTACCAATGCATCGCCGGTCAAATTGTATTGTCCGTATACTGGCGTCACGTTTGCCAAGACGTCGCGCAGTTGGGGCAGAAGCTTAATTGAATTGGGTCGAATGTTGACTATGCCCGGAGTAGGCAGTGCATAAATACGGCCGTTTTGCTCTTCTAGCAGTACGATGTCATTGGAGATAAGCTGCCAGCCTTGCAGAATGAGGGCCAGCCCCGTGGTGGTTTTTCCGCTGCCAGTGGGACCAACGATGAGGGCGCACTGCCCATCCTTGCTGGCGGCAAAAGCGTGGACCAGGAAGTATCTCTGCCGCCGCAGTAATGGAGCCAGGCTGGTGAAGGTAATGTCCTCGAAACGGCCGTACTGCATCGCTTTGGGTGTAATGATACCTTCTGCTGTAGGCTCCTGGTGAATATTTAGAGGTACCCTAACCAGCGCTCCATCCAGGTAATGCAGCAAAACGTCACCGCCACGCTGCCTGTAAACAGCCAGTATCCCTACATCGTCTTGAAGAGCGTGAGAGTCCTGAAAAAAAGGTGCCGAATCTGGTAAAGCTGGTAAATGGGGCTGCATGTCCAGCCGCAGGCGCATGTGCGGAAGTTGAGAGGGAGAATGCAGCCAGTTTTCGAACAGCGCCTGCCACTGTTGCAGAACTGCTTCATCAGCGCTTTCTAACCCAATCCACAGGCGATGCAATTTGAGGAGCATGGGTCTAAATGTGAGGGTAGAATCGCCCAGGTCAAATACCTAGCAAGATTATTCTTCCGCTAGAAAATATTGGATGGCTTCCTCAAAGGTGCTGTATGGCTGGGCGCCGCTGAGGAAGTAACCGTTAATAAAAAATGCCGGCGTTCCCTGCACGCCCAGGCTGCTGCCAAGATCAAGTTCTTCATAAACGGTCATTTGGTGAGTTTTCCCTTCGATGCAAGCGGTAAACTCAACATCATCCAAGTTCATATCGCTGGCATAATTGGCAAATAAGGCGGTCGCATCATTGCGACCAGACCATTCTTCCTGCTTTTGGAAGAGCTGGTCATACATTTCTAAAAATGCCCCCTGATCACCTGCACAACGCGCTGCTTCAGCGGCCTGCACCGCCTGAGGATGAATGCTCGTTAGTGGAAAGTCGCGAAAAACATAATAAACCAGACCCTCATCAACGTAGTTAGATTTAATTTGAGAGAGGGTCTGATTAAAATGGCGGGCACAAAACGGGCATTGAAAATCTGTAAATTCCACAATAACGACCGGCGCGTTTGGATCACCCATAGCATAAGCCCCTTCAATGGGCACATTAACCGGCCCAGCAGGTGTGGGGACAGGGGTTGGCTCTGCCGGCTGCACGTATGCCTCCGCCAGCGTGCCTTCTTGGGCCAGCTCTACCGCATATTGGAATAACTCGAAGGGTTGGGCGCCAGAGATTGGGTAGCCATTTATAAAGAAGGCTGGCGTACCGCGCACCCCAAGGCTGATGCCTTCATCCAGGTTTTCTTGCACGACGTCATCGTACTTGCCACTACTCAGGCAGCTTTCAAAAGTTGCTTCATTCAATTTTAAGTCAGCCGCATAACCGGAAAAAATTTCGACGACGTTTTCTTGCCCAGACCAGTTTTGTTGGGTTTCAAAAAGCAGGTCATGCATTTCCCAATACGCCCCCTGCTCGCCGGCGCAGCGGGCGGCAGCGGAGGCCGCTCGCGCCTGAGGGTGAATCTGGTCCAGAGGAAAATCTTTTAATTTATAGTAAACAATACCCTTGTCGATGAGCTCGCTAAGGATTTGGGGCATGGTTTGCAAGGCATGGCGAGCGCAGTAGGGACATTGGTAATCGGTAAACTCGTAAATAATGATTTCGGCAGCGGGGTTGCCCAAGGCAACGGCCGCATTTCCGGTGACAATAGTTGCCGGTGTGGGGGCGATTCCCGGGGCCGCAGGTTGTTCTGGCGGCACTTCGGTGGGCAGGGCATTGCCGGACTGCACTATCTCAATGGCGCTGTTGAATGCCTCTAATGGCTGGGCGCCTACCAAGGGCTGGTCATTTATGAAGAAGCTGGGTGTGCTGCGCACGCCACGGGACTGTCCAAAATCCAGGTCGGCAGTGATGGCGTCATTAAAACGGCCGCTTTCCTGACACGTGCGAAAACTTGCATCATCGAGTCCTAAATCTTGAGCGTAACCGGCAAACACCTCGTTTGCCCGGTTGTTTGACCATTCACCAGGCGCGGTAAAGAGCCTGTCGTGCATAGCCCAGTAAGCGGCTGCGCCTTGTTCTCCGGCACAGCGGGCGGCGTGGGCTGCGGCTGTGGCCTGGGCATGAATAGAGGTCAGCGGAAAATCATAGAACACCAGCACCATGTCATCGTTGGCCACCTGGTTTTCCAGCAAACCGGGTCGGGTTTGCTGGGAGAAACGGGAACAGAAAGGGCATTGATAATCTGAAAACTCCTCTAGTATGACAGGCGCATTGGGGTTCCCCCGGAACGGCCGTCCCTCGGTGGTAAAACCTACCTCAAGGCCAAGTTCGTCAAATTCAACAGAGCTGGCTTCAATATTTAGCCCAGAAGCTTGATTAGAATCGACGTTTCCTGTCGTTTGGAAGTCATTCAGTGCATTGTTGTTCCCTGTTGCTCCATCTTCTTGTAGAGGGGAGGTACCGGTTTGAGTTTCTACTGTCGTACAGCCAACAAGTAAGATAGCGGTAGTGAAGAGGGCGACAAATACGCGCGTTAAGATTTGTTTCATTTTCGCTCCATGGGATTCGCCATAGCATCCCACATGTGGTAGACTTTTGTGTTTGTCCTGGTAAGTTGGCTTTAAGTAAATTGTATGGCTTACCCATTAATCGCCAAGCAAACAAGTGAAGTTAATCTTAAACGAAAGCGGGGTAGACTGCCAGCACTCGCGGCAACTCTTATAGGTTTGTTAGCTATCTGGTGGTTAACGGCCGTACTGACCCGTGCTCAGGGAAGTGAAAATGGGATCACCCGACCAGCCAGTGGAGACACCATTTCCGGAGTGATTACGGTAACTGGGACGGCTGTTGATCAAAACTACCTGCGCTATGAGCTGGCCTTCCGCCCTGAATTAGGCGGCAATGCTGAATGGGTAGTTTTTGCGGAAGGCAACAGCCCTGTGATTAGCGGTACCTTAGCAATTTGGGATACAACCGTGGGGCGAGCTATCAATGCGCCAGTATGGCCGGACGGCCGTTACAGTTTGCGGCTGCGTGTGGTACGCACCGACTACAACTATAATGAGTACTTTGCCACCAATTTAACCATTAACAATAATGCGCCGCCTACCCCTACGCCAACCATCACGCCCACGCTGACGCTGGCTGGGGATAGCGCTTTGCCTCAAGGCACGCCCTCTTTCATAGAGCTGACGCCAATTCCTTCACTGACCCCGTTCCCGACGCCCACACCATTACCCACACCGGATAATGCGGAGATGGCGAACCCGGCCGTTATCCCTGATGAACCGCAAGGCTTGCTGGGGCAGGTAAGCCAGATTAGCCTCAGTTCTCTGTCTCGCGCATTTTGGCGGGGTACAACCTGGGCTGGCTATGCTTTTGCCGCATTACTGCTCTATCTGCTGCTGCGCACGCTGATTCGCTTCCTATGGCGGCGGCTTTGGTATAAAGCAGGTGGCGGACAATGAGCTAAATTTTTATTATTTATCCTTCCCTTTTTGTTAGGAGAACCATTGAAACGAATCAACTTCATACCACTTATTTTGATCTTGATTTTGATCACGGCGTGCCAGGAAGCCAACACGGCCGTTCCCGCGACGACCTCGGCTGGTCAAGAAACAGCCGAAAACCAAAACGCCACGGTCTCCCAGCCTCAATCGACCGTCGATGCACCCGCCGCCACCCAACAGCCCAATACTCCTCTGCCACCCACGGCCACGCCTATTCCACCCAAAGCGCTAACAGTGTGTATGGGGCGACAACCTGATAACCTCTACCTCTATGGCGAGCAATCTCTTTCTGCTCTGGCTCTGCGCCATGCCATTTACGAGAGTTTGTATACCGCGCTGAGGTATGGATATCAGCCCCAGGGTTTAGCCAAACTGCCTCATCCAGACGAAGGGGATGTGAGCATTCAAACGGTAACCGTGCGCCTGGGCGACCCGGTAGTAGATTTTCGCGGTGAGAGCCACGTGCTGCGTGAGGGTTTGACCGTTTTCAACAGCGACGGCAGCCTGGTCACCGTGTCTGACCAGCCGGTGATAATGCAGCAAATGACCGTAGATTTTACTCTTAAACCCCTGGTCTGGTCGGATGGCATGGTTGTCACCGCCGCCGATTCAGTTTTTAGTTATCAAGTTATTGCTGATCCGGAAACCCCCGGAGACAAGCGAAAAGTGCGCCGCACGGCCAGTTATGAGGCTACCGGCGATTTGACTCTCCGCTGGACAGGGCTGCCGGGCTATTTACCGGCTGATTATGTGACCCATGTTTGGGAACCGCTGCCGCAGCACCAATTAGGCAGCCTATCTGCCGCTGAGCTGCTGAGTTCGTCGGAGACCACTTTGACGCCATTGAGCAGCGGCCCGTTTGTGGTAAGCGCTTCTACAGCCGATGGCCTCACGCTGGTGAGGAATCCAAATTATTACCGCGCGAATGAAGGGCTGCCGTACCTGGAAATTCTAAATGTGCGCTTTGTACCAGATGGTGAGGCGCTCCTGGCGACGGGATTGGCCGGCTGCGACGTGACAACGCAAGATTTGCTTAATTTCAACCTGCTTCCTGAATTGCAGGTACTGGATGAGGTGGAAATGGCCGTTGCTCCCAGCGCCGTCTACGAACATATCGATTTCAGCGTCAACTTTTACCTGGCCGAAGGATTCCAGAACTTTGTTCGCCCCGACTGGTTCCAAGACCCCCGCGTACGTCAGGGCATTACGCAATGCACTGACCGCCAGCGCATGGTCAATGAAATATTTTCAGGCCAGACAACGGTGATGCCGGCCTATATCCCCGCCAATCACCCCCTCTATCCAGCCGACCTGAGCCAATGGCCATTTGATCCGGCGGCTGGCAATGCACTGCTGGACGCTGCCGGTTACCGGGACACCAACGGCGATGGCTTGCGCGAAGACCCCACAACAGGTGCATCCTTTAGCGTGCGGCTGACTACGGACAACGCCAACCCGGTGCGCGCCCGGGCAGCGGCAATTTTCCAGGAAAACCTGTCTGAATGTGGTATTGAAGTTGTGACTGAATTCTTGCCGCCAGAGGATTGGTATAACGATGGCCCGCTGGGTTTGCTCTTTGGGCGGCGATTTGAGCTGGGCATGTTTGCCTGGTTGGGCAGCCCGCAGCCCGCCTGCCATTTGTGGCTGGAGCGAAATATCACCGGTCCGACGCAAGAAGGATTTGGCGGTTGGGGCAATGTTAACGTCAGCGGGTGGGCGAACGCCGAATTTGAAGCCGCCTGTAATGCAGCCCTCAACGCTTTGCCGGGTACGGCCGTTTACGTGGAAAATCACCAGGCCGCCCTGCGTATTTGGGCTGAGCAAGTGCCAATGGTTCCCTTGTTTAATTATTTGAAAGTTGCCGCCGTACGCCAGGGTGTAACGGGGCTGCGGCTGGACCCAACCCAACCATCGGAGTTGTGGAATGTGTATGAATGGGACGTGGCGCAATGAAAAGCAAACTATCTCACCATAGATTTTGGATGTAGGTTGCGACAAATGTGGCGACGCGTCTTAGGGATTGTAAAAAAGGAAGAAACGGCCGTTATGCCTACCGACCGTTATCTCATCGTGGGGCTGGGAAATCCCGGCCAAAAATACAAGAACAACCGGCACAACATTGGCTTTATGGCTGTCGACAGGGTTGCCGAGAAGTTTGGCATTGCCTTGAACAGCGTCAAAAATAAGGCCATCGTGGGAAACGGCCGAATTCACCAGCACGCCGTCATCTTGGCCAAACCGCAAACCTTTATGAACCTCAGCGGGGATAGTGTCGGTGCTGTGGCTAATTTTTATAAAATTCCGCCCGAAAAGGTGCTGGTCGTATACGACGAACTGGACTTGCCTTTTGGCGCCATCCGCCTGCGCGAACAAGGCGGCGCCGGGGGGCACAACGGCATGAAGTCTATCATCAACCACTTGGGTCAGGAGTTTCCGCGCTTGCGGCTGGGCATTGGTCGCCCACCCGGTCGTATGGACCCCGCAGCCTGGGTGTTGCGCGACTTTGGTGATGAGGAACGGCCGTTACTCAACGAGATTTTAGACGAAGCTCTGCAAGCCATCGAAACCTTCCTCATGGAAGGAATTCAACTGGCAATGTCGCGCCACAACAAGCAGCTACCGGAAAATGGCGAACAGTAATCGGTATGGGGCAAACGGCTATCAGCTATCTGCAAACCGCTAACAGCTAAATTATGAGCATTTCTGGCATTTTAGACATCTTCAATCAGTTACCGGCCTGGCAAGAGCTAAGTGTTGCTCTGGACTCTCGGAAGCCTTTACCGGCGCTGCTGCTGCCGCGCAGTGCCCGTGCGCCGGTTCTGGCCCGCCTGTTCATGGAGCGGCAGGTTCCTGTCATATTGGTTACAGGACGGATGGATGCGGCCGTTTCCTGGCAACAGGCTCTGGAAAACTGGCTGCCCGATACCAGCAACCTTCTCCGTCTTCCGGAACCAACACCGCTGCCTTATGACCGCGGCCCCTGGAGCGAACGGACGCGCATTGGTCGCCTGCAAGTCTTTACCCGCTTCATGGCCGGGCAGCATCCCCTCATCCCCGCCGCACTCCACCCACCTCTTGTCCTCACCTCTGCGCGGGCGCTGCTGCAAAAAACCTTGCCCAAACGCCGCTTTTTATCCGCAACCCGCGTGCTGCGCCTGGGGGGTGTCATTGACCTGGAGAAAATTACTGAGGCTTGGGCAGACATTGGCTACGAAAACGTGAGCGTGGTGGAGGCGGCCGGGCAGTTTTCACGGCGCGGCGGCATTTTGGACATTTACCCGGTGTCTACGCCATTTCCTGTGCGCATTGAGCTTTTTGGGGATGAGATTGATACCATGCGCTATTTTGACCCGGCTACCCAGCGGTCTCTGACAGTGCATGACAGTAGCCAGGTGGAGTCTATTATTATCCCCCCAGCGCGAGAGGCGCTGCCTGGCGTCGCCCGGGAATATGCACTCTCCATTCCCGAATCGGAGAACCCGGCTGAGGGCAGCCTTCCCTCCTGGCGGGATGACATTGCGGGCTTGCGAATGGGGAATGTTTTTCCCACGTTGGAATATTACATGCCCCTGCTGTATCCACAGCCTGCCAGCTTGCTGGATTATTTGCCGGAAAATGCGCTGGTGGTGGTGGATGATTGGCCTGCGCTGGAAACGGCCGTTGCCGACTTTCTTTACCATGCCGACCAGATGCGTGAAGAGCAGTCCACGCTGCCCCCTGGCTACCCCAGCCCGGTTTTTAACTGGCAGCCCATGGCCGCCGACCTGCAATGGTGGCAGCCGCTCATTTTGGGCGAACAGGAAGTGGATGAGATGGTGGAAGGAGAACGGCCGTTAACCCAGCTTGCAGAATCCTTTGAACCCGGTCCCCGCTACGGCGGGCAAATGCGCCCCCTCATGACCCAACTGCGCTCTGCTCAGCGCGAAGGCGACCGCATCGTCGTCGTCAGCCGCCAGGCCGCCCGTCTGGCCGAACTGTGGCGGGAAGAGAACAAGGGGGCGGCGACCTTCGGTCCTGGGGAGCAAGGGGGTCGGGGAGACAGATCCTTACTCCTCCGCCCCTCCGCTCCTCCGCTCCCACAGGATGCTCTTTCCGTGATGCCTGCCGACGGAATCCTTACCTTTGTCAACGGCGGGCTAGCCGAAGGCTTTACCCTGGTACGCCGCGAGGACAATGAAATTCTGCTTGATCTGCTCACCGATGCCGAAATATTTGGCTGGAATCGACCCGCGCCGCGTCGCTGGCGTAGCCCCGCGCCCCTCTGCCCCCGAAACCCATTTTGCCGACATTCAGGCCGGCGATTTTGTGGTCCATCTGGAATATGGCATTGGGCCGTTTCAGGGGCTGGTCGTGCGCAATATTGGCGGCATGGAGCGCGAATATTTGCTCGTGAATTACGCCAACAGCGACACGCTTTACGTGCCTGTGCATCAGGCCGACCGCCTGAGCAAATGGATTGGCTCCGACGAACGGCCGCCGGCCATGCACCGCCTGGGCGAACGATCCTGGACGCAAGGCCAAAGCCAAAGCGCAGCAGGCCGCCGACGAACTGGCTGGCGAACTGCTCGAACTGTATGCGGCCCGCGAAACGGTTCCCGGTCACGCTTTTTCGCCCGATACCGAATGGCAGGCGGAATTGGAAGCCAGCTTCCCCTACCGGGAAACAGAAGACCAACTGCGCGTCATTGCCGAAGTGAAGGCGGATATGGAACAGGCCGCAGCCCATGGATCGCCTGATTTGCGGCGATGTGGGCTATGGCAAAACCGAAGTGGCCCTGCGGGCGGCCTTCAAGGCGGTGATGGATGGCAAGCAGGTGGCTATCCTGGTGCCCACCACCATCCTGGCCCAGCAGCATTACCATACCTTCCGCGACCGACTGTCGCCGTTTCCGGTCAAGTGGAAATGCTTTCTCGCTTCCGCACCCAAAGCCAGCAAGAGCGCATCGTGCAGCAATGTGCGCGACGGCAAAGTGGACATCATCATCGGCACCCATCGCCTGCTTTCGGATGACGTTTCCTTCAAAGATTTGGGGCTGGTCATCATTGACGAAGAGCAGCGTTTTGGCGTGGCCCACAAAGAGAAGCTGAAGCAGTGGCGCACCGAGGTGGACGTGCTGACCATGACGGCGACGCCCATTCCGCGCACCCTGTACATGAGCCTGACCGGCGTGCGCGACATCAGCATCATCGACACGGCCCCGGCGGAGCGGCTGCCGGTGCAAACCTACGTGGGCGAAGTGGACGAAGCCGCGTCTGCGCCGGGCCATTTTGCGCGAACTGGATCGGGGCGGGCAGGTGTTCTTCGTGCACAACCGGGTGCAAACCATTGACATTGTGCAGCCGCCAGATTGAGAAGCTGGTGCCGGAAGCGCGGGTTGTCGTCGGGCATGGGCAGATGAGCGAGCGGCAGCTTGGAGCGCATCATGACCGACTTTGCTGAGGGCGAGATTGATATTCTGTTCAGCACGACGATCATTGAAAGCGGCCTGGACTTCCCCAACGCCAATACGCTTGATTGTGGATCGGGCGGAGCAGTTTGGTCTGTCGCAGCTTGTACCAGCTGCGCGGCCGGGTGGGGCGCGGGGTGCGCCGGGCCTATGCCTATTTCTTCCATGCACCCTGGCGCACGCTGACGACGGATGCCCAGGCGCGTCTGGAAACGATGGCGGAGCACACGGAGTTGGGCGCGGGTTATCCGATTGCCATGCGCGATATGGAGATTCGCGGGGCGGGCGATTTGCTGGGCGGGCAGCAAAGCGGCCATATTTCGGCGGTGGGGTTTGATTTGTACACGCGGCTGCTGGCGAATGCGGTTAAGCGGCGCAAGGCGGAAGCGCAGGGGCGAGACGCTGCCCGCGGAGATTGCCGGAAGCGACGCTCATTGATTTGCCGTTGGCGGCCTATGTGCCGCACGGATTATGTGCCGGATGCGGCGCTGCGGCTGCGGCTGTACCGGCGCATGGCGATGCTGGATACGCTGGCAGAGATTGACGAGATGGCGGCGGAACTGGCGGACCGCTTTGGCCCGATTCCTGATCCGGTGCATAATTTGCTGTACCAATTACGGATCAAGGCGTTGGCGGAACGGGCGCTGGTAACGGCCGTAACCACCGAAGTCGGTCAAATTCGCATCCGCATCTCCGAACTGGAAAACATTGACCGCTATCCGCCTGCAGCGCTATCTGGGCGAGGCCGTGCGCGTTAGCCGTAAAGCCATCTGGATGACGCGCGACCTGAGCACCCACGAATGGCAGGTGGCCCTGGTGCAAATATTGGAAAAACTGGAGAGGAGCTAGTCAATCTTTCAGCCCTTCAGATTGTCAGTCTGTCAGGTAGTTGACCTGATATGCTGAAATGCTGATATGCTGAAATGCTGAGATGCTGAGATGCTGAAATGCTGAGATGCTGAAATTCTATGGACATCAACTTTTTCGACAATTCCTTTGAAGTTCCTAAAGCGCGGGAAGACGTGCGCTTTAAGCAAATTGGCCTGTTTGTGTACGAAGACCTGCGCCGCGTGGCCGTGGGCCTGGAAATGACCCCCTTTCTGGAACCTCCCTCCGTGGAAATCGTCGTGAAAAACGCTGCCGGGGTCATTGCCGGAACTATGGTGCTCATTGAGGCGAATTCGCCCAATATTACCCTTACCTTGCACCTGCGTGACCAGGAACCTACGGATGATTACGAATTAACAGCGCAAATTTACTACGACCATCCGGAGCAAAAAGAACGGCAAAATTACCACCACGAAACGGTTCGCTTTCCGGTGCTAGAAAAAGGGGAGCAGATTTTTAGCTTTTGATCGGTCGCTTTAGATGGACTTTATATTTTGATCAAATTGGCACCTGCTCGCCTGCTGTGAGATCGTCGAGTTTGGTCACACTACCATTGCTGGCGGTTTCGCCCCTGACGCGTAAGGCATAATCAAACAAAGATGTTGGCGCCAAAATAGGATTGTACCCGACCACTCATTCAGGGAGCTCGCACACACACTCGAGGTTGCCTAATCAGGAATTATTCTCCGCTTAACAGCAGCGTGAATGCCCACCCTTCTCCCTCATTGGTTGCGCCGTTCATGACCGGGAACTCCAGCTCGAAGGTATGAGTCCCACTCCAGGGATATTCGTTCTGGAATCCTTCGGCGGTAACAACGACCAACTGTTCACCGGTCATTTCAATGACCAGATCCAACTGCTCTGACCCGCCGGCACCGCTGCAACTGCCGGTGATCGTCGCCTGCATGTTCAAAGTGACGGCATAGGTGCCCCATTCCTGCTGCAGGATGTCGCTATAATCAACGTTACCGCTCCCTGAAACTGTAAAGGGAGCCACGCTGCCGCTGGTTGAAAAGGGGATCTGCCCAACGGCTACCGGTTCTAGCCCGGCCACTTCTGCTGGCCCGACCTGGACGCTCACTTCCAGACTGCCAGTAAGTCCGGCACAAGCTGAGACTGGCAGTGTGACCGTTGGCGAGGGCAACTGCGGTACGGCAGCGGTTGCCGTCGGTGTGGGTGTTGCCGTGGCATTAGGGAGCGCTGAGACCGTAGCTGCAGCAGTAGGCGTTATTGTGGGAGAGGGACGGGGGGTGGTTGAGGGAGTCGATTCATCCGGCGAGCAGCCGGGTGTCATCAACACGAAGAAACAGAGGCACAGGCTAATTAGCAGTAAAGGTGACCATTGCTGGCGCATATAGCATCCCCTTTGGACTGCCTGCTCTGGTAGTGAGTGGGCACCATGCAGACAGACCTTGAAACGGCCGTCCTGGGAAAGGTTTGGAGTATAGGTACACCTGCGCGTGGCTCCCGGTGTCAGTCCGTTATCGAATAAGTACGACTATTCCCATTATAAACAGTAGGCGTAGGTAACTCAAGTTGTGAGAGTGACCAAGCTCCGCGGGAGCATCCCTGGCGAAATTGCCGTTAGCAACTATCAATTGCCTATGATCAACGAGGGAAACGGCCGATTTAACAGTGAATGGTGAATGGTGAACGGTCAACGGGCGTTGAGCATTCATCACCCCGCATTGAGAAACGGCTCCTTTGCTTACAGTAGAACCGACTGCTTCAAATAATCTTCCGGCTTGATGGAAATCGACTGGCTGGCGCTGTCGGCGCCCATGCTGATGCCGTAAATGGTTTGCGCCGCCTGCACCGTGCCCCGGTTGTGGGTGATGACGATGAACTGTGTCTTCAGGCTCAGCTCGCGCAGCAGCTCGCGGAAACGGTTGACATTGGCTTCGTCCAGGGCGGCGTCCACCTCGTCCATGATGCAGAACGGGGTGGGGGACACTTTGAGCAGGCAGAAGATGAGGGCCGCGGCCGTCAGCGAGCGTTCGCCGCCGGAGAGCAGCCCCAACCCCTGTTCGCGGCGGTTGGGCAGCCGGGCGATGATGTCCACGCCGCTGATGGTCAGGTCGTCGGGGTCGGTCAGCACCAGCCGCGCCGAGCCGCCGCCAAACAGCTGCGTAAAGGTCTCGCCAAAGACCTCATTTACTTTCTCCACCGTTTCTGCGAAAGGCGCGGGAGGTGAGCTCGTCTAATTCGGCAATCACTTCGCGTAGCTGCCGCTCGGTTTCGTTCAAATCCTCTATTTGCTGGGTGAGAAAATCATAACGTTCCTGGGTTTCCTCGTACTCTTCGGGGGCGTCGGGGTTGATAGCTCCCATTCGCTGCATTTGCCCGCGGTAGTTGTGAATAGTTTCCTCGATGTCGGCGGGCAGTTCGGCGACGGTGGGCAGTTGGTCCACCACCTCGCTGATGGGCAGGGGGGTGGGCCCGGTCTGCTCTTCGTCATAGGCCAAGGCTACAATGCCCAGGTCGGCTTTGATGCGCTCTTGCAGGCCCTCGACGTGGTTTTCTTCCTGCGAAAGCTTGACCTGGGCCTGGGTGTACTGGGTTTCCAGTTCCAAGGTGCGGCGCTGGATGGCGGCCATTTGCTCTTCCAACTGGCGCATTTCCTGGCGGTGGCCGCCGAGGGCCTGCCGCGACGGTTCCAGTTGGGCAGTCAGGTCATCCAAATGCTGCTGCAATTTTTGACGGGCGGCGTCTTCGTCGGCCAGGTCGATTTGCTGTTGCTCTGCTTGCAGGGCGGCCAGCCGCTGGCCCAGGCGCTGGATTTGCGCTTCCACTTGCTTGAGGGTGGTGTGGCGGCTGTCTACCACGGCCTGCCGCCCGGCCACAATGGTTTGCGCGGCGGCTATGCTTTGCTGCAGGGTAACGCGCTGCTGGCTGGCCTCGGCTACGGGGAGGGCATCTAGCTGCTGGCGGGCGTGGGCAACGGCCGTTTCTCCCGCCACAACCTCCTCTTGCAACCCTGCCAACCCGGCCTCCGCCTGTGCGATACGCTCTTGCAGTTGGGCCAGCTCCTGCTGCTGCGTCTCCGCCTGCCATGCCAGGTTTTCCTGCTGCTGCTGCGCATAGCGCTCCTGCTGGCGGGCGCGGTCCAGGTCGCGCTGCACCTGGGCCACCCGCTGCCCTGCTTCGTTTTCCAATTGAGCCAGGCGGCGCTCTTCATTCTGCAACTCATCCACCTGCTCTTGCATCTTTTGGATGCGCACATTTTGCTCCGCGAATTGACCTTCTAAAGCGGCCAATTCGTCCTTCATCCTGCCTAATTCATCCTTTCGTTCCCGCCATTCTGCCTCGCGGGCAAGGACGTTGTCTTGGGCAGAACGGCCGTTTACCTCTACCAATCCCCCGGCATGGGCCACAAAGCCATCAGGGGCAGCGGCCACAGCACCGGCAGGGAGAGATTGGGCCAGCCTGTATGCAGAACGGCCGTCTTGCACCAGCAGCACCGGCCCCAACAGCAGTTGGGCCAGCGGTTGGGCCTCTGGTTGGCAGGCCACCAGGTCTACAGCCCAGCCGATAACAGCGTCATCCTTGGGCAGCGGCGGGGAGGGGGGCGGCTGCAAATCGGCCAAAGCGGCGGCTGTAAGTGTGCCTTCTTGATCGGCAACCAGCCGCCACAATTGAGTCTCGTCTGGCAGCAGCAAGGTGGTGAGGCGGTCGTGCAGGGCGGCGGAAACGGCCGTTTCGTACTGAGGCGGGATGGTCAGAAATTGGGCAAACTGCCCTAGCACCGTCACCCCTGGCGCGGTTTTGGTTTCCTTGTGCCGCATCTGGTCCAGCATTTCCACTCTCGCTTCCAGGCGCGCCACCACTTTTTGTCGCTGGCTCAGGGCCTGGCTCTGGCTGGCGGCTTCGCGGCGTAGCTGCTTCAGCTCGTTGATGAGAGCCTGGCGCTGGTTTTGCAGCTCGCCCCTTTTTTCCCGCTGTTCATTGGCCTTTTGCTGGGCCGAATCGGCCGCGGCTTGCAGCTTGCCCAAATGTGTGCTCAAGGCAGCCAGCTCAGCGGTCAATCGCTGCGCTTCCTGGTCAGATTCGGCCGTGGCGGCTTTGCCCTGCAACTCTTGCAAACGCTCCCGCAGTTCGCTGAGCTGCCCTTCAGCCTGAGCCAGTCGGTTTTGTGCGGCGCGGTAGCGCTGTTCGGCCTCGGCTAAAGCCGTTTGCCACTGGTTTATTTCCGCCTGCTGTGTTTGGAAGCTGGCGTTGAAGCTTTGCAGGCTAACCTGGCTGTCCTGTAAACTGCTCCGGGCGGTGGTAAGCTCGCCGGTGGCCAGTTCCAGGTCGGTGGCAGCGGTGGCGCGCTGTTGTTCCAGCAGGGGCAGCTCTTGCTCGGCGTCTGCAACCTGGCGGCGCAGGGATTGGCGGCGCTCGTGCAAAATGGCTACTTCACGGCGGGCGCGTTCAAGCTGGTCGCGCAGGTCGTCGCGCTGGCTCTGCAGGTCAGATACCTGCTGCTGGCGGCGGTTGATGCGCGGCGCAGGTCGGCCATATTTTCTTGCTGGACCAAAAGCTGTTGGCGGCTTTCCTGCCAGATGCGTTCAGTAGACACGGCCGTTTCCCGCACCACCCGCAGCCGCTCCTTAGCTTTCTCCCAGCGGTAGCCATACCAGATGCGCAGCAAATGGCGCAGGTCAGCCATCACCTGCTCGTAATTTTGGGCGCGGGTAGCCTGCCGCTTAAGCGAGGTCAGGCGCGGCCGAATTTCCGCCAAAATATCGTGAACGCGCTGCAAATTGCGCTGCGTTTCTTCCAATCGGCGTAGAGTTTCGGCCCGCGTGATTTGTAATGGTTGATACCCGCCGCTTCTTCAAACAGCGCCCGGCGCTCTTCGGCGCGCAGCGACAGCGCCTGATCGACCAGCCCCTGGCCGATGATGGTGTAGGTGCGCTCCGCCAGCCCGCTGGTGGCCAGCAGGTCGGTGATGTCCTTCAGGCGCACTTTTTGCCCGTTGAGCAGGTACTCATTTTCGCCAGAACGGTAAGCGCGGCGGCCGATTTCCACCTCGGTGTAATCAATGGGCAGCCAGCCGTCGCTGTTGTCCAGGGTGAGGATGGCCTGGGCCATGCCCGCGCGGGAGCGCTTTTGGCTGCCGGCAAAAATCATGTCGGTGGTGCGCTTGCCGCGCAGGGTGCTGTAGCTTTGCTCCCCCAGCACCCAGCGCACGGCGTCGGCAATGTTGCTCTTGCCGCTGCCGTTGGGGCCCACGATGGCGGTAATGCCTTCATCAAAGACAAATTCTGTTTTGCTGGCAAAGGTTTTGTACCCTTGCAGGTTAAGTCGTTTTAGTTTCATAAAGTAATTAGCAATGAGCAGTTAGCAATTAGCAAAAGGGAACGGCCGTTTCATGATACCCGACACATTCACACCAGACACTATTTTACCAGACGCGGCAGAGTAAGCCCTTCAGGTAGGCGGATTCAGGAAAAGTAAGCAAGACGGGGTGGTCTGGTCCCTGGCTGAGAGTGTGCAATATCTGCACGTTTCGTTGGGCGTCTATGGCTGCACCAAAGACCACCTTCTGGAAGAGGTCGGCGCTGACGAGGCCGGAGCAGGAAAATGTGGCGAGGAGGCCGCCGGGGCGCAGCAAGCGAAAAGCCAACCAGTTAAGGTCTTTGTAGCCCCGGGTAGCGCGCTGCACGTCGCGCTGGCTGTGGGCAAACTTGGGCGGATCGAGAATGATGGCGTCGAACTGCTGCCCGGTGTCTCGATAATGGCGCAGCACTTCAAAGGCGTCACCAAGCAGATAGGTGTCTTCAGGGCGGTCAAAGCCATTCAAGGCCATGTTGGCCTCCGCCTGGGTGAGGGCGGGTGCGGAGGTGTCCAGGTTGGTGATGGGGCCAGCCTCGTGGGCGGCGGCGTACACGGCAAAGCCACCGGTGTAGGCAAAAACGTTCAGAATTTCCTTGCCTGCTACGAAATGAGGCTGGCCTAACAGGGCACGATTGCCGCGTTGGTCTAAGTAAAAACCGGTTTTATGCCCTGCATATAAGTTCACGCCAAAGCGGTAGCCATTTTCCAAGATATACAATTCATCAGGTGGAGGGCTGCCCCAAAGGGGGCCGGTTTGCTGCTTCAAACCCTCTTTTTCGCGCACATCGGCATCGGAGCGTTCGTAGATGCCGGTGGGATGCAGCAGGTCGGCCAAAATGGCTGCCAGCATTTCCTTGCGGCGATCGATGCCCAGGGTGAGGCACTGCATCACCAGGTAGTCGCCGTATTTGTCCACGATGAGGCCGGGCAGGCCGTCGGCTTCAGCGTGGATGAGGCGGTAGGCGTTGGTAGCGGGTTCCAGTGCTAGCTGTTGACGGGACCTGATGGCGCGCTGAATTTGCTGCCGCCAGAAGGCGTCGTCGATGACCGTGTCATGGTCCCAGGTGAGGATACGGGCGCGGATTTGGGAGTGAGGGTTGAAGTAGGCGCGGGCCAGAAATTCACCCTGACCGCTAATTACGTCTACCATATCACCAGGGGTTGGATTACCGTCGGTGCGGGCAACGGCCCCTGAAAAGATCCAGGGGTGGCGGTTACGAACGGGCTTGTCGCGGCCCGCTTTGAGGCTGATGCTGGCTGTTTCCATAGGGTGGGGAGTGTAACATTGGCGAAGAGGTGGGGCAACGGCCGTTCTACACCACGGGATCCGGCAGCTCCATCACCGCCCTGGCTGTCGGTTCGTCGACAATAAGGTGCTGCACATAGCCGCCGCGCAGCGCCGCTTGTAAGCCCCGTGCCTTGCCCATGCCCGAGACCACGCAAAGGCTGTGTTTCACCTGGCGCAATAGAGCCAGGTCTGGCCCGCTCGCCCGCGTGTTAATGGGAACGTCGGCATAGCTGCCGTCGGCGCGGAAAAACACCGTGGCAATGTCACCCACCACGCCTTGCTCTTCCAGTTCAGCAAAATCGCGGGATTCCAAATATCCGCCACTGTAAACGTGGCTGGGTACTCCGGCCTGCACTGCGCCAATGCTATAAAGAACGATGTCCGCCCGTTCTTGCAGCTCTAAAATGCGGCGGATGCTGCGCTCTCGCCACAGTGCCCGCTTGGTATCTGCAAAGTCAAAAAAGGTGGGCACGGGGAAAAGGTGCGCCTTGGCCTGATAATTTTCGGCAAAGCGCATTACGATTTCGCTGGCGTAAGCAATGCCCAGGCTCTGCGTATTCCCCGCACCGTTAAGCTGCACTACGTCCACGTTGTTGACCGGCTTGGGAATGAGGTGGCGCGAGACGGCGCTGAGTGTGGTGCCCCAAGCCAGCCCCAAAATCATGTGGGAAGACAGCAGCGTGTTCAGCGTGTGGGCAGTAAAGGAGGCTACTCGTTCCAGCCACTCGCGCTCGTCGGCGCTCTCCGGTACCGCCACAACGTTGACAGTAGGAATACCATACCGCTCCTGAAGATTGCGTTCTAGGCGATGAGGCTGTTCCTGCGGGTCAATTATGCGCACCTCGACTAGACCTTGTTCCTTGGCATATGTTAAGAGCCGCGAGACCTTGGAACGGGAAAACTCTAGTTCCTGCGCAATCGCCTCGGTATTTAAGTTTTGATAATAATACATGCGCGCCACTTGTAAAGCGTCAGCCAGTTTGTCGTCAAATTCAGCCATTGCCGCCTCCTGTTGCACAGACGTTCGTTTGTTTTGGAGTTATGTGCACACATTTTAAGCTCATATTTTAGGGAAAGCAAGCGAAAAGTCTGAGGATTAAGCAAAAAAAGGTTGACTTTACGGGTGATAATTGCTAGTATAATGCACGTACGTGCAGATAATATGAAAATACGTGCAAACAAAATAGAAGAGGTAGACCTAATGAAACGAGAAAATATTTTGGCAAAAATTAAAGCAGAGCCGCAGGCGCCGGTCTTGATAATAGGTGGTGGCATCAATGGACTGGGCACCTTTCAGGATTTAGCGCTGCAGGGTGTGGACGTGCTGCTGGTGGAACGGGGAGATTTTGTCTCCGGAGCCAGCGCAGCTTCATCGCACATGGTGCATGGCGGCATTCGCTATCTGGAAAATGGGGAGTTTCGCCTGGTGCGGGAAGCGGTGCAAGAGCGAAATAGAATGATTGAGAACGCTCCGCATTACGTAACGCCTCTGCGCACGACCATCCCCATTTACAAAACATTTTCCGGTTTATTGAATGCGCCGCTGAAGTTTCTGGGACTGGTTGGATAGGCCATCTGAGCGCGGGGCTGTGGTGATTAAGATGGGGCTGATGATGTATGACGCCTACACCAGAGAGCAGGGTACCGTACCCAAGCACGTATTTCGCAATCGCCAAGAGTCGCTAAAAAAGTATGAGAAGCTGAACCCAAGCGTGAAAGCGACCGCCACTTATTATGATGGGGCGATGCCATCCCCTGAGCGTATTGCTATTGAGGTGATGCTGGATGGGGAAGATGCCAACCCGAATGCTCACGCCATCAATTACATGTCGGCAGTAGGCGCGAGGGGTGATACTGTGGAGCTGCGCGACGAGCTGACGGGTGATCGGTTTAGCGTTAAGCCAAAAATCGTGATCAATGCTGCGGGGCCATGGATTGACTTTGCCAACCAGGCTTTGGGACAAAAGACTAAATTTATCGGTGGCACAAAGGGTTCACACCTTGTTTTGCATCACCCGGAGCTGTATGAGGCATGCAAAGGGGACGAATTTTTCTTTGAGAACGAAGACGGCCGTATCGTCCTTATCTTCCCCTTCCAGCCAGACCGGGTGATGGTGGGCACGACGGATATGAAAATTGACAACCCCGATGAGGCGCGCTGCACCGAGGAAGAGGTCGCTTATTTCTTGGAGTTTGTCGGAAGGGTATTCCCCAGCATTGCCATTCACCGTGAGCACGTTGTTTACCAGTTTTCGGGGGTACGGCCGTTACCAGCCAGTGATGCCAATACCACCGGGCAAATCAGCCGTGACCATCAAAACCGCATCATTGAGCCGGGGGACGGTCTCGACTTTCCCATTTTTAACCTCGTTGGTGGGAAATGGACCACCTATCGCGCATTCTCTGAAAAGGTGGCGGATGATGCCCTGGCTCGCCTACTGATTCCCCGTAAAACCTACACGCGCAACCGGGCTATTGGCGGTGGGCGCGACTACCCACAATCGGCTGCAGATCAGGCGCAGTGGGTGCAGCAGGTTGCTGCAGAAACCGGCGTGGTGGCAGAGCGGGTGCAAACCTTGTTTACGCGGTATGGCACGGGCGCCAGGGAGATAGCGGCTTATATTGCCATGGATGCGGATGCAGAACGGCCGTTGACCAGCAATCCCGCCTACAGCGTACGTGAAATTTCATACATTGTAGAGCGCGAAAAAGTTGTGCACGTGCTGGACTTCTTGCAGCGCCGCTCGCTGTTGGCCATGACTGGTCAGGTTACAGCCCCGCTGCTTCGCGAATTAGTAGAATTGGTTGGCAACTTATTGAGGTGGACAAGAGAACAGCGTCAGGTAGAATTAACGCGGACGAAGCAAACCCTGGCGGAAGAACATGGCGTAGTGCTGAAAGAAGTACAGCCTGTTGAAACAGTAACCGCCAAGCCAGGTGTCAATGGAAAAGAAACCATGAAACAGCAATCTGTCAATCAGGCATAAACGGTGTGAGTACAAGAGGTTTGTCGCTGTCAAAGTGGCAAACCTCTTTTTTTCGGAGGGAGACGGTGGCAATACCTGAATTAGCCTATGAATTATCATATCTGCGCCTACTGGCTAAGCAGTACCCCACGATTCAATCTGCCTCTACAGAAATCATCAACCTCAGCGCCAATTTGAACCTGCCCAAGGGAACCGAGCACTTTCTTTCGGATATTCATGGGGAGTACGAAGCATTCTTACACGTGCTGCGCAATGGGTCGGGGTCCATAAAACGCAAAATCGACGAGATTTTTGCCAACCAATTGAGTGAGGAAGAGCGGCTGAATCTGGCCACAATGATTTATTATCCGGAGCAGAAGCTGTCGTTAATTTTGCCAGAAATTACCCAACTGGATGAATGGTATCGGCTGAACTTGTTTCGGCTCATTAAGCTGTGCCGGATGTTATCCTCGAAATATTCGCGAACGGCCGTTCGTGAGGCACTGCCCAATGATTTTGCCTACGTCATTGAAGAACTGCTGCATGAACAAGAAGGCATTCTAAATCGCCAGGCATATTATCAGGGAATCATTGATACGATAATTGAGATTGGCCGGGCACGGCCGTTTATCATCGCCATGTGCCAGCTCATCCAGCGGCTGGCCATCGCCCATCTGCACATCATTGGCGACGTTTATGACCGGGGTCCTGGAGCGCACGTTATTATGGACACGCTGCTGGATTACCATTCGGTAGACATTCAATGGGGTAATCACGACATTGTGTGGATGGGTGCCGCTGCGGGCAGTGAGGCTTGCATGGCCAACGTCATACGCATTGGCTTGCGCTATGCCAACCTGGAAACATTGCAAGACGGGTATGCTATCAGCCTTCTGCCTCTGGCTTCTTTTGCCGTGGAGGTTTATGGTGAGGATCCTTGTAAGCGGTTTGTGCCCAAGGCCAGTGGCCCAGAGGAGTACACGGAGAATGAACTGCGGCTGATGGCGCAAATGCACAAGGCCATTACGGTCATTCAATTGAAGCTGGAGGGTCAGTTAATTCAACGCCGGCCTGATTATGAAATGGCTGACCGCCTGCTCTTGGACCAGATTGATTTTGCCCAGGGAACTGCACAAATAAATGGGCAAACATATCCTATGTTGGATACCAAATTCCCTACCATTGACCCGGAACGGCCGTATGACCTGACTCCTGGTGAAAAAAATTTGGTGAAGCGGCTGATGTTGGCTTTTCACAACAGCGAAAAGCTGCAAAAACACGTTCGTTTCCTGTTCAACAATGGCAGCATATACCTAGTTTACAATAACAACCTGCT
This sequence comes from uncultured Chloroflexia bacterium, assembly GCA_963695505.1. GTDB lineage: Bacteria > Chloroflexota > Anaerolineae > Promineifilales > Promineifilaceae > JACSRF01. The sequence continues at coordinate 383,170 of CAVOGX010000015.1, read as the reverse complement.
TTATCATGGCTGTATTCCCATCAATGATCGGGGAGAATTTTTGAAGTATAAGACAGGAGGGCGGGCGCTCTCTGCCCAATCCTACATGGATTACATGGATAGGCTGGCCCGCCAGGGTTACTTTGCCACCGATCCGGCTATGAAACAGGAGGGGCAGGACGCCATGTGGTACTTGTGGAGCGGTTCTCGCTCACCGCTTTTTGGCAAAGACAAAATGGCCACTTTTGAACGGTATTTTATTGCCGACAAAGCTACCCACAAAGAACAAATGAACGCGTATTATCAATTGCGAGACGAGGAGAAAACGGCCGTAAAAATACTGAACGCCTTTGGACTCAAGTCCGAACACAGCCATATTATTAACGGGCACGTGCCGGTGAAAGTGAGCAAGGGCGAAAGCCCCATAAAGGCCAATGGCAAGCTGTTGGTCATCGATGGGGGCTTTTCCAAAGCATATCAGGCGCAAACTGGCATTGCCGGTTATACTTTGATATATAATTCCTATGGACTGCTGTTAGCTTCCCACGAACCTTTTGAATCCACCCAGCAGGCAATTGAATGTGCAAAAGATATTCACTCTCATACGCAAATCCTAGAAATGAATTTCAATCGCATGCACGTTGCTGACACAGACATGGGCCGGATTATGCAGGAGCGCATTACGGAGCTTAAAACATTGCTCCAGGCTTACCGGTCAGGGTTGATTAAGGAAAGCTAACAAAAATTAAATTGGGGAAAGACAAGCAAAAGGAGAAAAAAATGCACATGCAAGATGTGTTGGCACTTATTTTAGGCGGTGGCGTTGGTTCACGCCTGTATCCACTAACTCGCGATCGTACAAAACCGGCCGTACCGCTGGCAGGAAAATATCGGCTCATTGATATTCCAATGAGTAACTGCTTTCATGCCGACATCGAGAAAATCGCTATTCTGACCCAATTTAAGTCTGTCTCATTGCATCGCCACATTCACCGCACCTATACACGTGATGTGTTTACGCAGGGTTGGGTGCAAATTTTAGCTGCGGAGCAAACACACAGCGGCGAACAAGATTGGTATCAGGGCACGGCCGATGCCATCCGCAAGCAAACCATCGAGATAAAATCTGCCGGCAGCAAGTACACGCTGATTCTGGCTGGCGACCACCTCTATCGCATGGATTACCATGCTTTTGTTGAACAACATGTGGATTCTGGCGCTGACGTCACGATTGCTGTGCAGCCTGTTCCACGGGATGATGCGGCTAGCCTTGGCATATTGAAGATGGATGATAACGGCCGTATCGCCAAGTTTGTGGAAAAACCCAAAACCGATGAAGCCCTGGCGGACATGGAAAGCGGGAATGATCCCCTGAAACCTTACATGGCCTCGATGGGTATTTACGTTTTTAACACCGACAAACTTTTTGAAATGCTTGATGAACACGATGGCACCGACTTTGGCAAGCACATAATTCCAGCCACCATAGACACTCACTACGTCATGGGCTACGTGTTTGATGGGTATTGGGAGGACATTGGGACGATTCGCCGTTTTTATGAAGTCAATTTAGATATGGCCGCACCTTTGCCAAATTTTAATCTCTACGACCCGGCCCATCCCATTTACACCCGTCCCCGCTTCCTACCTGGCACGAAGGTAGAAGGGGGCACCTTGAACAACGTGCTGTTAGCCGACGGGGGTCGCATCCAAGAATCTACCATCCGCTACAGTGTGGTAGGTATTCGCAGCATCATCTCGCGGGGTTCAACCGTGCAGCACACGGTCATGATGGGCGGGGACTTCTACGAATCGCCAGAAGATACCCAGCACAACCAGCGCATGGGCATCCCCAACATTGGCATTGGCGAGGGTTCATTCATTGAAGGGGCCATCATTGACAAAAATGCCCGCATTGGCAAACAAGTGATAATTCGGCACATGCTAGATCGGCCGTATGCAGAAAACGACAACTGGGTTTCCCGTGATGGCATTGTTATTGTGCCTAAAAATGCCATCATCCCTGATGGAACTGTGATTTAAATAGCGATTGGAGACTGGCAATACGCAGGACCAGTCTCCAATCTTTCTTCCTCTTCCCTCACTTCTCATTTCCGGATAATAGCCCAACTCTTTCAATGGCTTCATCCAGAATGCGATTGACCAGCTCCTTGTACTCCCAGCCATCGGCTTGTGCTTCAATGCATAGGTCAGAATATCCCGGATTTAGCCCCGGTAGCGGATTAATTTCTAAAATATAAGGTTTGTTGTTGTCGTTGGCATCCAACCGGAAGTCAACTCGGGCAACGTCCTGGCAGCCAGTTACGCGGAAGGTCGCTGCCGTCAGCCAGTTGAGTTCGTCAATTTGCTCGTCACTCAGTGGCGCCGGACAAAGATAGTAAAAATCATCTGCCAACTCGGTTTTGATGCGATTCGTGTATATGCCCATTTCTTCTGCCGGGTAGCGGCTCATGTCAACTTCCAGAGGTGGGAAAAAGTGTAAACCTCGAGAAATACGTGGCGCTTCATCATCTTCAGGCAGCCGCCAGGCCACAGGGCTGGTCAGGTTTCCTATTACACCAACGGTTATTTCCCGCCCCTCGATAAAATGCTCTACCAGCACGGGCTGATCATATTTTTCAAACAACCGCCGCATTTGGCTGCGAAGCTGGGTTTCATTGTGTACGATAGATTCGGCAGTAATGCCCATTCCGGTGCCTTCGCGGCTGGGCTTTAGGAAAAGTGGAAAACGCATGTCGGGATCTAACTGCTCGTTTATGCGCTCGAACACCTGGAAAGGAGGCGTGGGTAGATTGTGATAGGTCAAAACGCGCTTTGTCATCGGTTTATCCAGCGTGAGTGCCAATGTCAACACGCGAGAACCCGTGTAAGGAATGCGCAGCATCTCCAGAAGGGCAGGTATCTGCGCTTCGCGGGAGTCGCCAAAATGACCTTCGCAAATGTTAAAGCAAATATCTGGCTTAACCTTGTTCAGACGCTCGAATAAGGTGGCATTGCCTTCTAAAAAGGTAACCTGGTTTCCACCTGATTGCAGGGCTTCCATGATGGCATGGATGGTTTTTTCGGAGTCTAAGTCGTCCCATTGATCCGGGGACATTCCCGGCCAGGTGGGGGCGTTTTTCTTTAAGTTTGCCAATAAGGCGACGTGCATTTTACTTTCCTTTCTTTTTTTGTAATTTCTAGAAAATTTGACGCTTGAATGATACTGATGAGTTAATTTCCGTGCATCTGCTAAAAGCTGTAACTGCTCTGCGACAAATGCAGTAGGACTTAAATGTACGTGAATGAAAAGAATGCTGCCATGTTTGCGGTAAACTTAGCCCCTTTGTATAATTTTGGCTTTAACCCTAACTGCTGTTTGTCAGCCATCCGGTTGGATGGCTTTTTTGTTGAGTGTGGCGTGAAATGACGGCGTTGATTTTTGCCAATGGTGATATTGCGGACGTGGCCTGGATACGGCCGTATCTCGACCAAGCCACAGCCATTCTCGCGGCTGACGGTGGGACTCGCCATCTATTGGCTCTTGGCGCACGACCGGATGCCATCTTGGGTGATATGGATTCATTGCCAGTAGAAGCCCAGGCATGGTTGGAAACGGCCGTTGTGCAAAAGGTGCAGGTTCCGCCAGCCAAAGACGAGACTGACCTGGAACTGGCTTTGTTGTACGCTGAATCCCATTATTCCGGAGAAATCCTGGTTTTTGGCGCCTTTGGCGGGCGCATTGACCAGACCCTGGGCAACATCTTTCTGCTGGCCCATCCTGCCCTGGTTGGTCGCAGCGTGGCACTTTTGGATGAGCACCAACGCGTCTGGTTAATAACCGCTCAGGATGGCCCGGTGACCATTAACGGCCGTTCTGGAGACACTGTATCCTTCATTCCCTGCGGCGCAGAAGTAAAGGTGCAGCAAACAACCGGGTTGGCCTGGCCGTTGCACCAGGAGGTATTGGCCTTTGGCCCGGCTCGCGGCCTGAGCAATCGTATGACTGCCGACGCCGCCACTGTTGAGATGGGAAACGGCCGTCTTATTTGCGTCCACACCCGGCAAAGCTGGCAGCGTTAGCTGGTGCTGGCAGTTACAGCTAGCATTTCCCAGGCGGTCGCAGAACCCGCCTTAAAACAAAACAAAGGAGATTTTTACCCATGACTGCATTTGCAGAACAACAAGAGGAACGGCCGTCCGGAAATTCGACACTCACCAGGGCAGAGCTGTCGCGCCTGGCTGGTGCCGAATTTCCGCGTATCGCCATCATCTCTGTGGCGGCTTACATAGGCGCCCAAATGCTTGCTGACATTACCAGCCTCAAAATTGGCCTCGTCGCTGGTTTGGCAGTGGATATGGGCACCTTCATTTATCCCATCACCTTCACACTGCGCGATCTCGTCCACAAGCTGTTAGGCAAGCGCAATGCCCAAACCCTGGTCATTATGGCTGGAGTCATCAACCTTTTTATGGCCGCCTACCTGGCCTGGACTGCCAACGTTCCCGGGGACCCCGCTTGGGGCCTTGCTGCAGAATACAGCGCCATACTTGGCCCTCTCTGGCGTATTGTCATAGCCTCAATATTGGCTGAAGTGGTTAGCGAACTGGTTGATACCGAAGTTTACCATTGGTTTGTTACCAAAATTACCCGCCGCTACCAGTGGGCACGGGTATTAGTCAGCAACAGCGTGAGCGTACCCATTGACAACGTGATTTTTGCCGTAGGCGCTTTTGGAGCGCTGCCCTTTTTACAAGATCATTTCCTGACCTTACCCTGGGCTGTTGTGGGTGAAATATTCCTCTTTAACTTGGTCGTTAAATTTGGCGTAACGCTGCTGAGCCTGCCTTTTATTTACATATCGCCTGACCGCGACTGGTCGCAGGATAATTTATAGGATTTCATCTTTCAGGTTGCCGGTGACATTGCACGGGGCTAGATAGCTCTGCACCCTATGGCAGCGTGCAGCCCCCTGGAAAATAATCATTCGGGTGAATATAAAGCGCCCGCGAGAAATCGGTGGCAGATCCATCGTCGATAACGCGCACTTCTTGATTATAGGCGGCACAGCGCCGTGCCATGGCGAAGTAGGTGGCGGGCCAGGGGCCGCGAAACTCGGTTGCCTGCCCCCCAGTTTGGTCGAGTACCAACAAAGTGTATGGGCCGCCAGCACCGCCAATTGGCCACAGGCGCACTGTACAGCGCCATTCCGTGTTGATGTATTCGCAGCCGAAAATTTCGAAGCCGTAATTTAGCTCGGCTATTTCCTCTGGCGTTGCAGTGGCGACCGGCGTGGGGGATGCGGGAGGTTGGGTAGGGGTGGGCGTTGTGGGTACGTATGTGCTAAAAGTGAAGGAAATCTCTGGGCCATATGGGTCACCTTCAGCATCGATTAACTGCCACACGCTGTCATAGCTGTTGACGGCATTAGGGGCAATGAAGGTGGCGTTGAGGGTGATTTCCTCTCCCGCTGCGACGGCTGCCTGTAACGGAATTGGCCCATCATCATAAGCAAAATCTTCTCCCTCTACATAAGCCCATTGCAAACTGGCTGGCCAGGGGCAGGTGCCGCTGTTGCGCAGTGACCAATGCGCCGGAAAACTGCTGCCGATGGGAGCCGCAGTAAAGCGGGTGTTGTTGTAGGTGTAAGCCACGACCAATTCAGCGTCAGTCGTGCAGTTAGCCAGGAAGGCGCGAGTGGCGTCCAAAGTTGGGCTGGCCGTAGGCGTGTTTGTCGGAGTTATTGATGGGGTTGCCGTCGGTGTCTCTCCAGCCTCGGCAGTCATTGCAATAGCCGCGGAAATGGTTGCGTCGGTGTCTGGTGTTTCTTCAGGCAGGGTGGTTGCCGTTGGTTCGAGAGTCGGGGTAGGTGTTGTGGTGCTGGATACCGCGGCTACGGCTGGTTGGGTTGTCGGTTCAACAGGCTCTTCACCGCTGAAAAGGCCAAAGGCTCCGGCGGCAATAGCCGCCACAACCAGAATGCCGAGCAAGCCGAATAGCCAATACGGCCGTTTCTTGGTGGGGGCGACGCTCGGCATCGTTGCGCCAGGCATCGTTACGCCCGGTACGGTGGCCTCAATCTTACCCGGACTTGATGATGGCATCCCCGAAACGGCCGTGCCCATCACCTCGGTATGGTGCACACTCCCTTCAAGGTTGGGTACAACCGCACCGCTAACCCCTTTCAGGTCAGCGTGACGCAGCGACATCTCCAATTCCCCGGCTGTTTGGTATCTTTCATCAGGGTTCTTACCCATTGCCCGGAGGATGATTTCCTGCAATGCTGCGGGTACGTCCGGGTTGAAGGTCGTAGGTAGGGGTACCGGGTCATTGACGTGTTTCATGACGATAGCCAACGGGGTGTCTGCGTCAAATGGCAGATGTCCGGTAATCATTTGGAAGAGCAGCGTGCCCAACGAATAAATATCAGATCGGGCGTCTCCTGGTTTACCCAAGGCTTGTTCCGGAGACATGTATGCAGGCGTCCCAATAAGTGCGCCGGTGGCGGTGTAAGCCATTGATTGCCCACCCACTAGCTTGACGATGCCAAAGTCGGTGAGGATAGCGTGTCCAGTTTCGTTGAGCATGATGTTGGCCGGTTTGACGTCCCGGTGAATCATGTTGCGCTGGTGCGCGTATTCCAGGGCACTGGCGACCTCAACACCTATCTGTACGGCCGTTTCTAGCGACAGGCGCTCCCCTCTTTCTGCCAGATCTGCCAGTTTTTCTTTTAGCGTACCCCCGCTGATGTACTCCATCACCAAGTAGTAAGTGCTTTCACCGTACACGTCAAAGTCATACACTCCAACAATGTTAGGATGGTTCATTGCCGCCATAGCCCGTGCTTCGCGCTTAAAGCGGTGTAAGAAATCTTGTTCGGAGGCGAGGAAGGAATGCATCAACTTTATGGCTACATCACGACCCAGGTTCTCCTGATGGGCCAGGTATACTTCTGCCATACCGCCGCGCCCCAAACGGCGCAAAATTTTGTACTTACCGCCTAGAATGATTCCTTCGAGTGTATCGCTCATATTGTTCAGTATACCTGTTTTGGGTTCATGTAAAAAGTAGGCGAATAGTCAGGGGTTTCAAGGTAGGGGGGATTCACTAACTGCCTTGAGCTGGCCGCAGCCCGCAGCAATGTCAATGCCGCGGCGCTGGCGCACAGTGCTGGGCAGGTCGTAGCTGGCCAGCACAGCCTGAAATTGCAAAACGGCCGTTTCCTGGGCCGCTTGCCCGGCATAGCCTATGGTTGGATTAAGAGGAATCAAGTTTACGTGGGCCTCCATGCCTTGTAAAAGCTGCCCCAGGGCATGGGCCTGGGCAGGCGTGTCGTTTTCTCCGGCAATCAGCGTCCACTCAAAGAAAATGCGCCGCTGCCGTTTGTCGATGTAATAGCGGCAGGCAGACATTAGTTCGGCCAGCGGCCACCGTTTGGCCGGGGGAACCAGTGCCTGCCGCTCGGCGTCGGTTGCCCCATGCAAGCTCACTGCCAGGCGGAACGGCCGTTCCTCATCTGCCAGCCGCACAATTCCCGGAACCACGCCCACCGTGCTGAGGGTAATGTGTTTTGGCGCTATGGCCAGCCCTTTGTGGTCCATCAAAATCTCTAGCGCAGCCATGGTATTGTCGTAATTGTGCAGCGGTTCACCCATACCCATGAGCACAATATTGCGCAAACCTTCTCCTTGGGCGGCCAGCACGCGCTGCACGTGCAGCACCTGGGCTACAATTTCACCCGGTGTCAGGTGGCGGAAAAAGCCCATTTGCCCCGTGGCGCAAAAAACGCAGCCCATGGCGCAGCCCACCTGGGTGCTGATGCAGGCTGTGGCCCGGGGATTGCCCTCCCGTCCTTCAAAGTACATCAATACTGTTTCAACGGTTTGCCCATCGACCAGGCGCAGCAAATATTTACGCGTGTAGCCATCACTGCTGACCATTTCGGCCGTAACGGAAAGCCGGTGCATGTTGGTGCGTTCGGTGAGGGTTTGGAGCAGGTCAGCCCGCATTTCAGCTAAATCAGCCATTTGGCTGGCATTCTGGCGGTAAAGTAGCTGCCACAATTGGTCAGCATGGTAGCTGCTGAAACCCCACTCAGCCAGTAAAGAAGTTAGCTGGAACTGGGTCAGGTCATACAAATTTACGGCCGTTTTGCTCATAAGATGATTGTAACCAAGTGATGGGTCTGCCCGATGAACCAGAATTTCCCCTTAACCGCTGTGCCGCTGATCCAAAGCAGCCCGAATTTCGGCATACCGCTGGCGGGTGATGGGATATCTGGCCACAACGGGGATGCTGATGAGCAAAATAACTGCCGGAACCAGGCTGACAAAAATCCGCAGGGCAAACTGTACGCTGTCAGGCTGGACAGGCAGTGGTGCACCTTCTGTAGGGGTGATGTAGCCTGTCAGCTCTAGTGCAAAATTCGACAGGGCGAGTCCCAAGGAGATGCCGAGTTTTTGCAGGAAAACAAAGAATCCGTAGTAAATACCTTCCCGGCGCTGGCCCGTTTCCAGCTCGTCTAGTTCAATCACGTCAGGCAGCATGCTCCACGGCACCAGGTATCCAATGCTTACGCCGATACCGGCTAGGATAGCCAGGACAAAGAGCAGGGTCACCTGCCCCGGCTGAACGAAAAAGAGGGCAATTTCGACCACAATCCAGATGGCGGCCCCATAGTAATAAACGCGCTTCTTGCCCACGCGTTCGCTGATTTTGGCCCACACCAACAAAAAGATGAATGCTGTGGCCTGAATGGACAGAACCAGAAAAGGGAACTGCTCTTCAGCATTGACCCAATAGCGGGTGTAAAGTAGTAGATTGGCTTGCACAAACTGGATGCAAAGCCAGGTGAGGAGGTAGATAGTGGTGACAAATAGAAAGGCTCGATTTTGGAATACAACGCGCAGCCCTTCTACAAAACCCGGTCCCTCCTCAACCTTCCCTTGAAATTGGCTCTCTTTGGTGAAGGCAAAAACCACCAGCGCCGAGCCGGTAATGAAAAAGGCCCAAATCGCGGCGGCAACAGCATTCCCAGCCTGGGGGCTGTCGAACATGCCGACGATGATGCCGTGCAGGAAGGCGGCAACCATGCCGCCGAGGATGGAAAAGCTGAAGCGATAGGCAGTTCAGGCTGGTACGTTCGTCGTAATCGGTGGAAAGCTCGGGGGTGAGGGCGGTGTAGGGGACGTTAACGGCCGTAAATGCCGTATCGAGCAGCAGCGCCACAACCAGGTAGTATATGAATTTTCCAGTGGCACCCACGTCTGGAACCAGCCAATGCAAGAAGAAAGCCAGGCCAAATGGCACTGCTCCAAAAAGCAGCCAGGGGCGCCGCCGTCCCCAACGAGTGTTCGTGCGGTCCGTCATTGCGCCAATAATGGGGTCGTTAATGCTGTCCCAAATTTTGACGATGAGGAAAATCGCGCCAGCGGCGGCGGGCCTCATGCCGGCCACGTCCAGCAAAAAGGCGTTCAGAAAAAAGCCCTGGACGGTGGCCACAATTGCCGCACCTAAGTCACCGGTGCCAAAGGCAAGCTTGGTTCCAACGCTAAGTTTTTCACTCTTTGATGATGGGTTTGCTGCGGTCATGCCTCCTCCTGTGTTCGCTGCTTATTGGTGTCAGGTCAATGTTTTATCACGATTAGGCCTGACAGACGACCATTCCAGCCATTATTTGTGGCGGATAATCCAACATTGGTGTATGCGTTGGTTTCGGAAATCCTCGGGAATGGTTTGGGCAGTAATGTCTTGGGCAGTTAATTCGCTTATTGATGCCTCATCCAGCTTGAAGCGGCGGGAGTTGGTGCTAAAAAACAGCTCGCCGCCGGGAGCCAGAAGGCGAGCGCAGGCCTGGATTAGCCAGCTTTGGTCGCGGTTCACGTCAAAAGAACCCTGGGCCATGCGTTTGGAATTGCTGAAGGTAGGAGGGTCGCAGACGATGAGGTCATATCGCTCACTGCGCTGGGCGGCGTCTTCTAAATATTGCAGGCAGTCGGCCTGCACAATGCGGTGGCTCTGGCTGGGATGGAAGCCGTTGAGGGCCAAATTGCGAATGGTCCAGTCGGTGTAGGTATGGCTGAGGTCCACGGTGGTAGTGGCTGCGGCCTTGCCGTCCAGGGCGTAACAGGTGAAGGAACCCGTATAGGCGAAGAGATTGAGCAGGCGTTTGCCCCTGGTCCGCTGCCGCACCATCTCTCGGGTAAGGCGTTGGTCCAGAAAGAGGCCGGTGTCCAGGTAGTCGCTGAGGTTGACTTCGAAACGAAGCCCTTGTTCGCTTATGATGCGGATTTGTTCTGCCTGTTGGAAACGGCCGTATTGCCAGTTTCCCCGCTGCTTTGCCCGCTCCTTCACAAAAATCTGCGCCGGTTCCAGGTCCAGCCCGGCGGCGATTTCTGCCAGCGCCTCGTCCCGAAAGGCATCCTCCTCGGCAGGGGTTTCATCTCGTTTCCTTTCATACAGCCACACCACTACTTCCCCGGCGTACCAATCCACAATCAGCGGGAACTCGGGAATGTCCCGCTCATAGAGGCGATAGCAGGAAATGTTTTGGCGGCTGGCCCATTTGCGTAAATGACGCTGCCGTTTGCGTAAGCGATTAGCAAGCATGTGTAAGTGGTTTGTTAGTTTGATAGTTGGTTAGATTGTTTTGTTGATTAGCCTACTCATACTATTAGTCAACTAGCCAACTTTATTCATCATTCCCACACACCCAAACTCGACACTAAACCGGGGTCCGTGGGCATATCTGACCAGAATTCTCGCAGCTCAGGCAGCAGTTCTTGCAGCCCCGAGGCGGCCTGGGCTTGCTGTTCGACGGTAATGAGGCCACGCTGGTGCAGAAACCGCAGCCAGGTAGGGAGCACGGCCATCATTGCGGCAGCCGGGTAATGCTGCGGTAAAAGCAGTTCGAGCATGTTTGACAAAAATTGAGCCAGACTGATTGTGGTGGGACAGAGGGGTGAAAGACCATAAGTTTTTCGAGAAAAGCGGCTATCCTTTTTGCGCCGTGGCTGGTAACTGCGAGCGCTCTCTTCCAGGCGGGAGAGCAGATATTCATTGAGAGGCCAATAAGCCAGGGCGGCGCGGCTAATTGGGATTCCTTCGTTTTTGTGGGCGTCGTACATAAACTCACGCAATAGCTGCATCAAATTGGATTCAATCTCTTCTGGGATATCGATAGATTTCCCACTTTGAAGGGGCATTTTGAAATCATCAGGTTGCCAGGTACGCGCGGCTTGCCCGGTGAGTTGGGACATAAATTCAGCCAGCTCCTCTGGTTCGACTTCGGCGAAAGCATCCAGTTGAGCCAACAGCTCAGGATTGTTGGGATTGGGCGTGGGATGGGACATGAGGTGCTGGAGGATGTTGTAGTTCATGGCCTGCACGGCAAACTCTTCTACGGCCCATTCGTCGAATTTGGCGGCTTGAATGTGGGGCCATGCTGTTTGCTGCATGGCTGCCAGAGGCTCTAGCTGGCCGTAGTATGCCAGCTTTTCGCCCGCAGCGATGAGCTCGGTAGGGAAAGTCGGCGGCGCATTGGGCCAGTTCTTGGGTGAGGGCAGGAAGTTGGGTCGAAACGGCCGTCTACCAGCGCGTGGGTGATCTGCCATTCCAACACATATCCTGCTTCTGCTTTGTACAGGTCGGGGGCGTGACTCCGGAGGGTATTGGCCAGCTCGTCGAAGCGGGCGCGCTGCCGGTGAACGGCCGTTTGCTCAAACAGCGTGTTTAGCATTTCGAAGGCGGTGTCTTCATCAAGCTGGCCTTTTTCCAATGCGGTCAAGTACATGCCAATCTGGTCTTCATACTGCGCAGTTTCAAATTTGTCCAAAAGAGATTCATCCATTTCGTTGGCTTACCCTTTTCTTTATGGCATAGTTATCCGCAAACTTGCCACAATGGAAGATATTTCATGTCTGATTTGATTCTAGCACTTGATTTTGGCGGCACAAAACTATCTGCCGCGATAATCCAGAATGATGCCTATAACCAGGAGCGCCCGCAATGGTTAGGCCAGAAGCGCGTCTTCACCCCTGCAAACGTAACGGCCGTTACCGAGCTGGAGACCATCATGGCTATGAGCCAGGAACTGCTGGCGGGGGCTGTTCCCACCGTCGTGGGTGTCAGCTTTGGCGGCCCGGTGGACTTTGCCAGCGGCGTGGTTCGCCTCTCGCACCATGTGGAAGGGTGGCACAACTTCCCGCTGCAAGCAAGACTGGAGGCGGCTTTTGGCGTGCCGGTGCGGGTGGACAACGATGCCAACGTGGCTGCCGTGGGAGAATGGCGCTTTGGCGCCGGGCAAGACGCGGATACTTTGCTGTACGTTACGGTGAGCACTGGCGTGGGGGGTGGCTGGATTCTGAATGGGCAGCCGTGGCGGGGCTACGAGGGCATGGCTGGGGAAATTGGGCACATGGTGGTAGACCCAGACGGCCCCATGTGCCTGTGCGGCAAGCGGGGCTGCGTAGAGCGGTTGGCTTCTGGCCCGTACATGGCTCATGATTACCGCTTGCAGTTGCAGGCGGCCCATGGGGTGCTGCCCAATGGTCCCATTACCGGTAAAATGGTGGCTGATGCGGCGGCCAACGGCGAGCCTCTGGCGCGGAGTATTTTGCAGCGTGGGGCGTGGGCACTGGGCGTAGGCATTGGCAATGCGGCCAATCTCATGAATCCACACCGCTTTGTGCTGGGGGGTGGCGTGACCAAGGCGGGGGTGCTGTGGTGGGATGAGGTGCGCCGGGCGGCTGGCGACACAGCCATGCCGGAGGTGCATTTTGACGTCGTTCCGGCCCGTTTTGCCGATGATGCGCCGCTGTGGGGAGCAGTGGCGCTGGTGGAGGAGTTGGTTGGGTAGTTGGTTGGTAACTTGCATACGCTGATGGATGAGATAACAGTGGTGGGGGATACGGCCGTTTCCACAGGCAGCTATTTGCTGTGCCTGCAGGTGACGGCCGATTTGCAGGTGCGCTTTGGGCGGTTTGCGCGGGGCGCGGCGCTGCCTGTACCTGCCGGGGAGTACGTGTACGTGGGCTCGGCCATGGGTGGGCTGGGGACGCGGGTGTTGCGCCATGCTTCGCGTAGCCAGTATGATAACCACGCCATTTACGACGCATTAAAGACGCGGCTCCTCGCAGAGGGGCTGCTGCGGGCGGGCTGGCGACCATCTCCCAAGCGGCTGCGTTGGCACGTGGACTATTTGCTGGAGGAAACGGCCGTGGACCTGACCCACCTTTTGCTCATGCGCAGCGCCACCCGGTTAGAAAGCGACCTGGCCCGCTGGCTGATGGCCGAGGCCGCTACGGAGGCTATCGCCCCAGGGTTGGGGGCCAGCGACGGTACGGCAGCGGGAGAGACGCACTTGCTGCGCGTAACGGCGGGGCAAATCGCAGAGTGGGAGCCGATATTTTTGTTAGCACCTTTGGTCAATAGCAGCAACAGACTCTCGGGTTTTTCCTATACCGGGTAAAAGATACTGTTGGCGTAGGTGCAAACTTTTAGCCAGGTACTTTTTAGCCTCATCATGGGTTTCTTGCAGACAAGCAATGTGGGCCAGGTTGCTTAAGGCAACCGCCACAAGCCAATGGGCAGAAGCTTTCTGGGCGACTTTCAGGCTGTCATGCAGCCACAATTTTGCCTGGGGATAATTTCCGGCCATCTCGGCCACGTGGCTGAGGTTGTTGAGCACCGCCGCCACGCCCAACGTGTTGCCTAACTGCCGGTAAATTGCCAGGCTCTCCTCATCCAGCCGCTGCGCTTCGTCATACTCGCCCTGGGCGCAGGCCACGTGCCCCAAACCAGACAGACTTTGGGCCATCTCTAAAGAGGCGTTAAGGGCGCGAAAAACGGCCAGGCTCTCTTCGTAGAACTGGCGCGCAGCCCACCATGCCTGGCGTTGCCCAGCCACGCGGGCTAAGCCGTTCAGCCCAACCGCTTTCTCATACAACATATCCTGGTCTTGCCCAGACAGCCAGGCAAGGCCCGCTTGCAAGCTGTTCTCCGCGGGTTCCAATTGTGCCAGATGCGCCTGTAAAAGTCCTAGCCGGATGAATAGCCGGGCGATGAGCCGGGCCTCAGCCATTGGGGTGTTGTGGCAATCTGCGCCAGGCGCAGTCTGCCATTGGGTCAAGGCCAGGGAAAAATCGTCAATGCCTAAGCGAAATAAGCCTTTTAGCCGGTAAAAACGATACAGGGGCGCAAGTGCCGCGCTGGTCGCTTCGATGTCCCGGTCGGTGACAGCCTGACGCCAGGCAGCGCGCACGTTTGCCAGTTCGCCCTGAATGGCTGCCAGGGCTGCCAGTTGCCGGTTATCTTGCAACCAGGCGTCCCGCTCCTGCAAAAAGGTGGCATAATAATGGGTGTACCGGCGCCAGGGGAGACTTAGGGTTGTTCCCTCAAACTCTGTTACGCTTTGTACGTAACGGCGAATGACCTCGTGCATGTGGAAACGGCCGTTTTCCCCATAACCTGTTTGCGGTTGCACCAGCGACTGATCTTGCAGCGCCGCCAGCAATGGTGCGCTGACGCCCAGGGCGGCAGCAGCTTCTGGCGTGAAGCCTGCCGGGAAAAGGGCCAGCGCCTGCGCCGCCTGCTGCTCTTCGGTGGTCAACATTTGCCAGGAGTGGGCGCACACCTGTTCCAGGCTGCTGTGTCTATCGGGCGTGTTGTCCCAGACGGCTCTTAGCTGTTGGGGCTGCTGTGCGATCAAGGCGGCAATTTGCGGCAGAGTCAGCCGCCCCACCCAGGCTGCTGCCAGCTCCAGACCTAACGGCAACCCTTCCACCAGGCGACAAATTTGCACCAGGTCAGGCGTATGCGCGGCCGTTACGGGGAAATGGGGCGCATGACGGCGAATCGCCTGCGCCAGAAACGCAACTGCTTCGTAAGTTTCGGCCCCAGGCGCATCGGGTTCAGCAGGGTAAGCCAATCCATACAGGTGAAAAGGCCACTCCTCGTGCAGCTTCAGGCGGCAGCGCGAGGTGACCAGCAGTTTTAGTCCCGGTGCGGCTTGCAGCAGGCTGGTTAACATCCCTGCCTCGTCCGCTAACTGCTCAAAATTGTCTAGCACCAGTAAGCACGCCACGTCTTGTAACCGCGCACCTATCGCGGCGAGTGGATCATTCGCGTCAGCAGCGGTAACGCCCAGAGCTTGGGCAACGGCCGTTAGCAGCCTCTCTCGATCATAAACAGAAGCCAGGGGCACAAAGTAAACCCGCTGGGCAAAATCGGGCGCCAACTGGCGCGCTGCCGCCAGCGCCAGCGCCGTTTTGCCCACCCCGCCCGGACCAAGCAGGCTCAACAGAGCGCAATCGGGCTGGCGCAGCCGCGCAATGACCTCGGTCAATTCGCGTGCGCGCCCGACAAATGGGGTCAGGGCGCGCGGCAGGGGCATGGGAGTGGTTACGTGGTCGCCTAGGTGAGGGGCCAGGGTGTTATTTTTGTCAACCGGGCTGGGATTGGGAAACGGCCGTTCCACCGGCCACAGCGCCGCCAAATCCCACGGTGGTAACTGACCCACCTCAGCACTCAGGTGCGCGGCAAACCATTCATAACGCTGCACGGCGGTCGCAGCCTGCCCGTTACGCAAATAAAGGCGCAGCAGCTCCGCCTGCGCGGCCTCATCCAGCGGGTCCAGGTTGGCGCGCCGGACGGCGCAGGCAATGGCTTCCTCGCTACGCTGCTGCGCCGCCAGCAGCCGCGCCGCCTCGGCCAACGCTTGCCGCACCTCCTGGTTAAAGAGCGCGGCCTGTGCCGCCTGCCAGCGCTCGAACTCAAGGCAATCCGGCAGCACAAAGTCGGCCATAAATTCAGCCTGATAGAGGCCGGCCGCTGCCAGTAAATGGTCTGGTTCGGCCCCATCCTGCGCGGCAGCCAGGTGATGGCGGAAGGCAATCACGTCCACCCACAGCGGCGCGTCGGTCGCCAGGCTGATCATCTGCCCATCCAGGTGTAACAGAGCTGGGGTCAACCGGCGATTAATTTCCGCCAGGCATTGGCGCAAAGCGGCGCGCGCCGACACACGATCACTTTCCGGCCAGAACAGCGTCGTCAGGGCAGCCTGGTCGTGGGGCTGTCCCGTCACCGCCAGGTAAGCCAGCAGCGCCAGACTCTTCCGCCGTCCCAGCCTGATACTTGCGCCATTCCCCTCCAATCGTGGCGATCCAAAGAGGGACAGACGCATTTCTGTGGCCCGCAACGCACCAGGTTCCATAAACACCTTCCGCACAAGAACGGCGCCAGAGGTTGATTGGGACAGTAGAGTTTGGCTGTGAGGTTAAGATGACGCGCCGCTACAGGAATTTTTTGGCTTGCCAGGGCAGTGTAGCGCGGCCGTAACAAAAATTCAACCCCTCTCATAAAAACTGGATCGCTTTTTGTTACACTTTTGTTACACCTGCTTTTTTATAATGAGGCTATTGGTAAGGGGAATTACAAGTCTCTAGCTAAACCAACTTTTACCGGCAATGTCTTGTTAATAGTTCTTGGAGGTAAATCATGAAAAACAGTATTAGAAATCCGTTCCTGTTTGTTTGGCTCACCTTGTTCCTTGTGGGCACTGCGGTGTTGGCAATGCCACGGGTTTCACTTGCTGATGAAACACTACCCGCATTTGAAGAAAAAGGTGTTACGATAACTGTAGAACCAGGAGAAACAGTAGAAGAGACTGTTTACCTACTAAGTGAAGAAGAAATAAATGATTTAAAAGAAGAGTATGGCGACCAATTAGACCTCATTCCTGCCTATTACAAAGTGATTGTATCTAATAATGCCGTAGTTGATTCAGACGCGAATGAAGACTTATCAACAATACTGGGGTTAGGTGAACATAACTGTTCAGATCATATTGTAGTGTATAGTAATTTAGGGAATGCACTTTTCAACAGTTTTGGCAACATAAAATATTATGCAGATGGTTCTGGAGCTTCTATATGGAATGTGTGGCATAGCGGGAGAATTTTGTGGATTGGATGGAGCCTGGATTCTTCATCTACCGCAGGCCCTTTCAATAATCCTGGAACAAGTCCATCTGCCCACGCATATGGGAAATACAGTAGTATTTTGGGA
The DNA here is from genome assembly GCA_963695505.1 of uncultured Chloroflexia bacterium. GTDB lineage: Bacteria > Chloroflexota > Anaerolineae > Promineifilales > Promineifilaceae > JACSRF01. The sequence continues at coordinate 366,126 of CAVOGX010000015.1, read as the reverse complement.
CAAGTTATCAGGACTTATCATCTTGGGTCGGTAAATCAGAATGGGGTATGCACTTGGAGCAGTGGTGCATATTAGTGGTGCATATTAATAATAGATTGCTTGTTAATGTTAGACGAGAAGCTATACAGGCGTCAGGATAGTTTCCAGGCCAAAGCTGTTGGCGACAGAGAGATAAGCTGAGTACGGCAGAGGCTAGGTAATTATTCCGAATGAACCGGTATTTGGGAGTCTGCCAGAGGGTTAGCCCGCCAGACTCCCAAAAAAAGTTTGTAATAATGCAAAAAAAAATCTTATTGGTTAGTGTGGTAGTTATATGCTCTTTAAGTGCATGTGCCCCCCATTCAATCAGGTTTGGTGGTTGTAATGTTGGTATTTGTTATGAGATGGGGAAATTACCGCTAGGTTGGACAAGTGAGAGTTCGGTTGAGAAGCAAGTATTCATGGGCCCAGAAGGACGAATTGTGATCCAACAATCTGGTTCCACAATAATTGAAGACGCTGCTAATGAATGGATCAAAACACTAAATAGTATCGACTATGAAAAAGAATTGCGAGAAGGACAGTATAGCAGACTAATTTACATTAAGCCTCAGCTCGCAAATCAAAATGGGGAAGCCTGCTTTGCAGTTTTTAAACGCATAGATGGTAGAATCTTAACGGCAATAGGCTATCCAACGGAAAACGCAGAATTACTTTGTGATATTTTCGATGAGGCTATATCCTCCTATACAACCGATTATACTTCTGTCCCTTAAATGGTAATCGTTCAGTTTTAACGCAGTGATTTAGAACCGAACGGTTGCTCTACACGATGAGCTAAACCTGATGCAATTACAAAGGTTAAGTGTTCTGTTTTTAGCTATTAGCTTGCTTGCTGCCTGCGTGGAGCCAGAATCAACGCCGGCCGCTGTGAAAGCTGCTGGGGCGGCAACGGCCGTTGCCACCACACATGGCCGTGAAACAGCGATTTGTTTTTATGAATGTTGGAGGAATTGATGACAAAGCAAAAACAAATAGCCGGGTTGCTTCTTTTAGCCGCCATAACAGCAGCTTTAACACCAGTTGTTTCAGGCTTGGCAGTTATACTTTGGGTTTTGACAGGTATTTTGTTGGCTGGAGCTTGCATTCTCGCGCTCAAGATTTACAGCAAGAAACGCTGATTGACTGAACTTTTCAAAAAATGAAGGCGTATATTATGAAAAGCCGCGTGCTTTTACCCGCAGTTGGCGCAACCATCGCCGCTTTTGTTGGTTGGACGCTCATGGCAAATTTCTTAATGGATGGACCGGTAAATTGGCTGTTAGCAGTTGCCTTCGCCCTCATTTTCGGCCTGACGTATGGCGGTCTGTCTGCTATGAGGTTTCGCAAGCAGGGTGATACCAATGAGGAGCGTTAATTGAAACGACGGCCATGGTTACTCTCTAATCCCCAGAATTTCTTCCAGCCAATCCCGCGTTTCAACCGGACGCAGGAATTGGCCGATGTAGTGCTGGCCAATCCAGAGGTCAAAATGAACATGGGTGTCGGGCTTGCCTGTAAGCTGGGAGGAGGGGGTTCCCGAATTGCCCACCGTGCCCAGAAGCTGCCCCTGGATAACGGCCGTTCCCGTGATGATGGCCGGGTCAATACTTTCCAGGTGCGCATAGCGCGAGAGCAGGCCACCGTCGTGCAATATCCAGACCTGCCGCCCACGGTAAAAATCCAGCGCTGCATCCGAGGTGTACCCGAGAGTCTGATTTTCACGGTCCCAGGCAGCAAATTCGGCAGGCGTGGGGTCGGTATAGTCACTATTTGCGCGGCTGACAGTTCCGGCAGCAACGGCCGTTACCGGTGCGCCCCGCCGCCAGTACAAATCAACCCCCTGGTGCACGCCCAGCCGGTAATGGCGCGGCGCGCCAGGAAGCTGCAAATCGCGGGCGGGTAGGCTGACGCCAATAGGCAGGCGCAGCGGGGGCAGTGCCGCCAATACAACCGGGTCGTGGGGCTGCGGCGCATTAAAAAGGTGGGGATTTTCTACCCAGGCGCGGCGCTGTGGCTCATTGTAGAAGAAAAGACGGTCGCGCCCGGCCAAAATGAGGTGGTTGTCGTCAGCCCAAATGGCGCTGGTTTCGGGGGGAGGCTGCAATATCGCTAACAGTACACCACTCTGGGGATGAATCATCAGCAGCCGCTCACCGGCTTGATCTAGTACGTAAACGGCCGAATTTGTGGCTGCAACCTGCCGGGGCTGCTCAAAGGCAACGTTAGGTCGAAATGTGGTTTGGCGAGCGGTAAACTGGTAATGGTTGAGCAGTCCTGTACGATTGTCCAACTCCTGCAGAAGTACGTACATGCTGTCACCCTGGGCAACCAGGTCTACGCCGCGGCTGTCTGGCAGCAGCCAGCCACTGTCACTTTCGCCCGCCGCAAATCGTTTCACGTAATTGTAATTGGTGTCCAGCAAGAAACGGCCGTTGTCATTGGTCTCGACGGCCACATAGTAATGATTGGCCGAATCAGAGCGCGGTGGGCGATCATAACGCTCTAGAAGCCATGTCGAGGAGGCAAAGTCATAGGCGTACACGTCACCGGCGCGGTCTAACACAAATAAGGCGTCAAGTGAGAGGGCCAGGTCTAGGGGCTCCAGCACGCGCACACCGGCGATGGCTTGACCGGGTTCCAGCATCACGCCTGGCGGTAGTGGGGTAGCCAGGTTAATGGCTAACACCCGCCCGGCATCCAGCAGATAGGCGCTGTTGTCTTTCACCGCCAGAGCCAGTGGGTGAATGAAGCTGTCTGGGGAGAACTGCCAGACGCCGCTGTTACTGTCATCTAGGATTGTAAATGGCACTCCCCATGCTGCTGCCTGACCGGCTAAGGCTTCATTGGCGGGGTTATGAATGATAGGCGGCAGTGGGCTGGGGCTGGGCGTTATGGTGGAAACCGGCATTGCCGTTGCTGTGGGAACCTGAAGGGCGCTAGGCGGGGGTAGAAGTGGGGTGCTGGTTGCGGTAGGGTTGGCGGTGGGGGTGGCATCTGCAGCAGAAGAAACGGCCGTTTCCCAGTGTATGGCAATATTCTCTTCTCTTTCTACCAGGCTGCTGCAGCCTACAAGCAGTAAAAAAAGCAAAAAAATACCCCATTTCCACTTCATTTTTGCCAACCACATTTTTTCTTGCGCAAACTTGCTCACCTTGCTGGCGGATTATGGCGAATCCACACAGTTATGCAAGGTTTCGGGCAGCGTGTTATACTGGCTTTTGGTAATTTGGAGGTGCGATTCATGCGTATTTTGGCGATTGTAAATGGTGAATACGGCCGTCGCCATGTAGCGAACGTTCAGACTCATGGGCCGGAGTCCTGGAAGCTGTTTGTATGGGAAGCGCCGGCATTTTTCCCCCCGGTCATTGATTATCCCGAAGATTACTTACCTTCAAATTTACCTCCGGCGGAGTTGATTTTATCCTTCGCCGAGCACAAAGGGGTGGCCGAATTGCTGCCTGACCTGGCGGAAATGGTGGGGGCAACGGCCGTTTTAGCCCCCATCGATAACGAGGCATGGCTGCCGCGGGGTCTGGCGCGGCAATTGCACGGTTGGCTGGGGAAGATGGACGTAGCTTGCGTCACTCCCAAGCCGCTTTGTTCGCTTACTGAGCAGGACTATGGGGTTGCCCGCCGCCAGCGTACGCGCTATGACAATCCACTCATTGCTGAGTTTGCCCGCTATTTTGGCCAACCTCGACTGGATGTAACAGTTGATGAGGGAACGCGCAGGATAACGGCAGTCACCGTGCAGCGAGATGCCGTTTGTGGCTGCGCCCGCCACGTGGCAGCCGGGCTTGTGGGCGTCTCTGCCGATGACGCCGCAGAGCAGGCAGGACTGCTGCACCACCACTTTCCCTGCCTGGCCAGCATGGGCATTGACCCAGATTTTGGCGACACGTTGATGCATGTGTCGGGCAATGTGCTGAAAGATGAGGTAGCGGAACAGGTACGGCCGTATCGCTCCATCACCTACATTTCGCCCGGCAAACGCAGTGATGAAAAATGAGGATAACGACAAACAAATTACTAGGAGAATTCCCACAATGACTGCTGATAACACCAAAAATAAGGGCAATGGCAAAGAAGAGGCGAATGAAACCCAGCGTGAACCAAAAGATGTCATTGCGCAAACCCAACACAAAATCATAATTGACGGGCAAGAACTCAGCTACACGGTAACGGCCGGTACCATCGTTCTCAAAGAAGAGGAAGAGAAGGAAGAAAAGGCTGAGGGTGAAAAGGCCAAGGCGTCCATTTTCTTTATTGCTTACAGTAAAAATGACGTAAACGATACAGCACAACGTCCAATCACTTTCAGCTTCAATGGCGGGCCGGGATCATCCTCTGTATGGCTGCACCTGGGGGTTTTGGGACCGCGGCGGGTAGACAATCACGACGTAGATAGCCCTGTGCTGCCGCCCTACCGCCTGGTAGACAATGAGTTCAGCCTGCTAGACCAGACGGACCTGGTTTTTATCGATCCGGTAGGAACTGGTTTTAGTCGCGCTGTGCCAGGAGAAAAGCCTAAGCAGTTTTACGATTTTAAGAAGGATATAGAATCAGTAGGAGACTTTATCCGTCTCTACGTCACGCGTTATCAGCGCTGGAATTCACCTAAATTCCTCATTGGCGAAAGCTATGGCACCACCCGTGCTTCTGGCCTTTCGGGATACTTGCAGGAACGGCATGGAATGTATCTCAACGGCATTATGCTAGTTTCGTCCATTCTCAATTTCCAAACGGCACGCTTTACCATCGGCAATGATTTGCCTTACATCCTTTTCTTGCCTACCTACACGGCCACGGCCTGGTATCACAAGAAGTTGGACGGAGAACTTCAGGCGGATCTAAACAAGACCCTGGGTGAGGTTGAGGCTTTTGCGCTGAATGAATACACGCTGGCCCTGATGAAAGGTGCATCATTAGCCGTTGAAGAGCAGCAAGAAATTGCGCAGAAATTAGCGCGTTATACTGGTCTATCCACCGAATATGTGCAGCGCACTAATTTGCGGATTAACATTCACCGATTCTGCAAAGAGCTGCTGCGCGACCAGAAGCGGACAGTGGGGCGTTTGGATACGCGATATATTGGCATTGATCGGGACTCTGCCGGGGAATATATTGAGGGGGATCCCAGCTATGCGGCGATTTTGGGCGCTTATACTTCTACCTTCAACGATTACATTCGCCGAGAATTAGAGTTTGAAAGCGACCTGCCTTACGAAATTTTGAGCTTCAAGGTGTTTCCGGCATGGCAGTATGCGCAGAATCAAAATTCATTTGTAAACGTAGCCGAGACGCTGCGTAAAGCGATGACTATGAATCCAGCCCTAAAGGTGCACGTGGCCAATGGTTATTATGATTTGGCGACCCCATACCTGGCCACGCGCTATACTTTTGAGCATTTAGAGTTAGATCCCAGCCTACAGGCCAATATCAGTATGAGTTTTTACGAGGCCGGGCACATGATGTATGTGCATTTGCCGTCGCTGGCCAAGATGAAAGAGACATTGGCGACCTTTATGAAGGAGACGCTGGCTGGTTAAGCCAGTTGGTTAGCTGGTTGGATGGTGTGCTAGTTGGTCAGCCAACCAGCTAACCAACAAACTAGCCTCCCAAGAAAAGATTATGAGCCTGAATATTGGTATTGTTGGACTACCCAACGTAGGAAAAAGCACTACCTTTAATGCTTTAACTAAAGAGCAAAACGCCCAGGTTGCCAATTATCCTTTTTGCACGATTCACCCAAACAAGGCTATTGTGCCGGTACCGGACGAAAGGGTTTACCGCCTGGCCAAGCTGGTTGGGGTATTGCAAGCCATTCCGGCAACCATAGAATTTATGGATGTTGCCGGGCTAGTGAAAGGGGCGAGCCACGGTGAAGGGCTGGGTAACCAGTTCCTGGGCAATATTCGGGATGCGGACGCCATTATTCACGTAGTGCGCTGTTTTGATGACCCCAACGTTATCCATATTAGCCCCCACCCCGACCCCCGGGCTGACATTGAAATTATCAATACAGAGTTGGCCTTGGCGGATATGCAGCAGCTCGAGCGCAAGATTGAACGGCTGGAAGGGCAGGTGAAAGGAGATAAGAAGCTGAGACCAGTGCTGGAAATCGCCCGCGAATTGCATGGGCATCTGGGGACCGGGCTGGCTGCGCAAGGTTTTACGCAGTGGGCTGACCCGATTTGCCAGGCGTTGAACCAGGAGATGCGCTTTCTCACCGCCAAGCCGGTCATTTACGCGGCAAATGTGGACGAGAAAGGGCTGACAGAAGATAGTGCTTACGTCAGAGAAGCGCGAACCGTTGCCGCCGAGCAGGGGGCGGAGCTGATAAAGCTTTGTGCGCGCCTGGAAGAGGAGATGGCTGGTCTGACAGATGAGGAGCGGCGCGAATATCTGGCGCTTTCCGGAGTAGCCGAAAGCGGACTAGAAAAGATTATCCGCACAGGCTACACGCTGTTGGGACTAATTAGCTTCTTTACCTTTAATGAACAAGAGACACGAGCCTGGACCATTCACGATGGCTGGACAGCCCCACAGGCAGCCGGGGTAATTCACACTGATTTTGAGCGGGGGTTCATACGTGCGGAGGTGGTTCCGTTTCCCGTGTTTGCCACCCAGGGAAGCTGGACGGCCGTTAAGACGGCAGGCTTGCTGCGCATTGAGGGGCGGGAATATGTTGTCCAAGATGGAGACGTGATTTACTTTCGATTCAACGTGTGACAAACATGATTATTGACTTGTCAGGGACTTAAAGCGGCAAAAGGGGAACGGCCGTTACCCGCGCTCCTGCTCACACAAGAAACAAATAGGCTCTCCTTTTCGAGAAGAATAATCGCAATAGGGGCATATTACCTTGTTGCAAATGCGGCAACGGCTCGCTTCCGTCGCTGCAAACCAGCCATCTTCCCGCGGACAATCGTCTGCCTCACATTTTACGAACATTCTGGCAGGGACAGTTTTGCCCTCCACTGCATAAGCCAACCCCTCCGCCAGCGTCTTTTGGAAGAGATCGGTGCTGGCCGCATGAACGGCTAGACGATCCAGAATAATTTCTGCTTGCTCTGCTAAACCCAGCGGATCCATTTCTGCAGCCAGTCTCTGCACCAGGTCTTCTACCTCGTCTCGAAATTTTTGCAGCATCACTATCTCCCTGCTTTGTCCTCAAAAATCTTTCTAAAGTTAGTCACAACGCTCCCTACCACTCTTTCTCATCACGAAAAGTGTTGCAACCACGTATTTTGGGGTGTAATGACATCTGGTAAATTGCTGCTTGACGCCCAAAAAAGCGTAAAAGTGTGATTGTCATTGGTTACCGTCCAGCTTTCAGGCGTAGGTTCCAGGCAGGCTAATTTGAAAAAGAAGCGCCTGCGCACGTTGGCCAACATTGTGTTTGGCACCCAACCCAAAATTCGGTAAGTAAGGAACTGCGAATCCGGCAGCCGGTCGTGTTCAAGGTATTCTACCTGAGTGTAGCCTGCTTCCTGTCGTCGTACGAAAACGGAAATGCCTGTCCGGAAAACAGCCCAGGCAAAGCTGGCAGCATCTGGCCGGGAAAAGACTTTGGTTGGGGCAGCGATGACCACCTGGTCTTGGGGCAGTAATTCTTCCTCTGCCGCCAATAAAAAAGGTGTAGTCAGGTGGCTTAACCCGGTTTCTTCAGCTACTTCTCGCAGAACGGCCGTTTCCGGTGTTTCCCCTTCTTCGACAGTTCCTGCAGGAATCTGTATGCCCGCGTAAGGATGCTGGAGTAACAAAAGTTGACCTGAGGAGTTGGTGATAAAGGCGGTAACTTTCTCTACAACGTTCATTGTGTGTAATTTAAAGAAAAGGGTTATCCAATGGGCTGTGACAAACTCTCAAGGTAAGCCAGAACCCCTGCGGCAGGCGCACCTCCCATTTTTGCGTGCACTAGCAGTGGGATGCCGTGAGGGCCTTTGGCTTGTGCCATTTGCGGAAAGGAGGCGAGAATAGTTTGCACTATCTCCAATTTGCCCAGCATGGCGGCAGAAAAAATATCCATTCGTGCCCCGCGCTCTAGCAGGTAAAAGGCAATTTCTCGTTGACCGGTGTGCGCAGCAGCGCCCAAGCCCGTCTCCCAATCACCGCCGCCCCAATCCCAGGCCGCATTGACCAAGGCAGGTTCTTTTTCGAGCAGCGCCTTGACCTGGCTCAGGTCGCCATGGGCAACCTTTACAAATTCGTTGACTATACCCTTCTCCAAAGCTGGTTTGCGTTCCATGATTTTGTTCCTTATTCCTCATAAATTGTGAGCCTAATTGTAACCGGTCACTTTTGCAAAATGTGGAAATTGGCCGGTTTTTCTGGGACAGCTTTCAGGATTTGCACGGCCGTTCCCTTTAGCAATCCCTTAGCTGGCCAGCGTGCTGCTGCTGCACTCACCAGCGGCAAGCAGAGCAAGCCTACCAGCCCGTTGCGCAAAGCGGGCAGCAAGGTGCGACCGGCAGCGGGCCAAACGGCCAGATTGGGCACTCCCCACGGGTTGCCGCCGTAGGTGACGACGACAATAATGATGATGCCAGCCCCTGCCAGCAGGCCAAAGAGACCGCCGGCTAAGCCTAATAACATAGCCTCTCCGGTGACAACGGCCGTTACCTGCCGCCGTGTACCGCCAATTGTTCGCAGCAAACCTAACTCCTGCCGTCGTTCCTGCACGCTCATCATCATGGTGTTCACTACCCCCAAGGTGGCCGCCAAGATGGCCAGCAGCAAAATCCCGTTCATGGCGATGCCAAAAAGAAACACAACTTCATCGATGAGAGAAGCATAGCTGCGCATGCTGGTCACAAAGGTTTTGTCGGAGCGGTCGGCGATGGCCTGCATCTCATCAATGAGCGCATGCAAATCGGCATGAAGGGCGGGTGTGATGACCAAGGAAACGACGCCCGTGGCTCCAACCATTTCTGCCGCAGCGCTGCCCACAATGGAGGCGTTGACGAATCCGGCGCCTATGCCAGCCAGCGTACAAGAAGCAGGCCCATGTGCTCCGGTTATGGTGAAAGTATCGCCCACCTTCAGGCCGTTGCGCTGGGCAACCGCAGGGGTGACCAACGCCCCACAGCCAGATTCCATGAGAGGAACGGCCGTTTCCCAATCACCTGCGATCATGGTGAAAAAACCATCTTGCAGCGCAGCCGGATCCGCTACGAATGTAAAGTAATTGCGGCCCATGAATGAAAGCTCCGGTACGCTGGCAAAACGAATTGGAGTAATGTCAGCTTGTGCGCCTATTTCAGCCACAAACACGTCAATTTGTTCAGGGGGCAACATCAGAGCATCAACCCCCGATAATCCGGCAATTCCCTGTTCTAAATCAAAAGGAAACACTGCCCACATTTCCTGCCGCGCCATCTCATTGAAGGTGTACCCAAACAAATCGTCGAAAGTAAAAGTCATGATGCCTGTCAGGCCCACGATGGTGGTCAGACCTATGGCCAGCGTGAGGGTGGTGAGGGCTGCCCGGGTTGGGGCACGGGTCAAATTGTCAGCGGCTAAACGGCCGTTTGCCGAACGTCGCCCCCACCATCTCTGCGCCAGCCACCCAATTCCCCGAATTAAAGCTGGAAGCAAAACTCCCAGGCTCGCCAGCCATACCAGCAAAAACAATCCGGTTAGCCACGCATTCCACGGTGGGAAAGCCCACTCGCCTGGGGGCGAAACTGCGAGGTAGGTGAAAAGAGCCAGGATCGCAAAAAAAGCGACCGCCTCCGGTGAGGCGAGGCTATTGTTGAAAACCGGAAATTTTTTGGGTCTCAAACTCCAAATCCCATGCTCTCTGTCGTGCAACGCTGCCAGCGGTGATATTTTTGCTGCCTCCCGAGCAGGAAAATAAACTGCCAATAAAGTCACGCCAAGCCCCAGGCCGATGGCGACAAGCCAGGTACTTAAAGTGGATGTGCTTTCGCCAAAGCTCATAAATTCTCCAGCAAGCAGGCGCAGCATGGAAATGATGCCCTGACCTATAAATGGGCCAAGCAGCAAACCTATCGCAACCCCAATAATACCAACCAGGAATGCTTCCAGCAGAACCAGCCGCAGCGTCTGCTGACGCGTCATGCCCAGCGCGCGCAAAAGACCAATCTGGCGGCGGCGTTGGGTGATGGTCATGACAAAGGTGTTGAAGATGAGGAAAGCGGTGGCGGCAATTAGCACCCCACTAACGCCACTGAGCATCAGGCCAAACTGCTCAACAACGAATCCATGCGTAATTTGTAGGTCACCATCGCCCACCTGGTTTATGGCATCGAAAAGGGCGCTGCTGACAATTTCTGTGGCCAGAGTCATGGCCACGCCGAGGCTGATGATGAGGGCACTAAACAGCGTGCGCAGACGATAGGTAAGTAAGTTGCGCAGCGCGAGGGTGGCGAAGGATGGCATATGGACAGTGTACGCCCTCTAATCGCTGTGTCAATGGAAAACGGCCGTTTCCTGTACCCGTGGCGGGAAACGGCCGTACTTAGTAGCTGGATGTCTAGACCTGTTGGCTTATCCTAACTCTAAAGCCCCGCCTGAGGGATCGTGATCATACCACTTGATTTCCAGTTCCAGGCTATGTTGGATGCCCTTGCTCTTTTTGTCTTCATCCTCAACCTGCACTTCTAAAATCAAGTTGCCGGGTACTTCTAGGACAAGTTCTTCCTCTCCTTGGCGCAAGATGACCTGTCCGCTCTCAATCTTTTCTGCAATTTGACGCAGAAATGCAGCGACTTCGGAGCGGTTTTTCCTCTCTTCGCTCTTGAACAGTCTGGTTTCTTTTCCCATTTTGTAACCTCCATTTTATTCAACTAATGTCCTAGCTTCGTTGCTGGCGGCGGCGGAGGGCAGCCCAAATGGCTACGCCCGCCCCGACAGCGACGGCTACACCTGCACCAGTTGCAGCGCCGGCATTGGCGCCATCGTCAGCGGTAGGCTCTTCTGATATTGGTTCTTCAGTAACAAGTCCCGCAGTCGGTTCTACCACTGGCTCTTCTGCCTCAGCCAGAGCAGGCTCCGCGGTTGCTTCTGGGGCAGCAGGCTCCGCAGTTGGTTCAGGAGCAGGCTCAACCTCCAGCACCAAAGCGCCTTCCGGCAGTACGAAAACGGCCGTTGTGCGCGCTGGCACGCTGAAAGTGTTGGTTTCTGCGTCAAAACTGGCCGTCTGCACCACAGGATCGGCGGAATTTTGCTGAACGGGATGTAGTTCCAGCACCATGTTGCTGAAGGATTCGTCGGTAAATACAATCGCTTCGTTCCCAGCGTTGAACAATACCACCATCATATCATAGCTTGGATCAACATTTTCCATAGCTACTTCGCCGATACTCATCACAATCAGGCCTGGAATCTGGTCTGGGCCAGTGTTGTGGAAGAGGAGCATGTCTTGCACCTGTTCGGCCGTTTGCAGGCGGAACAGGGGTGAAGATTGACGGATTTGCAGCAGCTCGCGGAAAAGCTGGTTCATCAGCACCGCATCTTCGCGCGCTGGATCCAGCGCCGGATTGGCCAACAGCGGCTGCATGATGGCCCAGTTGTCCCGGTTTTTGCTGGCAACTGGCAAACCGTGCCCCCAGTTAGTATCTTCGTAGGTCCAGTCGATGGCGTTAAACCAGTCGCCAGAGTTGAAGCTGTCCCGATCCAGCGACTTGGAGCGTAGGATGTCACTGCCGGCGTGGAAGAAGGGCACGCCCTGGCTAAACATGACGGTGCTCAGGCCCAAGTTTTGCATGCGGATGCGGTCGGCCATGCTGGTGTCCACCGGTAGGCGGTAGGCGTGGTTGTCGTACAAGGTCTGGTTGTCGTGCTTGGAGACGTAGATGATATTTTCCTGCGGATCGGCCGTGTAGCCTGCCGGGTTGCCATTGTAGTCAATTTCTGCACCGGTTATCTGATTGCCCGCGCCATTTACAAACTCATAATCAGCGAGATTACCCGCCAGACCAATGCGTACCCAGTCAGTGATTTGCAGCAACAGCTCCAAAGGATCTGATTCTTGGCGTGCGTTGGGGTCGGTGTAGAGACCGGTGGCAAAGCCCTGGCGCAGCAAATCCTGCCCTGCGTCAAAGGGGCTACCGCCCCGCACGGCATCGCGCAGGCGGTCGTTGAAGGTGCCAATGCCGGTTCCGACCATATTGATCTGCGTGGCGTTGACGCCACGGGCATTGCTGGCTACTTCACCAAAATTCCAACCTTCGCCATACAAGTAGATGCTCTTGCCGTCTACGCCGTCATTTTCCAGTGTCAGGGCATCGAGGGCGGCGCGCACGGCCAGCATGTCATCTTTCATGTGGTGACCCATCAGGTCAAAGCGGAAGGCGTCGATTTTGTATGCCCTGGCCCAGGTCACGACCGAATCGACCATGAGCTTGCGCATCATGTTGTGCTCGGTGGCGGTGTTTTGGCAGCAGGTGCTGAAGTTTCAACGCGACCGGTGGCGTTGAGGCGATGGTAGTAGCCTGGCACAATCCGGTCCAGCACCGAGCGATCGCTTTGGCCGCTGGCATTGGTGTGGTTGTACACCACATCCACTGACCACGCACAGGCCGATGTCGTTAAGGGCCTGCACCATCTGGCGGTATTCGATGATGCGCACGGGGCCGTTGGGATCGGTGCTGTAGCTGCCTTCGGGCACGTTGTAATGGTAAGGGATCATAGCCCCAATTGAAAGCATCCTGGTCCCCACGCTCTCGACGATGGCTTGCTGCTCTTCGGAATCAGGGGGCAAACTGACCAACTCTGCCGGGTCAGGCGTTGACCCAGTTCGCTGCGATCTTCTTCAATGGTGGCGATGTCGAAGCTGGGCAGCAGGTGCAGGTGGGTAAGTCCGGCATCGGCCAGTTGGCGCCAGATGGTGCATACCGGCAGAATCGAGATGGGTGAAGGCAAGGTAAGTGCCGCGGTGTTCTTCAGGTACGCTCTGCGTCGTTGACGCTGAAGTCGCGAATGTGCAGTTCGTAGATGATGATGTCCTCGGGAGCGGCGATACCAACTTTTTGCCAGGTCGCTCCAGCCCTCCGGCATGGTGGCAGGGTCGTTGAGGTCGATGATCTGGCTGAGGGTACTGTTGGTAGTCAGGCTGACGGTGTAAGGATCGGTAACGAGGTTGGTGACGACGCCACCGGTAGCGGGGGTGTAAACCTGAACTTCATAGAGATAGTAACTGGCCGTTCCAATCTTCTTCGCCAGTAACGCTCCACACTCCGGTTTGCGGATCGGGGCGCATGGGGATCGTGTCGGATCGGCCGTTGGGGTTAGCGCTGACAAACAGACTGCAGCCGCACCATGCGCGCGGTGGGCGCCCAAACGCGCAAGTGTGGGCACCCCCTCTTCAAAGGTGACGCCAAGGGGGCCGTCGTAGGTGTAAAGATCATCCAGTACACCAGGAATTTGCAGGCCAGCGGCATCGACTGGGCCTTCGGCAGTACGGGCTTCAACGGCGACCTGCCCCTTCAGCGCGATGCGAACTTTGCCCAGGTCAGCTTCGCCAATTTGCAGCGCGGCAAAGTCTGCCAGGTGGGGGAATTTTGCCAAAATTTCGTCGCTAAGGCCGTTAGGGTCTCAGGGTGAGAGGAATGGCTTCGCCGCCCTCCACGCCGTCATCGCTGAGGCTGAGAGGGCGTCCCCGTGGGGCTGTAGTGGAGGGCAAAGGTTTCGGCCGTTTCTGTGTCCACGTCCCAGGCGATGGTATCGGCCGTTACCCAATGCGCTTTCAGATCCTTGAGGTTGCCCACCGGTCCGGCGCCTTCACCCGCGCCGATGTTCAGCACTTTGCTGGCCGAATCCCAGACAAACTGCACCAGCGTATCGTCTTCGGGCACGGTGAAGGGGATATTGGCGCCATCTTGCGCGCCGCCTTCGCCGTAATTCTCAGTCCAGCCTGAATTTACGGCGACTTTGGCTTCGTAGTCACCGGCGGGAATGGCGTCGGTCTGAAGATGTAGATGCCGTCGCCGTCGGGGTCTTGCAGCCAGGTGCGCAGGCAGGCGGGCTGCCAATCCTCAGCGCAGCCTAGCTCGCTCTGGAAGCTCGCCGGGTACGTTGGCGATGATGCTGTTGACGCTGTCGGCGACCCAGCCTGTTTGCTCGCTGAAGTAGAAGGAAACGGCCGTGTCCTCAGCCAGTGAGAGGGGGATGTTGGCGCCGCCGGGTTCGGCATTCTGGCCAAAGTTCACATCCCAACTGCCGTTCAGGGCAGCTTTGTACTCATACTCACCGGCGGGCACGTCAAAAGTGGCGCTCCACAGTTGAAAGGCTTCGTCGTAGGTGAGGGCGGTGACCTCGCAAGTCGGGTGCCCAGTCACCGGCGCAGCCCAGCACGCTTTGAATCGTGCCAGGAATGACCACCAGGTCTGGGCAGTTTTCACCACGGGAGCAGGCATGCCGCTCCCGCCAGCCGTGGCACTGGGTGCGCCGCTAATCATGCCTTCGGCCAGGCTGGCGTCGCCAGTGGTTATTTCCATAACGCCAGTGTTGGGGTCCCAGGTGAAGATGACGGCCACATTTTCGGGCACGTTGAAGGGGATGTTAGGGCCATCGGCCACGCCGCCGTCCCCATAGTTCTCATCCCAGCTTTGGTTTACGGCGACTTTGGCTTCGTAGTCTCCGGCGGGGATTGATCGCGGTGACGAACTGGTAGAGGCCATCGCCATCGGGGTCTTGCAGCAACGAGCGCAGGCAGTCGGGCTGCCAGTCGCCGGGGCAGCCGATTTCATCCTGAAAATCGCCGGGCACGTTGGCAATGAGGCTGTTGATGCTGTCGCTGACCCAGCGGGTTTTGTGGTCGTACCAGAAGGTGACGGGGCCGTCTTCGGCGACTTCCAGCGGAATGTTGTCGCCGTAATATTTGGCATTGAGGCCGTAATTGTCATCCCAGGTGCCGTTGAGGGCGGCTTTGTATTCGTAGCTTCCGGCTTCTAGTTCTAACGTAACCGACCACAAGTCGTCGTCGGCATCGTAAGTCATGTATGTGGCTTCACAGTCTGTGTTCCAATTGCCGGGGCAGTCGATTTGCGTTTGGAAAGTCCCCGCCAGAGATACGAGCTCGGGTGGGGGAATGTTTTCGGGATCGTCGCGCTGGGCCAGCAAGGTAGAAACGTTGAAGATTAGTGCGACGCTGAATAGCAGGGCTGCTATTTTTACCAGCCGTAGGACACCAGATTGAGAGTTGGGGTTCATCTTCACTCCTAAATGTGCGGCAAGTGTTGTATGGTGGCGCAAAAATTACGCCGGATTTAGTTGATTTTACTATGATGTTGACCAGCCCACCAAGTGAAACGGCCGTTTCTCACGCGAAAACACCCATGCGACTATCCGGCAAGATACGCGTATAGTTACTGAAAAAATTTGACCAACCCGGGTAGGAGGCAACTCGATGCAAAAACGAAGCTCTGTCATTGGTGGATTGCTTATGATCCTCATTGGCGTCTTTTTCTTAACCACGGAAATGTTTCCAGAACTGGCAGCTCAGTTAAATACTGCCCGTTATTGGCCTCTCATTATTGTGGGGTTAGGCGGCCTGTTTTTGGTCAGCGCACTTCTTGGCACGCCCCCCCTGGCAGTACCCGGAAGCATCATTACGGGTATTGGCGGCATCTTGTATTATCAAAATGCCACAGGAAACTGGGCCAGTTGGGCTTATGTGTGGACTCTCATCATTGGCTTCGTAGGCATCGGTATTTTGCTTTCTAGCCTGCTGGAACGCCGGGGGCGGGAAATGGCTTATGCCGGAGTCAGATTGATTGTGATTAGCCTGGTTTTGTTTGGCATATTTGCCGCTTTTTTCAACGGGCTGGGGCAGTTGAACGTGATAGGTCCGGCGGCGCTCATTGTTTTGGGCGCGTGGCTGCTGCTGCGGGAGCGACGAGGCCTTTAACAATTTTGCAGCCGCTTAGCTGCAACCTTTATGCCATTGGCGCGTAGTGGTGGGTGATTTGAAAAACTAGTTTGTTTAAAACAGATAAATTGCTTTGGAGGTCTATAATGGAAAAGCGTTTGGTAAGAAAATCTACTGATAAGATGTTTTTAGGTGTTGCGGCTGGTGTAGCCGATTATTTGAATATTGATCCGGTATTAATCCGCCTTATCTTCGTCATCATGACTTTGGCGGGCGGCCCTGGCATTTTGCTTTACATTGTGATGGCTTTATTGATGCCTGAGGAAGGCACCGCCTTTACCAGCGCCAAAGCTCAACCTTTTGATGAAGAAGAGATTGTGGTGCACGAATAGTTGCCATATTCTAGTAAGTCAACTCTGGTAACGGCCGTAACTGGCCCTCCAATCTCCTGACGCCAGAGTGACTACGCCATTCGGCGGAGAGGCACCCGTTGCAGCGCTGCAGCGGGTGTCTCTTTTTTGCTTTTGAGTATAATTTCCCCATGGCATCCCTATTCTCAAAACTAAAAACGCTGTTCAAAGCGCGGCTGCATGACGCCGCGGATCAAGCGCTGCAAAAGAGCGACCTGGCAGTGTATGACCAGTATATTCGCGAAGCCGAAGGCGAACTGGAAGAGTTTAAACGCACCATTGAGCCCATGTTTGCCCAGATCAAGACTTCGCACCGCCGCCGCGAAGCATTGGCCGAAAATGCGGCCAAATTTGACCTGGCGGTTGACCGGTTTTTGCAGCAAGGTAAACGGACTGAGGCCATGGTCGCCCAGCGCCAGCTCAATTCGACCATGGAGTTGATCAAGACCTACGATGCATCCTTGGAGCGGCAGGTCAGCGCCGCTGAACGCTTGGACGACATTCGCATTAAGCTGGAGGGACGGCTGGACATTGCCCGCCAAGAGCGGGAAGAATTACAGTTTTTGGTGCAGTTGGCCAAATCCAAGGAAATTTCTACGAAAGCCATGCGCTCGTTGGATGCACTGGTGGGGGTGGGGGACACCGAAGTTGCGCAGGCGGCAGAGAACATTCGCCGCCGACTGGACCATGCGGATGCAGCCTGGGAAATGCAGACAAGCAGCCTGGACAACCAGCTTGATGATGCCATGCAAAGCCTGGAAGTGGAGGCTGAATTGGCCGCGCGCATGGAGAGATTGGGGCTGAATTGATGGCGGATTTGGGGTGTCGGATTGGGGAACAGGTGGTCCGAAATCTGAAATCTAAAATCCGATATCGGTTATGAATGTTGCCCTGGTACATGACTGGCTAAACCAGATTGGCGGTGCAGAGGATGTGCTGGAAAACCTTGTCGCCATGTTCCCGAAACGGCCGTTATACACCTCCCTCTACTGGAAAGCGGGGATGCCTGCGCACTGGCGCAGTTGGGACATCCGCACTTCCTTCATTGATCACCTGCCCTTCGCCCACAAAAAGCAGCAGCTCTATTTTCCGCTGTACCCCCTGGCCTTCGAACAATTTGATTTCCGCGCATATGACCTGGTGATTAGTAATAAGAGCGGGTTTTGCCACGGGATTATCACCGGCCCGGAAACGACCCACATTTGTTATTGCCTGACGCCCACGCGATACGTCTGGCGTTACCACCAGTATGCTGAGCAGGAAAATTTGGGGCGCCTAGCGCGCTGGCTGCTGCCCCCATTTTTGACCTATTTACGCCAGTGGGATCGCCTGGCAGCCGAGCGAGTGGATTATTTCATTGCCATATCGCAGGAAGTACGGCGGCGAATCGCCAAAGTTTATGGTCGAGACTCGGTTATCATTTACCCGCCGGTAGAGACGGAACGCTTTGCTCCAGCTAACCGCATTGATGATTATTACGTCATTGTGGGGCGGTTGGTGCCCTACCGGCGCATTGATTTGTTGATTGAGGCATTTAACAAGATGGGCCGCCGATTGCTTATTGCTGGCAGCGGTCGTGACCGGGAGCGGCTAGAATCCTTAGCCGGACCATCGGTAGAGTTTCTGGGGTACGTACCCGATGAAGATTTGCCAGATTTGCTGGCGCGGGCACGGGCATTTATGTTCCCAGGTGAAGAAGATTTTGGCATTGCGCCGATTCAGGCTATGGCAGCAGGGCGGCCCGTTATTGCTTATGCGGCGGGCGGCGCGCTGGATACAGTGATCCCTGGCGAAACGGGGGTGCTGTTTACTGAGCAGTCGGTTGGTGCTATCATCGCGGCGGTAGAGGGGTTTGATGAAGCCTCAATCAGCCCGAAGCGTATTTGCGAACACGCCGAACAATTCGATTCGGCCGTTTTTCCGCCAAAAATTAGCCGCATTCATAGATGAAAAGCTGGCGGCTGGTAGAAAAAATAGAGATTAGAGATGGAACTTCGTCAGTATTGGCAACTTTTGATGCGGCGCTGGCTGCTGGTGGTAATTCCGGCAGCAGTCGTATTGACCGTGGGGCTGGTGACCTACCAACCACCGCCGCAGGCGTATAACGTTGGCGTGCGCTTTTTGGTGGCGCAGCCGCCGGATACTGCGGCGTTGACCATACAGGAAGAGCGTTACTACAATTGGCTGGCCTCGGAATATATTGTGAACGGGCTGACAGATTGGGTGCAGGGGCGAGCATTTGCTACGGCCGTTTCTAGCCAACTAGCCACCAACAGCATCGACGTACCCGCTGGAGCTATCCAAATTGCGGCGGATAATGCCCGGAGTATGCTGACGCTCTCTATCAGCTACGGGAATGCAGAGACATTGACAGCCATCATGGAGGCAACGATTGCTGTGCTGGTAAGGCAAAACGGGGAGGCATTACCGCAGTTAGGTGGGGAAACGGCCGTTATCGTTCCTCTAGATGAGGCCATTGTGGTTCCTATATCCCCGGGAATTCGCAGTCAGCTTGATTTACCCTTACGAATTGTGCTGGCGGTGGGTGCAGGCGTGGGGTTAGCGCTGCTGGCGGAATACTTAGACCCCACAGTGCGCGACAGAGAAAGCCTGGGAAGTTTGGACCTTCCTGTTCTTGGCGTGATTCCGAAGAAATGAGTATTCACCCTTCATCTCTTATCCCGCATCCTATTTTAGGAGTGATTTATGGAATTAAGTGATTATTTGCGCATTTTACGGCAGCGGGGGTGGCTGGTGCTGGTGATGGCGATGTTAACGGCCGTTGCGGCGTTTGGCTTTAGTAGAATGCAGACTGAACTGTTCGAATCCAATTTAAAGCTTCTGGTGCGTCCCGCACGTACTGATTACGGCCAGTCTCAGGCCTCGCGGGAGCTGTTGGGCAGTTACGAACAGTGGTTGAATAGCAGCTATCGCGCGCGGGATGTGATCAACGTTATGCAGCTCGACATGACGCCACAGCAGCTTTTGGGCGATTTTAGCGTGGCCTCGGATCGCCTCGCGTTAGTGTTGCAATTAGCCGTGGAGAATACTGACCCTGACCTGGCCAATGATATTGCCCGCACCTGGGGCGAACTGCTCATCCAATGGCAAAATCAGGAAAACGAGAAGAACCGCCAGGAGGACCGCATCACTATTGAGCTCCAAGACGATCCCCGAGCCTCATTGGTGCAGCCGAGAACGACCATCAACACTGCTGCTGGCGGTATCTTCGGCGCAATTTTGGGGCTGGTGGTCATTTTTGTGCTGGAATGGATTGCGTCTGGCGTGGTGCGCCGCAGTGAAGACGTGGAGCGCTACCTGGACATTCCAGTTATCGGACAAATACCGAATCAATAAAGCGTAATCCGTGATCCGTCAACGGATTACAAACAACGGAAATGAGAAGATTATGGACTTAATTACTTTAACAGACCCCCGTTCGCCAATTAGCGAGGCTTACCGAACGCTGCGTACCAACTTGTCCTTTTACAGCCTGGATAACCCTATTCGCAGCCTGGTGGTAACGTCCGCCGCCATGGGCGAAGGCAAGAGCACGACGATCGCCAATCTGGCCGTAACAATGGCGCAGAGCGGTCGCCGCACCATTTTAGTGGATTGTGACTTACGACGGCCGTCTTTACACGATATTTTTAACCTCAAACAAGAACCGGGCCTGACCAACATGGTGCTGGGTCAGGATGAAAAACCACCACTGCAGGTAACAGGTGTTGAAAATCTGTGGTTATTGTCTAGCGGCACGCTGCCACCCAACCCGGCAGATTTGTTGGGGACAAAGCGAGTCGATCAGGTCATTGCCATTTTGCAGGAACAGGCGGATATTGTGCTGTTTGATGCACCTCCCGTTGTTGCCGTGACGGATGCGGCCGTTTTGGGCGCCAAAGTAGATGGGGTACTTTTGGTAATAAGTGCCGGAAAAACCCGCCGCGACCATGCGGAACGAGCAAAGGAGATGCTGGAAAAGGCTCGCGTGCGTATTGTGGGGGTGGCTTTGGTAAATGCACCGAAAAGCGAAGCGATGGGAAGCTACTATGGCTAGATGTGGTTAAGATAGTATCTTAGAAAAAGCTCGGGATTCATTTCCGAGCTTTTTTTGTACTTTTCGCCTATTAATATTTCTCCATTGTGTTTTAGAATTACTGAATAGCCAATATGGTTTTGGACATACTTGATTTGAGAGCTCGGTAAACATTTTGATAACAGAACACATCAATACAAATGATCTCCTACTTTGCGAACTTTATTAAACATTCACCACTTTCATCTAAGATATTTTGGTAATCAATACCAATTATTCGTATGAATCATCTCATGAAACCTGCCCAAATAGTTTTTATTACCATTATTTTTTTAACTGCAGCTGGGCTTCGATTTTATGCTTTAAATGCCGACCCGCCGCTGCAAATTTCTGTATCACAAGGAGCCACGACTGACGCTTCAAACACCGTTGGACCGGCACGCGACAAATTACTATTTGGTTCATGGACCAAAGGTTTCTTTTCAAAGAGGATGTATAACGATTATCCTGCAGTTATTTGGTTGGCTTATGCTTTCTTTTCTCTGCTTGGCCCAGGTTATTGGCAAGCAAGCCTGATGACTGTAATGCTCAGTTTGATTAGCATGGCGTTTTATTACGCATTTGCGAAAGAGAATTTAAATAATAAGGTTGCTCTAATCACACTTGTTTTTTTGACATTTAACTACATCTTCCTCATATACAATCGAATGTCAGTTGTTTACACCCCACTAAATTTGCTTATAGCAATATCTATGTATTGTTGGGGAAGAGGGTTAAAAAAACCGGTTTGGTTTTTGTTTTCACTGTTTATTGCTGCCTGCAATGTGCTTTTCGTGAAATTAGCGGGAATCGCTTTTTTGACAACTGTAATATTTAGTACTGGCATATGGTGGTGGCGAAACAACAGACAAAAACAAGCAATGATTAATGCGTTTGTAGGGGCGGCAATTTTGGGGATTTTATTGCTACTGGCAATTCTTTTCATCCCTTCACCTAAAGAATGGTTGCTAAGAAGTATTCAAATGATAGGAAAGCGGACCCTGAACCCTTCAAACGGCTTACAAGACAATCTTCGTTTCGTAATTTGGGGAGTTTTATATTTTGGTATTCGGACAATTTTTTTTGTGCGAATGCCTATTTTGTTTCTGCTTTCATACACATATATTTTAAAGCTTGTAGCTTCAATTTTATTGGAGCCGAAAAAGAAAATCCCCATTACTGAAGTGTTACTTTTGTTTTATATGGGCACCACTATTGTGATGTTGTTGTTTACAAATGGTCTGTCGACCCGTTACATGATATTGTTGATTCCCCCAATGGCATTGTCAGCTTCTCTCACGCTTGATGCATTCATGCGATTTTCGAGTAGGCAGATCCCTCAGCTTTCAAAACTCAACTTACCTTATTTACTGTTCCTTTACTTGGGTTTGTCTTACTTGGTATATATATTGACAGTTATCTCATTCCAATATTGGCAGGCACAACATCTAGATTTCGGGTTCGCTGACAGCCAGGCAATAGTAGAACCAGCAACATTGCTTCTATTATTCATTGTTGCTTTGTTAGCAGGGTTGGTGGGAATATTTGTTTATTTAATTTTTTCTCTACGCGGCCCAAATGAACTGCCTCTCTCTTATCAAGCACGCAATATCATCCCCAAAGTATTAGTATTCGCAATTATTTCTATTGGCTTCTCTCAGTATCTTTCTTGGGCGATAAAACCTGAATATACAATTGTAGCGGCCTCAAACCAATTTGGAGAAGACTTTCATATGGGTGAGGTGGTTTTGGGGGGACCTTACGCCTATGTCCTAACTTCTGAAAATGATTTGCGTGCCCATATTTTCTTTCCGCACACGACAAGTTTGGAAGCTGTGGAAGATGTGGAAAGTTCAGATATGACCCATCTGGCCGTTGAAACTGCCTGGAACGAAGATTATATGCGGAAAAATTTCTCAGAAGTAATGAGTCGCGCTATTTATGTGAAAAGCTATTATGTTCGGGGCTACCAAGTTAACGTTTATGAAGTCACGTCCAATAACGATAAATAAAAAGTTTGCTATTTCGTTTCCTTTATTCCTTGCGGTTATATTGCGCGCTATTGGAATAGGTCGCGAAAGTGTCTGGTTTGATGAGGCGATAAGCTTATTAACGGCAGAGCTGCGACCCCTACAAATATTAAGCAATGTAATTTTGGATCCACATCCTCCTCTCTATTACTTAACGTTGCGTAGTATGTTATTGACTACAGTAAACGAACCACTGATGGGGCGGTGGATTAGTGTTTTTTTTAATCTGCTTTTATTGGCTGTTGTTTGGAAGCTTAGCCAAGTTTGGTTGACTAAAATAGGGCAGCGGTTTACGGCCGTTTTTTTAATAGCTATCTCCCCCTTCCAACTTCTCTATAGCCACGAGATTCGGATGTACTCAATGCTGATGTTGCTTAATGCACTAATGGCATTTTTTTATTTGAAATCGCGGCAGGAAGGTGCTTGGTGGTGGATCACTTTGGCATTGACAACCGTTCTTGCTATTTACACTCACTTTTTTTCGATTTTTATATTAGCTGCAATATTTTTGCATGCTTTAGTTGGGTACAAAGACAGCCAAGGACTTCGACGTACAGTTTGGGTTTGTTTGATTGCTATCATTGTTTTTGTTCCATGGTTGATGATCTTGGCTGGGGAATCAAATATAGGTGTGGGCAGTTTACGGCCCTTATCTCGTGCCGGTGATGCCGATATTATTCGTGATCCATTGAAACCTCTGATTACCCTGGCTTTTTTACTATTTGGACAGTCATTTACTAATTGGTACACCGGACTAGCTTTATTTTTTACGGCAGCGATCGCTGTTATATTTATTCTAGAATTTAGAAAGGCATTACAGGCAGGGGACCTCAACATGTTGCTGCCATTCCTAATAGTAATATGTGTAGTTGGAGGACCTGTCTTAGTTTATATGATACGGCCATTTTTTTTGCCCGAACGCACAATGGCTCCTGCTGCGCCTTTCATGATTATTTTATTGGCATGGGGCACAACTCGTCACAGATCGCCATTGCCATTGTTGGTTGGATTGTCGACGGTATTAATGCTGATTGGATCGGTTCGTTACCTAACAGGAGATTTGATTAAGCCACCATACCAGGAGGCAGCTGATTTTGTGGCGGGGCAAGTGCAGCCCAATGATTTGATTTTACACACCAGCGACGGGTCGTATCTCCCTTCCCTATGTTATGGAATATTGCATCAACAATTCTTGCTCGCCGGGGATCCAGATCAAAGAAAGCCTACGTCTGTTTATGAAACATTAGGTGGACAGTTTTTAACCCTTGAGAATTTAAGTCAAAATGAGAATAATCGTTTATGGTTGATAGTCGCACTAGAACACAGCATTGAATGGCAGGAGGCTCAGGTTTCAGCGATTTCTACCAATTATAAAGAACTAGAAACAAATGATATTGGAGGCATTAGGATATCTTTGTTTGACTTAAACCAACAACCATGAAATTGGCAATCGCAAAACACATTCGTATCTCCTTGGTTATTATTCTGTTACTTGCTTTTGGGCTCCGCATTTACCGCCTTGATAACCAGAGTCTGTGGTGGGATGAACTCTTTACTGTCGCTTCTTCTGCTATGACCGTTCCGGAATTGCTTGCGAATTTGTTTGATGACCGCGTGCATTTGCCATTCTACTATTTGTTAATGTTGGGCTGGTCTCAGATTGGACGATCAGCCTTTATTTTGCGCTACTCTTCAGCGGTGGTTGGTGTTTTGTCTGTGCCACTTATGTACCAAACCGGCCGTTTGCTGGCAGGAAAAAAAGTGGGTTTAGTGGCGGCAACTCTCTTGGCAATTTCGCCTTTTCATATCTGGTACTCGCAAGAAGTACGGATGTATACTTTTTTAACATTTACAGCGCTGGCGGCGAACTATTACATATTGAGCCTGTTGCGCAAGGAAGGGGGTCGAATTCGTGGTTGGGTAGGTTACGCAATTGCTATGACGCTTACTCTTTATAGCCATTACCTTGCGGCTTTTGTACTTATTGCCCATTATGTTTTCTTCTCTCTGCATTATCGCTATGACAAAGAACGGTTCAGGAATTGGCTTGTGAGTGCTTCTTTCGCGGTCACCGCTTTTGCGGCCTGGTTTTTGGCGGTCTTTTTTGTCAGGTCCTTTACTGAGGCGTCTATAAGCTGGATTAGCCCGGTGCACTGGTTTGAACCGGTGTTGACACTGTTGGCTTTTGCCGTAGGGCGGACGATTGACCCGGAACGGCTGGTTTTTTATCTTGCGTTTTTCGCCTATCTGTTACCTGCGCTGACCAGCCTTTCTTTACTACGTCGTACCAACACCAAGGTCACTTTCAACCAGTTAGCGGCCCGTTTACTATGGCTTTGGTTAGTTGTTCCCCTTGTTCTCGTCACACTTATCTCGCTGGATTGGTCTATTCCCAATCAACGCTTCATTTACATGGATCGCTATATCATCAGCTTATTGCCTGCGTTTATCTTGTTGACCTCGTGGGGTGTCGTTAACTTTTCCCAAGAGGGCTGGGCAAAGCAGTGGCTGATGCCGGTATTTTGCGCTTTGATTTTGTTACCAACAATAGTCAGCCTGCGCAATTTGTATTTTGATCCGGCTTATGGGCGCGAAGATTGGCGCGAAGCCGTGGCGCACATGGCTACACATAAACAGACCGGAGATTTATTACTCCTTAGCCGGGGGCAAATTTTACCTCTGGCGTATTATGAGGTTGCACAACTCCCCCGAATCATATTGCCTTCGGATTTTATGGAAGCAGGTACCGGTGAGGAATTTGCTCTGGACGAAATGATAGCCTCGGAAATAGGAGGTACAGTCAGGAGGGTATGGCTACTACGATCTTTTGACAATGCAGATACACATGGTTTCCCACAAACAAGAAATCAAGCAGTGCTTTTTGCACCATTAAACCCTTATGAAGCATGGGTGGACGAGAATTATTCTCAAACAGGTAAATGGAATTTCCCAGGTATTCGCCTGAGGCTGTATGACTTGCAGGAATAAAGGTAAGCATTTCATCATGATTTTTGTTCAACGAGTTGGTTAAAAAGGGACCTTGAACCATTTAAGTATGAAAGACTCGCATTTCGCCAGCCGCCGTTTGTTATTGGTGATATTGTTAATTGCTTTTGCGCTGCGGATATACCTTTTAAATACGCAAAGCCTGTGGTGGGATGAGTTAAAAACTGTAGAACGGGCAACCATTTCACTGCAAGAGATGCTTGCGGACCTTATTAGTAAGCGCAATCATATGCCTCTATATTTTCTGTTGATGCGTATATGGATACTGTTGGGGCAGAGCCCTTTTGTAGTGCGGTTCTTTTCTGTGATTTGGGGCTTATTAAGTGTCGCGGAAATTTATCGTTTGGGACGTTTGTTGTCTGGGCAGGTGGCAGGGATTTTGGCGGCATTGTTGTTGGCCCTGGCTCCATTTCACATCTGGTATTCGCAAGAAGCACGAATGTACACGATTTTGCCGCTTGCACTGCTGCTAGCCCACGACTTTTTACTCCTTGCAGTGCGGAAAGGAAACGGCCGTTATTGGTTCGGTTATGGGCTGGCGATGCTGGTGGCCCTTTTCCTGCATTACTTTGCCGTTTTCGTTTTGCTGGCGCACTACGTTTTTTTTGCTCTGCACTTTCGCAAACTGCGCACTGCTGCCCTGCGGTGGTTTGTTACAACCTTACTTGTAGGCGGGCTTGCTGCTATTTGGGTAACGGGCCGTTGCCACCACCCGCGGTTACGGCGTTTCCACCCCTGGTTGGATAAGTCCGATTCACTGGTATGACCCATTACTCACTATCTGGTCCTTCAGTGCGGGATTTGCTCTGCCGCTAGACAATTTTGCTGGAATTGGCTTGTGGTTTTTATATATCTTAGGTTGTCTGGTTAGCCTGACTTTTTTGCAAGGCGAAATCCTTGAGTATCCAAATGTTTTATCTAGTCGCATTCTAGTATTATGGTTTGCCGTACCACTCATGGTTACTTACATCGTTTCGTTAGGCTGGGGAGGCTATCAGCTTAGTGCCATTTCTATCTATATGGATCGTTACCTTATCATTATATTGCCGGCTTTCATACTCATGGTTTCCCGAGGCTTGGTAGTGTTAACTAAAGGCCGAAAAAAATGGCTACCAGCATTGGTCAGTGTGGTAATTTTGGGAGCAATCATGTCTACCTTTCATATGCAACATGACCCCACCTACGCCCGTGAGGATTGGGACGCAGCCCTGGATTTTATTGCGGAAAATTCTACTTCAAGTAGCAGCATCATTGGCCGAGGAGATCTGCAAACACCTCTAAGATACTACGATGCTGGTCTATCTTATTTGGAGCTGCCCCCTCCCGAAGAAAACTTAGTGGTGACTCCAGCATTTGATGAGGCAATGGACGATCGTTTACAAGTATTACAGACTGAAAATGTGCAGTATGCTTGGTTCATTGAGGTTTATTACAACCAAAACCCTCACAATTTTCCGGGTCAGCGTAATGAGCGAACCCTTTCTGAAAAAAGTGCCACCCGCCAATGGCTAGATGCCCATCTTTTGTCACCAGGGCATTGGTATTTTCCTGGTATTCGCTTGACTCTGTATAATTTACGGGCGGATGAGTAATAGCTGTTTGGGTTTAGAACAGATTTGAGCAGGAAACGGCCGTTTCCTCAAAAATAGTTCGTATTTACCATCATTTATTCCCTTGCTTAATGATAAACTACACAAATTATTTCTAATATTTTGAGAGGCAGTGCCTGGGAGTCAAAGGATTTAAGAGCAAGATTGACAATGACGAAGGTTGAACTATCGATTGTAATCCCTATGTACAATGAGGCGCAGGCAGTTGGGTGGGTATTGGATTCATTGTTGGTATTGTTTGCGACGCGGCTGAGCCATTTATCCTTTGAAATAATTGTTGTGGATGATGGTTCTGACGATGATTCTGCTGCTGCGGTTTTGCAAATAGCGCATCCGGCAATTTGTTTACAGCAGCACCCTTATAACATTGGCAATGGCGCAGCGGTAAAAACCGGGATTCGTCGGGCCCAGGGGGAGTACGTCTTGCTTATGGATGCTGATGGGCAGCACAAGCCAGAAGACATTCCTCGCCTGCTGGAGCATATTGACAAGTATGACATGGTGGTGGGGGCGCGGACGAAGGGGTCGGAGACGGCCGTGCATCGTGATATTGCCAACACCATTTATAATGCTTTTGCCACCTACGTCTGCGGGCGCAAAATCGAAGACCTGACCAGCGGCTTCCGCGTTATCCGCGGACAATTGGCAAAACAGTTGGTTTACTTACTGCCAAATACCTTTTCTTATCCCACAACCATTACATTAGCTGTAGTACGAGCAGGTTATAGTCTAAAATATGTTCCTATCATGGTCAAAAAACGTATAGGCAAAAGCAAGATAAGGCTTATCCGTGATGGTTCTCGATTCTTTTTAATATTGTTCAAAATTGCAACCTTATTTTCACCTCTCAAAATATTTGTGCCAACTAGCATATTTACTTTCTTGTTGGGTTTTGGTTACGGTCTTTACAAGGTCCTTTTTCTCAATGCACGATATGGTCCAACTTCTGCCATGCTCATGACAATCGCTGGTGTAATCTTCTTAATCGGATTAATCTCGGAACAGATCACTTATTTGCGCTATGATGAGAGACAATGAAAGAGGAAAAGTGATTCAAAAACCAACAGCAATCATAACTTCGCTTGGCAGGACAGGTACTAAATTTTTTGCTGCTTTATTCAGCACCCTTTTTCCAAGTAGCACGTCATTACATGAACCTGATGTGTTAGGTATTGAAAAAAATCAGAGAGCAAGTGACATATTGCGACAAGTTCAAGAAGCCGGTTGGAAAAACATGTTTATCGGCAAAGCGTTAGGCAGATGGTCCATAATTGAACTTTCGGACAAAAGGGTGCGGGGTGAACTTGACTATGCAAGCGCAGTTAATAAATTAATTATCCAGCGTTCCAAGTTTATTGAAACAAGGCAAGGATCGTTTTATATCGAATCCAGCCCAGGATATTATGGGATCTTGGATGTTTGCCAACAAGTTTTTTTACATCATCGAATTGCATTCATGATTCGTGATGGGCGTAGTTGGGTTCGGTCGTGGATGAATTGGGGCCATTTATACGCCAAAGGTCCATTGCGTCGAGTCTATGCACATACTTGGCCTACTGCAGTAGAAATCAAAGACGACCCGTACCATAACCAATGGTTACATATGTCCCGCTTTGAGCGTATTTGTTGGGCTTGGACCACTTTGAACCAGTACGCACTAAACACGATTGTGATGAATCCAAATTCAAAACTCTTTTTCTTTGAAGAAATATTTAAGGCTGGAGATCGATATCATAATCTATATCAGCTAGTTACTTATTTGACCGATTTGCCAGTTGTTAATCCAGTAGAAAAACCAGCCCTAAAAGGCTGGCTAGAACAAAAAATTCATCCAAGTGAAGCCGATTTTCCTGCCTGGAGTGATTGGAGTCTTAAACAAAAACAACAATTCGAATATATATGCGGTCCTCTCATGCGACAGGTTGGATACTTTTAATAAAATGTATGGCAGGTTAAAAAATTTTGTACCTTACCTTTTATCAATCTTCGCTATTGTTGTTGTTGTTTGGCACCTCTTTCAAAATGTGGACCAATTTCGTAAATTACTGCAATTTTCATTTGGATCACTTGTATTACAAGTTGTACTAATGTTCCTATTTACGATTATTCACGGACTCAATAATTATTTATTTTTCCGAGGGCTCAATGTCCCAATCTCGCAGAACGAAGGAATCGGTTTGGCGGCAATTAATATGCTGGCTAATCAACTTCCATTTATGGGAGGAGTGATTGCAAAAGGAGTTTATCTGAAGCAAAGATATAAGCTTTCTTACACCAGCTATTTCAGCGCCACAATGGCATTATACAATTGTTTCTTGGTGGCAAATGGGTTTGTTGGAGTAAGCGTTTTATTGTATTGGCGGCTTGTAGATCGCATTAAAATCATCCCCTGGCTTTTTGCGGTTTTTGCCATAATGACGGCGACGTTTTTATTATATTGGCTCCCTTTTGACAACCATATATTTCCTAAAAAGATCCGAAGACAGCTTGCGAGCTTGGCTGAGGGCTGGCAGTTATTAGCAAAAAATAGAACACTAATCATCAAATTAATGACTATTCAAGTTATGTTGTTGTTCATATTTGCTTGGCGATTTTTAATCGCATTTAGAATGCTTTCACAGGAAGTACGTATAAGCCAATGCTTACTGTTTGCTGCGGCAACAATTGTGATTAGCCTTGTGAACATTACGCCTGGTGGGTTGGGGATTCGAGAGGTGATTGTGGGAGGAATTGCATCCCTATTGGGGTTTGATACTGGAGTTAGTGTGATTGCTGTCGGTATTGACCGACTTGTTTCCACATTGGTTATTTTCATCATGGGCGCGATCTACAGCTTTATTTTGGGTTCAAATTTGACCTCTCCACAAATATCGTCGAGTGATAACATTCATGCGCAATGAAATGGATAAAGCGAAAAAGTTGCGGGTTTGCTATATCCTCTCCTATTATTTTCCGTCCTATGTTCGTTCTCAAACTATAATCAGTGGTTTACGCCAGATACCTGGAGTAGAGGTTTTAACGGCCGTGAACACCACCACTTTTATCTGGCGATATATTCAAACCTTCCTTTACCTTTTATTTATCCGTTTTCAGCATAAACCGAATCTTTATATTTTAGGGTTTCGTGGCTATGAATTGTATTGGTTGATTCGTTTGCTAACGATCGGTAAACCCTTAATATTTGACCATTTGGTGTCGCCTTATGATAGTTTGGTAAATGAAAAACGGCGCATAAAATCAAAAAGCATCCTGGGAAAATTGTTATTTTGGTATGAAAAAAAAGTTCTAATTGATGCTGATCTTGTATTAACAGACACTTACTTACACAAGCAATTTT
The DNA here is from genome assembly GCA_963695505.1 of uncultured Chloroflexia bacterium. GTDB lineage: Bacteria > Chloroflexota > Anaerolineae > Promineifilales > Promineifilaceae > JACSRF01. The sequence goes on along the minus strand of CAVOGX010000015.1, from coordinate 335,799 downwards.
TTAGCGAACTTTTTCAAATTACACCGACACATTTTGAAGTTATTCCAGTTGGCGCAGACGAATCAATTTTTTACCCTAAAGGGCAAAGTAAACCCCAAGAAGACAATCTGTTTTATGTTTTTTTCTACAGTTCCTTTTTACCTCTTCATGGCATTGAGATTATACTGGAAGCAGCTAATAGATTGCGAAATTATCCAATCAAATTGGTAATCGTAGGCGGACGTAATAAAGATTTATCCAAATTTATTGAGAAAATAGAACAAGACAAGTTAACCAACGTTATACATCGCGAATGGATAAATTATGAACGGCTACCTTCTTTGATTTCAGAAGCCGATCTTTGCCTAGGGGGGCCATTTGGCAACACGGGTCAGGCAAATCGAGTGATAACAGGTAAGACTTATCAGTTTTTAGCCATGGCAAAACCAACTATCGTGGGTGAATTGAGTGATATGGACAAGGTTTTTAGAGATAAAAAGAACTGTTTGATAGTCCCACAGGGAGACCCTGATGCATTAGCAGGGGCGATTTGCTGGGCGTTTATGAACCAGGATAAATTACCTGAAATGGCTGTGAGTGGTTATGCCTTATATCAATCAAAATTTTCTACTGCAATAATTGGGGTTATTCTGGAAAGAATAATTAAAAAATTGGGAGCATTTGAGTGAGCAACTACCAATAACATTTATGCATGAAGCACATATGAATTTTCAACGCCTAATTATTGCAATATTGCAAAAAAACCGGTTCCCCCAAATATTCACAATTATACTCCTCACAGCAATACTACATCTCCCCTACTTTTTGGCATACACTTACACTTCCCCAGGTCAAATCTTCACCGGCATTCTCATGAATCCCGAAGACAGCCAGACCTACTTCGCTAAAATGCTGCAAGGGTACAACGGCCGTTTCCTCTATACCATCCCCTTCACCCCCGAACCCCACGACCCCGCCTTTGTTGGGGTTTTTTACGTCTGGCTGGGCCAGGCCGCACGCCTTAGCGTGTTATCGTTAACGGCCGTTTGGCATATTTCGCGCGTCATCTCCCAGCTAATCCTCTTTCTGACGACATACTGGTTTGTGGGCCAGTTTACCAGTAGAAAAACCCAGCGCTGGACGGCTTACCTGTTGGCGCTTACAGGCTCGGGTTTGGGCTGGATGCTGTTTCTAATTGGGCAACCCTACTGGCTCGACGCTTTTCCGGTGGATTTCAAACAGCCCGGCGCGCACCTTTTTTTCACAGCCCTGACATTTCCTCACATCACTCTGGGTACTGCCCTCATATTGGTGAGCGTGTGGGCGCTGTGGCGCATGGGAAAACGGCCGTCCTGGCCTCTCGCATTATCCACAGGCGGTATTCACGTCCTACTAGGCATAGCCTACCCCTTTCTCATCTACCTCGTTGCCCTCATTGCCGTGCTGCTTTATGTGCGGCTTCTCCTTTGCCAGCGCCGCATACTTTGGCTTACCGGTTGGCAATATGCCGTGGCATTCCTCATCCCCCTGCCCATGTATCTCTATTTTGCCTATACCCTGCAGGTCAACCCTGTTTTTCGTGCCTGGGACGAACAGGCCGCCACCCCTTCTGCGCCTTGGCCCCACTATCTGTTGGCGTATGGCCTTATGCTTCTGCTGGGCGGCCTTTACTGGTGGCGGCGTCCCGCAGGCCGTTCAACAACGGCCGTTTTGTGGTTGTGGGTGATAGCCGCCGCCATATTGCTTTATGCTCCGCTCAACCCACAGCGTCGTTTTGTACAAGGTGTGCAAGTTCCCCTGGCAATTCTGGCGGCTGCCGGCTTTGTGGAGGTGCTGCTGCCCCGCCTGGCGCGCAGCCGCCCCTGGCAGAAGCTGGTAACCAACCCGCGCTATTCAACAGAAGGGCTGGCTCGCCTCCTGATTGCCGGATTTTTACTGTTTATGAGCCTTTCAAACCTGTATGTGCTGGCCAGCGTGTCGGTCTCGGCAATGGTGCAGCAGCCAGACCCTCTATTTCGCCCCGTTGACGAACTGGAGGCGGTAACGTGGCTGCGGGAAAACGTACCGGATACGGCCGTAATTCTTGGCGCATACCAGTCGGGCAACTACATTGCCGGGCAGGGTGGGCAGCGCGTCGTGTTGGGCCATTGGGCCGAAACAGTCAACTTTGATTCAAAAACTGCCGCCGCGGAACAGTTTTTCTCCGCTCGAACCAGCGACGAATGGCGCCAGACTATCCTGCATGAGTACAATGTCAGCTACGTCTGGCATGGCCCTCGCGAGCAAAAGTTAGGCAGCTTTAATCCCAAACAAGCTGCTTTCCTTTATCCGGTTTACCAGAATGACACCATTTCCATTTATGCTGTTGATAATTAACCCAAAGCCCGCGCACATATTTTCATTGAAAATGAGCTGGTGGGTGGCAACAGCCGTACTTGCCGTCCTCGCTCTCTAAACCCATGAATCATAGTACCTTGATCGCTGCCGCGGGACATCCGTTGTCCGCCAATGCCTTGCACCTTTCATTTGGCTACTTCTTGCCACATTGTGCTACAATATTAGAACATACGCTCTAAAACCCTGTGGACGGAGATTTTGACTTCATCCAAAATTGTTCAAGGAGGCGCTGATGACCAGATTGGCAAATCGTACAGCCCGCTTGCGTGAAATTGAAGATTTGTTGTTATTGACCCCTGATGGATTGGGGGTTAACGATATAGCCGCCCGGTTGGATGTTAATCGCCGCACAATTTATCGCGACCTCGGATTCCTGGAAGAGCAGGGGGTACCATTGTGGCAGGCAAACGGCCGTTATGGCATCAACCGTGCGCGTTACCTGGCCAACGTACGCCTCAGTTTCCATGAAGCGCTCACGCTGGTTATGGCTGGCTTGCTCCTCTCGCGTACAGTAGACGAACGGAACCCCCACGTTATTGGCGCGCTGCAAAAATTGGCAGGTATTTTGCCTCCCTCCTTGCTAGACCATTTGCAGCGGGCGATTGCTCGTGTGCGCGGTCGTCAGGGTAACCAGCACCAGGCGGCCGTGCTGGAAACCATTGCCGAAGGATGGGGGACTGGCCATAAGGTGAAGGTGGGCTATCGCTCTCCCCGCAGCGGTTTGCTGCGACAGCGCGTCATTGACCCTTACGCCATCGAGCCAACCCCTTCTGGTTTTTATGTCATTGGACATGATGAATGGGCTGATGATTTACGCACCTTCAAACTAGACCGCCTGGAGAGCGCAGTGCTGCTCAAGCATCGTTATACCATTCCCGATTCTTTTGACCTGGAAGCGCACCTGGCGACTGGCTGGCGCATTATGGCCGGAGACGAGCAAAATGAAGTGGTGCTGCGTTTTGCTGCGGAAATGAAGTCGCGGGTATACGAACGCCAATGGCACCCATCGCAAACCCTGGAAGAAACAGACCAGGGTGGCTGCATTTTGCGGGTGCAGGTTGCCCGCCCGGAGGAGATGCAGCCCTGGATTCGCAGTTGGGGGTCGGCCGTAGAGGTGCTGGAACCAGCGTGGCTGCGCGCCCAAGTTGCCGCTGACCTGCGCCGTGCTGCCGCTCACTACTAAAGCAGGAGTTCACACTCTCAAACTAAATTTTGTCAATCCAGGGGTGATGCCTGATAATGACAGCCATGAGTGAGTGGACTTTTCGTGACGAACTACAGTTATCACCCATAAATGTGGCGCGTTCAGCGCTGTATCTGGCCCGGGGATTGGCTTATCCTGACCTGGATGTGGGCGTATATATGGCCCAGTTGGATGGTTTGGCAACGGCCGTTCTGTCCAACGTGGACTTTTCCGCACCCACCCATATCCAGGCAGATGCAGTTTCATCATTTCTTTTTCAATCCTACGGCTTGCACGGCAACCAAACCGATTATTTTGATGCGCGAAACAGTTTTTTGAATCAAGTGCTGGATCGCCGCCTGGGAATACCCCTTTCTCTCTCCATCATTTTTGTACACGTAGCCCGCCGTATTGGCTTGAATGCCCACGGGGTAAGTTTGCCCGGACACTTTATTGCTCTTGTTCGCGACGAGACCGGCGACCTGTATTATGATCCCTTTCATGGGGGTCAACGGATTGAAGAGGCTGAATGCATCGAATTGGTTCGCCGTACCAGCGGCTACAGCGGCCCTTTTCGCCGAGCATGGTTGGAACCAGCTCAACCCAAAGCAATTTTGCTGCGCCTGCTCAGTAATCTGCGCATGATTTACGTGCAGCGTGAAGCGTGGCCGGAAGCATTGGGAGTGCTGGAACATATGCAGATGATGCAGCCTCAAGACCCGCAGCATTTGCGGGATTTGGGCTTGCTCCATTTCCAAACTGGCTCCATGTTTCAGGCAGCCCAGTACCTGGAGGCATACATTGAACGGCAGCCCAATGGCTCGGAAGTGAAGCAAATTCAAAAGAATGTGTGGGCGGCATTCGATCGCTGGGTGCGGGCGAATTAGAGCTGGAGGAACTTATGCGCTTGACAGTTGCCCTAGGGCAGATGAATGTGCAGTTGGGTGACCCACAGGCGAATCTGCGTCAGGCGGCTCGTTTTGCGGCTCTGGCTGCAGAGAAAAGCGCAGATCTCCTGCTGCTGCCGGAGTTGTGGTCTACGGGTTATGATTTGGAACGAGCCACAAACCACGCTGCATCCGTGACTACGGGGGTGTTTGCGGAAACGGCCGTTCTGGCGGCAAAGCACCACATAGCCATCGTTGGTTCCTGTCTCTCTGATTTAGGCGCAGACAATGTGGGGAACACGGCCGTTTATCATGATGCCGATGGCCAACTTCGGGCTACTTACAGCAAAACCCACCTATTCCGTCTGATGGATGAAGAACAATTCCTCACTGCTGGCGATAGCCTGAGTCTGGTGGAAACAACCTGGGGCAAAATGGGCTTGGCCATCTGCTACGATTTGCGCTTTCCGGAACTGTTTCGCCGCTACGCTTTGCAAGGAGCGCGACTGGTGCTGCTCCCGGCTGAATGGCCGCAACCCCGCCTGGCGCACTGGCGCACCTTGCTGCGCGCCCGGGCCATCGAAAACCAGATGTTTGTGGTGGCTTGCAACCGGGTGGGCACGTCCAAAGGGCAAACTTTCTTTGGTCATTCCTGTGTGATTGACCCGTGGGGTGAAACGGTGCTGGAAATGGGTGAGGAGGAAGGTTTGGAAACGGCCATGCTTGATCTTAGTCTGGTAGACAGCGTCCGCGCCAAAATCCCCGTCTTTGCCGATCGTCGCCCTGATTTGTATAACGACATGTGAGATTAGAGATTGGTGATTTCAACCTGCTAATCTCCAATCTCCAGTCTCTCAAAAGGACATTTATGACCGAATCAACCATCCCCGGCTTTCGCAGCGTGCCTCGCACCGGCGTTATCTACGTCATGCACCGCGCCGAGCAGCGCGGCTTTCGCTACAATAACCCAGATTGGGCCAACCTGGGCCAGGGTGCACCCGAAACTGGTCCGCTGCCCGGCTCCCCGCCGCGCATCGATCAAATTAGCATCAACCCCAATCATCACGAATACAGCCCCATTACCGGGCAAATTACTCTGCGCCAAAAAGTAGCCGATCTCTACAACTACCTTTACCGGCAGGGCAAACCGTCGCAGTACACCTACGAAAACGTCAGCATTTCTGGTGGCGGGCGCGTGGCTCTTACGCGGCTGGCTGCGGCTTTGGGAAACATCAATATGGGCCACTTTCTGCCCGATTATACTGCCTACGAGGAGCTACTCAGCGTCTTCAAGGCCTTCATTCCCATCCCCATTTTGCTGGACTCCGATCAGCATTACCGCGCTGATCTGGACAAGCTGAAGAGGGAAATTATGGGGCGAGGCTTGCAGGCTTTGTTGGCCAGCAACCCGTGTAACCCCACAGGGCAGGTTACCGAAGGCGACCACCTACGAGATTGGGTGCAAATGGCGCGGGAATATCGCTGCTCCCTCATCTTGGACGAGTTTTACTCCCATTATGTGTACACAGGTGGTGCGGACGACCCGCCCAAGCTGGTGTCGGCAGCCGCCTTTGTCGAAGATGTAAATGGCGATCCGGTGATTGTGGTGGATGGGCTGACCAAAAACTGGCGCTATCCAGGCTGGCGCATCAGTTGGACGGTGGGCCCTAAAGAGGTAATTAACACCATTGCCAGCGCCGGTTCATTTTTAGATGGCGGGGCGAATAATCCCTTTCAGGGACACGTGTTGGAACTTCTCGACTCGGCGCTGGTGATGCAGGAAACGGCCGCTACCCAAACCGAGTTTCGAAAAAAGCGGGACTACATGTTGGGCCGCCTGCGCACAATGGGCATCAAAGTGGAAGCAGAACCCCAGGGCACCTTTTACTGCTGGGCTAACCTGTCGGAACTACCGCCGCCCATCAACGAGGGCATGGCTTTTTTCCAGGCGGGCCTCGAGGAAAAGGTGATTACCGTGCCCGGCCTATTTTTTGACGTGAACCCGGAGAAGCGCCGCTCTTTTGCCCGCTACCGCAACTACTGCCGCATTAGCTTTGGCCCGGAAATGGAGAAACTGGTGCAAGGGCTGGATGCGTTAGAGCGGGTGATCAGAAAATACCAATAACAAGTTATCAGTAAACAGTAAGCAGTTTTCAATTCCAGGGCAGGCTGCTGCGAGTTTGCCAATAAACTTCCGGTGGTTCGGCCATCACGCTGAGATGGTCAGCCAGGTCGTCGCCCCAGGAGATCTGTAAGGCATTTACGTTGGATTGCAGGTGCGCAATGGAAGCCGCACCGCTGAGGACAACGCCTGCCCAGGGTTGGGCTAATGCTGCTGCCAGAGCCAGCGCGTCCACAGTGACGCCGAGTTCGTCCGCTGCCTGGCGCAGGGGGGCTATGTCTGGGAATGTGTTGCGCGGGGTGAGACGGCCGTTTCCCACCGCCTCCTTCACAATCACTCCCAATCCCTCGGCATGAGCCTCTGCCAAAACCGGCCCGGTGGAAGGTTCCAGAAGGTTCCAGGTTGCTTGCACCGCATCGAAAAGCGGCCTGCCATTCAGCAGGCGCACACCCAGCGCCCGGCGCAGCGTTTCCGCCTGGGCTGGACCACTCAGCGAGAGGCCGATTTTCAACCCCGCTTCCACCTTTAGCCGAGCCAGTTCGGCAATGACTGCCTTGTTTTCCAGCACGCCGCTGTCCAATGTGGCAGAGTGAATCTGGTACAGTTTCAGGTGGCTGCCCAGCAAGTTCACGCTTTCCTGAGTTTGGCGCCGCAGTACGGGTAGGGAGTGCTCTTTCACCTCGTGTTTCTCGGCTTCTACCTGCCAGCCGGCGGTATAGGTGTAGCCCCATTTTGAGCCTACGGTCACGTCCTGAGGGGTTATTTTGTGCGTAGCCAGCCAGGTGCTCAAAAATTGTTCAGCACGGCCGTAACTGCGCGCAGCGTCAAAATAGCGAATGCCGGCGGCCCAGGCTGCATCCAGCACTCTGTGGGTGTGCTCCTCCATTGTCACTACGTCATAATTGTGTTGCAAATCATCGGCGTGGCCCAAATTTATGTAACCAGGTCGGCCCAAAGCGGCCAATCCCAGGCCCAAAGGTGTGACAATTAAGCCACTCTTACCAAGTTCGTGTGTGTTCATAGTGTCTCCCTCATTGGGTGGTTTGATGGTTTGTTGGTTTGCTAGTTTGTTGACCAACCAACTAACCAACCATCCAACTATCCAACTATCTAACCAATTCTACATCTAACTGGCATCCTGGTCAGGCGTGATACAATTAGGCGCTTATCTAATAGCTGGAGCAAGAGCTAGAGCATTTTCTCCTCTAGCTCTTGTTCTGGCTCTCGCTTTTGAGAGGTGTGTTATGCTTAATTCATCAAAGCGTCATCCGCTGCTGCGCCTGGTAGCGTATGCCCGGCAGCACCGCCGCGCTATTAACCTGGCGACGCTGTTTTCTATTTTGAATAAGGTGTTTGACCTGGCCCCACCGGCGCTCATTGGAACGGCCGTTGACGTGGTCGTCCAGCAAGAAAATTCCTTCATCGCTCGGCTGGGCTTCCCCGATGTGAACACCCAGTTATGGATTTTGGCCGTTGCCACCGTCATCATCTGGGCATTCGAATCTCTTTTTCAATACCTGTACGAAGTGTACTGGCGCAATCTGGCCCAGGTCTTGCAGCACGAACTGCGCCTGGACACCTACGACCACGTGCAAAACCTGGAGCTGGCCTACTTTGAAGACCGCTCCACCGGTGGCTTGATGGCTATTCTCAACGACGACATCAACCAGTTGGAGCGTTTTCTCGACATCGGGGCTAACGAAGTGATCCAGGTGGTGACGACGGTACTGGTCATTGGGGCGATTTTTGTGGGATTGGCGCCTACCGTAGCCTGGATGGCTTTGCTGCCCATGCCGGTTATCTTTTGGGGATCAGTGCGTTTTCAGACCAAGCTGGCCCCGCGCTACGCGGCCGTACGCGAGCAGGTGAGCGTGCTCAATGGGCAGTTGTCCAACAATCTCAGCGGCATTGCCACCATCAAAAGCTTTACAGCCGAAGACCATGAGACGGAAAGGGTGCGCATCGCCAGCGAGGAATACCAGATGCGCAATCGCGCCGCCATTAGTCTGAGTTCGGCCTTTGTGCCGCTCATTCGCATGATTATCGTCATTGGCTTCACCACGATTTTGGTCTTTGGCGGGCAGTTGGCGCTGCAAGGGACAGCTGAACGTGGGGGCGTACAGCGTGCTGGTGTTTATGACCCAACGGCTGCTGTGGCCGCTGACGCGCCTGGGCAATACGCTGGACATGTACCAGCGGGCTATGGCTTCCACGGCGCGCATTTTGGACTTACTAGATACCCAACCGCAGATTTTGGACGGCACGCGGGCACTGCCAGTGGGGCGGGTGGAAGGCGAGGTGTGCTTTGAGAATATTGGCTTTGAGTATGCTTATGCAAATGGTGGGCCGTCCGAAAACGGCCGTTCTGCCCCTCGCGTCATCCGTGATTTGACCATCCGTGTGCCCGCCGGGGATACCATTGCTGTGGTGGGGGCCACCGGCTCCGGCAAAACCACCCTGGTGAAGCTGCTGCTGCGCTTTTACGATGTGCAGCAGGGGGGCATCACCTTGGATGGCATTGACATCCGCGACCTGAAGCTGGCCGATTTGCGCCGCGCCATTGGCTTTGTCAGCCAGGACGTCTTTTTGTTTCATGGCACGGTGCGCGAAAACATAGCCTATGGCACCTTTGACGCGCCGCTGGACGACATTGTGGCCGCGGCTAAAGTGGCGGAAGCTCACGACTTCATCATGGCGCTGCCCGACGGCTACGACACCATTGTGGGCGAGCGAGGGCAGAAGCTCTCCGGCGGGCAGCGGCAGCGGTTGTCCATTGCTCGCGCCGTGCTCAAAGACCCACCGGTGCTGATTTTGGACGAAGCGACTTCGGCGGTGGACAACGAGACGGAGGCGGCTATCCAGCGCTCTATGGAGCGCATCATTGTGGGGCGCACAACAATTGTTATCGCCCACCGCCTGTCTACGGTGCGCCACGCCGACCGCATATTTGTGCTGGAAAACGGCCGTTTACGGGAGCATGGCCGCCACGATGAACTGTTGAAGATAGACGGCATCTATGCCAGCTTATGGCGCGTGCAGACGGGCGAAGCGGTAACCAATAATCCGTAATCCAAAATCCGATATCCTAAATCTAGCATCACTTATCACGCCAGACTTATGCAACATTCCTCCACACTCAACCGTGACCGTTACCTGGGGCTGGCACTGGCGGTGCTGGCGTCGGCCTGCTGGGGCACATCGGGACTGTTTATCAATAGTATCTTTTCCCATCAACCCCTTTCCACCTGGACGCTGGCTTTTTGGCGTGAATTAGCGACTTTTTTGTCGATATTGGGGGGATTGGTGGTGATACGACCGTCTTTACTGCGCGTGTCGCGGAAAGATTTGCCTTGGCTGGCGGGCATGGGCTTGTGCATGGGCAGCCTGCACGTCACCTGGAATGTCTCCATTATGACCAACGGCGTGCCTGCAGCCACGGTGATGCAGTATAACGCGCCGATTTTGGTGGCGGTGGTGGGCTGGCTGTTATGGCGGGAACCTTTTACCCGGCGCAAGGTAGGGGCCATGGTGCTGGCAATTACCGGCACGGCCCTCATTGCGCGCGTCGGTGCAGGGAGTGCGGTTGGTTTAACGCTGCCGGGACTACTTGTAGGGGTGGGAACGGCCGTTTCCTATGGCAGCTTCACCCTCTTTGGCAAAAAACTTGCAGGCAGCTACAGTCAATGGACCATCATCCTTTACGTCTTTGCTTTTTCTACGCTGGCCTTGCTCCCCGTGCAGTTTGGCCGTGAACTGCCCTGGCCGGTAGCCAATTCCACACTGCTGACCTTTGCTGCCCTGGTGTGGCTGACCACCATTGGTGGGTATGGCTTATACACCGGCAGCCTGCGCCTGCTGCCCGCCAGCGAAGCCGTCATCGTTTCGGTAACGGAAGTGCTGTTTGCGGCATTGCTGGCCTTTTTACTGCTGGGGCAGGCAATGGACGGCTGGCAAATGCTGGGCGCGCTGCTGGTAATAGCCAGCGTGCTGCTACTTTCCTGGCCGCGCCGTCACCGGCTGGGTTACTGACTCGTTAATTGTTAGCTGAAATACGTCTGGCCTGTTGTAATGGCCTACCACGTCAAAATCCAGCTTGCCCCTTACCACTTCGGCCATGTCCAGCGAGGCATATAAAATCCCCTCCTGATTATACAACGGCCCGGCCAGCACTTCCCCCAGTGGTGAAATGATAGTACTGCCACCGCGACACATAATTTCTGGCTGATTGTCCAGGTCGGCCAGGCCAGGTAAGTCAGAGGGATACATTTCTTTGGTCACAAACTGGTTGCAGCCCAGCACAAAGCAGCGCCCTTCGCAGGCAATGTGCTGCAAGGTAGCCTGCCAGGTATCCCGGGAGTCAGCCGTGGGTGCCAGGTAAATATCTACGCCTTTGCCATAGAGAGCCATACGCGCCAGGGGCATGTAATTCTCCCAGCAGATGAGGCCGCCTATTTTGCCCAAGGGGGTATCTAGAACGGTGAGGGTGCTGCCGTCTCCTTCCCCCCAAATGAGGCGCTCGCTGCCCGTAGGCTTGAGCTTGCGATGCTTACCCAGCAGCGCGCCGTCTGGCCCGAAATAGAGCATGGTGCAAAAAAGGGTGCCCCCGCTGTACCGGGTGTCTCGCTCCACGACGCCTATCACCACATATGCATTGGTGGTGCGGGCGGCTTCGCCCAATTGTGCTGTAATGGGGCCAGGGACGTCCACGCTGTTAGCCCAATACCGCTGCCAGATGTGCCGCCCCTCTGGGCTGCGGCTGCCTACAACCATGCCAAAGCTAAGTCCGCGCGGGTAGGCGGGGATGAAGGCTTCCGGAAAGAGCATGAGCTGGGCGCCCTCGCCAGCAGCCTGATTAATGAGCTGGATGGCTTTGACAACGGTGGCTTTACGGTCAAAGAGGATGGGGGCTGCCTGTATGACGGCCGTTTTGACTTGCGGGAAATTTTCATTCATGGCGGAATGGTAGCAGGAAACGGCCGTTTTCCCTACTTTTTCTTCCCCATTCCCCGTTATAATGGCTGGTGTGAATCCGGATATAAAGGGGCTGCGAAATGCGTAAAAGGTTGGTTTGGCTGGTGATGGTGGGATTGGTTGCAGGGTTGGGTAGGCCGGTGCAAGGGCAAACGGCCGTTTCCGCCTTGCGCCTGAGCGAAATTTATTACGACACGCCCGGGGATGACGCCGCAGAAGAGTGGATAGAGCTGGTCAACCTGGGTAGTATGGCCGTAGACCTGAGCGATGTGAAGCTTAGCGACGAAGAGAGCCTGGGCGGCGGTGAAGGCGCGGTGCGTTTTCACGAGGGGGCGGTGGCTCAGGCGGGGCAGGTCATCGTGGTGGCGCAAACTGCCACCGGCTTCCGCGCCTTGTTTGGGCAGAATCCCGACTACGAAATAGCGGACAGCGACCCCAACGTGCCCGACATGCGCCGCTACCTGGTTTGGGCAACCGGCGACATCGCTTTGGCCAATGACGGGGACGAAGTGCTGCTGCTCGACGGGGACAATGTACGCGTGGACAGGGTGGGGTATGGGGACAGTACCGCCGTTTTCATCCCATCTGTGGCGGGGGTGCTGCGCGGCCAGAGCATTGCCCGCGTGCCGGCCAACTGCGACACCGACACCGCCGCCGACTGGCAGCCGCAGCAAACGCCCACTCCCGGCGTGGTCTCATTCGAAGGGGAATGTGCCGCGCCGCTGAACCCTGCCGAAGTGGAGACCTTGCCGCCCATTGGCGCTATTCAGGGGCAGGCGGACGTGTCTCCGCTGATTAACCAGGTGGTAACTTTTCGCGGGGTGGTGACCGGCTTTTACGAGGACCGCAACACGAGCCGGCGTCACCTATTACACCCTCTTTGTGCAAGATTTGCCCGGTTATGAAGATGGCGACCCGGCTACTTCTGATGGCATGGCTATCTTTTTGGGGCGGGAACGGCCGTCCTTTGCCCAATGGTGATCAGGTGCGGGTGACGGGGCAGGTCACCGAGTTCTTTGGCTTCACCGAGCTAGACGACAACGGGCTGCAAATTCAGCGCGAAGCTGACAACGTGCCCCTGCCAGACCCTATCTTCATCGATCCTCCTGCTGCAAATGAAGCGTTAGCTGCCTATTTTGAACCGCTGGAAAGCATGCGCGTGGCCGTAGCCGGAGAGGCGCGGGTGGTAGGGCCAACCTTTGGCGGTTGTGGATTCTCGGTGGTCACTGAAAGCATGACCGCGGCCCGCATTTTTCGCCGCCAACTGGCCGACCCCATTGGCGAGGTGCTGCCCATTTTGCATACCAGCGACGTGGATTGCACCGGCTTCCCCGTGGTGCAGGTAGGGAGATACGGTAAACGGACTGGTTGGCCCGCTAATTTACAATTTTGACCAGTACAAGCTGGTGCAGCAGGATGGGGCAGCTTTGGCGGTAACGGCCGTTGCCCCACCACCTTTGCCGACACCGCCTGTTCTTGCTTCTAACCAATTCAGCATAGCCAGCTTCAACATGGAAAATTACTTCGACTCCGTCGACGACACTGGGGACGACGCCGAACCCAAACCGACCGCCGCGGAATTAGAGGGGAAGCAGATTAAACTGGCCAGCGCGCTGGTGCAGGTGCTGGGCTGCCCCACGGTGGTGGGTGTGCAGGAAGTAGAGAATGCGGGGCTGCTGGAGGCGCTGGCGGCGCGAGTGCGTTCCGATTGCGGGTTTGCTTATACCGTCGTGCATCGTGACAGCGTGGACGGCCGGGGCATTGACGTGGCGTTTATGGTGGATTCGCGCCGGGTGCAGGTGCAGGCGGTGCAATTGCGGCAGGGTTGTACGGCCGTAGCCACTGGCGTGAGCGATCCCACAGCCAACTGCGCGGCGGGGCAGTCGCCGCTGTTTTCCCGCCCACCACTGGAGATGGCCGCCCTAGTGGAGGGGCAGCCCTTTACTTTCTTGGTAAATCATTTCAAGTCCAAGCGGGAGGGTGAGGCGGAAACGGCAGTCTGGCGCATGGCTCAGGCGGTGTTTGTAAATGGGCTGGTGGCGGAAAAGCTGGACCAAGACCCGGAAATGGCCGTTATTGTGCTGGGTGATTTCAACGATTACGAAGCGTCGCCACCCATGCTGGCCATGACCGGCGAAGGCGGCGCTTTGACTAACGTACTGCTGCAGGTGCCAGAGTTAGAGCGATACAGCTATGTGTATGGCGGCGTATCGCAAATGATTGATGGAGTATTGGTTTCACCGGCAGTGCTGCCGCAGGTGGCTTCTGTGGAGATCATGCATACCAATGCCGACTTTCCGGACGCCTGGGGGTTGGACACCAGCCCGGAGCGGCTGCCCTTCAAGACAACAGACCACGATCTGCCGCTGGTGGTGCTGCTTTTGCCGCAAGAGACGCCGGCTACGGCCGTTCCACCCACCTTGCTGCCGACCGCTACGGAAACGGCCGTGCCTCTTGCTCGGGAGGAACCTGCTGGCGGCCAGATGCCCAGGGCTGTCATATTGACGGCGGCGGCTGGGGTGCTGGTTTTACTCCTGGTAGGCTGGCGTATTTTGCAGCGCCGATCCTAAATTCACGTCGCTTCTATGGCGAAAACGGACGTTGCCAGCGATGATTGAGCCAGTCAAATGCTCATTTTGAGCAAATAAAATTGCTTCCACCTGAATGGAGAATTGTTGACAGGCTGAAATGTGAAAATGGGGTAGAATCGGCGATGGTAGAAAAGCCCATGACCAAACATGTTCTAATTTTGGACGCGGATGAAGCGTTTGCCCGGCAATTGGTTTCAGAATTGGCGCAAATAGACACGTATTCGACCATCATTGCCCCGAATCTGGATGCCGCACGCCGCGTCCTAAATCGCAAATACCAGGATATTGCTTTCTTGTCAGTGAACTTGGCTGATGAGGATGCGATTACTGTTCTACGTACTCTGCAGCCAGACCTCCGTCTGATTTTAACGGTCCCAACATCACAGTATCGCATTGTGGATGCGGTGGCAAATCGCATGCAGGGCATTCTTATCAAACCCTTGATGCAGATGGATTTACGCCCGGTTTTGAAAGCAGCCTTAAAGCAGCCCGTGTGGGTTAAAGGGGCGGCCGGTAAAAATGGCCTGCCAGTAAAAAGCAGAGAAATTGATACGGCCGTCTTGGTTTCTGTTTTGCAACGGGCTAACCTGGGACATTTGGTCCAGGGCGTCGTATTTAGTCAGGGTGCAAACCCGCTGGCCCATTGGGGAGAAATGTCTGAAGAAGAAGTGGCCAGCGTTGCCAAACAATCTGGTGGGGATGGCAACCAGGAACGCGGTCCGGTACAGATTCAGTTTGCGCCGCTGCCTTCGCGCACTGATGACGTGCTTTTGTACACGCGGGTAGTGATGGAAAATTACCTGCTTACCTTTTTGGCTGTACCTGAAACCCCGTTGCGAGAGCTGCGCCTGCGCGCTGAAAAACTTTCCTCAACCCTGCTGGAGGCTTTGTTGGGCCGGGTCAATGTGGAAGAAGAAGAAACGAAAATTGATACCGGCTTGCTGGGGAAGCGGCGCTCTTATGCCATTGTTTGGCGGCCATTACGGCCGTTGCCCCAATCCCTCATTATCCCCATGCGGCGCGTTTTTGAGCGTCTGGCTGCAGCGAATGCCTGCGTGCTTGCCCATAACGCCGTGCAGCCCGACCTGGTGCATCTGGTGGTGCTGTGCCCTCCGGCGAAGGACAGTTTGTGGGCGTCTTATTTGTTTAAAAATGGCTCAGAGAACATCATACAGCAGGAATATGGTGTGCCTACGAACTTGTGGGAAACGGGCTATTACGCTACGGAAGCGAATGAGCCCCTTTCCGCTGCGGAACTCAATCTCTTCTTGGAAACGGATAAATCCACTGCTGCATAGCCGTTATTTTGTTTTGGCCAGCACATTCCCCTTCGATATTTGTAAATTTGTATTAGCTAAACCGCCGTAGGCCGTTTGGCATTTCCTGCTTACTGATCGCTGATACCTGTTATAATTGCTCCATGAGTACACAAAAACTTGTTCTGATTGACGGCCACGCGCTGGCTTACCGCATGTTTTATGCCCTCCCCTTAGAATCATTTACGACAAAAACTGGTGAGCCTACCAATGCTACTTATGGTTTCACGCGCACGCTGCTAGAGTTAATTCTTAGCTCAAGCCCACCAGCGTACCTGGCCGTCAGCTTTGATGTCGGAGCTACGTTTCGCGACGAAATTTTTTCGGAGTATAAAGGGACCCGCGAGAAGATGCCTGATGAACTGTCATTGCAAATTGAGCGCATCAAAGAAGTTGTTGAGGCATTAAACATCCCCATTTTAGAGCTGGAGGGGTACGAAGCAGATGACGTACTGGGTACTGTGGCAAGGCACGCAAAGCAGCAGCAGGTTCCGGTACATATCATTACTGGCGACAGAGATTTGTTACAGTTGGTGGATGAAAACACGCGGGTGGAACTGCCCACGCGGAGCAGCCAGCCGGCAGAAGTGTATGATGAAACGGCCGTTTTTGAGAAACTGGGGGTTCGTCCTGACCAGGTGGTAGATTACAAAGCGTTGGTAGGCGACTCCAGTGATAACATTCCCGGAGTGCGCGGCGTGGGGCAGAAAACGGCCGTTAAGCTTCTGGCTGAATATGATACCCTGGACAAGATCTACGCCAACCTGGACGATATCAAGGGCGCCATGGGTAAAAAGCTGGCCGAAGGTCGGGACAGCGCTTACCTAAGCCAAAAATTAGCCCAAATCATTACTGATGCACCAATTAATCTAGATTTAGAGGCTTGCGTCACCCACGATTTTGAGGCGCGAGGCGTGTTGTCCTTGTTTCAGGAATTGGAGTTTCGCTCCTTGACCAGCATGCTGTTAGAGAAGGTGCAGGATGGAGAAACGGCCGTTACCCTTGTTCAACCTGCTGCTCACCAGCTTACCGAAACCAAAATTGTGCGTACGGAAGCCCAGCTCAAACAGTTAGTGACCGAGCTGAACAAGGCCAAAATGATCAGCTTTGACGTGGAAACGACCAGCCTTGATACCATGCAAGCTGAAATTGTGGGCATTTGTCTGGCTGTGAACCCGCCAGTCGGTTATTACATCCCTATCAACCACATCGATAACGCGGCTCAGACAACTTCTGGTCAACTTTCCTTGTTTGCCGGCAAGGTTCAGCGGACTTCTGACCAACTTTCCTGGAAACAGGTCCGAGAAGCCCTGAGCGTGCCCTTAACCAGCCCCGACATTCCCAAAGTAGCGCACAATGCCAAATATGATTACACGGTCTTCGAGCGCCATGGTTTGCGGGTAGCCCCCATCTTTTTTGACACCATGATTGCCGAATGGCTGACCGACCCTGGCAGCAAGCACAAAGGCTTAAAAGACCTGACTTTCCATCGTTTGGGCATCGAAATGACGGAAATAAGCCAGTTAATTGGCAAAGGCAAGGCGCAAAAGAACTTCGCGGAAGTACCTATTGAAGATGCGGCGCCTTACGGGGCGGCTGATGCCGATATGACTTTGCGCCTGGTTGAACCTTTGCGCAACGAAATCCGCGAGAAGGGGTTAGAGAAGATATTGGAAATTGAAATGCCCCTTATCCCTGTTTTAGCGGATATGGAGCAGGCAGGTGTAGGCATAGACCGGCAGTTTTTCCGCCAAATGTCCCAAGATCTGGATGCACGATTGGTTGCTTTAGAAAAAGAAATTCACGAAATTGCTGGTGAACCTTTCAATATTAATTCAACGCAGCAGATGAGCGACATCCTGTTCAAAAAATTGGGGCTGCCCACAGAAGGCCTGCGCAAAACAAGCAGCGGATACTACTCTACGGCCGTTTCCGTATTGGAAAGTTTGAAAAGCGCAGACCCATCCGGAATTATCAAACTCATTATGGAGTATCGCGAATTAGGTAAGCTAAAAAGCACTTACGTCGACGCACTGCCCATGTTGGCAAACCCGGAAACAGGCCGCCTGCACACAAGTTTTAATCAAACAGGCGCAATAACCGGGCGGTTAGCCAGCAGCAACCCCAATTTACAGAACATTCCCATTCGCAGCGAGGTTGGCCAACAAATTCGCCGAGGCTTTGTCGCTCGTCCGGGCTGGCAGTTCCTGGCGGCAGATTATTCGCAGGTGGAACTGCGCATTTTAGCTCACGCCAGCCAGGATGAAGCGCTGCTGGAGGCTTTTCGACAGGATCAGGACATTCACCGCACCACAGCAGCGGCCGTGTATGGCATAAACCTCGATGAGGTGACTTACAACCAGCGCCGCTTCGCCAAGGCAGTCAACTTTGGACTGATTTACGGCATGGGCGCATTTCGGTTAGCGCGTGATTCTGAACTGACGCTGGCAGAGGCAGAAAATTATATCAAGGAGTATTTTGGTCGATTTCCTGGCATCCGCCGCTTTCTTGATAGCACAAAAGAAAAAGCAAAAAAGCAGGGGTATGTGGAAACGTTATTGGGAAGACGGCGATATTTCCCGGTTTTCCGGGGGCAGATGAGCGGCAGTAACCGCCAGGCGTGGCTGCGGGCCGAGCGCGAGGCGATTAACCATCCGATTCAGGGTACCGCTGCGGATATCATCAAAATCGCCATGTTGCGCCTGCACAATGCTTTACACGACGGCGGCTACAGGTCGCAGATGCTGCTCCAGGTTCACGATGAACTGTTGCTAGAAGTTCCGGAAGAAGAATTGGCGGTTATCAAACCTCTTATGATAGAAATTATGACCAATGCCTTCAAACTTGATGTCCCATTGAAGGTGGAAGCAAGTGTCGGGCAAAATTGGCTGGAATTAAAAGAATGAGTTGATAAAGCGGGATTAAAGCCCCGCTTTCTTTATGCAAAGCGTAAGCTGCTGTGAGGGAGGGCCAAAAAATTGGTAGGGAGAGGTTAGAAAATGGCAAATTTTGTACTAGACCCGATGGTAGCACGCATGGATAACGTGGTGGATTGCGCAACTGGAGAGCAGGTACCGCGGCGTGGAAACCGCATTTCACGCACCCTGGCTATTTTGCTGTTGGCTTTGTTTGGCTGGCGTGTTAGCGGTGAAATTCCAAACTTTCCCAAAATTCTCATAATTGGCGCGCCGCACACTTCCAACTGGGATATGGCGGTGGGAATGATGGGAATGTTTGCCTTGGGCTTGCACCTTTCTTTTATGGGTAAACACACCCTTTTCCGCTGGCCTATCGCGGGGTTAATGCACTGGTTAGGGGGTGTACCGGTTCAGCGGCACACCTCTCAGGGACTGGTAGGGCAGATGATTGATGCTTTTGCTCGTCGGGAACGGTTTGTGCTGGCCATTTTACCGGAAGGCACACGCCGCCGGGTATCGCAGTGGAAACTAGGTTTTTATCATATTGCGGTGGGAGCCAGCGTGCCGTTGGTGATGTTAAAGTTTGATTACGGCCGTAAAGTGCTAGAATTTGGCCCTGCCTTTTATCCTTCTGGTAACCTGGAAGGGGATTTACCTCTGATCCAGGCGATGTTTAAAGAGGTGCTTGGCAAAAACCCGCAAAATTACGGTCTCTAATTTAAACAGGAGCTACACAAAAGAATGACCTTTCCGCACATTGGGGATGCCGTGCCGAAACGCGGCGGCAAATTGATGAGGGCCTTCACCCGCGCTATTTTTAAAGTGTTGGGGTGGAGATATGAGGGGGAGTTTCCAAACGAGCCAAAAGTTGTTCTTGTTGGCGCACCTCACACTTCGAATTGGGATTTTTTTCTGGCAATGGCCATTATGTTTTCCTTAGGGATTCGCATGTCCTGGCTGGCCAAGCATACGTTTGTGGGTGGACCATTAGAACCCGTGCTGCGCCGATTGGGAGGTATTCCCGTAGATCGGCGTGCCTCGCATGGTTTAGTTGAACAAATTGTGGCGGCATATAATGAGCACGATAAGCTGCTTCTGGCCATTTCGCCTGAGGGTACACGTACAAAAGTGCATCGCTGGAAAACTGGCTTTTACTACATTGCCCTGGGTGCTGGTGTGCCCATACTACCGGTGGTTGCCGATTATGGTCGCAAGGTAGTAGGGTTGGGCGAACCGATCTGGCCGTCGGGTGACCTGGAAGCTGACATGGCGCGAATTAGGGCAAATTATGAGGGTGTTGTGGGAAAAAACCCCAAGAAGTTTTAAGAAGAATTGCACATGGCGCTGGGTTAGCTGGGCATGGCTGTTGCTGATGTGGGTAACGGCCGTTTCTTGCACAAATCCCGCACCTACACCGACGCCTCATTCACCGACTGCAGAAACAGCCGCGACTATTGCAATAGAAACGGCCGTATCGGTTACCCCTTTTCCCACTCCTTCCGGTTCTGGTCCCCGCATCCACACTTTGTCTTTTGCCGGAGGTGATTACCGGCAATATGACAAGCTCGAGTTTGATTTCGAGGTAGATACCGGTGCAGCCAATGTGCAGTGGCCATTTGATCCCGCACCGCCGCTGGGAATTACACCCGCTGTAGGTGTGTCGGTGGACGCTCACTTTACCCCCGATAACTGGCAGACAGTGTACATCCAACCCGCCTTTTTCTATCAGGATTTCGAGGCCGCAGAAAAAGACGGCCGTAACTGGATTTACCCTACAGCCAATACCACTTGGAAAGTCCGCTTTACGCCTACGGAAGTAGGCCAGTGGCAGGTAAAACTTACTGCCTTGGATGCCAGTGGCCTTTTTGAAATAGACCCTATTCCCTTCACCGTTTCCTCCAACGCTGACAAAGGTTTCCTGCGCGTCAGCAGTAACGATCCCCGCTATTTTGAGTATTCCGATGGAACATACTTTCCCGCTTTGGGTTATAACGTGCAGCAGGAGCTCACGCCCTATGAAATGGCTACCCTTTCGTCTAATGGCCTGCAATTGCTTCGTTTATGGCTGCCCGCACAATATGCAATTTTCGGTTCTGCCTGGAGCCCATGGCGGCCTTACGGTGCGGTACCCCCTGGTTCCGAGCCTAACACCCGTTTGCGTTACGACGCCGCGCCTCCTTTTAATTTGATACTTGGCCAGAATCCACCTTTGGCTGTACCAGAGAGCGAAGTGTTTCTGTGGTTGTCTCATGATGAAGAAATTATCAACGGTCAGCAGCGCCGCTTAATACCCTGCGTGGTGGTTGGCTGGGATACGATGCCGGTTGCCGTCAAGCGCGACACCGATTATCGCGTCCGGGTGCGGTATCGACTGCACGAGGTGGCAGGACCAAAAATCTCTGGTGCACCCTATGGTCTGACGGCGAAGCTGGGTGGCTGGCTTTGGGACGAGGATGATGAGAGCCAGCGATGTTATGCGCCGGGTAGTGGCGAAGTGGTGGCGGCGTCTTATGGGGAAACGGCCGTATGGACTCATTTTCCGGATCCCGAAAACCAAGGGTGGGAACTGTTGGAGGGGGTATTTAACAGCGGTCAGCGAGATTTCATCGACTTTTTCTATCTGGCCTTGGAAAATGCCAGATCCGGCAGTGCGTTGGTAGACCACGTTTGGTTGGAGGAAGTATTAGACGACGGAGTTCATGGTCCTAACGTTTTGCCTCAACCTTGGATGGCCCAGCACCAATACTTTGATCAGCGTGGTTCGTTCGCCTTCGACGAAACCCTTGCTTTGGCCGAAACATATGATCTTTATTTCAAATTGGTCATTTTGGAGAAAAATGACCTTTCGCTCAACTTATTTAACTTTGACGGCAGTATGTCGCCATTGCTTCCCGGTGATCAGCGGCAGCCGCTATTCTTCGGCAACGGCCGCGAGCGGGATGGCAAAACTAAGGTGCGCTGGTTGCAAGAATCGTGGTGGCGTTATTTGCAGGCACGCTGGGGTTATTCTCCTCACATTCATTCTTGGGAGCTTCTGAACGAGGGGCCGCCAGATGTGCCCCACTTCATTTTGGCTGACGAGTTTGGCAAATACATGCAGCAGGCATTTGTACCCCCAGGGCAGGAACGGCCGTTTCCCAACTACCACCTTATTACCACTTCCATGTGGAGTGGGTTCCCTCGTGAATTTTGGCAGGGGGAATATGCACCACACCTTGATTATGCCGACATTCACTATTATGCTCGCCCAGGAGATATAACACCCTTCGAATATGTTTACGAACCCACAGACGTTTTTGACGCAGCTGCTTTTTCCCGCAAGCTTAGTTTAGCCCATGGAGCCCTACAGCCATTTGGTGTTGGCAAACCATTAATGCGGGGCGAAACAGGGTGGTTTTTTGCCGGAGAAGATCCGTTTCTGCGAGATGATGTGGCCGGAGTGTGGCTTCACAATTTGATTTGGGCAGGGATAAACGCCGGGGGCATGATGGAGTCCTATTGGTGGTCTGATTTACATATCGCCAACCCCAGAGGGGATTTTGATTATCGCTACCTTTACCGCAGCTACTACGATTTTATTCGCCAAGTTCCCCTGTCCAACGGCCATTACCAGGCTGCGGACGCCCAATCTAGCAACACCAACTTGCGGGCCTGGGGCCAGAAAGACCTGGTGAACGGCCGTGCCCATTTGTGGGTGCAAAATAGCCAGCATACCTGGAAAAACGTGCTCGACGGCGTGACAATCACGGCCGTTTCTGGAACCATTACCCTCAACGGCTTCGCAGCGGACCAAACTTACCGCGTGCAGTGGTGGGACACTCACCAGCCTGACCCTGCCCAGCAAATACTCCGTGAAGAAACATTGATGGCCACGGCCAACGGCCGTTTACAACTGCAAATTTCAAACCTCGCCACCGATATAGCTTTGCAAATTACCCCTTCCCCTGAGTAAATAATTAGATAAAACTTGTACAAAACATGAACGATGTGTATAATCCATTATGCAGGTGACTCCATGCCTGCATTCAAGACATCAAATATTGGTAAAGGGAGAACCTATGCAACTTACCATCAATGGCAAACAGGTAGAAATTTCCAGCCCTGAAACGAGCATTCTTTTGTGGGTGCTGCGTGATGAATTGGGCATGACGGGCACTAAATATGGCTGCGGAGCAGGAATTTGCGGCTCCTGCACCGTCCACGTAGATGGCGAAGCGACGCGCTCATGCATCACCCCGTTAACGGCCGTTGCCGGTAAGGAGATTCGCACCATCGAGGATTTGGCGACGGAAACGCCCGATGGCAACATCTTATTGCACCCCGTTCAGCAAGCCTTTATCGAGGAACAGGTGCCTCAATGCAGTTGGTGTATGAGTGGGCAAATGATGACGGCGCTGGCTTTTTTGCAGAAAACGCCAAACCCTTCCGATACAGAAATTGTCACAGCAATGGGGGAAAATTATTGCCGCTGTGGCTGCTATGTGCGCATCAAGACGGCCGTTTCCCGTGCATCTGAACTCATGGATCAGGAGGCATCCGGTGACTAATTTCACTGAATCTAACTCGAACCGCAAATGGCGCATGTCGCGCCGTGGTTTCCTCATAGGATTGGGCGCTACCGGAGCCGCTTTGACCTTGGGCATACAAGTTGGCCTGCCCTACGCCCGCTTGCAAATAGCCGGATTTTTGGACGGTCTGGGTGGCCCTCCAGGCGGCGTCGATGCTCCACCCACCGCCTGGTTTGAAATAACCCCCGATAATCGTGTTCGCCTTTTCATTCCCAAAATTGAAATGGGGCAGGGGATTCACACTTCCCTTGCACAAATTGGCGCAGAAGAGCTGGAAATAGATTGGGAGCAGGTCGAAGTGGTGCAAGCCACCACCAATTCAGGTCTCAACGATGGCACAGGCACAGGTGGCAGCAACTCCGTGTCTTCCCTCTTTACACCCATGCGAGAAGCGGCTGCTACCCTGCGCGAAATGCTGCGCGCCGAAGCGGCCGCTCGCCTGGGCGTTCCTGCTGCCTCCTTAATTGCTGCCAAAGGCATTTTCTCGGTCGCTAATAATCCAGAACAGTCCATTACCTACGGTGAACTGGTGCAGGGCAAAACCGATTGGGAGGTACCTGAAGAACCGCCCCGGCTCAAACCTGCGTCTGATTTTCGACTCATTGGCCAGCCTATAAAGCGTGTGGACTTTGCAGCAAAGCTCACGGGTCAGGCTATATACGGCTATGATGTGCGTTTGCCAAACATGTTGTATGGTGCAGTTGCCCGCCCTCCGCGCCTGGATGCCAGACTACGCCGCGCCGCTCCGGGAGATGCCCCCAACAGAGAAGGTGTGGTTCAGGTAGTCGCAGAGAAAGATTTTGCAGGCGTAGCCGCCAATTCCCGCCGCGATGCTTACCTGGCGGTGGCGGCTATGGACCTGGAATGGGACGAAGGCACGCCCTGGCAGCAAGAAGAACTGGAGGCGATGGTCACCGTGGGGGAAGGAACCGGCGTTGTCATCCAAAAAGAGGGGGACGCCCAGGCAAATTTGCACGATGGGCAAATTGTGCTGGCAGAATACCGCACCCCTATGGCTGCCCATGCCCATTTGGAACCGCAGGCAGCCCTGGTAGACGTGCAGAGTGACAAAGTAGTCGCATACGTAGCAACCCAATCCCCCTTTGTGGTTCGCGGCGGCATTGCCGAAGCGCTAGGTCGTCAAGAGGAGGAAGTTGAGGTGATTCCCACTTACCTGGGAGGAGGGTTTGGGCGCCGATTAAATGTGGAGGTTGCCCAGGAGGCGGCACGTCTCTCGGCAGCGGCCGGCAGGCCGGTGCACGTAGGCTGGAACCGGCAGGAGGAATTTCGGGATGGGTATTTTCGTCCGCCGACACACAGCATCTTAAAAGCCTCGTTGGATAGCAACGGCCGTATTCAAGCCATGGAGCACCAGCAAGCCAGCGGTGACGTAGCTTTTCCCTTTTTACCAGGCGTGGCCGCCGCCGTATTGGGTGCAGACTTCGGCTCGTGGCGTGGGGCACTGCTTAATTACGAAGTACCCCATAGGCGCACCGTCGCCTGGCGCTGTAAGATGCCTATCCGTACCGGCTGGTGGCGAGGTCTGGGCTTGCTGGCAAACGTTTTTGCCGTGGAAAGCTTCATGGATGAACTGGCTCATGCGGCTGGTGCTGATCCGCTGGAATTTCGCCTGCGGCATTTGCCGGACACTGAATTGGGGAGGCGCTTTCGCCGCGCCTTGGAAACGGTAGCCGAAGAAGCGGATTGGGCTACGCCACCCCCCGCTGGTCGGGCACGAGGAATTGCTTGTTCGGTTGACGTAAATACGGTAGTTGCGCAGGTCGCCGAAGTATCTCTTGAAGAGGGGCAAATTCGGGTACACCGGGTAACGGCCGTTATGGACCCTGGCCTCGTCATCAATCCAGACGGGGCAAAAGCCCAGACCGAAGGGTCCATCATCATGGGCCTCAGCTCTACCTTTTTTGAGGAAGTCACCATTGCCGATGGCCAGGTTGTGCCGGCCAATTTTGATCGCTATCCGCTGCTTACCATGAAAGAAGCACCCGACATTAACGTGACCTTGCTAGAGAGCGGGGATGAGCCTTTTGGCGTGGGTGAACCCCCCATGGGGCCGGTAGCGGCAGCGGTGGGCAATGCAATTTTTGCCCTCACCGGCCAGCGGCTGCGGCGCATGCCATTGCGTTTGCCTGATTCGACGGCATAGCTGTAGCCTGCTATAATGCAAAATTGGCCTGAAATTTAGGCCAGAATTTGCATAAACTAAACGTGAGGATTAACGACAAATGAATTTAGCGCCATTGGCTCCATATTTGAGCGTGATTGAAATAATTCTTGGAATTGTCATGATTGTCCTGGTCTTACTCCAGGTGAAAGGGTCAGACCTGGGCGGGTTTTTAGGTGGCGGTACAGACTTGAGCGGTGGTGTGCGCACCCGCCGAGGCGTTGAAGCCACACTCCATAGTTTGACTATTGCGACATCAGTTGCCTTCTTCATAGTGACCATCATGGCATTTTTGGCCTGGGGTTAACGCCCGCCTCATAAACCCTTTCAATAAAACGTGAAACGCAAAGCGTGCCTTTATTGCGCGTCAAACGTTTCACGTTTCTTTGTTTTATGAAAATTCACCTGCGCTGGCAGTTGGTGTTGGCTCTGACGGGTTTCATTTTGGTGTTAACCCTGCTTACCTATCAGGAACAGGTACAGACGGCCAATTATTGCACCGTTATTGAGCCAATCGAGGGGGGAGATGTAGTGGAAGGTATGGTAGGCGCACCGCGCTACCTCAATCCACTGCTGAGCGATCCAAATCCTGTGGACAGAGAATTGGTCAGCTTAATATTCGATGGCCTGGTTCAACGAGACGCCAATGGACGCTTAGTTCCAGCGTTGGCGGAGTCTTGGGAGGTCAGCGAAGATGGGCTGACTGTAACCTTTAAGCTGCGTCCAGGAGTCACCTGGCATGATGGAACGCCCGTCACGGTTGAGGACGTGCTCTTTACCTATGGCTTACTGCAGGCAGAGGATTTTCCGGGTGACCCAGCCCTACCTGCGCTGTGGCAAACTGTAACGATGACGGCCGTTAATGAGCAAACTGTCCAATTTCAGCTTGCCGCTCCTTATTCTCCCTTTCTCGATGCGACTACCAGGGGAATTTTGCCTGCCCACCTGCTTGAAGGTGTAACGGCCGTTTCTTTGCCCAATCATCCCTTTAATACGGCTCCAGTGGGTACAGGCCCGTTTATTGTGGCTCCTGAGCAGGACCCACAGGCTACCGGTCGGCTGCGATTGCTGCCCAACCCCCAGCAGTGGCAGCAAACCCACATAGATGCCTTGGAAATTCGCTTTTTTGCCACAGAAGATGAGCTTTTGTCTTCCTTTGCCGCAGGTGAAATTCAGGCCATCAATCAGGTGTCGCCGGTGATGCTGCCAGAAGTGACGGCTTTGCCTGCTGCTCGCCTGTTCACAACCAGGGCGCCCCGATTTACAGAGCTTCTATTCAACTTGAGCGAGTCCGGTTCTCCAGCGCTGGGGCGGGTAGACATGCGGCAGGCTTTGGCATACGCGCTAAATCGTGACTTGATTGTAGATGATGTCTTGCATGGTCAAGGTGTGCCTCTTGAAGGACCATATTTGCCTACAACTTGGGCGTATAATCCTACTCTTTTGACAGCTTACCCCTTTGCACCGGAAACGGCCGTTTCCCTGATGGATGCTGCCGGATGGACGCTGCCCGAAGGGCAGACCACGCGCCAATTTGAAGAGGAAACCCTGAACCTGCGCCTGGTTTACCTGGACAACCCCACTTATCGCGCTTTAGCTACAGCCGTGCAAAGCCAATGGTCGGCTGTGGGGGTCGGTGTTACTTTGCAAACTGCAGCCTCGTTGGCCGAGCTGCAAACGGCCCTGGCAGAGCGTGATTTTGACGTGGCTCTGGTGGAAGTACGTCCCACAGGGGACCCGGATTTGTATGATTTTTGGAGCCAGGAGGCAATCATTCGCGGGCAAAATTATGCTGCCTGGAATAATCGCCGGGCCAGCGAGGAATTGGAAAGGGCGCGGCAAACCTGGCCGCAGGCGGAAAGAAAGCCCTTTTATGATAACTTTTTGCGTTATTTTGATAATTCACTTCCTGCATTGACTCTATACCAGCATGTCAGCACTTATGCGGTTAGTACGGCCGTTAACAGCGTGGAAATCGGCCGTATCGACCAGACCCCGTGATCGGTACGAGACATTTGCGGACTGGTTCCTGGGCTTTCAAGAAATCTCGGTGTTGTGCCTGCCAGAAACCGAGAGTTAGCGCAAATCAAAATAAGTATTCACTCCAGTTTTTTTCGGAAGGAAATCAATGAGCATAAAATTTGGGACCGACGGTTGGCGAGCTGTCATCAGCGATACATTCACCTTCAGCAACTTGCGGCTTGTGGCCCAGGCCATTGCCGACTACGTGTGCGCCGAATCCCCAGATAACCTGAATGTGGTTGTTGGCTACGACACACGCTTCCTTTCAGATCGCTACGCCGCAGAAGTGGCGCGGGTGATGGCTGGCAATGGCATTCACACATGGTTGGCCCGGGCTGATACGCCCACACCGGCCGTTAGTTATGCTATTGTCAATAAGCGGGCTGCGGCAGGCGTGATGATTACCGCCAGCCACAATGCCCCACGTTACAATGGCGTGAAGCTAAAAGCGCACTATGGGGGCAGTGCCAGCCCTGCACAGCACAAACAGGTTATGCAAATATTGCGCCAAAATTTGGAAGCTAACAAAGAACCCATCTTGTTAGATTTAGAAACCGCCATCAGACAGGAGAGAGTGATAAAGTTCGATCCCTCTTGGGCATACTATGAGCACTTGAGCAAATTAGTTGACCTGGACATCATTTCTAGCGGTGAATTGCGTGTAGTGGCAGACGGAATGTTTGGCTCTGGGCGCGGCGTCATTGGCGAAATGCTGGCTAGAGGCCGCACGCGCCTGCTAAATATTCGCCATGAGATGAACCCCGGCTTTGGCGGCATTCATCCGGAACCTATTGCGCGCCATTTGGGCTTGCTCATGTCCACTATTCAAGCAGGGCATTGGCACGTGGGGCTGGCGACAGACGGTGACGCAGACCGCATTGGGGCGGTAGACGCCAATGGTCATTTTGTCGATCCGCACCGTATTTATGCCCTGGTTTTGCGTTACCTGTTGGAAAAGCGCGGGCTGCGGGGCAAGGTGGTGCGCACGGTTTCGACTACGCGCATGGTTGACAGAATCGCCGCTGAATATGGTTTGCCACTAATTGAGACGCCCGTGGGCTTTAATCACATAGCCGATTTGATGTTGGAAAATGATGTTGTCATGGGCGGTGAAGAATCAGGCGGTATAAGTATCCAGGGACACATTCCTGAGGGTGATGGGGTGTTAATGGGGCTGCTGTTGTTAGAAGTAATAGCGGAAGCGAGGTTGCCCCTTCACGAATTGGTGGAAGGGCTTTTACAAGTGTACGGCCCCGCGCAGTACAAGCGCACGGACATGAAGCTCTCGCGGCCTGTGGCCAAAGCGGACATGGTAAACTTGCTGCTTCATGAAGCACCCTCAGCCATTTCGGGTGTAACTATAGAGGATATACAGACGACTGATGGTGTGAAATATTACCTGAATGACGGAAGCTGGCTGTTGATACGGCCGTCCGGCACGGAACCGGTGCTGCGGGTCTATGCAGAAGCACCTAACGACGAGCGGGTGAAAGCGCTGTTACATTTTGGCGAAGAAATGGCGGCGAAAGCGTAGAAAGTGCAGATATACAGAATAGCGGGGGAGCAGCCACATGCAAATCTGCATCCTGATTACATGCGCCCAAACCCCTCAATAATGTATGCTGTGTGCCGGATGCCCTGGATAAAGTAATCCAGGCGCATATTTTCGTTGGGGGCGTGCACCTGGCTGCCGGGGTAGCCAATTCCGGCAGAAACCACTGGTAGACCCAAAACGTGAATAAAGGGGTAGTTTGGCCCACTGCCGCCAATGATCGGTTCGACCAAGGGCTCTTTGCCATAGACGGCAACGGCCGTTTCATTGGCTAGCTGCACGAAAGGGTGGTCCGGAGCGACTTTGGCTGGGCGTCCGCCCCCCAACAGCTTGATGGACACATCACTGAACCCCTGAGCGTCCAGGTGTGCCCTCAGCTTGGCCACAATTTCTTCTGGGGTTTGGTCTGGCACCAGGCGGAAATCCACCTTCGCACTGGCTTGGGCCGGCAGCACGGTTTTTGTGCCAGGCCCCTGGTAGCCAGAGGTAAGACCGCAAATGGTGCATGTTGGTTCGAAAACGGCCGTTTTCTTCAACGTTACTCCGCCCGTCATCCCATGTAAAAAGCCTGACAAAGCATAGTTTTCTTTTAATTGTGCCGAGAAATCAGGCAATTTCTCTAATAATTCCATATCCAGTTTGCTCGGGTGTTGTACGTTGTCATAAAAGCCAGGTATGAGAATGTGTTCGCTATCATCTTTTAGGGTATTTAACGCCCAAACCAGCCGCCACGCTGCATTAGGGAAGATGGATCCTCCCAGCCCTGAATGTGCGTCCATAGACGCTGTCTGCACAGAAAGCTCCACGTAGCATATGCCCCGCATGCCCAGCGATTGTGTTGGCGTGCCATCGTAATCTACCCCGCCAAACTCCCAAATGCAGGCATCGGCAGCTAGCCTTTTTTGATTTTGGGCCACAAAAGCGGGCATATTAGGGCTGCCTACCTCCTCTTCCCCTTCAATGATGAACTTAACGTTACACGGCAGTTCGCCCAGTACGGCGCGCACGGCTTCTAGCGCAGCCAATCTGGCAATGACGTGCCCTTTGTCATCGCTGATGCCTCGAGCATAGAATTTGTCGCCGCGGCGGGTCATTTTGAACGGAGGCGACTCCCATAGTTCCAGAGGTTCAGGGGGTTGCACGTCGTAGTGTAGATAAAAAAGCAGGGTTTTATTCCCCTTGCTGCCTCCTTCACCAAATACCACTGGATTGCCATCGGAGGGCAAAATTTCAGCCTGGTAGCCTTGTTCGCGCAGCATGTCGGCCACAAGTTCGGCCGTTTCATTTATCCCAATGTGTTGGGCGGAGATGCTAGGTTGGGCGCAAAGCCGCCCAAGCTGTTCGAGCCAATAATCAATTCTATTCTCAATGTGAGTGTCAACCTTTGCTAATATGGCGTTTTGTTCGCTCATCATCCTTTCCTCATAGTAGACAGCCTGTAAAATAGGCTGCATTTTTAAATTATTCGGCTGACCGGCGGGCAAAGCGCACCAGCCATGCGTCTTCGAATCCGGTTTGCAGGCAGCCGTCATAAATGGTGAATCCTGCTGCTGAAAGCAGCGGATCAATGGTTTCTGGCAACCAATAAGTGAAATAACGCGGCGCCTTTTCACGATAGGATTTTTCTTTCCAGTCACTCCCTTTACCCCATTTGAGGGAAAGGTAAAAAATCCCATCGGGGGTCAACACGCGGGCAATTTCTTTGAGGGCGGCAGGCATGTCTGCTCGGTTCAGGTGCAGCAGTGAGGCACAGGCCCAAACTCCGTCAACCCGTGAGACGGGAATATGAAATAAATCTGCTTGCACCAGAGGGACCGCGTATTTTTCATGGCCTATGCGCAGCATTTCCATGGCAAGGTCAAAACCGATAGCTTGCAGGCCGTTCTTCCGCATAGCAAATGTGTCAAAACCAGGACCACAGCCTAAATCTAAAACCCTGGCTTTGTTTGGCAAAGAAACAATAAACTTTTCAAGTTGATCGGCAATGATTCCGCGATTTTGGTTTGCGGACTGGTAAATAGCGGCAATCTGGTTATAGGTATTAATAGTGGGATCACCAGGTTTCATTTGGAAATGCAGTATAAGGTTATTTTTTCCCGGAGAGGATAGAGGCGATTTGCACCAGGGTTTGGCCATCGATGAGGGTTATGGGCTTACCTTGGGCCCATTGGCGGGCAGACCCTGATATGTCGGCGCTGGTAACGAGAAAAGCGTGGGCGACACGTTCGTGCATGAGCGTACCATAAAGCTCACGAATGATTTCAGGGCCGATGGTGCTGCGATAACGCTTGCATTGCACAATTGCACGTTTGCCATATTGCCCTATCAATTCTAAATCTACACCTTTATCGCCGCTGCGTCCCCGCACCCGCACCCGGTAACCCTTTTTACGAAAGAGTTTGGCTACGAATTCTTCAAATTCGCGTGGTGAGAGGTCGTAGAGTTCCCTAACGCTCAGGTTGGGAATGACGAGTTGGGACAGGGCTACGACCGTTTCTACTTTATGCCGCCACCATAACAACAGCCAAATAAGGATCAGGGTAAGGGCGCCTGCAGCCTCACTTAACCAGAGCAACTCCCGGAATGCTTCGGGCATCTGGCTGAACCAGGCTGGCTGCAGGAGGCGGTGGAAAATAAGCCAAAGGATGAAAACGGCCGTTATGCTCCCCAACAGCCAGCGCACACTCAAGTTCAGGGGTTTATGATCGGGGGGAACCGTCTTCCGGCTATTTTGGATCTGGAGCCAGAAAGGATTTTGGCTTTTTTGGGACTCAAAGCGGGCAATCATGTTTGTTAGTTTAGTGAGTTTGCGCCAAATTGTCACGCCGCATCAGAAAATAGCTAAGGGTAACCGCCACCAGCAAGATGGGCACAGCCGCAGCGTAAGGGGCGCGAGGGCTGATTTGCTGAAAAATGTAGCCTGCGCCGATGGGACCAACGATTAGCGACAGACTGCGGGCTGATTGGTAAAGCCCCAACAAACGGCCGCGCATACGCTGCTCGCTGCCGCGGGTAAGAATTGCCTGCAAGCTGGGCTGGTTGATGCTGTTACCGAATGCTACCGGGACAGCGAATAAGCCCACAACATAAATATTAGTGACGGATGCCAGCCCAATGAAGGCGACCATGAGGCTAAGCTGCCCTAAAATTGCCAACCGAAATTCACCCAACCGTTTAACCAGAGGTTTGATAAGGACCAACTGGGTAATAACAGTGATGATACCGATAAGGGTGAGAACCAGTCCGGCATTCCGCGCCACAACACCTTGGTTGGGTTCATTGGGGAAGACAATACGCTCCATGTAGAGGGCGAAGGTGCTTTGCAGGGCGGAAAATGAAAGTGTGACAACCCCAGTAATAATAAGGACCATGAGAATGGTGCGATTTTCCAGGATAGCGCGAAGGGGAATCTCCTTGGTACGGCCGTTCCCGCGCACAGCGTCTCTGTCTGCCGGGTCGAGGGACTCTTCGAGCAGAAAGATAGTCAGCAACACGCTAATAACAGTAATAAAAGCTGCGCCAATAAATGGTGCAGTCAGGCTAACCTCGGCCAATATACCACCAAAAGCCGGTCCGAAAATAAAGCCCATGCCGAAAGCGCCACTAATGATACCTAATGATTGCGCCCTGTCTTCGGGGGCTGTGACGTCAGTGATATATGCCTGAGCGGTTGTGATGTTGCCGCCGGTTATGCCGTCGAGCAGGCGAGCGACGTAAAGCATAAACAAACCGCCGGAAATCCCCAAGTTCAAGCCATTGGCAGTAAGGGCTTGTCCAATTTCTGCGGCAAAGATGAACAGGATAAAGGAGAGAACGGTGCCAATCTGGCTAACAATGAGAACCGGGCGACGGCCAAT
Organism: uncultured Chloroflexia bacterium; assembly: GCA_963695505.1. Lineage (GTDB taxonomy): Bacteria > Chloroflexota > Anaerolineae > Promineifilales > Promineifilaceae > JACSRF01. The sequence continues at coordinate 303,254 of CAVOGX010000015.1, read as the reverse complement.
TCTGTCAGATAGCCGCCCAAGCCAGGGTGCGGCTACAAATTGCGCGGCAAAGTAAACGGCCGAAAGCGTGGTAGCTTGCAAAGCTGTAGCTCCAAAGCGTCCTTCCGCCAGCAGCGGCAAAATAGGTAGTATGACCCCTGCGCCCAGAATATTGGTGAAAACGATAAAGAAAATGGGGATAATTCGGCGTCTATCCAAGAGTTTGCTCGCAAAGATAACTTGTGGGGATTGTATGGTAATTCAAGTAAATGGCAATGATCGATCGCCACAGTTTGCAACCTGACGAGTAGGATTTTTCTTGCTACACTTCCATTACTAAAAACCATTATTTCCAGTTTTTAATTGAGGCACCCTTTTGTAAAAGAACAAGCACTCATTTTGATTTTCTTAAACGAATAATTGGCTACGAATCTGGGATTTAGAACCTATCCGAAAAATAAATTGACCTAAACAAAAGATGCACCTTGTGGACAATTGGTTTGACCAAAAACAAACGTCCAAAGAGGTGCATCTTGAAAAACAAGGATAAACAAAAGCCCCAAAATGTCGACTATTTTCGTGTCCCGAGGCCGTTGTGGCGTCGCATCAAAAAACATCTGCCCAAACCACCCAAAAGACGAAGGCCAGGGCGACCCGGGCTGACAATCGGGCAGTCGTCAACGGCCTCTGGTACATTTTGTGGACAGGCTGCCCAGTGGAAAGCAATCCATCGAGATTGGTTCGGCGTTTCCAGCAGTGTCCTGCACGAACGGTTCCAAACCTGGCAACAGCAGGGTATCTGGGACAAAGTGTTGCAAACGATGGTTCGCTTTTACGATCGGCAGCGCCGAATTCGCTGGAAATGGCAAGCTATCGACAGTAAATCGGTACCTGCACCTCTGGGCGGAGAAGCAACGGGATGCAATCCCACTGACCGGGGTAAACGCGGTGCCAAGATTCATATCCTGGTTGATGAGCGAGGCGCACCTCTGGCGGTGCATCTTACCGGTGCTAACCAGCATGACAAATGGTCGGTTGATGACCTGGTCTTCTCCATTGTGGTCCCTCGCCCGACGAAAGAACAGCATCTTTGTTTGGACAAAGGGTATGATTTTGACGATGTCCATATTTTTGTTACCGAAGCTAATTATCAAAAACACATCGCTCACCGCCGGCGTCGCGGCGAACCATTTCCAGAACCAATTCCTGAAGAACAGAAACATCCAGCACGGCGTTGGGTCGTGGAAAGGACGCTTGGTTGGTTGGCCAAAAGACGCAGTATTCGCACTCGATGGTGCAAGAAAAGCGAGAATTGGTTGGCCTTTGTGCAGTTTGCTTGTGCGCATATCTTGTGCGATTTAGCAATTTACGGATAGGTTCTTAATTGTTTCTACAAATGAGGAGCAAAATGGGCGAGCTGGCGGCGTCGATGCGAAACCTCGTTCCACAATTTATTATGGAGCAATTCGTGCGGGGGCGATTTAACGGCCGTTTCCAGGCCGCCGCATTGTTCATGGATATTTCTGGTTTTACCGCTACCAGTAACATTTTTATGCAGCATAGTATGAACGGGGGTGAAGCAATGGCTGACGTGATGCAGTCCATTTTCGACCCCTTGGTGGAGGCAGTGTACGGACAAGGCGGATTTATTACCGGGTTTGCCGGAGACGCCTTTACGGCCGTTTTCCCCGATGTGGGCAGGAATCGCAGTGATTTCTCCTTCATCCCCTCGGCACTGAGCAGCTCCCCATCCCATGTCCGGGCGTTGGCTGCGGCAGTACACATGCAGCGGCATATGCAAGAGGCGCCACACCGTCAAACCACGTGGGGGAGATTCACTTTCGCCATAAAAATTGGCCTTGCCTACGGAGAGGTGGAATGGGGCATAGTTGGGGACCAGGGTTTTGAAAGCACCGAAATTACAGACCAACTGGCCCATGCCTATTATTTTCGTGGTTCGGCTATCGATGAGTGCAGCCTCAGTGAAATGTTGGCTGACAATAACGAAATGGTTGTGGCTGCATCTTTGTATGTTAAGGTGCGTGAGCTTGTGCAAGTTGAAGCTATTGATGAAGGAAATTGGAGAGTAACGGCCGTACATGGAACCATGCCCCCCTTACAGCCCTCCTACCTTATTCCGCCTGATGCCAATTTATTAAGAATATTTGTGCCATCGCCCATTTTGCAGCAGCAGGTTCGCGGCGAGTATCGCCACGTGTTTACCTTGTTCTTGCAGCTACAAAATGTTCAAACCAACCAAAGGCTCAACGAATTTGTGAGGCACGTTTTCAGGTTGCAAAAGCAGTATGGTGGTTACTTAAATACAGTGCAATTTGGGGATAAAGGGTGCAATCTGCTGCTGTTTTGGGGTATGCCGATCAGCTTTGAAAATGACGTGGAGCGGGCACTGAATTTTGTGCTGCGACTGCGTCAAGAAACGGCCGTACCCTTTCGTGCAGGCATAAGCTATCGGCTTATGTATGCCGGATTTGTAGGTTCTTCCGCCCAAAGGCAGGAATACAGCTGCTATGGTCGTGGAGTAAACTTAGCATCTCGCCTCATGCTTGCCGCGCCGTGGGGAAGCATTTGGATAGATGAAAATGTAGCCCGGCGAGCAATACCCTACTTTGTGCTGTCCCAACAAGGGCGGTACCTGCTAAAGGGTTTTGGCGAACCGCAACCGGTGTTTGCGCTCTACGGACGGCGCGCAGCGACCCGCGCTCATTACAAGGGCCGTATGGTGGCCCGGCAGCGGGAATTGGCAAACCTGGCAGCATGGATTAGGCCGTTGCAAGACGGCCGTTTTCCGGGCATTGCCCACATTTTTGGTGAAGCTGGCATAGGTAAAAGCCGCCTAATAGCTGAATTTCGCGCACAAATCTTGCAATCACGCTTGCAGCAATCTGCCACCTGGCAATGGTTTGCCTGCCAAACAGATGAAATATTGCGCCAATCCCTCAACCCCTTCCGTCAATTATTGCGTGAATACTTTCAACAAGAAATAACTAATACGCCCGACCAAAATTTGCGGACCTTTACGCAAAAATTTTCAAATTTACTGTCATCCTTGCCTGAAAACGAGCAGCAGGGGGAGCTAAAACAGCTTCAAATCTATTTGCGCTCCTTGTTGGATTTGCCGATAGATGATTTGACGTTTGAGCAAGTTTCCATTGCCAGCCGTTTCAACAATACCCTGCTGGCCCTTCGTCTGTTGTTTATTGCAGAAAGCCAGCGCCAACCTGTAATTTTACACATCGAGGATGTACATTGGTTGGATGATGACTCCTGGCGATTTTTAGCGCAGCTTGCGCGGACCATCGACCAATCTCCAATAGCCATTATCCTTACTGGACGCTCGTCTAATTTTGGTTCCAACCATTTCCCAATCGATAGCATTAAACTGCCCATTGAGCTCTTCCCTCTAAGCAGTGCCGGGCTGGCCGATCTGGCTTTGAACGTAATTGGCCGGGCCCCTACGCCAGAACTGGTTGAGGAAATAGCAAAGCGTTCCGACGGCAACCCTTTTTTTGCGGAACAAATATTACTTTACCTGGATGAGCAAAATTTGCTGAACCATGACCCTGCGGCGGATTCCATGATGCAGTACATTCCGGCGGACGTGCGGGCAGTCATGGTGGCCCGGTTGGACAGCTTGCCGCAGGCAGTTCGCGAGGTTGTGCAGCAGGCAGCAATCCTGGGTCGCGAATTCGACGTGCAGCTATTGGCGCACATGCTGCGGTCAGAGAAGAATTTGCTCACACGAATTTCAGAGGCTGAACGAGCGTCAATTTGGGTAGCCGTTAGCCAATTACGGTATCTGTTTAAACATGCACTGCTGCGCGACGCTGCCTATGACATGCAGCTTCAGGCGCGCCGCCAGAAGCTGCACAAAGCCGCAGCCGAAGCGTTGGAATCAATTTACGCCAGCGACCTCTCCCGCCATTATGCGGAGTTAGTTTATCATTATCGTCAGGCAAATTGGGGACAAAAAGAGGGCCATTTTGCGGCTTTGGCTGGCATTCAGGCGGCCGAGCAGTTTGCAAACTTAGAGGCGGAAGAATACCTGACCCGTGCATTGGACATGACACCGGTTGAGGATGTCGATGCGCAGTATACCTTGTTACTGCACCTGGAGAATGTACACAATGTACAAGGCAACCGCGATGCCCAAAAAGAAGACCTGAATCAGTTGTTTGGGCTGGTTGAAGAGCTGAATGACGACGAGAAAACGGCCGTTATTTACAATAGACAAGCCCGTTACGCCAATTTTATAAGCGACTATTCCTTGGCAGAAGAAGCTGCCGAGAAATGTGTAACCCTCTCATCATCCATTAAAACTGCTGCGACCGGGTACCTGTACTGGAGCAGGGCATGCTGGCGTCAGGGTGATTACCCCAAAGCCCAGGCACTGATAGTCGAAGCATGGCAGCGTTACAGAAAATTGGATGATAGGGAAGGTTACGCCAACACTTTAAACGAAGCGGGCATTATATCTCAATATTTAGCCCAGCATGCCGAAAGCCGCGCCTGCTTTGAACAAGCATTGACCATTTTTCGTGAAACGGGGAACCGCCTGCGACTGCCGACTGTTATGACAAATTTTGGAAATCTACAATATTCTAGAGGCCGATACAGCCAGGCCTTTGCGCTTTACGAGGAGGCAAATTCAATTTGGGAGCAGCAAGGATACCAACAAGGCATGGGTATTTCTCAGTTAAACAAGGGGGTATCCTTGCGAGATATGGGCAATTATGCCGAGGCTGAGGCATGTTTTACCCATGCTTTGCCAATGAGCCAGCAATTGCAGGAGAAGACGATGGAAGGTGCGGTTCTGACAAATATGACCCTGCTCTATCACCAAATGGGCGATCAGGAAACGGCCGTTTCCTGTGCCCGGCGCGCATTACCTATCCTGAATGCCGCCAATTCACCCCATTTTGAAGCATCTGCCCACACCTGGTTGGCTCACGCCCTCACGGAACAGGCACTCTATGATGAAGCCATTCTCCATTACCGGGAAGCTATTTCTTTGCACAAAGAAATGGGTGAAAGGCAAATGGTCTTAGAAGCGCAGGCTGGATTGGCGCGCATTGAAATGTTTCGAGAACGAATGGCTGACATGTGTGATCACAGTGAGGCCATTTGGCTGGCTGTTCAAGAAAACCCGGAACTACCGAACATCCACGAGCGGGGGCGCGTGTATTTGACCGGCTACCGCTGTTTGCATGCCTTAGACGATCCGCGGGCCTTGACCCTATTGTTTCAAGGCTATGAGTTGTTGCAAAAACTGGCGGGGTTTTTGGATAATGACGCCCAACGGCAAATGTTTTTGCATGAAATCCAGGCCCATCGAGAGTTAATAAGCGCCTGGGAAGCCAGCCAAAATGTATAACGCCACTATTTTGACGCCGTTATCAGGGCGGGCTATTATTGCTTTTTCAATCAACCACAAGATTATTTTGCACCAGGAGCAACCACATGGCAGCAAGGAAAAAACCTTTGATAACGGCTGAAGATTTGTATCGCATGGAGCATATTACCGATGCGCAAATCTCACCAAACGGCCGTTTCATCATGGCCTCCATTCGCCGCATAGACCGTAAAACAGAGAAAAAATACAGCAATCTTTGGCTCTACCCGACGGATGGCAGCAAGCCGCGGCAGTTTACCTACGGTGACCAAGTGGACAGCAGCCCGCGCTGGTCTCCTGATGGCAGCCAAATTGCATTCTTTTCCAATCGCTCGAACGAAAAACAGCCTCAAATTTACTTGATCCCTGCTGACGGCGGAGAGAGACGGCCGTTAACCGACCTGAAAGGTTCCTTTGGCGCTATGAGTTGGTCACCTGATGGCAAAAAATTACTGTGCACCTTCCGCAAAAAAGACAAAGAAAGCCTTTCTCGTGAAGAGAATGACGACAAGAAAAAGTTGGGCATTGTCGCGCGCCACTATGCTAACCGCACTTTCTTCAAGCTAGATGGGGCCGGTTACCTGCCCGACGACGAGAATTTTCACCTCTGGATTGTGGATGCAGTTAATGGCAAAGCCACTCAAATTACCCCGGACGGCCGTTTCAACGAAGGTGGCCTGGCCTGGTCACCTGATGGCCGCTTGGTGGCATTTATCTCCAATCGGGCTGAAGACCCGGATCTTGATCCTGATGCCTTTGACCTCTACGTCATGCCTTCTGAGGGCGGCGAAATGCGGCCAATTGAGACACCCGAAGGCACCAAGGGCAGCCCCAGCTTCTCCCCTGATGGGCGCTTGATAGCTTATGTTGGCACTGCAGGCAAAGGTCTGTGGTGGAAAAACAACAGCCTGTGGGTTGTGCCCATAGACAGCAGCGCCCCGGCGCGAAATTTGTCCGAAGAATGTGACCTGCACGTTGCCCACGTTACCAGCGGCGACACTGGCACCGGTGCATTTATGCCCCCTACCTGGTCTCCCAATGGCGAAACCATTTATTTCCAGGCCAGCCAGCATGGCGACACCGCGCTGTTTGCTTGTGACCTGGCCAGCGGTGACGTCAACCGCGTCTTGGATGCCCCTGGCGCCGTTGAAAACTTCACTTTTGACGAGTCAGGACTGTGGATGGCTTACACGCTGAATACCATGGAAATTCCCGGCCAGCTCTACCTACGAGACATGGCCAAGGAACGGAGTAAAAAGCTGACAAAGCTCAATGAAAGCTGGCTGCGCCGCCTGGATTTGGGGGAAATGGAAGAGCTTTGGTTTGAAGCACGGGACGGGTACACTTTACACGGTTGGATTCTCTACCCGCCAAATTTTGATCCCAACAAGCAATACCCGTCTATTTTACAGATTCATGGCGGGCCACAAACGCAGTACGGCCGTTCCTTTATGCACGAGTTCTACTTCCTGGCTGCCCACGGCTATGTCGTTTATTTCAGCAACCCCCGCGGCGGGCAGGGCTATGGCAACGCCCACAGCAAAGCCATCTGGCATGCCTGGGGCACGGTTGATTACGACGACATCATCGATTGGGCTGAATACATGAAAAAACAGCCGTACATTGATCCTGAGCGCATGGGCGTTACCGGCGGCAGCTATGGCGGCTACATGACGAATCTCATCATTGGCCGCAGCGACCTCTTTGCCGCGGCCGTTACCCAGCGCAGCCTCAGCAACCTCATCAGTATGTGGGGCAGCAGCGACTTCAACTGGGCTTTTCAGCAGACCTACGGTGACAACTTGCCCCCCTTTGATAACCTTGAAACTTATTGGAACGGCTCCCCGCTCAAATATATTGGCGACTGCGACACGCCCACTCTGGTCATTCACAGCCAGATGGACCTACGGGTAGCGCAGGAGCAGGGCGAGCAAATTTACGTGGCCCTCAAAACTTTGGGCGTTGATACTGAGCTGGTGTTGTTCCCAGACGAACCGCATGGACTCAGCCGCACGGGTCGCACAGACCGGCGCATTGCCCGCCTCAATCACATGCTGCGCTGGTTTGATAAATATCTGAAATAAATTGATGTTTCTGGAACTTGATTCCTGCTTTGGCAAATCAACCAGACATTTGCGGCAGTGGTGATCGATCCGAAGACCACGGGGCGTAGGGGGCCATGGTCAAGGAAGCGAGACGCAGCAGAACCGTATCATAATTGACCCGCCATCCGGCGAAATCACGCCACGCTTGTTCCCTGTCCACCTTAAGCGGGACGCCTTCCTCTTCCAGCGCAGCAACCAGCGCGTCGTACTCCTCCCGGCTGATGCTGATGGGGTCGGTGGGGCTGGGGTTGGAATTGTGAGCAATGCCAAAGAAGTCGGCGATGCGCCGCAAAGCGATAAACCCATTGCGGATGCAAATAGCGGCATGGGGATCAAAAGGTATGTCCACCGTCGAGAGCATGAGTGCGGCACAGTCCAAGACCGTACCGCTGGCTGTAATCCAGGAGCGGTCGGGCTGGGGAGAACGAAAGAATGAAAGGGGAGACAGGGACGTATGGCTTTCTTCAATTTCGGCAAAGGAAATTTGCCATTGCGTCCAAACGTTGCGCAAACTGTTGAGTTCGCCAATGCGGTGAACGCGCAGCAGCATTTCTTGGGCAGTGGGGGGTGTTCCGGCGTAGGCTTCAATCATGGAAACGGCCGTTTCCCGCCGGGCAAAAGCGCTGTAAATCGTTGGCAGGTAAGCAATGAGCAGGGCCACCATAATCAAGCCAATCATTGCCTCCGAAAATTCCAGTATTTTATGGGGTATGGTACCTCCCGATTCATATCCCAGCGTCAGCAGGGATGATCCACTAAGCTTGAAAACTGTCGTCAGGGAAGCCATGTCTAAAGCCCAAAAAAGCCCCATGTACCCTACCAAAATCAGGGTTAGCATAACGGCGGGCATCAACACCAGGGCTACTGGCGCAAACATCGCCATCACCCGGTCTACTTCTTCATAGCTTTTTGCTTTGCGCGCCCGCAGCCGGAACAAGCTGTGGACTCCCCTAAAAATCATTCTCGTCAACCATACGTTGACCCCTCGGGGAAGCACAAAGGTCTTCACCGCCGAAATAACTGTCGCCGAGACCAGAGTCAGGCCCGCCAACCCTACCAGTATTCGAAGAAAAATCATCTTTTACCTCATTACTTTTGCGCCAGTCACTATCTTCGCTAAAATGCTTAACCATTATTTTTGAGAAGGAACCACCATGGAATACAACGAATTTCAACATATTCTATTCGAGAAGCGCGAACCGCACATCCTGTGGATGACATTAAACAGACCCGAAGTGCTAAATGCTGCCAACACCCGTCTGCACACCGAACTGGTGGAAGTGTGGCAAACCATTGACCGGGACCCAGAAGTATACGTGGCTGTGGTCACCGGTGCGGGGCGCGCATTTTCTGCCGGGGGCGACTTGCAGATGGTTGAAGACGCCTACCGCAACTACGAAGAAGTGCTGCGTATTTTGGATGAAGCGCGGGACCTGGTTTACAACATGCTGCATTGCCAAAAGCCCATTGTGTCGGCCATTAACGGCGCGGCTGTAGGGGCTGGACTTGTGGTGGCGCTTCTGGCAGACGTAAGTATTGCTGCTGAAAACGCCCGCCTGGCTGATGGGCACGTGCGCATGGGTGTCGCCGCTGGTGACCATGCTGCCATCATCTGGCCGCTGCTGGTGGGTATGGCCAAGGCCAAGTATTATTTGATGAGCAGCGACTTTGTCAGCGGCAAGGAAGCAGAAAGACTGGGGTTGGTAAGCCTGTGCGTACCGGATGACGAACTGCTGGCGAAGGCCCAGGCAGTGGCCTTCGATTTAGCCTCCGGTCCGCGGCACGCTATTCGGTTTACCAAACGGGCCCTGAATCAATGGCTGCTGCAAGCTGGGCCCATTTTTGACCATTCTCTCGCATTGGAAATGTTAGGCTTTTTTGGTGAAGACATGATGGCAGGGGTTGAGGGGCTGCGCCACAAGAAACGGCCGTCTTACCCATCGTCCAGCAATCAGTAACCGGTTGTCAATTATCGGTTGCCGTTCGGATAGCTGAGGATAATGATCAGGTCGTTGAGGTTGGTGCCGGTGGGGCCAGTTTGCAGCAGGTAGGTTGGGGCATCGGGGCTGCCAGCTCTGGTTAAGGTGTCGAGCTGTTGAAAATAGGTGTAACTGTCGTTGCGGGACAGATATTGTTCAGCATCCAGGCGGTAGACACGGCCGTTTTGCACCGTTTCACCCGTTACCACAGCACCAGCCGCAGGCGTGGGCCCATCTTCCCCATCGGTAGCAAAGCTGGCCACTACCCGCCGTTTAACCCCGTGCAAGGCAATAGCTGCCGCCAGGGCTGTTTCCTGGTTGCGTCCCCCTTTGCCATTCCCGCGCAGCGTGACCGTCGTTTCCCCTCCCATCACGTAGCAGTGGCCTGGAAGCGTATCTTTCGCTATGGCGGCGGCAACCTTCCCTACTTCTCGCGCCTCTCCTTCAAGCTGGGCAGTTATAAGGTGTGGTGTGAAGCCTAACTGGGCTGCTTTTATCATGGCTGCCTGGGCCGCCTGCCGCACGTCTCCAATTATCAAATTTTGGGTACGTGTTTCTGTAAGTGGCGGCTGGTCTTTTAGCTGGTGCAGCGTCTGGATAATCCGCTGCCAGACGGCCGTTCCTAATCGTTTGCTTACCTGATATCGCGCCAGAATGGTGACCGCTTCGGTTAGGGTGCTGCTGCTGCGCACCGTCGGTCCGCTGCCTATCATGTCCAGCGGACTGCCCACCACATCGCTGAGTATCAGACCGATGCAGGTAGCCGGGGCTAGCCCACTGCGCCAGACCGCCACCTTTTACCCGATCAAGCTGCTGCCTTACGCTGTTCAGCTCATTGATGGTGCAGCCGCTGGCCAGCAGCGCATTGGTAAGCTGCTGCCAATCGCCAAGGGAAATGCGGGGCTGGCTGAGCAGTGCAGAAGCGCCACCGGAAATGAGGCAGAGAACCAAATCGTGGGCGGTGGTTTGGGCCAGCATTTGGGCAACGGCCGTTGCTGCAGCCACGCTTACTTCATTTGATACGGGATGCCCTGCTTCAAAAAGTTGGAACTCTTGCGGCTGTGCCGCGAAAATGCTGCCTGCCAGTTCGCCTTGCCACTCACGCTCACCTTGTTTGGCAACGATAACCCCCGCGGTTAGATGCTCGCCAAGACTATCGGAGGCGGCTAGCGCCATGGGCACCGCGGCCTTGCCCACGCTGACCAAAAAGATACGGCCGTCAGCGGGATAATGTGTGTGAATAATCGTCTCGCGGCCAATGGCCAGAGAACGGCCGTTAAAACGTAGGTGGCGCTGTACCGCCTGGCCTGGGTCAGAGGCGGCCAGGGCTGCGGCAATCATTTGCTTGATATGGCCTGGATAGTCAAAAAATTGTAATGACATGTCTTAACTTCTTTTTGATTATACCGCGCAATTACCTTGCTACGGCTGCAAAGTGGCAGATGCTTCTTCCGCGGCAAGCTGGGGGGTTTTTGTCTGGCTGAGTACGTCTACCACTGCATTTCCTAATATGCCCATGATGGTATTGTTAGCAGAACTGGGAAACGGCCGTGCTCGTGCCAGTTCTTCTCCCAAGAATGATACATAAGCATTTTCTTGTGGCCACAATGAGAATGCAGCTTGTTGCGCGGGCAAAATACCACTTTGGAAGCTCCACGTTGCCAGTCTGGTGTCGTTTATAAGCCCTAGCATTACCTCTACTGCCAGCTCTTGCTGCGCTACCTCTGAGGTGCTTATAGCCCAAGCCCAACCGTTTACAATGGGCACCAGGTGCCCATTTATCCCTGGAAAAGGAGCAAAATCCGGGCTTAAGTCAGCGGATTGTGACAATAGAATTTGGTCAGAGGTAGTCTGCACGATTGTCGATGTGCCCTCCACAAAAAGCTGCCACGTTTCAGCTACCGACACGGCACTGCTGCTTTGATTCAAAATAAAGCCTGATGCGCGTCCGGCAGCTATTTGTTCTAGGGCTAAGGTTAAGGGCGTTACCTGCAATGTCGGCTGTCCGGCTTCGTTTGTAAGCGTTCCCCCGGCATCCAGGTACATTTGCAGTGCCAGCACAGCGCCCGGTCGGCCAGACCCGGCAATGATCAAGCTCTGTTCAGCCAGCGCCAGGAAATCGTCCCAGGTGAGTATAGGTGCATCTCCAAGTGCGCCCGGCGTGTAAGCCAGGTGGCCAAGCCCGGTCAATGCAAAAGGATAACCCATGATTTGCGTGTCGGGTTGGGCCATAGCGCGCGCTGCCGGATAAAGCGCATCCAGCATTTCTTCTTCCAGCAGCCCATCCAATGGGTAGATGAGGCTATCATTGAAGGAAGAAACGAGCTGTTCTGTGGGCAGAACAATAAGATCTGGCAAAATATCCGGGGCTACAATGCGCCCCGTTCGCAAATAACTGAGCATACCGCCCTGACCACTTACAGCCTTTTGTTCAATGCGAATTTCAACATCGGGCAAGTTTGCAGCTACCTCAGCAATTTGGTCCAGGAGTGTATCTGCACCAAGCGTGGTTCGTGTGGCGATTTCCGGTGGAAGCCAGATAATAATAGTCCGCGTAGTCAATGTGGCGGTAATGGGCGCAGTTAAATCAGGCGTAAGCTGTGGCGCCGGTGTGGCTCCTGGTGTGGGGGTTGGGGGAAGGGGAGTGTTGGTGTTGGGTTGCGTGCTGCTCTGTTGCAAATCGCATGCTGCAAGCAGTAGCAGTAGAACAAGTATGAGGCTAAGAACTGAATGGCGTCGCATAGGTTGAAGTATAGACGAATTAGCCTCGCCGTCGAATAAATTCTTGCTTGTCCAGGGTGTATGAGATATGCTTTTCCCTATGATGCATGAGCTAGCAGATTCAAAACGGCCGTTTCGCCTGCACCGGCGGGGGTCAATTGTGGCGGAAGGTAGTTAAACGCGCCTTCTTCTTGTTTGTTATGTAAACTTTCAACCCTGAGAATCATAGAAGCCGAGGCGCAATGCCCCGGCTTTTTTGTTCAGTGGCCAGAGGGGGATTGCGCCATGGCCTGAGGAATGACAACATGGCAGAAATATTGGTCAATCTGGACAAAGTAAGTGTTAGCCTGAGTGGGCGTCCCATCTTCGATGAGTTGAGCTGGGAGATCCAGGATCAACAGCGCGTGGGGTTGGTTGGTCCCAACGGTGCGGGTAAAACAACCTTGATGAAGCTCATCGCCCAGGAATTGCCGACCGATTCTGGCAATATCTTCCGCCAGTCAGGGTTGAGCTGGGGCAGGCTGGAACAGGAGCCGGAGCTACCCCCCGGACGCACGGTATTGGAGGAAACGTTAACGGCCGTTCCTCAATTAGCGGAGCTAGAATTTGAGATGGCTAATCTGGAGGCGCGCATGGGTGATCCGGCGATTTACGGCGACCCCAACCGTTTAGAGCGAGTTATGGCTCAACATGAACGGCTGCTTATGCACTATGAGCGGCTTGGCGGGCCGCGCTACCAGAGCCAGGTGAAAGAGGCGTTATCGCGCCTGGGAATGGATGCTGAACAATGGGATGTTCCCACAGAGGTTCTCAGCGGCGGGCAGAAAAAGCTGGTGATGCTGGCCAAGCTGATAGTGCAACAGCCAAAGCTATTGCTGCTGGATGAACCAGATAACCATCTGGACATTCCCGCCAAGCGCCTCCTGGAGCGATTGATTCGCCAGTATGAGGGGTGTGTGGTCATTATTTCTCACGACCGTTATTTGCTGGACGAAGTGGCGACGCATATCGCCGAATTGGAAAACGGCCGTTTAACCCTTTATTCCGGCAACTACACAGCGTACGTCAATGAGCGCGAGTTGCGTCGCCTGCGCCAACAGCAGCTTTATGCTGCCCAACAGAAGGAGATTGCCCGAATCGAAGCGGCCATCAAGCGCTTTGAGTTGTGGGCCGTCTATGGTGGTGAATGAACGGCACATTCGCCAGGCTCGCAGCCGCCAAAAAATGCTTGACAAAATGGATAAGGTTGAAAAAGTAGCTGAAGTAAAGCGTATGTCGTTGGATTTGCAGGGCTGGCGGGGCAGCAAGAAAGTCATTGAGTTGGTGAATGTGGCAAAGCGTTTTGATAACGGCCGTTATCTTTACAAAGGCTTAAACCTCACCCTCTGGCACGGCGAGCGGGTGGGGTTGGTTGGTCCAAACGGCGCAGGCAAGTCTATGCTGCTGCGCCAGCTGCTTCATCCTGAGCAAATTCCAGCTGGCGAAGTCAAGATAGGCCCCAGCAGCAAGATTGGCTACTATGCCCAGGAGCATGAAACCCTCGATTACGAGCAGGATTTGATTACTGCGATACGGCAAACTGCCCCCGTCACGCGAGAAACGGCCGTGGCCTTTTTACATCGCTTTCTATTCACCTACGATCAAATGCAGCAGCCCATTGGCACGTCTCAGCGGTGGCGAACGCAGCCGCATGCAGTTGGCAAAATTGGTCCTGGAACGGCCGAATTTGCTTCTGCTTGATGAACCAACCAATAACCTGGACATTACTTCCATCGAAGTGTTGGAAGAAACTTTGGACGAGTTCGTGGGTACGCTGTTGGTGATTTCCCACGATCGCTACTTTCTAGATAAGGTGGTCGACCGCGTTGTGGAACTTCGTGATGGACAGCTAACCGAGTTTTTGGGCGGCTATACCGACTATCTGGCAGAGGTGGGTGAAGTTGGCTAACGATCTTAAATTCAACTTGACACAATTCTACCGCTGCGCTAGACTTTGCGCGCTTCCCACGAAGGATGGTAGATGACTAACAATTCTTCCATTTACTGGCGCTCTATTATTTTGGAATCCACTAATTGGATTCTGCTGGTGCCGTCTGAAGTAAGGTTGAGAAAACGACAGACAAAGCGCGAGGCCAGCAGCCTCGCGCTTTTTGCTACTAATTTGAACTGGCAACGCGAAGGAGCACGAATATGCAAACTGCCGTTCACGGAATTCGTGGGGCTATTGACGTCACAGAAAATAGTAAAGATGCTATTTTAGAGGCGCTACGCAGCTTTTGCAGGCCATACAAGAATGCAAACCCGGCTTTACAGGCTGGGGAAATTGCTTCAGTATTCTTTACCCTGACGCCAGACTTGAATGCCATTTATCCAGCCGTCGCGGCGCGCAGCTTGGGTTGGACCCAAGTACCTTTGCTTTGTGCCCAGGAAATCCCAGTTCCCGGTGGGCTCCCGCGTTGCCTTAGGGTGCTAATTCATTGGAACACCCCCTCTAGCTCAGGCACAAGTCAATCACGTTTACCTGGGTAAAGCTGCCACCCTTCGACCCGACCTGAACCCCACGGTTTGCCGTAAGCAGCACCGTTAGTTGCATTAGTCATGATAAGTGATGTACGTGGAGAGAGAAAGAGAAATGGCGTGAATAATTCAATCCATAACCATTCATTCTTCGCCATTAAAAAGGGAGAAAACCATTATGATGATAGTTATGCATGCAGACGCCACGCAGGAACAAATTAGTTCGGTGGTGGCAAGGGTTGAGGCAAGCGGGCTGCAAGTGCACCTGTCCAGCGGTGCAGAGCGCACGGTGATTGGCGTGGTTGGCGACAGCCGCAAAATTCAGCCAGAGAATTACATGCACCTGGCTGGATATAGAACAAATAATGCGGATCACGCGCCCCTACAAAATTGCCTCCCGCGAATTTATACCTGAGGATACAAAAGTTGAATTTGGGGGACAATCCATTGGGGGCAACGATATTATCATCATTGCCGGGCCTTGTTCAGTTGAAAGCCGTGAACAGCTCCTGGAAACAGCCCACGCTGTACGCGAAGCCGGCGGCCATGCACTTCGTGGTGGTGCGTTCAAACCACGCACGTCGCCTTACTCCTTCCAGGGATTAGGCGAAGAAGGCTTGCAATACCTGGCCGAAGCGCGAGAGCAAACAGGTTTGGCCGTCGTCACCGAGGTCATGTCGGTTAGCAAGGTTCCAATGGTGATGGAGTATGCCGACGTACTGCAAATTGGCGCACGCAATATGCAAAACTATACCTTGCTGCACGAAGTTGGCGAAAGTCAGTTTCCTGTGCTGTTAAAACGGGGCATGTCGGCAACCATTCAAGAGCTGTTAATGGCTGCGGAATACATTTTGTCACATGGCAACCGCCGGGTAATGTTATGCGAACGTGGCATCCGCACGTTTGAGACGGCAACCAGGCAACACCACAGACATCAATGCCATTCCCGTGCTGAAGTCGCTGACCCATTTGCCGGTTATCTTGGACCCCAGCCACAGCACCGGCAACTGGGCTTTCGTAACTGCTATCGCCCGTGCCGGCATTGCTGCCGGGGCAGACGGTTTAATTGTGGAAGTGCACCCTCAGCCGGACGAAGCAGCCTCAGACGGTGGTCAATCGTTAAAGCCGGAACGATTTGCGGAGATGGTGCGCCAAGTGCGGAAAATTGCAGAAGCTATTGGACGAAATCTGGCCCCTGCCTTAACCGTTGGCAACGGCCGTTTCCAACCCATAATTCATGTCCAATTCCGGCTTTAACCTTGCTGAAGCGCGTATTTCCATCATCGGCTTAGGGCTGATGGGAGGCTCCCTCGCCCTTGGCCTTCGCGGTCGCTGTGCTGCCCTCTACGGCGCCGACCCCGACCGCGCCACCCTTCACCTGGCTGCAGTCCAAAGGCATCGTGGATGCCATCAGCACCGACCCGGCTGACCTACCTCCTGCTGATGTGCTGGTTTTGGCCGCTCCGGTTCGCGCAATTTTGAATCTGCTGCAAACGGTGCCCCAATGGCACCCTAATCCCGCTCTCATCATGGATTTGGGTTCCACCAAGCAGGTTATTACCGATAAAATGGCGCACTTACCGGAGCAATATGACCCTGTTGGTGGACATCCCATGTGCGGCAAGGAGGTGGGGTCACTGGCGAATGCGGACCCGCTGCTTTACCAGGGCGCGCCATTTGCCTTCACCTTGCTGCCCCGCTCTTCTCTGCGTGCCCGGCAGATGGCTGTGCAATTGGCAACGGCCGTTAACGCCCAGCCCCTCTGGCTAGACCCCGAGACCCACGACCGTTGGGTAGCTGCTACCAGCCACGCCCCCTATTTGATTGCCAATGCGTTGGCTGCCGCTACCCCTGTGGAAGTGTCGCCTATGGTTGGGCCAGGTTTTCGCAGCACGACAAGGGTTGCTGCTTCTTCTCAACACATGATGCTGGATATCTTGTTTACTAACCGTGAGCAGGTCTTGTCTGCCCTGGAACAATTTCGCCTTCGGTTAGATGCTCTGGAAGCAGATTTAACCGCGGGCAATGAGACCGCCATGCAAAAAAAGTTGCGCCAGGGCGCAATCCGCCGCCGCCACCTGGCCTGAGAAATAGGCTAATTACAATGAATAAACCTTCCATGACCCTCACCAGCCTCTCCCGGCCGGCCTCTACAAGGTATCGCAACCCTTGCGGGAGATAAATCCATTTCTCATCGCGCCATTTTATTTGCCGCGTTGGCTGATGGCGAGAGCCGCGTGCAGAATCTGCTGGTTTCAGGTGTTACCCAGGCTATGCTCAATGCGCTAACTGCCCTGGGTGTATCCTGGCAGTTAGAGGGGACCACTCTCACCGTGCAGGGCCGTGGTTTGCAAGGCTGGCGTGCTCCTGCTGAACCAATCGATTGTGGGAATTCCGGGACAACCATGCGCATGTTGGCGGGAGCCCTGGCGGCTATTGGGGTAGAAGCGGTGCTGGATGGCAGTGCCGGTCTGCGCCGCCGTCCCATGGGGCGCATCGTGCAGCCATTACAGCAGATGGGCGTTGGCATTACTGCTACCGCTGGCTGCGCGCCGTTGACTTTGGGGAGAACGACATACCCATTAACTGCAATAGACTATACGCTCTCCGTGGCCAGTGCCCAGGTTAAATCTGCCCTGCTGCTGGCGGCGATTGGCCGCAGATGGCCCATTAACGCTAACAGAACCCGGTCCCTCTCGCGACCATACCGAGCGCATGTTGCATGCCATGGGCGTACAGGTGACGTCATGGACAGCCACTGATGGTGGTCGGGGCGTCACGTTGTATCCACCGAAGGAACCGCTGCAACCGCTGCGTATAGCTATTCCGGGAGACGTATCGGCGGCGGCATTTCTGATTGTGGCGGGGCTTATCGTCCCGGGCAGCGAAATAGTGCTCACCGGCGTGGAACTAAACCCGACGCGCACGGGGCTGCTGGATGCTTTGCGGGAGATGGGAGCCGACATTGCCGTCAGCAACGCCGGGGAAGTGAGTGGTGAACCGGTGGGCGACCTGACCATTCGTGCCGGGGAGCTGCGAGGTACAGAGATTGGCGGCGATCTGGTTGTGCGCATGATTGATGAGTTTCCCGTTTTTGCAGTAGCAGCGGCCCTGGCCGAAGGACAAACTGTTGTCCGCGAGGCAGCAGAACTGCGCCATAAGGAGTCGGACCGGATTACGGCTTTGTGCCAGCAGCTTCAAGCCATTGGCGCAGAGGTGAAGGAATTACCGGATGGCTTTATGATAAACGGCCGTTCCCAACTGCAAGGCGGCGTCATCAATCCTCACGGTGACCACCGGCTGGCCATGTCTCTGGCTGTGGCGGGACTGCGGTCCATCGATGGGGTCACCGTGCAAAATGCCCAGATTATTCATGAATCCTTCCCCGATTTTGCGGAAAAATTGACAAAACTGGGCGCAAGCGTGAAACACCTTGGGTGAGTGTTTAAAGCCTGCCCTTCACTGCTCAAAATGACCGATTCCCCTTCAACGCTTACAGAATATCCACCTGGGCTTGACAGGCTATCCTTTAGACCATAGCCTTTCACCAAAGCTGCACAACGCCGCGCTTAAGGCAGCGGGATTGCAAGGGTATCTATGACTTATATGCTGTACCCCCAGAGGACGCGGTGAGCCTTGCTACATTGTTGGAGCAAGTGCGGTTGGGAGCGCTGCATGGGTTGAATGTGACGATACCCCACAAGCAGAGGGTGATCCCATATTTGGATGAATTGACGCCAACGGCAAAAGCAATTGGCGCAGTAAACACAATTTGGCTGAGAAACGGGCGATTACATGGTGACAACACGGATGCCCCTGGCTTCATGCGCGATGTGGAGCGCTTTTTGGGCCACCACTCTGGGAAACGGCCGTTTGCGCTCATTCTTGGCGCGGGCGGGTCGGCCAGAGCCGTTGTTTATGCATTGGCCAGCGCCGGATGGGGGGTGACGGTGGCGGCTCGCCAACTCACACAGGCAAAAGCGTTAACGGCGGCTATGGTAGAACACGTTTCGGGACCGCTAACGGCCGTTCCCCTGACTGTTGAAGCGTTACGCGGGATAATACCTGGCCTGTTGGTCAACTGCACACCACTAGGGATGGCTCCTGACATGAATGCTTCCCCGTGGCCAGATGGGCTACCGCTGCCCGAAAACGGCCGTTTACGACCTGGTGTACAATCCCCGCGAAACCAGGCTGGTGCGCGACGCCCGCGCTGCGGGATTGCCTGCCACTACCGGCCTGGGTATGCTTCAGGAGCAGGCCGCACTGGCCTTTACCCGCTGGACGGGGAAAATTGTGGATTTTGGAAAGTTGGAGATTAATACCAGTAACCAGTAATCGCTGTCCAGTAGGCCATTTCAAACTGAACACTGCGCACTGCCTACTGAACACTGAATTGGAGCAGAAATGCCTTTACGATTTTTAACTGCCGGGGAAAGCCACGGACCGGTGCTGACGGTAATTTTGGACGGTTTGCCAGCCGGTCTGCCTCTGCCGGTGGAAGTCATTAACCGGGATTTGGCCCGCCGCCAAAAAGGGTACGGGGCGGGGCCGCGCATGAAGCTGGAAAGCGACGAAGTGCAAATTTTAGGCGGTGTCATGGCCGGAGAAACCATTGGCTCGCCCATTGCTATGCAAGTAGCGAATCTAAACCACGAGCGCTGGCAGGGCCAGGCCATTGCGCCCTTCACCACCCCGCGCCCTGGTCACGTCGATTTGGGGGCAGCGGTGAAGTATGGTTACACCGACCTGCGTCCCGGCTTGGAACGGGCATCGGCGCGAGAAACGGCCGTACGCGTGGCTGTGGGAGCGGTTTGCCGCCATTTTTTGGCGCAGTTTGGCATTGAGATTGGCGGCTACGTGCGCTCCTTGGGCGAAGTGGAGGCCAACGTGTCTGCCATTCCCATGGGCCAGCGTTTTGCCAATGCGTTGGAAAATGACGTGAGCTGTCCCGACCCGGCAGCGGTGCAGCCCATGCGCGAACGCATTCGCGAAATAATGGCGGCGCGAGACACGCTGGGCGGCGTCATCGAAGTGGTGGCTTTGGGCCTGCCTCCCGGTTTGGGGTCTCACATGCAGTGGGACCGGCGGCTGGAGGCCCGGCTGGGCGCGGCGGTGTTGAGCATTCAGGCCATGAAAGGGGTGGAGATTGGGGATGGATTTGCCAATACCAGGCTGCCGGGAACGGCCGTCCACGACGCCATAGAGCTGGATGGTGAAAATCTGACCCGCCCCACAAATCGCGCTGGGGGCCTGGAAGGCGGCATCACTACCGGGCAGCCACTGGTGGTCCGCGCAGCCATGAAGCCAATTGCTACCACACTCACGCCGCAGCGCACCGTCAGCCTGGCCAGCGGGGAGGAAGTGCCCACGGAGTATGAGCGCTCCGACTTTTGCCCAACGCCCAGGGGGGTGGTTATTGTGGAGGCCATGGTGGCTTTTGTACTGGCGGATGCCCTGCTAGAAAAGCTGGGCGGCGACTCCCTGGCAGAAATGCTGCCCCGTTTTGCCGCGTTGCGCCAGGCACGGCTGGCAGATTTAAAAATGGACGACACAGACCATCTCTGGTGGCCGTAGTTCAGTGTTCAGCAAACAGAATTTAGAAAACAGTTCAACATTCATCATGATATTTCTCTACGGCCCGCCTGGCGCGGGCAAAAGCACAGTAGGCAAGGCGTTAGCGGCGGCGCTGGATATGCCCTTTTGGGATGCTGACGATGAAATTGAAACCCAGGTGGGGATGGATATCCCGGCCATTTTTGCGCGGGAAGGGGAAACGGGTTTTAGGCAGCGGGAAACGGCCGTAATCGGTAATTTACTCACTCAACAAGAAGGCGTGTTGGCTCTGGGCGGCGGCGCGCTGCTGGACGAGGCGCTGCGGTTACGGGTGGAGGCGGCAGGACCAGTTCTTTGTTTGCAGGCCCCCCTAGAAGTGCTGCGGGCAAGATTGGACGCAGCGGCTGCGGAACGGCCGTTGCTGGCCACCAATTTGCAGGAGCGGCTGCCTCAACTGCTGGCCCAGCGCGCTGCCCATTATGCCAGCTTTGCTCAGCAGCTAGACGCGGCTGGGGAACCAGAGGCCATTGCCTGGGCAGCACAAATTGCCCTGGGACGTTTCCACGTGACCGGCATGGGACCAGGTTATGACGTGTTGGTGCAGCCCGGCGGTCTTACTCGACTAGGCGACATGCTGCGGGCGCGCCATATGGCAGGCCCCATTGCCCTGGTGAGTGATGAAAATGTGCTGGCCCATTGGGGAGAAACGGCCGTTACCAGCCTGGAAGCCGCTGGATATACCGTCCATCCTGTGGTAATGCCACCTGGCGAGGTCCATAAAACGCCGGCAACCATTAGCCGCTTTTGGGACGCCTTTTTGGCCGCAGGATTAGAGCGCGGCAGCACCGTCGTGGCCCTCGGCGGCGGCGTGGTAGGAGACCTGGCGGGATTTGCGGCGGCCACCTTTTTGCGCGGCGTGCAGTGGGTGGCTGTGCCCACGTCGCTGCTGGCGATGGTCGATGCCAGCATTGGAGGCAAAACGGGGGCCGATTTGCCCCAGGGCAAGAACCTGGTGGGGGCTTTTTATCCACCGCGGCTGGTGCTGGCTGATCCGCAGGTGCTGGCGACGCTGCCCCCAGCAGAGCTGCGCAGCGGCCTGGGCGAGGTGGTGAAGCATGGCATCATTGGCGACCCGGCTTTGTTTGCCTTGTGTGCGCGGGGGGAAACGGCCGTTTCTAAAGATTGGGACCAGCTCGTGCGCCGGGCCATGGCCGTGAAAATTGGCATCATCCAGGCTGATCCCTATGAAGGAGGGCGGCGAGCAGCGCTCAACTTGGGCCACACCATTGGGCACGCCGTGGAGCTGGTTTCAGGATTTAAATTGCGGCATGGGGAGGCGATAGCCATTGGTACAGTCGTGGAAGCCATGTTGGCGGAGCGTTTAGGGTTGGCTGATGCTGGTTTGGCTGCAACCATCGCTAAGGTGTTGGCTGGCTTAGGTTTGCCGGCAGAGATTCCGGAGGGGTTAGATAGAGCGGCGATTGCTCAGGCAGTGGGGGTGGACAAAAAACGCAAAGGTGGGCAGGTGAAGTTCGCCTTGCCCGTGCAGGTGGGAGAGGTGATAACAGGGGTTCATGTCCCGAATTGGCCGGATTTCTTGAAACTGCGGCTGGCTGGCTCTTCCAAAGAGTAGACTGAGTAGGTTATACTAGTCTGCGGTAATTGAAATGGTGTAATTTATTGGGGAAATGCAGGCGGAAACGGCCGTGATGCATTTCCCTACTTTAATAAAGGAGGTTCACCCTATGAGTGGCATTGCATTAGGTTTTGTGGTGGGGTTTTTGGCCTGGTTTTTCCTGCGCTACGCCCTCGCCGGTTTCTACACAGTCGACCAGAATGAGCGCGCTGTCAAAACGCGTTTTGGTCGGGCGGTGCGCCTGGGCAAATCAACAACCCTCGATGATCCCATCGCTGCCCATCTCAATGAAAAAGACAAAGAACGGTACATTTACCCTTTGGTGAAGGTGATTCAGCCGGGTGGCCCCTATTTTAAGTGGCCTTGGGAACGTGTTCACAAAGTTTCTATAGCCACGGAAACCATCAACATGGCCTTAGACCTGGAAACACCCTCGGCCAATTATAACGGAACTATGCTGGAGGCTGTGACCAAAGATCAGTTGAATATTGGCCTCAAAGGGCAAATTCGTTACCGAGTTAGCGAACGCAATTTGTACGCTTACCTTTTTGCCGTGAAAAGCCCAATTGTGCACGTAATGGGTTATTTTGTGGCGATTTTACGGGAGCGCATAGCCAGCTTCGAAGCACAGGGCGGTAGCCCGCTGTTGGAAACGGATGACGATCTGGATATGGACGTAGATTTGATGGGAGGCATTTCCATCAATGATCTGCGGAAAAATCTGAATGAAATCAACGATTACATGGAAACCGAGTGTGCTTCGGCTGAAGCGCGTTACGGAGTGGAGTTCGATGCGTCGCTCATCACCGAAATTGACCCGCCGACAGAGGTGGAGTCAGCACTGGCAGCCATTAACACAGCTCACAATGAGGTATCGTCTGACATCAGCCTGGCTAAAGCACAAGCTGACCAAACCATCGTGCAGTCTAAGCGGGCAGTGGAAATTGAGACGCTGCGGGCGCAGGCAGAAGTCGAGCCGTTGAATATGCTGGCTGAGCAGCTATTTGCTTTGAAACAAAGCGGCCCGAATGTATTAGCGGCTTATTTGCGGAACGTGCGCCTGGGCTTGTATGGCAAAGCGCGGCAAATATTCCTGGAGGTGGGCGAATGAACGAATTGTTGATTGCAGCCCCAGCTGCAGTAGTCACTTTTTTGGTATTCTTGATTGGTGAGCCAATTTTTCGTTGGTTTTTACGCATGTTTGGCTTGTATGCCATCGTCAAAGAAGGCACATGTCACGTGTACGTTTTGTTCGGTAAGGTGGTGGGAGTATTGGATGAGCCAGGCTTGCATATTCTGCTGCTGAAATTGGGTCCAAGCGCGTTGATTGTAAATTGGTTTGGTAAACGACACGTGTTGGACATGCGCCTGGATCAGATTTATTTACGTAGTTTGCCCGTCAATTCTGAAGAAGGCGCGCCGATGGGCATTGGCGTTTGGTATGAAATGTTTATCAGCGATCCGGTGGCTTACTTGTTTAAGAATACGGACCCGCGAGGTTCCCTATCTGCTAATGTGAGCAGCGCAACGGTGCGCACCTTAAGCAATATGCCCCTCGAGGATATGTTGATGACCCGTCACGTCATGAGCCGATCGGTGCGAGGGGAAGTGTCACCCAAGTCTCATGAGTGGGGTTATAAGCTGGGCTCGGTTTATATTCGCAAGGTACATTTCCGCGACAGGGCTATGATTCAGCAGATTGAAGAGAAGGTTGTTAACCGCCTGCGGCAAGTAACATCGGCCATTCGGCAGGATGGGGCAAACCGCGTGAGCATCATTACGAATTCGGCAGAGAGGCGGGCGGCAGTTGAATTTGCCCGGGCTCAGGGAATGCGCCCCCAAATTGTGGGGGCAGCGCTGCAAAAGATTGGTGAAGACCCGGAAGTGGAACGGGCCATGTTCGAGGTGCTGGAGACAGAGAAATTGTTGAATGGTGCTGGTGATGTGGTTCTTTTCCCTAAAAGCCAAGAGGTTTTGAAGCAGTTGCTGGCGGCAGAAACGGCCGTTTCTAGATAAACAATCAGTCAACGAAGACATCCGACTTTCTAGTGTCGGATGTCTTGACTATTTGACAATGAAAGCACAAAAAATTCTCATTCTTCATGGGCCAAACCTAAATCTGTTGGGCACGCGTGAGCCGGAAGTCTACGGGTCACTGACCCTGGCCGACATTGAGGAAAAGCTGCAAGTTTTAGGCAGGTCACTAGGCGTGCGAGTTCAATCTTTTCAGGCCAACAGCGAAGGCGCCCTAATTGACGCCCTGCACGAGGCGCGGGATTGGGCAGCGGGTGTGGTTTTTAATCCGGGTGGATACACCCATACCTCGGTTGCCTTGCGCGACGCTGTAGCCGGGATTGGCCTGCCCGTGGTGGAGGTCCATCTTTCCAATGTGCATGCCCGTGAGTCCTTTCGCCGCCAATCTTACATTGCCCCTGTTTGCAAAGGCAGCATAACAGGGTTGGGCTGGCATTCCTATACCCTCGCGCTAACTTACCTGGCTGAAACGCTGACTGAATCTGCGACTTAGACTGCCCTGCTTCGTAGAGGTCTGCAAATTCAAGGAGGTTTTGATGGATAACAGACCGGGTTGTTTAGGCGGCATTTTGCGCCTGTTGGCGCTGCGCTGGCTGTTCGATTGGCTGCAAGAAAATTTTGGTTTTGGCCGTGGCGGCGTTTGTGGCTGCGGCTGCGGATTTGTCCTGTTGTTGGTGTTTCTGGCGATTTCTTGCAGTATTATCACCGGCACAGATTGGTTTCAATTAGGCTTTTAGACGTATGAGTGGACAGAAGGCAATCATTACGGGGGCCAGCGGTGCAGTAGGAACAACGCTGGCCCCCATTTTGCGAGAGCAGGGATGGGAGGTGCTGGCTTGGGACAGAACGGCCGTTTCCCTGACCGACCTGCCCGATATGCAAAGTTACCTGGAATACGAGTTCCCTGACGTACTCTTTCATCTGGCTACGGCCGTAGAGGACACCGGTCTTGAGAATGAGTCTTGGGTAGTAAACGTGGAATGGAGCGAAACCCTGGCCCGATTGTGCCGTCAAGTTGGCATTCGCTTTCTTTTTACCAGCAGCGTCATGGTTTTCACAGACCAAGCGCAGGGACCATTTACGACCTGACTCTCAGCCCGACGCGGAGGAAGGATATGGTTATGAAAAACGGCTGGCTGAACAGCGCGTCTTGACGGTAAATCCCCAAGCGGTGGTAGCTCGATTGGGCTGGCAAATCGGCAGCGCTCCGGGCACAAATAATATGATTGACTATTTCGAAAAGCAGATGGCTGGCCAAGGGGAAATTCGCGCCAGCCGGCTATGGTATCCGGCAGCCTCTTTTATAACAGATACGGCCGCTGCTCTTACCCATTTAACCGAAAACGGCCGTGGCCTATTTTTGCTCGACAGCAATGAAAAGTGGACGTTTTATGACATTGCTGTTGCCCTCAACAATGCGCATGGTGGTAAATGGCGGGTGGTTCCCACGGATAATTTTGTCTATGATCAGCGCATGATTGATCCGCGCCCCCGCATGCCCTCATTACGCAAACATTTGCCTGCGCTCCCCTGATAGGATCCACCCTCAGTTGCCTGTGGTTGACATTGCTAGCTGTTGGTCTGGTGGTTAAAAGCCACCGTTGAAAGCAGTTATTAACCAAAGTATGCCCATGCCAGTTGCGATGGTCCACAAGACGTTTTGTGTGCGCCAGGCTACTATGGCAGCCACAATGCCCGCCAACAATCGCTCGTTTCCCAGCGTCAGCTCTAGCTGCCCGCCTGGCTGCAAGATTTCAGGAAAGATAATGGCGGTAAGAACGGCCGTTGGAACGTAACGGAGCCCTTGCTGAATAGTGGGAGTTAGCTCTACGCGCTCCAACAGTAAAAAGAGCAGCACGCGAATGGTATAGGTGATCAGCCCCATACCAATGATAGTCAGCCAGAGGTTCACGAGGATCTTTCCAACCAGAAGCCGGTGACGATGCCGGATAGCGCCGCGGCAATCAGTCCCAGTTTATAAGGCCAGCCAAAGGTGAGCACCGCAACCACACCGGCGACCAGGGCAGCACCCTGGTGGGGCCGTTTACGCAGTGAGGGCATTACCAGACCAATAAAAGTAAGCGCCAGGGTGAAATCGAGGGACCAGTTTGCAGGAACCTGCGCGCCAAGAAAAATGCCTACGGCCGTACTCATTTGCCAACCAGTCCATAATGTCATGCCTGCCCCAAAGAAAAACCAATGTTTATTAATATTGGGCTGCTCTTGGTTGTTGTAATGCAAAATGGCGACCACGTAAGCTTCATCTGTAAGCAAGTAGGCCAGCAGCCAGCGCCAGCGGGCGGGTAGATGTCGCACGTGCGGGCTTAAAGAAGCACTGTATAGAAGATGCCGCAAATTTACAATAAAGGTCGTAAGCCAAAGTACGGCCGTTCCTGCCCCGCCACCGATTAACTGCACTCCAATAAACTGCGCTGACCCGGCAAAGACAATGGCCGACATGGCCTGGGCCACTAGCGGGGGAAGACCGGCCGCCAGAGCCAGCACGCCATAAATCAGCCCAAAGGGTAGAACGCCCAACATGATTGGCAGTTCCGAACTTATCCCGGCCAATAATTCAGCCTTTTTGGTGGTCTTGGGGTCCATAATGTTCTATCCAGGTGCGAAGTATAGCCAAGGCCGGGCTGCCGGGCGAAGTGGGCACAAGGGACAACCCCTTCATCTCGATGTAAAATGTAGGCGGAAATAAACCACCGATGGTATTAATGGGGCAAGAAATGGTAACCGTAAATGACATTTTGCATGCTCATGGGGTGATTCGGCCGTATATTCATCATTCTCCTCTACGCTACAGCCCCTTTCTCAGCCACAAAACTGGAGCCGACGTTTGGCTCAAGCTGGAAAACTGGCAGCCGACAGGCTCTTTCAAAATTCGTGGAGCCCTGTTTAAAATTCATCAACATCAGGAAGCAGCACCCCGGGCTGCCAGTAGTCACGGCCTCCGCGGGAAATCATGGGCTGGGTGTAGCGTATGCCGCACAAACCTGGGGAAATGTGGAGGCGACCATTTTTTTACCCAATTCAGCGCCCCAGGCTAAAGTCGCCAAATTGAGGAGATTTCCTGTCACTTTGCGCCAGGAAGGTGAAACATATGAGGATGCACACCGCGCGGCCGCAGCTTTTTCTGCCCAAACTGGTGCCGTTGAAGTTTCGGCTTATGACGATCCGGACGTAATTGCCGGGCAGGGGACCATGGGGCTGGAGATTTTTTACGAACGGCCGTATCATTGACACGCTCTTCGTACCTGTTGGCGGCGGCGGCATGCTGGCCGGGTTGACGGTGACCGCTATGTCTCTCCAACCAGGCTGCCGCTTAATTGGTGTGCAGCCCGAGGCCAGCCCGGCGGCGCTGCTCAGCTATCGCGATGGTAGGGCTTATGACCCATTTGACCACGAACCAACGATTGCCGATGGCCTGGCAGGGGGTTTTGGCTTGTTGCCTTTTGCACTTACACAGGGCAGGGTTGCCATTGAGTTAGCCACTGAAACAGAATTACGGCGCGCTGTTTATGCTCTGCTGGCGGAAGAACAGTTGGTGGTAGAGCCATCCGGAGCGATTTCCATTGTACCTTTACTGCGCGCCGGCTCTGAATTACAGGGTAAAAAGATGGTGTGTGTGGTTTCTGGTGGAAACCTGGACATATCTTTGCTGAAATCTGTGTTAGAAAACCCGGGATAATTCGACGAAATCTGGTGTAAGTATAAAATACGTGACAAAACATGGACAAATTGATATATTTTTGATATTGTAACAAAGAAGAACAGATTTTCGCTGTGTGCAGGGCAGAAGACTATTATTAAAAAAGGAAGTGACTTAATGCGCGTTATTATTACAGGTGGAACAGGCTTGATAGGGTCCGCTTTGGCGAAAAATTTAGCTGATGATGGGTACGAAGTAATTGTGTTAAGCCGAAATCCAGGGCGTCACAATTTACCGCCCGGCGTTAAGGCTGAGAAGTGGGATGCAAAGAGTGCAGCCGGTTGGGGTCACCTGGCTGATGGCAGCGGTGTGGAAGGGGGCACGGCAATCGTCAATTTGGCGGGTGAAAATATCGCCGGTGATGGGTTCCTCCCATCTCGTTGGACAGCCGAACGAAAAAAGCGCATTTTGCAAAGCCGACTTGAATGCCGGAACGGCCGTTTTGCAGGCCGTAGAGCAGGCAGTCATCAAGCCAAGGGTTTTGATTCAATCTTCCGCTGTTGGATATTATGGACCGCGGGGCGCAGAGGCTGTGACCGAAGATACTTCCCCCAGCAGCGATTTCTTGGCAGATGTGTGCGTGCAGTGGGAAAAATCCACTGAACCGGTGGAAAAAATGGGTGTGCGGCGCGTGACATTACGAACCGGTGTAGTGCTTACTATGGAGGGAATGGCTTTGCGCTTATTGGTCATGCCGATCAAGCTGTTTGTCGGTGGCCCCCTTGGTGGTGGCCGCCAGTACGTGCCCTGGATTCACCTGGAAGATGAAGTGCGCGCGATTCGCTTTTTGCTGGAAAACCATGAGGCCAGCGGCCCTTACAACCTGAGCGCGCCAACGCCCTTGACTAATGCCCAGTTTGGTAAAGCGATAGCCGGTGTGCTGAAACGGCCGTTCTACTTGCCGATACCGGCTTTTGCCTTGAAATTGGCCTTTGGTGAATTAGCGACCATCATCCTGGACGGCCAACGTGCCGTGCCCGAAAAGCTGCAAAAGCTAGGGTATACCTATCAATATGGTGACATTAAGCCGGCCCTGGAAGATTTGCTAACCTCTTAGAAAAACCAGTGCATTGACATAATGGTTTAGCAGGGCCGGACAAATCCCGGCCCTTTTTGTTTCCTTGAGGCTGGGGTAAACTTTACGCATGTTTGCCACAACGCTGGCCTTGAAAGAGTATGAACCGTTATTGATACCGCAGAACATCTTGCCTTCAGAATTGGGTGAATGGTTGTGGCAGGAATATGATGCGCAGCGTGGTGTTTTGCGGGTAGAGTTTCCAACACCGGCTACAGGGGGGCATTGGCGTTTGACCAGCCTTGGTTGGGTCGGCAGCATTCCGGTAAGCCCAGACCTGCTGCTAGAGTTAGCCCCGAAAGTCAGCCTGCATACACTTTTTGGCATGTGGCGCTACGTGTATGACCTGCATAGCGTAAAGTGGCTTTCCGGCTTGACGCTATCAGATTCAATAGACGATTTTTATGCCCAGTTAGCCTGGGCGCTGGCTCAACAGGTTTTGCACCGCGTACGGCTGGGATTGCACAAAGGGTACCTTCGTCTGGAACGGCCGTCCCCGGTGGTGCGAGGGCAAATACAATGGCAGCCATGGCCTTACCCGGGCGACGTACGGCTGACCTGCCGCTATGATACTTTTACGGCGAATATTTGGGAGAACCAGGTGTTGGCAGTTACCCTGGACCAGATTGCGCGCAGCGGCCGCTGTACAGGTGAGGCACAGCAAGTGGTAGCACGAGCAGCGCGAATGTTGCGCAGCTTAATTGCGCCAGGGACTACTTTACCTGACGGGTGGTGGGAACGGCCGTATACTCGCCTCACTGAGGATTACCAACCTCTCCATGCCTTATGCCGCTTTTTTCTCGAGCACAGCAGCCCCACTCACCGGTCAGGTCAGTGGCGGATGATCCCTTTTTTAGTCAACATGGCGCAATTGTTTGAGCGGTTTGTGGCTAAGTGGCTAGCTTCCCACTTACCATCGCCGTGGCAGGTGCGAGTGCAGGAAAACGTGCGGTTGGGACCCGATGCGGGCATGTCTGTAGAAATTGATATGGTGCTATATGATAAGCAGATGCGGCCGCGCATGGTGCTGGATACCAAGTATAAAACGCCTGAAAAAGCTGCTGCTCCTGATTTTCACCAGGTGGTAACTTATGCTGCGGCAAAAAGTGCTTCAGCCGCGGGTTTGGTGTTTCCGGTGGAGTTAGGTCGACCTTTGAACGTGCGTTTGGGCGATATGCGCGTACGCAGCCTAACCTTTGCTTTAGAAAGAGAGTTAGAGGTGAGCGGCCAACTGTTTTTGCAGGAGCTGTTAGCCCAAATTGAGGCAACAACTGTTTAACCCCTGCGTATAGTGATGTATGAATTATTGGCCTTACATTCTTAGCCCGCTTTTGATGATCGCCATACCTATTTTGTTGGCGAGGCAAATTGCGGCGTGGCGTAAGCCCGGCTGGGGGTTGGTGGGCGCGGGAGCATTAACCTTTATTTTGTCCCAGGTTGCCCATATTCCCTTTAACTGGCTCGTGCTGCAGCGTTTTGCGCTCATCCCAACGGATTTTTCAAGAACGAGTAATTTGGTAGTATATGCTGTTTTCTTGGGGCTGTCGTCGGGCGTTTTTGAGGAAGTTGCGCGGTTTTTGACCTATCGATATTGGATGACCGAAGCGCGTACGTGGGGCAAAGGTTTGATGCTGGGCGTGGGTCATGGGGGAATTGAGGCGATTTTGGTGGGCATCTTGGTTGCTGTCAATTATGCGGCACTGGCGGCCATTGACCAGGGGGCATGGGTGCTGCAACTCTCGGCAGAGGAGTGGCCTTTGGTTCAGGCGCAAATTACGGCCGTTTTTACGGCGCCCTGGTATGATGTCATGTTGGGTGCAGTGGAACGCGTGTTTGCCCTCTGTTTACACCTGGCGGCGTCGTTGTTGGTGATGCAGGTAGTTGTGCGGCGGCAGGGACGCTGGCTGCTGGCGGCCGTTTTGCTGCATGCCCTGGCAAATGGGGTGGCGGTGTTTACGGCCGTTTACTGGAACATCTATTGGGCAGAAGCGGCATTGGCGGTTGTGGCGCTGCTCAGCGTGGGCATAATTTTTGCCTTGCGCACGCCTGAACCGGTATCCACAGAGTTGCCACCCTTACCGCCACCGCCTCCCGCCGCACCGCTAAACTTGGAGGTAACGGCTGAAACGTTAGAGAAAAGCCGGTACAATTAATGGTAGTGGATGGGTGATATGATTCGAACAGAAAATCTCACAAAAAAGTTTGGTACGCAAATAGCTGTTGACCGGCTGTCGGTGGAAATCGCTGAAGGTGAGGTGTTTGGCTTCCTGGGACCGAACGGCGCAGGCAAAACGACGACGGTACGCATGTTAACTAGCTTGATAGCACCCACCAGTGGCAGGGCTGAGGTATTTGGCTTTACCGTGGGGCGCGATGATCAAAATATCCGGCGCAACGTGGGCATCCTGACCGAGACGCCAGGCATGTACGATCGGCTGACCGCAGAGTATAACCTGACCGTTTATGCAAACTTGTATGAAGTGCAGGACGTATCCGGGCAGGTGGAAAAATACTTGCGCATGCTGGGGCTGTGGGAGCGTCGCAAGGATGCGGTTGGTACCTTTAGCAAAGGGATGCGCCAAAAGCTGGCAATTGCGAGAGCCTTGCTGCACGAACCGCAAGTGCTTTTTTTAGACGAACCGACCTCTGGCCTGGACCCGGAAGCGGCAAAGCTTGTGCGCGATTTTATTGCGGAACTTAAAGGGCAGGGAAGGACGATTTTCATTTGCACCCACAATCTGGACGAGGCCGACCGCTTGTGCGATCGGGTAGCGGTGTTTAAGACGCAGATGCGGGTGGTTGACACCCCCGCTGGACTGCGAAAACAGCTTTACGGGCGGCAGGTGGTTTTCCATTTGGCTGGGGAGGCGGCTCCTTGGGAAACGGCCGTTTCCCAAATGCCATATGTAAAACGTACCCAGGTTCACGAAAATAAACTGGTCATCGCCTTGGAAGATCCTGAGATTCACAACCCGGAGCTCATCCGATTACTGGTCAACCAGGGCGCCAACATCCAATTCGTGGGCGAATTGCGCCACTCCTTAGAAGATATTTACCTGCAATTGGTTCAGGAGCGTGAGCAGACGGAGCATGAGATATGAACAAGATAAAAACCATTGTGCGCAAAGAATGGGCCGAGGTATTTAAGAATAGGATGGTCCTCTTTACCGTGATCTTCTTACCCTTGATCATGGTAGCTTTACCATTGGGAACCCTGGCAGCCACCAATAATTGGAGCGAAGAATTTACAGAAAGCTCAGATCCAGAATCACTGGAATTCTTTGGTGAATTATGTGTGGGTTTGTCCGAATTGGATTGCACCCAGGTTTACACGCTCAATTTGTTCACACTTATGTTGATGATCATACCCGTTACCATTCCCGTAACCATTGCTGCTTACAGCATTGTGGGTGAAAAGACTTCACGCAGCCTGGAACCCTTGTTAGCAACCCCCATAACAACTGGCGAATTAGTGATAGGAAAAGTAATAGCGGCCGTATTACCCGCCATAGGAGCTACCTGGTTGGCCTTCGGTATTTATGTATTGGGCGCCAGGATTATGGTGCCTGATCACATATTTAGCTATGTAGTGGCTCCGATGTGGTTAATTGCGATTCTCATTGTCAGCCCGCTGCTCACACTTCTGTCGGTAGCAATTGCCCTTATGGTCTCTTCTCGCGTGACCGATCCCCGGGTTGCAGAACAGCTTTCTGCCCTGGTGATTCTACCGCTAATTATGCTAATTTTGGGGCAATCAGTCGGTTTTATACTGATTGATCAGCAGGTTATTACCATTATGGCTGTGGTAGCAGCAATTTTAGACATTCTGCTGCTCTATTTCAGCGTGAAGATTTTTCAACGTGAGTCAATTCTTACCAGATGGAAATGAACTTGCGTTAATTTTCACTTGTGTTATATAATCCCGCGGCTGACCTGATAGGAACCCCCATTTAGGTACAAGCTTAACATATTACACACATTCGGACTGAAACGGGTGTGCTTGCCGTGTGCGGTGTAGCTGTTTGTGACCTTGAGTCATCCCCAAACTGCTGCGCTGTACATTTGGCCGTGCAAGCTCCGGGACAGGTTGATGAATGTGGAAGATGCAAACGAAAGTTTGTAAAAACACATTTAAAGGAGATAACCTCAAATGGCCATTGTTTCAATGAAAGCTTTATTGGAAACTGGCGTCCATTTTGGACACCGCACCCGACGTTGGAACCCGAAGATGAAGCCATACATCTTCACGGAACGCAACGGGATTCATATTCTTGATCTTCAGCAGACAATTGTCCTCATCGAAGATGCGTACAACGTCATTCGTGATACTGTTGCCGAAGGCGGATCTGTCTTGTTTGTCGGTACAAAGCGGCAGGCTCAGGACACTATCGCCACGGAAGCAGCGCGGGCACTGCAGCCTTTCGTGAATGAGCGCTGGCTCGGCGGCACGCTGACAAACTGGCAGACTATTAAGCAGCGCATTGACTATTTAAATAAGCTGGAAGAACGTCAGGGCGCTGGTGATTTTGATCTGCTAAAGAAGCGGGAACGCTTGCGGGTAGAAAGGGAAATAGAGAAGCTTAACCTGCGTCTTGGCGGTATTCGGAAGATGAAAAAATTGCCTGACGTATTGTTTGTCGTAGATGTAAGCAATGAGGAAACGGCAATACGCGAAGCTAACATCCTTGATATTCCGGTCATTGGTGTAGTGGATACAAACTGTGATCCTGATCCTATTGATTTTGTCATTCCTTCCAATGATGATGCAATTCGTGCTATAAAATTGATTGTTGGCAAAATGGCAGACGCAGCTTTGGAAGGGTTTGCCATGCGCAAAGAGTCAGTTGACGAAGAAGAAATTACTGACCTTGATGGTTACACTTATGGTTCCTTTGACGAAGATGCCTCTGACGAAGACTTGTTAGGTGCTTCTACCTTAGCAAAATTAAGAGAAGCGGAAACTGATGATTCTGAGGACGTGGAGGAAGAAGAATCCGTTGCTGAAATTGGCAAGGATGAAGAAGACGAGTAAATGAAAAAAGCCAGGCTTTCTTAAACAGCCTGGCTTTTCAAAATGGACATTTGAATTTAGGAGAGTATTCAATAATGAATATTACAACTGCTATGGTAAAAGAACTTCGCGATGCCACTGGCGCAGGTGTTCTTGAGGCCAAAAAAGCATTAGAAGCAGCTAATGGAGATTTTGATGTGGCCGTTGATGCCTTACGGGCTAAGGGGGCTGCGCGCGCTGCCAAACGCGCCGATCGCACTGCCAAGGAGGGTGTCATTGAACTTTATGCCCATCCTGGTAATCGGGTTGGTGTTATTTTAGAGCTAAACTGTGAGACAGACTTTGTTGCCCGAAATGAGCAGTTCCGCGAATTGGCGCATGACCTTGCTTTGCACATTGCAGCAATGAGCCCCCGCTATCTGACCCGGGAAGATGTCCCACAAGAGGAATTGGATCGGGAACTTGACGTGCTGCGGGAACAGGCGCTGTCTGAAGGAAAACCAGAAGCGATTGTTGAGAAAATTGTCTCCGGACGAGTGAATAAATTCTATGAAGAGTTTTGCTTAATGGAGCAGCGATTTGTCAAGGATGAGAAGATCACGATCAATGAAATGATCACTGAGGCAATTCGGACGACAGGTGAAAACATAATTATTCGTCGTTTTGCCAGATATGAATTGGGTGAAGCGCTTTAATTTTATAGTTTTTGAAGGCGTCTTATAAATTAGTTTAGAAGACGCCTTTATTTTGTTAATTTTCGGGAGTTCGTGCCAATGAGTGAGCCACGTTACAGGCGAATTTTGCTTAAAATGGGTGGGGAAGCGCTTTCTGGACCAGACGGCTTCGGGATTGATCCGCAGCGCGCAGCGGAAGTTGCAGAGATTGTGAAGGGGGTTTACGATTTAGGAGTGCAGACCGCTGTTGTGATTGGGGGCGGCAACCTCTGGCGCGGCTCTTTGGGCATGAAACAAGGGATGGATCGCTCCACGGCCGATCACATGGGTATGATTGCGACAGTGATGAATGCACTGGCTTTGCAGGACGCCCTGGAACGGACGGGGATTGCGACCCGTGTGCAAACGGCCGTGGAAATGCGCACGATTGCGGAGCCTTACATTCGATTACGCGCCATCCGCCACCTGGATAAAGGACGGGTAGTGATATTTGGCGGCGGCACGGGTAATCCTTATTTCACGACGGACACAGCAGGGGCTCTGCGCGCGATGGAAATAAATGCGGATGTATTGATTAAGGCCACCAAAGTGGACGCCATTTATGACGCGGATCCTTTTAAGAAAGCTGATGCCAAGCGGTATGATCAGATTTCGTACATTGATTTTCTGAATTCTCGTTTGAAGGTTATGGATAGTACGGCCGTTTCCCTATGCATGGAAAATAATTTACCCATTGTTGTCTTAAATTTTTGGCAAAAAGACAGCGTAAATAAGCTCGTCTTAGGGGAGACGATTGGAACAACCATTTGTAATGTATAATAGCTAAAGTTCTTCACCTAGCATCACTAAACGGAGGTTCCCATGATTCGCGAATTGTTACATGACGCCGAAGGCCGGATGAAAGGAGCCGTCTCGTCATTAGAAGTAGACTTGTCAGGGTATCGGACAGGTCGGGCTTCTCCGCAGTTGGTAGAGCGGATAACGGTGGAACTGTACGGCTCTGAGATGCACCTGAACCAATTGGCGGTCATTTCGGTGCCCGAACCCCAGCAACTGGCCATTCGCCCGTATGATCCCAATTCCATATCCGCCATTGAAAAAGCAATCATGAAGTCAGATCTAGGCATTATGCCGAATAATGATGGGAAAATTATCCGCCTGAATATTCCCCGGCTGACAGAAGAGCGGCGGCGTGATTTAAGCCGTTTGGTTGCCAAACGCGTTGAAGAGGCGAAGGTAGCGGTTCGTAACGTGCGCCGCGATGCATTGAATGACCTACGCGATTTTAATAAAGAGAAAATGATTTCCGAGGATGAGTTCTACACCGGTCAGGATGATTTGCAGGAACTGACGGATAAATACGTAGAGCAAATTGATGAGGTTGGCAAGCACAAAGAATTGGAAATCATGGAAGTTTGACGCATGATCACTCGCCCACAACAAGCCTCTCTTGATTTTTCATCTTTGAAAATTCCAACTCACGTTGCCATCATCATGGATGGAAACGGCCGTTGGGCGAAAAAACGGGGGTTACCCAGACAGGCTGGGCATCGCGCGGGGGCGGAGAATTTACGGCGCATCATCAGTGCCTGCGTTGAGTTCGGCATCAAAATCCTTACCATTTATGCCTTTTCCACAGAGAATTGGGGCC
Source organism: uncultured Chloroflexia bacterium (assembly GCA_963695505.1). Taxonomy (GTDB): domain Bacteria; phylum Chloroflexota; class Anaerolineae; order Promineifilales; family Promineifilaceae; genus JACSRF01. The sequence goes on along the minus strand of CAVOGX010000015.1, from coordinate 267,188 downwards.
GACCGGAACGAGAAGTGCGCGGCCTCATGAAAATTTTTGCTAGGGTGCTAGACCAGGAAATTTATGACCTTCACGACCAGGGAGTTTGCCTGCATCATTTAGGCGATATGACCGGAGTGGATGAATCCCTGCAAGAGAAGGTAAGGCGGGCCATCGAATTAACCAAAAATAATGACCGGTTGATTTTGAACGTGGCGTTTAACTATGGCGGGCGGGCAGAGATCTTGCATGCTGTACGGGAGATGTTGGCTGATGACATCTCGCCAGATAATTTGACTGAGGAATTGTTTAGTTCCTATCTTTTCACTGCGGGGCTACCCGATCCTGATTTGGTTGTTCGTACCAGTGGCGAACTACGCATCAGTAATTTCTTGATTTGGCAGGCGGCATATGCAGAATACTATCCTACCCCGGCATTTTGGCCTGACTTTGATCGCGAGGAATTATACAAGGCGGTTGTAGCTTTTAACCAACGGGAACGACGCTTTGGTCTCGTACCAGACGACGAATAGGTTTTCTCTCAATTTAATACGCTATGTTCCTGCAGCGCGCACTTATCACCTTCACACTTGGCCCCCTGGCATTGTTGGTTGTCTATCTTGGCGGGTGGTATTATTTTTTGCCGATAACGGCCGTTTTGCTGTTGGCTACCGTTGAGTATGGCGATCTGGTTGGGCGGCTGGGGCTGCACGTCGAACGGTGGGTGTTGGTAACGGCCGTTGCCCTTTTGCTCCTCGTCAGCCAATGGTTTGCTGGATACCTTGCTCTTTCCCTGGTTATTGCCCTGGCTGCGGCCATGTTTGTTGCCCTCATTACTTACGAAAAGCAGTTAAGCAAAACCGTCCCCATGGATTGGATGGCCATGAGTGCGGGGATTATTTTGTTGGGGTGGGTAGGCAGTCATTTCTTGCAGTTACGCAATCTCGAAACTATGGCCTGGCAGTGGACCATGCTCGCCATGCTGAGTACGTGGTTCACCGACTCAGCCGCTTACCTGGTAGGCCGGTTTATGGCCGGCAAAATACTACTTGGCCGTCACAAACTTTCCCCCCGGCTTAGCCCAAATAAAACTGTAGAAGGGTACGTCGGAGGCATCGTACTGGGTACATTGGTCACCATGGCCATTGCCCAAATAATGCAGATTCCCCTCCAGCAAGCCATTATCTTGGGGTTGCTGATTTCCATACTTTCGCCTATTGGCGACCTGGGTATTTCCTTGCTTAAGCGCGAAGCAGGCGTCAAAGACTCCAGCCGGATTTTTGGGGAACATGGTGGTGCACTAGACAGGATTGATTCATTGGTTTGGTCAGTGACCATGGCATATTATTTGGTTTTACTTTTTGTATAGCCGCAAAAGGCTGGCGAATTTCCCACAAATCGCCAGGTTAAGATAACCCATATTTCCCTGATGAAATCGTGTAAGGATGGCAAGAAAGATGAAACTCGTCACGATTGAACGCTTCATTCTCGAAAACCAACCGCAAACAGCGAAAGGTGATCTCACCCAGTTGCTTTACGACCTTGCCTTAGCAGCAAAAATTATTTCATTTAAAACCAACAGGGCAGGCCTCCAAGACGTATTGGGCCGGGTAAACAATATCAATGTGCAAGGCGAAGTGCAGCAAAAGCTGGACGTATTTGCTGACCGGGTAATCTACCAGCTTTGCGATCATCCAGGCCGGGTGTGTGTAATGGCTTCCGAAGAACAGGAAGACCTGCTTCATATCCCGGAGCATTACGAAAAAGGGAGCTATGCATTGGTCTATGACCCGTTGGATGGCTCTTCAAATATTGACGTAAACGTCAGTATCGGCACAGTATTTGGTATTTACCGGGCTAAAGATTGGGCGCTGCGAGGACGAAAAGAAGATGTACTTCAACCGCCCCGCTCTCTAGTAGCTGCCGGTTACATTCTTTACGGCTCCAGCACCATGATGGTTTACAGCACCGGAAAAGGCGTTCACGGGTTCACGCTGGATCCAGAAGTAGGGGAATTTTTGCTTTCACATGAAAATTTGCGACTCCCAGACCCACCAGCCTATTACAGCATCAATGCCGCCTACTATAATCGCTGGAGCAAAGAAGTTAAGTCTTATGTACAGTGGCTCCAGGGGCAAGGGTCAAATAAATTATCTCCACCCCCGGTGCTCTCATCAAGATACATTGGCTCTCTAGTGGCGGATATTCATCGAAACTTACTGCGTGGAGGCATTTTTGCGTATCCGGCAGAGAAGGGCAAACCAAATGGTAAAATCCGCCTGCTTTATGAAGCCGGCCCATTGGCTTATATGATAGACCAGGCAGGCGGGTATGCCTCAACTGGCCACGAGAACATTCTTGACTTACAGCCTGAGGATTTGCACCAGCGCGTACCGGTTTTTATGGGCAACCGCGACTTAGTTGAGATGGCGGAGAGTTTTATTCAGGGAAAGGTCCACAGTGAAAACTATTCTTAGGCGCCATAAAATTATCCTAATTTTCTCTGGAAAATTGATTGACGCTCACCATTTACCGTGTTATACTTTCGTCGCCCAAACTTAATAAGCGTGAGCCAATTCCTCATTACAACAAAAATCGTTTGTTTCTTGAATCTATTTACCAATTACGTCCCCAATAGTAACGACTAAACTAATGCAGTAACCTCATGTACTTCTGGTTATGGGGTTGGCAAACGGCTACCTGAATAAACTTTTGATACATTCCCATATGCAACCATTTTTGGGAATTCCCAAAAAATAAACAATGTCAAAAAGGCGATTGTGTAGGCTGACAGGTTATATGCCTGAAGTCCCGCTTTGATTTAGCCAAATCGTTTGTATTAATAATAATGTGGAGAACCTCTGTATGAACATTGCAGATTTAACAGCAAAAAAACTAAACGAGCTTAGAGATATTGCTCGAGAAATGGAAATTTCTGGCTTCAGTACAATGAAGAAGCAGGACTTGATTTATCAGCTTCTAGCCTCAAAAGCGGAGAATAAGGGCCTGGAATTTCGCGGTGGTGTCCTAGAAATTATGGAAGACGACAAGCAAGCAATGGGCTTTCTGCGTTCTCATAACTACCTTCCGGGCGCTGAAGATATTTATGTGTCCAGTTCCCAGATTCGCCGGCTGGGTTTGCGCACCGGCGATATGGTGATTGGGCAGGTGCGTGTTCCAAAAGATAACGAGAAATATTACAGTCTGCTGCGGGTTGAGGCGGTTAATGACTCCCCGCCGGAATTGACTAAAAAGCGCATCCGTTACGAAACGCTGACCCCAATTTTCCCAGACGAAAAGCTTAAGCTAGAGACGCATCCCAATATTCTTTCGACCCGTTTGATTGACCTTGTCGCGCCAATTGGTCGCGGTCAGCGTGGTTTGATCGTTTCACCACCGAAAGCGGGTAAAACCACGGTTCTGAAGGAAATTGCCAACGGCGTTTCGGAGAACTATCACGACATTCACCTGATGGTGGTGTTAATTGGCGAGCGTCCTGAAGAAGTGACCGATATGCAACGTTCCGTTGATGGTGAAGTGATTAGCTCGACCTTTGATGAACCGGTGCGGCAACATTGCCGGGTGGCTGAAATGGCGCTGGAACGGGCCAAACGACTGGTAGAAATGGGCCGAGATGTGGTTGTGCTGCTGGACTCGATCACACGTTTGTCGCGTGCGTATAACCTGATGGTGTCGCCCAGTGGTCGTACATTGTCTGGTGGTATTGACCCATCGGCACTGTATCCGCCCAAGCGCTTCTTTGGTGCAGCGCGTAACCTCGAATTTGGTGGTAGCCTGACGATTATTGCGACGTGGCTGGTCGATACGGGTAGCCGTATGGACGACGTGATTTACGAAGAGTTTAAGGGTACTGGCAACATGGAGCTGATGCTGAGCCGCCGTCTCCAGGAACGTCGTATCTTCCCGGCCTTTGACATTGAGCGTTCGAGTACACGTCGTGAAGATTTGCTGCTCTCTGGCGATGAATTGCACCGTGTGTACATGATGCGCCGCATGTTGGGGCATCTGATGGATACGCCGGGTTATGATATCACCAGCGCCACGTCGGCGGTCATGCAGCGACTGCGGGGGACGAAGAATAATTACGAGTTCCTGGAAACGCTGACAAAGGACATGATGTAGGTTTCAGATGTAGCGGGGTAGGTTTCATTCCTACCCCTACCATTTTTATATTTGTCCCGGTAACAGCTTAACGGCAAATGAATAATGTTTCCCGAGACGGGCTGGCAATTGGCAGCCCGTTTTTGCTGGGTGAGGGCTTTGTGGTAGCATTTTCTTCTTGAGAGAACAGTTTATGAAGAGTGCAGGAAGTTTTTTGCAACGATTTGGCGGGCAGTTGACGCTGCTGGTGGTGGTGGCATTGTTTTGGGGCAGCTGGCAAATGGGCCGCGCGTCTACTGGTGAAGGGGAGCGTGTGGCGGGAGATACGGCCGTTTCCATTCCCACTTCTTCCACAAACACCACACCCACCCCCGCTCCAGATTACACCCCCGGCACGCTGCCGGTCCTCAGCGACATTGGCCTGGCGCCCGCCCCTAAGCCCCTGACCTATCAGGGCAAACTGCCCCAACACGAGCTGCAAACCTACGTTGTTGAGCGGGGTGATACCCCTGGCGGTATTGCCCAACGCTTCAACATCCTGCCGGAAACGTTCCTGGGCGGCAACCCCCGCCTTAGCGAAGAGTCGAATCTGCTGCAAACCGGGGTGGAGTTGATTATTTTGCCCATTGACGGCGTGCTGCACGACGTGCAGCCGGGAGATACCCTGGAGAGTCTATCCGCAGAGTACGGCATACCGATGGCAGATATTATCGCTTACGCCCCAAATAACCTGGAATTCCCCTACCGTTTATACCCCGAAACCCAGGTTATGGTGCCCGGCGCAGTGCGCGAAGTCTTTCGTCTGGAACCCACCTGACCTGGCTTCGGTTGGCGGAACTTCTTACGAAGGACGCAACATCCGGCCCATTATCGTGGGCACGGGCACCTTCGTCTACCCGGTGGGCTCGCACGAACTTCACCCAGTATTTCTGGTATGGGCACCGGGCTATCGACATTGGCCTGCCCGAAGGAAGCGCCGTTTATGCGTCAGATACGGGCACGGTTACGTATGCGGGATGGAACACCTACGGCTACGGCAACCTGATCGTGGTCAACCACGGCAACGGTCATGAGACCTTTTACGCCCACCTCAGCTCCATTAACGTGACGCCGGGGCAAATTGTGTACCAGGGCAATCTGATTGGGCTCAGCGGCAATACGGGCAACTCCTCAGGGCCGCACATCCACTTTGAGATTCGCCTAAACAGCAACCAGGATGATCCCTGCTGGTATTTGGGGTGTTGATAAGAAACAGCCGTTCACTGAATTTAACTCTCACGACCATGAGGATGAAAAGGTGGTTTTTTCAGAGCAGTTTGAACTAACTGGTGTGGTTGAGATCTTTCCCCAGAAGGGGGGCTGGTTTTTTGTACGAGTTCCGCAGAAGTTCAGCAAACTGACGCAAGAATTTGCCGACCGAGGGCTGGTTGCTGTGACGGCTACCATTGGCCGCACTTCATGGCCGACGTCACTGATGCCCATGGGGGATGGCACACAATTTATCCCGCTGCCCAAAAAGGTTCGCCGGGCGGAAGGTATTGAACTGGACCAAAAGATTACTCTTTCTTTTCAACTGCGCGAGCGTTAGGCTACAACCCGCTCGCCCCTACTACCCGATCCCTGAGCTGGCCGCAGCCCGCCTGAATGTCAATGCCGCGCCGCACGCGCACGGTGCTGCTGACCCCGTAATCGGCCAGCACTTCCTGGAATTTGTCTACCCGTTCCAGGGAGGAAGGCGCGCCGCCATACCCGTCTGGTGGGGTTGAGCGGGATCAGATTGACGTGGCACAGCATGCCCTGCACCAATTGGCCTAACTCTTGCGCCTGCTCGATGGTGTCGTTTTCCCCGTTAATCAGCGCCCACTCAAAGGTGATGCGGCGGTCCGGTCTTGCTCGATGTAGTAGCGACAGGCGTCCATCAGTTCGGCGATGGGCCAGCGTTGTGTTGACGGGGATGAGTTTGTCGCGTTCTTCGTCGGTGGCGGCGTGGAGGGAGACGGCCAGCGGGGTCTGGCGCTGTTCGTCGGCGTAGCGGCGGATGGCGGGCACGAGACCCACGGTGGAGATGGTGATTTTGCGTGCGCCCAGGTTGAAGCCGTCGGGGGTCGGTGAGGCGGTCAACGGCCGTTAACGTCTTGTCGTAGTTGTGCAGCGGTTCGCCCATGCCCATCATGACAATATTGGTGACGTGGTCGCCCGTCTGCGCCAGTTCGCGGGCAAAATAGAGCACCTGCGCCACGATTTCGCCGGCGGTCAGATTGCGGAAGAAGCCCATTTGCCCGGTGGCGCAGAAGACGCAGCCCATGGCGCAGCCGGCCTGGGTGCTGATGCAGAGGGTGCGCCGCTTTTCGTATTTCATGAGCACGGTTTCGATGAAGTTGGCCGTCGGGCAGTTGAAAGAGCACTTTTTTGGTCTGGCCGTCGCTGGAGTGCTGGTCGGTAATGAGGGTGAAGGGAGCAGAGTAACGGCCGTTTCCAGCTTCTCTCGCAGGGTAATTGGCAAATTGGTCATCTCGGCCACGCTGCCCGCGTACTGCTGGTAAAGCCATTCCCACACTTGTCGGGCGCGAAACTTCGGCTCGCCCAGGTCGGTGAGAAAGTCGGTGAGTTCGTCAAAAGTGAAGTCGTAAAGGTTTTTCATGGTGTGCTGGTGGCTGCCCCCTAAGTTAATTGTTCATTGTTAATTGTTGCCGCCAGCTCATTGATGTCGGCGAAGATGAAATCGGGGCGGATAGCGCCGTTTTCCGCTTCGTCGCGGGTAGAAATGCCGGAAAGCACCAGGATGGTGTGCAGCCCGGCGTTTTTGCCCCCGGCGATGTCCGTGGAGAGGCGGTCGCCGACCATGGCCGTATTGTGCGGCGTGCTGCCCAGTCGCTTCATGGCCTGCCGGAACATGATGGGGCCCGGTTTGCCGACGATGGTGGGCTTGACGCCGGTACCTGTCTCGATGAAGGCCAGCAGCGCCCCTGCGCCAGGCAAGCGGGCCAATTTCGCTGGGGAAGGAGGGGTCGGGGTTGGTGCCCACGAAACGCGCGCCACGGTTGACGAGATGCGCGCCCATAGCCAGGATGTCGTAGGTGGCGCTGCGGGCAAATCCGGCCACGACAACGGCCGTTTCTCGCCCCTGGTACGCCTCCTTGGGGGTGACAATGTCGAAACCCTTGGGCGCGCATGGCGTCGTGCAGCCCCTGGTCGCCCACCACGTAAACGGCCGTTCCCGCAGCGTACTCCTCGCGCAAATAGGCGGCCGTTGCTTCAGCCGAGGTGATTATGTGCTCGGGGGATATCTCGACACCGAAACGGGCAAGCTTTTCGATGTACATAACGGCCGTTTTCGTGGCGTTATTCGTGGCCAGGGCAAAACCCATATTCAAGCGGCGCAGCGTGGCAAAAAAATCTACCAGCCCCGGCATGGGCGTTTCGCCCCGCCAGAGGACGCCGTCCATATCCAAAATTAAGTTGTTGATTTGTGAAAGCATAGAATCAGTATTCAGTAAGCAGTATTCAGTAAAGAGTAAAGGATTATAGCGGATGCGTAGCATTCCGGCAGGTTGCTGAGTGGCAAATGAGGCTATAATCACCCTGACGAAAAGGCGGAAGGTGACAGATGAAGGGTGAAAAAAGAGGCAGGAGAGCAGGGGAGCAGGAAGGCACGGAAGATGTCACGATGCTCCTCCGCTTCTCCGCCCCCTTGCTTCTCTGCATTCTTGCCGCTTTTGCCTTGAGGCTGCCGGGTTTGTTTGCCAACACCTTCTCTGCAGACGAGGCGCTGTTTGCGACCTGGGCGCGGTACATTGCCACCTGGCGCGATCCGCTGCTGTTGACTCAACTTGTAGACAAACCACCACTGGCTTTTTACCTGCAAGCCCTGTTTTTTCCGCTGCTTGGTCCGGTGGAATGGGCGGCGCGGCTGCCCAACTTCATAGCTGGGCTGCTGCTCATACCCCTCACGGTGCGCCTTTACCGGCGGCTGTACCGCTCACTAATTCACGATTCACGATTCACAATTGGCAATTCACAATTGCCAATTACGGCCGTTGCCCTCTTCATCGCCCTTTCCCCCTACGCCATCCAGTTTTCCCCCACAGCCTACCTGGACCCACTGCTGGTAACGCTGCTGGTGGCAGCCTTGGCGGCGCGAAAACCGGGTTGGTCGGGGCTGCTCTTCGGCCTGGCGCTGATGGCAAAGTATCAAGCGCTGCTGTTTTTGCCGCTGCTGCTGGTTTTGCATAGGTTGCAAGGCTGGCGCTGGGCACATTGGCGGCGCTGGCTGGTTGGTTTTTTACCGCTGCTGGCCTTGCTGCTGGCCTGGGACCTGGCGCGGACGGGCACACTGTCGTTATGGGAGGCGCAAATGCGCAGCTACGGGGGTCTGCGGTTGGCCTGGTCGTGGGAGTTGTGGCCGCGGTTGGGACAATGGCTGGCGCAGGGGCGATATATTTTTGGAGGAACGGCCGTTGCCCTACTCTTGCTAGCACTTCTTCTTAGAAAATGGGGCACAGAGTATCACAGCGTGAAGACCCAGAGATTCACTGATAGCGCAGAGAGAAAATTAGTAAAGACCTCGCAAGGCTACAATCTTTTGCTAGACGCTACCCTGCTGCTTTATTTGACGGGTTATTTGCTTGTGCATTGGCTGCTGGCGGTACCGGTGTGGGACCGGTATTTGCTGCCGCTGCTGCCGGTAGTGGCGCTGCTAGTTGGCAGAGCAGGGGAGCAGGGCAGCAGGGGTGCTGGGGTGCTGGGGAAGGTCTTCCTTGCTTCCTTGCTCTTTTTCACCCTTGCGCTTTTTATGGTTGGGCCAGCAGTGGGGGCGGCAAACGGCCGTTTCCCAATTGGCGGGCAGGTGGCAGCCGATGATGGCGCTGCTGCGGTAGCAGCCTATCTGCAAGATGCCCCTTATGGCACAGTGCTGTATGACCATTGGTACAGTTGGCAGTGGCGCTATCACTTTTTTGACAAAGGCGTCTACGTGAACTGGGTCCACCATCCCACCGCCCTCGCGGAAGATTTGCGGGCCTTTGGGCGCAATGGGCAGCCGCGATTCCTGGCGCTACCCGCCGGGGATTTGGCCACTCCCTTTCGCCGGGCTGTGGCTGACGTCGGTTTTCGTCTGACGCCAGTAACGACCTCCGGTACAATCACGTTGTTTGAGATAGAGATTGGAGATCAGAGATAGGAGATGAGGCGATTTAGCAATCCGCAATCCGCACTTCGGTTTTTGGCTTTGCCGGCGCTGGTTTTGTTGTTTTTTAACAAGATGGCCTTCAGCAATCTGATTTTGGCGCGCGGAGATACGTTTTTGTATTTTTATCCGTACTGGCAGGCGGCGAGCAATGCGCTGCGGAACGGCCGTATTCCATTGTGGAACCCCAATTTGTTCATGGGCGCACCTTTGCTGGCTAACAGCCAGGTGGGGTTCTTTTACCCGCTGAATTGGCCGGTGTGGCTGCTTTTTTCGGTGCCCGTAGCCGTCAAGGCGTCCATTTTGCTGCACGTGCTCATTGCCGGAGTGGGGGCATACCTGGCGGGGCGGCGGGCGCTGGGGTTGGAGAAGGGGGCGGCAATGGTAACGGCCGTTCTCTTTGCCCTCTCCGGCTACCTGACCGCCCAGGTAGAGCACGTGAACCAGCTCCAGGGGCTGGCCTGGCTGCCCTGGTATTTGCCGTTGCTGGCCTCGCTGCGTGGGGAATCTGCCAGAAATTGGCGTGTCTTTTTGCGGGCCGCCCTGAGCTTTGCGGCGCTCTTTTCCTTGCAGTTGTTGGCCGGTCACACGCAAACGGCATTTATCAGCGGGGTGGCTATTCTTATTTGGCTGGTGGTGGAGAGATTGGAGTTTAGAGATTGGAGAGTGGTGATTAATAAGTCTCTAGTCTTCAGTCTCCTTTTCTTGTTTTTGGGTGTGGGGCTGGCGCTTCTGGTAACGGCCGTACAGCTTTTACCCACCCTGGAGCTTGCCGGGCTTTCCAGCCGCCAGGGCGGGCTGCCGGTGAATGAAGTGCTTTCCTTTTCGCTGAACCCGCTGCTTATGGGGCGGGCGCTGCTGCCGGGGTTGGGGCAGTCCCTTTTTAGCGAGTACGTGGCTTTTTTTCCGCTGACGGCGCTGCTACTGGCCGCGGCAGCAGGTGCTGGGAAATGGCGGCAGCGGCGTGGTGTTATGCCCGCCATCGCCCTTGTGGTGATAGGGGTGCTGCTGGCGTTAGGCGTCTTCAATCCGCTCAACTGGCTGCTGGCGCGGCTGCCCGGCTTTGACCTGTTCCGCGTTCCCGCGCGCTGGCTGGTCTTGTATGCCCTCGGCATATCCCTCCTCGCCGGGTTGGGCTGGGATTACGCAAACCGTAAACCGTCATCCGCAAACCATTCACCATTCACCATTCATTATTCATTATTCATTATTCCTCTTGCGCTTATCGCCTGGGCGCTGCTGGCACAATTCTTTACTGGCCTTGTTCCCACGGGGCCGGAAGCGCCGTATGAAGAGCCAAACTGGCAGACGGTGCTGTTGTGGGTGGGGGAATTGGGTGTTTTGGCGCTGTGGCTTGGGCCAAGATTGGAGATTAGAGATTGGAGATTGCCCGGTTTCCCATCTCTAATCCCAAATCTCCTACTGTTGGGGGTGGCAACGGCCGTTCTCTTTATTTCTAGCCGCACCCTTCCTTACAACAACCTGACCACGCCAGAAGCGTATTTTGACCTGCGCCCGCCTATTTCGCGGCTGCTTGCAAATGGTCAATGGTCAATGGTCAATAGCCAATTGCCAACGATCACCAATCAGCAATCAGCTACCGGTGATCGCTTTCTGAGCATTTCCAACATTTTTTTCGACCCTGGTGACCAGGGGGAGATTGCGGCGATTTACGGCGACCAGCTTGATGCAGCGGCATTGTACGAATATACGGTAGCCATTAAACAGAAGGAGATTATTGCGCCGAATTTGCCGCTGGCTTATGGGCTGGCGGCGGTGGATGGCTTTGATGGGGGTATTTTGCCACTGCGGGCTTACAGCGAACTGGTGACGCTGCTGCTGCCGGAAGGCGTGGGCACGACCGATGGGCGGCTGCGTGAGAATATAACGGCCGTTCCTGAACCGCGCTGGCTGGATTTGTTTAATGCCCGCTACCTGATTACCGATAAAACGGGTGACCAGTGGCGCAATGGCTTATTCTTTGACTTGCAGCACCCGGTGACCCTGGCGGCGGGGCAGGCGGTGGCGGTGGGGTATGTGCCGGATTTTGCGGCAACGGCCGTTTATGTACTGGCGGATGCCATTCCCCAGGTGACGGTAAAGACCACCGCCGGGACGTTTACGCCGGTGGCAGAGATAATTGACGGTGGTGAACCAATTCTATTTCGGGTGGGATGGGGAGAGAAGACCGTGCCTCAGGCCATCACGCTTTTTGCAGGAGACCAGGCGGTGCAAATTTCCGGCCTGGCCCTGGTCAATGAGGCGCCGGAGGGCGAAGGAAGCTTTTTCACGCTGGTCCCAGGGAATTACCGCCTGATTCACTCTGGTGATGTGAAGATTTATGAGAATCTGGACGTGCAGCCTCGTGCTTTTTTGGTGGGGCAGTGGCAGTGGCAGCCGGATGGCGCGTCCAGTGTAGCGGCGATGGACATGGCTGATTATGACCCGCGCCAAACGGCCGTTTTACTGGGTTCTGGGCCGCCTACTGGCAGCAGCCCGGTGGGTACGGCGCCGGGTACAGCCCGCATTGTCAGCTATGAGCCGGAGCAAGTGGTGGTGCGCACGGAGAGCGAGGCGGCGGCGCTGCTGGTGCTGATAGATGCCAATTACCCAGGGTGGGAAACGGCCGTAGATGGCCAACCGGCTGAACTGCACACGGTAAACGGATTGTTTCGCGGCGTATTTGTGCCTGCTGGCCAGCACGAAGTGACCTTTACCTTTCGCCCAGACAGTTTGGCTGTTGGACGCATCCTTTCTTTGGTTGGGCTACTCTTTTGCACTGGGCTGCTAATCATCTTAGCAAGATGGTAACACGCTCTTAAACAGTTGTTAACCAGGTTGGGGTAAGATGCAGCCAACTAAGAAAGGGCAGGAAAACGATGCGGGATGCTTTCATTTCTTCTCCTCCTCTCGCAGGAACCCTCTTCTCTAAGGGCAAGAGCCAGGTCAATTAGCCGGGCTCTTGTTCGTTATTTGCTATTTGAAGGTAGTTATATGGAGCGGTGCTGGGACTCTGTGCCGGGTTTGTTGGTGAGCAGTTCCAAAGCGTGAGGAAGAATGGGTAGGAGCAGGTCTAGATTTTCACGCACGGCTTTAGGGTTGCCCGGCATGTTGATGATGAGGGTCTGACCGTGAATACCCGCAACGGCCCGCGAAAGCATGGCGTGCCGTGTAATTTTCAAACTTTCGGCCCGCAAAGCTTCCACAATACCGGGTGTTTCTCGCTCGATAATCGATTTTGTCGCTTCGGGGGTGATATCTCGCGGTGAAAAACCCGTACCACCTGATGTCAAAATCAGGTGGACACTTTCATGGCACCATTGCAGTAGCGTTTGGCGAATAGCCTCAAAGTCATCAGGCACGATAACCTGATGGACGATGACCCATGCCGGCGCACGAGACTCTAGAATTTGGCGCATGAGTAGCCCGCTACGGTCTTCGTAATCTCCGGCTGCCCCGCGGTCGCTCACAGTAAGAAGACCAATATTCATAAAAGATTATATCGATTAGATAGGTACAAAGAGATGAAGTTGAATAGGCTCATAATGCCACGGACGAAAGTTCAAACGGAAGTTGTGAAGGCCACAACAGATTTCCATGACCGCGTCTCGAAACCCCTCCTTCCAATTTCTGATTTTGTCCCTGACAATACGATAACGTTTGACGCCACCAATGGCGTGCTCAACGCGGATGCGGAGGGATGAAAGCCATTCGTTTACATGTTTATCCAAATCAGAGAGCTCGCCTCCGCGCGGTTTCTTCTTGGGTTGAAGAATGGTCACTCCCGTCAGGTCAAAACCTTGAAAACCAGTGTCTTGGGCCAGCTGGCTACCAGGAGGCAACCTATAGGTGCTTTCGTCAGCAAGCTTTTTATCATGTCTTTTGCCCTCGACGGTCGCCGTGAGGAAGAGTATTTTGCAGGCGGTGTTAATCATGGCGTTGTTTTTCAGGCCGTGCTGTTTTTTTTACCACTGTAGAACTCTTTTTGCTTGGCGGCATCGGTTGGTCTGGGAATGGGACGCTCGGTGCCATCATGAAAATAGAGGGTGCAGTCATCATTAAACACCACCTCCGCCATGCTACGTGCAGGCATTTCATTCAAACAGGTAAGGGTTTGCTGTAACACCACCCGCAAGGTATGAATCCATTGATTGGCTTTAGGTTGGCTAATACCAAACATGGCACCTTGTACTTCTTGTAGGTTGTTGGTTTTGAGGTAATTCAAAATGAAAAAGAGCTTGTCGGCTGGTGTGGGCAACGGGCTGTTCTGATAATCGCTGTACTTGCGTTTGCCTCTGGGCTTTCCATCCAGGCGATACTGTTTCATATGTTCATAAAACTGTTTTGCGAAATGCGGTAACAAGGCATCAAATTCTGTTCGCGTGTACCCGGTTAAGGCTAGAAATTCTCTGGGTTTATCGGCGTAATCCTGATATTTACTCATGCTCCATCTCTTGTTAAGCTGGTAGGGTGTTGTTTTCAAGGTTACGTCATTCTATCTCATTTAATCGATATAATGTCTATAGATTCTAGTCGCTGCCAACCACAGGCAGCCAATCCTCGCTGAGACCGCTGTCGGTGACGCCAAAATAGATATGGACATTTTTTTGGCCGTCGCGCAAAGCCAGGTCGTACCAGACGTTGTCTCCTTTTTGCCGCCGATCTACTAAAGCTTTGTTGCCCTGCCAGCGCAGCTTATCTGGCTTGACGGCTCCGCTTTCGGTTTGGGTTATGGCGTAGCGCCACAGCTTGCGGGCTGAGGATTTAGTGACGTTCTTGATTAAGTTGCCATTTCGCAGATCGCGTACTGTGTGGTAAATCGTCCCCTCTCTTTTTTCGCTGTTCACGATTTCTACACCGGTACGGGGCAGTTCATCGCTGCTTTGCTGCGGGGTGGGTGGGCTGCTCATAGGTTCGGGGACGGGGAGAGGCATGGGCACGGCAGTAGGAATGGGGATAGGAACGGCCGTACTTACCTCGCTTGCGGCACTGCCCAATCTCTTCTTTACCAGTTGTACAATTTCATCGCGTACCGCCAGGTTTGTGCCTGAGTCGTCACGTATGTAAAAACGATATTGGTCAATGGCGTACGGGGGTTCTGGACCTGGTTGAACGACAATGCGTACGATACGTTTGTCTTGCGTGGGCAAGCTGTCAACGAGAATGTCAGGTTCGGGGCTGAAGCGGTTTGAGACGGTATTTTGCAGCCGTTCAATTGCTTTATTGTGCTCGCGTACACCCACGGGGTCCTCTTTGGGATTGTTAGAGATACCTACATAAATTGTGCCGCCATTGGTGTTGGCCATAGCGCAAATGTCTTGCAAAATACGGTCCTGGTGCCCGCCACGCTGTGCCATGCTGGCGTGAAAGGCCTGCACGATGGATTCTCCTTCTTCTCGTGCTAGCTGCACAAAGTCCACCGGTTTTGCCGGGCCGCGATACGGCCGTGTCAATGAGAAGTCATTGCCTTTCAGCACAGACGCCAGTGCTTCGAAGCTGACATCGCTCAGCAGAACTTCCGTTACCCGTTCGCCAATCCCCAAATTCTTGGGATTATCTGTGCTGCGAATCAGACGGTGGGCGTCTGAGCCCTGGATGCAGCGCATTGGGCGCGGGTATTCCGGTTTGGAGCCATCAAAAAAGCGGCGTGTGGTATAACGACCCCGCTTTTCCAAGTCGGTCACTTCCAGCACGTGCAAGTTTGGGTCTTGCGTATAGGCAATGCGCGTTTGCCCGCCAAAATCAAGACCACGCAGCATTACGCCATTTCCGGAATTCGCGTGGGCGGCAATAACGATACCACCCGCTTCGTTAATTATGCGGTAAGCTGTTAGGACATCAGACGTGGAACCAACTGTAGAACTGCCTTCGTGTAGGGCATCGGGGGGAACTTTTAGCGTGAGGAGCAGGTGCTCTAAAAAGCTGACCGGTGTCTCGGGGGGAAAGATGCCGAGAATATGAAACCCAAACGTTGCTGTAAATTCAAATCCCGGCAATACCAAAATTTTGCTTAGGAGTCGGCGGTATTCGTCCAATCGCCGCTGCTCTTCACCTTCGATTCTCCCAATATCTTCAAGCCAGAGCAGTTGCTCCAACTCTTTTTTTAATGTACCGAAACCAGTGATTGTATTGTGGTCGGTTATGGCAATAATATCCAGGCCGCGAATTTCTGCCTGACGTAGAATATCAAGATAGGTTATGTGGGGTTCCTGATAATCATTTGAACCCGGTGTATGTATATGTAGGTCCATGCGCCGCCATTGACGGGATGGTTGTTTTGTGTTGTTGGTACGGCGACCGCCTCTTCTAGCCATTTTGTTCTCCGGCAAGGAAGGTCTGAATGATGGTGGGTAGGGTTTCGGGTGGGTAGGGTTTTAGCAAGAACTTTGATGCTCCCTGTTCAATCGCTTCCCGCTTGCGGCGAGGGTCACCGGATGTAATGATAATGAAGGTATTGGGAGGAACGGCCGTTTTTCCTGCGCGCACATCCTTGAGAAAATCAAGCCCACTCTCCTTGCGTGACAGGTTTACATCAATCACAAACGCATCCGCCCCGCCTTGGGCGGCAGCATGGGTTTGTTCAAGGTTTGTGCAGGCTACTACAGTGAACCCTTCTAGTTCCAGAAGCATCTGGGTTAAGGCTACATTGGTGGGGTCGTCATCGACGACTATTACTTTTGCCATATAAGAACCTGTTGGTAAGGATGCCAAATCGTCACTCTCGAAAAATTTTTCAATTCGAAGTGAAAATATATGTTATCCTGCGCCCTTTCGGAAATAATCGTTTGGGCAGGCCAATCCTATTTGTTATTTTCCATCCCCTAATGAGGCTATGCTGCGTATGATACCGATTAATCCAATGCTGGCTTTAAGAGCATCAACAGTTGTGACGTTGGGTGGGCCATTTTTGGATTCTTCAGCGGTACGGGCCAGTAAATAGGCTGTAATAAGTCCTAATACGGCGCCGGTGACAGCTCCTCCGATGAGCAGTTTTGTTTTCCAATTGCTTGCATTTTCACTAATCATTTGTGGCTTGTTATCCTTTTCTTCTACCAAGCATGCGCAATATTATGTTATTGATATTGCGTAATGCTGCGGTAATCGCATGTCCTTTGATGATGGGGCGGGCAGCTTTGTCCAGATATGAATCATGCAATCGAGCTTGAATTTTTTCAATCAAGGAGTCTATTCGCCATAATAATGTTTGCAGTTTACTCCTTTTTTCTTCGGGGGGCAGCTTGCGTCGTTCAGCAGTGCGGTAAATGAGGAAACCTGCCAATGCTGGGCCCACAGCACACAGGAGCATGGCAGGTAAGATGACGCAAGTTATAAGGATAATATCGGCCGTACCCGAAAGCAGGCTAAACAAATGGTCTTCTGGACTGGAAGTTAAAGCCGCCCAAATCATAAATATAACCAACCCCAAGACAATCAAGCCTAACAGCGTCACGGGAACGAAAACGAATATCCTATTGAACCGTTTGAGAGCATTTTCTCGCGCAAGCTGGCTGGGGTTTGGCTGATACACAGACTTTGTGTTTGTTGTTGTCGTTGGGGTGGTCATCGGTTATTTACACGATTTTTGCAGCCATTGTACCACATATTGCAAAATGCTCGAGGTGGATTAGTGAATTTCATAACTGTGGGTAATATTGGCAACACCCCGTATGGTTGCGGCAACAGAACAGTATTTTTCTTCAGAAAGCTCTATGGCTCGTTCAACTTTTGCTGGGTCTAGGCTATCTCCCTCCACGATATAGTGCATGTGAATGTCGGTGAATTGATAAGGTGGCTCGGCGGCTTGCTGACCTTCAGTAGTAATGTACAGGTTGATCAGATTTTGGCGTTGGCGTTCCAATATGGTGACAACGTCGTAGGCTGCACATGAAGCCAGGCTCATGAGGAGTAAGTCCGATGGCTTGACGGCCTGCCATTCTTGCCAGTTGGGATCATCTTGTGGCCATGATCCGCTCACAATAACATGACCGAACGTATCACGACTGATAAACATTTTTGCTCCCTGGCCAGTCCATTTCAGGGCTATATTGCTCATTGCGGTTCTCCTAAATTGATTTAAGGCGGGCAGGAAATGACACCGGTATCCGGACATTGGCAATAGGTTGTATTCTGACCTTGTCCCTGCCACAAGAGATAAGTTACACGGGTATGATTACATGCTGGCTGGTCGGGTAACGGCCGTTCCCTGGCAATGCCTATTCCTTGGGCTTCATCCTCTTGCAACAAAAAAACCCTGATAGAATGCTGCTCCCCACCCAGGCGAATTTCGCCACGGGTTGATAAGTAAAAAGCGAGGAATGGAAACGACATAACAGCCAACCACATCGCAATAACAAGAATGTAAGCAACACGGCGGCGCCAACGTTTCATAAATAGCCAATTACCAAAATAATGTAGAGGGTGTATCTCGAAAACACACCCCCGCATTTTTATCAACTGTTGTTTTGAATCGCATTTAAATAAAGTTCGGTCGTGTACTCTTTAACCATGCGCCGCATACTAAATTTGGCAGCATTAGAGCGAATTGATTCGCGCATGATTTCCACCCATCCACGAGGAATTCCATCCTTATCACGATTGTAGAACAATGGCACAATTTCTTCTTCTAGCAGTGAGTACACCGAGTTTGCATCGTGAGCATCTTGGACGTTTTGGTCGTTGAAAGAGTCTCCCCCGCCAATAGCCCAGCCATTAGCTCCGTTGTACCCTTCTACCCACCATCCGTCCAACACACTTAAGTTTGGTACCCCATTTAAAGCGGCTTTCATACCGCTTGTACCGCTGGCCTCTCGTGGACGGCGCGGCGTATTCAACCAAACGTCGACACCTTGAACCAGGTACCGGGCCATGTGCATGTTATAGTCTTCCACAAATGCAATGCGCCCACCTAACTCATTGTGTTTGGCCATATTGTAGATGTATTGAATAAGCTGTTTGCCTGGTTCGTCAGCCGGATGAGCTTTTCCTGCGAAGATGATTTGCACAGGACGGTGGGTATCCAAAAGGATATGCTTGAGACGCTCCATATCGCGAAAAATCAGGGTGGCGCGTTTATAGGTAGCGAAACGCCGGGCAAAACCGATGGTCAGGGCTGTCGGCTCCAGCAGTGTACCGCCGGTGAGTATCTGTGTGGGGTCATGACGGCCGTTAATCCAACTTCGCCGCACATATTCCTGGAAGAAACTAATCATCTTCCGCTTCATTCCCAAATGCAAGTGCCACAATTCTTCATCAGGAATATCTACTAACCGCTCCCAAATGAGCGGGTCGTCATGGCGATCTCGCCACTCTGGGCCTAAATATTTAGAAAATAGCTGGCTCATTTCACTGGAAATCCAGGAAGGAACGTGAACTCCATTTGTGATGGAGGTAATTGGCACATTTTCCACAGATCTGTCCGGCCATACTTCTTGCCACATCTTCCTTGAAACCTCACCATGGAGTTTGCTAACGCCATTGGATTGCCCAGATAGGCGTAGCGCCAACACTGTCATATTAAACGCGATACCCCATTCCTCCTGGTGACCTCCCAAATTCAAGAATTGTTCCCGAGATATGCCAAGCTCTTCCCAAAAACCTCGGAAATATTGCTCGATCATATGAAAGCCAAAGGCATCATGTCCGGCTGGCACAGGAGTGTGAGTTGTAAACACCGTCTGCTTTTGCACCTTTTTCATTGCTGTTTCGAAAGGAACCCCATCGACAACCTGCTCACGAATTAACTCTAAAAGCAGGAAGGCCGAATGCCCTTCATTCATATGGTAAGCGTACGGTTCTATCCCCAATTTTCGCAGGAGCCTGACCCCGCCAATGCCTAGCATAATTTCCTGCCGGATGCGCATTTCGCTGTCTCCCGAATATAGACGGGCTGATAGTTCACGATCCCAAGGATCATTCTCATCCACATCGGTGTCCATCAGGTAAAGATTGGTGCGCCCAACCTGAACATGCCAAACGCGGGCAAATACCCGTCGGCCCCCAAGTTGCACATCGACCAAAATGTCACTACCCCGTTCATCATGCAAATTGCGAATGGGCGCTTGATTCATATCCAATTGGGGATAAATGGATTCTTGCCAACCATGAGAGGGAATTCGCTGCCTGAAATATCCCTGTGGGTAAAAGAACCCTACTCCCACGAACGGGAGACCAAGGTCGCTGGTTTCTTTTGCATGATCCCCGGAAAGAATTCCCAAACCACCGGAGTAAATAGGCAAGGAGTTGTGGAGTCCAAATTCAAATGAGAAGTACGCGATGGTTTTGTCTTTATGTTCTGGATAATTAATGTGAAACCAGGAATGACCATTGGCCATTTCTTGATCATATTTCAAAAGCACTTTGTTATAGAGACGAATAAACGAAGCGTCTTCCGCCATTTTGTTTAAACTTTCGCTGCTAAGGGTACGCAGCATCTGTACGGGATTGTGTTCGGTATCTCTCCATAATGGATAATCCAATCGCCGAAACAATTCCCGAGCTTCTGGCGACCAGCTCCACCAAAGATTGTGGGCAATTTCGCTCAAACGATTTAATTTTCTCTGGTAGATTATTATTAATAGCTGTCATTAATATGTACCTCTTTTTCCTTCCATAAATAGGTGATGCTGTATTGGTTGATACAACAACTATCTTTGATATGAAAATTATAGCATGGCCTGAATCATTGAGAAAGTAACTTTCAGGTTAAATATATTGGGCGGTCATTGAGAAATGTATACTGTATTAAAACGTCCATGTGGCTTGACAATTATTAGGCCCTTGCTATAATCCCCATTCGTCGATGCGGGGTAGAGCAGAGGCAGCTCGTCGGGCTCATAACCCGGAGGTCACAGGTTCGAATCCTGTCCCCGCTATTTGCAAAAGCACACCTGAGAAGGGGTGCTTTTTTGCTTTTATGCAGTAGGATTCAATACAGTGTTAAAGAAGTGTTTAATAACATGGAGGTCCGAGCCTGTTGAGGGCCGGCCCTCGACAGGCTCGGGACCATTATTTCGAATACTCTGTTAACAAAGTTTCACCCATTTGTCATTCTGAGTGAAACGAAGAATCTCACGCAACTTGGTCGGGCTGCTGAACGCAGTGAAGCATGACAAATGTCAATAGATTTGCTTAACAGTGTATTCAAATTGTTACGCTAAATTTTCCATCTTTTTGGCAAGATCCACATCCCAACTGCTGATAACATTCCCCAAATCATGGGTAACCAGGTGAACGGTGACCTTGTTGTAAACATTTGACCACTCCGGATGGTGGTCCATTTTGTCAGCTTCTACGCCCACACTGACCATCCAGCCCAGAGCCGCAGCAAATGACTTAAATTTAAAAGTTTTTTTGAGCTTTCCGTTTTCTACGGTCCAACCTGGCAGGCTATCCAGTGCCTCATTTAATTGTTCTTCATTCAGTTGATATCTTGCCATTTTTACTCCTGTATCGAGTTTTACGCTGCTGAACGTATTTCAAAGCGGCAGTAATCATGCCCCTTTGCTTTGCAATGGGTTTCAACTATTTGAAAGCTATGGGGTTCTTTCCCGGTGGCATATGCCATAGCTTCGCTAAGTGTGCCAATATAGAGGTGGCAAACTGGTTTTTCATCATGGCGCGTGTGGCATATGACACAGGCATAATCGATGAAGATAAGGACGCCGCTTTCTTCTTTGACATCGATTTTGCCGAATTTCACGCTGTCCATAAGCCCTTTGCGAATGGCTAGCAAAATAGCGCGCATGCGCAGGCGTTGAGGAAGCGCTTTGAGCGCTACGCCAGCTAAGCCCATAACGGCCGTTTGCTCATGAATAGCCCAGCGAAACGAGGAACGGCCGATCCGCTGCAGCATCCCTTTGCCTGCCCGGCCAGTGAAAGATTCCACCGCTTCATTGAGTTGTGCATACTCTTTGGCCATTACCCCTTCTTCAAGATCATTGGGTGGCAAGTTGCCGATGTACCTTTCTAACCCACTGGATCGTAGAACGGCATTTAACCCATTTTGGCCCAATACTTCTTCCACCCCTCGCAGCATTTGCAACAGAAGAGCATTGACGTAAGGTGCGTTTTCGGGGATTTGAACTCGTAGTGAGTCGGCCATGGACTATATTCCTGTTTGAAACAGTAAAGTTGTTTCGTTTTGCAAGGGGGTACTTTATTGAACGGTAGAGTTACTTGAAACTCAGAATGTTTGCACAGATTTTACCGTAAAATGTTGATTATGAAATGTGGGAACCTGCAGATATTAATCTTATCCAAATTGGGAGGCGCTGCCCGCTCAATTGAAATCCAAATTTTGTATAAAGCCTTTGGGATGGCAGGTTATCTGCCTGGGTGTTAAGGGTAATATACCGCAGTTTACTTGCTTTGTAGCCCTGGATGGCATGAGCAAGGAGGGCGCTGCCAATGCCTGCCTTTTGCAGATCTGGGACAACAGTCATGCGAACCAGGTGGGCATTATCCTGGTTGCTGGTGCTAAATTGAAAACCGACGAGACGGCCGTTCCATTCGGCAACGTCAAAGCTAAAGGCTTGTGTATAAGCCTGCCGTAGCCCGCTGGCGCTGTGGCGCCACAAAGAAGCAAATGCTGCTGCCTCAATGTGCGCCAGCGAAGCCATATCCCCTGGCCGGGCAGGACGTATGGTAAGTTCAGGGTTGACAGGGCTTTCGGGGACATCCATGTCGTACTTGACGTAGGTGGAGATTTCATTTGCCTGGGTGAACCCAAGGGAAGTTAGTAAATGCAGGGGCCATTCATTAAAGACCAGCCAACCCAATTCGGTAACGGCCGTTTCCTCTAAATACGTTATTATCTGTTCCATCATGGCCGCAAACAGCGTAGGGGCATCATCAATTCGCTTGACAGCAGCTACCCGCACCCAGGCAGCCGGGGGAGGATCGGCGATCGCGGCCAGGCAAGCCGCCAATTTAGGCTGCGGTCCAAAGATTACCTCAGAAAAAGGCGATTGTTTTTTCAACACATCAGGCACAACAACAAAGCCCTTTTCCCCAATCCATTCAACAGGGGGCTGCCAATCTAAATGCACATGGGAATAATGCCCATTTTGCAACAAAAGCATAATGTCGGCTTTATCTTGAAGGTTGGCTGTCCGGACTTTCCTGGCTGAGGATGCTGCCCCTGACCAATGGTTTGCCATTTCCATAGCGCTATTGTACACTACATAACGGGAAAAATTTAACCAATTTCTGGAAAAATATGAGCAATCAAGGTCGAGATCGCGCATTGGAAAATACATTGGCTGGCCTTACCAAACGATTTGGCGAAGGCGTCATTATGCGCCTGGGCGATGCCATGCATTTACAAGTCGAATCGATCCCCACAGGCTCATTATCCCTGGATATCGCCCTTGGCGTTGGTGGTGTGCCGCGCGGTCGAGTTGTCGAAATTTATGGTCCTGAGTCTTCGGGTAAAACCACGCTTTGCCAACACATTATTGCCGAGGCCCAGCGCTTAGGCGGCATTTGTGCCTTTATTGATATGGAGCATGCGCTGGACCCCACTTACGCTGCCAGATGTGGCGTTGATGTTGATAACCTGTACGTTTCCCAGCCAGATACTGGCGAACAAGCATTGGAAATTGCTGATGCCCTCATTCGTTCTGGCACAATGGACGTGGTGGTTGTAGATTCAGTGGCTGCTCTGGTGCCTCGCGCTGAAATTGAAGGCGAGATGGGCGATGCGCACATCGGTTTGCAGGCTCGCCTGATGTCACAGGCGCTGCGAAAACTTTCTGGCGCAATCAAGCAAACGAATACGGTTGTAATATTCACCAACCAACTTCGCCAAAAAATCGGGGTCATGTTTGGTAACCCTGAGACAACGAGCGGCGGGAATGCGCTTAAATTTTATGCTTCTGTACGGATGGACATTCGCCGTATCCAAAGCATCAAGGCCGGTGGAGACGTTACCGGCAATCGTACCCGTGTAAAAGTGAAGAAAAATAAAGTTGCTCCCCCCTTCACTGAGTGTGAATTTGACATCATGTACAATGAAGGCATTTCAAAATCTGGGGATGTGTTAGATTTATCTGTGGAATATGGCCTCGTTGACAAACGCGGGGCTTACTTTAGGTACGGGGAATCTTTGTTGGGTCAAGGGCGTGAAAACGCCAAGACTTACTTGATGGAAAACCCGGCACTTTTGGTTGAAATTGAAAACTTAATTCGCCAAAAAACCGGGCTACAACCCGTAAAAGATAGTCAAGAAGCATAGTTGGCCTGCGTGAAACGTGCCGATTGAATGCGGTCGTTTGAATGGTTGTAAAGTGAAAATGCGCGGGCCATTGCCACAAGGTTTGATGGATTTGGAAGCTTATTCTCAAGGAATAAGCGTTTTGTGGAAACCTGGCTAGTTGAATAACTGCATGTTGCAGTTTGTCTCGAAATCGGATGGCACTGTAAGTTGTGCCCTAAAACACAAGCTAATATGTTTAAAGGCCGCCTGCCGTTTATTTGGCCTATCCTTTAGAGGCATCATAAATGGTCCCAACTCTGCGAGATATGTAATGTGTGTTAATCAAATGTGCATGATCCCCAGAAACGGCCGTTTCTCGAGCAGCTAGGTAGCAGTGTAAGCTTTCGGACTTGCGAGAGCGCATATTCCACCCCAAACCCATACCCTTATTCCATCAGCCGTGGCAGCAATGTCACGGCTTTTATTTTGAGAAAATGAAGAAGATTACGGCCTTAACAACGCAAAAACGAAACGCCAACCGGGTAAATATTTTTCTGGATGGTGAATTTGCGTTTGGGCTACCGTTGGATTCTGCGGCGTTTCTTCGTGTTGGGCAAGAATTGTCTACAAACGAAATTGCTGAATTACAAGCCGAAGATGCTGTTGCTCGAGCGAAAGAAGATGCGATGCGACTGGTGGTATTACGACCACGAAGCATTGCCGAAATTAAACGCAGCCTGCGTCGCAAGGGGGTCGAGGAGCCGCATATTGACCGGGTTGTAAACCGGTTAGAAGAACTTGAATTGCTTAATGACGAGGCTTTTGCCCGTTATTGGGTTGACCAACGCGAAACGTTTAAACCACGCAGCCGGATGGCTTTACGCCAAGAGTTGATGCAAAAAGGTGTGCAGAGAGACCTGGTTGAGCGAGCCTTGGCTGAGGTCGACGAGAAGGCTTCCGCACTACGCCTGGCGGAAAAACGGGCTTTACGCTGGCAGCAGCTACCCTTTGAAACGTTTAGAGAAAAGATGACGCGATTCTTATACCAAAGAGGGTTTGATTACGAAATTATTAGAGAGGTTACTGACGAAGTATGGCGCGATATTGAAAGCCATATGTGAAGGAGATATCAATGTCAATCGTATGGTTTATTTTAGGACTGATTGTGGGCGGAATTGCAGCCGGAGTTGGTTTGTGGTTTTACTTAAAACCACGGACTGATGAAATATATGAGGCTGCCCGCCAGGAGATTCAAGAGAAGAAAGAACGGGCGGATAAAGAAAGTGAGCAACTCCTTGCCGAAGCTCGTAAGGAGGCCCAGGAACTCCGGTTAGAAGCAGAGAAGGTAACCGAGCGACGTTACCAGGACCTGGCAAAAGCAGAGGAACGTATCGATCGCCGTGGGGAGAAACAAGAGAAACAAGCTAAGCGATTGGAAGCGCGCGAACAAATGCTTAATAAGCGGCAGAGCAAGCTAGATCGAGGGCAAAACTTGCTGGAAAAAGCTGAAGAAGAGCAGCGCGTAAAGCTGGAAGAAATTGCCAATATGTCTAGCGATGAAGCAAAGACGTTGCTTTTACAAGAAGTTGAGAAGGAAGCGCGCCAGGATATGGCGCGGTTGATGCGCGAAATTGAAGATGAGGCGCGGGAAATGGCCGAGGAGAAGGCGCGTAAGTTGATCGCCATGGCGATTCAGCGCGTAGCCAGTGACCAGGTAGCGGAACTGGTGGTTTCGGTGGTGCCTTTGCCAAATGAAGAGATGAAAGGGCGCATAATTGGGCGTAACGGCCGTAATATTCGCGCCTTTGAGCAGGCTGCCGGGGTTGATATTGTGGTTGATGACACCCCTGAAGCGGTAACCATTTCCAGCTTTGACCCGGTGCGCCGCGAGATAGCGCGCCGCGCTATGGCCAAGCTGATAACAGACGGCCGTATTCACCCAGCCCGCATTGAAAAACTCATCAAGGATGCCGATGAAGAGGTGGAGCAGGTCATCAAAGAAGCTGGCGAACAAGCTGCCTATGAAGCGAACGTCCACGGCTTGCACCCCCAGGTGCTGCGCATGTTGGGCCGTCTCAAATTCCGCACCTCCTATGGCCAAAACCAGCTTTATCATTCTGTAGAAGCATCCAAACTGGCGGCGATGTTGGCGGCCGAGCTGGGCGCCAATATTGAATTTTCTAAGATGGGCGCATTGCTCCATGATATTGGCAAAGCCATGGACCATGACCAGGAAGGCACCCACGCCATGTTAGGGGCAGAATTTGCCAAGCGCTTCCGCGTGCCCAAGGTCGTTTTGAATGCCATCGCTTCCCATCACCACGAAGTTGAGCAAGAATCGGTAGAAGCAATTATTGTGGAAGCCGCCGACGCAATTTCTGGCGCTCGTCCAGGAGCCAGGCGCGAAAGCCTGGAGAACTACATTAAACGTGTGCGCACGCTGGAAGAAATTGCTACTTCCTTCAACGGCGTCGAAAGCGCTTATGCTTTACAGGCTGGCCGCGAAATACGTATTTTAGTTAAGCCAGGGCAAATTGATGACCTGGGCGCTATGCGCTTATCTAAAGAGATTTCCAAGGCCATTGAGGACAGCATGCAGTACCCGGGTCAAATTCAGGTTACTGTTATTCGAGAGACGCGAGCCGTTGGTTACGCAAAGTAGTTGAAACAAACCCCACGCCAAAATAGGGCAGCAGTTTTTTGCTGCCCTTATTTTTTTGATACTGGTTCCCTGTGTGCCAGTTTCTTGCATTTTCGGTAAACTCAGTAAGCAGATTCGAGAATTGAGGAGGTATTAAGTGTTTGATAACCTTTTATTAATCGCAATTGGGATATCGGCCATATGGCTGGTGAGTTATGGCCTGTATCTATACTCTTCAAGTCAACACCAAGAGCTGCAGCATGATGTTGAATCGTTAGAGCGCGAATTGGATGGCTCATAACAAGATTGTATGGCCTTGTCTGCGGGCAAAGAGGTGATCAAGCTTGAAACAGATACATGGTTTTTACTCAGGAGGAGAGTTCTTGTGCGCAAAATAAACATTTTACTGTTGCTAATTTTTTCATTGGCGCTGGCCTCTTGCTCGCTAGTTGATTCAGGTCCCGATGATTGCCGTGGTAGCGGTTCGTTGTTTCAAGATGATTTTGGGGGTGAGAGAGATTGCGGCTGGGCACGTTATAATCAGGGTGGGGCAGTAGCCGAACTTGTTGAAGGTGTACTCCGCATCAGCACCAGCCAGGCGGGGAAAATTTGGTGGTCTAACCCTGGACAAAATTTTGATGATGCCATCATTACCGTGCAGGCTCGCCAGGTAAGTGGACCCAACAATAATGCTTATGGCATCATTTGCCGCTACCAGAATGAGCAGAACTTTTACATTTTCCTGATTAGTGGAGATGGATATTACACAATTGGCAAGTACCAGAGCGGCAGCGATCAAATTACCTATTTAACGGAAAATGCGCAGTACCAACCTTCTGAATTTATCAATCAGGGTGTTGCGACGAATCAGATACGCGCAAGCTGCATTGGGAATGAGCTGAGCCTGGCGGTAAATGGGCTGCCCTTGTTCACAACCACGGACCCCACCTTTGTCACCGGAGATGTGGGGCTTGGGGTTAGCACGCTGGAAGTAGGAACGGCCGTTGTGGAGTTTGATAATCTTACCGTCATTTCGCCATAAGGGGGAGAACGTGCGTATGCGTCATATTCTGCTAGCAGGATCACTTTGGGTGGTAATGTTACTGATGCTGGCGGGTTGCAGCGATACCCCGCTGGCGATCAGCAACTCAGATGTTCTGTACCAGGACACATTCTCGGTTGGCGAGACTGGTCCCTGGCAGGTTGAGGGAGATGCCTCGGGCAGAACGGCCGTTCTCGATGGCGAACTGATTATTGAGCTTGACGCGCCAGCCCTAATGCAGTTTGTGACCCTACCCGAACCAATTTTTACAGATTTCGTCATGCAGGTTGACGCCCGCATTCTGGCTGGCAGCCCCCAGAGTAGTTATGGCCTTCTTTTCCGAATGCAAAACGCTACGCAATTTTACCGCTTCGATATAACGGGGGATGGTATGTTCATTGTAGAACGGCGAAACAGTGATGGCAGTTGGACGCGCTTTGTTCCAGATTGGACTGATTCCGCAGCTATTAACCAGGGTGTCGACGCGGTGAATCAACTGCGGGTCGAAGCGGTTGGCGACACAATGCGCTTCTATGTCAATGACACGCTGCTGCAGCAAGTGTCTGACGGCCAATTCGCCGGTGGCACCATTGGGTTGGATGCGGGTACTTTTGGACAATCCGGCTTGCAGGTTGCCTTTGACAACCTGGTCGTACAACGGCCGTAACCTCCTTATTCCTTGCCGGATTTCTGACGTTGCTCATGAGAGATATACGCCAATCTATTACTCAGGCGACAGGCCAGGCTGCAGTTGACATTGTTCCCCTGAGCGGTGGATGCATAGGCCAGGTTTTTAAGGCGCGTTTGGGGGATGGGCAGCAAATAGTGGTTAAGGCTGACTATGGCCTTTCTCCCAAGTTAGATATCGAAGCCTTTATGCTGCGATACTTGGCCGAGCACAGCAGCCTGCCGGTGCCAAGGGTGCTGCACAATGCTCCAGACCTGTTGATTATGTCTTTCATCCCGGGCGCTAGTCATTTTTCACCTCAGGCCCAACACCACGCCGCTGAACTACTTGCCGCTTTGCACAGCCAAACAGCCCCAGGTTTTGGCCTGGAACGGGACACGCTGATTGGCGGCTTACACCAACCCAATGATTGGCAGGATTCCTGGCTACGCTTTTTTCGTGAGCACCGGCTGCTCTACATGGGCGAAGAGGGCGCGAGAGCAGGGCGATTGCCTACGGGGTTACTGTGGCGGCTGGAAAAATTTTGTACCAGGTTAGAAGATTGGCTGTTGGAACCGGAACGGCCGTCTCTACTGCATGGGGACGTGTGGACCACCAATGTCCTCGCCCAAAATGGGCAAATAACGGGCTTTGTCGACCCGGCCATCTATTACGGGCACCCGGAGATAGAACTCGCTTTTACCACGCTATTTGGCACTTTTGGTAAGCCCTTTTTTGCGCGTTATCAGGAGCTGCGCCCCATTCCCCCAGGCTTTTTTGAGGAGCGCCGGGATGTTTACAACCTTTATCCCCTACTTGTACACGTTCGATTGTTTGGCGGCAGCTATGTCTCCTCGGTTGAACAAGTGCTGCACCGATTTGGATTTTAGCGGAGCCGTATTGGCCAAGAAACGGTTGGTAGAACTGTATCTTCCAGAAGATTTGGTAGAAATTACCTTTGATGGAGAGCGCTGGATTCCTGCCAAAGTGCTGTCGCATAGCCCACCGGGAATGTGGGTGCAAGCTAACGCAGGCAGCGTTTGGTTTGTTACAAACACGTTGCACGTTCGCCTACCCCAAAAGGGAGATGTATGACTCCTGATGTTGCCCTAAAGTTGCGAGATCTTAACCAGCAATTTTACAGTGCCCTTGCCGATTCCTTTGCAGAAAGCCGGGCGACGCCGCAGCCAGGCTTTGCGCGCTTGAAAGAATGGATTCCTGCGAAAGCCGCCACTTTGCTGGATGTGGGATGTGGCAACGGCCGTTTTGCCCATTTCCTACTCTCCCATCAAGCTATCAAGCGAGCCACCGGTGTGGACTTCAGCACTGACTTGCTGAAGAGGGCACGTTTGCTTGTACCCCAGGCAACCTTTTTCCAGCGCGACATGACCCAGCCTGGCTTTCTGGAAGGCTTGGGTGACTTTGATCTGATAGCCTGCCTGGCGGCAATGCAGCACGTTCCCGGACGCGAAAACCGGGCGACTCTGCTGCAAGAATTGAAGACCCATCTCGCCCCTGGGGGGCGGCTTTTTCTGGCCAACTGGCAGTTTATGGACAGCCCCCGCCAGCGGCGCAAAATCCGCGAATGGTCCGAGTTAGGCCTGACAACCGAGGATGTGGAGGCCAATGATTACCTGCTAACCTGGCAGCGCAGCGGTTTTGGCCTGCGTTATGTATGTCAGGTGGATGCTGTAGAAACGGCCGTTTTGGCTGAAAAAGCGGGTTTGCACATCCTTCATCAATTTCGCAGCGATGGCAAAGAAGGCAACCTCAGCCTTTATACGATTTTTACCCATGCCTCTTAACGCTTAAGCCCAACTTGCCCTTGCCAGGGGCAGTGCTACAATCTGATAGTGTGTTTTGGAGGAAATCATGGGCTTAAAAGAACAACTGACCAATGATATGAAAATTGCCATGCGCAGCGGAGACACGGAAAAGCGAGATACTTTGCGCATGTTGATGGCGGCTATCAAGCAGGTTGAAATTGATGACCGCATTACCCTGGACGATGAAGGGGTAACGGCCGTACTCACCAAGCAAGCTAAACAGCGCCGCGAAAGCATAACCGATTACGAACAGGCTGGCCGCAGCGAAATGGCCGAGGCCGAGAAAAGCGAATTGGCCATTATTGAAAGCTATTTACCGCAAATGATGGGCCGGGAAGATATTGAGGTGCTGGCTGCAAACATAATTGCCCAGTTAGGCGTGACTGACGCCAAGGGCATGGGCCAGGTCATGGGCCGCCTAATGCCCCAGGTCAAAGGCAAAGCAGACGGCCGTTTGGTGAATGAGGTCGTCCGCAGCCTGCTGCAAAACTAAATGGACCCTGTTGAAAAACCCTGGTGGCAGCGCTTCGCTCGCAGCTCGTTTTTGTGGCTTTTTGCCCTGGCTGTGGCAATTGCGGTCACCCTCATACTATCCTTTGATCTAGTTCGCCCCTCCAACGTCGATGTTACGGCTGGCGCGCCTGCGGCCAGCGACATTTTAGCGCCCCGATCCGTCACCTATACCAGTGCTGTGCTAACCGCCCAGGCCCAAGAACAGGCTCAGGCCAGCGTCACTGATGTCTATACCACCTTAGATCCTAGTATCGGGCGCGCTCAACTTAGCGCAGCTCGCGCTATTTTTTCCTTTGTTGAAGTGGTGCGCAGTGACACGTACGCTTCCTCAGAAGCCAAACTCTCTTATCTACAAGCCGTTAAAGGTCTAACCATTGAAAACCAGGTAGGTATTGATCTGCTTAGTCTAAGCGTTGACGATTATGTTGAGGCTAAGGACGCGCTGCTGACCATCATTGAGGAGTTGATGAGCCAGGAAATTCGTGAGGATCAGCTGGTAGACTACCAGCGGCTGGCTCGCCGCCCCAGTTTGGTCCTTACTCCGACTCAGGACAATGTGGTCTCAAAATTGGCTTACCAGTTCGTTGTCCCCAACGTTTTCCTAAATGAAGAAGCCACGGCTGAACAAAGGGATGATGCGATAACCAGTGTAACCCCAGTTACCCGGTCCATTACTGAAGGGCAGCGCGTCATTCGTGCAGGAGATATCGTTACCGATCTGGATATTGAGATGCTTGAGCAGTTAGGCTTGCTGCAGGCTGCTACAGATTGGCGGGATGTGAGCAGCATCTTCGTTGCCTCACTTCTAGCGGTGGTGGTATTTACCCTTTACTGGCAGCAGTATTACGAACAATCCTATAACAACGGCCGTTACTTATCAGCCCTTGTGATTTTAGTCATTTTGTTCACCATAGGCGCCCGCCTCATGGTATCCGGCCCGCCTTACCTGGTTTATTGGTATCCAATCGCTACCCTTTCCATGCTTCTCTCGGTAATCTTTGATAATCGACTGGCTGTGCTCGTTACCATTATGATGGCGGCGGAGCTGGGGTTCATTGCGCCTAATTCTCTGGAATTAAGCATGTATGTTGGGGCGGGGGGCATCCTTGCTGTGCTTCTCTTGCGCGATGCCCAACGGGTAAACGCCTTTTTCCGTGCTGGTTTGGCTGCTGCGGTAGGCCACATTGCCGTTGTCATCATATTTAAATTGCCACAAGAAACGGACATATTACCAGTGCTGCAAGAAGTGTTGTATGGTTTAGGTAATGGCGTTTTGTCAGCCGCGCTGACCCTGGCCGGCTTGTTTTTAGTCGGCAGCGTTTTTGGGGTAATTACAATATTGCAATTGCAAGAGCTTTCCCGCTTGGATCATCCCTTGTTGCAGGAGCTTCTACGCCGCGCCCCAGGCACCTACCATCACAGCATCATGGTTGCCAACCTGGCCGAGCAGGCCGCTGAACGGGTAAAAGGGGCAAATAGTACTCTGGTACGCGTCGGCGCCTTCTATCACGACATCGGGAAAATGAAGCGCCCTCCATTTTTTACGGAAAACCAGGAGGGGAGCAATCCCCACGAATCCCTGGATCCCTACAGCAGCGCGCGCATCATCATCAACCACGTCTCAGACGGACTGGAAATGGCGCGAAAATATCGGCTTCCTCACAATATTCGAGATTTTATTGCCGAACACCACGGGGACCGCATTGTTAAGGGTTTTTACGTAAAGGCTGTTACCCAGGTGGAAGGAGACGAAAGCCGGGTAGATGTGAGCAAGTTCCGCTATACGGGACCCCGACCTCGCTCCCGCGAAACGGGAATTGTTATGCTGGCTGATTCTGTTGAGGCAACATCCAGCGCTTTGCGCCCCAGCACGGAAAAAGCCATTGAAAAGCTGGTGAACTCGCTTGTAGATGAACACGTCACTGAAGGCCAGTTAAATAATTCTGGCTTGACGTTGGGGGATATTCGCACGATACGTGCGTCATTCATTGAAACCTTGAAAGGACGTTTTCACGTGCGTGTAAAATATCCTGGAAATGAAGAGTTGGAAGGGGATTCGCAAACATCGCAGGTATCAGATATTTCCCCAATGCCGGCGGCTAGCACTCAGGAATTAGAAGACAATACGCCAACCCACAGCACGGGGCGGTTGTTAGACGCCCCACTAGACCCAATTGCCGTTGAAGAGGAACCTATGGTCGCACAGGCTGAGTTGGAGACGCAACAAGAAGATGATGGATCTGGAGATTGATGTACAGGCATCAATGGGCGTGCCGCAAGACTTGGTGTCGGTTGTGGAAACGGCCGTTGCTGCTACTCTGCGCAGCCAAAACCAGTTTCACGCTGCTCTTTCCTGCCTGCTCACCGATGATGCCGCCATTCAAGAAATGAACCGTAATTTTCGAGGTGAAGACAAACCAACCGACGTCCTCAGCTTTCCAGCGGGAGATGCTATGCCGGGAATGCCCGCCGCCTATTTAGGCGACATCGCTATTTCGGTACCCTATGCACATCGCCAGGCGGTACAGGCTGGCCACTCTCTAGCAGATGAAATTCAGCTTTTGGCCGTTCATGGCGTGCTGCATGTTCTTGGTTTTGACCACGGTAACCCTGTCGAAAAAGAGCAAATGTGGGCCGCGCAAACGGCCGTTCTTACCCAACTAGGACTTGCCCATGTCACGCCCACCGAATCATGAATTGGTTCGTCACGAACTGTACAGCCGGGCGAGCAGTTTTCGCTACGCTTTTGAGGGCTGGTGGTACGTTCTTCGCACCCAACATAACGCCTGGATTCATGGCCTGATTACTATTGCGGTAGCCTTAATGGCTCTTTGGCTGCGGCTTCCGCGTCAGGAATGGGCGATTCTTATCCTAACAATTATGGTCGTTTGGATTGCCGAATTTATGAATACGGCCCTGGAGGCCGTTGTGGATATGACCATGCCCGAGCCCCATCCCTTGGCAAAGGTAGCCAAAGATGTTGCCGCAGCGGCTGTCCTGATGGGCGCATTAGGGTCCATTCTTATTGGTTTGTTGCTGTTAGGACCCCCCTTAATTACAAAATTAACCAACTAGCTGCCATACGAACAGCTTGAAAAGGAGCGAAATTGATGAAAGCAATGTCTGTCAAAGAACTGTTAGCCTATTTGGAAGGAGCAGTTGTTGTTTCTGGCGATCACATTACTGGCATTGACGAAATTTCCCTACCAGAAAAAATGGACGGATTGGCGTATACGGCCGTGTTTGGCGAACCCCTGGCCCGTGACACCGCTCGCTGGCTCATTTGGGAAGTAGGCCAGGCCGTTGGCGTATATCCAGCTTCCATTCATGAACTTTACATGGCCGTAGGTCATGGCAGTGTGCCATGTAACTTTACCGTCCCTGCCATGAACATCCGCGCCATGAATTACAACACATCTCGGGCAGTATTCCGCGCCGCCAACAGGCATCAGGTTGGGGCGATGCTCTTTGAAATTGCTCGCTCGGAAATAGGCTACACTGATCAGCGGCCTGCTGAGTATACCGCTTGCGTCATGGCTGCCGCCCTTCGTGAAGGGTATCGCGGCCCCGTCTTCATCCAGGGCGACCATTTTCAGATTTCAGCCAGCCGTTATGGCAGCGATCCCGAAACAGAAGTCCAGGCCGTTAAAGATTTAATGCGTGAGGCGGTTTCATCGGGTTTCTTTAACATTGATATCGACACATCTACGCTGGTTGATCTCAGCTATCCAACTCTAGATGAACAACAGGCACTTAACTACACTCTTTGTGCCGAGCTGACGCGGTTCGCCCGCAGCCTGGAACCGGAAGGAATTACCATCTCCCTTGGTGGCGAAATTGGCGAAGTAGGCCATAAGAATTCGACAGTTGAAGAGCTGCACGCCTTTATGCAAGGCTACCAGAACGAATTAGCTGGCCTGGTTGGCATCTCAAAAATCTCGGTGCAGACGGGCACCAGCCACGGCGGTGTTGTGCTGCCAGATGGCACCTTGGCTGACGTTAAAGTAGATTTCAACACCTTGCGAGACCTGAGCCAAACTGCACGAGACAGCTATGGTTTGGGCGGAGCCGTGCAGCATGGCGCTTCCACGCTTCCTGCAGATGCCTTTGGCAAATTTCCGGAAGTAGGTACGGTGGAAATTCATCTGGCAACCAATTTCCAAAATATGATTTTTGACAATTTACCGCAAGAATTGGTAAATGAAGCTTATGATTATCTGCGCGAAAAGCACAAAAACGAATGGAAACCAGGAAAGACGGAAGAGCAAATTCTGTATTCAGCGCGAAAACGGGCAATTGGGCCCTTTAAGCAGTCGTGGTGGGATTTGCCCGCAGCAAAGCAGGCAGAGATTGGCCAGATTTTGGAGGAACAGTTCGCTTTCTTGTTTGAGCGTTTGAATGTGTATGGCACACGGCGTTTTGCCACTCAAGTAACGCCCCAGATAGAAATTCACTTAAGTCGTCCC
Source organism: uncultured Chloroflexia bacterium (assembly GCA_963695505.1). Lineage (GTDB taxonomy): Bacteria > Chloroflexota > Anaerolineae > Promineifilales > Promineifilaceae > JACSRF01. The sequence goes on along the minus strand of CAVOGX010000015.1, from coordinate 232,553 downwards.
ACAGAAGCGGTAAGTGAAGTAGGGAAAGAGGATGTGAGCGACCTGGCAGATTAATGCGCATATGGCGGCTTGGCATGAGTTTTGAAAACGGCCGTATCTAAAAACGCTTACATACGTCTTCATAAATAGGGTAATTGATAGGGCCGTTGGCCAATGTTACAAAGGAGCAACCTATGATTCGAGGACAAAAGCGTATTTGGTTGTTTTTAGCTGCCTTCCTGTTATTCGCCTTACTCTTCTCCATGAGTAGTACTGCTTTTGCACATCATGCGGGACTAAACCCTGGGGTGGGGAACCTGAATGAAGAGATGGTGCACGATGGTTTGATGGAACGAGCCGCAGACATGGGGTATTGGAACCAACCCTGGGAGTTTGATGAACCACCTGCTCCCTAATGTGCCGTGGCCCAGCTAAATTGCAGCAGCCCCCCGGAAACGGGGGGCTTTTTTTTGCTTTGAACCCACTAACCTTTAGACGAAATGACGGTACAATTGTAAGGGGAAACGAGGCATTTATGGTACAAAACTCCAACAAACCCCCACGGATTGCAGCGTTATTTCGAAAGACTCTTATTCTTCCAGCAGAGCATGGGTCTTGGGCATGGTTGCTGGTGCCCTTTTGCGTGGGCACGGCCGTTGCCGGAACCTTCAACCTGCCTGCTGCCCTTGCATTAATTGCCGCGCTGACCACATTTCTGCTGCGCCAGCCAGCAACCGTTTGGCTGCGGGTGCGGCGGGGCAAGGCGCGCCGCACCGATGGCCCTCTGGCGTTAACGTGGATGATATTTTTAGGTGCAACGGCCGTTTCCTGCGGCCTGATGCTGCTCTTCATGGGGCGCTATGCGCTGCTCTGGCTGGGCGTGCCCTTGGCCCTGATTTTTATCATGTACCTGGCGGCCGCAAAATATGGCCGGACTTCTATTCGTTCATTGGGCATGGAAGTAAGCGGTGCGGCTGCCTTAGCCATGACGGCCCCGGCGGCCTATATCGCCACTGCTGGCAAGCTTAACCAGACGGCTGCTGCCCTTTGGCTGCTGCTGGCACTGCAAAATGTGTTAGGTGCCCTGTACGTTCGCGTGCGTATTGCCGACACGCACCAGCGGCAAACCCATCGCAGTGGGTTGGTTCTGGCTCACTTCTCTGGTTTTTTACTAATAATTGGTTTGGGCATATTGGAATGGCTGCCATTTCCCACGTCTATCCCCTTTGCCATCGTCTGGCTGCGCGCCATGTGGGCCGCTCGCCAACCACGCCCGGTGGACAATGTCAAGCGATTTGGCTTCCTGGAGATGGCGGTAGAAATAATATGCGGCGGGTGGATTGCCTTTAGCTTACTTAGCAGTTGGCCATCATAATTCTTACCATTTTTTCAAGATGCCGTTGGACAATCTTCCATGATCGCGTTAAAAATGAATTCCAAATCCATTATTTCCATTTACTGAGGCATTTATGACAGAAAAAACAAAGCCAATTTACGTCATCGGCCACGTTAATCCCGATACGGACTCCATTGCTTCGGCTATGGGCTATGCCTGGCTGCTGCAAGACCAGACCGAGAATGATGTCATTGCTGCTCGCGCTGGCCAGCTAAACCCACAAACGACCTGGGTTCTCAACCGCTTGGGTTTGGAACCCCCTGTACTTCTGCCGGACGCATCACCCCGTTTCGACTCCATTACCCATCGCTTCAACACAACTACGCCAGACAAACCATTACGCGAAGGGTGGGCTATTGCCAACCGTACGGGGGGGATTGCACCTATCATCAACACCGACGGCACGCCGTATGGCCTGGTTACTGTTTTGAGCCTGTTCGACTTTCTCAAACGCTCTGTTGGGGCACACCCCCGCCGCGAAGATATGCGCATTGGGGAGCTTCTTGATGTCTCCTGCCAGGAAGCGTGCGACACAGGCGTACCCAGCTTTCAATTGAACGGCCGTATACGTGATGCATTGCCCCGCATTTTGAGGGAGGAGCGCACTGAATTCTTGGTTGTGGATGAACATGGCAGTTATGCCGGGGTTTGCCGCCAGCGTGACGCCCAGGCGCCACCCCGGATGCAGATTATTCTTGTCGACCACAATGAAGCCCAACAAGCGCTTGGTTCCCTCAATGAAGCTGACTTGCTGGAAATTTTGGACCATCACCGGTTGGGTAACCCCACCACGCACGTCCCTATCCGCTTTACCGTGGACGTAGTGGGCAGCACCTGCACTCTAGTCTCCGAGCGTATCGACGAAGCCGGTCTCAGCGCGCCCCCCTCATTAGCAGGGCTGCTGCTGGCTGGCGTCGTTTCGGACACTTTATTGTTGTCTTCACCCACCACGACGCCCCGTGACCACCGGGCTGCGGAGAGGCTGGCGCGCTGGGCATTTCTCGGCGGCTCAGTCTTAGAAGGGGAGACAATCCAGTCATTTGGTCAGCAAGTGCTCAATGCTGGGGCAGGCCTGGCCACCCGCAAGGCAGAAGAGATTGTGACAGCGGATTTCAAACAATATGAGGCAGGGGGATTCCATTTTGGTATTTCTCAAGTAGAAGTGACTAACTTTGCCCAATTGGATGAGTACAAAGAACCCCTTTGTAGTGCCCTGGTGGGGCTGCGTGACTCCCGCGGCCTTGATTTCGTCATGCTCATGGTGACGGACGTCGTGCGCGGGGTCAGCCGGTTGCTGCTCACCCAGGAAGTACCGCGACTGGACGTGCTGCCCTATCCCCGTCTGCCCGACGGCATGCGCCAAGCGGATGGCGTTGTTTCGCGCAAAAAGCAGCTTTTGCCGGTGGTGTTGGGGGCGTTGGAAGGGTAAATTTGTGCTGTGGGGAGGTGCGGAGCTTAATCAACCAGCGTGCTGAAGTGATTAACTTAGCAGCCAGTTTTCTGCCTCAGTGGTGGTATTGAAAAACCGAATCTGGCTGCCCTTGTTGCTTTCCTGAATGAGCTCGTGGAATCGTTGGCTTTTAATAGCCTGCAAATTGGCGACAACGGCCGTTTTCACATGATAGATTGAAAGCTTTAAGAATAGCGCCCCAGCCATTCCTGTGCTCAAATCAAAGAAGTTCGGGTGCAAATGAGCCTCGGAAAGCAACAGACGATTTGTTGCAAACTCATAGCAGTCACTAAACAACGTTAGCAGGTCACTTTCATTAGCCACTACACCGCTATCCGGAGCACAACGCACGTAAACTCCCCGATTTGTCTGTACCATCTCACCGAACATTCTCATCCCTTTTAAGCCGGCAGCGACCCGGGCTGCATAAACCTATGTTTTGCCCCTTGAAGTTTAAGCGGAAAGGGTAAACCGTGTGTCCTTGCTGAACGGCATGACCGGCCACGCTTTCAATCCAGGCCATGCCTGGTAGTGGGAAAAAGGGCTCATCAATAACACAGCAAGGGAAGAGGATGAAGCCGCAGCCATACTCGGAGGCTGCGGCAATGATAAGCGCGTTGCTGCCGTGGGCATGCATGCCAATGAGCAAATCAAAATGAGCGGCCATTTCCCCGGAAAATGGGGCGGAAATGTGGGGTACGCGAGCCTTGGAATCAATGCGTACCCTGGTGTTGGCAGCGATGTCTTTATACTTGTCGGGGAGGGTTTGGGGTATAGGATCAATGACGGTTGCTTGCCAGCCGCTTTGCTGCAATAAATGAGCCAGAAGCCCCTTTCCACCGCCAATATCCGCCACGCGGCATGGTTCAAAGTGGGCGACTAACCAGCGGTGCAGTAGTTGAAAGCGAAACTTTTTCATTTTGCGCAGCTCCCGCTCATGCTGCGGAAAATATTCGAGAAGATGGGCTACAGGTTGGTTAGCAGGTGGGATGGAAACGGCCGTAATCCGCTTGATGCTGTCATATATAGCTTGCGAGTATTCTCGATCCTTGTGTCTCGTCACCCTTGATCCTTCGGTGGAGGGCTCTTACTCTTCTTCTTCTACACCGATTACCCCGGCAAAACTACTTTTTGTAATTTCTAGTTCCTCAACAGCCGTGACGGCATCTGGGGCACCTTTTGCTGCGGCTTCACGGCCGGCCTCGATAGGTTGCTGCATGTCGGCAAAATGACCGCGAACGTGGCTGACGTAGCCCAACGCGTTTTGCGCAATGCCCAGATACATCACTTTGCGGGCAACCAGGTCGTCGGGCAAATTGGTGAGGATGGCTATGGTTTCATCCATTGCCTCGCTGAAAGCGGCCGTTAAAGATGCAAAAGTGTGGGCATCCGCATAGGCCTTAATCCAGGAGGAGGGATTATAGGGCAAGCCGGAAAGGATACGGCCGTCCATATTGCTGGCAATTCCCAGGTGCATGGTGCGTTCTGTGGTTAGCAGGTGGGCCAATGTTTCTTTTGCGCTCCAGCTCCCATTGGGTTTGAAGCTGGCTTCATCTTCCGTTGTGTCGGCGGCTAATGCGGCCAACTCGGCGGCGATGGCGGCATATTCCTCGCGGAGCTGGGCGGCCAGTTCCGCCGGGGTGGCGGGAACGTCAGGGGCGGGCCGTTGGCTAAGGGTCATGTCGGATGTGTAATGTTGCCCTTTTCGGAAAAATTCAACTGATACGGTGTCCCCCGCTTTGTACGTTCCTAATACCTGTTGAATGGCTTGAAAGTCGATTAAGGGGTTGCCGTTCATTTTGGTGAGTATGTCTTGATCCTGGAGGCCGGCCTCGGCTGCGCCTGTTCCCGGAATGGTGCCGTTGATGCGCATACCCCCCGCTGTGTTGAGGCTCAGCTCGGCAGCCTCTTCTGCGCCAACCAGTCCGGCAATGGTTATACCCAGAAACGGCCGTTCGTAAATGCGGCGATCTAATCCAGTCTCCAGCACCTGCTGTAAATTGGCCAGGCTGCTGCGCCAGCCGTCCTTAATTTGCTTGCGCGCATAGCGCCAAACTTCGCCGGAGCCAAGTTTTTTATGCTTGAGAGTTACCTTTGTGCGCTTTTTTGCCTTTTTGAGCTTAACGGTTACGGCCGTTTCGTGGGGTTCGCCTCGTCCATGCCAGGTAAAGGCAATCTTTTTGTTTTCTTTTAGTCGTATGAATTCACCAGTTGCATAATATTTCGATTGATTCCAGGTCAGCAAAAATGCACCACCTTCCTGAGCATCAACGTGAGCATTGTTACACAGCCATTGGGTAAGCATGGCCTGGTTTGTAAAGGCCTCGTAAACGGCCGAAACCGGGGCCTGAATTGTTTGTTCAAAAAGCACTTTTCGCTTTTTTGTCATTGTGTTCTCCTTATTGATATCAACAGGTGTTTTAGCTACCCTCATTGTAAACGGTTAGGGGGACAATGAACAAGGTAAAACGGAGGGCAAACCTTACCGCAGGTACGGATCTTTTGCAGTGCGGTCTGTGGATAAAGTGCGGGTGGTATTTTGCACCAGTCGCTCGATGGCGTCAGCCAGGTGGGCGTCGGTAATGTTGTAGTCGCCCCGTTCGGTGCGCAGCAGGTGCGCTTCAAGGAGCACCTCCGCATGAGTGACACCTGGCGGCGGGTCGAATTTGTAGCAGGCCATTTCTACCAGCAAACCCAGCGGGTCCCTAAAGTAGATAGAATCCATAAAGCCCCGGTCTACTTCCCCGCTGTGAGGGATACCGCGTTCATCCAGCCGCTGGGCGACTTGCGTGTAGGCAGCATGAGAGACGATAAAAGCCAGGTGGTGTAAGTTGCCGATGACCTGGGGTGTCGGGGTAGGGTCAGGCCGCCGGTCTTCCCGCGTAAATATGGTGATGAGACGGCCGTCTCCTGGGTCAAAGTAAAGGTGATTTTCCTCGGGTACATCCAGGTTTGGCTGTTCAAATATGAAGGGCATGCCCAGCACGCCTTCCCAAAAATCAATGGATGTTTGGCGGTCAGCGCCTATGAGAGTGATATGATGGACGCCTTGGGATTGAATCTTTTGCATGTTAATTTCTCCTATTTTATTCAAAATAATGCCTATCTTTGAGCAGCCGCTTACGCTTCCTGATGGAGAGCCGATACAATTTTTTGGGCTTCATCTATTTCGTCTTGATTGATGGTGTGTCCCATACCGGGGTAGATTTTTTTGATGACCAGACCGCCCAATTTTTCCAAAAGAACGGCCGTTTCTTCCACGCGCTCGAGGGGGATGTGAAAATCCACGTCACTGCACCCAATAAAAATAGGCGTGCTTTCTAAATTCCCGGCGTAGCTTCGCGGTGTGCCCGGAGGGCCAATAACCCCGCCGCTAAACACCAACAGGCCACCATAGCGCCTGGCATTTCGGGCTACAAACTCCGATGCAAGGCAAGCCCCCTGAGAAAACCCGCCGATGATGATCCGTTCAGCCGGAATGCCTGCAGCTTCAATGCGGGCCACCAAATCCGCTAAAACCTGGATGCCGGAACTGATCCCCGGTTCGTTATTAGCCATGGGGGACAAGAAGCTGTATGGATACCAGGTATCCCCGGCAGCTTGGGGGGCCAGATAAGCCATGCTAGGGTGGGGGAGCAATTCGGCTAACTCCAAGATAGATTCGGCCGTAGCTCCCCGGCCATGGACTAGAATCATGGCGGCGGACGCTTGTCCCAGGGGCTCGCCAGTGGTCATGAGGGGCTGCCCTTGATGCGGGCCGCTGCCTGTTGAAGAGTTTAAGGGGTGCATATTCATCCTCCAAAGAAGTTTTATAAGGTGGAAATTGTTTCTGCTTTTTGAATCGGTTTGCGCTCGAAGCGGGGAACCGCTTGCTCGATTTCGGCGCGATGTGGCTCAAACCACGCCGGCAGCTTTAGGTTGTCACCCAATTCCTCTACAGGTTCGTCATAAAGAAAGCCCGGCGCATCGGTGGCAATTTCAAACAATACGCCACCGGGGGAGCGAAAATAGATCGAGTGGAAATACTGCCGGTCTTGAACGGAGGTTACGCTATATCCCGCCTGGCGCAGTTGGGAGAGGTACAACTGCTGTTCGGCATCATCCACGGTACGGAAGGCAATGTGGTGGATGGACCCCACCCCGAAACGGCCGTATTCTCCACCAGGCCGTTCCACGATATCCACATACGCTCCTATGTCGCCGCCGGCAGCAGCGAACCGGAACCGCGGACCTTCTTGCCCGACCAACCGATACCCTAATTGGCTTGTTAGCAATTCGGCCGTTGCTTCGACCTGGTCCAGCCAAAGCGTAACGCCGTGAAAGCCACGCAGGGCGTGCTGGCCAGGAATAGGCCCTTCCTCCCAAATGTGAAAGTTTGCCGGGTCATCTGATACTATCAGCTCCATTCGCATACCATCCGGATCTTCCAGGGCAATGATCTCTGCACCGAAGCGGCGGGCCTCTTGCTGCACGGTTACACCCTGGCGGGCCAGGTAGGCTTGCCAAAAACCAACCGAGCCTGCTGAGATGCTGTACGCGGTTGCGGCCGTTTCCCCATTCCCTACACGCCCTTTAGCAACGTGCTGCCAGGGGAAAAAGGTGAGAATTGTACCGGGCGTTCCCACGTTGTCACCGTAATAAAAATGATATGTGCCGGGGTCGTCAAAATTGACGGTGGTTTTTATTAACCTTTGCCCCAAAACCTGGCGGTAAAAATCGACGTTGCGCTGCGGGCTGCTGGCAACGGCCGTAATATGATGCAATCCTTGTACGGGTTTAATATTCATTAGACATTCTACTCCTTTTGGGCTGCTGGAGAATTGATTGTCCCGCCAACCACCCAAAACTTCACTTGCTCGCCTGGGCCAACCCAAGTTGGCGGCACAATCTGCCAAGCTGCGTTTGCTCTTCTTGGGTGAGGGCGTTAAGGGCCCTGACAACCTGGCCTACGTGGCGCGGCATGATGGACTCAATTAGGGAACGGCCGTTTTTCGTCAAATGCAGGTCAATACATCGCCTGTCGTCATCTCGCCGCTGCCGTGTGAGAAGTCCCCGTTTGACCAAATTGTCAACTACCAGCGTCATATTGCCGCTGCTCTTGAGAATTTTTTCGCCAACCTGACCAACCTGCATTGGCCCGAGGTGGTACAGGGCTTCTAGCACGCCAAACTGGCTCACCGTCAGGTCGAAGTCGCTCAGATGAGCATTGATCTGGTGGTTAACCGCATCGGCTGCCCTTGACAATTTAATATAAGTGTCGAGTGCCAGAATTTCTTCTGGTCTCCCTTGAAAATGTGTACCCATAAAAAATCCTATATCAAATATCTTGATGTCGAGATAATAATTGATATATTGCTGCACGTCAATGGCTCTTAGATAAAACTTATCAACTTTATTGCTCTTTGTGTGTGGTCAATGAACTTGCCCAAGCTCTTTTCCCAACGTATCATTACAGGAACAAATTTTCGTAGGGCAGAGGAGTGAACCCATGAAAGCCAACATTATCCATATCCAAAAATGGCCCCACGCAGAACTACCCACCGAGGATGTATTGCTTAAGTTCTTCGAAGAGGATGGTTTAGCACCATTTCGCTGGACGGCATCCCCGGGCGACGTTTTCCATGCCCAATCCTTGGACCATGGTCGGGTGATCTTTGTCTTGGAAGGGTCGATAACTTTTGGGTTCCCGATTGAAGCTGAACCCACTACGCTGCGCCCAGGTGACCGGCTTGATTTGCCGGCGGGAATCCCCCACAATGCGGCGGTGGGATTTAATGGGGTAGTGTGCCTGGAAGCCCACCGCCCTGTAATCTGATTTGTGAAGCACAAAAACCCATAACATATTTGAGGAGTGTTTGATGTTTGAAACGTTACCCGCCACGGCGCAAGAGTTTATGGATTGGCCTTGGGCGCGAATTGCCCCCTATTATGAGAAATTGGCAAGAACGGCCGTTAACTGCCAGCACGGTGCATCAATGGTTAACAGATTGGAGCAGCTTATCCAAGATGCTCTGGGAGCGATTTTCTCGCCTGAACGTCGCCAAAACTGTTGATACAACGGATGTATCTATTGAAAAAGCGTATAACGATTACCTCGAAAACATTTTTCCTACCAGCCAGGCTGCGGAACAAAAGCTGCGCGTCAAACTTCTCGAGAGCGGCCTTGAACCTGATGGAATGGCCGAACCGCTGCGGAAAATTCGCAGCGATGTTGCCCTTTTCCGGCAAGAAAATTTACCCCTCTTGGCCGAGGAGCGGAAGCTGGATGCTGAGTATGACAAAGTAATTGGCGCGCAAACGGTAGAATGGGCTGGGGAGGAACGTACTCTGACGGGGCTGAAGCCCTTCTTTTACACCCCGCACCGGGCGACCCGCGAAGAAATTTGGCGCTTGAAGTCCCAGCGGCAGCTTGCGGATCGTCAGGCCATCAACGAGGTGTGGCAAAAGCTGCTCACGCTGCGCATGGAGCAGGCAGCGAATGCAGGGTATGGCAAGGATTACCGTGCCTTCCGCTGGCAAATGCTGAAGCGTTTTAATTACACACCCGAAGATGCCAAGGCTTTCGGCCAGGCGATTGAAAAGGTAGTGGTCCCCGCTGCAGAACGAATTTATGAGCAGTATCGCGCCAAGCTTGGTGTTAACCGCCTGCGTCCTTGGGATGTCGATGATGACAGGGACGTTCTTTCTTTTCCTGCTTTGCGCCCTTATGGCGACCCAGGGGAATTAGACGCCAAAGCCGAGGCCATTTTTATGCAGGTGGATCCTAAGTTGGGTGATTACTTTGCTACCATGCGCCGCGAAAATTTGCTGGATTTGCCTAATCGCAAGGGGAAAGCGCCAGGCGGTTATTGCACCAGTTTTCCTGTAGCGAAACGGCCGTTCATCTTCATGAATGCCGTCGGGTCAGCGCGGGACGTAAACACCATGCTTCATGAAGCCGGCCACGCATTCCACGTATTTGAGGCCAGCAAATTGCCTTATTTGCCCCAAATGCGCGCCAACATGGAGTTTAACGAGGTTGCCTCTATGGCCATGGAATTGCTGGCTGCCCCCTACCTGGCTGCCAACGAGGGTGGCTATTATTCCGAAATTGATGCCGCCCGGCATCGCACGCAGCATTTGCAAAAAATCATTCTCTTTTGGCCTTACATGGCCGTGGTGGATAATTTCCAGCATTGGGTTTACGAAAACCCTGATGCAGCTATGGATCCGGCCAACTGTGACGAAGCCTGGGCAACCTTGTGGAACCGTTTTATGCCTGGCATTGAGTGGGATGGCTTTGCGGCGGAGATGGCCACCGGCTGGCACCGTAAGCAGCATATCTTTGGCTCACCTTTTTATTACATTGAATATGGCATGGCTCAGGTGGGGGCTATTCAAGTTTGGAGTAATGCCTTGGCAAACCAGAGCGAGGCCATAGCCCGCTATCGTCAAGCTTTAGCTTTGGGTGGCACCGCCACCTTGCCTGAGTTGTATGAAACGGCCGGGGCAAAATTTGCCTTTGACGTACCGGTAATGGAGAAAGTGGTCGGTTTGTTAGAAAAAACCATTTCCGACCTAGAAGCAGTCACTGCGCAATAAAAGTTATGGTTCCAAGATACAGGTTACATGGAGGTTTGTAACCTGTATCTTGGAACAAATTTCCCCATGGATGATTTATTGTTTTTGAAGCTGGGTGGTTCCCTTTTAACAGACAAAACCGGTGTGGAAGCTCCCCGGCTGGAGGTCATTTCCCAAGTGGCTGCAGAGTTGGCTGCGGCACAGCGGAAACGGCCGAACCTTCAACTTGTGTTGGGGCATGGCAGCGGATCCTTTGGGCACGTAGCCGCCGCCCGGTATGGCACGCGGCGGGGCGTGCGCTCCGCAGAGCAGTGGAATGGATTTGCAGCGGTCAGTGCGGCCGCCGCCCGCCTAAACCGCCTGATTACTGAAGCATTGCTGCGGGCAGGGGTAACGGCCATTTCCCTCCAACCCTCTGCCTCAGCCTACTGTACGTCCGGGGAACTGCGGCAGTTTGCCTGGCAGCCGGTGTGGGCGGCCGTGTTGGCAGGCCTAACGCCCGTTGTCTATGGGGACGTGGCCTTTGACGCAAAGTGGGGAGGCACCATCATTTCCACCGAGGAGATACTAAAGTTCCTGGTCAACGCCTTACCGAAACGGCCGTCTTGGCTGCTACTAGCGGGGAAACAGCAGGCGTATTGGATGAATCGGGAGAGGTCCTTCCCCTCATTACCCCCGATAATTTTGCCGAGATTGAGCCCGCCTTGAAGGGGTCACGCGGAACCGACGTCACGGGTGGCATGGCCAGCAAAGTGCAGCAGATGCTCGATCTGGTGCAGGATTATTCGGGCTTACGCATCCGCATATTTTCTGGCCTTGAACCGGGAAACTTACAGCAAACCCTGATTGCACCAGAAACGGCCGTAGGTACGCTGATTCAGAACACCCCCTGAGAAATCGTCAGCGGTGGCTTTTTACCGGTTACCGCACAGTGGCATCGTGCCAGTCCGCTTTGCCTTCCGCCGCATGAATGAGCAGCACCGGAATCTCTGCCAGACGCAGCTCATCCGCACATGCATCTCCACTCAGGCTGGACGAAACGTAGGAACCACGCACAATTTGCACCAAATTTATGTCGCTGGAAAAACGATTTGCCAGTTCCCGGGCGGAGGGCGGCGCTGTCTCCGCTAATTTTGGCCCGTCCAAAGGAACCAGTAACTGTTTGAACACAGTTTGCTGCCCTTAAAGCGTGCCATCATCTCAAGGCGGTCCTCAGCAAAAATTCTTTTATTAATCCTCGTCTTCAACAATGGTGTACTTTAATTCGATTGGCATGATCTGGTTAAACATCGCCTGGGCCGGACAATAGCGCGTTTCAGATAGCTCTATGGCCCGTTCGGCTGCTGCGGGATCGATGTCATGTCCATGGAAAATATATTCGATGACGGCACTGGTAAAAACTTTCGGATGCTCGTCAGCTTGCTTCAGGTGAGTTTTTACTTCGAAACGGGTGACATTTTGCCGCTTTTTCTTCATGATGGAAATGACATCCATAGCCGTGCAGCCAGCCAGCCCCATGGCAATAAGCTCCATGGGCCGAAAGCCGTTATCGTCCCCACCGACGCTGGGATGGGCATCTAGCTCGACGTTGAAGCCTGTGTCTGCCGTGCCGGTAAAACTCATGCCACCATTCCAGGTTACTGCTGCGTCCATAATTTTGTCTCCTCTATTTTATTGCAGAGGACCCGCCTCTGCTTAGCTTTTTTATCAGGTAAAACAGCCGCCTTCGGCGACCTTCTTGCACTTGCCGCAGGTGAGCAGGAACAAACCGTCATATGCGAGGCTCCCTTTCTGGCAGAAAGGGCACAAATCGCCTGGTTTGGGCGGCGAGAGCAGGCAGAGGTCGTCGGAACCATACACGGCCGTTTCTGTGGGTGCTTGAGTCGTAATCTGGGGTTGTTACAAGAAGGCTTTTTTCTTGCCACCAATAATGCTTCTGCATTTTACGCTTTTCTTGCCTCATCCTGCCGCCTCTTTGAAGTAGATAATAACCCCTTGGATTTCCTTTCGCCACTCTGCTCCATACTCATCTGCTATTTAGATGCGGCGCTGTGGTTTTTGTGACAGGTGCTAAGTCTGGTATAATGCCGCGTTTCGACGCAGAAGCGGTGACAACGGCCGTTTCTGCCCCTAACAGTATGAGTGAAAGCGAACCCATTTCGCCCGAATCGGCGGATTTTGAAGAGCCATTACGCCGCTGTCCAAACTGCGACACGGTGGTTACCGCGGGAGCGACCCAGTGCTTGATGTGTGGCGAAATGCTGCCTCAGGACCCTGCGCCCGTACCCTCTTCTGAGCCAGCCCCTATTCCTGAAGAATTGCCTGCTGAAATCGTTGCCCCGGCTGACGAAGTTGAAGCGCCAACTGCACCGCCTGAACCACCCAAACCGGTAGTTAAAGCTCGGGTAGCAACACCCCTCTCAGCACAAAAAGAACGGGACTGGCGGGTGATTGGCGTGCGTTTGGTAACGGCCGTTTTCACCCTAACGCTCATCATCCTGGCCATTCTCATCTTACGCTTCCAGGCTCCCGTCTCCGCCGTTGCCCTGTTCCCTACTGCCTCACCCATTCCGCCCACCTCCAGTGCTACCCCCACATGGACCCCCTGGCCCAGCGAGACCCCGCGCCCCAGCGCCACCCCCACCATCACCTTTACGCCGGCCCCCACGGATACCCCGCAGCCACCGCAAAGCCATCAGGTAACCAGCGGCGAAACCCTCATTGGCCTCTCCCTGCGGTATCGGGTCTCCCCTGAGAGCATTGCCAGCACCAACGGCTTCAGCGTCGAAGCCCCCATCCAGGTGGGGCAAACGCTCCTGATTCCCTTCCCCACGGCCACACCACCCCTTGTGCCCGTCGCCGAAGAAATCAACGGCGAGGTCGTCATTGCCGATCCCACCGACTGCCAGCGGTATGAAGTGCAGCTCGGCGATTCGCTTTCCGGTGTCGCCGCCCGCTTCGACGTCGATTTTGGCCTGTTTTTAAGCGTGAATCGCCTGACAGACGAGTATATTTTGCAGCGCGGGGATACCTTGTGCATTCCCGAAATTGTGTATGGCGGCAGTCTGCCACCGACGCCCTGGCCCTTCGCCTACGCCATCCCCAACGTCACCCTTGCCAGGTCCCAACCTGCTCTACCCGGTGGACAATATGACCATTGATCCTCCAGGCACCTCATTTTTGCTGCAGTGGGCGGCCGTCAAGGATTTAGGCGCTGCTGAGTGGTATATGGTGGAGCTGCGCAACCTGAATGAGCTTGATCAGCCGCCGTTTCGGGGTTTCACGCGGGATACAGCCCTGCGCGTGCCGCAGAATTGGCGGCCTCAGGTGGCCGAAACGCACCTGTTCCGCTGGCGGGTAAGCATCATTCAGGTGACCGGTGAACGTTCTGATGGCCAGTTTATCTACACCTATGGTGGGGAAACCAGCAATGAGAGCACATTCTTCTGGTTGGGCGCAGTTCCTACGCCTACACCCCCACCAACGGCTACTCCAGCCCCAACTTCCACACCCTCCCCAGATTCCAATTAACGGAAAGTGCCCCCATCCATATAGCAGCATGAAGTAATCAATATGCAGTTAGCCTTAGGTTTACCTCTGGGAAACGCGCACTGAATACTGACTACTGACTTCTGGTTACTGCCTTCAGAAAATCACTCCACTATAAATGGATTCCGCTGGCGTTCGTCGCCTATGGTGGTGGCGGGGCCGTGTCCGGAAAGTACGTGGGTTTCGTCGGGCAGCGTGAGCAGCTTTTCGCGGATGGTCTGCATCAGCAGGTCATAATCGCCGCCGGGGAGGTCGGTGCGGCCGATACTTTGCTGGAAAAGCACGTCCCCATCAAAAATGACGCCATGTTCTGGCAGGTAAAAGCTGACGTGTCCCGGGGCGTGGCCGGGCGTTTCCACCACGTTGATCGTGCAGTTGCCAATGTGGATGATCTGCCCATCTTGCAGCATTTCATCTGGCGCTGGCGGAGCCGGAATGCGCAGTTGGAACATGGCGGCGTGCATGGTGGCAGTTTGCAGCGTTTGTAGGGCTTCGGGATGAATGTAGATGGTGGCGTTGGTTTCCGTTTTGAGTTCGGCCAGGCCGCCCACGTGGTCGAAATGGCTGTGGGTGAGCAGAATGTGGGTGATGTCCCAACCTTGCTCGTCGGCGGTGGCGGCAATGGCACGGCCGTTCCACGACGGATCGATGATGGCTGCCTGCATCGTTTCTTCACAGCCCAGCAGATAGCAGTTGGTTTGCATGGGACCTAGGGGGAGTTGCAAAATTTTTATCATGGGCGCCTCAGCAGGGATTATAAACCGTTAGCCTGCGCTTTCCAAAGCTTAATTTTGGGCAGGATTTTTAACGCAAAGGTGGGAAGAAGCAAAGAAGCGAAGAAAAAACCTTTGCATCTTTGCGTTAAGGTTTGGCCTTTTGTTAGCTTTGCAAAGACTCCACCGGCGGCAGGGCGCGGCGCAGCAGGTATTGCCCAACGGGCAGCACCACGCGAGCGCGCCAGGCCAGGTAAATGGTTTCGACCAGGGAGGCCAGGTTGAGGGCCAGGGCGGCGGTGGGCAGGCCGGGCTGCCGCAGCAGCAAACCGCCAATCAGGATGACGGCCGTTACCCCCAAATTAATCCCCATCCCCCGGTTTACCTCTTTCGTCGCCTTGCCCTTAATCAGCAGCCCCCGCAGCCAGGAAGTGGCCGTAGCCAGCGCCGGGAAGAACAGGAACAGCAGCAGCGCCGACTGGGCCAGTTCGCCCACCTGCCGCGTCATGTCTTGCACGGTGAAAATGTAATAGCTGGCCGCCGGGGTAAGGATGAGGGCGGCCATGAGCAGGGTGGTGGCTGCACCCAAAACCAGCGTAAAGCGGCGCAGAGGCGCAAAATTTTGCGGGCCGTGGGTCAGGGCAATGACCACTTCCGGCAGGGCCAGGGCGGCCGCCCGCGCCATCAGCATCATCTGGAAGAGCACCGGCCACGCCGCCAGGGATTCGGTGGGCTGGGGCAGCCGCGCCAGGCTGAAGGTGACCAGCGGTTGGGCCAGCAAAATGAGCAGAGAGGTGGCCGCCAGGGGCAGGTGGAACCCCACCAGTTCCCGGTAGGTGAGGGGGTCGCCGGGGGCGGGGGCGATGTTCAGGGGCGAGTTCGGTGTGGAGTAACGGCCGTACCGCCCACGTTGCATACACCGCTTCGGCAATGACCCCGGCCATCAGCGCCGTGCTGCCAATAATGACCCCTGGCCAGCTTGTGCCCAGGGCCAGCGCCGCCACCGTGCCGCCGGAAGCCGTCAGCCGCACCATGGTCCCCCACGCAATTTTGCGCGTCTGGTTAAAGCGAATCATCACCCCCTGCAAAAAGCGCCGCCAGGCAATGGCCGCCGTCCACAGGGTCATAATTTTCATCCCGGGGCGCACCCAGTGCGCCACTTCCGGCGGCGCGTCCAGCCCTTGCACCACCACCAGGTCAAAAAGGGGCGTGAAGGCCACCAGGGCCGCCACCACCGTGAGCAGCAGGGCCAGGTGAATGGTGAAGCGCCGCACCAGCCGGTAAGATGCCCCGTCCTGCACCAGGGCCGTAGAGGTGGCCAGCAGGTTGATGATGGGGCTTTCGATGGTCACGGAGAGGCTGGTGACGATGCCCATAGCCGCCAGCATCACCACCTCGTTGGGCAGGCGGTTGATGGCCGCGCTGATGATGGGACCTTCGGCCGTCATCAGCAGCCAACTGGCGAACAGGGGCAGCCAGAACCAGAAAATGTCGCGTTGTCGCATACCGTTATTCATGAGGGGGGATTATAGCAGAGAGCGGCAGTTTGGAGATAGAGATAGAGGTAGAGCTAGAGGTAGAGGTTGAGCAAGCTGGTTAGCCTTTGTGTTTGGGCAATTCCGGGCTGCGCCATTACGACACCCCTTCCCGCGCCTGGGGCAGCGTCGGTGATCCCTGAGCCTGCCGAATGGGTGGGCCGCCCGGCCGCATGCGGCTGTAAAGGTCTGCCCAATGCCGGGTCGCCTGCCCTGAGCTTCGTCGAAGGGTACAAACGGCCCCCACCTAGGTGCACCAGCCCCGTGGCTGCGTCGGGCAGGTCGGGCAGCGTATCGGTTAACGTTAGGGGGGAGGGTGTTGGTCAGGGGCATGCCGTAGCTATCATACAGGATTCGGCCGGCGGCGAGTTCGCTACCCCAACCCATGCTTTTGCCGCACTTCATCCACCCATATTTCTAGCTCCTCTTGCGTCTTAACCCTTTCCTGCCACGCTTCCAGCCCCATTGAGCGTGCCTCTTTCACTAAAGTGGGCATTATCCTTCCATGATTGCGCTCTAACCATTTGAGCCAGGCTGGCTTCAGAAAGGTTGGCTGTACAAAATTGACAATCGCTGCAAAGAGTCCAAATCCGCCTCCTATGTAAACAAGCAACGCTTGCATATCCATCGATTTTGGTATCGTCGCCAGTGCAAAACACAACATACCTATTCCAGCCGGAATCTGGGCATAAGAGAAGCCACCGTAAAGGTTTCTGGCAATGTACCATCCTTTGGCTCCCCCTTTCAGCATCCAGATCCCGCGACCAATAGCAAATAAGCCTGGTGCCACCAATATTAGAATTGTTCCAAGAATTCCTTCGATATCGTTCATAACAAATCAGCAAATCCCGTTTTCTCTATTGAGTACGCTGACGGCTTTAGGTTTCGGGGAGACGGCAAAAGGAAGGGGATTCTTTGATATACAAATGGTTGCCCGATCGTTGACCAAACTAAACCGCCTGCAACGCCAGCCGCAACTGCACATACAGGAGCACTCGGCCCACAAAATACCAGAACAGCAACACCGGAAGTGAGGGCGCCCCCCAGCCCAGAGGTTATTGACCGCCCTACAACCTGTCCGGTTGACAGATAAGGATTCCCATAATCCTGCCCAAACTGGAAGGCAAACCCAATGGCAAAATCCAGGCCAAAGCCTATGTAATTCAGGTTGATAACGTCGTCTAGCTTGCCGGGGATCGCGTCTGCGGTTCTTACATAGCCACTCAACCCACCGCGCATCTGCACCAGGGAGTCATCAGGCAAACCTTCGGTTAATTCTTGCGCTAACTGCCTGGCCCTGACGCCAATTTGCAGCGGCGCATCTGCCTGGACGCGAATCCTCGTCAGGTAGAACATGGCCTCCGGGTCACTGCCTACCAACCGGCCGGGAAATTCTTGCAGCGCATCAGGTAGGTTTTGCATGAGGGTCTGGTAGCTTCCCCGAACAGCGATACGGCGGATACCTTCGTATGTATATCCCGTAATGACAGAAATATCGCGAGCCAACTCTACGGCCGTATTCTTCGCAAACCCCACAGCATGAGGCGTCCAGTTGAAAGCATCACTTTGCGCCGCCGCATAGCACCCCCGGCTGGCCCAGCGGCGTCGCCGCGTAGCGGTTCAGCGCCTGGGGCAGCGGTGGGTGGGCCGCCGGCCGGATTCGGTTGTAAGGGTCTGCCCAGTGCCGGGTCGTACCACCTACCCCCACCCAAATGCACCAGCCCCGTCGCCGCATCAGGTACGTCGGGCAGTGTGCCCGTTAGCGGTGAGGGGCAGGGTGTTGGTCATGACCATACCGTAAGCTATCGTACACCATACGGCCTGTCTTCGTCACCATTCCTATCCACCAACACCAGCGGTAAGTAGATGACCGGGAAAATGTAACCCCGGCAAATTCTCAGAAATTTGCCGGGGAAACTACAACGATTGGTGATTTTATGCGTGTGGGTCGCCAATGAAACGCTGGTCTACTTCATCCAGCTTATGTTTCTGCCTTACTTCTGCCACCCATTCTTCCAATCCTTCTTGTGTGCTAACTTGCCGTTCCCACTTCCATGCCCCCATTCGTATCGCGTCTTCCCGTAGCAAGGGTATAAGGTTTTCATAATGAGTTTCTAACCAACGAAGCCATTTAGGTGTCAACCATCGTGGCTGCCATATAGAAAGAACAACCATAAGAATAAGTGATGGGCAGCCAAAGTATAAAAATATCATTCCTCGTAGTAGCAGGGCTAATCTGGAAACCAACTAGAATAGCTGTAAAAAAAAGGAGGATGCTAATCAGTTCTGATACATAAACAATACTAACAGGTGCTATTGGAGATGACTTTCTTAACCACCAACGTTTATACCGTCCTGTTCGAGTGGCAATAGATAATATCACCCCAATGATACCAATCACTATACAGCCAAATACAACAATCAGAACGTCAGTTTTTGCAGTCATTGGTGTATCCCCCTACATAGGCAACGGTGCTAAATTCCGTTGTGGTTCGGCATCAAAAAGGCGCTGCAAAGGCGGCACAAATACCACATCCCAAAAAACCGAAGCGCCAATACCCACTCCCAACACAACCCAGCCTGGAGGGCCCAAATAAAAAGCAATACTTTCAGCAACGATGAAACTCACTCCAGACCCTAATGCCTGGATACCTAATCTGGTACCTCGTTGCAGCGGTGTTAAATAGTGGTTGCCATAATCAAGAAGGAGCTGATAACCTACATCAACCCCCACTCCAATACCCAAATCGAGAGCATATAGTCCTAGTTTGCTGGCCAGCAGTTTGCCCACCACCCGGCCGGCCGGCAGGTTGTGCCCATAGCTGAAGCTGTAGCCGATGACCACCTCTTCCAGTTCAGGGCGAAGATTTGCCGCAATAGTTTTGTTAACCAGGCGCTGCCCCGCTTGCTGTACCGACTCCGGCGCAAAGCTTAAGCCAAACAAGAGGCCTGGTCCGGCTTTCCGTAGCACCCTATCGAGCAATTCACTCTTTGGAGCGGCCCTCACAACCGTATCTACGATTGTGTCGCCGACAATTGTGTACGCCGATTTCCGCAGGTAAGCGTACAGACCTCTCGTTACGGCTTCATTAACCTGGTCGCTGACCAGCGCTTTGCCGGTGTTTGACGTGTAGGCATCGTCAAAGGGGTTCCAGGTGCTTTGCGCCGCCGCATACACCCCCGGTTGGCCCAGCGGCCGTCGCCGCGTAGCGGTTCAGCGCCTGCGGCAGCGTGGGTGGGCCACCGGCCGCATGCGGCTGTAAAGGTCTGCCCAATGCCGGGTCGCCTGCCCTGAGCGTCGTCGAATGGTACCTCCTACCCCCACCCGAATGCACCAGCCCCGTGGCCGCGTCGGGCAGGTCGGGCAGTGTCCCGGTTAGGGTGAGGGGCATATTGCAGCACTTGTCATCCAAGATTGCCATTTACCAAATGCATCTATTCATGTCTCAGAGGTGCGACGCACTTATAAAGAAGTGCGTCGCACCTGACTGGTTGCTGGATTTTACTGGAAACCGGGGGCAGCACAACAAATTACCAGGCACAGCATCTCCCTCAAAAACGCAATCTCTATCCTCTCCCTCTATCTCTATCCTCTATCCTCTCATGACAAATGGCAGGGGAAAAGGTGACGTTTGCCCCTTGGTTTAGGCAGCAGGCAGGTAAAATAATGGGTGTGGAATAAGCCTGACAAGATTTGTTGTCAATTAATAAATGAGTTCAATAACCAGGTGTCATTCTGAGGCAGGAAGCCGAAGAATCCCTAACCGTTTTGGGATGCTTCACTTCGTTCAGCATGACAATTCTTTGTCTCGTTTTTATTAATCCACACAAACCTGGCAGGTCTAAAACCACCCCATTCCCAACTATTTCATTACCATCTGAAAGGAGCATTTCATGCGCAAAAAAGTGATCTTGATTACCGGCGCGGCGGGCGAAATGGGCCAGGCCCTGGTGGAGCGGCTCGCGGACAACGGCACCAACAAACTGCTCACCATGGATTTGCAGCCCATGCCGCCGCATCTCCAGGACAAGTCAACGCACCTGGTGGGCGACATCCTCGACGAGCGGCTTTTTGCCCGGCTGGTGACCCAGTACGATTTCGACGTCATCTTCCACCTGGCGGCCCTGCTTTCGACCCGCGCCGAATTTTCCCCGGAACTGGCCCATCGCGTCAACGTAGATGGCACGCTGCTGCTGATGAGAATGGCTGCCGAGCAATCCCATGCCCGCAACCGCCCGGTGCTGTTTATGTTTCCCAGCTCCATTGCCGCTTACGGCATTCCCAACCTGGAAATCAAGGCGCGGGATACGTCGGTGCGGGAGTGGGATTGGAACATGCCCAGCACCATGTACGGCTGTAACAAGCTTTACTGCGAGCAATTAGGCTCCTATTTCAGCCACCATTACCAGCAGTTGGCCGTCAACCGCCCGGTGATGATTGATTTCCGCAGCCTGCGCTACCCCGGCCTGATCAGCGCCTACACGCTGCCTACCGGCGGCACCACCGATTACGGCCCGGAAATGATTCACGCCGCCGCCCAGGGCAAGCCGTATGCCTGCTTTGTGCGCGCCGACAGCCGCCTGCCCTTTATGGCCATGCCCGACGCGGTGAAGGCGCTGCTGCTGCTGGCCGAAGCGCCCCGCCAGCAGTTGTCGCGGGACGTGTACAACGTCACTGCCTTCAGCATCTCCGCCGCGGAGATTCGCCAGCGGGTGCTAGACGCATTCCCCGGCGTGGAAATTAGCTATGAGATTGATAGCCGTCGCCAGGGCATTGTGGACAGTTGGCCGGCCGACATCAACGACCATGCCGCGCAGCGGGATTGGGGCTGGTCGGCCGACTATGACGCCGAACGGGCCTTTAATGAGTATTTGATTCCGAACATTAAGGAGCGGTACGGGGAGCAGGTGATTCAGTCGGAGCAGAAAACAGTAACACAGTAAGCAGTAAGCAGTGGGCGGTATGGGTGACTGTTGACTGATTACTGAAGAGTACTTCACTGAAACAGGCACGGCCGTTTCCAACCGTATCTCACTTAGGGTGACGGCGCAGGTGTAGGCCCGCACCTCTACCCCAACCTGGGCGGCGGCGCGTAGAGCGGCGGCAAAAGCGGGATCGGCCGTTTCGTGGGGGGCAAAGCTGGCGGCGTCCGGGCGCTGGATGATGAAGACCACCGCCGCCCGCTGCCCTTGCCGGCATAAGGCGGTCAGCGTCTCCACGTGCCGCCGCCCGCGGGTCGTGGGCGCGTCGGGGAAGCGGGCCACGCCGCCTTCCACCAGCGTCACCGACTTGGTTTCCACCCAGCAGCCCCCTTGCGGCCCGGACAGGTAAAAGTCAAAGCGGCTGTCGCCTTGGGTCACTTCCGGCTGCACGGTTGGGTAGGCAAATTCCGGCAGTTGGCCGCCTTTGATGGCTTCGGCAAAGAGGGGATTGGGCAGCCGCGCATCGACGGAAACCAGCACCCCGGCGAATTCCACCAGTTTCAGATCGTAGGGGGTTTTGCGGGTGGCGCTGGCCGCCTCGCGCAGCCAGACGGGGCGGCCCGGCGTGAACAGCTCCCCCAGGCGGCCGGAATTGGGAACGTGGGCGGTAGTGAAACGGCCGTTTACCCGCACCGCTGCCCGAAACCGGTTGTCGCGGCGCACAAATTCACCGGGAATGAGGGGCGGCATCTTCATGGGGGGAGTATAGCAAAATATCGATGTGTAAGTTGCAACGCACTTTCACAAGTGCGTTGCAACTGCCGCTTCAAGGGTGCTATCATTGCCCCCATGAGCATTTTAACCGCCACCGACCTCAGCCAATCCTTTGGCGCTGAAGATTTGTTTAGCAGCGCCAGCGTCACCATCAACCACAAAGAGCGCATTGGGCTGGTGGGGCCAAACGGCGTGGGCAAAACCACCCTGCTGCTCATTTTGGCCGGGCTGCAAGAGCCGCTGACCGGTGACGTGACCCGCTCGCGGGAGATGACCCTGGGCTACCTGCGCCAGGAGGCGGTGCTGACCTTTGCCGGTCGGGACCACACCATTTTTGCGGAAATGCTGACGGTGTTTGCCGATTTGACGCAGATGGAAGAACAGATGCGGACACTGGAAGCGCGGATGGCGGCGGGGGAGAGTGACGAGGGAGTGTTGGCGGAATACGGCCGTCTCCAGGCCAGCTACGAACACGGCGGCGGCTACGATTACCAGGTAGACATCAAGCGCGTGCTGCAAGGGCTGGGCTTCCCCCAAGAAGAGTGGAACACTCCCCTCAGCCACCTCAGCGGCGGCCAAAAAACCCGCGTTTTGCTGGGCCGCCTGCTGCTGGAAAAACCCGACCTGCTCATCCTGGACGAACCGACCAACCACCTGGACATGGAAGCCGTCGAGTGGCTGGAGCGCACCCTGCGCACCTGGCCCGGCGCGCTGCTCATCGTCAGCCACGACCGCTTCTTTCTTGACCGCGTGGTAGACCAGGTGTGGGAAATGCGCCGCGAAGGCATTGACAGCTATCGTGGCAACTACACCGCCTACGTGCAGCAGCGGGCGGAGCGCTGGGAGCGGGAAAACGCCCTGTTTTTGGCCGAAAAAGAGCGGCTGGCCCAAGAATTGGATTGGGCGCGGCGGCACATGGCCGGGGGCAAAACGGACATGGCCAAGGGCAAGCTCAAGCGGCTGACCCGCGACATTGTGCTCATCGAACAGGTGGGCGTGCTGGGCAAGGAGAACAAAAGCTGGCTGGAAATTGGCGGCCGCGTGCGCACCTTCACCGTGAATGAAGCGGAGCAGCGGCTGCGCGCCCTGCGCCCGCCCGACACTCGCCCGCCGCGCCTGAACATCAAGCTGCACAGCGAGGAACGCAGCGGCCGTGTAGTGCTGCGCACCAAGAAATTGCAAATTGGCTATCCCGCCACACCCTTGTTCACCAGCGACAAAATCAAGCTGGAACGGGAGGATTGCGCCGCCCTCATTGGCCCCAACGGCAGCGGCAAAACCACCATGCTGCGCACGCTGCTGGGCGATTTAGCACCCCTGCGCGGCGATATTTTTTGGGGCGACAACGTGCAGATTGGCTACTTTGCCCAGGCCCACGAGCAGCTAAATCCGGCGAACCGCGTGCTGGACGAGCTGCTCCAGCACGTAGAAATGGAGGAGTCAGAAGCGCGCCATGTCCTGGCCCAATACCTTTTTCGCGGGGATGACGTATTTAAGCGGGTGAGCGAGCTGAGCGGTGGCGAGCGGGGGCGGCTGGCGCTGGCGATTTTGGCGCGGCAGGGGGCCAATGTGCTGCTGCTGGACGAGCCGACCAATCATCTGGACATTCCCTCGCAGGAGGTGGTGCAGTCGGTGCTGGAGCAGTTTGACGGCACGATTCTGCTGGTGTCTCATGACCGCTACCTGGTGAACCGGCTGGCGACGCAGATTTGGGAGCTGCGGGAGGGGCATTTGCACGTCTTTGAGGGCAGTTATGCCGCCTTCTTGGGCTTGCGGGATGGGGAAGCGCCGCCGGAGTTGGCGGAAGCAGCCCAGGCGAAGGTGATTTTGCCGGAAACGACCGTTGCCGACGCACCACCCCCCGACGTGAGCTGGGTAGCCGACATTGTGGATCCATTAACCGAGAGCCGGCCCGAAACGAAAAAAGCGGCCTAAAGCACAAAGCTGGCAAGATCGCGTAGGCGAGCTGGACGAAGAGCTGGCCGAAACCGAAGCGTGGCTGGCCGAGTTGGAGATGCAGCTTGCCGCCGCCGAAGGTGAAGGCGACGCCTTGCGCCAGGCTAAATTGCAGGCCGAATTCACTACCGCCGAAGCCCATCTGGCCGAACTAACTGCCGAGTGGGACGAAATGATGGGCGACAGCTAACCCTCCAACCAACCAACCCACTAACCCACTAACTCACCAACCTTAGCCCCTCCTGAAACGCCTGCTTGCCCCCGTGGGAGGGGTGGCGCACT
The DNA here is from genome assembly GCA_963695505.1 of uncultured Chloroflexia bacterium. GTDB lineage: Bacteria > Chloroflexota > Anaerolineae > Promineifilales > Promineifilaceae > JACSRF01. The sequence continues at coordinate 208,436 of CAVOGX010000015.1, read as the reverse complement.
TTTTGATGAGGGATGTGCCAGTGAGTGAGAGCGTAGGCCGCCTGGTTGCCTACCGCCACCACCGTTTTGATGGCAAACAGCGTCAATAGCTGGTGCAAGAACGGCTCGCCTAGCTCTACTTCGTGGCGGACAGGGGTGCGGTTGCTGGCTGGCTTGCCAGGCCGGTGGGGGTGCAGGGGGAAGGCGTTCCACAGCAGCGGAGGCGAATCCAAAAATGCGACGCTTTGCCACATGATGGTGGCTGAGGCTTCCCGCTCGATGCCGGGGAAGTCGGGAGGAAGCAGGTAGCCGTTGGTCTCGCCGAACAAATCCCATTGGGGCACGCCCTGGCGCAAAATGTAGCGGCTGACGAAAGGAATGCCGCTGATGCGGCAGCCGCGGTAACCGGGGGCTTCGCCGACCAACAGTAAATGTGGGTTGTGGTCCGCCATTTGCTGTAAATAAAGCTGCAGGTTTTGGCGGCGGCTGGCGCTGCCGGGCAGGGTGGGGGCGTAGGGGTTGGCGCAGTTGGGGGGTGCTGTCGTTTGTGCCAACTGCTGGACAAAGTATGCAAGCATGGGATAAAAAAACTGGATGCAAGCTTCAAGCCTGCATCCAGTTCCCAATTACTAACGCCTAACTACCAGCCACCAGCTAATAGCGCAGCAAAGCGCCAATGCAGCCGGCTTGCTCCAGTTCAGGGCTGTCGCTGACGATTTCGATGCGGCCCCCGTTGGCCAGGGTGAAGGTCACGGCGGCGTCAATGACGTCAGAAACGGCCGTCAGCTCTTTCTCGCTGAGGGGGCTTTTTGTCAGGTTTGCCACCACCAACCCAGACGCTTCGTGCACGTAGCCAGGCGTCCGGTAGCCATCACACAGAACGAGAAGCTGCACGCGCCGGTCACAAATGGCTTTGAGCGTGTCGTCTAGCCCCAGGGTGGCATCGCCACTGCTGGCGGCTGAAGCCAGTAAATTTTCTACCAGTTTTTGTTCGCGCTCCTCGTTGCTTTGGCGGAGCATTTCCAGAGAGCGTTCCCGCACCTCGTGCTCTCCGGCGTTCATATCCATGGCGCAAGTCCCAGCAATGCGGCTTTGCAATTTCTTGGAGAGCAAACTGCGGAATTGAGCAAGATTTTCGGGGGTTCCGCATAAAAAGAGACGGCGGGCTTCTTTGTTCCGGAAAAAAGCTTCGGTGGCAGCAGCAGCATCGCGCAGGTTGCGCTGAGCGAGTTCGTCTTCGTGCCGCGCGCCACTCCCACCACCGCGCATGCCAACCGCAGAGGAGCCTCCACCTTTCTTGAGTTTGCGGACGTCTTCACCCATGAACCCCTCAGTTGCTTGTAGTTCGCCCAGGTGATATTCAAAAAAGCGAGCGCCCAGACGATCAATTAATATGACGCCATAATGAGCGTAGTAGTCTAAAAAGTGGGCCAGAGGTTTCAGGTATGGCTTCTGGCCAACGCGCAGCCGGTTACGAAAGGAGACTGAAACCGGATATGCGCGAAAAAAGTTCCCGTTTTCAGCAGAAAAGATAGCAAGTCCAGGTTTAGTCCAGTCAAAGTTGTGGTCAAGGTATTTTTCTATGGCAGAAATGTCCTGGTGGTGATTGACTGGTACATCTTTTAGCAGACCTTTGGCTTGCAGTTTGATGGCATCGGTGGACTGTTGCGTGCTGTCTACGTTGAGATATAAGCTAAGTACACCACCGTTTCCTGCAGTGTAGCTAACGAGTTCTTGCAACAGCTCTTGATTAAACATGTGACCTCCTGCGTTTACTTGATTTTTCGAGAACCCTCTTTTCCTTTACGGCCGTACCCCCAGGGTTAGAGGGACGGCAACTTCTTCATTGTCACGTATTATTGTTAGTTCAATGGTTTGTAGCACCTCCGTTTGAAAAACTAAATAACTGATCAATTCGCTTGAATCTTTAACTGGCTGTCCATCCACGGCAATGATGTAATCACCACCTGGCCCTTCAGCGCCAAGCAGCCCGGCCTGGTCAGCAGGGGAGTTAGGCACGACACGCGTGATGTAAACGCCTTGGGGGGGTAGTCCCAGTTCGGTTAGAGCTTCCAGGCTAAGGGATGAGGCCATGCTGATGCCGATGTAAGGGTAAACGTATTCCCCATCGCTTATCAGCGTGGGGATAATGCGCTTGACGGCCGCTACAGGAATGGAGAAGCCCACGCCGGAGTTAGTGCCGGTCCGAGTGAGAATGGCGCTGTTGACGCCAATGACCTCGCCATTCAAATTGAGCAGCGGTCCGCCAGAGTTGCCGGGGTTTATGGCGGCGTCAGTTTGCAGAACCTGGGGTAGGTTGTAACGGCCGTTACCCTCCTCAGGGAGCCGCTGCGACTCTAACGTTCGTCCCAGCCCGCTTATGATGCCGACAGACATCGACCCCACTTCACCAAAAGGATTGCCGATCGCCACGGCAAACTGACCAGGCTGCACATTTCTGGAATCGCCCAGGGGTATGGGGGCTACACCTGGCGGCAACTGATCTACTTTGATAACCGCCAGATCGCTATCAACATCTGTACCAATAATTTGGGCTGGAACCCGCGTACCATCGGCGAAAGAAACCTCCAGGTCAGTTCCATCTGCAACGACGTGATTGTTGGTAACAATATGCCCTGCTGTGTCATAAACAAAACCGCTGCCGCTGCCTAGCGTCACCCCGAAATCACGGACAAAAATATGCACCACTGCAGGGTTTATTTGCCTGTAAATATTGATGAGGATTGATTCTAAGTTGGCGTCTTCATCAAGTAGGCTGCTTTGGGTAATGGCAGGCACCTCAATTTGGGAGGGTGCTGCCTCTCCGGCTTGTACAGTGGCTACAGCAGCGGCGATCAATGCCTCTTGATCTGGCTCTTGAACAAACTGATTTGGGGCCTGGCAAGCCAGTGATGTTAAAAAAAGTGTAAGAATAAAGAAATGAATTGAATACTTTTGCAATTTCTGAGTCATAGATTATTTAAATTTATTGAAGCTGGGAGTTTTTAGTTTATTGAAACATTTATGGGGCTGGGGCATATCCCAGCCTGGGCACAGGAAAAATGAGGTTGCCTAAAGGTGTAGGAAGAACTAAAGAAAAATGCGAATTTAAGGAGGTTAATTCATAGTTGTCGTGCGTATTGATAGTTGGGCAAAGTAGGTGTGCAGGTAAGAATTTGGCAAACTTCTGCTTTTTATTTTTGGCGTCAATTAAAAAGCTGGAGACTAGTAGTTTTTTTTGATAGTTCATATTGCCTGTAATAAAGGACAGTTGTTAATCGTTGCTGAAAGTTGCCTGCTAAAAATGCCTGTTTAATGAAAGTGTAAATGGGTGCTTGGAAAATGGCTCAACAACTATTCTCATTGTAATTTCCCCAGTGGAAACCTGTCAAGGGATCATGGAGAACATTAACTGTTTTTTTCCGAAAGGGCGTAACCACCACTCTGAGCAGATTATTGCTAAATGAAATGGGGAGCAGAATTCAAAGGATCCTGCTCCCCAACATTGATGAATCGCAAAGGTGTTTATCAATACAAAAACATTGGTTTTCCTAAAACGTGCCGAACTTTAGGACGGTATTCTTTTACGTCATATAGTTCATCGACATCCACCCGCTTTACACCACTGGTAACCGTGCTCATGGGGATATGGGTATAAGTTCCATCACGCAAGGCGACCATACGCCCGCTGACGCCGCTGAGAATCAGATCCATCGCCATGTTGGCAAAGTTTACGGCCACCATCAGGTCAAGAGCATCAGGTGCGCCGGAACGCATAAGATAGCCCAGCCGCTGGTTAATAATATTTTCGCCGGTAAGCTGCTTGAGGGCTTCTCCGGTGATTTCCCCAATTCCGCCCAGCTTGCGGTGCCCGTAGGCGTCGGCTTCACCAAATTCTACCACTTTGCCGCCCTGCATGTGGGCGCCTTCGCTTATGGTAACCATGGCATAATTGCTGGGATTACCTTTTTTATCGTGCATGATCAGATCGGCCAGCTTTTCGGGGTCAAAGGGGACTTCGGAGATGATGGAGCGGTCAACGCCGGCCAGATAAGAGCTAATCAGGCTGGTTTCGCCGCTGTTGCGGCCAAAAAGTTCTACAACGGCAATACGCTCATGGGAACCGGTGCTTGTGCGTAATTGATGGATGAACTGTACACTGCGAGTAACGGCCGTACTGAATCCTACACAGTAGTCAGTACCGTACACATCATTATCCATCGTTTTTGGAATGGCTACCACCGGAAAACCTTCGCTGTGCAGTCGTTCCCCATAGCTCAACGTATCGTCACCACCAATTGGTATGAGGGTGTTAACCCCTAGAACTTCCAGGTTTTGTAATACGTGTGGAGTGAAATCCCGGCGCCGGAGATCGTGTTCCTCCGCTTCGAGATGTTCCGGGTCCATTAAAAATGGTGGCACTTCTTTGGAACGGACCTTGCTCGGGTTTGTGCGGCTGGTGTGCAAAAACGTACCACCGGTGCGGTCTATGGTACGCACCACTTGATTGTTGAGCGGCATAAAATTTTCAGCGAAACTGCTTGGGTCATCTTGAGTTATAATTGAGCAGTCCTCCCCAACCCCGGCGAATGCCGATTACCTCATGCCCTTCGGCTGTGGCGCGGTTTACAACCGCCTTGATGGTGGGATTTAAGCCTGGTACGTCGCCACCACCGGTTAAAATACCTATTTTCATCTGTTAACTCCTTTCAGTTTGGTTGTTTTGATTACGTTGTTTTAGGTGCAGGTTGTGCCAGCAGGCGGGCAACCGGTCGCAAATCCATCCACCATTGTTTCTTTGGTCGTGTGTGCTCGATATCCATCAAACGGGTAAATCTTGAACATCGGTAAATGTCATCTCCCCCTGAATTTGCCCAATACAAGCACTTATGGGTTCAGGTGATCCTAATTTGTTCTTCCATGAAGATAATACATTTTGCTGCCATCCGGGTGGCCAAAATGCGGTCAAAAGGTGAGGGGTCGCCACCTTGCTGCATGTGCCCGAGAATTGCCTGGCGCACGTCAAATAAATCGCCACCTTCTTCTTCAAACAGGGCGTTCATAAAGCTGGTGGAGTAAATTTCATTGGCCATTTCATTGCGAATGATCAGGCCCAAGCGTTTGCCGCGCTTGAAGCCGGTTATGCAGTTGGCTCGTGTCTTCTACCAAATCTTTCAGCGTAACGCCTTCTTCATGAATGTAGACGCGTTCAGCGCCTGTGGCCAGAGCACTCATCAGGGCCAGATAGCCGCAATAGCGCCCCATCACTTCGACAACAAATGTGCGCCGCGAGGCCACGGCCGATTGTTTGATTTTGTCTACCGCCTGTACAATGCTGTTCAGGGCGGTGTCTGCGCCAATGCTTAGTTCAGTGCCAGGCAAATTGTTGTTGATGGTGGCTGGCATAAGGGCAATTGGGATGTTGAAGGCCGGGAAAGTTATGCGCTGCTCGTACATGTTGATGGCTGCTTCATAGCCTGTCCAACCGCCAATCATGATTAAACCTTCAATGTTATGCTTTTCCAGATTGCGGGCAATGGTGTAAAAATCACGCCCTGCAGGTGCGTAGCGGTTGGTGCCTAACTCTGCGCCGCCGCGGATGGCAAAGCCAGCAACCGACATCCAAGTCAATTCCTCAATTTCACCGTCGATCAGGCCGCGAAAGCCATTTTGAACGCCCAACATGATATGGCCTTTGTCTACACCGAGGCGGACGGCTGCACGAACGGCCGTATTCATGCCCGGCGCTGGTCCGCCTGCGTGCATCACGGCCATGCGCAGGCGGCGCTTTCCCGGTTCTAAGTTCGTGGGGCAATGCCCGCACCAAGGTTCGCACAATGCGAAAAGAATCGGCGAAACTGCGGCCGCGCAGATTCATTGCTTCCTCGTAATTTTGGGCCTTGATGGCTTCGGCAACGGCCCAGGTTTTTTCCAGGCAGTGGCTCAACGGGCGTGCGGGTGATTTTATTGCCCTGAATGCCGATCACCAATGGTTCTATGCGTGCCTCAGGTGTGAGAATGGCCTCAACGGCATCAGCACCCAGCAAGGTACTTAGATTGCGGTCAAAGGCGCTGGGTGAGCCACCACGCTGCACGTGACCCAAGACCGTGACGCGCGTGTCTTCACCTAAGCGTTCTTCCAGCACCTTTTTGACATATTGGCTGGTGATGGGATTGCCGTAGCGATCTTGGGCGCCTTCGGCAACGACGACGATGCTGTCGCGGCGGCCGACTTCCCGCCCTTCGTGCAGAACTTCGCACATTTTATCTTCCCAATCGTCCAGATTGGGTGGCGCTTCGGGGATGAGCACCCAATCGGCGCCGGTGGCCAGGGCGCTCATCAGGGCCAGGTAGCCGCAGCGCCGGCCCATCACTTCGACGACAAAGCTGCGCTGGTGGCTGGCAGCGGTGCTGGTGATGGCGTCGATGGCATCGACAATCCGGTGCAGGGCGGTATCGGCGCCGATGGTCATGTCGGTGCCGTACATGTCATTGTCAATGGAGCCGACCAGCCCGACGATGGCTGGTGTTTGGTATTGGCTGGCAATTTCGGCGGTGATTCTGCCGGTGTTGACCAATTCCTCCAGCAAGCCGGGCCACTCTTTTTGCAAGATGTGCGCGCCGGTCAGGCTGCCATCGCCGCCGATGACGACCAGGCCTTCGATGTTGTTGGCGATCAGGTTGTAGGCGGCTTCTAAACGGCCGTTTCGCTCGCGAAACCTTTGGCAGCGGGCCGAGCCGATGATGGTGCCACCTTGCTGCAGGATGCCGCCGACATCATTCCAGCCAATGGGCCGGATGCGGTCTCCGCCATCCACCATGCCCTGGTATCCTTCATAAATGGCGAAAGTTTCGATTCCTCTGTCCAGGGCGTTGCGAACTACGGAGCGGACCGCCGCATTCATGCCTTGGGCGTCGCCGCCGCTGGTTAATACTCCTAATCTTTTCATGGGTTTAAATTACCTTAAAGTAAGCGGTTGTAAAATAAGTGATTGTTAACTGTCTCAAGTGGGAATTAAGTTGGGAAACAAAGTGGGTGCTGCTTCCTCTAATGGTATCCAATTCGCCATGGCTGGCAACTTTTTTTCCTTCTTTTACCTACGTTAGAAAAGATCGTGTACGGAATCGATGTCTGACCACCATCCATCAATTTCTTGGCTTTTAGCAGCGGCGAAGGTCGCCCAATCCCCATCAGGAATTGGAGTTTGGCCATGAACTAAATCCGGCTAGGCCCAGGTAAACCCACGCAGTTCGGGTACGGCCGTTTTCAACCTGCACGCTCTTACGCACTCGCTGATAAGGGCAATTCTGCGGATCTTCAGGATCAAACCCTTCCAGATTGTCCAGGCATTCGAGTAGTTCCTGGTACTGGGCTGGATCAATGGTGAGCACGGCGCCTTGTACCTGACTATCAAGTTCATCAATCAGCATCGGAAAGTGGCCCATGTCATATAAACGGCCGTTCAGCAATATCGCCGGTTCATGTTCCTCTACGTACCCTTCCCACAAATGCGCATTCGGCTGACCGGGCAGAAGGGTTCCGTAAACAAAAATCGGTAGTAGTTCCTCCAATTTCGATTCCTGCTTCATCCTTTGTTATAATCCTCACGTAAATTGCAATAGCAATTATACTCGCCCTCGTAGCTCAATGGATAGAGCACCCGCCTCCTAAGCGGGCGATCATGGTTCGAGTCCGTGCGGGGGTATGCTTCAAAAGTCAGGGTAGGCTAGCACGCCGCCCTTTTTTAATGGTCGGAGTGTGCAATTCACAATAGGCTAACAGGATCGATATCCACAACCCAACGGGGGGGGATGGGGAAGTTTTCTAGAAGGCGGACGGGGTTGGGAGAACGAATAATGATTTGCCAGCGGAAACGGCCGTCAATGCGGTTGAAGAAGGGTGGTACAGGCCCCAAAATTTCAGTTGAATCTAGCGCCATGTCCCGCACGTGGAACCGCAGCCCTTTCGCCAACGTTTCTGCCTCTTGTTTCCCGCGGGCGTCTACAGGGTCTATCCATACGAGCTTTGCCATACGCCGGAAAGGGGGAAGCACGTGTTGGGTGCGGAAACGTATTTCATCCAGGTAGAAGCTGGCAAAGTCATGGTCGGCGGCAGCCTGGATGGCGTAATGCTCCGGCTTGTAGGTTTGAATAACCACCCGCCCGCCGCGCAGCCCACGGCCAGCCCGCCCAGCTACCTGAGCCAAAACTTGAAAAGCACGTTCCCCCGTGCGGTAGTCAGGCAGCCCTAATGACACGTCCGCAGAGATGACCCCTACCAAAGTCACCAGCGGCAAGTCCAGCCCTTTGGCGATCATTTGCGTACCCACCAAAATGTCTGATTCGTGGTTGATGAAATTAGCCAGCAGTTCTTCGTGGGTATTTCGCCCGGCAGTCGTATCACGGTCCCAGCGGGTGATGCGTGCTTGAGGCCAGCGCTGCTGCACCCGGGCCTCCACTTCCTCCGTACCCAGGCCGAAAAATTTGATGCGCTTGCTGCCACAGGCCGGACATTCTTTATGGGGGGCTTCGCGATGTCCACAGTAATGACAAACGAGCATCATGCGCGGGCGGTGATAAGTTAGAGGCATATCACAGCGGGGGCATTGCAGCACATGACCGCAATCGCGGCACAAAATGAATGTGGCTGTACCGCGCCTGTTTAAAAACAAGATGGCCTGCTCTCCTTTGTCCAGGGTGTCTGTCACTGCTTCTTCCAGGGCGCGGCTAAATATGGAGCGATTTCCAGCACGCAGTTCCTGGCGCAGGTCAACTATTTGAATGGGAGGGAGGGGAATTGTCAAAGCGTCGTCGGGGTCGTCGCTTTGACGATGGTAATTGCTTATTGTTTGTAAGCGTTGAGCCTGACTTTCAATGCGCTGGCGGTGGCCCATGACCCGTTTGGGTAATTCTAACAAATGGTAGCGGCCTCCCTGAGCCTGGTGGTATGTAACGACGTCGGGAGTAGCCGAGCCCATAATCACGGTAGCGCCAACAATTTCTGCCAGAGCTACGGCCGTTTCTCGTGCATGGTAGTATGGCGGTGGTACCGGTGGCGTTTGCTTATAGCTGGGGTCGTGTTCTTCGTCCAGCACAATGACCCCCAGATTTTCCAAAGGCGTGAACAAGGCGCTTCGCGGGCCAACCACAATGTCAAACAGCCCTTGGCGGGCGCGCCGCCAGGTATCGTATCGTTCCCCATCGCTCAGGCGGCTGTGCAGCAAGGCCACACGCCCCGGGAACCGGGCGGCGAAGCGGCGTACCGTCTGCGGGGTGAGGGCGATTTCTGGCACCAACACAACGGCCGTTTGCCCTCGCTGCATAGCAAAGTCAATGGCCCGCATGTAGATTTCCGTTTTGCCACTGCCCGTTACGCCATGCAGTAGAAAAGGCTTGGGAGAGGCGGGAAATTGGGGAGCGAAGCCTCCTGAACCTTCTTGCTCTTCTGCCTCAATCATCGCTACTTTCACGCGGCCCCAGACGCGAGCCTGATCGATGGTGAGGGTGGGGGCTGCGGCGGGCACAAAATCACGGTCTGCTAACGGATCTCGCCACACCTCTTCCGCGCCGAGGCGAATAAGGTCTAGTTTCACCAGGCGGCGTAGGTGGGTGATGGTGGCTCCCGTTTGCGCGTAGATATCGCTGGTTGGCACAGGCTGGGCTGCCTGGGTGAGCAGGTTTAGGATTGCGTAATATTTAGCCGCACCACGTAGTTTCAGGGCATGTGCAAAGGCATCTTCGGGCGAAATGGCCAGACTGACGGTTTGTGCATCGGCCACAGATGTTTCCGAAATCTGAAATCCGAAATCGGAAATGGTGACCAAATTGGCTTGCTCCAATGATCGTCCAGGTGGCTTTCGTCAGCTTGGGCTGCACCAAGTACGGCCGTTTTCTCTGGTAACGGGTCGTCAAGTTCGGCCAGGTAGAGCAGCAGGTCGGCCTGTTTGCTGCTGCGCCCCAGGGTGAGGAGGCCGGCGCGCACGCGAGCAGGTCTGGCAATGAGTTCAGCGGTGCGTACCTGCTTGGGCCGCATACGGGGCGGGTCCAGAACGGTAGCCTTGCGCAACATCTGCCGGTTAGCCAATTGGGAAACGGCCGTTTTCCAATCGGTTTTAGGCAATGCCCGCTGAATTTGCTTGCCGCGCGAATGACCTTTTTCGCGTAGCAAGTTAACAACCTGCTCTTGCAGAGGCGTCAATCGCCCGCTGCCATCCCAGCCTGGGTTTAAGTCTACGGTTATGTCAGCCCAGCGCGTAAGCCCCGGGGGCAGCATCAGGCGTAAGCAGTTATTAAGAGGCGAGAGGTATTGGTGGCTGAGCCAGCGGGCCAGCTCAATCTGCCAGGGGCGCACGACCGGTTCGGGGTCAATTAGGGCAATAATGGGTTTGGTTTCTTCAACCGGAGCCTCTAGGCTAAAGGCTATGACAATCCCCTGTGCCAGGCGGCGGCCAAATTCGACCTCCACCAGGTGACCAACTTGCAGCGATTCTCTTAAATCGCGAGGAACGTTATAATGAAAGGTGCCTTCCAGCGGCGCTTCGATGTTGATGACTAGTTCAGCAAACATAAAGCCATTGTAACCGCATTTCCCCACAGGAAAAAGGCTGCAAAACTTGTCAGAAATAGCTTAGCAGAATACAAATAGAGGGGCGTCCACTGCCCATGAGAGCCATAGGCAAATAATTATGACGATGCGGCTGCCCATTACTCTTCATACAAACCAGGAGCACAACAAATTAAGACTTGTGGTTTTGTTGATTATGCCAATCGCTGTTGGCTTAAGCTATTGGTTGGGCATTAAGCTGGTGGAGCTGATTGGCGGCATTTTGGAAGAGTATGCCGTTTTTTTATCCTGTTTGTGGGCGCTGCCAATTGGTTTAGGGATTGTCTACCTGATTGAACTGCGATTGAAGCGCATTTGGCCTAGTGGGGACACCGTGACTCTGGGAACAGACAGCGTCTCGGCGCAGTGGCGAGACGGAGCGCAGATTACTTTAACATTGCCCAACGAAACGGCCGTTACCAACTGGTATTTTCGCCTGGATGGCTACCCCCGCGTGGGCAGCGAGCGCCGGGCCAACAAGCGGTGGTTCTGCCTGGCTAGCCAGCTTCAGCAAGATGAGGGGCGGGTGGTGGTGTATGCGTTTTTATCGCCCCAAGAGACAGCTTATTACATTGATGAAGCCACCACAAACCACGACTTTTTCCTGATAAAGCCCGGTATTTTGTACGATCGCAAGCTGGGTGGATCCCGCCTGGCCCCCCGACCGATGCTGCCACCGGAACTCTTGCGCGGTAAAGACGGCCGTTTCTGGCTGGCCGAACGCCACCGCTGGACTGAAGGCTTGGAACTGACAGCAAAAGATTTTAAAATTTATATAGATTATCTACGAGCAGTATGGTCTTAGACACGAACCTTTCCCATTCTTGAACTGGAGGATTTCCCATGTTTGATTTTATCACTGACGAACACCGCGAAATACAGCAGCTTGCCCGTGAGTTTGCGCAAAAATCCATCGCCCCAATTGCCGAACATTTTGACGAAACCGGCGACTTTCCCATTGATACAGTGCGCCAGATGGGTGAAATGGGCTTTATGGGCATTGAAGTGCCGGAAGAATATGGTGGCGTAGGCATGGATACCCTGGCCTACGCCCTGGCCTTGACTGAAATTTGCAAAGTGGATGCTAGCCACGGCACTATCATGTCGGTAAACAACTCCCTGTTTTGCCACGGTATTTTAAAGTTTGGTTCGGAGGAGCAAAAGCAAAAATATGTGGTGTCGGTAGCCAGTGGCAAGGCTATTGGTGCTTACAGCCTGACAGAGCCGATGAGCGGCAGCGACGCCGGGACTATGGCCAGCCGCGCCGTAATGAATGCCGAAGGAACCCATTACGTCATTAACGGCACCAAGTCCTGGGTAACTTCAGCCCCTTACGCCGATTACATCGTGGTATTCACCATGACCGCGCCGGAGCAAAAACACAAAGGCGTGACGGCCTTCATCGTTGAAGCTGATAAACCTGGTTTTAAGCGGGGCAAGAAAGAGCCAAAGCTCGGCATTCGCGCCAGCGCCACCAGCGAAATATTTTTCGAAGATTATCTATGTCCGGTGGAAAACAGGCTTGGTGCGGAGGGTGAAGGCTTCAAAATTGCCATGACGGTGCTGGACGCCGGGCGCATCGGTATTGCTTCCCAGGCGTTAGGGCATTGCCGAAGCGGCCTTGGAGGCCAGCGTGAAATATGCGCAGGAGCGCGAAGCCTTTGGGCAAAAAATTGGCCAGTTCCAAATGATTCAGCAGAAGTTGGCGGATATGAAATGTCGCGTAGACGCTAGCCGGCTGCTGATTTATCAGGCTTGCCTGGCCAAAAAGCAAGCCATCGCCACTGGCGGCCGTTATTCGCTGGAAGCCAGCATGGCCAAGCTGTACGCCAGCGAATCCGCCAATTTTTGCGCCAAGGAGGCCATCCAGATTCATGGTGGCATGGGCTACAGTAAAGAAATGCCGATTGAGCGGTATTTTCGGGACGCCAAGATTACGGAAATTTACGAAGGGACCAGCGAAATTCAGCGCATGGTCATTGCGCGGAGCTTGACGGGCTTGCGGTAGAATAAATAGCTGAAAGGCGTGATAATTGCGTTTCAGCTATTACCAAATCAGGTTCGTCGCTTCCACACCGCGCCGGTTAAGATAAACAGACCCACCAGACCAACGAGGATTTGATAAAGAGGTGGTGTTGGGTAAGCGGTCGTATCAAGCAAAATAACGGCCGTTGGGCTGTACAATTCCAGGTCAGCGCCCACGTTGGCCGCATAAGCCAGGGTGAGGGGAATGTCATAGTCGCGGTCTTCGCCGCTGCTGCTGGCTTCGGTGACATGGGTCAGACGAATGGTGTTGATGCCGTTACGGTTGGGATCGTCAGCCAGGGTTGCGGCCAATTCGACGACGACAAAGTAGGTGCGCGGCGCATCCCAGGTAAGCTGGACGTTAGGATCGCCATCGCTAAAGGGGACAGTTAGTAGGCCATTGGTGAGCGTGAAATCGGATACGGCCGTAACCCACACATCACTGCCCTCCTCAAAGACGCCTGACCCATCATCCTGGTAAATGTGCAGATTTTCGATAATGGCGTTGGCTTCACTGTCACTTAGCGGATCGCCGGACGTTTTTTCCAGCAGCAGTTCAAAGGTTACGAGTTCGGCATCATGATCGCCCGAACGGCCGTTATGTGTGGCTGCAATTTGCAGCATGTCATCCTGGCTGCCCGCATTGAGGTGGAGGGGAGCCGTGTCCATGGTAGCCAACCCAAACTGCCCACCCCGGTTTTCCCACCAGAGCACAGTATCATCGTCGAAGGCAGCGCCCAAAATGTCTAAATCGCCATCCTGATCTAAGTCGGCTGCTTCAATAGAAGTGGCATTATTACCGTAGGCCAACAGGTGTTTAGTCCAGGCGGAGGCGTCGCCATTCACATTTTCCCACCAGGCATATTCATCAACGTCATCGTCTCCCAAAGATGTGACCAGCGCATCCAGATCACCATCTCTATCAACGTCAAATGCTCTAACTGTGTCCGCCATATCGAATAAACCATCAATAATGTGCTTTGTCCAGGTTGCACCACCCCCTTGATTTTCCCACCACACAACTTCGCTTTGTCCCCACGCCGTTCCCAAAACGTCAATGTCACCATCCTGATCCAGGTCAACCGGATCGAGGTAACTGGGTTGGAAAAAATTGGTGTCAATCCCGTGCGTGTTCCAGGCGAGGCCTGAGCCATCCACATTTTCAAACCAGGCAACCAAATATAGATTGCTGGAACCAGAAATCACATCCAAATCACCGTCATTGTCTATGTCGGCTGTGTTTACTGGTCTAAAACCACCTTGGTTAGCAAAAATGACATGCTCAGACCAAACATCCCCATTGTTTTGGTTTTCCCACCAGCGTAACGAGTGGTCTGTACTTGTGTCAGTGGCAATTAGATCATCGTCACCATCCCGATCTAGGTCGGCAATAGCTAAATGGCGGGCGGTTGACACATCGGTAGCCAATGTATGCGTGATCCAGGCGGTGGCACGACCGTCTACATTCTCATACCAGGAAAGTTCCGAACTGAAAATAGCTACGCTGGCTAAATCTAAATCCCCGTCTCGGTCAAGATCAGCACTATGAACCATGTATGGGCTGTGGGCTGCGGCTGGCCGACTGCTTACAATGTGACGATTCCACGTTGCTAAATTACCTGTATTTTCAAACCAGGAGATGGAACCCTCATTAAAACCAGTGGCCAGAACATCCAGGTCGCCATCGGCATCTATATCAACTGCTTCTGACCAGACTGAACCATCTACGGTGTTGCTGATGGTGAAATTGAATTCTGGTGAGTAGAAAGCAATGTTATGAATGGTCTCGTTTTCCCACCAGGCGATGGTGTCATCTAATTCGGCCGATCCCACAATATCGGGGTCGCCGTCGCGGTCAATATCAACTGGAAAAGCGGCAATGGCATTGCCAAAAGCATCGTCAACGGCGTGCTCAATCCAGGTTGTGGCATCGCCAGCGCTGTTTTCCCACCAGGTAACCCGGTTGGAATTAAATGCAGCTCCCACAACGTCCAGGTCGCCATCCTGGTCGAAGTCAATGGGATAGGCAGTACGCACATCAACAAAAGTTGCGGTTAGCGTGTGTTCGACCCAGGTTGAAGCATCGCCGTTAGCGTTTTCCCACCAAGCGATTTGACCGTCAAGTTGAGCCGTGCCCAAAATGTCCAAGTCGCCGTCTTGATCTAAATCAACAGCACAGATTGAGCGTGCGCCATCAAAGAAGTCATCAAGCCGATGTTCTATCCAACTTGAGCCATCTCCGTTTGTGTTCTCCCACCAGGAAATATCATCGGCTATGACGGCAACGCTGAGTACGTCCAAATCGCCATCGCTGTCTACGTCGGCGGTTTGGATAGAACGTGCGCCTAAACTGGCTGTCGAAATAGTGTGTATTGTCCAGGTTGACCCATCGCCGGCGCTGTTTTCCCACCAATAGATGTCTCGATCTATATAATTGGCGCCAACGACATCAAAATCGCCATCGCGATCAATGTCAGCGGTGTGGGCGGACATGGCATTGGGCAGGAGGGCAATCGAATGTTTACTCCAACTTGTACCGGAACCATCGCTGTTCTCCCACCAAGCTATTTCCCCAGAATCAGGGTCTTGGGCTGCGCCAATGACATCCAGATCACCGTCGTGGTCAATATCAGCGGCCTGGGCTTCTTCCGCAGCAGGGAACGCGGCATCAATGGCGTGACGGGTCCAGGTGGAGCCATCGCCGTTGACGTTTTGCCACCAGGCGATGGTGTTGCCGGCTGTAGCAGCGCCGATGAGATCTATTGTACCGTCGCCATCTAAGTCAGCCGGGTAAACAGCCTGTGGTTCATCGATGGCATCATCGATGATGTGTTTTGTAGGCAGTGGTACATTTCTGGCCTGGGTATGATTGACAAATAGTAGGAGCGCTACCAGGATGGCAAACAGGTTGAATTTGCGCAGAATTATCGGGTGCACGGCCGTTTCCTCCCCGGGGGTATCATCGATTTCCCCGATTACGATGAATCAACTGACAAAATTGTAGCAGATTTTTCGCTTGTTCGAAACGTCCATTAGTTCCCAGGAAAGGCAAACGATAAACAGGGTATTGATAAAGACGATTTTTGCCCTACGGTCCCTAAGCCATAAAGGGCAGAGACCCTGTGAGTTAATCTAAGCCCCGAGAGTCTTTTTTATACCAGAGTATTGATGAGGACCGAGCGCAAGACGCTGGCCAGAATGAGTACGATCATAGGGCTGAAATCGATGCCACCAGTGGCGGGCATGATGCGGCGAATAGGCTCCATGATGGGGTCTGTAACCTGGTAAACGAACCGCATGATTGGCCCCCAGGTGGGATGATAGGGGCTCACGCGAACCCAGGAAAAAATGATGCGCGCCAGGATGAGAATATAAAAAGCATTGAAGAGAAGATTGATAATTTGTACGAGGGCCATAGTTTCCTTTTGTTGTCTATTTAATGGTTAGTTCTTTCACCAAATATGGCGCGGCCCACGCGAATGTGGGTAGCGCCTTCTTCTATTGCAATTTCAAAGTCGTCGGTCATGCCCATGGACAGGTAGGGCAGGGAGAGGTGGGGCACGGCCGTTTCCAACCAACAGGCCAGCTCTCGCGTGCGCCGAAAGACTTTGCGAATTTCCTCTTGCGGCGCGTCCCAGGGCGCCATGGTCATCAGCCCCACAAGCTGCAAGTTGGGCAGCGCCTGTACCGACTCGACCACTGTACGCAGCTTTTCTTGCTGCGTTGCGTCCGTTTCCCAGCGTGTGGCGGCAAAACCGGACTTGCTATCTTCGCCGGATGTGTTGACTTCCAGCAAAACGGGCAGCTTTCCGGCGGATTGGGGGCGCTGCTGGCTGAGCCGATTGGCAATTTTTAGCCGGTCCAAGGCGTGAAAGATACTGGCATGCTCGGCTGCTAGTGCTGTTTTGCGGCTTTGCAGGGTACCAATGAGGTGCCAGGTAATGTCTGTGGCGTGGGGAAGGGTGCGGGTGAGGAACGGCCGTTTCTCAGCCAGCTCTTCCACGCGATTCTCGCCAAAGTGGCGCATGCCTATCTCGTAGGCGGCCATAATAGTTTGGGGCGGCCAGGTTTTGGTCACCGCCACCAGCGTGATGTCTGCTGGGTTGCGGCCGGCGCGCTGCGCAGCCTGCACGATGCGTTCTTGTACGGCAGCATAACGTTCAGCATGAGATTCCATACCACAATTATATGGGCCAGGTGTTCAGGTGTCAGGTGTTTGCGTGGTCTGCTTAGGGGACGCTAAACGAGGAGGGAAGTTACAGGATACATGCAACTTGTAACCTGCAACCTGAAACCTTTCACTCCCTATATCTAATTTCAAAAATGATGCCGGTGGAGTAGTCGGCGACGTAGAGACGGCCGTTAGGGCCGGCGGTTAGGTCGATGGGCGAGGCGAAACCGGTGGCAAAGGTGCTGGCCTGCCCGTCAGGCGTCACGCGCACGACGCGTTCGGCGAAGGGCAGCGCCGTCCACAAGGTGAGGAAGAGGCTGTTGTAGTAGCCGGGGAACTGCTCCGCCAGGTAGGTGGTGATGCCGGTGGGCAC
The DNA here is from genome assembly GCA_963695505.1 of uncultured Chloroflexia bacterium. Lineage (GTDB taxonomy): Bacteria > Chloroflexota > Anaerolineae > Promineifilales > Promineifilaceae > JACSRF01. Next base: position 191,285 of record CAVOGX010000015.1, on the reverse strand, counting down.
GCTGTGGGGCAAAAATTCCACCAGGGGGGGCACAACCGCCACATCTGCGGGAATGCCAAAGCACCAGTCGCATTCGTAATAGGGGTAGCCGTGCTCACCACCGGACACGACGGCGTGCAGCTCCTCCGGCACCGTTTCGCCGCTGTTGGGTACTTCGTCACGGCCGTTATCCGTGGCGTAGAGCACCCCATCGCCGCCCCAGGCAATGTCATAGGGATTGCGCAGTCCCCGCGCGTACACCTCGACTTCTGTGCCATCAGGGCTGAAGCGCAAAATGCTGGCCTCGTAAGGATGCAGTTCGTTTTGCGTATTGGTGCCGTCCAGGATTTCACCGTGGTCAGCACGACCGCCTACGCCGACGTAGCCATAGCCATCAGGCCCAAAAGCAATGCCGTTGGGGGCGTGCATGCCCAGGTAACAGCAGGGCAGCCCGCCAATGAGCTGCACCGCCTGCCCATTTTCGATGATCAGCACCTGCCCCTCGCCGTCTAGATTCCAATCGCGTACGCGGCTGGAGACGTAGAGCCGCTCTGTGCCCGGCTGAAAGGCCAGCCCGGTGGGCACAATCAGGCCGTCAAAAAAGAGTTCCTGGTTACCGTCGGCATCGACGGTGTAAATGCTGCCCTGGCGAAAAGCGACGTACAGCTTGCCGTCGGGGCCAAAGGTGAGGCTGGTGGGCTGCAAGCTGGGCCAGTCAGGGTCGGGGGCGTTGTTGGGGAACTGGGCAAAGTAGCGCACGGTGAAGCCCTCTGGCACCTGAATGCGGCTTTCCCAGGCGGCTACGTCGTCGAAGCAAGGGAAGCGGTCGCTGCATGGGCTTTCTGTGTACTCTGGCTGTTCTATGTCAGCGGCGTGGGGGCCGGCGGTAGGGGTGGCCGTGGGCAGCGGCGTGGCTGTGGGAACGGGCGTGGCCGTGGCGTCGGGTTCGGGCGTGTGGGTAGGCAGCGGCGTGGTGGTGGGCGGCGCGGGCGTGCGTGAAGGAAAGGGGGTAGCGGTGGGCGGCTTGGGTGTGCGGGTAGCGGTGGGGGGCAGGCTTGCGGTTTCCGTGCCACCGCAGCCTGCTAAAAATAAAATGAAGAGAAATGAAAACGTGATGGATAGGCGTGTCATGTTGCTCCCTTGTTTATGCGTAAGTAACGAAAAGCATGATAACCAGAAATAAATTCGCGTATTGAAATGACAAGGAATAATAAAAGTGAGGCAAATGCTTGTGGGTATCCAGCAGAGTCTAGTGTTACTGCGGTAGCAACCAGAATGACCGACAGAGTCAAGAGTAATAGTAAATTTATTGGTCGAGAAAAACGTTGTTGTACGAAATTGTCGTAAATAAAGAAACTTGAAATAGTGTACAGGAGCAATAATATGAAACTCCACACAGAGAGTGTTTGCTGCTGCTTAGAAAACTGATTAGCAACCACGAATCCTGCCACAATAGCAAATAGAGCCGCCCCAATAAGGTATAAAATGGAATTTCGAATGCGTTCTTGGGCTTTGGATGCTGTTTGGTTCAGGTCGTGACCATTAATAACAACTTGCAGACCATCTAACCCAATTCCCGGAATAACCAGTTGTACTTGAGCAGGTTCCCCATTTGGCAATGTAAAAGATTGTTTTGTTTGCACTTCTTTCCACGAAAATCTGGCGATTTCCTGCCCATTTGTGCGGAAAGCTACCCCTCGACGGAAATGGCTTGTCACCATTAGCTGCGAATATGTTTCGGATTCTAGTGTGAAGAATTTTTCGGCCATTGTTAGTCAAAATCGGTGGGCCATTCTGGATGGCGGTAATGGTCAAACATACGCTGGATTTGCACGGCCGTTACCCGGCTCAATGAGAGGGGCGGCAGGTTGTCTACGGCAAAAAAGCCCACCGCTTCCGTTTCGATGCTGGGCACGGCCGTTCCCCCCAGCAGCTCGCATAGGAAAAAGAGCTTGTAAACGTAGTTGGGATGGGGCAAGTGCCCATGGCGGCTGCGGTCATAGATGGCCAGCAGCTTCACGGCGCGCGCGTCAAAGCCGGACTCCTCGCGAATTTCGCGCACCGCGCATTCGGCGGGGGAGTCGCCCACGTCAGCCCAGCCGCCGGGCAGCGTCCAGCCGCCATCGGCGCGTTCCTTGACCAGCAAGTTTTTTCCATCACGAAAAACAACGCCACGAACGTCGATTTTGGGCGTAGGGTAGCCGCTTTCCTGGGTGAAGAGGTCAAGAATCTGCTGCGTGTTGCCATTGCTGCCGAAGGCCATCATTTCGGCGGCAATACGCTGCAAAGCCAGGTATCGCTCGCGGTCATAAACGCCTTCGGTATAGATCAGCCCGGCTTGGGCGAGGGCCTGGATTTGCTGGGCCCAGTGCAGCCAGTTGGGTTGGTTCATCTGATATCCTTAATCCAAAATCCCAAATTAGTTTACAGCTGTTGCTCTTTTTCCAGCAGCAGCGTCACCGGACCATCGTTGTGAATTTTGACGGCCATGTGCGCGCCGAATATGCCGCTGGCGACGGGCAAGCCCTGTTCGCGCAGCCGGTGGCAAAAGTAATCTACCAGGGGTTCGGCTATTTCTGGAGGTGCGGCGTTGGTGAAAGACGGCCGTTTCCCTTTGCGCGCATCCCCATACAGCGTAAACTGCGATACCACCAGCAAGCTGCCGCCCACATCTAGCAGGGAGAGGTTCATTTTTCCGGCTTCGTCCTCAAAGACGCGCAGCCCGGCCACCTTGTTGGCCAGCCAGTCCGCCTCGGCCTGGGTGTCGCTGTGGGTAACGCCCAGCAGCACCACAAAGCCGCGGCCAATCTCGCCCATGATACGGCCGTCTACCTCCACGCTGCCTGCGCTCACCCGTTGAATTAAAGCCTTCATGGTGTCAGATTTTGGAATTGGGATTGTGGATGTGTCCAAAAATCCAAATTCCCAATCCTTAAATTTAGAGAATGCCCACCTGGCTGTTGTCTGCCAGCGTCAGCTTCAGTGCCTTGGGCTTGATAGGCGATTTGTTGATACACACGTTCTTGCCGATGAGGCTGTCCTGAATGCGGGTTTCAATGTCACGGATTTCGCTGTATTCCAGCACCATGGAATGCTCAATTTCGCTGTTTTCCACGGTGACGTTGTGGTAAATGCTGGTGAAAGGGCCGACGTAGCTGTTGATGATGCGCGCATTTTCGCCAATGATGGATGGGCCACGCACTACGCTGTTGATGATTTCTGCACCGCGCTCTACGCGCACGCGGCGGCCAATGGTGCTGTCCCGGTCGGCATATCCTTCATTGACGTACTCGATTTCTTCCAGCACCAGGTCATTGGCTTCCAGCATGTCGCCCGGCGCACCGGTGTCAATCCACCAACCGCGGTGAATGTAGGGATGCACGGTGTACCCCTTTTCTACCAGCCACTGGATGGCATCGGTGATTTCCAGCTCGCCGCGCCAGGAAGGCTTGATGGCGTTGACCGCCTCAAAAATGTGGTGGTCGAACATGTAGATGCCCACCAGGGCCAGGTTGCTGGGCGGGTTTTTGGGCTTTTCGACCAGGCGGATGATACGGCCGTCTTCCCCCAATTCCGCCACGCCATACTGTTCCGGGTGCTCAATGCGCGTCAGCACAATCTGGCTGTTCCACTGGCTGTCGGCAAACTGCGCAATCAGCGGGCTGATGCCGCCCTGGATGACGTTATCGCCCAGGAACATGACAAAGCGGTCGTCCCCCAAAAACTCCTGCGAAATTTTGACAGCATGGGCCAGGCCTAGAGGGGCATCCTGGGGAATGTAGGTCACCTTCACTCCCCAGCGACCGCCGCGCCCCACGGCTTCTTTAATCTGGTCGCCGGTGCTGCCAATGACGATGCCGATTTCGGTGATGCCGGCGTCGCGGATAGTTTCGATGACGCGGATGAGCACCGGCTTGTTGGCCACAGGGATAAGCTGCTTGGCGCTGGTGTAGGTCAAGGGGTACAGGCGGGAACCTTTACCCCCGCTGAGAATGAGTCCTTTCATGGCTGCTCCTTTTGACAATGAGCAAGGAACAATTAGCAATTAACAATGAATAAAATCTCTCTCACTGTTCCTTGCCAATTGCTAATTGCTGTTTGGTAATTGAGGATAAATTTTAAGGGATGATGGGGAATAAGCAAGCATGGGAAACGGCCGTTTCCCGCACTGCTCGCCTATGGGCAAACCCCTCAAAACCTCAATTGCTCGTTATCAAAGGCAGATAGACGGGGAGAAATGGGGGCAGCACCCAGTAGCCGCTGCTCATTTCAAAGCTGGCGCTGCCTGATTCTGGCGGGCTGGCTAAGCTTTGACCCACCGTACCATTTACCCGGTAGCTGGCTGAGCTGGATTCGCTGCCGCCGCTGCCAATAACGTGCCACTCTAAATTGTAGCTGGCTGATGATTGCGCCAGCAGCGCTGCTCCGGCTGTCAGGATTAGCAAAAGACCCACAATTAGCAGGAGTAATTGCTTATTACGTTTCATTGACTCCTCCTATTGCAGCGTGACATAGACGTAAATTGCGTTTTGGGTGCCTTCAAGAGTTTCCAGCGCTTTACCAAAAACCGTGCCCGGCACGGCCGTTTCCACCCCATCCTGCGCCACCATCGCTGCTTTCCCCGCCAACCCTGCCCTGCCTGAAGTAGAAAGCAAATCACCGGGGGCAATTTCTCCGGCAATCGCCGAGGCATTGACCAGCGCTGGGCCTTGCACCACCACCAGTATGTATTCACCTGGGGCAGCATCTCCAGCGGGCGTCACTTCCAGGGCCGCCATGCGCCCTGGGTTGGTATCATCAGGGTGTTCCAGATCGGGATTGACGGCTTCGATATTGAAACGGCTGTAAACCACCCCGGCAACTGGCCGTACTGTTGGCGGCAGTGGCTTTGCTGACCTGGATCATGGGTGCGGAAACCGCCGTTTCTGCGCGATTGATGCCGCTAAACATCACCACGTCGCCAGGAGAAAGCGCTTCCGTCCCGCTGTTTTGCATCACCTGCATTATGGCACCGGCCAAATTAATATTTAGTGAAAAAAGATTATCATTTGTGTAGAGGCCATAATTTCGATCAGTTCGGCTTGTATTGCCGAAAACACCAGTACTGTTGGTGCTGGTTCCGTAAATGCCTAGTCCACTACTGCTCGCGGCATGCACGCCGCGATTCTGGCCCATTCCCACGACACCCACGCGCCCCAAGGCAGCGGCAATGTCCGTTATGTCGCCAGCTTCACCGCGCACGGCCTGGTTGTTTGTGCTCTGCGCATAAACGGCGTAGCCTCCTTCTGACGAAATATAGGCACCATAATCATAGTGGTCTGTACCATTTGTGTCTACGCGGATACCATGGCCCCCATCGCTGGTAAAATAACCACCCCAACTGTTGTTGCTGCTTCCCCAAACGCCATAGCTGTTCTCGGAGTCGCCAAAAATGCCTGCGCCACCGTTGGCGTCGGCGTACAGAGCCGTGCCGGTTGCTGGAGCATACCCCGCAAAGGTGGCGTCGGTGGCGCCTATCGAGTCTCCTATAACGTCTGCTCCTGGGCGCACACTCAGGGCGTAGGGCGCCGGCAAAATCTCCTGGCGCGGCGACAGGGTTTGCCCACCCACGATGATGCTCAACCACAGCGCCCGGCCGTCAAAATCAGCCTGGTCGACGCCGAGCTTGACATTAAACAGCCCCTTTTCTACAGAAATGTTGAGATTGCCGCTGTCCCACAGTGAAGAACCGGCCACAGAGGCGTCATACACCACGAACCGCATGGTGTATGTGCCCGTCAGCGGGATGCCGTCGGGATTGGTTAACCGGCCCTGGTAGTTAATGCCGCTGGATACGGGGGCCAAAACCGCCATGCTCTCCGCATGTGACCAGCGGGGCAGCGCGCCTGCGGCCCCTGCGGCTAGCAATAAAATGGCGATGACGCCGACAATAATAGATTGATTTTTGGTTTTCATGTTTCCTTCCTCAAACGGGTGTTCGTAATCCGCTTTACAAATAAAGGGCCTGAGACCCTACCGATACATGGCATCGCCCCACTTCTACCAATTGAATTAATCCCGGAAGCGCTCATCCGATTTCTGGCTGCGCACATTTCCCTTTACCTCTTCCAGCCAACCGATCCGCACATTGTGAATCTGCTCAAACTCCGGCACGTAGGGCTTGATGTCCAGCAAGGGGGTACCGTTTAACACATCGAGCCGATCAACATGTATGAAACTGCCTTCCATGCGCACAAGTTCGACTAAAGAGAGACCGATTGGATTGGGGCGGCTGGGTGCACGAGTGGCAAAAACGCCCCGTGGTTGACAATCGAGGAAGGGAGTAACGGTCAGGTTGGTTTGGTGTACCTCATGGAGGTGATACAAAAGGTAAATGTGGGAAAAGCCTGCCAAATCTTTCAGGCCGTCCACGAAATCAGGGTAAATCTCTATGAAGCCTGCTCCGCTTACGTCACTTGTAGGCTGGATCGGCATGCCCTCCAGGCTGTTGAAGGGACTATGGATAATGCCAATTGGTTTGTATACGATTTCCATCTAGATAGCTTCCGACTTGGATAGGTCTGCGATGGTCAATATCACGCTAAATGTCGCGCCAAACTGCGACGCGATGTTGAATTCGGCCATACCTGTTACCTTCATTGAAACCTGTTTCGATTATACTGAGAAAGGTTTTGGTGATGAAATACGTCTTTTATGTGTGTGGGTCATTTTAAATGAATTTTTGCTAGGAGTAAAAATGAAAAATTTCCGTATGCGTGTCCAATCTTCGGTAGTAGATCACAAAAGCACTCTTCTTGGCCTGTTGTTGTTATTCGTGGTCGGTTTTCTAATGAGTGCCTGCGAGGGCGATGCCGGCGATGGTGCGCGGGAGCCGGAAGTGGGTGAGTCTACGGTGCCTGATGCGTGTGCCCTTTTATCAGACGCAGATGTTGAAACCATCCTCGGAAGCTCGGCAATGGCCAGCGGATCTGTATCGGAGGACGGCTTGTTTAGCACCTGTTCCTGGCTGGCCACTGAGAGTGGGGAGCGGTTGATGTTGAACATATGGGCGGCTGGTAGAGCTGGAGATGGATGGGCATCACAATTTCTGGCTGCCCAGGCAGCCGCAGGGGAAAAAGAAAGCATAGTAAATTTAGGCGATGAAGCCTTTGCCATCACCGATGGCGATCTCATTAACTATTATTGGAGTAAACACGATACCTTCGTGGTTGTTTTGACGAATACGGCAGGGGAAGTAACAGAGGATGCTTTAATTGATTTGGCGCACAAAATTGATGATGGCTTTTAGAGTGAGTGTATAGTGTATAAGCTGTAAAGCCCATCCAGTAATCGGTGTGGGCCTTTTTTCCAACACAATTCCGAAAAAAAACAAACGTTTCCCAGTTGATTAATATTTTTATCCGTGTTTTTGATTACTTCCATATCGCTCAAAGTATTCTGGTATGTCTAAGTTTTATTGGAACTGATGTCTTCGGTGTTCTTTACAGATGCTCTAATTTTCATAGTCGTCTCCAATTTCAATTCTTGTTTGTAATACAGGTCTGGAAAACACGCATAACGTTTAGCGTAACTTGCCCGGCACTGACGCTCGAACCAGCAACAGTGGCGAGCCGAAGCATGGAACATGGGATATAGGGTCGATTTCGTTTTCCCGTTCCAGAATTTAAGCCAGGCGAGGCTACTTACGACATTCAAGACACGTCAAGCTTTAGACTAAACTCCAGGAACTTCTTTAATCTTCAGGCCGCTGATCGCCCGGCTTGCAACAGCGGATCTGTCTCCGGCGCTCGGTCTCCACTAGGAGGAACGCAGCAGCAGCGCCCCCAAGAAGTACCATTTCTATCTGGTCCATCGAATCTGTGCCCCTGAGGAGATATGCGCAGAGCAGCATTACACCCGCCCATATCAATGCGTTGCCAAGCAAGATTCGTTTCATGTTTTGTTCCTTTGACGTTTTCCATCGAGCAGAGCACGTAAGAAGTATGCAGCAACCAGGACTGCTCTGGGAATCACTGGAAGTAGCCAAGCTATGCCATTTCGTTCCTGCTGCTGCGCCCAACGATATGTTCAGGCGCCCGGCGCTCTTGGGCTATAGTGCCGATTCTACCAGAGCCATGTTACACGAATGACGCCTGCGCGACCAGCCGTCTGGGAACAAGAAAGTTGATTTGCAAGACTTGAAAAGATCAAAAGCGCGCCGCTTATTCTCCGGCACCAGCCGGGTCGCCTGCACCTTAGATTAGGCCGCCACGCGTTCAGCAGGAAACAAAAAGCGTGCTGCGGAGAGGCAACCCTCTGCAGCACGCCAACTACTTTTGTTTACAGCTTCTTTATCGGGAACTGAATTTCAGCAGTCAGATCTCCTTTTTCCGGCGAGCCATGAAACAGCTCACGCGGGGCACCCACGATGCGATAACCATGCTCTTCAATCCACTGACCGATGGCATTGTAAGCAGGTGTCAAGCCTTCCACCTGTTGATGGAAATCATCCGTGACGATGGTGGTCGCTACCTGCGGCAGAGCTGCCATTTGATACACCATGATCGGGCTTTTAGGCGGTGGCACTTCGTCGACTCCAAGACCAGGGATAATGAACGCACATTCGGTGTCGATCTGCTCACGAGTATGGCTTTTATCGTGGTAGATCGTCAACGGGGGGCCGAACGGCAAACTATTGGCGGCCATCCAACCGGCGACCATATCAAACATGGCGCCACAGCGTTGGGGCATTTGATCCACCTTGGGTACGGTTTCGCGAATAGCTGCGACCGTGTGAGCCTCAACAGATTTCAGGGTTACTTCGTACTCAGACATATGATCCTCCAGAGTGAGTTGATGTAGGCGAGCCAGGATTTTTTCCCGCTGCACTTGGGCGGTTTCGATGAGGCTTTCTGTCGTTACCAATCGTGCTTTCAACATTCCGCGCAACTCTTCGACTGTTAGTTCATTCTGGAGAATGCGCGCAATTTCAGCCAGCGACAAACCTACTTCTTTGAGGGCACGGATGCGATTTAGCGTCAGGAGTTGCTGGGCCGAGTAGAAACGGTAACCGGTGAACCGATCCACTTGCGCCGGCTTCAGCAAACCCAGTTCATCGTAGTGACGCAACGTTTCAATCGTCACACAACCTATGCGGGAAAACTCGCCTATGCGGAACATGTCTGTAGTTTAGTCCCTCGGGTAACCCCAGAGTCAAGGTGCAGATTTCATCTAATTCGTTTTCATTCGTATTCGTCTTGCGACTGTTTGGCGGCCTAACGGCCGCTTCAGCGGCGGGCGAGAGAACCCAACTTCTTGGCTGGGACGACCCCTTCAACAACCACCAATTTTTAGGGTGAATCGGCCTTTTGCTCGCAATTCCGCTGCAACGATTTGCGTAACCTGCCCGACGGTAACGACCTGAAACACGGCTGGCAATGGATTTTGCCCGCACCCTCACGAAGGCGGGAGCGCAGCGACAGCCGGCTCAGGGTTGGCGCAGGGTTGGCTGGTATTTCGTCAATCTTGTTTCATACTTCAGAAAACGAAATATGTTTTTCATACCGTTGGGGTTCTGAAATACTTACCCGTTCAAATCCAACCTTATTATACAAGTTGATCGCCGGTGTGTTTGAATTGATGGTGATCAACATGGCTATATCTGCACCCCATTCCTGCAATTGTGCCAACCCTGCCAATAAAGCCACTCGCCCAAAACCCTTTTGCTTGTAATCAGGATGTGTCTCGACATAATCGATCCATCCAATCTGAGTTTCCGTGAGTTTCCATTCAGCCCGATTGATTGAACACTCGCAATATGCCACAAATTCATCATCTTGATCTATCACCACGAAATGACTATATTCATTACTCTCGATTAGTTCCCTTTGATGCTCTGGATGCACTTGCGCAAAACTTTGCAGCGCCTGGAATGCTGCCAACTTGCGCGTATCTTTCAAGCGCTGAATAGCGTATCCTTCCTGCAATACAGGAACTTTTACCATTTCACCCAATTGTTTGCCGTAATAAACGTTATGATCTTCGGGATTTAGTTGCTGGGGCATGTATCCAAATACATTTTGGATCTGATCTGAAAGTACATCTTGTGAAAAGCCATTCGCAAATATAGTTACTGAAGTTTGCTGCTGCAAACTAATCTCTTTGGCGCGTGCGTGCCCCCATCCAAACATCCCCAACAGCAAGTTTTCAGTGGCTAGCTCGGGAACAACATAACCATCCAGCACAATGTAGGGTGATTTTTGTTGTCTGCTCCAGAGCATGACAAAACCGATTATTCGTCCCGTTTCATCTTCCCAGATCCGGGTATCCTGCTCCGGTTGCCACACCCTTGATGAGAGCAACAAACGCACTCGCCAAATGGTTGGATACAAACGCACATCCCTGGCCGCACGATACGCCAGCAGAAAATCGGTCAAGCTCTCTTGATCTTTTCCGTGCTCGTAAAAACGAGCGGTTGTTTTTCTCAAGACTTTTGCCTATTTTGAAAAGCTTTTGCCAGCCAACGCCAGCATGACCGGCGTAGCACGATTTAAAAACACTTTACCCTAACCGCGCCGCTTGAATTATCAAATACTCGCCGCGTCTGGTCGATGCTTTGTTAGGCGACGACGGTCACTTACCTTTAGAACTTATATTTTTTTCCAATGTTCTGATTGTACTAAGCGTTCACGAACCTCACTTGATGCCATCAACCGTATATAGCCACATTCAGCGCACACAAACGGACATATCGTCGCAACGCCAAACAGCCCTTTGCCAAGTTTCGGAAGCAGTTCTTCTCCTACCCCGCTGTGTTGGAAATATTCCTTGTATTGATAGATTTTATCTGAATGACATAATGGGCAGGGTTTCATGATATTTTCCTCAAAATCAAGGTCCTGAACAGAAATATCCAACGCTGTAGCCAGTGCCTTTTTCGAATGCAGCGAAGCTGATGCCTCCTTTTCAACCCGTTGTATCGTTCTGACATTTAAGCCGGCGGCATCAGCTAGCTCTTGTTGAGACCAAGCTTTTTCTTTTCTCAGTTTGATAATTAAATCAGCATTGATTTTCATTTATGTTTCGACCTTGTGATGGAAGCATTTGTTAATCTCCCCCAAAATACCATAAATACCAATATTTCTACACGGTTTTTTACTGACACTGAGCCGACAGTCCTGCGACATCTCGTAAATGTTATTCTAACGCCCGTTTCACTTGCTGCGAGCTTCCAAGTTCCTGAATGCGCGGAAGGTGATTGGCTGCCACATCCTCAGATCGTGAATAAACGCGGTGCTTGCGGTCAAGTGCAAGTAATGTTGGGCGGCACTAGATTATAGGGCTGTTCCGTGCTGAGTGTTAGACCACTATGCGGCAAAAAGCTGCAACGGCATATAGGCAGATACAATAAAGTTTGGGAGATCCACAACTTCGCTGATCTTCAAGTCAGCCGCTGTGCTGCACAAAACATACGCCTGGCTGCGCGTTAAACCTTTGGTGCTGACTAACCAATCAATCATGTAGCGTACTGCATTCTTCGTATTTTCCATGAGATCGGGGCCATGCGCAGTAGTGGCAAAATATCCTTTGCCGGCGAGTTTGTCCAGCGGCGCAGGCGTTTCAAACTGAAGCTCTGGTATATTCACCCCTTTGCGCACGTTAAAGCGTAATGTCACCATCATCGGTGATTCAATGCCAGTGCCGCAAACCTCGCCGTCCCCCTGGGCGCTATGGCAGTCGCCGCAGGCAAAAAGCGCACCGGGAACCAAAGTTGGAAACCATACTTTAGCGCCACGGCCAAGATGCCGGATGTCGATGTTGCCGCCGTTAGCCCGCGGAGGAGTGGTATCGAAGCGGCCCGGTTCGGCCGGGGCCACGCCCATCACGCCGCAGAACGGTTGGAACGGCAAGGTAAGTCCCTTGCACGTCAAAGTGACAGGTGTCGCCTTCCAGGCGCCAGTGGTGCAGATATGGGTAATCGAAATCTTCCGCCAGCAGCCCAAATTCCGGAATGTGGCCGCTCCAGCCCCACCCTTTGTGCTGAAAGTCGAGCACCTCTACTTCCAACGCATCGCCTGGCTGTGCCCCTTTTACGTAAACGCTGCCGATCAGCGCGTGCGCCAAAGAGTGATCATAGTCTTGTACAAGCGTGTCCACCGTCCAATCAGGCGTCATCTGCCCGGTTGGTTCAGGACAATCAAACACCACCACGTCACCCGGATTGATTTCCAGCCGTGGCTCTACTGAATTGTCCCAAAAAGGTTGGGTTACGCTACCGTCCAAAAAATGTTGTTTCATTGTTCCTCTTCCTTCAGCGGTTCGGTTCATCCATTAACCTTCATTTCATAAACCTGAAAGTGACGATTTTCTTTATGATGCGATACTTCAGTACACCGTAAGATAAATTATTTTGCATTTGAGAATGCTTCATTCTCTTCATTAACACTTGCCTTTCGATTAAATTTTTCGGACTATGACGAATTTGGTTCTACTTGAACCAAGCCCGTGTAAACAGAATCACTCAACTTTAACAATTGCAAAATACGGCTCTGTAACGGTGACAATGGGGTCACGTGACGGATTTCTTGCCCTGGTAAATGGATGCAGGACAACGTTACTCCCTGAAACGCCCGCAAAATACGTTCTGCCGTTGGTCGCTCTGTCGTTTGTTTGGGGTTTCCTGGGTACAAACCCGCCAGACTTTCTTGTTCTTCCCGGAGCGAACGACGAACCAGAAATTCAATCAGTGTCAGAACCCGCAACCCCAGAGAAAGCAGACGCACCAATCCCGTCATGTGGTCATCTCGTTGGACAAACAAGGGGCGTAAGCCTAACGGCCGTCCCTTGAAACGGGAAAAATCTCGTTCAATTGTCGGCACGCCACCGCGGTAAGTGCCCAACGCCTCTGGCAAAGAGAGGCGCTGCTCTGGAGCATTGGTGACGTAGATGCGCCAGCCCATCTGTCCCTCAGCCTGGGTAATTGCCTCCGTATCACGCATGATGCTTACTTCGTACCGAACTGCGTGCTCGGTGCGGGCAGGACGTTCTTTGTAGGCGCGAATCTGTCGCTCAGAGATATGGCATTGGTACTGCACGTGGAGATAGTCAGCAACGTCATACCGGCTGAGGATTTGCGCTACCGCGGCTTCAAGGGTGGCGAGGTCTGTCGCCTGACGTTTGCCCCGACCAGGCGACGGCGTCAACGCGGCTAGTTGCCCCTCTGCTTCTTGGAGACGTTTCTGTAATCCTCTCGCACCACTCGCGGCCAGCGTCGGTGAATGGATGAGTAAGAGACGTTCTTGCCACTGGTGAAGGCCGCCATCAAGCGCTGCTTCTTGTGGGCGAACGCTTTCCTGCCCCTGCCCCAGAAGGCTGTTCTCATCCGTTTGCCTAGCATCGGCGGGATAGATGTCTACCAGGTCCGGGTTCTCGCTAGCCAGCACTTCAGCGACCAGGTCAGCCAGTAAATGCTGTTGTCTCCCTTTTTGGCTCAAGGGAAGCAGGTAGTAATCGCCATACTGGTCAATTTGGGCGCGGGTGGCTAACGCTTCCATCTTACTGTCGCCGACGTAAAGCAGGGGACCCGTTTGCCCTAAACCTTTCCGGGCTTCAGCAATTGCGGGCAAGTAGAGACCGTCATCCGCGCGATTCCCCGGCAGGCACATCGTTACCAGCGGCATTGCCAAGGGGTCCAGTGTCACCAACAGTATCTTGAGTTGCGCCAGGTCAGGGCGATGATCTTTGCTGTGCCCATGAGCCGCCAAGGCACTGGTTTCGCTGTCGTGATAGAGAGCAACGGTTGTGGTGTCTACCCGCGCCGTATCTGTTGGCAGCGCGTACACGCGAATAAGGCGCTGGTTGAGTCGGGTTTCCAACTTCTCCCACAGTGCGTCGTCGCTCAACGTGACCAGGGCATCGCCTAGACGGTCATCGGTGAAATCTCGCGGTGTTACTGGCTGGTCGAGTAGGTAGCTCAACGTCTGTTGTTGTTGAACGACCCATGGCTCGACATAGCTCAGACGGTGGTCTGATTCAGAGAGGATGAATGCCAACCAACCTGTGATCAGTTCGCCGACGCTTAACCCTTCGCGGTTTCCATGGCGTGGCGCAAGGGAATTGATGATCTCAGCCATCCCCATGGCTTGCTGTTGGCGAATCAACAATGGAATATCGTCAACTCGTTCTGTTTGGACTGTTACATCGGTCATAGTGACCAAAGTTTAGCCGTATTTTGTTTTTAAGGATCAAAATTAGTCGAAAGGCAAGTTAACAACTACATAATGCGAATTAAGCTTTTTCCGGACAGCGGTTAGCGAAAACTGCCAATTGATCTTAATCTGCTTTTCGTGGCGTTCTGTTACGATAGCCATTACTTCACTTTTGAGTTTAGCCATGGTCGGGATACGCCGATTGAGACAAAGGCGAGCCAGAGCAGAAAACTCAATTTCAATCATGTTCAGCCAACTAGCTGATTTGGGCGTGAAGTAGAACTCAAATCGTTCAGCTAGTGCGAATGCCTCGTCAGCTGGCAAGTTTTCGTAAAAAGCGCTGACATCATGGGTGTTAAGGTTGTCCAGAACCAGATGAATCTTGGCCGCTTCAGGATAAGCCGCCGCCAACGCCTGACAAAAAAGGAAAAACTCCTTTTTTCTACGCTGTGCAAATACACGAGACAAGCGCTTACCAGTCAGAGGTTCGATAGCGGCTAATAGGCAGCAAGACCCATTTTTCTCGTAGGCGTAATGCTCACGACGTGATTGACCTGTTTGTAGAGCCAATGGCTCGACGGTGTCACCAATGAGAAAACACGGCCGTTCATCATAACAAATGACAGGGTTAAGCGGGTCATAAGGCAAGGCATAAAGGGCGAGTATGCGTTCCATGCGCGCAATGAAACGGCTGTTTATCTTGCCAATGCACCAGTAGCGCTTCAGGTGAGGCTTAAGTTCGTTTTTTTCAGGATGTCGCTGACCTGGGTATGGGAAATGCTGGCGCAATATTCCAGCTCAACCACTTTTTCAGCCAGCAAACGCAAGTTCCATTGCCCGTACCCTTCAGGTGGCTCACTGCAAGCCAGCGCAGTTATTTTTGCGCGCTGTGCGCCATCAAACTTAATGGGTCGTCCACTGCGCGGTTTGTCAAGCAGACATTCTAAGCCTGCTGCTTTATATTTTGTCGCCCAAGTGGACACTGTTTGGTAGGTTGTTCCCACTGTTTCGGCGACGGATGTAAAGGTTTTGCCACGGTCAAGTTCTAGCAAAGCCGTTGCTCGCTTATACACTCTGGCTCTGAGCTTGCCTTGGCTTGTTAAAAACTGCAATCGCTTTCGATCATCTTCGCTAAGTTGTACATGTTGTTTTTTCATGCCACTAGCTTAGCGTGCGCTCCATCTGGAGCAAGATTTTATTGGAAAATTTAATTTACGGTGTATTCAGCCGCCTAACGCGCCCTGTATCACCCGCGAGCGTTAAGGCTGGCGCGGTGGGTGCATACGTCAGTTAGACGGCGCTCCAAGTCACTCGACTACCGCCCCTGTTCGCGCCTCACGTCCCACTCGCTCCTCAATACGCCATAGGAAACGTAGTCGATCCACTCGCCCTGCCACTGCTTCTTCTCACGCTGACAGCATTCACGAGTGAACCCGACCTTCTCCGCCACGCGCATCATCCTCTCATTGAACGACCAGGTGCCCAATGAGATGCGATGGACATCGGAATTCGCAAACAGGTAGTCGAGCCAGAGCCGAAGCGCCTCCGTGCCGAATCCACGGTTCAGGTACTCATCCTCGCAAATGTCAATCCCCAGATGCCAATCCTCTGAGCTGTGCTCGGGCATGTACCGGTTGACCCACCCCAGCGGCTTGCCGGCCTTCGTCGTGACGACGGCTCGCTGCCTGGGCGATGGTGCCTCCCTCTCGAGCCGCGACGCGAACAGCTCTCTGTACTCAAGCTCCTCCTCGGGGGTGAGTGCGTCGCTTCCTCCTTCCCAGGGAGCATCCCACAACCTCCACTCTCCATGAGTGCGCCAGCGAAGGAAGATATCAACGTCCGATGCGACTCGGTCTCTCAGGACGACCAGCCGACCAGTGGCGAGCGGATCAGAGCCAGTGTCGGTGGTGCTCACATCGAACCTCCTATTCGGTCTCCCGGAGAGCGCCGGTTAACGCCTGCTTCACCTGCCACGAGCAGAACACAGGTCGGTGGCGGCGCGGAAGGTACTTTGTTACCAGCCCCTCAAATCGTGAAAGAGCCTCGTGCTCGTGTTCAGAGTGAAAGCATTGTTAGGCGGTTGAATCGGAACTAGCAGCTTGTTTTAGGACATCAGAGGCCCATTGATTAATGCTTTTACTGTTTATTTCGGCTGCTGTCGCCACCGCCATATGAATTTCCGGTGGGATACGCAACGTCAGTTTGCCAGAATAAGATCGTTGTGGCTCCTGCCCGATTTTTTCACATACTTCAAGATAGTGCTCTACTGCTTCATGAAATGCCGATTCTAGTTCTTCAACAGTACTGCCGTGAAAACCAACAATATCCCGGATGCCAATAATGTGCCCCACAAAAATTTTATCTATGGAGTCATATTCAATTTTTGCTTTATAGTTTTGGTAAGTCATCTCATTCATGGTGTTACACCTGCCCTTTGCAAAAATTCCCGTACATCTTTTACACGGTAGCGAAGTGCTTCCTTTCTAGGATGTGGCCGATGAAAATCTGCACGCTGGTCATTGAGAATGAAAGTTACGCGTGAACCAGTTCCCTCAATGACTTGACAACCCAAGGCGATCAGAAGGGATTCAATTCGGCGCCACTCAATATTTCCATTAATTGGATCGGTAAAGATCGCGGAAAGGGTTTTACGCTGCTTTGTATTCACGACCTATATGATAGCAAATTATGCCGTCACTTTCCATAACAAAACAGCATATTTTTACAATGTGTAAAGCTTCTAATTTCGCCCCATTAGGACCGGCGCGCAGCGTCGGACATAGTGTTGAGCTCACTGGGTACTGTGGAGCAGAGCGAAGCAGAAATCCCGTGCAGCGATTTGTTAGGTGAAATGCGTGAGTGACGAAACATAATTTGGCCATTCCTATTGGGTAGTTGACCCGGTATCTGGTGAAGCATTTGACTCCGTATAGTTAGCCGCATCTCTAACTATCACTAGGTCTTCATCCGTATCAAGCGCATTAAGTGCGCGTTTTAGCGCGAGCCGTCCATGATATATTGCTGCATCCCGCATTTCAGGATGTCCAATCGATGCCAGAGTGCCCAGCGCTTTCTGTAGTCGCACTGAGACTTCGACCGCGCCTGCACCGTCACGAGCAATCGCCGTGAAAGCGTCGTCGAACATATCGCGCACCGAAATCCGGGGTACTGCTACGCGAGCATACTTGGGTGTTTCATCGTTGCCACCGTCTGGATGGTCATTCCACAGAGCAAACAGTCGTAACAGTGCACCGATAATGCTGATCGCCGTACCGGGATCATTGACGGCTGGCGATAGAGCCCGACCGGCTATTTCCGATAGAACTACCAGACCAAATCGGGGGTCGTCTTCAAAAAGACGGTCGTTTCCTATCTGAAACGACTCTACAACAGGCGTATAGTCAATTCCAGACTGCCTGTCTGACCAGGGGCTCACGTAAGCAAGTGCCCGATCGGGAGCAGCAAACGTACCAGGCAAAGCTGCTACCACCACCCGACTGTTGTTATCCTCAGCCCACACTTGAATTGCGGCTATGTCGATATGCTGCACGTATCCCAAAGCCATTGCAAATATTGGGTGCCCTCGCGCCTGAGAACCATCCGCTGGCATGCCGTGTAGAGTCGGCGCGTTCAGTCGCCGCTTCAGGGCATTGGCCGTTGCATTCTCAACTTTATCGGTCGTCGATCCAAGGCGACCAAGGCGGGCGATGCGGTCAACCCAGCGTACGAACGTAATAATTACCATACCGAATACAGTCGCAGTCAGAATAAAGAGGATGAAGAGACCGGCCTTATCAAAGTAGGCGTTTTTAACGGCCGTTAGAGCCACAATACTGAAAATGAAAGCGCCAACGAAGGTCGAAAGCGCGTTTTGGGACACGTCGTCGGCAACAACTAAACTGAATGAACGCGGAGTTGCCGTGCTACTAGCTGAAGCATAAGCCGACACCATCGATGCAACCGAAAAGGTGGCGATTACTAACATGCTGGATGCCATGATGGACAGCAACGACTCGACAGAGTCTGGTACAATCTCCGGCATGAACTGCGCTAGCCCAGTGTCATCAGCAAGTTTCGCCACGAAGGCCGCCCCGACCGACAGCAAACAAACTGCCAATGGTCTCACCCAGAGGCGCTCGCGCAACCGATTGATAAGAAACCGGAGACGGTCTACTGAAATGATAGTTTCCATAATGATTTTCCTTGCGCCGCCTAACGTTTTCATCAGGTGCCGCTGCGGGGTCGTCCCTAACGATGGTTTGTGCGGATCGATTTGCGTGCAATCGTGTTGCGTTTCTTGCGCTGCGTAGCAACGGTCGCCTGCATGTGTTGTTAGGAGCCGGTTTGCCCCTGTTCTCTCATGAGCTTCTTCGCCCAATCCGGTTTTGACTCTAAAAAATCTTCCCTTACATTCAATCTTGGAAAGGGTTCATCAGGAGCTGTTTTTCCAAGAAAATCACTCAGTTGTTTCCACCCGTTTTTGACGTTGAACTCCAACAATCGATTGGATGGAACCATCTCTCGAACTCGTTGATTATGTTGCTCATAGACCCTAATGGCAAAATCTCTGTCTCGGTATCTGCTTTGAAAGGTACGTTCCAAGATCAAACTACGCAGCATTCCACTACGTTCTCTCTTGGTTGGGTCAGGATTATAAGCACTCAATTCCAGGCCATTGAAAATCGTTTTGATTGCGCTCTCGTACCATGAATCTGATTCTCTTACTGTCAAAATGACCTTCGCTTGGTGAAAATGTTGGGTTACCTGCGGAAGAAAGGCAACCGTTGGCCATTCGACTGAAGAATTGTAATCTCGAAATAAGCGGTCCCAATCAATCTTCTTTCCATCTATTGCATTGTTCCACAATGCTGTATGTTCGGGACTTTTAGAAACTTGGAGAACATTGTAGCAGGGGCTAAATCCTAGTTTCTCCAATGCGAGACCCAGACTATGTGTTCCGGTTCTTCCGAATCCAGCTCCGATGACTTGTAGCATGAACTTCTTCTTTATCTTGCGACGCCTCACGGCCGGGTAGAGCATGGAATCCACACTGAACGTAAACGCTCGGGCCGTCGGCTGCAACTATTGTTAGGTGCTATATTTCTCACTAGTTATCATCGGAGCCGATTCCTATGCTTTGAGAAAGGGATTTGGTCAAATTGCTTTCGGTGGCTTCGATACCTAAATCGGCTCTGACTTTGTTTACAAAAGTGGTGAACTCTGTGTCCAGACGATAGCCAACTGCTGTCCAGTGTATCTCAGGTTTGATAGATTCATCCACGGAGTTTAGGAAATTTCGAAACGCTGTAACAGTTTCTAGTGGAAAAAATAGGTCAACTTCTGGCTCGATTTCGAAAATCTGAGTTTGAATTAGGCCTCGTTGCTTAAGGAATGCCGCCTTGTTTTTGTCCTTTGCAAGTGCATATCTGTGGCTGATGGTGAAGTAGTTATAGCAGGCTTTAATGGTTTTGGTTGCTACTTCGATTCTTTTTTGAAAGAGGGTGTCTTCATGTTTTAGCGTGATTTCTCTGTGTTTCCACCTAGATTGAATCCACAATCCTATCACAGGAACAAGAGCTCCGCTTAGAAAGCCAACTAATGTAGCAATGACAAATTCCATTTTGCTGTTCCTCTTCGATTAGAATTCGTGGAGTTACTTTTTTGCACCTAACGGTTTGCGTTACTGGCGCTGGGGCGAGTGTGGACTCTGCTTGGGAGCAGAAAAAACTCGAAGCCGGAATAATGCTCGAAAATGCCGCAGAATCCCCGGCGTCCAGTGCACGCCGTGTTAGCCCGCTTTTGCTGAGGTTGTACGTTCTGAGTTTATGAAAGTGAAATAACGCTATTGAATGAGAATTGACTCATTTCAAAGTCTGGCGTTATTTACCAACTGAAGCACATAAACCATAGCCAACCGATACACATGTAGTCCAATCCCCGCCGCCACCAGGCGGGGGCTTGACTGGTGGGATTGGATTACGAGGAGGTCCATCGACGTACACGGTCGGAGATATGTATCGAAGAGTAGCAGGATCAAGCATAGGTGCGTCATGTTCAAACCAACGCGCTGCAACTCGCAACTCAGGAATATGTATACCTGCGAAGGAATCGGGAGTTAGATTGCGCACGGCAGCTAGCTTTTTATCAGCATCATCCGGGAGTGCCAAGATATTGCCGATAACATGTTCTGAACCAGCCATGTCTTCAATTGGGCTTCGATATCGTAATATTGGGGCTTTGAACGGATTTTCAATAGAATCTCCGTCATCTCCCTTCCATCGAGTAGTATCGTCATAGGTTATTGTAACCTTTTGAAAACCTAGACCTTCTGGAAGATGATATACCAGTGCCATCAAGGTTGGTCTATTATCATCAAAGTAGGTTCGTTGAAGGGAAACATCCCCATCCTGACTTATACCGGATGCCTCTAGCTGACCAGGATTGTGGATAACATCTCTGATAAACACTTGGCGTTCATGTCTAGGTCGAAGTTCCCAAAGTTTGTCAAGAAGTTTTTGAAATGCATCTGACGTGTGAATTGCATCCAAAACATTAAATGCTTTTTCTACTTCACGCTTGGTAGTGTTAGCGATAGTGGTAATATCTGAGTTTGCCACTGTTCACTCCTTTTTAAGATTAGGTATTCTCATTTGTAAAGATATGAAGCGCCAATGGGCGGGCTAATGCGCGCGTCACCCTGCTCGCGAAGCGAGTCGGGTGCACGTATTGCATGCCGCGCCAGCGGCATGCGTGCACCCGGTGACGCGCGCACTATGTCCGATGCCGCCAGGCGTCGGACATAGCATATTATTCAATAGAAACACTTGTCGGTTTAAACTTGGCAAAGTTCATCTTATGTTGAACGTAATTCGGCTTAAGCCCCCTTATGTGGTTATAATAGTTGCCGAATATTCGGTATATATTGAAATCTGGGGGATTATGCAGAATGTTTTCGGTATAAGTTCCTCCAGAAGCGGTCACTGACATGGACACAGTATAAAATTGCGCGCTGCTTATTGTCAATGGGGGACCAATGAATGAAAAACCTAAACTCCTCGACCAGGTACGGCAAACGATACGGGTAAAGAATTACTCTTACCGGACGGAAAAATCATATGTGTACTGGATAAAGAAGTACATTTTGTTCCATGGTAAGCGACACCCAAATGAGATGGAAGCGCCGGAAATTGAGGCATTTTTGACCCATCTGGCGGTTGATCAGAATGTGGCAGCTTCCACGCAGAACCAGGCGTTAAGCGCATTGCTATTCCTGTACAGGGAAGTGCTCAAAATTCCGATTGAGTGGGTGGATGTGACCTGGGCCAAGAAACCGAGTCGATTACCGGTGGTGTTAACTGTCTCCGAAGTCCAGGCGGTGATGAGTCATCTGTCAGGCGTGCCGTTATTGGCGGTACAGTTACTCTATGGCGGCGGCTTGCGGGTGAATGAAGCGCTGCGCCTGCGGGTGAAAGACGTTGATTTTGGCCAAAAGCTGCTTATTGTGCGGGATGGGAAAGGATTTAAGGACCGGTCAACAATTCTGCCAGATCAAGTTGTTTCCAGTTTACACAGCCATCTAGATATGGTGCGCCGGCTGCATCACCGGGACTTGGAGAAGGGATACGGTCGTGCTTCTCTACCATATGCCCTGGCCCGTAAATACCCCAACGCCAACAAGGAATGGAAATGGCAGTTCATTTTCCCGTCGCAAACCTTATCCAAAGACCCTCAAAGCGAAGAAGATATTTTGTACCGCCATCATTTACACCCCAGCACTATCCAAAAGGCGGTGAAACTGGCGGCTCAAAAAGCAGGCGTTGATAAACCGGTTACGCCGCATGTGTTCCGTCACAGCTTTGCCACCCATTTGCTGGAAGCGGGGTACGACATCCGCACAATCCAGGAGCTGCTAGGTCACAAAAATGTTAAGACCACGATGATTTATACCCATGTTGCCAACCTGGGGGCAAGGGGAGTTCGCAGCCCACTGGATGAGCTAAAAAGGATGATGGCTGAATTATGAATGCAGCAGAACGAATCGCCCAATTACGGCGAGGAAATCAACTTTCACCTCTATCGCTACCACGTGCTGGATGCGCCGGTCATCAGCGACGCCGAGTATGACGCGCTGTACCGGGAACTGCTGGCGCTGGAAGCGGCGCACCCGGAGCTGGTGACGCCGGATTCGCCCACGCAGCGGGCCGGGGCGGAGCCGCTGGACGCCTTTGCAGAAGGTGACCCATCCGGCGCCTATTCTCAGCCTGGCCAATGCCTTTAACGTGGAAGATTTGTTTGCCTGGCGGCACGCGGATTGGGCGCCTGCTGCCCGACCCGGAGGTGAAGCTGGATTATACCGTGGAGCCGAAGCTGGACGGCTTGAGCATTGTGTTGACGTACCGAGAACGGCCGTTTCACCCAAGGCGCCACCCGCGGCAACGGCGAAGTGGGCGAAGACGTCACCCAAAACCTGCGCACGATCCGCAGCCTGCCGCAGCGCATTCCCGTTGACCCGGACAGCCAGCTTGACGCCGCCGCCTTACCTGGTGGTGCGCGGCGAGGTGTTCTTCCCGCTGGACAAATTTGAAGCGTTTAACCTGGCGCGGATGGAGGCGGGCGAAGCGGCCTACATGAACCCGCGCAACGCCGCCTCCGGTTCGCTGCGCCAGCTCGATTCGACGATTACGGCGGCACGGCCGTTAACCCTCTTC
This sequence comes from uncultured Chloroflexia bacterium, assembly GCA_963695505.1. Lineage (GTDB taxonomy): Bacteria > Chloroflexota > Anaerolineae > Promineifilales > Promineifilaceae > JACSRF01. The sequence goes on along the minus strand of CAVOGX010000015.1, from coordinate 168,412 downwards.
GTCTACGATTTCGTCGCCTGGGACGGGGGTCGACGTGCCCGACAAGCAGTGGGAGCGGCTGGAACTGCTGCGCAGGCTGGGCTTCCCCGTCTCGCCCGACAGCCACTACTGCCCCGATCTGGAGTGCGTGGCCGCCGCCTACGACAGCCTGGATCGAAAAGCGCAACCAGATCAACTACGAAGTGGACGGCATGGTCGTCAAAATCAACGACCGGCCGCTGGCCGACAGCCTCGGCTTTGTGGGCAAAGACCCGCGCGGGGCGATCGCCATGAAGTTCCCGGCGCAGGAAAAGACGACCAAACTGCTGGACGTGCAGGTCAACGTGGGGCGCACCGGCATTTTGGCCCCGGCGGCCGTGCTGGAACCGGTGGAAATCGGCGGCGTCATTGTGCGCAACGCCACGCTGCACAATTACGACGAAATCGCCCGCAAAGATATTCGCATTGGCGACACGGTGATCGTCAAGCGGGCCGGGGATGTGATTCCCTACATCGTGGGCCCGGTGGTGGATGTGCGCGATGGCTCGGAGCAGGTGGTGCGAACCGCCGACCCACTGCCCGGTCTGTGGCGAACCGGCCGTGCAGCATCGCCGGCGAGGTGGCCATTTACTGCGACAATCCGGCCTGCCCGGAGCAGTTGGTGCGCCGCGTCGAATATTTTGTCAGCCGGGGGGCGATGGACATCGACAACTTTGGCGCGCAAACCGGCGCGCTGCTCATCGAGCAGGGGCTGATTCACGACATGGCCGACATTTACACGCTCGAAGCGGGATGATCTGCTGGCGCTGGAAGGGTTCAAGGACAAGAAGGTGGACAATTTGCTGGCGGGCATTGAGGCCAGCAAGGAGCAGCCGCCGGAGCGGGTGCTTGACGGCGCTGGGCATTCGCTTTGTGGGCAGCGTGGTGGCGGGGCTGCTGCTGGATGCGTTGGGCAGCATTGATGCATTGGCGGCGGCCACGTCAGGAGGAGTTGGAAGCAGATTGAGGGGATTGGGCCGGGAACGGCCGTTTCCGTCATCACCTGGTTTGCCAATGAGAAGAACCGGCGCGTGCTGGAAAAGCTGCGCGCCGCTGGGCTGCAATTTGCCAGCGAGAAGACCGGAAGATGACGCCGCCAGCCACACGCTGGCCGGGCTGACCTTCGTCATCACCGGCACGCTGCCCACCCTGAGCCGCGACGAGGCCAAAGCGCTCATCGAAGCAGCACGGCGGCAAAGTGACCGGCTCGGTCAGCAAAAACACCGACTATCTGCTGGCTGGCGAAAAAGCGGGCAGCAAGCTGGCCAAAGCGCAGCAGTTGGGCGTGCCCATTCTCAGCGAGGATGATCTACGGCGGCTTGTATCGGGCAGTTGATGGTTGAAGTCTGGCGAATTTTGAACCTTTGTAGACCTGCGAGGTTTTTTGACGGGTTTCTCAACGTTGCACCAAAGGTGGAAACCTCGCAGGTCTTGTCTGGTAGTTGATGATTGCATGGACGCACCCCTTTTTGGAGAAACGGCCGTACGTCCGGCCTTCCCTTAATCAGGCGCGCATTGTTGACCTGCCCGGCCTCAACTTGCCGTGGGAGCTGCGCAAAATGGGGTACCAACTGCTCGGCTCTCGCTTTTTAGCCCAGCGCATCCTGGCCTCATTTTCCGCATTTGCCCATTCCCCCGAATTATTCCGCGCTTTCGACCGTTTGTTGGTCGCCGCTGACGAAGAAGCATTGGCCATTGCGCAGGATTACGGCCGGGCCTTGGGCGCGCTGCTGCTCATGCTCAAACGAGGCGACGCCATTAACCGCGTCGTGCGCCCCGACTGGCAGGACGATCACTGGACATTTTGGGGGCAAATTTCCGCCATCTGGTTAGGCGGCGGACTGATGGCCGAAAAGTTGGGAGTTCTTACTGCGGCGGCAGCGGAGAAAGTGTTACATGAAAACCATTTCCCAGCCATGACCGTGCGCCGGGCCTCATTTTCCGCCCATTTACCCCTCATCGGTGCGGCGCGTACAGCGCCACCGAACGCAACGGCCATGCTGGTATTCGACTTTGGGCAAACGTCCATCAAGCGAGGGGTGGCTTTTTATGATAATTGGCACGCTGGCAGCTTTGCATTTGCTGCCTGCAGCTGCCGGCGGATTGCTTCACTATCAATTGGCGTAGTGACCAGACGCTGGTGGAGAGAACGGCCGTGTCCCTGACGCAGGCGATGGCCCAAAGCTGGCAAGAAGCCCAAACCGCCGGATGGCCGGTCGACACCCGCATGGTGGCGGCCATTGCCTGCTACCTGGTGGACGGACATCCCGCGCTGGACTGGGACATGGGCTGTTACGGCCGTCTCCAACTGCTAACAGATCAGCTTGACCAATATCTGGCCGAGCAGGTTAGCGAATTGACGGGCTCTCCGCTAGAATTGCAGTTGTTTCATGACGGCACGGCGGCGGCTTTGACCTGCGCAGGAGAAGTGGAAACGGCCGTACTTACGCTGGGTACGGCCATTGGCAATGGTTTTCCGCCCACTTCCCAAGGCCTCCGCCCCCTACATCCTGAATTTCAACTGGTGAAATGAGCTAATGCCTGAATTTTTCAACGTCTTGCCCCCTGATGAAGCGCGGGAATTGCTGTTCACGCACCTCACAAAGGCTTTGCCTGTGGAAAATGTGATGGTGCAAGAGGCGGTGGGCCGGGTAACGGCCGTAGCCATTCACGCCCCCCACAGCTTGCCCAACTTCCGCCGCAGCACCATGGATGGCTACGCCGTGCGCGCTGCCGACACCTACGGCGCATCGGAAAGCCTTCCCGCCTTTCTCCAGGTCGTTGGCGAAGTGCCCATGGGGCAGACAGCCACCATTGCCCTGGACGTAGGCCAGGCAGCCATTGTACACACCGGCGGCATGATCCCCGAAACGGCCGATGCCGTCGTCCAGGTGGAGCACACTCAAGTTATTCACAATTCACAATTCACAATTCACAATTCACAATTCTCTCCCCACGAAATTGAGGTTTACCGCCCCGTAGCCGTCGGCCAAAACGTGCTGCAGGTGGGCGAAGATGTGCAGCACGGCGCAGAAATTTTGCCCGCCGGGCATTGGCTGCGCCCCCAAGATTTAGGTGGCCTCCTGGCTTTGGGGATTACTGAACTTTCAGTTACCCGTCGCCCTCGCGTGGGCATTCTGGCCACAGGTGATGAAGTCATACCTCCCGGCCAAGAAGCCGGTCCCGGCCAAATTCGGGACATCAACAGCTACACCGTTGGGGGGCAGGTGCTGCAGGCAGGGGGCATTCCTGTTTATGGCGGAATCATCCCTGACGATTTCGCGGCATTGCAAGCCGCGGCTGTGCGCACTTTAGCAGCGGCTGACATGCTGGTCATGTCGGCTGGCTCTTCCGTCAGCGTGCGGGACATGACCGTGGAAGTGATAGACAGTTTGGGGGACCCAGGCGTGCTGCTTCATGGGGTAGCTACGCGCCCAGGTAAGCCTACTATTGTCGGGGTGGTCAACGGCAAACCGGTAATTGGCCTGCCGGGCAATCCGGTTTCAGCTATGATCCAATTTGACATGTTTGGTGTACCAGCCGTATACCGCCTGCAAGGCTTGCAAACCTTACCCCGGCGCGGCCTGGTTTGGGCACAGCTAACCCAGAATATTGCCAGCGAAAGCGGCCGTGAAGATTATGTGCCAGCCCGCTTGAGTGATGGCGAAAATGGGCTTCTAGCGACTCCGGTTTTCGGCAAAAGTAATTTGATTTATACGCTTGTCAATGCCGATGGGCTGATCAAGATACCATTAAATAAAGGTGGAGTAGCGGCTGGTGAGTGGGTGGAAGTACGTCTTTTTCAGTAATTTGCCTTATTCAAACGTAAACGTGTCGTTGTCTGGATCATAAAAACGAATGCATCTTTCTGAAAGGCAGTAAACCCAGCCGTGCAGTTTCAATTGGTTTTGTTCTATTATGTTGCGAATAAACGGGTAACTTTGAATATTGCGCATTTGATATACCACGTTTCGTTCCACAATTGCCAAATGTCGTTCCTTATCCGTCATAGACTGCATCAAAAAATCGACATCTCGATGGGCGGGTCGGGCCATCTCGATCCACCGTGCCAATGCCGGCTCCTTACTCATATCTAAATGTGTGTCTAAGGCCCGAATTCCACCACAGTCGGTATGCCCTAATACAATGATGTGTGGGACTTCCAAGTGCAAAATGGCAAATTCCAGCGCAGAAACAACGCCAATTTCCGTCTGGTGATAGGGGGGGATGATATTGGCGATATTGCGCAGCATAAACAACTCACCCGGACCTGCACCAAAAAGCATTTTGGGGGTGACCCGGGCGTCTGAACAGGCAATAACCATGGCTCGAGGGTGCTGCCCCTCGGAGGCAAGCTTACTAAGCAGCACTTCTTGTTGAGAAAAAAATTGCTGCCGTGACTGGCTGGATTGGTCAAGCAGTTCATCTCGCATTTGCAAAAATTTTAACATGGGTGTTGGGGAATGGGAAACAGGCTCCTTTTTCGATAAAAGTTTATTACCAGCAGCCCACATTCCGAAGCAACTAAAAGCCCAAATAAACATTTTTCACCGGCGGCCCCAATGCTGTCAGAATCTGGTGATGAACTGGTCTGAGATTGAGTATTTTGCGCTGAACCACACGACCAGCAACCGAGATAATCAGGAGGTCAATACCCTCAAACATCTGAAACACGCGGCGCATCGTCGGTCTGGGAGTGGGTTTCCCTTTTTGGTCGGGGATCGTTTGCCGCTCGGCTTGGAGCTGGCGACGCAGCTTGCGTTCCGCCAAGGCATAGATGAGCAAAGCCAGCCCCATGACCATCAATAAGGCCATAATCCGCTGCGGTTTCTTCAGAAACAGGCTGTCGGCGAAGAACATTGGGTCTTTCAAGAAGCGGAAACCGCGTTCCACTGTCACCCCTTGAGCTTTGTAGAGCGATAGCATCTCGGCTGTCGCCAACTGGAGCGGGTCTAACTGGTTGGTAGCGACGATGAACTTGCCCCGCTGGCGCTCATGTTGGGCCTGAACTTGTTCGTCTGGTTCCAACTCAGCCTGGACTTGATATCCTTGGACTTGCGGTTGGCTCGCTTGGCTAGGCCGTCCCGGCGCATCATAGCCCATCACCGGGGTGATAACCGCCTGGAGTTGATGGTATTTCAGCTTTTTCGCCACCTGTTGGACCGCTAACTGAGCATCGGCTTCACAAGCAAACCGTTGCTGCTGCAGCTTCTTGACTTGCTTTTGCGCCTGCAGCCTGGCTTTGTCCCGACGACGTTCGAATGTCTTGGTCTCTCGTTCGGCGGCTTGCGTCGAGTAGATCACCACCCAGCGCTGCTTGACCTGGCCGTAGGTGACCTCATACTCGCGACCACGATAGCCGTCGTCGTCAAAGGCCGGCATGTCCGCTGCCGCTTCCTCAACCAGCAGCTCCTGGGCTCGCTTCAGCGTCAGCGGCACCCGCGTAATCCAGTACACATTCTCTAAATCGCGGATGTTGTCTTGGCTGTATAGCGCGCTGTCAACCACATAGTAGGCCGCTTTTTGCTCCGCTCGTAGTTGCCGATGATAGGCTTGGATCGTCTTGGCCAATGTTTCCTTATCGGAACTGTTGCCACTCAATGGCTCCAGCCAGGTGGGAATCGCCGACTGGTGGGTCGTCACCAAGGACAAGACCACCTGCCTCAGGTCCGGCCGGTTCTCTTTGGAGTACCCCCGCTGGATTTCTATGACTTCGGGCTCCCCTGGCTGGTTTTGATACTGACCATGGAGGTGAAAACTGCTCGTATCGGCGTGATGAAAGCGATGTTTTATCCCGTAGGTCCGACACCCTCGGCTGGCCACCCGCGCAAACAGCTCGGTCACCCCATAGGCATAGACCCGGTCCAGTGCATCCCCTAATGAATCGTCGCTGAGCATCTCGGCCGTGATATCCTCGCCGATCAACTCTGCCACCGGCCGATTGTGGAAAAACTCGGGTGTCAAATACATCGCCCGGCTCGTAAAGCCCAGCCCATTGAGCACCATCGCTTGCAGCGCCTGTCCAATGCTAACTTGTCGTCCCGTTGGACCCACGGCCTCATCAATCTCCTCAATTAAGCCTATCTCCTGGCAGATGCCGGCCACGATCCCCAAATGATCGACCCGTTTTGTCTCATACTTTGTTTCCGTCAGCTTCATTTGTACCCCTTTGCCATTGTTTTTGAGCTCAAGGGTACTTTATTTTTTCATTCCCTCAATTTTTGCTTCGGAATGTGGGCAGCAGGTGAAATGCTTGTGAATTATGACAAGCGCCAGGGTTTGGTTAGATGTGGTATGTTATAATGCCGGTGCTCAAAATTAACCCCAGGGTCATGAAGTTAAAGGCCAATATGATTCAAGCAACGCCACCAGCAAATGAAACTAGACTAACCAAAACACTCCAGCAAATTGCCCATGATGTTGTCGATGCCCTGGGCTATCTGGGAGCCATGGTCGCAACCTACGAAAAAAATGGGGCACTATCGGTTACTGCTTATCATTTAGATGCCAAAATCTACAATCTGCAAGAAATCCCAAATTGGATAGAAAAACTAAATAAATTGTTACCGCAACCTTTGGGAAACGAGAACCCAGGCTTTTTGCACTTTGATGTGGATAGCAAGGCCGACCAAGCCAATTTAAATGTACAAGCGATACGAAAGCGCAAAGCCGTGACTAGCTACAGTTTGTTTGATTTATTTACGCCCATATTCCCCAGGGACGCGCAAACTTTGCTTAATGCTGAAATTCAGCCAACCCTGGGTGTGAAGCAGGTTGTGGCGGTTCCAATTCTTTTAGAAACGGCCGATGGACGGGAGAAGATGATTGCGGGAACGCTGTGTGCAGCCAAAAAAGGCGACGTTTCTGAAAAAGATTTACGGATTTTGATAGCTTTTGGGCGGCAGGCGGCGGCGGCCATGGAGATAGAACGGCAGCGAATGCAGGTTCTTCAAGTAGCACGCCAACTTACTACAGAGATTCAAACCCGAATTAGCCGCGAGGACCAAATCTTGCAGCAAATTGTGGAAGGGGTGGTCAATGTGCTGGGCTATATTGGGGCGATGCTGGCCACTTATGAAAAAAATGATCGCTCGTTACCATTGCGGGCGGTTTATTTCGATCCCTCATTGGAAATTGAAAAGTGGGAGAGCCGTGTTTTACGCTTCATGCCTAACCCAATTAGCATCGCGCATCCCGATCCCAAAGTTGCCCGGGTGTACGTAGAAGATGAAGCTTACCGCGAAAACTTGAGCACCATGGCGGTAAAAGCAAAAGAGCCAGTCACTCACGACGATTTATATACGCTGTTTACCCCATTTATCCCATCCGCGGCAAAGCGGGTGCTGAAGCTATTACAGCGCACCGTCAATATCACGCAGGTCATTGCCGTACCCTTTTTCCTGACCACGGCCGAAAGCAGCGAGCCAGAAATAGTGGGAAATCTTTTTGCGGCAACCACTCACCCAGATGGGTTTAATACCGAAGAAATTGAGCTGCTAAAAGCATTTGGCCAGCAGGCTGCTGCAGGAATTCGCAATGCCCGTCTTTATCGCGAAGTGGAACAACTGCTGAATCGCTCGGAGCAGCAACGACGCGAAATTGAAGACCTGTACCGTAAGGGTGAAGAGCGGCGGCAGGTGGCGGAATTATTTGGCAAGATGGCATTTAATGCGGCATCGAACGTACATACATTACGCAACCACATTGGGGCATTTAGCACCCATTTGCAGCTAACTTTGATGTACAAGAATGATGCAAACCGGCTGGCTGGTTTGTTGGAATCGGGACCACGCTATGTGCACCGCTTGCAAGAGGCAATTGCCATCCTCGACAGCCTCCATGAGCCTTGGAAAGAACAGCTAGACGAACCGGTAGACGTAAACGAAGCACTGCAAGAAGCAATCCAAAAGACCGTAGCCCGGTTGAACGTTGAAGACAAAATTTATCTGGAACTGGATTTGCAGGAGGGGCTGCCGCCGGTCTACACGGCTTATGAAATGTTTGTGGAAGCCTTCAAAATATTAATTAAAAATGGTATGGAAGCCGTTTTGGAGAAGCACCACGTCAAAGGTACAACCGGTTTATTGCGCTTACCCGGTATGCTGTTGGGAGTAATGCGTGTCGAGAGCCACCTGGTAGACCCGCAAACCCTGGAAATTGTGGTGCATGACAATGGCTCTGGAATCTCGCCAGAATTATTGACGCAAGTGTTTGACCTGCGATTTTCTACAAAAGCGGCAGGCATGGGTTTTGGCCTGTTTTGGCTAAAAGATTACGTAGAGGGCCTGGGTGGTCGCGTTTGGGTCGAGAGCGTGATTGATGAGGGCGCTACTTTTCACGTTTTGCTGCCGGTAAACTAACAATTTCCCCGGATTCGTTAGATATTTTTCTCAGAAATCAGCGAATATTGCAGATGGTATACGGCGATGCCAAAGGCAACCGCCGCATTCAAGGAGCTTTTGTGGCCGTGCATGGGCAAGCTAAAGGTGCGGTCGCATTGGCTAAGAATGTGCGGGTCAATTCCTGCTTTCTCGTTGCCGACAACAAGAACCGTTGGCTGCGTTGGCTTACATTTTGTACTTAGCAGGGGCTGGGCGTCGGAAGTGGCTTCTATGGCCCAGAGAGCGTAGCCTTGACTTTTGAGGGTTTCGGCCGTATCCACGCCATTGTTGTGCTGCGACCAGGGTACTGTTTGCTGCGCGCCCAGCGCCGCTTTGGCTAATTTGGGGTGTTCGGGGGTAGCTGTGATGCCGCAAAGGTACAGGTGGGCCAGCCTGGCGCCATCGGCCGTGCGAAACATAGAACCGACATTGTGAATGCTGCGAATGTTGTCCAACATGGCGGAAAGATAAGGAACTAGAGGGGGAACGGCCGTTTCTACAGCCGGTAATGGATATTGGACAGGCACCTGTCGTAAAGGGGTGCCACAGCGAGGGCAGGGTGGAGGTTGGAAACGGCCGTTTTCATTGTCAACCGGGAAACGAAACCGGCAGGACTCATTAAGGCATTGCAAAACTTCAAACAAAGTTTAGATCCTTTACTTATGTTTGAGCGAGATTTAATCGCCGCAACAGAAGGGCCGCAAAGTCGTGGTTATTCGGCAACTTTTTCTCCAATTTCGTGAGCAAGCTGGTTTAAATAGGCAAGCATAAATCGGGTACGAGCCTGGGCTTCATGTTTGCCGGCAGTAGTTTGCATTGAGGCCGCAAGTTTTAGGAGCTTGGTGTAAAAGTGGTCTACCGAAGCCAGCTTATCGTCCGGTGTGCGATTTTGGCAGAAGGGATCGGGCTGGTGGTAGAGGGGGCGACCCAGGCTGCCGCCGGTAATGAAAGCGCGGGCAATGCCAATTGCCCCTAAAGCATCAATGCGGTCGGCATCTTGCACAATACGCGCTTCCAGGGTTTGAGGGCGAATATTGGCGGAAAAGCTGTGGGCGGCTATGGCATGGGCAATGGCGTCCAGATATTGGGAGGGAAAATGAATAGTTTGCAAGAAAGAAACGGCCGTTTCGGCAGCCATTTGTGACGCTTGAGTACGCTTCTGGGAATCCTTCGGCACCATCACGCAATCATGCAGCCAGGCTGCGGGCAGCACCACGTTTAGGTCGGCTCCTTCTTCAACTGCAAATTGATGGGCATTATGCACTACCCGCCTGACGTGCTCCAAATCATGGGCCGCGTCACCCTCTGGCTGCTCTCGTAAGAACTTTTCGAAGTAGGCTTCCCATGCATTCCAGTTCATTTTGCGCTCCTCTTCTGAGCTTAACATGCTGCTGGCTGGCAGGCAATAGTAGAGTTTGGATCAGATCAAGTCCCGAGAATGTGCCCTGATTTGTCAAACGCTCTTATAATCTAGGCGCAGGAATACGAAAACCGCAAACTATGGAGCAAGCATGATGATACACGAATCACAACACCCGCTGGTTAAACACAAGCTAACCTTACTACGAGACGTGCGCACCAAGCCCAAGAAGTTTCGCGAGCTTATTCAGGAAATTGCGATGCTTTTGTGCTATGAGGCCACGGCCGATTTGCAGGTAGCAAACATAGAGGTAGAAACGCCCATGGGGCAGGCGCCGGGCCACGAATTGTTGGATACCATCGGCCTGGTTCCAATTCTGCGCGCGGGCTTAGGGATGGTTGAGGGTATCTGGCAGATGATGCCGGGCGCAGAAGTGTGGCATTTGGGCTTATACCGCGACGAGAAGACGCTGAAGCCGGTTTCGTATTACAACAAACTACCCACCATTCCTACCGTGCAGGTTTGCCTGGTATTGGATCCCATGCTGGCTACCGGTGGTTCGGCCGTGGCCGCTGTCGACGTGTTGAAAAAGTGGGGGGCGGAGCGCATTAAATTTGTGGGTATTTTGGCCGCGCCAGAGGGCGTTAACGCGCTGCATTCCGCTCACCCGGATATGCCCATTCACGTGGCAAAGATAGATTCGCATTTAAACGAAATTGGTTACATTGTGCCTGGCTTAGGGGACGCTGGTGATCGGCAGTTTGGCACAGGATAATTTACCCCTGGCGTATTTGATTGTTTTTGGGGCAGCCATGGTTGCCGTAATTGTTGCTGTCCCCACGGTACGAAGGCTCTCCTTTCGCTTTGGGCTGGTTGCTCGTCCCGGTGGTCGCCGCCAACATGCGGGTGACGTGGCTAAACTAGGTGGTTTGGCATTGCTGGCAGGGCTGGCAGTTGGTGTGGCGCTCATTTACGCATTGTTTCCGCCGGATTCCAACGGCCAGTTGTTAAAGGGCATTTTGTGGGGAACGGCCGTTGTTGTCCTTGGTGGCTTGTTAGATGATTGTCTGGATTTACCGCCTTGGGTTCAGTTTCTCATACACACTGCTGGGGCAGTAATCGCCGTGATTTTTGAGGTGTTCATTGAACGCTTTTCAGATCCGTTAGGTGGAGGCGTCATCTCCTTTCGCGAGATTTTTGCGGCTCCCTGGGACGGCGTCGTAATTTTCATGCTGACATTCTTATGGATTGTGGGCATGATCAATACCATTAATTTCCTGGATGGTTTAGATGGGCTGGCAGGAGGTGTGGTGGCTATTACGGCCGTTCTTATTGCCTGGCATAGCTTCAAGCTTGGGCAAGTTACCATAGCCGCTTTCCCATTGGTGCTCAGCGGAGCATTGGTAGGGTTTTTGCTTTTCAATTTCGCCCCGGCGCGCATATTTTTGGGTTCCTCAGGCGCCTATTTGCTTGGTTATCAAATTGCGACACTGGCTATTATTTCTCCGGCAAAAATTGCCACAGCCCTACTGGTTCTCGTTGTACCTATCGTTGACGTGGCCTGGCAAATCATCGATCGCATGCGTCGCGGACGCAGCCCTTTTCAAGGCGACCGCGGGCATCTTCATTTTCGTTTGTTGGACCGGGGAGTGCCTGTGCAGAGAATAGTCATGGGGTATTATGCGGTAGCAGTTGCCTTTGGCGTGATAGCCATTTTTGCCCCAGGATTACTAAAGTTATTCTTGCTGGGCCTGCTGAGTCTGGCTGTTTTCACGCTTTTATTATGGCTTAACCATTCATCCAAGGGTATTTCTTAAGGACGCCTGTAACAAAAATTGTGTAAATTGGTATTAGATAAATAGACTTTCTCTTAGACCGTTATTTTGTATAGTTAGTAAGAATCAAATTATGTGACCGTAAAGGATTGTGGAATATGTCGCAAACTAAGAGAACATTGGCCACCAGCATTAGTGGCATTACGCAATATGATGGGTTAACGGACAAAATAAACTTGCAAGTTTTGAAACGTGTGCAGGAAATTCGTAAAATTGTGCACCGGCAGTCGTTGAAAAGTGAAAATTTGAATCCCTTGATTCAGGCAAAACTCTCTGAAATACTTCCATAACTGGAAGAATAGTAAGCGAAATAACCAAGGCCAGGCATTTGCCTGGCTTTTTTCATGGGCTGCATGTGGGAGCAAGGGCGTTTGTAGCAGGCCATGCTGCTCCGTACCATTCCAGGTAGTGGGATAAGTGCCTGGACCAATACGCCTCTTCGTGGATGCCTTCATTGAGCACCCACTCATGGGTTATATGCAATTCCGCCATATCTTCGTGCAGCCCTTGCAGCGGAGCCTTGAGATAATCATCCTGACCGATGTCTAGATAAATTTTCAGTTCACCCAGGTCGTGGTTGATGCCTGTGTAGCGCGGATTGATGTCTGGGCCAGCGTAAGAGTCAACCAGTGCGGCGCTGTGGCCACCAACGCTGGCAAATGCCGTGGGATGGCGAAAAGCGATTTCAAGAGCCCAATATCCCCCGCGAGATAAACCGCCAATGGCTCGAGCCTGAGGCTCCGGCCAGGCACAAGTGTTGGCTTCAATGTGGGGTATTAATTCATGCAGAATTACGCTCTCGTAAGAGCCGGGGCCACCAGATGTGTTTTGGGCGATCCAACCCCCATCAGCCATGACGATGAGCATGGGTGGAATGAGTTGGGCGAGAATTTGGGCGTCCGCTGTTTCGAGTAAGCCAAGGTCCTGCCAGATGCTGTCGGTATGAATATTTCCGGGAAGAAGGTAGAGGGTAGGGTAGGAACGGCCGTTTTGACGGTAACAGGGGGGATAGTAAACACGGTAATTGAGAGAGCCCGCCCATTGGCTGGGTATTGAATCACTGATAATTTCGCCTGGCTCTGTACAGAATGGCTCAGGCGTTGCTGTGTTGAGCGGTGGGGGCAGGGCAGTGGCAGTTTCTGGTGGTGCAGCCTGCGCCTGGGTGAGCGGCAGATAGACGTTGGCCGGGGAATGAGTTTGCGAGTTGGAAACGGCCGTTTGTGAAGTGGGAGTGCGGCTGCAGCTACTAATTAAACTGAACGCACTGAGGAGGAGGAGAAAATAACCGCCTCTCACCATGGCAGGTCGCTGGGCGGCTCTGCCATCAATTTGGCATAGGCTCCCCGCCACATTTCCGGCTTGCGGGTCATCGTTTTGAGCTGAATGTCTGCAAAACGCGGCAGCAAATCTGCAAGAAGCTCAGGGAGTAAGTCCAGGGCATCGTTGCGCAATACGTCCTCCAGATTGGCTGCGGACTCTTTAATCCAGTCCCATTCACGCAAAAAACGCTCCGCTTTCATCCAGTAACCTCGTTTCTCCCAGGCTGTGGCCGACTGCTCTACGCCGGCGTCTATCTCGCGCAGCAAATAAACCAATATCGCGGCCATGTCTCGTGTTTCATTGTCCAGCTCTTTTTTCTCGCTGAGGCGGCGCAGCAGCTCGGCAATACTTCGTCGGTTTTGGTTGCGTATTTTTGTTGGGCTTTCAGTATGAATAATACGACTCATGCACGCTCCATTAGCTGGTTTTATTCTGACAAAGGTAGTTCATGGCCTCTTCGGGGGAGGCGAATTTGGCTTCCAAGTGAGCATATACCTGAACTTGCTGACCACCATTGCGAATAATTGCCGGATACCAGGTATGGTCGGGTAGGGGTGGATGAACCGCACCGCATAAACCGCCTTCTTTGGGGAGGGGAAACTGCCATATTACCCAATTGAACAGCTCATTCATAGGGAGCAGGGTGGGTTTGTTAGCCTGGAACGGAATAGTGGCGATGAGATTAGAGGCATTTTGGGTCATGATGAATCCTGTTGATCAAGTAATATTCGTAAGACTGACGCAGTATCGGTCAGGCTGTCAAGCAAGTGATCTGGATGATATTTTGCCAGAGTTGCCGCAGAATGCCAACCGCTGGCGACAGCAACGGCCGTTGCCTGACCGGCTCGCGCACATAAAATGTCGGCAGGTGTGTCCCCAATAATTACCGTGTTTTCCCCAGAAAAAGGGTAAGTGAAGATGTCTGCTGCTCGCCCCATGGCAATAGCTGGCAGCTTGTTTCGATCTTCATGATCTGAACCATAAGCGCCTACTCGAAATAACGTCGAGTCTATTCCCGCAAAGAGCAGTTTAAGTGGAGCAGTTAGCTCCCCATTTCCGGTTAATAGTCCCAGCACAGCCTGGTTTTCCCATGTTAGCGCTTCTAGAAGTTCCATAACGCCGGGGCAGGGCAACATATTCCTGGTCGGGTATATAGATTTTGCTTTTTGAGCCATGCGTGAAAATATTTCAGGTAGCGCCTCGCGGATGCGCGCAGGGGAAATCCCTTCTGCGGAAAGCAAATCGGTGATAATGCGGGGATCGGTTTTCCCGCTCATTTGGTATGTATCAATGGGTCCGGCCGTACCAAAGAGCTCCACCAGCGTAGCTACCAGGGCTTCCCGCCCTGCACCGTTGCTGCGAATCAGCGTGCCATCGATGTCGAAAAGTAAGAGCCTCATTTTGGTTCAGTTATGCAAAAGCGGCGCCATTTGTGGCCAAAGGGGTGATTTTGGCATGGGCCGGGGCGGAATGGCTTTACCTACAGGCTGGTCTCTTTCCGCCAGGATTTGTTTGATGGCCCCAATGCGTGCTCCCGCAGGGAGCATATCCAGCAGTTGATTGATGATGGCGTGCTGGCGGCGCGCTTCGGCGCGATTTCCGGCAGCGAAAGCCGCGGTGAGGGCTACAAAAGGTTCTGGAACGGCCGTACTCAAGCCGCTTATTAAGCCATCCGCGCCCATAGCCAAAATTCCTAAGGCGATACGCTCATTGCCAACCAGCACCATTAAATGCTCGGGGGCAGCGTGCAGCAGCTCGCGTAAAATTTGTGCATTCCCCTGGCTGGTTTTCACCCCGGCCAGATTGGGCAGCTCTTTGCTTAGCCGTTTAAGCAGTGCCGGGCTGATGCCGTTGACGGCCATGTGGGGAATGTCGTAGAGGAGTAAGGGGAGCTGCGGTGTTGCTTCGGCTATGGCATGGTAGTAAGTGGCCAACGCTTCGTCGTGCATGCCGTAAAACGTGGGGGTAACGGCGGCAATTGCATCGGCGCCAATGGCTGCCGCCTGCCGCGCCAGGGCAACGGCCGTATCCGTACGATTCGCGCCGATGTGCAGCATTACAGGGATACGGCCGTGTACGGCGTTAACTGCGGCCTGGTGCAACTGCATACGTTCGTCATCGTCAAGCAGAATGCCTTCGCCTGTTGTGCCGCCGACAAATAATCCCTTAACTCCACGGCTAATTAAAAATTCTACTAATGAGGGAATTGCTTCCAGGTTAACCGAATATCCATCACTATCCAGAGGGGTTGCCATGGCTGGGGCTACCCCAAAGCGCAATTTTTCTTTGAGTGCGGCAATTTTTTCTTCCAAATTCTCACCTCATTCCTTAATTTCCTACATTGTTTATGAATGCTGACAATTTTCAGCCGCGATCATGGCCTCTTCAAAGATGTGCAGTCCTTCTTCAACCAGGCTGCGCGAGATATTCAACGGGGGCGTCATGCGAATTGAATTGGTGCCACATGGTATGAGCAGAAGACCTTTTTCAAAGGCTGTTTGAATTATCGCGTCCCGTAAAGCGACATCCCGTTCCTTTGTTTTTTGGTCCTTCACAAACTCAATCCCCACCATCAGACCACGCCCACGAACATCCCCCATGGTTGGATGGCGCATCTGTAATTCAGTTAAGGCGTCTAAAAGGAACTGCCCCGTCTCCTGCGCCATGGCCATCAATCCCTCTCGTTCTATCGTTTGTATAGTTGCCAAAGCGGAAACGGCCGCTAAGGGGTTGCCACCATAGGTACTGCCATGGGCGCCGGGTTTCCAGATCATAACTTCTTTGCGGGCAATAATACCGCCGATAGGCATACCGCTGCCGACGCCTTTGGCAAAACATACGATATCTGGCTCGATGCCTTCGTGCTCTACCGCCCACCACTTGCCCGTGCGTCCAACGCCGCTTTGCACTTCATCCACCATAAGCAAAATGCCATATTTGTCACAAAGGTGACGTAGTTGGCGCAAGAAGTTGGAAGGTGGAATGATATACCCGCCTTCGCCTTGAATGGGTTCAATCAAAATTCCCGCCACATCGTAGGGTGAAACCATTTTGCGAAATAGCTCATCTTCCAGGTAGTTTATTACGGTTTCTCCACAATTCTCGCCATCCTTACCAACCAGCATAGGGCGATATGGGTTAGGAAAAGGGACATGAAACACTTTAACACCGGGCATGTAGCTAGCGCGCTGTACCGTTTTGCTGGCGGTAAATGAGAGGGAGCCCAGGGTTCGGCCATGGAAAGCACCCATGAAACCGATAAATTGCGTGCGGCCTGTCTTATACATGGCCAGCTTGATTGCAGCTTCAACTGCTTCGGTCCCAGAGTTGCCAAAATAGATCTGGGTATCGGGCATGGGAGCGATTTCACGCAGTTTTTCGGCTAGTTCCACCGCCTGGGGGTAATAGAAATCGCTTAGGCAAATGTGCCAAAATTTGTCTACCTGCTGGCGCACAGCTTCCACAATGGCAGGGTGCCGGTGCCCCGCATTTAAGACGGCAACACCGGCCATGAAGTCAATGTAGCGCTTGCCATCTACATCCCACAATTCTGACCCCTGAGCGTGGTCAACCACCAGAGGGTACTCGCGGGAGTAGGAAGGGGAGAGGCTTGCGATGTCTCTTTCGATGAGGGCGCGTCCGTTGGGACCAGCGCCTTGGAGGGTGAATTTCATGTGGGTCTCCTTGATTAACGAAGATGTGGCCGGATGTGTGGGAAACGGCCGTTATGCAGGTTCAATAGAAAACGCCAGCGGGAAACCTTCCAGGCTGGCAGCAAAGCGGGCCTTGCCCACTCTTTTTTGGGCTTCGGTTTTCGGAAAAGTGGCGACGTAGGCAACCCCCGCCGTATGGGCCACAAAAGTGACATGCTCAGCTTCCAGGGGAGTGAGATCAAAGAATTTTTGCAGCACAATGATCACAAAGTCGTAAGGGGTAACGTCGTCATTGTGGATAAAAACTTTAAATGGTGGCTCTACTTCCGTGGCCACCTCAACATCGAGATCCTCTAATCTTTCGCGATCAACTTCAAAGCGCACTTGCATCGGTTACACCAACTATTTCCATTGGTACTCATTTTACTTGATAGCTTGAAATGTTCACAATGGTTTGGTCTTATTCACGGAATAATTTTGGACATGAAAACGGCCGTTCCTACTTTTGGAGAAACGGCCGTTTTAAGCTCAAGGGTTTTAACAGAAAAAGGGCGACTTATTATTACGCATGCTTCTGCCACAGGGTAGGGGCTTCAGGTGCAGATTGGAACACAACCAGGACGGTAGCCGGTTTGTCCGTCACATTTTCCCAACAATGAGGCTGCACGGCTTTGAAAAGGATACTGTCACCCATTTCTAGCTCAAAGGTTTCGTGGGCAATGTGGTAGAGGATACGGCCGTCAAGGCACAAAACAAACTCTTCGCCAGGGTGCGTGACAGGGGATTCCAAAGTGCTGTTTTGAGGGGCAATTTCCAATCTAAAAGCCTCGATTTGCTGATTTTGAAATCCGCTTCCCAAACTTTCGATGCTAATCTCGTCTGAATCCGTCCGCAAACCACCCCCAGCTTTGGTGAAAATTGTCATTTGGGCAGGCCCTTGCATAAAAAAGTCGGTGATCGGCACATGAAGTGCTGCGGCCAAACGATGGAGTGTAGCCACGGTTGGGGAATTCTCTCCATGCTCTATTCGGCTTATGGCATTGAAGGATAAGCCACAAATTTCCGCCAGCCCGCGCAGCGAAAGACCCGCCTCCTCCCTCAGTTGCCGAATTCGTAAACCAATATTTGTTCCCTGCCGATTTGATGTTTTCTCTTTCATGGTCAATTAATGGGGCGCATTCTTTGTCATTTTGGCGTGTTCACTATTGTTGCCTACTGTACCATAAAGTGGTACAATTTTCTTGTAAATTTTACTATTAGCCTTTACAAACGATTTACACAGATATCAGGAAAACGAGGTTGTTGCTACTTTCCAGGAGCAAGAAATCCTGATGTCTGAAAAGGGTACCTTTCTCTGGGGCGAAACTTAACGAAAGTAGCAACAAAATTTCATTCCGTTCCATCTGGTAGGGTGTGCTGTTTTAGCTAATCCTCCTTTTTCTCTTCAATGGGCTTCAAGGTAATTCGGCGAAAGCTTTCGGCGTACTTGAAGCCCACTTTCTTTCCGGTGTTTGCCGACCACTCCTTGAGCCTTGGGGTAGGGTCCCAATCCTCAATCTGACTTTTGTGCTCCTTCAGAGCTTGAATTTTAAGGTCAATGGTGTCGCTGATGTCAAGATAATAGTCAGCATCCTGGGCATGGGATATGTACACAAAATTGGTTTTGTGAGGTTGCAAGCCTTCTTCACCAAGTTCTGGAAACACTAAGGGCATTTCGGCAGCAGGGAAAACAGCTTCAAGTACGGCCACGGCCGCAGCCCTGTGGTCGGGGTGGTTGATGTAGGTGTCACTGTAGTAAAAAGTGGGGTCTCCACAAACAACGACGTTGGGTTTAAATTTCCGAATTTGGCGTACCAAATCTTTGCGTAATTCAAGTGTTGGTTGTAGAAAGCCATCATCGTAACCCAAGAAAATGCAGGTGTTCACGCCCACTTTTTGGGCGGCTGCTTGTTGCTCCTGGCGTCGAATTGCGGCAATTTTCTCTGCCGTCATACCATTTTCATGACTACCAGCGTTTCCATCGGTAATGATGACGTAGGTGACTTCGCAGCCTTGACTGGCCCATTTTGCGGCCGTTCCGGCGACGCCAAATTCTATGTCGTCAGGGTGAGCATAAATGAAAAGTGCGCGTTCTGGTATGTAGTTATTGCTGGTCATCGTTACTTGAAAATCTCCTGTTTGGTCAATTGGCTCCTCATTATATCCAATCTTAACAGATGCTTGAGTGTGTTCATAAAATACTCAAAGTGGCTGAAATAGCCTGAAACTCTATTAGGCATGTGTTATACTTGCAGCCATCTCGAAAACGCGATTACCGGAGAAGAATTAGATGAAAGCATGGTACAAATTAGAGGTTGATGATGCCTCACAAGCGTTAGGGGTGGACCTGAAAACAGGCCTGTCAGATGAAAAAGCAAAGCAGCGGCTGGCAGAGCATGGGCCAAATGAACTAATTGATAAGGGAACCAAAAACCCTTGGCTCATCTTGTTGGACCAATTCAAAGACTTGATGGTCATTATTTTATTGGTTGCTGCGGTGGTTTCCTTTTTCTTGAGCGAGGAATTGACGGATGTCATAGTCATCATGGCTATTGTGGTGCTAAATGCAGGTATCGGTTTTTCACAGGAGTATCGCGCAGAACAGGCCATCGCCGCTTTGAAAAAACTGGCTGTGCCCACGGTGCGTGTAAGGCGTAACGGCCGTATCGTTGAAATTTCTGCCCGAGAGCTCGTTCCGGGGGACGTGGTTTTACTTGAGGCGGGGAATCTGGTTCCTGCTGATGGGCGGTTGGTAGAAAGCATCAATCTAAAAGTGGAAGAAGCGGCGCTAACCGGCGAGTCTGAACCGGTCGAAAAAGATACCGGGGCGATTGAGGGGGATGATGTGCCCCTGGGTGACCAGCATGGGATGGTGTTTATGGGTACAGTGATTACTTATGGTCGGGGAACGGCCGTAATCACCGGTACAGGCATGAACACTGAACTGGGCAAAATCGCCGATCTCATTCAAGGCGTAGAAGGGGAGCAAACACCCCTCCAGCGCCGATTGGATGGATTGGGAAAATCTCTAGCCTGGATTGCCTTAGCAATTATTATTGTTGTCGTAATTTTAGGGCGATTACGTGGTGAAGAATGGTCTGTGTTGGTGCTAACCGGCATCAGTATGGCCGTAGCGGCCGTTCCAGAGGGATTACCCGCTGTGGTTACCATTACCTTGGCCCTTGGCTCACAGCGTATGCTCAAACGTAATGCGTTAATTCGTAAGCTGCCCGCTGTCGAAACCCTGGGTTCCGTGACGGTAATTTGCTCTGACAAAACCGGCACCCTTACCGAAAACCGCATGACTGTAACCGTACTCGACGTAGCCGGGCACACCCAGGATATTGAGACTCTGATTGATAAGTCTGGCGCCATTTTTGATGCGGAACTTCAAGATGATCACCCCGCCCATGAACGCACGCTTAGCTTGCTTGTAAAAGCAGGCGCCTTGTGCAACGATGCCGTCTTGCAAAAAACGGAGGACGGTATTGAGCGCACCATTGGCGACCCCACGGAAGGGGCCTTGGTAGTGGCAGCGGCCAAACTCGGCCACACAAAAGAGCGCATGGATGAACGCTGGCCACGTGTAGGTGAAGTGCCTTTCACCTCTGAGCGCAAACGGATGACAACCATCCACAAAGTAAACGTGGATATCAAGGATACCGACGCCCCTTGGAGCACTGAACCATACGTTGCTTTCTCCAAAGGTGGGGTAGATAACATGCTGGATATTGCAAACCGTTTGTGGGACGGCGAGCACATACTTCCCTTAGATGAGGCTCTACGGGAGCGGATATTAAACGGCAATGCCCAGCTAGCTCAGCAGGGGCAGCGCGTTTTAGGGGTGGCATTCCGCCCTATGGACGAATTTGACACCCACGTTGGAGAAGCGCTGGAAATCGATATGATTTTTATCGGGCTGGTGGCGATGATGGACCCTCCCCGCCCGGAAGTAAAAGACGCTGTTACGACAGCGAGGACAGCCGGTATTCGACCGGTGATGATTACCGGTGATCATCCCTTGACTGCCCTGCAAATTGCCAAAGAGCTGACCATTACGGAACACGACCGTCATTTAACGGGACGCGACTTGGCCGCCATGGATATAGTGGCACTCAAAGATGTTGTCCATGAGGTGGCTGTTTACGCTCGCGTGTCACCAGAGCACAAGCTGAATATTGTTGAAGCCTTACAACAAAAAGGGGAGGTAGTGGCCATGACAGGGGATGGCGTTAATGATGCGCCAGCCCTGAAAAAAGCGGACATTGGTGTAGCTATGGGCATCACCGGTACCGACGTTTCTAAAGAAGCAGCGGACATGGTTTTGCTTGACGACAATTTTGCCACCATTGTCGCAGCCATTGAAGAAGGGCGTAAGGTTTACGACAATATCCGCAAGTTTGTAAAATATACGCTTTCGAGTAACACGGGCGAATTAATTGTGATGTTGGTGGCTCCGTTCCTGGGAATGCCTCTACCTCTGGTACCATTACAAATTTTATGGATTAATTTGGTTACAGATGGCCTTCCAGGATTGGCATTAGCCATTGAGGACAGCGAGCGAGGCATCATGAAGCGTCCGCCATTCCGCCCTAAAGAGAGCATTTTCAGCCGGGGCATGGGGCAACGCATCTTGTGGATTGGTACTTTAATGGGCTTGGTTTCATTGTTAATGGGGTTCTTGTATTGGGATCCGAACAACCCAATGCCCCACGGAACCTGGCAAACAATGGTATTTACCACATTAACCCTGGCGCAAATGGGCAATGCCCTGGCCATTCGTTCAAATATCGATTCGCTGTTTTCAATTGGAATTTTTTCGAACCGTCTAATGGTTGCATCGGTTTTATTGACCTTCTCGCTGCAAATGCTGCTGGTTTATGTACCCTTTTTGCAGGACATATTTAATACAGTTGCGCTTACGCCTGTACAGCTTCTAATTAGTCTGGCAGCAAGTTCGGTTGTATTTGTGGCTGTAGAAATTGAGAAATGGATTCGCCGCCAGCGAGGCGAGTGAGGCATTAAGTAACGCTTGAATTAAGATGGGGAGTGCCCGGCAGGAGCACTCCCTTTTTTTCTGCCTGCGGCTCGTGTTTGGATTCTGTCCAGGGAGGAATGTCAAGGAGACGGCAGCGAATGTAGTGACCGATTAGGGACACGGAGGCGATGACGGGCAAGACGATAAGTGCAGCAAGTATGCCGGAGAGAAGGGCAGCGCCGATGATGGCGACAAAGACAAGCCCGGTGTTCATATGCATAAAGCGGCCCATGACGATCGGCCGAATCCAAAACGACTTGATTTGCATCACGACTACGTAAAGGGAGAGGATTAGAACAGCAAACCAGAAGTTTGACAGTGGTAGATAGCTGGAACCTTGAAACAAAGCCACCAATGTAGCGACGATACCGGCGATGGTTGGGCCTAGTTCGGGAATGATGCTGAGAACGCCTGTCAACAGCCCAATGGCCACGGCACCGGGCAAGCCCAGCGCCAGGCCCGATATGGTGAAAAAGACGCCCATCATCAGCATGAGTGCCAAAGTCCCCCGCAAATAAGCGCGCCAGGTAGCATTGATTTCATGCAGCAGGTACTTCAGGTCCTGAACTTCAGGATCGGGGGCCAGATTGAAGAACCAGGCATAAAGCCCCTGCCAATCGCTGAGCAAATAATAAGCTGTGACAAGAATCAGGATTAGCCAGATAAGGCTGGTGGAGGTGGCTTCAATTACGCCAATAGCCTGGGTGGCTGCGGGTGTAAATGAAGTGGTGAGGTCATTGAAGAATTCGGCCAACTGGTCCTGTGAAATTGTGCGGTCAAGAATGACGATGGGATTATTGAGGAGGTTCTCTATTTCAAGGAGTATCAGTTGGAGTTCATCGCTCAGCGTGCGCAGTTGGCGAACTAGTAGTGGTATGAGGGTGCTGGGGGTGGCAATGAGAATGGCCACAAAAGGCAGATAGGTGATGGAAACGGCCGTTTTGTATGATATTCTTGGGTGCTGGTAGACGCGTTCGACCAGAGGATACAATAAATACGCCGTTAGTGCTGCGATGATCAGGGGACTGAGTAACGGCCGTATCCAATAGATGAAAACTCCAAACAATAATAGCACCAGAGCCAGCACAAAAAATCGTGTGGCTGTGCTCCAGCTCGGTGTCAAACCCTTCACTCCTTCGTATAATCAATCATATTTACAACCGACCAATCAAAACCTCTTAAATTTTCTGCCCCTAGGGTTAGAACTTGATCATACACCTGCTGTACAGTCCCACGAAGCTTGGCAACATCAACCCCCCGGCATATTTTAGGCAATGGTTCCAACCATTGGCGCACGCGCAGCAGCATTTTTACCGCCCCCCTGTAATTTCCCCGCTGCACCTGGTATAACGCTATGCCTACCTGCAAAATTCCGCGATATAAGTCACGCCCTGGTCCTCTATCTTCCATCCATGCTTCTTCAAGCGCGTCATGGCATTTATAATATTCCCCGGCATTAAACAATTCAATCCCTTTTTTGGCCAATTCCGCTATAGGTTCTGAGCAGGCCGCAGCGAGGGCAGCCTGATCGGGAATGCGCGCATGTTTTTGAAATAGGTTGGCCATATCACTGGTGAAACGAGACCTGGCTAACACTACGTCTGCACCGATGCGCCGTGCTTCATTCATTATTTCAATATTTTCGTGAGGACCAAAGCACATAATTGGAATGCGACGCGTAGCGGGAGAAGATTTTAGAACCGGTATCCACCTTGACCAGGGCAGTGAGCTGTTCAAATCAAATAAAAGCAATGCGGGTTGCCAATCTGTGATTTTTTCAAAAAGCTTTCCTTCCCGGCCGTAAAGCATTTCACCTGGGGGCTCCTTTAGCACATCAGCTTCATCTGCCCCTATATCTTTGGTATCTTCAACCCAATCAATGCGAAAGCCATTCTTTTGGGCCACCGCGGCAATACGCGCAGAGAACATGAGGTCGGAAACAAAACCAACGATCAGGGGTTGTTCAGTTCCTGAGGTTTCTAAGGTCATAGGGAAATTTTACCAAATTTCCCGAATGCGCGGGAATAAGGGCATAGCGAAAAAAAAGAAGCGCCATTGCAGGCGCTTCTTGAATTGTGATTTACGCTACGGTCAATTTAATTGCCGCCACCTCCGTTTCCGCCTCCATTTCCTCCGCCGTTGTCACCACCACCTCCATTGTCGCTGCCACCATTGTTTCCATTCTGGCCATTATCATTCGTGTTTCCGGTATTGTCTGAGCCGGTGCTGTCCGACCCTGCATGTGGTGGATTGTTCTGACCGGAGCCAAGACCCGTACCTGGTGATTCTCCTGGACCATAACCGGGTTGGTCGCCTGGCCCGTAGGCGGGGGCATCAGGATTTGGCCCGTTGGGGGAATCCGGGTTGCCACCAGGTTCGCCAGGACCATAGAACGGCTCTCCAGGACCATATCCAGGGCCCGCCTGCACGGGTTCAGTAATGGTTCTACCAGGCGTAATGGGCATGGTGTGGGTGATTGGCATGGTGTGGGTGATCACGCCACCAGGATTGGGTTCCATGACGGGGGGTTCTGGTAGGTCATCGGGCCGGTTGTGCATGTAGCGCCAGCGGAATGTTTGCGGGTCCTGCAATCCATCCTCAATTTCTTTGCCAATCTTATTCATTATTTGATAAGCATTGCCCAAAGCTTCATGGGCGGCTCCTTGCACTTGCTGCTGTGCTTGCAGCATTCCTGGGCCTTCCCCTTGCAGCATGAGCTGCGCCTGTGTCAAGACGCCGTTCATATGCTCTTCCGGGGCATTGGCAGCCAGCTTCAGGGCAGTTTCCAGGTGGTTTTGCAGCCGTGTGAGGGTTGCTTCACCGGGTTCACCGCCGTTTAGGGCTAGTTTCTCCATTTCTTGTATGCGTGCCTGGGCTAATTCTAGCTGCAGATGCGCTTGGTCCAGCGGATCGCCGGTTAGACCAATGCGGATATCCTCAATAACGGTTTTAACGCTGTAGAGGGGGGAATCGGGGAGGCTGTCTGCAGCAGCAACGGCCGTTCCTCCTGCTGCGCCAAACAATAACACCAGGGCTAAGGCTACTCTAGCAACTATCATACTCATGGGGCTCCACTCCTTATCTTTTCTAAATTTGTCCTTTATGGATAACAAGATCAAAGGCAAACCGTTAAACCATAGACTCAGCCGCGTCAGCCAACCATTGTTTGTCTCGGGCAAGCCTTTTAGTTCGCTCAGAAAGGCCATGCGGTCTGCTGACAAGGCTTCTTCGGGCAAGGGGGCAACAAATCCAGCACTTTCCAGAATCTTTGTCGTTTGCAGCATTTGAGCCAGGTCGGCGGCATGCTCGGGAAAGGCTGTGAGAATATTCGGCATTGGTTCACCAGCAGTAACCTGGTCTAGGGCGGTATCAAGAATGTCGGTAAATTGGCTGTCCATCACAAACTCTCCACAATTAATGCTTTCGTTAACAATCCAGAGGTAGCAACCGGTTCATTATCTGGTTCGGCAGGGTTTAGCAGTTGTTGCAGTGTGCTTAAACCCCGATGCTGCAGGGCTTTGACAGCCCCAACAGTTTTTCCGGTCAGTTCAGCAATTTCGGCATTATTAAACCCTTCAAAAAATTTAAGAGCTATTACCTGCTGTTGATCGGGCGTTAGCAATTTGAGCGCAGTTCTTACCCGCTCTGCAACCAGCCGCATGTGCGCTTCCTCTGCAGGATTGTCATTGCTGTTAACAATAGATTCATTCAAAGACAGGTGCTGGCGATGCTGCCGGCGACGATACTCATCGATTACGATGTTATGCGCGGTTTGATACAGCCAGGCTCTGTGGTTATCGGGAAAGGTTTTCCCCCGGCATACCACCTGGATTAAGCGCTGAAAAACGTCGGCTGTTAGCTCCCTGGCTGTTTCCACATCACCTATCCGCCGAAAAATAAAGCGGTAAATGGGTTGGTGGTATTCATCGTAAGCTTCTGTAAGCCACCGTTTTTCGCATCGATCTCCGTCCGTTTGCCTGTTGCCGCGGCTCTTTTTGTCGAACATGGTCTGTCTTATCACATCTATTATTACAGACGTATGAGATACAGAATGGATACGGCCGTTTCAAATATTGGTGCAAAAATAGGGAAAACGGCCGTTCCCATGGATAGTTGTATTGCCTAATTGTAATGTAATCTTATGAAGGATTGATGTACAAACTGGCGTTATCTAAAGCAAGAGCTCTTGCAATCGTGCTTTGAGGGTTTGGTATGAGAAATGTTCTTGGCCAAGCTGATAATTTTGGTCCACTATGCTTTCTGTAAAGGCCGGGTTCTCGAGCCAAGAGCGAACTGTTTCGACCGCTTGCGCAGAAACCACGCCGTCAATTTCTGCAAATTGAAAGCCCAATGGGCCGATATCGGCGGCGTAGACGGAGTAGCGATTTACAAGGGCTGGCTTGCGAAAGTAGATGGTTTCGATGAGCGCGTTGCCAAATCCTTCGTAAAGGCTGGGGTAGGCGACCAGGTCGGCGTGGGGGTAGGTATCCCACAAAGCGTAAATTTTTTGGCCGCTGTTCAGCGCGTGCCGGGTGTCATCGACTTGTTCGGCTACATAGCGTAAATCCACCCCCTTTTCCGACGCCATTTTTTGCAGGAAATGTAAATACGATGAGCCCTTCATCCCCGGCATGGTGGGTGATTACCAACTTGGCGCGCGGGTCCTGCAGCCGGGCAACTAGCTCGATTGCCAGCTCAATGCCTTTCCGAGGCACTACCCGGGTTGGTTGAAGAATCAGCCAATCTTCTGCCGTTAAGCCGATGGCCTCGCGGAAATCCGCACTGAAATCGTCAATTCCTGGCGGTGGGGAAGCAAAATCAAAGACGTTGGGGATGCAGATGCTGTTGATATTGCGCCGAACTTTTAACTCATTCTGGGCCAGAGAGTTGATAACGGCGTGGCTTAAGCGAGGTAAATCTGGGGGGAAGTACGTATCCAGATATTGGGGAATGCGATTTTGGTTAAAACGCTGGCGTTCCCAATAAAAGTCATGATTGTGCGCGAGACCGGGTAGGCCAGTTTCCACCATTAACTCGGTAAGTGCCTGGGCCAGGGGAAGCTGCATTGGTATGGCGAAGACATTTTGTAGAATCAGGAAATCAATTTGAAACTGGTTTATAAATTCGCGTAGCCAATTTTTCAGCTCCTTAGCCCGCTTTTCAAGAGCCACATTTAGAGCAGGGTCGGGAGTATTTCCGTTAAAGGCCCAATTGCCCAGTGAAACGGCCGTTTCGTCCCGAAAATGAATCTCTGGAATCAACATACCCGGCACATCCCCCGCCAATTCTCCGGCACAATAATAAATTTCGTGCCCCATTTGCCGCAGCACGTCAGCCAGCTTGGCTGCTTCCAGGGAAACACCGTCGGTTCCCGCCAGGCGGGTGGAAATAAATCCAATGCGCATGCTTTACCTCTTTTTTAGCCAATACACCTGATAAGGGCTCATCCTTATCGCTCCGCTGCTCATTCGGGGTTGATTGTCGATGAGGTTTAGGTAGGAACCCGCAGGGAGGGGTAGGGAAACGGCCGTATCAGCCACATTGTGTAAACAAATTACTTCATCGCTGCCATCTGGTGCAGTGCGGCGCAGGCCGAAAACTGCCGGGTGCCAGTCCAGCACTTCCTGGGCGCCTTGAGGATGGAAAGCTGCAGATTGGGCGCGGGCTTGCAAGAGTGACCTGTAACCACGATACACCCGTTGCCGCAAGGAGCCTTCGGTTTGAAGTTCAGCCTCCAAATTGGACAATTCAAGCTTTTGGCGATTTATGGTTCGGCTTCGCCCAGTTTGCGCTACTCCTGCTGGCCAGCCTCGGGAGCCAAAGAGGCTGTGAAAGTAAATTCCAGGCACGCCGCGCAGGGCCAGCATGATGGCTTGCGAAGCCAAAAAGCGCCGGACAAGAACGTCAGTTGGTTCATGAGGATTCTCAGGATTACCGAGAGCGTCCAGGTAATTGATATTGAGTTCGTAGGCGCTTTGGCTGCCATCGGGGTTGTTTTTGTAAGAGACATACCCACCTAACTGCTGCACGCGCTGGGCCATTTGGGAAACGGCCGTGTCGTCCAAAATTCCCCGCAGCGGAGTCAATCCAATTCCGTCATGCGAGGCCAGAAAGTTGAAAAAAGTCACCTGGTCCGAGGGCAGGGTGAGTGTTGCCGCCCATCGGGACAGTGTTTCGGCATTGCCAGTGTGGAAGGCGTGTAGCGTCAGCGGCGGCAGGGAGAAGTTGTAGACCATTTGGGCTTCGTTACGGCCGTTGCCAAAATAAGAGATATTGTCTGCATGGGGCACATTCGTTTCCGTAATCAAGGCCACGCGCGGCGCGACTTTGTCCAAAACACTCCGCATTAACTGGATGGCGCGATGCGCTTGCGGCAAGTGCAGGCAGTTCGTGCCAATTTCCTTCCACATGAACCCAATTGCATCCAGCCGGATAAATTCCGCGCCCTGGGCCACATAAAACAGCAGTAGTTCAATGATTTTCAGCAGCACAAGTGGGTTGGCATAATTCAGGTCAATTTGGTCGTCGCTAAACGTTGTCCAGACATACTCCGGCCCATTCACCGTTTCTGCTTTGGTTAGCAGTGGCAAGGCTCGCGGCCTAAATACTTGTGACAGGTCGGTGCTTGGTTCTACAACAGTAAAATAATCTTGAAATTCAGCTTCACCCCGCAAAAAACCTTGAAACCAGTCACTCTGGGCCGAAATGTGATTGATAACTGCGTCGAACATCAGCCGGAAATCCTGGCCTATCTGAGCCACATCTTGCCACGTGCCCAACTGGGAATCAACCGCCCAATAATCAATGACCGAAAAGCCGTCATCAGACGAATAAGGGAAAAACGGCAAAATGTGGACCCCTTTCACCAGCCCGGCCAGATGTTCCCGCAGAAATTCGGCTAGAGTGCGTAACGGCGCTGCACCATCCTGAACCATGTCTCCATAGGTAATGAGGATCGCATCCCGTTCTGTTACCCGCGCTCCGGTTTGCTTGGTTAGGTACGGCCGTTCCGCCTGAAAGTTAGTGATTATTTCGTTGAGTTGTGTGAGCAGCGTTAGCGCACGTTCCGAGCCATATAGGAACGCCAAATGATCGTAGAGTTCATTATTCATAAACTTGTGGACAATGAATAATGAACAATTAACGATTCGTTATTCATCATTATTTACCCTTTAACGCCGCCAGCCGACAGCCCTTCGGTCAAATATTTCTCCAAAGCCAAGAATAACACCAAAATCGGGACAGACATAATGGTCGAAGCGGCCATGACGACGTGCGGTCGTGGTGACGGATCGTTCCAAATGGTGCTGATTTTGATAGGCATGGTGAACAAGTCGCGGCTGTTGAGGAAAACAAAGGCATACAAAAACTCGTTCCAGGCGATCATCAAAGTGTAAATGGATACAGAAACCAGTGCCGGGATAGCCAGCGGCAGGGTGATGCGCCAGATGACCTCGAAGCGATTACAGCCGTCAATCAACGCTGCCTGTTCGATTTCGGTAGGGATGGTGCGGAAATAGTTGGTGAGCATGTAGAGGGCCACCGGCAAGGTTTGGGCCAGGTAGGTGAAAACGAGAACGCCCAGATTGTCTTGCACATCAAAACCAATGGTGTCACCTATCCGGGCCAGCATGGAAAACAGTGGGATGATCAGCAGGATGCCGGGAAATAGATAGACGACAAGAATGGCATTGAGCATGATGTTTTTGCCCTTGAACTTAAGGCGGGCAATGGCGTAAGACCCGAACACAGCCAGAACGACGGCGATAACGGCCGTGGGAACAGCTATCTTGATCGTATTCAAAATATTGACGCCAAAATTCTGAAAAGAAGGATTATTGGGATCGAACAGCTCCTGATACGCTTCCAGACGCAGGGCGCTGGGCACATAAACCGGTTCCCGGCCCCCAATTTCTGCCCGCGTTTTAAAAGAAGAAGCGACCATCCAATAAAAAGGGAAAAGAATACTCGTCAGAAAGAAGGTCAGCGTGATGGCAAAGAGCAGCCCCTTCCAACTAAAACGATCGGCCAACTGCTCGATGAAGTTCCGTTTCTTAGTATTATTTTGCATGATATTTCCCCTACTCCTCATCGATATTGCGCATGACAATACCCACATAAAAGGCCATGAAGATCAGAAGGATAACCAGCAAAATCATGGCAGTCGCGGCACCGCGCCCAAAGTTAAACTGCTTGAAGCTGAATTGATATGTCAGCACGGGCAAGACATTGGTACCAAAGCCGCCGCCGGTCAACAGGAAAATATCGTCGAATTTGTTGAAGGTCCACATGAGGCGCAGCAGAAAGATCGCGCCGATCACGTAACGTAGTTCTGGTAGGGTGACATTCCAAAACTGCTGCCAGGTGCTGGCGCCGTCCACTTCGGCTGCTTCGTAAAGGGTGTTGTCGACGGCTTGTAGGCGGGCCAGAATCATAAGCATGGCAAACGGAAAGTAGCGCCATGCTTCAAAAATGATAACAATGACTATCGCCAGCCCTCGGGTGGAGAGAAAGGCCATCGGCAAATCAATGATGCCCAATCCCATAAGGATGTCATTGAAAACGCCGGAGGGTCTGGGATCGAGCAGCCAGCGCCAAACAAATGCAACGCTGACAATGGGGGCGACGTATGGAAAAAGAAAAACGGCCCGGGTCAGACCCCGACCGCGAAACGGCCGATTCAAAACCAGTGAGGCTACCAAGCCGGTGAGGAGCGTCAAGATGGTGGCGGCAAAGGTATAGACGATGCTGGTAACGGCCGCACCCCAACTATCAAATCCCTGCCACTTAAAAGCAAAATCGTTGAAAACGGCCCGATAATTGTCCCAGCCAACAAAGGGGGCGTTGAAGACATCGTTGAGGTTGCCCAGGGTCACATCCCGAAAACTGATCCAGATGCTGAAGAATGCCGGGAACAGCACCAGGCCAAAGACGATAAGCGCAGTGGGTGAGATCAAAGCCCAGGCCAATCGTGCTTCTTTGGCATCCATTGAGTTCCAACGGCGCCGTCGGGTAACGGCCGTTGGCTTTTCTGATAAAGCCGTCATAAAAACCCCCTGTTAAAAGATGGGGATACGGCACCGTGTACCGTATCCGCCATCTATCAATTGTTAAAGATGAAAACTACTCAGTTTGCCGGTCGGCGTACAATTGTTCAACTTCTGTCTGGAGGAACTCAGCGGCCGTTTCCGGCGTCATCGTGCCTTCCAGAGCGATGTTGCTGATAACCGTCGGGATGAGCAAACGACCTTCAATGTCGCCGACGACGGCCCGTTGGGCGGCGTCATAATCGGGACGGAAGAGCCAGCGCTGCATCGTCTCGTACCCGTTGGCAATCTGATCCAGGGTTTCGGCAGAGTAGTTGGCGAAGTAATCGCTGCTGCTCATCCAGCCTTCCACCGCGCTTTTCAGCACGGGAACCTTGCCAAACGGAGCCAGCGCCAGCACGTCCTGATAGCCGTCGGTCAGGAAGAACTTCACCACATCCTGTGCTACCGGGTCAGCACCTTGCATGATGCCCAAGGTGACCAACTGGCCGTAGGAAGCAGAGCCATTCGGACCAACCATTTCCGGTGCAAAACCGGTGTTGCAGCCAGATTTTCAACAGCGATCTCTACCGTTCCCGCCGGCTTCCAGCCCCGGAGCCATCAACCAGGTCGTCCATGATGTAGGTGCTGTAGAAGAGCATACCGGATTGATCCAATTCATACGCTTCACGCGCCCCGCGCCAGTATTGCGGGCCGGGCAGCGCGCAGGATCTTGCAGGCTGGTGTAGAACTCCAGGGCCTCAATCATTTCCGGCGTGTTCATGGTGACATTGCCATCGTCATCAAACGGCCAGGCGTTGTTGGAAATGGCCACCTGTTCAAAAATCTGGTGGCCGTAGTTCTGGCCGGGATCAGTGCCTAAGGTCATGCCGTACAGTAAGTTTGCCGGTTCCGGGCAATGCGTCACAGGCGGCGTTGATGTCATCCCATGTGATGGGCGCGTTCAGCCGGCGTTCGTCAAAGATGTCCTGACGATACCAGATAGCCTGAATCCAGCCATCGTAGGGAACGGCCGCATAGTTGCCGGTGGACGGATTGGTGACCATAACCAAAGGGCCGGCGCGGAAATCGTCCTGGCCAATGCTGTCAATCGTGGCCATGGCGGCATCCTCATCCAGGATGCCATCAGCGGCAAAAGCGGCGACACGTTCCACACCCATGCGGACGATGTCGGGCAGCCGGTTGGCGGCCTGGGCTGTGGCGATGACGCTGCGTGATCCCGCCTTCCTCAATCGGCACAATGCGGATTTCCACTTCGGGGTGCATTTCCATGTAACGGGCGGCGACTGCTTCGTAGGTGTTGACGCGTTCTTCCTCGTTGTCCGTTGTCCAGAACTCAACGATGGTCTTTTCGCCGGTATCCCCAGCTACTTCCACGATGCGGGTAACCTCAACCATCTCCCCTTCAACTTCTACGGTTTCCGTTACGACACGGGTTACTTCAACAGGCACTTCTACTTCCTCAAGGACTGTTTCTGTGATAACGCGTGTAACCTCAACGGTTTCCGCCTGGCAAGCGACGAGGGCCAATGCCAAAACCAAGAGTGTTAATAGATAAATTGATGCTTTTCTCATTTTCTTCGAATCTCCTCTATCGATTCATAATTTGTATAAATTGACATTATTTGGGTGGATTGCTTATTTAACTGTTCTAGAGAATTTGCTCACCTCCTTGCGATTATTTAAGGCTTGTCCCGCTTGATTCACGAATGATCAGGGTGGGCTTTAGCAAGGTATAGGGGTTTTTTGGGGGACGGCCATTTAGTAAATCAATCAACATGGCGCACGTATCCTGCCCAATTTCATAAATGGGTTGGTGAATGGTCGTTAGGGGCGGGGTCATGTACGCCGACAGAGGAATATCGTCAAACCCACCAACAGCAATGTCTGATCCTACTTGGAGGCCATGCTGCTGAATGCGGTTAATGGCGCCAATTGCCATCAAATCATTGCTGCCAATGATGGCCGTTGGGCGCGGATTGAGCGCTAATAGCGCTGTCACTGCTTCCGCTCCGCCGCGTTGAGTCATATCGCTTTCAACAATCCAATTTGGTTGGACGCTTAAATCGTTGTCGCGCATGGTTTCGTAGAAACTTTGCAGCCGGTAATGACCGAACATTAGTCCCGAGGGGGGGGTAATTAGCCCAATGTGTTGATGCCCGAGTTTGATAAAATGTTGCACCAGCAGCCGCATTCCGGTTTCGCTATCTTCATCGATATATGGGAAATCGAGATCATCATTTGTGCGCCCGAAAGCGACAAAAGGAAAGTCATGCTTGCAAAGCAGTTGGATGCGGGCGTCGTTTTCCCGCGTCCGTACGACGATAAGCCCATCTACCCAGCCCTTTTTGACAGCGCGTAAGTAGGCTTTGCGTTCACCTTCGCTGTCGGGCGCATGCGTGGAGACCAGGAGATCGTAATCGTGTTCGGCGGCCTTGTTGCCAATCCCGGCAATAAATTCGCTGAAAAAGGGATCGGAGAAGCGAGGACCAAAGGTAGGCATGATGAAACCGAGGGTGTCGGTGCGTTGTTTTTGTAGACGTTGGGCGGTGATATTGGGGGAGTAGCCGAGACGAACGGCCGTTTCCTGAATACGTTCACGGGTGCTGGCGGCCACATCATCGTAACCTGCCAAACCTCGCGAAACGGTTGTAACAGAAACGCCAACTTCGCGGGCAATGTCTTTGAGGGTTGCGGCCATAATTAAGATTTAAACTTTACTAAAGCTGGGCAAGCATTTCCCCAAAACGTTTTGGGAATGATTAAAGTGTAATCCAAAACGTTTTGGAGGTCAATAAGCCCAATAACTATCAACTAAGTTTGTGCAAGTTGGCCGAAATTAGAATGAGTCGGTTTTGTTTATTGATAAACTAATGTTGGAAATAACATTGAGAAACAAGCTGGGTGAACGTATTGAGAGGATAATAGCGAGACAATGATTTCAGGAAAATTACAACCGGTTTGACCAACAGGGATCCGTTGTCTATAATTTCATATAAATTTCCAGAGATAAATGAACAAATTTAATGTTTAGTCACAATCGGGATCAATTATCTAAATATCGAAGCCGGCAGCGGAGGGAGTCATAGCGGTGACCGAAGCAAATTCAGAACCGCCTGGTTCTACTGAGCAGGCTGCAGATTCCGTTCCTCCTCCTCATTTCATTTTCCTCTTTGATACGCAATCAATGATAATGCCCTTCCTATTCACGCAGGGCCTTTTCTTTTGGATTAAGGCGCCATCGTGTTTTTAGCTTACCCCATCGTGGTTGATTACTGCCTATGTCTTTTATTTTGATAATTGTCGCCACAGTTGCGCTGATGATTTTTGTGAACGGTCTCTATGTGGCGGCAGAATTTGCAACTGTTTCTGCAAGGAAAACGCGAATTAGCTATTTGGCAAGCCAGGGCAACCGCTTTGCCCTGGCCTTGATGCCCATCTTGCAGGATAGCAAGCTGCTCGATCGATATGTGGCAGCCTGCCAATTGGGCATTACGATTTCATCCTTGGTCCTAGGAGCTTATGGGCAGAATGTGATTGCCAGCCGCCTGGAAGAGCCGCTCACCCTATTGTTGGGCAGAGTTGGCATGGATACGGCCGTTGCTGAGCCCGCCGCCGTCTCCATATCAGTCACCGGGGTTTTATTGTTCCTTACATTCCTGCAAGTCATCATGGGAGAACTCTTCCCAAAATCCGTGGCAGTACAGTACCCCGAAACTGTGGCATTAGGGGTTATCATGCCCATAAAGTGGTCCCTAACTTTATTCAGACCATTAATCTGGCTATTCAACGGCAGTGGCATGATAATCCTACGGTTGCTGGGGCATTCCACAGAAAGTAACCAGCAAGCCCACTCCCCCGAAGAAATTGAGCTGTTAGTCACAGAGAGCCATGAGGTTGGCTTACTAGACGACCGGGAAAGGCAAATGCTGCGAAATGCATTCCGTTTGCGCGAACTAACGGCGCGCCAGATTATGCTGCATCGCACTAGATTGGTAGCAGCATCAGTAAACGATAGCGTTTACGACATCATCTGCAAGGCCATGGAGTCTGGCCTTTCACGAATACCCTTATATCGTGAATCCATTGATGACATTGTTGGTTTTGTTCATGTAAAAGACCTCTTTCGCCTCTATGTCCACGAAGAGGAAGACATTCAAAAAATTATTCGCCAGGTCATCTACTTACCCGAATCACTTGCCGCGGCAGATGTTTGGGAAAAGTTGAACCAGGGGCATCACTACCTGGCAATCGTATTTGACGAATACGGTGGCACCTCAGGAATTATTACATTTGAGGATTTGATAGAGGAAATATTTGGCGAGCTTCAGGATGAATTTGATGATGAAATGGCCCTTATTGCCCGGGACAAGGAGGGGCGAATCTATTTGCGGGGCGATTTACTTGTGGCTGATGTCAATGAGTACCTGGAGTTGGACTTGCCAACAGAAGCGGCAGATACGCTGAGCGGCCTGGTTATCAGCAAATTGGGGCGTGCACCTGAAGTGGGAGACACTGTTACAGTGGGTGTTACCGCCATCCGGATCGAAGCAATGGAAGATTTGGGTGTATCTGAACTTTCCATTCAAATGGCACCATCAGGTGACCTGCCATCTTATAGCGAGTGGGAGTTAGCGGACCATGAATAAATTGCTGATGCTCACTCTTGGGATTCCCGGGATAAGCCTGGCCGTCTTATTCGCGGCGGCAACTGAGGGCGAGTTACCAGGCGTAGGCGAATTGATTGTACCCACGCTGGTGATCATTATTCTCGTTTTGATTAATGGCTTTTTTGTAGCCGCCGAATTTGCCATTATCGGTGTGCGTGCTACACAAGTCGAACAGCTAGCAGAAGAGGGGAATTCGCTAGCGAAAAGCGTATTAGCGATTTTGGATTCTCGAAAAAAACAGGATCAATATATCGCCACAGCCCAAATGGGTATAACCATAGCGTCCTTGGGTTTGGCGATGTACGGAGAACCGGCAATCGGGCATTTTATTGAGCCATATTTGGCACGCCTGCTAGGGGTTGAACCCGATGCAGCTTTGGTCCTAACGGTGAGTTATTTGGTTGCATTGGGCTTGTTGACCTATTTACATATTGTTGTAGGGGAAATGGTGCCAAAATCATTGGCATTAATGGATTCAATCCGTGTCGTGCTCACGATTAACCGGCCAATGATCATTGTGCAAGCTATTTTCCGCTGGCCAGTCCACTTTTTGAATGGCATTGGAAATTTGCTGCTGCGCCTTTTGAAAATACCACCAGCCCAAGGTCATGCGCGAGTTTTATCTCCAGAAGAGCTGGAGCTTATTGTTTCGGAAAGCACTGAAGGCGGTTTGCTAAAAGAGGAAGAAGAAGAGTTAATCCGCAATATATTTGATTTTGGTGATAGGGTTGTGGCCCAGGTCATGACGCCCAGAACGCGGGTGCAGGCGATTCCAATGGATATTGGCCGGGACGCGTTGTTAAAACTCGTGACAGAAAGCCGGCACAGCCGCTTCCCGGTTTATAAGAATGATCGTGACCATATTGTTGGTATATTGCATATAAAGGATTTGATGCGCCAGACTTTGCGGGCTACAGGCGCTTTTGACATACGTTTGATATTGCGTTCTGTACCGGCCGTTCCTGAGGACCAACCTGTAGAGGCTTTGCTGGCTGCGTTTAAGCGGCAAAAGCTGCATATGGCGATTGTCATGGATGAATTTGGTGGAATGGCCGGTATTGTTACTCTGGAAGATTTAGTTGAAGAAGTTGTTGGCGAAGTGCGAGACGAGTTTGACCAGGAATCTGAACCCTATGTCGAAATTGAGCCGGGGGTGTTAGAGGTGAGTGGGGAGTACCTCGTGGATGACCTGGTTGATGACGTCTATTTAGGAAATGAGGGATTATTGCCTGATGTGGACACCGTGGGCGGGCTGGTTGTGACAAAGTTGGGAAGACCGCCCCGTGTAGGAGATGAGGCAGTCTACAATGACCACGTACGTTTTGTTGTGTTGGCGGTCGCCAGGCGTGCCGCAACGCGAATTCGCGTAGAGTTTCCGGTGCCAGGAAACGAACCCGTAGAAACAGACGCAGGTGATCCGGACTCTTAGCGGCTAAATTCGTAATCGGCCGTTTCTAATACTCTCAATGGGCATAATCTGATCATTTTACCAGAGGTAACACGGTCAGAAACCGGCCACAGCGAGTATATATTCCCTCAGAGATTATACAATTCGCTAAATTTTGCGGTGGCGTAGCGTAAAAACGCCGCGTGGCTAAGAGGATTTCCAGTGACGCGCTGTACCAGTTCACCGGGCGTAAATTTGCGGCCGTGCTGGTGAATATTTTCTCTGAGCCATTCCAGTAAAGAGGCAGTTTGACCCTTTTCCATTTCCTCGCCAATAGTGGGATTTTGGGAAACGGCCGTTTCATAGAACTGTGCAGCATACAGATTCCCCAAGGCATATGTCGGAAAATAGCCAAAACCGGGCCGCGTCCAGTGCACATCTTGCAGGCACCCTTGCGCGTCTGTCGGCGGTACAACGCCTAACAGCTCTGCCATTTTCGCATTCCAGGCTTCAGGCAAATCCTTTGCGGCCAGTTCCCCATTTAACATGGCCTGTTCAATTTCAAATCGCAAAATGATGTGAAAATTGTAGGTCAATTCATCTGCTTCCACGCGAATAAAAGAAGGTTGCACCTTGTTAACTGCGCGGTAAAACTCTGCAGCCGTATGCCCGCCTAACTGTTCCGGAAACAACTCCTGCAAACGGGGAAAATGGGCCTGCCAGAAACCATAACTACGGCCGACGATATTTTCAATCATTCGAGATTGTGATTCATGAATTCCCAGCGACGTGCCCCGGGCCAGGGGGGTGCGATATAAATCTGGGTGTGTTCCCTGTTCATACATTGCATGACCCGATTCGTGTAGACCACCAAAAAGAGCGGGGTTTAGAAAATCTGGGTACCAACGCGTGGTAATGCGCACATCATCTCTGGCAAAGTTTGTGGCAAACGGGTGGACTACTGTACCTAAATGTCCTCGCTCATAGTCATAACCCACTGCAGCGGTAATGTAGCGGACAAACACTTTTTGTTTTTCAACGTCAAATGGTTGGTGTACCAGCGAATCGTCCAGTGCATCCTGGTTGGCAGCGACTGCCTCCCGCAAGGGCATGAGTTCCTGTTTGAGGCCAGCAAAAATATGCCGCACATCGGCCGTTTTCATACCGGTTTCATACTTGTCCAAAAGCGCATCGTAGGGCTCGTCTTCGTAGCCATACAGCTCCGCCTGCTCCTGGCAGAGGGTTATAACTTCCTCCAGCCAGGGTTGGAAGTCGGGAAAATGGTTTTCAGCGCGGGCTTTTACCCAAGCTTGTCGCGCCTGACCACTCACCTCCGAAGCCCGTTTCACGTAATCGGCCGTTAATTTTCGTTCATTGGCATAGTGGCGCTTTAAATATCGGATGAGACTGGCTTCATTACTATCATAAGGCAGATCTTCTGTTTCTTGGGCGGCCAAATCGATGAGTTCTCCCATTTCGTCTGCCACGAATAGTTGGTGGGAGAGCTGCCTCAGGGTTGTCATCTGGTCAATTCGTGCACGGACCCCTTTGGGTGGCATATTGGTTTCACGATCCCAACTGAGAACGGCCATTGCTTTTTCAATATCATGAACCTGATTGACTTTGTGGAGTAAGTGTTGAAAATGGGTTGTAGTCATGATTAAACTAAATTCCCCTTGATTGTTAGATGTTTGTCTAATTCTACGGGAAGATTTTATCTGAATTGGTAAATTTGTCCATAGTTTTTCTACTCGGGCAGGGGGATGAGGGGCTCTTTGGGGCAGTGGCTTATGGGGGCCAGGCCTTCTTCAGTGAAAACTGCCAGGTCTTCAATGCGGATGCCGCCCCAGCCAGGAAGGTAGATGCCAGGCTCTACTGTTGTAGTCATGAATGGTAGCAATATACTATCGTGCCCTTTGGAGGAGAGAAAAGGTTCTTCGTGAATGTCTAGACCAACGCCATGCCCCAGGCCATGGCCAAAAGCCTCGCCATACCCGGCTGAAGCAATGAAATCCCGGGCCAGGGCATCTACTTCGGCAGCATTCATCCCGGTGCGCGCATTTTGGAAAACGGCCGTTTGCCCACCCTGAACCGCATTGTAAACATGCCAAAACTGCTCGGGCGGTTCCTGCCCCAGGTAAAATGAGCGCGTCAGATCACTTTTGTACCCGTTGAGCTGCGCGCCCATATCAACAACCAAAACGTCCCCGGCTGTTAGAATGCGGTCCCCTGGATGGTGATGTGGCAGTGCGCTGTTTGGCCCCGCCGCGACGATAATAGGGAAAGCAGTAGATTCCGCGCCCGCACCACGCATAACTTTTTCTAGCTCCCAGGCCAGCTCTTTTTCAGTAATGCCTGGATGAGCTAACTTTGGCACTTGCGCCATTGTGTAATCAGTTATCGCCGCTGCGGCCTGAATCGCTTTGATTTCCTCATCATTTTTTACTGCCCGCAACTGTTCGACTGTTTGCGACAGCTCAACCCAGGTTATTTCTGACAAAGCCTCATTGCTGCGTAATTCGTTGGCAGCCTCCACTGTTAGGTGTTTGGCCTCAATGCCTACTTTTTGAGCTTTGATGGAAGTAAACAGCTCGGCTGTGTTTTCGGGGGTACGTTTGGACTTGAAAAGCGTGTAGGCGGGTGCTTGCTGGGCAGCTTGTATCCAATAACGAAAGTCGGTTGCCAGCAGGGCGTACTTAGAGGAGATAAGCAGTTGCCCATTAGAACCCGTGAACCCGCTTAACCAGGCACAATTAGTTGCGGACGAGATATAAACAGCATCTACGTCCCAAACTGCAAGCTGGCTTCGCACGGCGTTTAAGCGTTCCTGGTGAAAATCATTTCGCATAGGCAATTACCCTTCAACAAAAACCAGCATTTCAAGACCCGATAATTTCACGGTCTGCTTTTTGGTGTATTTCAATTATGCGCGCCACCTCGTTGGCAAAAATAGCGCGCAGAATTGCAATCATTGAAGCGTACGTAGGATCCATCCCAAAATAGGACAAATTCTGCGTTCCAAGATTGGTGCTTTTACTAAATGGCGTGTCAGAAGCGTAATGGAGAACCCCTACGGGGAAGGGGGCTTGGTGCAAATCAACTAATTCATTGTAAGGATGACGTTTGGGGCGGACCATTTCATATATTCCGCTTAAATATGGCCCGGCTTCCATTTCCATGTCGGTGTACCCTTCTTGATAGAAAACTGACATGTAGCGATCGTTCTGTAAAAAGGTTCCCGGCACAGTGATGGCTTTTTGATTGTCCATAACAGTTCCATAAACCAAGTGGGGGGCAACGTCATCAGCCTTAAAATAGTTTTCGAAGAGGTAGGTGTTGAGGGTGTGTTCGTCATGGACTACATTGGGAATCATCACATCCCCGATACGGCCGTTCAGGGTGGCCGCCTTGCCCATGATGTAAATGCCCCGGACCGTGTCGATATTGCGCGCAATTTCCGTAAGAACCTGGTAAGCGGCTAAACCCAACGGGTAATCAATATTTAAGATCAAGGCATTACTTTGGGCTAACTTCGCCATTCCAGGCACGCACAGCCGCTGGTCCATGCTCTCCGGGTCTAACTGCTTTAGGGACACGACCTGCATTTCTATGTCAAAAGCGTGCTCGCTGGGAACCCGCACAATGCCAAATTGCTGTTCATGCGCTAGCCGCGTCTGGCGGGTTTCGGGGTAGGCCGTCTCGTACTTTTTTAGTACGTAGTACAAAAAGTTCTCCAGGCTGCTTGGTACATTTTGATCCAAAATGTCATGGTATTCTTTTTGCAATTGGTCAGACCCACGGCCATGGATGAAGCCATTCAATTTGTCCCTCGTTTTTAAGGCATACCCACTAAGTAAGTTGGGTAAAGTGTGGGTATTGCTGGAAACAAAATAAATCGGCCGTTCGTCAAAGGCAATATTGGGTAGGGCGCGTTCCGTATTGCGCCACCAGCGGCGAGTTGCTCGTTTGTAATCGGCCAGGGAACCGGCCAGGGAACGGACTGCAATTTCGTGTTTCTGTTCGGCAATGGTCAGCAGGCGTTCGACCATCTGCTCTCCCCAAATTTCTCCCAGTCGTCTCACTTCTTTGGCAGCAACATTAATGTACTTTGCCAGCCATTTCAATTCAGGCTTATTAAGTGTGCCTTGCCCATCTTCTTTGAGCTGCCGCAACCTTTCAATGATCGGTGGCTTATTTAACCGCGTGTACAGCTTACGGCGCTCAATTTGGTAGGCGGTGAGAATGGGCACCAGGTCATCAATATCTGAACGGCTGGCAATGTAAACGGCCAGGGTGTCTTTTCCGTTGAAGAAGCTCCGCCGCCGCCGCCCTGGGGCACTCACCTGCTGCCAGGATTCCACGTTTGTGTAACCATGTTGGGCGAAGACGCGCTCTGACTGGCCCATAAGCACCAGGCGAGTCCTGTCGATGCACGCGGGAACGCGCAAACTGGCATAGACAAAGGCGGCAATGTCAACTTTTTGGCTATCGGCATGAACGTGAAGCGCCGAATTGATGCGTTTGTGAGCTTCTATCAGGGTTTTAATTTGCACTTCGCGGGTACTGCGCAGCAGCGAGTAGTACGTGCGAAGGTAGAGGTTGATTTCCTCGTTTCCGGATGTGGGAACAGTTCTTATCATAATGTTATGGGGCAACCCAGATGTGGCCTTTGCCAGAAATGACCTCACCCACAACTACGGCCGTTTCACAATGCTTCTGGAATTCTGCAACATGCTCAGGAGGTACGGCTACGAGTAATCCGCCAGAAGTTTCAGGAGTAAACAAAGCGTCACGCCACAGTTGTGGAATCGCATCAGAAAATTTTACGAAGGGCGAGAAATAGAGCATATTGTTACCCATACCGCCTGGAAAAGCCCCCTGTTCACCATAATCAAAGACTCCTGGCAGCCAGGGTAATTGACTGGCAAAAATGCGAAAATCCACGCTGGCTTGGACAGCCATTTCATAGGCGTGCCCAAGCAGGCCAAACCCAGTAATGTCGGTCATCCCGGTGGCCTGGGCTAATTCCGCGGCTCGTGCGGCTTGGCGGTTAAGGAGTTTCATGCTGTTTACGGCCGTTTGCACGTCATCATCGCGGGCAATTTGCTGTTTAAGGGCTGTGGTAACCACACCTGCACCCAGGGGCTTCGTTAACAGCAATACATCACCAGGTTTCCCACCGCCTTTTATTTTGACCCTGGCTGGGTTGATGATGCCCGTAACGGCCAGGCCATATTTAGGCTCTTTGTCATTGACGCTGTGGCCCCCTACGACGACGGCTCCCGCTTCTCGCACCTTTTCGGCGCCACCGCGCAGCACCTCTTGTAAAATCCCCGAATCCTTTCGCACCAAATCGTCGGGAAATGCGACCAAATTGATGGCAAACAACACTTCGCCGCCCATAGCATAAATGTCAGACATGGCGTTAGCCGCAGCAATCGCACCAAAGTCATATGGATCATCTACCACCGGTGGGAAGAAATCTGTAGTGGTGACTATGGCTTGATCGTCATTTATTTTGTACACGGCGGCATCGTCGGCCATTTCCAGGCCCACCAGTAAATTGGGGTAATCCGCTGGATTAAACAATGCGCGCAGCGGTTTTAACACCTGCTCCAAGTCCGCCGGACTTAGTTTGGACGCTCAACCTGCGCAGGACGCCAGCGAGGTTAAGCGAATTTGTTTTCCCGTGGTCATCATAACTCCTTTTCAAATGCTGCGAGAAGTATACCGGATGCCTACGGGGGTGCAATGAGGGGTGAGCGTGCATTGACGCCTTCTTATTGCAAAACTATAATCGGCTGCCATGGAAGATTTTTCCGGTGTAAAACGACACTTAACCAGATTTGAAGCCCTCGCCCAACGATTGGTGGAAGGTTCCTTTAGCCGTTTGTTTGGTGGTGAGCTGCAGACATTAGACCTGGCTGCGCATTTGGCACGCAGCATGGAAGACAACCAGTTGAACGGCCTGGCGCCTGACGTGTATGCCATTCACTTGCATCCTCGGGCATATTCAGCGGTGTCTTTAAATAATCAACAATTAGCGGACGAGCTTGCAGTCTATATTGAACAGTTAGCGCAGCAAAGCAGCCTTACTCTTGTAGGAACTCCTGACGTACGCTTCTTAACCGACCCCAATTTGCCACGTCATGCAATTTCTGTGCACGCAGAGCATGGGCAATCTAATGCCCAATCCACTCAGGTGCATTTCCGAAATAAAGTAGACGACATTTCTGCCGCGGTGAAAAATCTGGACGCATTCCTCATTTTAGAAGGGCGCCGGCACGTTGGTTTGGAAAAACCAATCATATCGATTGGGCGGCGAGTAGATAATGATGTGGTATTAGAATCCTCGGCAGTAAGCCGCCGCCATGCACAATTGCGCTGGCGTTTCGGCCGTTTTGTGCTGTATGACATGAGCGGGCGGGGCAGAACGGCCGTAAACGGCGAGGTTGTCACCGAGTGCGTACTGCAGCCCGGTGACGTCATCAATCTAGGCGGCACCTTAATCATTTATGGTGAAGGACGCGACAAGCCAGCCGAAACAAAGCCATTACTCCCCGATGGAGATACCCAGATCCGATATACCCCTACAACGGAGGACGCGTGAGCGGTCCGCTGCTGCTGTTTTTGTTACGCCTTGGTAGCGCTCTCTTATTACTTGGCTTTTTGGGTGCAATTTTATGGTTCATATACCGGGACTTGAAACTGACCAGTATGGCGCTTGTGAACCAACAGCGAACCCAAGGTATTCTGCGCGTGATTGCTACAGAAGAGGGCAAATTAGCTGTGGATTCAGTATTTACCTTAAAGCCTGTAACGAG
Source organism: uncultured Chloroflexia bacterium (assembly GCA_963695505.1). GTDB lineage: Bacteria > Chloroflexota > Anaerolineae > Promineifilales > Promineifilaceae > JACSRF01. The sequence goes on along the minus strand of CAVOGX010000015.1, from coordinate 124,840 downwards.
CATTGGCCGCAGCGAGCAAAATGCCATTGTTTTGGATGACAGCTATGCCTCCGGTGAACACGCCCTGTTAACCTGGAGGGGTAACCAGTGGTGGGTAGAAGATTTAGGCAGCCGCAATGGCACTCTGCTGAATGGGGTGCCTTTGGAGGACAGCACGGTTATAGCCGCCGGAGACGTCATCTCCATTGGAGACACTCAGTTAAAATTAGAAATTTAGTGGTTTTTGAGCTACCAGCATCTCACTGGTTTTGTACAGCTTATTTCCTCGCCATATTTCAACCTGATTATTTTCATAAATTTGGAAATCTGAAAATTCCGCCAATAGTTCTCCCTGATCCAGGTAGTGCGATGGATAGGTTGCCCGGCAATCGGTTTTGACGAAGGTTTCGAAGAGGAGCCAACCGCCTGGTTTGATGGCCTGGCGGTAAATGGGGAAGGTGGCCCGTTCTAAAAAGCGAAAATTTATGACCACGTCTAATGAATTCGGGGGGAACCAGGGTTGAGCGAGATCATAAACGGCCGTTTCGACCCGAAGACCATTTTTTGCGAACAACTGCCGCGCTAACTGCAGCCCCACTTCCGAAATATCGACAGCAAACACACGCATACCGTGCTGGGCCAAGGCTAATCCATTTACGCCTACGCCAGAGGCTGCATCCAGAGCAAGCCCGTTCCGGGGTAGATGAGGGAGCCATTTTTGCAATAGCTGGTTAGGCGCATTTTTCAGCCACTTTGCACCTTCAATAGCGTAACGGCCGTTCCATTTTTTCGCATCAGGGTGAGTCATACAAAATCCAATTGACGTTTAGGGAATTGCGAATTACGATAGCATCCACATTCGTTGCATGTCAGCCAAATATAAACTAAAGAGGTGAATCATGGATCTTGGATTGAAAAACAAAGTAGCTTTGGTTGTGGCGGCCAGCAAAGGGCTTGGTTTTGCATTAGCCCATCAGCTAGTTTTGGAAGGCGCTAAGGTTGTCATTTGCAGCCGCTCCCAGGAGCGGATAACTGAGGCGGTCCATAAATTACGGGAAGCAGGTGGGGAAGAAACGGCCGTGGCCGGTTTTGTCACCGATGTCACCAATCCAGACCAGCTTATTCAGCTTGTTAACAGCACAGTTGGCACCTTTGGTGGCCTAGATATCCTGGTCACTAATGCCGGTGGCCCACCTGGAGGTACATTCGAAACCACCGATATTGCCTCCTGGGAAAAAGCTTATCAGCTTACCCTGATGAGCGTCACGCATCTCGTCAAAGCTGCACTCCCTTATTTGCGCCAGAGCAGCGCACCCAGCGTACTCACGATAACCAGCATTTCTGTCAAGCAGCCAATAGCAGGTTTGCTCCTCTCTAACGCCATTCGCCCAGCAGTTGTGGGCCTTACTAAAGGCCTCTCCCAAGAATTGGGGCCAGAAAACATACGCGTCAATTCCATACTGCCCGGTTGGACAGCCACCGAGCGGGTAGGTGAGATTTTAGCCTACAGAGCCCAGCAAAATGGTACCACGCCTGAAGTTGAAGAAGCTAAGATCACCAAAACCATCCCTATGGGCCGCATGGGTCAACCTGCTGAATTTGGCAATGTGGCCGCTTTTCTCGTTTCGCCTGCTGCCAGCTATGTAAATGGGGCTATGGTTCAGGTGGACGGTGGCAGTTATGCAGGCTTGCTGTAGACGTGCGGTTTCAGCTCCCCAATATAAGGTAAAGTACGGTGCCTGTCAGCATAATCCAACCCATACCCAACTACCCAAACATCAGGAATTTCGAAGCCCAGGTAATCAACGGGCACGTCCAGGTTATCGCGAACTTTGCGGACAAAAGTACAAGTTCTGAGGGAAGCTGGTTTTCTGCCCAGCAGGGTTTTGTACAGGTAATTCAAGGTTTTTCCTGTATCCACAATGTCTTCCACCAAAATGACGTGTTTGCCTTCGATAGGTTCGCGTAAATCCATGATGACCCGTACTTCACCCGAGTGGGCGGTGGCCCCGTAGCTAGACACGGCCATAAAATCTACCCGATGCCCCACGCTTATGTGCCGGGTCAAGTCAGCCAGGAACATAAAAGCGCCTTTGAGCACGCCCACAAGGTACAAGTTGTTGCTTATGCGGACATAGTCCTGCGAAATCTGCAAAGCTAAATCTTGGACACGAGCTTGAATATCAATTTCATCGATGAGTATGCGCGCAATATCTGCATGCATGGCCAAATTTCCTCCTTTTGTTTAAGATTTGATCACCAGCTAACTCAAATAGTATGCAGGAAATCGGCATGGAAGTGAAGTACCAAATGTCACAACAGGAGTAGAGCTATATGTTTCATAGTAGTGGATGGTTTGCATATCTCCGCCATGATGATGCAAAAGACAAACCGGCAATATCCCGAGAACTTTTGCTGCGTGTATGGCGATTTGCCCGCACTTATCAAGTTCAAGTGCTGCTCTTGTTGTTCACCATCATGCTGATTTCGGGCTTATCGTTGATTTCGCCGCTTCTTTTTCGTGCGCTTATTGACCAGGCAATTCCCGAGCGGGATTTAACGCTGCTAAACTGGCTGGCTTTAGGCATGGTTGGCATCCCTATTGTTAATGGGGTAATTGGGGTTTGGCAGCGGCAGCTAAATTCGGCCGTCGGCGAGGGCGTCATTTGTGATTTACGGCAGTCGCTGTATGGGCACATGCAGCGCATGTCTTTGCGATTTTTCACCCAAACGCGCACCGGAGAGTTGATGTCGCGCCTGAATAATGACGTGGTAGGCGCTCAACAAGCCATCAGCAACACTTTTGTAACCATCGTGTCAAATGTGGTTACTCTTGTTGCCACTTTGGCAATAATGCTCACGTTGGAATGGCGGTTAACGCTTTTAGCGCTGGCCATTTTGCCTCTCTTTGTGCTGCCGGCGCGGCGTGTCGGTCGCATTTTACGCGACATCCGCCGGCGCTCTATGGAGCTGAATGCAGAGATGAATGCCACGATGAACGAAACGCTAAACGTTAGCGGAGCGCTGCTGGTTAAATTGTTTGGCCGTGAGCAGCTTGAAATGCAGCGGTTTCGTCGAGACGCTGAGGAAGTGCGCGACATTGGCATCAGGTCAGCGGTCATCAGCCGCTGGTTTTTTATGCTGTTGAGTATTGTGAGCGCGGTGGGAACGGCCGTTGTCTTTTGGGTTGGTGGTCATTTGGTGCTTAGGGGAGAATTTACCATTGGCACCATTGTTGCTTTTGGCAATTACCTGATGCAGTTGTATGGTCCGCTGATGTCGTTGACCAATGCGCCCGTGGAATTTGCGCAAAGCATGGTTAGCTTTGAGCGCGTATTTGAAGCGTTGGATATTCCCGTTGAGATAATTGAGAAAACTGAAGCACGCGATCTGCAAGACGTAAACGGCCGAATTTCTTTTCAAAATGTCTCCTTTGCCTACAGTGGGGTTGGGGATGAAGAGCGCATGGCTTTGCCAGAAATAGCCAGGTTTAGCTGGGGTGGGGGCGGTGCTGCCCACCTAAAACGGGGAAAGCAAAAAGAAAACGACCATAATGAAAACGGCCGTGACGATGCAGATGAAACCCTCGAAATAGAGCAAACTTCCCAAGCCCGACCCTGGGCTTTGCAAGACGTTAGCTTTGAAATTGAACCGGGTCAGCTCATCGCTCTGGTTGGCCCCAGTGGCGCTGGTAAAACCACAATCACGTACCTCATTCCCCGGCTCTACGACCCCACTAGCGGCAATATTGCTATCGATGGCAAAGACATTAAAGCAGTGACCCTCAATTCGCTTTCTGACAACATTGGCATGGTTACCCAAGAAACCTACCTCTTCTACGATACCATTCGTGCCAATCTGCTCTATGCGCGCCCCGATGCCGCGCAAAATGAAATGATAGCAGCCGCAAAAGCTGCTAATATCCACGATTTCATTATTGGGCTGCCAGATGGCTACGATACTGTGGTGGGGGAACGTGGCTATCGGCTTAGTGGTGGCGAGCGTCAGCGAATTGCTATTGCGCGGGTCATCCTCAAAAACCCGAGAATACTGGTGTTGGACGAAGCCACGTCTCACCTGGATTCACTCTCTGAAGCGTTGATTCAAGAGGCACTTCTGCACGTGATGCAGGGGCGTACCAGCCTTGTTATAGCCCACCGGCTGTCTACTATCCTGGCGGCTGATCAGATTTTAGTAATGGATAAGGGGAAGTTGGTGGAGAGAGGGACTCATGCTGAATTGTTAGCGCAGAATGGCCTTTACACGTCGCTTTATGAGACCCAATTTCGCCAAAATTAATGTCAGCTATCGTCCACATCGCCCGGAGCAATGTCCACATTTTCTAGCCATTCTTCCACAATTTGCACCCCTAAAACTGGCGCGTAAATATTGCGCGTGGTGGAAATATCGGTGTGCCCGAGAAATTCCTGTACCACTTCCAGAGGCATACCCGCCCGCAAAAGCTGTGTAGCCCGGTAGTGTCGAAAATCATGGGCCGAAAGGCTGCTGTGTAGATTTAACGCTTTAACTGCCTTTTTGACTATGTTGTGCGCTGATGTGCTTGATAAGCGGGCGTTTTGGGCGTTACGGCTGTGCGAAATAAAGAGTGCTGGATTCACGTCATGGCGTTCGGCCAGATAGGCACGGATCGCTGCCGCGGCATATTCGCGGATGTGCAAAGTGCGGGGCTTGTTTCCTTTCCCTGTAACCGTCGCGAATTTCGCATATCCGTTGCCTACGTTGCTCCGGTTCAAGTTCGCCACCTCTGATATGCGGGCGGCTGTGGAATAGAGAACCTGTATTAATGCTCTGTCTCGCAGCAACGATAGCCGGCGGTTGTACTTGTCATTGGAAGCGGGTAGGGGAAGATTTTCATAGTATGCCACAATTTGGGGAATCGCCTGCCGGGCTTCGTCCAGGTCTATGACGGTTTCAGCCTGGCTGCGCTCTAACGGGCGGCGGGAAAGCTGCCTCTGGAGTTTGCCTAGCTGCACAGCTTCAGGAAGGGCATCAATCCCATCCAGAAAGTTTAGGTAGCCTAGGATAGCCGAAATGTAGGTTGTAGTGGTGGATAGGGAGCGATTGGCCACAAGCCAGTTGCGGAAATTAAGGATAACGGCCGTATCTAAACCTGATGGCACCAAAGGCCAGGGCATATCGATTTTGTAACCGTTTCTGGCAAAATGCTGCAGCCAGTCGGCAAATAACCGCAACCCGCTGCGGTAGGTGGTCTCGGTCTTAGCGCTGTGGATACCGGCTTCTAGCAAGTAGCTGTTTTCATGAAGCCAGGTAGGGCCCCCGGGAAACGGCCGTTTTGATATTGGGAGAGCTTTCTGCAAATTCTGTTTCGCCATTGTGGGGAAGGTTAACTTTGCTAATGTATATCTTTATACTTAAACTAAGTAATATTAGCTTAAGTATAGTGTAAAGGAGAAAAAAGTCAACTAGGACCCGCGTACCCGTTTCGTTTTTCGGAATTGTATGCTATGCTGAAAATTATTTTGTAACATTTGTCATTAATTATTTTTTATCTTATTAAAGAGGGCATCATGTCAACACAATTTAATAGAGAAAAAGGCCAATCGCTGGTTGAGTATGGCCTGGTTTTGGTTTTGGTGGCTGTTGTTATTGTCGCCATATTGGCCATATTCGGGGACACTGTTAAGCAAACATATTGCCGCGCAACCCATATGTTAGCCCCTGAAGCCGACCTGTCCAATGCTTGCCAGGCACCCATCATTTCCCCAATTGGCAGCCGGGGAAATAATTCGCTTAACGTGGAAGCCAGGCTCCATGACCCCGATGGAAACCCGAATAACCCTTATGCAGCCATAGACAGAGTGGAATTTTACGTTGACGATGAAAACTCCAGCCCTGTGACGGTTGAGTATCAGTTTCGCTTTTGCCTGGGCGGCGGAAACGGCAACACCAACGGCTGTGAAAGCGGCTACGACATAAGCAGTTTGTCTTCTGGCAGGCACAATATCATCATTTTGGCATATGATAATGATGGAAATGTTGGCCGCGCACGCTACACCTTCACAAAATAGTGGTTTAACAGCGAATTAGTAGCGCTATACGCAAAACTCGATGAAAAAAGATGGGTCCATTGAGCTATGGCAGCTCAAAACAGGGCTGCACGCCTTGTTACAGCAGCTAAATTCAGGCGTCGACCACCTGGATGACCTGACTGCGAAGACTATCGCTCGTGCTTTGGGGGAACTCCTGCAAGAAACTTTGTCTTTGCCTGACAACGCATCCCCTTCAGATATACAGCAATTGGTGCAAGAAATTTTGGTTGGCACCGATACAATGAAAGAGGCATTGGCCGAAAAATGGCGAGACGAACTGCAGCCCTTGATGTGGCGCGCCCAAGAACGCGCCAGTCAGCTTGACCATCAACTTGCGGAATTTACCTGCCTTTCCGTAAATGGTGAAAAATGGGGTGCAATTTGTGTCAAATGTCTGGAATGGATCATTGTTTCCCCAGAAGAAACCAGGGGTGCGCTTTTAAATCATTGCCGCGGTTGGCTGGTTAGTTGGAAAACGTAATTACCACAAACTTCTATGTCGTTGGTAATATTACAAAACGAATACTCCCCCTCCCCGCCTATTTAACGTTATCGCAAATCACTTTACAAATTGGAAGGTTGTGCATAAAATAATATTTTGACTAATCAAATTTTGATTTTTGGAGGTTGAAATGCCCCATCCACTACTGGCGCTAGGCATAGGTTTGCTAATTCTTATCATAAGCGCCGCCATTTTCTGGCCAGAGCGCGGCTTGCTGGCATCTTTACAAAAAAACAGGCAGATGACCAGTCGAATTTTAGGTGAGGATGCCCTTAAGTACATACACAACAGCGAACTCCAAGGTAGAAGGCCGACCGTTGAAGGAATTGCTGGCTCCTTGCACATTAACACCAACGAGACAACTACTTTGCTTACCACTCTGCAAACTCAAAACTTGCTTTCAATTGAAAACGGAGAAATTCACCTAACACCCCAAGGGCGTGATTCGGCACTACATATCATTCGTGCCCACCGGTTGTGGGAGCGGTACCTTGCTGAACAAACCGGCTATACAGAAGCCGATTGGCATGGGCAAGCTGACCAGTTTGAGCACCACCTGACGGCCGATCAATTAAATGCATTGGAAGCGCAGTTGAATTACCCTACCCACGATCCCCATGGTGACCCCATCCCTACCGCCCAGGGCGGATTGATCAGCCACGGCGGTAAGCCCTTGACCTCTCTAGCCGTAGATCAGCCAGGTCAAATTGTGCATCTGGAAGATGAACCTCCAATTGTCTATGCCCAAATCGTGGCTGAAGGGCTCCATCTCGGTATGACAGTCCGCATTACGGAAATTTCGCCAGAGCGCGTGCGTTTTTGGACTAATGGTGACGAGCACGTCCTGGCGCCTATTGTTGCTGGTAATATTTCTGTTGTGCCGGTTGCCGCGGAAGAGTACGTTGGCCCTTCTGGCTGCGGTTGCCTGGCGGACGTCCCAGCAGGCGCCGAAGTTGAAGTTGTAAGTATTTCTCCTATCTGCCGGGGCGCAGAACGCCGGCGTTTTTTAGATTTGGGAATATTGCCGGGCACTATTGTCAAAGCAGAAATGCGCAGCCCCAGCGGGGATCCTACAGCTTATCGAATACGGGGTGCCCTGATCGCTTTACGACACCAGCAAGCGGAATATATCAAAGTTAAACCTGTGGAGAATCCGGTATGACACAAACAGATTGTACAACCTGCCCAGCCCATCACTTGAGCAATTTACAACGCCTTGGCGTGGACATGCGCGATTTTGATTATGTGGTTGCCCTGGCGGGCAACCCTAATGTTGGGAAAAGTACGGTTTTCAATGCATTAACTGGCCTACGCCAGCATACGGGTAATTGGCCGGGTAAAACTGTTTCTCGCGCTGAAGGTGGTTTTAGTTACGCAGATAATCGGTATAAGTTGGTAGATTTGCCGGGTACATATTCATTACTTTCTACCAGCCGTGATGAAGAGATAGCCAGGGACTTTATCCTATTCGGGCGCCCAGACGTGACAATCATTGTTGTAGATGCGACGCGCCTGGAGCGAAATTTGAACCTGGTCTTGCAGGTGCTTGAGATTACTGACCGGGCTGTTTTAGCCTTGAACCTGATTGACGAAGCAGAGCGTCATGGTTTGCAAGTTGACGACCGTCGACTTGCCCGTGACTTAGGCATACCAGTGGTGCCAATGGCTGCGAGGCAGGGTGAAGGTATTGCCGACCTGCTGCAGGCTGTTCACGAAGTAGCAACGGGGCAAACAATTTGCCGGCCTTATCGGGTAAAAAACGAAGCCCCTGCTATCCAGAATGCCTTGAGCAAGTTGATAACCCAACTGGAGCAGGTATTTCCGGAACTTCCCAACGTGAGATGGGTGGCGTTGCGGCTGTTGGATGGCGACCAGCGCATTGCCGAAGCGGTGCGAAGCGGGGAAATTGGTGAATTACTCGTTCAGCAACCACAAGGTGGAGAAGGCATTTCTTTACCATTGGAGGCTGCCGCATGACGACCATTTCTGCAAATTATGACGAAACGTTGGGAGAAAATGGAGATACGGCCGTTTCTGAGGCCACCATTCTCCAAACTGCCGAAATCCTACGTTGGCAAGTAGGCCAAAACTTCCACGAGCAGCTCATGGAAGATATCTATACCGACGCCGCCCGTATTGCCGATCGTGCCGTGGCACGGGCAGGTGAAAAGCCCCGCTTCGATCTGGACAGTACCATCGACCGCATTGTGACCAGCCGCTTGTGGGGTTTCCCCCTCATGGTACTGCTCTTCACCCTAGTCTTTTGGCTCACCATCAGCGGAGCTAACTACCCTTCCCAGGCTTTGTCCTGGTTACTGCTGGACCAGTTACACCCGCTGCTCAAAGCAGGGGCCGATGCAATCCGCATCCCCTGGTGGCTGAGCGGCTTGTTAATTGACGGCATGTACATGGCCACGGCTTGGGTAATAAGCGTCATGCTGCCCCCCATGGCTATTTTCTTCCCACTGTTTACGCTGCTGGAGGATTTTGGCTACCTTCCGCGGGTAGCCTTTAACTTAGATAACATTTTTCGTAAATCCGGGGCCCATGGCAAACAAGCTTTAAGCATGATGATGGGTTTTGGCTGCAATGCTGCCGGCGTCGTAGCCACGCGGGTCATTGACAGCCCGCGCGAACGGCTCATTGCCATTATTACCAACAACTTTGCTTTGTGTAACGGCCGTTGGCCCACACAAATACTTATTGCTACACTATTTATCGGCGGTTTGGCGCCAGCTTACCTGGCCGGTTTAGTATCCGCCTTGGCGGTCGTAAGCATCGCTGTGGTGGGGGTTTTGCTCAGTTTTGCCGTGTCGTGGGGCTTGTCGCGCAGCATTTTAAAAGGGGAAGTCTCTACTTTTAGCCTGGAACTACCACCTTACCGCCCCCCACGAATCTGGCAAACCATCTACACCTCAATCATTGACCGCACGCTGATTGTGCTGTGGCGGGCTGTTGCCTTTGCGCTACCTGCCGGAGCCGTCATCTGGCTTTCGGCAAATATCACCATCAGCGGGACAAGCATCGCTGAGTATCTGATCAATTTTCTGAACCCCCTTGGCCTGCTAATTGGCTTAAATGGCGTTATTCTGGTTGCGTACATTGTGGCAATTCCAGCCAATGAAATCGTCATTCCCACGGTGTTGATGCTGACGGTATTGGTCACGGGAGCAGCCGGTGTGGGCGCAGGGGCTGGCGTGATGTTTGAAATGGATGGCACCGCCATGAAGAATTTGCTGGATGCGGGAGGATGGACGCTGCTAACGGCCGTTAACCTCATGCTTTTCTCTCTCATACACAACCCTTGCTCAACTACGATTTACACCATATACAAAGAAACTGGCAGCAAAAAATGGACGCTTATAGCCTCTTTGCTGCCGGTCATTATGGGTTTTGTGGTTACCTTTCTGGTCGCCCAGGTGTGGCGGGTCGTTGCAGGTAGCTGGTAACATGTCCTAGTGGTAGAATTAAGCAGCACACATTAATAGACCAGCCATACGCAGGAGAATCAGATGACTATTTCACCGACCATTTCGGCCGAGGAGTTGGCGGCAATTACGGGTGGGTATCACGGCGACCCCTTTGCTGTTTTAGGGCCTCATCCTTACATGGAGGGGGCGATTATACGCGCATTATTACCCCAGGCTGCCCAGGTTGCCATCATTGTTGATGGTCAGCATACTCCCATGCAGCGTGTCCACCCTGAAGGCTTCTTTGAGGTGATTTTGGCGGATAAAACGGTGCCGATCGATTATCGCCTGGCCATTACCACTCACGATGGCCAGACCTACGAAGCAGACGATCCTTATTCGTTCCCGCCCTTGCTATCCGACTTCGACGAATATTTGTTAGCCCAAGGCACTCATTTACATATTTACGAACGATTAGGCGCGCACATCAAAGAGGTAAACGGCCGTACCGGTGTCCGTTTTGCCGTCTGGGCCCCCAGCGCTTTGCGCGTCAGTGTCGTCGGGAACTTCAACAATTGGGATGGCCGGCGCAATCCCATGCGCTTCTACCACAACAGCGGGATTTGGGAAATTTTCATTCCCAATATTGGCGAAGGCGAACTGTACAAGTACGAAATCAAAACCCGCTACATGGATTACCTGGTCGCCAAGACTGACCCGGTAGGATTTTTTAGCGAAATGCGCCCCAACACGGCTTCCATCGTGTGGGATATCAACAAATACCAGTGGCAGGACGCTGAATGGTTAGCCCAACGCTCGCAGCGCCAGGCCCTTGATGCGCCTATTTCTGCTTACGAAGTGCACCTGGGCTCCTGGAAGTTAAAAAAGGAGAACGGCGAATGGCACTGGCTGACCTATCGTGAACTGGCTGCAGAGCTGGTACCCTACGTCAAAGAAATGGGTTACACACACATCGAACTGCTGCCCATCGCCGAACATCCTTTTGACGGTTCTTGGGGTTACCAGGTAACGGGCTACTTTGCGCCCACCAGCCGTTTTGGAACCCCCGAAGATTTTATGTACTTTGTCGATGCCTGCCACCAGGCGGGCATTGGCGTTTTGGTAGACTGGGTTCCCGCTCACTTCCCCACTGACAAACACGGGTTGAGCTTTTTCGATGGCACACATCTATACGAACATTCCGACCCGCGCAAAGGGGCGCATCCCGATTGGGGAACGCTGATTTTTAATTACGGCCGTTACGAAGTGCGTCAGTTTCTCATCAGCAACGCCATATTCTGGGCGGACAAATACCACATTGATGGCCTACGCGTGGATGCTGTCGCTTCCATGCTTTATTTGGATTTCTCCCGTGAGGCGGGCGAATGGGTTGCCAATCGCTACGGCGGCCGCGAAAATTTGGAGGCCATAGACTTCATTCGCGCCTTTAACGACCGCCTGCACGAGCTCTACCCCGACGTCCTCACCATTGCCGAAGAGTCTACGGCTTGGGGCAGCGTCACCAAACCACCCAGCACCGGCGGCTTGGGCTTTAACCTGAAGTGGAACATGGGCTGGATGCACGATACCCTGAGCTACATGAGCAATGATCCCGTGCACCGCGCCTACCACCAGGGAACCCTCACTTTCTCCCTGCTCTACGCCTTTAGCGAAAACTTCATGCTGGCCTTCTCCCATGATGAGGTGGTGCACCTCAAACGCAGCATGCTGGATAAGATGCCGGGCGATTTATGGCAAAAGTTTGCCAATTTGCGCCTGCTTTATGGCTACCAATGGGCGCATCCGGGGAAAAAGCTGCTCTTCATGGGCAGTGAGTTTGGCCAATGGCGGGAGTGGAGCGAAGAACGCAGCCTAGACTGGCACCTGTTGGAACAAGACGAGAAGCATAAGGGTTTGCAACTGCTAATGACCGAGCTTAACCACCTGTATCGCACCGAAACGGCCTTGCACGAACAAGACAGTTCCTGGGAAGGCTTTCAGTGGATTGATTTCCGCGATGGGCAGCGCAGCATTTTAGCCTTTGCCCGCATGTCTCCCAGCAGCGGCGAGCAGGTTTTGGTGGCTTGTAACTTTACACCGGTTGTGCGGCACGATTACCGCCTGGGTGTACCAGAACCGGGTACGTATGGCGAAATATTGAACAGCGACGCTAGAAAGTATGGGGGAGCTGGTATCGTTAATTCGGAACCCATGGTTAGTGAAGAGGTGGCTTGGCAGGAACAGCCGTATTCTATTCAAATGACCTTGCCACCTTTGGGTGTTGTCTATCTAAAACGCCAAGCCTGATGAGTGCTGAAGATCTGTACCCCCTGCTGTTCACTCCGGTGTTGAAAGATTACGTGTGGGGCGGCCGCAGCCTGGAGACGCTCTTTGGGCGGGAACTGCCTCCCGGAAAAATTGCCGAAAGCTGGGAAATTGCTGCGCATGAGGACGGGGCGACGGTGGTGGATAACGGCCGTTTTGCCGGACAAACCCTACCTCAGGTGCATGCCCAACTAGGACTTAGCCTTATTGGCACAAGCAGCCAATGGGCGCAAGATCGCGGTAAATTCCCCTTGCTCATCAAATTGCTGGACGCCCATACCAACCTGTCCGTTCAGGTTCACCCCAATGATGAATATGCCCTGGCCAATGAAGGCAACGAATTGGGCAAAACCGAAATGTGGGTTGTTCTGCATGCGGAACCCGACGCGGCCATCATCCTGGGCGTGAAGGCAGGCACAACGCCGGAAAAGTTCCGCGAGGCCATTGCTGGAGGCAAGCTGGAGCCCTACCTGCACCGCCTCCCGCTGCAAACGGGTGATTTTGTCTGCGTGCCTGCTGGCACCCTGCACGCCATCTTAGGCGGCACAGTTATTGCCGAAATCCAACAAAATTCCAACACCACCTACCGCGTCTATGACTGGAACAGGGTGGTCGATGGCCAGCCCCGCCCGCTGCACGTAGATAAGGCCCTGGATGTGATCAACTTTGCCCAGGTCGAACCTGTACTGCAGCAGCCCCAACTGATTTCTAGCGAAGGAGGGGTTACACGCTCCCGCCTTTGTGCCAATGAGTATTTTGTTACTGAGCGGGTAAAGATGGAGGCTGGCAGCGTCGTAAACGGCCGTTGCAACGGCCGTACCTTTGAAATTTGGGGCTGCATCAATGGCAGAGTCGCCATCAACAACACCCCCCTGCCCTCCGTCCGCTTTAGCCTGCTCCCTGCGGCAATGGGTGACTATACGGTACAGGCCAGCCAACCATCTACCCTCCTACGCGTCACGGTAGAGTAATGCGATTCTCCAACCCCACCCTTTGCCGTTTTTAGGAGGGGCACAACCAGCAAAATTTGGCAGCAACCACCTTTTATGTTATTATTTTCCCGCTCTCACGCCTCCCGAGGTTAATAAAAGAGTGAATTTCGGAGGAATGAAAAATTGGCTAATATAAAGTCCGCCAAAAAACGAATACGTCAAACAAAAAAACGTACAGTACGCAATCGCGTATACCGCAGTTCAGCACGCACCTACGTCAAGAAGACCCGCCAGCTCATTGCTGAAGGGAATCTTGAGGAGGCAGAAGTCATTGCCCGTAAAGCGTACAGCGCTTTAGACAAGGCCGGGCGTAAACGCATCCTGCACCCGCAGAATGCTGCCCGCCGCAAAGGGCGATTGATGGCCCAGCTTGACGCTGCAAAAGCTGCCGCTAAAAGCGGGTAAAAGCGCACCTGGCGTAAAGTTGACGAAGATTAATGAGCACCGCCTGCGGGCGGTGTTTTTATTTTGTCTGGGGTTTGTCGGGGCGAAGATTTGAAGGTTTAAAGATGTACCCTTTGCCGCGCTTTGTAACCAGAAGCTGCGGTTTAGCGGGGTTCTTCTCAATGCATTCTCTGACCCAGCGAATGTGGACGTCCAGCGTGCGCGTGTCGCCAATGTAGTCAGTTTTCCAGACATTTTGCATGAGTTGGCGCCGGTCAACTATCTCCTCTGGGTTTCGTAAAAATTCTTCCAAGAGCTGGAGCAGCTTGGGGGTCAGCTTTTGTTCACCCTGGCTGCCAACTTCAACGGAACGCTTTGAGCGATAGAGCGTTAAATTCCCGCAGCGAATGATTTCCTCCTTTTCGGCATCTGCGGGCAGCAAGGCGCGAACGCGGTTGAGGAGCTTTCGGGAAGTGAAGGGTTGCTCGAGGTAAACATCTGCCATCGCCGACGTATCTTCGGCCACGCCCTCACTCCGGCAATGAATGATTGGCGTATCGCCAAGAACCCGCCGCAGGCGTCGGCAAGTCCGCGTGCCAATGGAACGCATGGTTGCGGCATCAAAAATGACCAGGTTTGGGGCGCCATCTTTTTCAATGGCGGCAAAAGCAGCAATTCCAGAATGAACCACGCTAAAGGAAAGCCCGGCCTTTTCCAAAGCGATGGACTGGGTATTATTTCCAGCTTGCTGCCCTTCAATTAAGAGAATGGATACCTCCTGCATAGTCCCTCACAAGTAGAATAGATTCCAAACCAGCATAAATCAAAAATTTAACATTCCTAGGAATCATTATAAGGGTAAACCGGGGAGTTGCAACCACAAATTGGGGTGATTTTTCCCAGGGTGACAAACTTCTGTGAGATTGCTCACAGATTACTTCCAAGTTAATATCTGCGCTCTATGAAAAATTGGATGCAGCGGCTTCTACGGCCAATCGTCAAATATGAGTGGATTTGGTACGCTTTCCTGCTGCCAATTTTGATATTCCCGTCAGGCTGGCGGGGACTGGCTTTGGCCGCACTGCCAATCCTGTGGCTGCTGCGCGCCGGGGCCACGGGCCGTTTTTTCCCGCGCACGCCGCTTAATGGGGCAATTTTACTCATGGCCTGTATGGTCCTGGTCAGCCTCTATGCCGTTTTTGATATTGAGCTGAGTTTTCCGAAGATTGCGGGCGTGGTCATGGGGATGGCCTTGTTTTTTACGGGTGTTTCCCATGCCGAAGAACACCGCAATGGCTTGTGGCAAGTTGTGGGATTTGTGCTGCTGGCGGGATTGGGCCTGACGTTGATTGGCGCGGCCGGGGTGCGTTGGACGGGACCCTTTGCCGTGCTGGGCCGCGTGCAAAGCCTGCTGCCCCCCACCCTGGCCGACCTGCCGGGTACGGTCAGCGGGGTCAACGCCAACCAGTTGGCCGGCGTCATCAACTGGGTCGCGCCGCTGGCCGTGGCCCTGTTCTTGGGCCTGTGGTCGCAGCTTTGGCGGCAGAACAAGCTGCTTTGGCTCGCTTTGGGGGGCATCAGCGCCATAACCGGCCTGACGCTGCTGGGCACGCTGTCGCGGGGGGGCATTGCCAGCCTGGGCATCAGCCTGCTGGTGATGCTGGCCATGGGCAAGAAGTGGGGGCGCTGGGTGTTGGGAGCCGCCGTTGTCGTCGCCCTCATCTTCATGTTGACCGCCGGCCTGGGCAATCTTTTCGGCGGAGACGCCGCCCTGGAGGATGGCGTGGAGCTGGGCTTGGAAGGACGGCTGGAAATCTGGTCGCGGGCCGTTTACGGTCTGGAAGATTTTCCTTTCACCGGCATGAGCATGAATGGTTTTCGCCGCGTGGTGCACATTCTTTACCCGCTGTTCCTGGTGTCGCCCGACACCGACATTGCCCACGCCCACAACCACCTGCTGCAGGCCGGGTTAGACCTGGGCCTGCCGGGGCTGGTGGCCTACCTGGCCTTGTGGCTGCTGGCCGCTTGGCTGCTGTGGGACGCCTGGCGCCGGGCGCGCACGGCGGCGCAGCGCGCGCTGGCGGTGGGGCTGGTGGGCGCGCTGACCGGCGGCTGGTTTTTTGGCGTACTGGACGCCATCGCTCTGGGCGCGCGACCGGGCTTTTTGTGGTGGCTGCTGCTGGCCCTGGTGGTCGGCCTGCACAGCCAGGTAAACGAGCCGCAGCCTATTTGACTAGGCTAGAGGCGCGGACTATAATTTCTTCACTTGCGGCTATGGTGTAGTGGTAACACAGTAGCTTCCCAAGCTATTATCTCGGGTTCGAGTCCCGATAGCCGCTAAAGCAAAACGGCCGTTCCGCAATGGAAACGGCCGTTTTTTGTTGCAGCTATTCCGTCATTAACCCTTTATTTCTGAATTAGCGCATTGAGGAGGCATTCCCCGGCCAACTGCGCTGCCAGCTCCACCGCTGCCTTCGACAGGCTCAGGCAGCGGTTCGTCGGCACTCCCGGAGGCTGAGCTTGTCGAAGCCGGGTCTGCCGAAGCCGGGCTTCCAAACTGCGCATAATTTCTTGAAAACTCAATCAATTTTCCGTATTTCCCTTCGATCAACGCTTTCTTCTTCTGATGACTCCACCCCTGGACTTGCTTTTCACGCCTAAACGCATCTTCGATATGATCAAAGGCTTCGGCGTAAACCAGTTTCACAGGCAGCCGTTTTTTCGTGAAGTTAGCACCTTCACCTTTTTGATGCTGCCACAACCGTCTTTTCAGGTCTTTTGTGCTGCCGGTATAGTAACTGCCGTCGGCGCACTCGAGAATGTACATGTAAGAAGGCATAAACGTATCCACTACTCAAAACCGCCTCTGCCTTCGACAAGCTCAGGCGGCGGCTTGTTGATTGCCCCGAAGTCAGGCTCAGCCTCCGTCCTTTTTCGACGAGGGCTGAGCCTGTCGAAGCCCGTCAACTGAATCCAAGCGTAGTTGGCGTTGCCGCTGGGCGGCAAAAAGAAGACACTCTCGTCCCGGTCTTCGTGGTCGGCCCACTTGTTGGCGGCCAGATTGGCGTGCAGGGCGTATAAGGGTTTCTATCCACTCGGAATGCAAAATTCCTACCGCCGCAAAATCGCCTCGGCTACGGCGCGCAGGCTTTGCTGCTTCTCGCGGGCATACTGCTGCATCAGCCGGTAGGCAGCCTCTTCGTCTAGTCCCTCGGCCATCAAACGTCCTTTAGCGCGCTCAATCAGCTTACGTGCCTCCAAGCCCGGCCAGTTCCCCAGCCTGCTGATGCAAAGCCTGGGCCTCGGTAAAGCGCTTGCGCGCCACGGCAATGGCCGCCGCCAGGTCGCCCTCCTGAATGGGCTTAACCAGGTAGCCGTGAATGGGCAGGTCGGTGGCCTTCTCAATCAGCTCGCTTTCGCTAAAGGCGGTAAGCAAAATGATGGGCAGCGGGTTCTGCTGGCTGAGGGTGCGCGCCGCCTGCAAGCCGTCGGTGAAGGGCATTTTGATGTCCAGAATGGCCAGGTCGGGCCGGTGCTGCTGGGCCATGCGCAGCGCTTCACGGCCGTTTACGGCCGTCAGCACCTCGTGCCCCATCCCCTGCAGCATGGCCTTCAGCCCCATGCGGATAATCGACTCATCGTCGGCAATCAAAATGCGCATGGTTAATGCAGCTCCTGTTCAATGGTGCGCGGCAGGCGCAGGCTGATTTCCGTCCCGCCCTCCGCCGGGCGATTGTAGCGGATGCGCCCAGCCAAATCTTCTTTAACCAACGTTTCCACAATCTCCAGCCCCAAATTTTGCTTGATTTCCAGCGGGAAATCCGACGCCGTCATCCTGCACCAGGATAATCCATGTCTTCCGGCCCGCGGCCTAAGGAGACGGTGACACGGCCCTGTTTGCGGCCCACAAAGGCGTGTTCCAGGGCGTTTTGCACCAATTCGTTGACGGCCAGGGCCACGGCCGTGGCGCTGCGGCTGGGTAAAGTGAAGCTGCTTCCCCCTGTACGTTTAGGGTAATTTGCCGTTCGGTCGCAGCGGTCATTTCGGCCGTCATGCGCGTGATGCGCCGCAGCGCATCGGTGACGTCTACCAGGGTAAACCCCTGCTCCGACAGCACCTCGTGCACGGTGGCAATGCTTTGCACGCGGTGGATGTTGGTTTGCAGCACCTGCCGCGTATCCAAGCTGCTCCGCATCGGGCAGTTGGAGCTGCATCAGCATAGCCACCGTTTGCAGGTTGTTTTTGATGCGGTGGTGCATCTCGCGCACGATGGCGGCGTTGGTCACCAGCCGCGCATTTTCGATAGCCAGGGCGGTCTGGTTAGCCAGGGTGGCCAAGCAGCGCGCGCTGCTTCTCGCTAAAATCGCGCTGCTCATAGCTGTAACAGCTCATGACGCCAATCACCCGGTCGCGCACGCTGAGGGGTACGGCCAGATGCGAAACAAATCCTTCCTGACCGCCAATTTGGCGTGGGTGTCATGGCCTCCCTGCCGCAGGTTTGACCCATGCAGGGGTTGGCCGCTTTGGGCAACCTTCCCGATGGTTCCTTCCCCCATTGCCAGGGGAGGCATCTGGCGAAAAACCTGGCTGGCGCGTTTGGCCGAACGCAACTCCACTTGTTGTGTTGCTTCGTTGAGGAGGAAGATGGCGCAAACGGCCGTTTCCATGGTTTGCGCTGCCATTTCTGTCACCACATCCAGCATTTCGTCCAGGTACTGCGGTGAGGTGACCACTTCGCTCAAGGTGGCTAAGGCCTGCAGTTCCCCTATTTGCCGCTTTTGGTCGTCGTAAAGCTGGGCTTTGGCCAGGGCGCCCCCGGCCAGCTCCCCAATGAGGGACAAGATTTCAATCTCATCCCCGGAAAATTCGTGCCGCGCCCGCGTCTGCACGTTGAGCGCGCCAATCACTCTTTCTTCAATGCGCAGGGGGATGGCCAGGAGGGAAACATACTGCATTTCCAACGCCTCATCAACCCGCTTGAACCGCGGATGCTGTTGGGCGTCGGCGGCAAAAACCGGCGCGTTCATTTCTACGGCGTAGCCGGTCATGCCCTCGCCCACCGCCAGCGCTGCCCGGCCCAGGGCCCGTGGAGCCAATCCGGTGGTAGCCCGCAATCGCAATATACGGCCGTCCGGGTCTAGCAGATAAATCGTGCAGGAATCCACGTGCATGGCTTCCGTCGTCTTTTGCGCGATCAAATCCAGCGTTGTGTCCAAATCCCAGGCAGCGCTTAGCGCCCGCGCAATTTCGCGCAGCGCCGTCACCGCCTGGGGCCTGGCTGAGGCTGTCATCCCTTGCATCCGCCTATTCTATGCCAAAAGGCCCACCTTGCGCACAAGATGGGCCTTTGTGGAGAAAAAAGAGAGGAGGTGCTGGAGAATTGCGGAACTCAAACTCCAGCCTTCAAATACTTAAATACCATAGTACAGCAGAAACTCATAGGGATGGGGCCGCAAGCTCACCGGACCTATTTCCTCGCTGCGCTTATAGCTGATGTAGGCGTCAAGCAGGTCTTTGGTAAAGACGCCGCCCTGCAGCAGGTAATCATGGTCCGCTTCCAGCGCATCCAATGACTCGTTCAATTTACCCACCGTCATTTGTACCTTGTGAATGTTTTCTTCCTCAAACAAATCCATGTCAGCCGGATCGCCGGGGTCAATCTTGTTTTTAATGCCATCCAGACCGGCCATCAGCATGGCGGCGAAGGCCAGGTATGGGTTGGCGGCCGGGTCGGGGCAGCGGAACTCAACGCGCTTCGCCTTGGGGGAATGGGAGTACATGGGGATGCGCACCGCCGCCGAGCGATTTCGCGCCGAATAAGCCACCACCACGGGCGCTTCATAGCCCGGGACCAGCCTGCGGTATGAATTTGTGGTTGGGGCCACGATAGCCAGCAGCGAATTAATGTGCTTCAAAAGACCGCCAATGTAGTACAAGGCCATCTGGCTTAACCCGGCATAGGCGTCCCCGGCAAACAAGGGCACGCCATCCTTCCACAAGCTCTGGTGCGTGTGCATACCAGAGCCATTGTCGGCAAAAATTGGCTTAGGCATGAAGGTAACCGTTTTGCCGTGCGCCTTGGCCACGTTCTTAACAATGTACTTGTACAACTGCACTTTGTCGGCCATGGTAACCATCTGGTCGAATTTCATGTCAATTTCGCACTGACCGGCCGTGCCCACCTCGTGATGGTGCACTTCCACCTTCAGACCCGACTCAATCATCACCCGCACCATTTCAGAACGCAGGTCCTGCAGCGTATCAAAGGGGGCAACCGGGAAATAGCCGCGCTTGTGGGGTACGGAGTGGCCAAAGCCAAAGATGCCCGAATTCCAGGGGCCTTCTACGCTGTCCACCTGGTACGCTGACGAATACTCACCGGCCGAATACTTCACCTGGTCAAAAACAAAAAACTCCGCTTCCGGGCCAAAATAAGCCGTGTCCGCAATGCCGCTGGCCTGCAGGTATTCCACCGACTTCTGCGCAATGTAGCGCGGATCCCGGGAATAAGGCTCGCGGGTGATGGGATCAAACACGTTGCAGACGAGGCTCAAAGTTGGCATTTCGCAAATGGGATCGACAATTGCCGTGGTGGGGTCAGCCAGCAGAATCATGTCGCTGGCTTCAATGCTTTGAAAGCCCCGAATCGAAGAGCCATCAAAGCCCATTCCCTCACTGAAGGCCGTATCCGCATCAAACTCTTCCACAGGCATGGAAAAGTGCTGCCATTGGCCAAAGACGTCGGTAAACTTGACATCGACAATCTTAATGCCTTTTTCGTTAATAAATTGCATCACATCATTGGGGGTCTTCATTGTTTCTACATCTCCTTAAAAATATGGTTTTTGTGGCCAATTATTTGGCCACTTTGATCATCCGGGTCTCTGCTGACCCTCAACAGGAACCGGTTTATCAACAAATTTTTTAATGCGGAAAGATCCGCACTTTCATCTTCCCTTCTCACACCATGTAACGGGTTGACTCTTACCCAGCCTGGCTGCAACAGCGCAGGCTGGGCAGAGCCAATGATGTGTTGCAGCGACTAATCAGTCGCCGAAGGCAGCACACCAGACGGTTTGGCGGGTGCTTGAGTACCCATGCCAATGCCAAGAAATTCCGGATAAGAACCGATGCCGTGATAGGCCTCATCAATTCCAGCATCCTCAATTTCTGGTTTCACGCGCAGGCCAATGACTTTGTCAATGGCAAAAAACATGACGAAGGCCAGGGGCAGTGTCCACAAAGTGCAGGCAACGATGCCCAGGGCCTGAATGCCTAACTGCGTCAAGCCGCCGCCGTGCAAGCAGACCAATTCCGTCTGTCGCCCAAATGCCGATGGCCAATGTGCCAAAGATACCATTGAAACCGTGAACGGGAAATGCGCCAACCGGATCGTCGATCTTCAATTTTTCCATCAGGTCAACGCCAAAGTAGGTGATGACGCCAGCAATCACGCCAATGAGCAGCGCTGCCTGGGGGGTTACAAAGGCACAGGGGGCCGTGATGGCTACCAAACCGCCCAGTGCGCCGTTAAAAGCCATGCTGACATCCCATTTGCGGGTGTAGATGTAGGCGAGGGACATGGCGGCAATAGCGCCGGTGGTGGCGGCAAAATCGGTGGTCACCACAATCAGAGAAATTGCGCGGGGTTCGGCGTTGAGCTGGCTGCCGGGATTGAAGCCAAACCAGCCCAACCAGAGAATAAAAGTTCCTAGGGCTGCCAGAGGGATATTGTGCCCGCGAATGGTGTGGCCAAATTTCTTGTCTTTGCGTTTGCCAAGCATGAATGGTGCCCGCCAGACCAACGTAAAGCGCCCACCAGATGAACCACGGAGGAACCGGCAAAATCCAGGTAACCCAGTTCAGCCAGCCAGCCGCCGCCCCAGACCCAATGGCCAAAAATGGGGTAAATGATCAGCCCGGTGAGGAAGCTGTAGGTCAGATCGGCTTTGAAGTCGGTACGTTCGGCCATCAGCCCGGAGGCGATGGTGGACGCCGCGGCACAAAAGGCAAACTGGAAGAAGAAGAAGGCCAATGTAGGAATGGTTAATCCGGGGTAAATGTCCGGGATGCCGTTCAGGAAGAACCATTCGGTGCCAAACAGGCTGTTGCCGCTGCCAAACATGATGCCAAACCCCAGCGATAATAAAGCCCATGGTGGTCATGGTGGTGTCCATGAGGTTTTCGGCCATGATGTTGACGACATTTTTGGCGCGGACGAAACCGGCTTCCAGAAAGCCAAAGCCAGCCTGCATAAAGAAGACCAGGAAGGCGGCGATGAGTACCCAGACAGTGTCCACGGCCGAAACGGCCGTTTCCCCATCTTGCGCG
Source organism: uncultured Chloroflexia bacterium (assembly GCA_963695505.1). Taxonomy (GTDB): domain Bacteria; phylum Chloroflexota; class Anaerolineae; order Promineifilales; family Promineifilaceae; genus JACSRF01. The sequence goes on along the minus strand of CAVOGX010000015.1, from coordinate 102,846 downwards.
AATGCGGTTTTTGAAAGACCAAAAAACAATATTAATGCCAACATGGCATTGACAAGACGCCTGATTGTCCGTATTTTTTTTGTACTCATCTCAATTCTCCTTTTTCAGAGTCTGTTTGATTTGCAGCCTGCCTCAGAGAATTTGGCGCCTTATATCCCTGTAAACAAAAAACGCCTTCGCCAATAAACTCTCGTCTATGGCAAAGGCGTCCTGGCCTTTAAACAATTATCCTGTTTTACCGCTCGCCGCAGCGAACGGTTTGATAGTATCGGGATACGCAGCGCGAATCAATCCGCGATTGTATCACAAATGTCACGCAATATTTTGTACATTCTGTCCAATGGGGTATTTCACATCAACCCCTTATAATGAAAGAAGTCCCCACAAAAATAGAAATAACTCTTTGAGTTAGCTTCTATCTCTACCATCCCACTCATATCCGCTTCCGTGCACCCAGCAGCAGCAAAAGAGCAAACCACCCTAGTTTCTAACTAAGGTGTGGGAAGTTTGAACGTTTCCAACTTTTTCCCGGATCCCAGAAGATGACCGGGGTAAGTAAAAGCTCTACATCCAGGAAGAGGAGAAGAATAATGAGCAAGACACAGACAGCCCCCCCTAACCAACAGGGCCTTTATCGTTCGCAGTTTGAGCACGACGCCTGTGGGACAGGCTTCATTGCCCATCTACACGGCGAAAAATCCCACAAACTGGTGCAGCAAGCTCTTACCATCCTGGCTAACCTGGATCATCGTGGTGCACGGGGCAGCGACCCGGACAGTGGCGATGGTGCGGGTATCCTCCTACAAATCCCTCACGATTTCTTTCGACAAGTATGCACAGACAATCAGATAAAACTTCCCGAACCAGGCTGTTACGGCGTGGGCATGCTTTTCTTGCCTCAGGTAGAGGAACAGCGCCGGGCCCGCGAAGCGGAGCTAGAACAAGTAGTGCAAGCCGAGGGCCAACAGGTTCTTGGCTGGCGCACGGTGCCTACGCAAAACAACCCGCTGGGGGCGTCAGCTCTATCTAGCGAGCCAGTAGTGCGGCAGGTATTTATTGGCCGTGGAGAAAACCTGAGCGAAACGGAGTTTGAGCGAAAGCTTTTTCTCATCCGGCGGCAGACTGAAAAATTGGCGCGGCGCATGGCCGCACGCAGCCATCTTCCGGTAGCCGATTACCGTTTCTACGCGGCCAGTTTTTCTTCGCGGACGCTGGTTTACAAAGGAATGCTAACGCCAGAACAGCTTCCCGTTTATTATCCAGATTTGCAGCATCCTGCCCTGGCTTCCGGATTGGCGTTGGTGCACTCGCGCTTCAGCACCAACACTTTTCCCAGTTGGGAACGCGCGCACCCTTACCGCTATCTCATTCACAATGGGGAAATTAATACGTTGCAAGGCAACGTGAACTGGATGCACGCCCGTTCGGCGCTGCTGGAGTCAGAAGCATTTGGGGATGAGCTTTACCGGGCGCTGCCGGTCATCGACCCCGACGGCAGTGACTCGGCGATGTTTGACAATGTGCTGGAATTTTTTGTGCTGAACGGCCGTTCCCTGGCCCACACCATGATGATGATGATTCCCGAACCATGGCAAAAGCATAAAGAGATGGACGCCGCCAAACGCGCCTTTTACGAATTTCACGCCTGCCTTACCGAACCGTGGGATGGCCCAGCTTCCATGGCCTTCACCGATGGCACGCAAATTGGGGCAGTGCTGGACAGAAACGGGTTACGGCCGTCACGCTACATCGTCACCAAAGACGATCTGGTCATCATGGCTTCGGAAGTGGGCGTGCTGGATGTGCCCCCGCAAGAGGTGTTGTACAAAAGCCGCCTGCAACCGGGGCGCATGCTGCTGGTTGATACTGCGCAGGGCCGCATCATCAGCGACGAGGAATTGAAGCGGCAAATGGCTCACCAGCAACCCTATCAAGAGTGGCTGCAAGAGCATATGCTTTCGCTAGACAATTTACCCCAACCAGACCAACCAGCATTATTTACCGCAGAGAATGGCCAGCTCACACTTATCGAACAGCAGCAAGCCTTTGGCTACACCTTTGAGGACCTGCGCCTGCTGTTAGTGCCCATGGCGCAAAAAGGGGTCGAAGCGTTGGGTGCAATGGGAAATGACACCCCTTTGGCGATACTTTCGGATAAGCCTCAGCTTCTCTACAGCTATTTCAAGCAGCTTTTCGCGCAGGTGACAAACCCCCCAATTGACGCCATGCGCGAAGAACTCATCACCAGCACAGAGCTTTTCTTGGGTTCTGATGGCAATTTATTGCACCCCACCCCAGAAAGCTGTCGCCGCATCAGGCTGCCGCATCCAATTCTTACCAACAAAGAGCTTAACAAACTGCGCCACCTAGACCAGCCGGGCTTCAAAGCCACCACCTTGCCCATTTTGTTCCCCGTAGATGCTGGCGCAGAGGGGTTGGAGCAGGCATTGGAAACATTGTTTGCCCGGGCCACAGAGGCCATTGCCGGCGGCGCCAATCTGCTGATTCTTTCTGACCGGGGTATTGGGCACAAACAAGCCGCAATTCCGGCTTTATTGGCCGCATCCGGTTTACATCAGCACCTTATCCGTTTTGGGCTGCGGGCCAAGGTCAGCTTGTTATTGGAAACAGGGGAGCCTCGCGAAGTCCATCATTTTGCGGTACTCATTGGCTATGGAGTTGAAGCCATCAACCCTTACCTGGCTTACGAAACAATTGGGGAAATTATTCAGAAAGGGCTGCTGACAGGCATGACAGCGGAGGAAGCCACGGAAAAGTTCGTAAAAGCGGTGGTGAAAGGGGTAGTGAAGATCATCTCCAAAATGGGCATCTCGACCATGCAGAGCTACCACAGCGCCCAAATTTTCGAGGCACTGGGTTTGAGCGAAAGCGTAGTGAACCGCTATTTCACGCGCACGCCCACGCGCATTGGCGGAGCAGACCTGCACGTTTTGTACGAGGAAATTCGGCGGCGACATGAGGCGGCTTTTCCGGAACGGCCGTCTAACGGCCACTCGCTGCCTGTTGGTGGCAAGTACCAGTGGCGCGAGGAGGGCGAAACGCATCTCTTCAACCCCCAGACGGTACACAGTTTGCAGCACGCCGTGCGTGAAGGGGATTACGCTGCATTCAAGCGATACAGCGAGGCAATTAACACCCGCAACCAGCAAAATTGCACCTTACGCGGTTTGTTGGAATTCAAATTAAATACGCAAGCAATCCCTTTGGACGAAGTGGAACCGGTGGAATCCATTTGCCGCCGCTTCAAAACAGGGGCTATGTCTTATGGCTCGATTAGCCAGGAAGCACACGAGGCGCTGGCTGTGGCCATGAACCGCATTGGCGGCAAGAGCAACACCGGCGAAGGGGGTGAAGACCCGGCCCGCCATCGCGACAATCGCAACAGCGCCATTAAACAGGTGGCCAGCGGTCGTTTCGGCGTCACCAGCGAATACCTGGTCAACGCCCAGGAAATTCAAATAAAAATGGCGCAGGGCGCAAAACCGGGCGAAGGGGGGCAGCTTCCAGGGCGCAAGGTGTACCCCTGGGTGGCCAAAGTGCGCCATTCCACCCCCGGCGTAGGCCTGATTTCCCCGCCGCCGCACCATGATATTTACTCCATCGAGGACCTGGCGCAGCTTATCTTTGACCTGAAAAATGCCAACCCCCAGGCGCGGATTAACGTGAAGCTGGTGTCGGAAGTGGGCGTCGGCACCATTGCCGCCGGAGTGGCTAAAGGCAAGGCGGACGTGATTCTCATCAGCGGGCACGATGGCGGCACGGGGGCTTCACCCCAAACGAGCATCATGCACGCCGGGCTGCCGTGGGAACTGGGGCTGGCGGAGACCCACCAGACTTTGGTGCTAAACGATTTGCGCAGCCGGGTGCGCCTGGAAACGGACGGCCAGCTCAAAACGGGGCGGGATGTGGTCATGGCCGCCCTGTTGGGCGCTGAGGAATTTGGTTTTGCCACGGCGCCGCTGGTGGCCCTGGGCTGTATCATGATGCGCGTGTGCCATCTGGACACCTGCCCGGTTGGGGTAGCGACACAAAATCCGGAGCTGCGGGCCAATTTTATGGGCGACCCGCAGCACGTGATTAATTTCATGCACTTTATTGCTCAAGAGATGCGTGAGTATATGGCGCAGTTGGGTTTCCGCACGGTGGATGAGATGGTTGGCCGCACGGATAAACTGGAGGTGAAAACGGCCGTTTCCCATTGGAAAGCCCAAGGGTTAGACTTGAGCGCTATCTTGTGGCAGCCAAAGAGCGAAAACGCCAACGGGCAAATCTGCCAGATTCCGCAAGATCATGCGCTTGAAAAAACGTTGGATTATCGCATGTTGCTCGGGCTTTGCGCCCCGGCATTGCATGAGGGGCGAGCGCGTGCATGCCCGGCTGCCAATACGGAATGGGGACCGGGCGGTAGGCACTATGTTGGGCAGTGAGGTGACGCGGCGATTTGGCGCCGCAGGGTTGCCCAAAGACACCATCCACCTCCATTTTCAGGGGTCTGCCGGGCAAAGTTTTGGCGCTTTCGTGCCGCCGGGAATTACTCTGGAGCTGGAAGGAGACGCCAATGATTACCTGGGTAAAGGTTTGTCGGGCGGCAGAATGATTGTTTACCCGCCACGGGAAGCGACGTTTGTGGCCGAAGACAACGTGATCATTGGCAACGTGGCTTTTTACGGAGCTACGAGGGGCGAAGCTTTTGTGCGCGGCGTGGCTGGAGAACGTTTTTGCGTGCGGAACAGCGGCGTAACGGCCGTTGTCGAAGGCGTGGGCGATCATGGCTGCGAATACATGACGGGCGGGCGCGTGGTGGTGCTGGGCCAGACCGGGCGCAACTTCGCTGCGGGCATGTCTGGCGGTATTGCCTACGTGTTGGACCAGGAGGGGAGTTTTGCCCGGCGCTGCAATCTGGAAATGGTTGATCTGTTCCCTTTAGACCAACCCCGAAGAAGTTGCGGAACTGCGCAGCCTGATCGAAAAACACGCTGCGCTGACCGGCAGCAGCCAGGCCGCTATTTTGCTGGCCGCCTGGGAGGAAAGCTGGCCGCAGTTCGTGAAAGTCTTTCCTCGCGACTACCGGCGCATGCTGGAGAAGTTCGCGGAGATGGAAGCGGCTGGATTGAGCGGTGATGAAGCGGTAATGGCCGCCTTTGAAGCCAACAAGAATGACCTGGCGCGGGTCAGCGGGAATTAGGAAGGAAAACATTATGGCCAAACCAACAGGGTTTATGGAATTTGCACGAGAAAATGGGGCGGAACGGCCGTTAGCCGAGCGCGTGCGAGATTGGCAGCCCATTCATCTGCATGCCGCCGATGAACTGCTGCACACTCAGGCGGCGCGCTGCATGGACTGCGGCATTCCCTTTTGCCACAAGGGGCAAATTCTCAACGGCATGACCAGCGGCTGCCCTATCCACAACCTGATTCCGGAGTGGAATGACCTGGTTTACCGGGGTTTGTGGCGCGAGGCGTACGAACGGCTGAGCAAAACCAATAATTTCCCGGAATTTACCGGCCTGGTGTGCCCTGCTCCATGCGAGGCAGCCTGTACGCTGGGCATTACCAACCCGCCCGTCACCATTAAAAATATTGAGTATGCCATCATTGAAAAAGCCTTTGACGCCGGGTGGGTAAAGCCGGAATTGCCCCCGCGCCGTACCGGCAAAAAGGTTGCCGTCGTTGGTTCGGGGCCGGCCGGGTTGGCCTGTGCCGACCAGCTTAACCGTGTGGGGCACACCGTCACCGTCTTTGAGCGGGCAGACCGCATCGGCGGCCTGCTCATGTACGGCATTCCCAACATGAAGCTGGATAAAAACCTGGTGCAGCGGCGGGTAAAGGTCATGGCCGCAGCCGGCATCCACTTTGTCACCGGCGTCACGGTAGGCCGGGACGTTACCGCAGCAGCGCTGCACGCGGACTTTGACGCCATTGTGCTGTGCACCGGAGCCACTCGGCCTCGCGAGTTGAACGTGCCAGGGCATGAGTTGGCGGGTATTCATTTCGCCGTGGATTATCTGCATGGCAATACGAAGACCTTGTTGGATGCAGATGGAGACTGGAGAATGGAAAATGGAAACCCTAATCTCCGATCTCCAATCTCTGCCGCAGGCAAGGATGTGCTGGTAATTGGCGGGGGAGACACGGGCACAGACTGCGTGGCGACGGCGCTGCGCCAGGGCTGCCACAGCCTGACCCAGTTCGAAATTATGCCGCAGCCGCCCCAGGTGCGAGCCTCCGACAACCCCTGGCCGCAATGGCCCAGGGTGTACAAGCTGGATTATGGGCAGGAAGAGGCGGCGGCGCAGTTTGGCACCGATCCGCGCCGCTACTGCGTGCTTACGAAGCGTTTTGTGGGGGATGAGCAAGGGCAGTTGCAGGCGGTGGAAACGGTGGAGGTAGAATGGGTGTCTAACGGCAACGGCCGTTCTGCCCTGCAGGAAATTCCCGGCACAGAGAAAACGTGGCCGGCCCAGCTCGTGTTGCTGGCCATGGGCTTTTTAGGCCCGGAAAGCCCGCTTTTGCAGCAGTTGGGCGTAGAGCAGGATGGCCGTTCGAACGTGGCGGCGGAATACGGCCGTTTCCAGACCAACGTGCCCGGCATCTTTGCCGCCGGAGACGCCCGCCGCGGGCAAAGCCTTGTCGTCTGGGCCATCAATGAGGGGCGCGGCGCAGCCCGCGAAGTGGACCGCTGGCTCATGGGCAAAACAGATCTGACGTAAAACAAGAACCACTGAACACTGGCCTTTTTTATTTTGCAAACCAGACCTGCGAGGTTTCTACCTCTGGTGAGTGAAAATGATTTTTGCTCAAAAACCTCGCAGGTCTAAAATTTTCCAGTTTCCCTGAACCAAAAAATGGGAAACTGGAAACCTGTCCTGCTTCACGTTTCTTCTGCGTACACTCTGTGTCTGGCAATTCCAATCGTCATGCGTCATGCGGCATCTTAGCGTATAATCCGCCGTGATGAGCGATAAAATCCCGCCAAAACGACACATCTCCCCCCAAAACCAGTCAGAAGATTCGCGGCTGGCTGGCATGCTGCGCCCGCAGCGACTGACGGAATTCACCGGACAGGAGACGATGAAAGCCAACCTGTCCATTCTCATCGAGGCTGCCCAGGCCCGCCAGGAACCATTGGACCACATTCTTGTTTCATGGTCCCCCCGGGCTGGGCAAAACCACCCTGGCCCACGTGGTGGCCAACGAAATGAACGTGAACATCCGCATTACGGCAGGGCCAGCCATTGAGCGGGCCGGGGACCTGGCGGCCATTCTGACCAATCTGCGAGCCGGGGATATTTTGTTTGTGGATGAGGTGCACCGCTTGGGCCGCGCCGTGGAGGAAATTTTGTATCCGGCCATGGAGGATTTTGTGCTGGACATCGTGGTGGGTAAAGGGCCGGGCGCGAAAAACGTACGCCTGAAGCTGCCTAAGTTTACGGTGATTGGAGCAACGACGCGGCTGGCGCTGCTGACCGCTCCCCTACGGGCGCGCTTTGGCGCTTCCTATCGCATGGACTTTTATGAGCTGCCGGCCGTGGAGTACATTGTGACGCGCGGGGCAAGTATCTTAAATGTGCCTATTGACGCCGCAGGGGCGACGGAGATTGCCCGCCGGGCGCGGGGCACGCCCCGTGTGGCGCTGCGCTTGCTGCGCCGTGTGCGCGATTATGCGCAGGTGCGGGCGGAGGGGCACATTACCCAGGAAACGGCCGTTGCTGCCCTGACCCTGTTAGAAATTGACCCGCTGGGTCTGGATGAACTCGACCGGCGGGTGCTGCTGTCCATCATCGATAAATTTGGCGGTGGCCCGGTTGGGCTGGAAACCATTGGCGCTTCCATCAGCGAGGAGTCGGACACCATTATGGACGTGGTGGAGCCGTACCTGCTGCAGTTGGGCTTTTTGGAGCGCACGCCGCGGGGACGCATGGCCACGCCCCACGCTTATAAGCACCTGGGGCGCGCCTACGCGCAAAAAGCGGCCGACGACGCGCCGCAACAGCCAAAGTTATTTTGATCCCTCACCTCTCCCCTCAAAATTACGTGGATGCCTTATGATTGAATTCGGCCGTATACTTATCATCATCGGACTGGTCATCGCCTTAGCCGGGGCGCTGGTCATCGTGGCCGCCCGCTTTTTTCCCTGGCTGGGCAACCTGCCCGGCGACATCCGCATCGAGTCGGAAAACGTAAAAATCTATATCCCCCTGGTTACCATGCTGCTGGTCAGCATCCTCGCTTCTGTTTTGCTGAACCTGGTGCTGCGCATCTTTCGCCGCTGATTCATTATTACGGCGCAAACCCCTGCCTGCTCATGAAAGGCTGCTTAGCCCTCCTTCCCTGAGAGCGCCCGTTTTGCTATACATAAATTACTGGAGTCTGGCGAAATTTAGACCTGCGAGGTTTCGAACGCAGGTGTGAACTTGGCAAAATCGGCAAAAACCTCGCAGGTCTTATCCGGAAAAGACAAAACGCCACTATCCGGTAAATCTGATAATTGAGTGAAAGGAGCAGATGATGATGCGTAAAATCCCATTACCGGCCAGCATTGAGCCCCATTTTGAACGCCTGGACCGCCGCATAACCTACTGGATGGCGCGGAATGGCATGTTGATTATGCGCGTGGGCCTGGGTATCGTTTTCTTTTGGTTTGGCGCGCTGAAGCTGGTGCCGGGGCTGAGCCCGGCGGAAGAGCTGGTGCGCAATACCACCTATTTCGTGGACCCTGACTGGTTCATTCCCGTACTGGCCGTGTGGGAGATGGCTATTGGTCTGGGCCTGATTTTTGGCATCTTTATGCGCCTGACGCTGCTGCTGCTCTTCCTGCAAATGCCGGGTACGGCGCTGCCGCTGCTTGTTTTGCCCGATGCGGTGTGGACCGTTTTTCCCTATGGCCTGACGCTGGAAGGGCAATACATTGTGAAAAACCTGGCTCTCATTGGCGCCGGGCTGGTGTTGGGCGGCACGGTGCGTGGAGGGCGGGTGGTGCCAGAGCCCCACGCGTAGATTTACGGCCGTTTCCCCTCTAGCTCTTGCTCAAACCTCTCGCTGGGGAGAGCCTGCCAACAATCAACAAAAAACAGGCAACGGAAAACGGAGAACGGCCGTTTCCCCTCTAGCTCTCGCTCTTTCCTCTAGCTGATGGGGTACGGCCGTTTCTTAAAGGGTGGTGATAACACCCACACGAACAAGCTACCGAGGCCGATGTCGCCAAGCCTGGATAGACATATATCCTACAGTTAAAGCAAACCATGATAACCCACAACCATCCACCAATGCACTGATCTCTTCTCCTAACAATTGGGGGAAGATTCTTGCTAGGATAATACCAATTGGCACCAACCAGAAGATTCTGCCGTCTGCCTTTTTAGTACGAGGATTACTAGGACGTAAGTTAATGGGATCCCATGTACTTGCTAAGTAGAAACAAGTAACAACACCCAAAACAGTTCCTATTAATAATCCCCAGTAAAATAATTGGGGTGTATTTCCAATAGTGAGTGCCAGAAACCAGAGAAATCCCAGGCTCAATATAAGTACAATACCCAAAACTGCCCCTGTTATGCGCTCTCTTTCCATCACATCCATATCCTTACTATTTGGACGCAACTTCATCCAAATAGTATTGTTTGACTCCAAGCTCATCTATAACTCTCGTCGCCCCAATACCAGCTATGATTGAGACGACTGCCGCAATTCCTGCAGAGGCTCCGAAAGTCACAACAGCAACAACAGCTGCAGCAGCCCCAAATATACCCGCCAAAAGGCCAAATTCAACGGCAACGAGAATGCGCAATGCGTGTTGTTCTGGTGACAAGCACAGATTGCTGGCCCAGTCTCCAAGTAACTGAAAAAATTGACGTATTGGTTCAGCGCCTGCCCATTCGTCACGTCGGGAATCAGGCTGTCCGGCGTCAGGAAGCGGCTTCAAAAGAAAATTTTCAGAGTGAATCACATTTACTTGGTGCGGTGACGCCATACTTGGAAGGCGATGTACCCCAGAGTAATATATAACCACCCACCAACAACTCCTGCAATTAAGTCGGCAATAATGCTGTCGAAAAAGTTAACTATTATATTAGCTGCCAGCACACCAAGAGGAATCGACCATTGCCAACGAGTATTTACATGTGGATTTTTGCCCCCCTTAGGCCGCAAATGAACCGGATCCCATTTTTCTGAAATTAATAAACATGTGCCAACTCCAAATAAAATTCCAACAGGAAGTCCGGAGAACGGCCGTTTCCCCTCTAGCTCTTGCTCAAACCTCTCGCTGGGGAGAGCGGCCGTTTCTAAAAGGGATACGGTGACTACACCAGCCCCACTTGCCCTGCTGTCGCGATGAAACTGTACCAAGCGCCATGCCCACTCTGGTTCCAAAACATAACAGTATCACAATCAAGTTGGATTTCTAGGACGATACCACCAGGCTAAACAGGCCAGAAACAAGAGTGTGAGGGCCGCAGCACTAAGAAAGCACCCCGCGAATAGATCCATCAGCGAACTCGCAAAATAAGATGATAGAAACCGCCCAGCGACAACACTACCGATTGCAACAATGGGCAGCCAGCATCCCACACTGGTGTTGTTTGGCTGACTATCTTTTAAGCGTAGGTTCACCGGATCCCACATACGTAAGATGAACCAACCCAAAAGAATCGCCACTCCTACCCCAATCACTGCGCCAATTCCTAAACTTCTCAGTTTGTCCCAAGGGTTTAATGCAATGGCCGCTAACGTGATGAATCCCATTAACAACATAAAGACAACGCCGCCAACGATAATGATCTTCCGATTCTCTTCCATAAGTTAACTCTGCACAGCTTTATTTTGACTAAACCATTTAGTACCCATAGCGATTAGGATTCGTTGCAAAACCAGGGTCCTTAATAGTACGATTCAGGAAATAGCCAACACTTGCTCCCACTAAGAAACTCGCCCCAGCAGCAACTCCGGCTAACGCTCCGGCTGCACCAGCGGCTGCGCCAAATAATGTAGCCAGTAGAATACGATTGATCCACTGAGCCCGTGAAGCACAAAGTTCGTTGATTTTATCGGTTGCAAGTTGAATCAGTCAATCCATCACACCTAATCCGGCAGATGCCCCTGGCACCCCTCTGGTGCCGGAACCATTTCTGGTGAACATGCTAGATAATCTGCCTGCTTCCACCTGAAAGCTGCAAAGGCCACCGGGATTGTCTTGCCCCCTTACCCTGAACCGCTACAATTGCGGGCATGAAGACCCGTGATTTTGCCTATGAGCTACCTCCTGAACTAATTGCCCAACGGCCGTTACCCCAGCGCGATGGCAGCCGCCTGCTGGTTTTAGACAAGGGAAACGGCCGTATTGCCCACCACCAATTCACCGACATCGTCGATTTCCTGAATCCCGGCGACATCCTCGTCGTCAACGACACCCGGGTCATTCCGGCGCGGCTGTACGGCCGTAAAGCCACCGGCGGCAAAGTCGAAATCCTGCTGCTGGAACAACTGGACGACACCCGCTGGAAGGCGTTGGTCGGCGGTAAGAAGCTGGATGAAGACACGGTCATTTTGCTGGATGATGGTGAAGGAATCACAGGTACGATAACGGCCGTGCTCGATGGCCCCCAGCGCGAAATCACCTTCAACCAGCCACTTGACGGCTATTTGTACGAACACGGCCACACACCCCTCCCGCCATACATTCACGAAACCCTTGACGACCCCGAACGGTACCAAACCATCTACGCCCGCCACGAAGGGTCGGCCGCGGCGCCTACGGCCGGGCTGCACTTCACCCCCGACCTGCTCTTTGCCCTGCGCGACAAAGGGGTCCTGTTAGAGATGGTCACCCTGCACGTGGGCCTGGACACCTTCAAACCTGTGGAAGCCGAAGAGGTTCGTGACCACCTCATTCACAGCGAATGGGCAACCATCTCGCCCAATGCCGCCAAGCGAATTAACGAGGCCAAACTGGCCGGCGGGCGGCTGATTGCCGTGGGGACCACAGCCATGCGCACCCTGGAAACCGGCGCTTTGCGCTCTGCGGGCATTACTGGCAGCCTGCAAAACATCAGCTTCCGCGACGCCAATGGCGAAACGAGCGACTTTTGCCCCTGGAAACCGGTGTCGGCTTTTGAAGGGCCGACAGACCTCTTTATCTACCCCGGCTACAAATTCCGCGCAGTGGATGCGTTGATTACTAATTTTCATTTACCGCAATCCAGTTTGCTGATGCTCGTGTCTGCTTATGCCGGGCGGGAAAATATTCTGGCAGCGTATGAAACGGCCGTAAACGAAAAATACCGCTTTTATTCCTTTGGCGACGCGATGTTGATTCATTAAAGCGCATGACCGAAACCACCCTTTTCACGCTCTCCATCTTGGCCGCCGTCATACCCACCTTGCTTTACGTTGGCTTAATTTATTGGATAGACCGCTATGAAAAGGAACCCTGGTGGCTTTTAACGGCCGCTTTCTTGTGGGGAGCCATTCCCAGCATCCTGGTAGCCTTTGTCTTTAACAGCATTCTCAGCGTTCCCTTCTACTACCTGGCCGGAGATGTGGCTGGCGAAGCATTATCGGCCAGCCTCATTGCCCCACCCGTAGAAGAAACCTTCAAAGGGCTGGCCTTACTCATCATCTTTTTCCGCTGGCGGCACGAAATAGACAGCCCCCTTGATGGCATCATTTACGGCGCAATGGTCGGCATGGGCTTTGCCATGGTGGAAAACGTCTACTACTTTATTAACGTGTATGCCGATGGGGGTGTTGAAGCGTGGAGTGTCAATATTTTCGTGCGCAGCATTGTTTTTGGTCTGAACCACGCTTTGTTTACCAGCATGACGGGTCTAGGAATTGCCCTCGCCCGCATGTCCACCAACGCCCTCGTGCGCCTGGCGGCCCCAATTGGCGGCTGGTTTATGGCCATGTTTTTGCATTTCTTGCACAATGCGGCCGTTTCCACCGGCAGCCTGCTTTGCTTCGTCGCCCTGCTGTTTGATTGGGGAGGGGTCGTCCTGACGCTGTTGATTGTGGTTTGGGCATTGCTGCAAGAGCAGCGTTGGATTAAAGATTATCTCACTGAAGAAGTGGGGTTGGGGGTACTCACACTGCGCCAGTATGAAACAGCCTGCTCGGCCCGCAAGCGAAACAGCCACCGCTTCCACCTACTCACATCCCGTGGGTATCGTTCCTATCGTAAAGCCTCTCGTTTTTATTACAAATGCAGTGAATTGGCGTACAAAAAGCACCATTTTTCTCTATTTCAGGATGAGAAAAATTACCGGCGCATTGCTGCTTTGCGCCAAGAAATCATGCTGTTGAGCCAGGGGGTTCTCTAAGGGTTAGGTGCTTGAGGTCTTTTTGAGTAAGGCCTGTACTTGCCGCCAGTGGGATTGGTCGTGTTTGACGACCAAATTCAGCAGTTCGTGCATGCTGGTTAGCCCTAAAAATGAATGGTTTCCCTGGCGCTGCCACATGGCATCGTCCAGTGTGGAAAGGAGTGTATGGGTTTCGTGGCGGGCAAGGAGAAAGGCGTCCAAGGCAGAACGGCCGTTTTCCTGCCAATACTGCCGTTTTTCCGCCCATTCATCTGCCGAAACCCCCGCCAGAAATACGCCCTCTTGGGCCAGCACGGCGCGAAACCGGGGTTGGTGCACTTCCTTTTCCACATCGCGCAAATGACAAACAACCTCCGTCAAGGACCATTCCTCTACATCTGGTCGCCATGCCCAATCCACAGTGGGAGAAGCCAATGCTTCCGCTAAAAAAGCCGCAAACTGCGCGAGTCGCTCCAGCAAGCTAAGGACGGGGGGTAGTTCTAACATCTTTTACACTTGAGGCTGAGAGAGCTTTTCTAGCCAACCATTTTGTACCAGAGTGAGCAATTCGTCCAAGGTGCCGTAGGCTGAGGGGTAAGGGCTGTCTTCTGGAACATCCTGCATTCCATTTGGCAGCCAATAAGTGTGCAAGCCAACTTGGGCAGCGGGAACTATGTCCATATCCCAGCTATCCCCCACCATCAAGGCCGCTTCCGGGGGGCAGTCAATTCTTTGGAGTATCTCTTCGTAATAGGCTTTGTGCGGTTTAGTGGCATGCATGTTTTCATAAGTGGTCACCAAGGCATAATCAAATGCATCAACCGGCACGCCAGCCCATGACAGCCGCTCTTCAATGGCCACGCGTGGGAAGAGGGGATTCGTTGCTATAACAATCTTCAGGCCGCGGCGCGTACAAGCCCTGACCAATTTTTCTGCCGCTGGTCGAAATTGGGTAACGCTTTGAAGCTGAGGAAACTGCGTGAGGTAAAAACGTTCAAAAAGGGGTTCCAAATCTGCCTGACTCATGTCATTTCGCTGCTCAAATGCCTGCCAAAAAACGTCCCGATTGGTAAAAGCATGGTCTGTATTCTCAACGGCATGTTGAGTGCAAACCATGAGCTCCTGAAGAAACCGCTTTTTCGCCATCCAATCTTTGGCAAACTCGCTGATCAGGCCGAAGTATCGGGGCATGAAATCATCCATGTTGTTCCCCAACAGAGTATCATCTAAATCGAATAAAACAGCTTGCAGCATGGGTGGCTCCTGACTTGTAATATTTACTCACCAAACAATTCTTTAAGACCCGGTTTTTCCATGGCGCATTTAACGCAGCCCACGTGGGGGTTAGGAACGTCGATGAGGTGCAGGCTGCAAAAGGCGCTGACCTCTACCCTTCGGCTAAAACCCAAGAATCCACTTTTTACGGTCGCTTCAAGAACCAAGTTGGGGCTGCTGTTGGCTAACAAAATATCGGGTACAGGGCAATTTTCACAATCTTTGGGTCGCCATGCAGGCGAATTAGGATTCCCCTGGAGAAGGCGACATTCTTGGTCAGAACGGCCACGGTGAAAATTTTCGTAGTAAAAACGGCACTCTTTGCCTGCAGGTGTTCTCATATTACGCCGATTGTAGTGTAGAGTTAGCCGATGTTGTTGTATAACGCAGATACTTGTAACAATTTTCTAATATGCACCAGGCAAAAAAAAAGCGACCCATCTTGGTATCGCTTTTAGTACGCCCTGAGAGATTCGAACTCCCGACCTTCTGGTTCGTAGCCAGACGCTCTAATCCGCTGAGCTAAGGGCGCACTTGTTTTGACCTCTGGAAGATACCGCAATGTGAGACAAATTGCAACAAATTGCGGTCTAAAATGGGTCAAAAGCGGGGAGGATGGGATTCGAACCCATGAACGGCTTTTAGACCGTTAACCGCTTAGCAGGCGGCCCCAATCGACCACTCTGGCACCTCCCCACGTGTGAGGTTTGGTTCTTTGATTTTTAACAAGCAAATGTGGCGGAGGGAGAGGGATTCGAACCCCCGGTAAGCAAATGCCTACTACAGTTTTCAAGACTGTTGCCTTCGTCCACTCGGCCATCCCTCCATGCGGGATATGATGTTATGTAACGAGCGGAGGAGAGTATAACACGGGCATACCGGGTGGGCAAGTGGCCTCAGAGGGTGCGCAGCACCAGGTCTCCCAATTCCAACCATTGCGTTTTCGCGGTGGAAAGGGTGCCCCAAGAAAAACGGCCGTTTACCCTGGCAACCATATATTGATTGTCAATCCAGCACACAAACCCCAGCGGACCGTGGGGGCTATGGGGTGTTTCGAGTACGTTGGATTCATCCACACAAAAAGTACAGCCCGATTCTCGCCATTGCAGTTGGTAAGTATGCCAGTCCCCCATTGGTACGTAGATAGGCGCGAAGCTGATACCTAACCGCCTTCTCAAGAGCGGCCATAATCGGCGGCGCAGCTTGGAAAATTGATTTAGCAGCAAAAAGAGTGGCGCAAACGGCGCCATCGCTAAGGCATAGGGAGTGGAGCTGTCCATTGTGGCCGCAAACCAACCACGACCGGCCTGATCAGGGGGGGCAAAAGGCAAATTGGCGGGTGAGGAGGCGAAGAAGAACCAGGCTGCCTGGGGCAAAGCAGGAAAACGAATCGTCGGATCTCCAAAAGGAGCGTTCCAAAAGCCGAACCCGGCCGTGCCTAGCAGTTCGTCGGCATTGTGAGAAAAGCGCGCGGTTAAGCGCAGCTCGCAGCCAGGCCCCCAGAGATAATCTTTGCGGGAAGGGAAACGGCCGTAATCATCCACCTGGGCATCGCCATAACCTGCAGCCATTGGAGGCAGCACCAATCGTCGGGCTGCCTCATCTACCACCCCTCCGCCTAACTCCAAATTTCGGAAAGAATAACCAAACAATTTATTAACTCGCAAGTGAATTATCAGGTATAATCATGCGTCGCAAGGAGATTATTCATGGAACTAACCTGGTATGGACTTAGCTGCTTCCGTCTCACAGAACGCAAGCACGCCTCAATTGTAACAGACCCCTATGCGCCTGCATTGGGCATTGAGTTACCAAATTTAAAAGCCGACGTCATAACCGTCAGTCACGATGCCCGAGGTCACAATTACATAAAAGGCGTTTCGGGGTACCAGCATGTTTTGAACGGGCCGGGAGAGTACGAAATCGGCAGCGTTTTTATTACAGGCATTGCCACAAACCACGATAACAACGGCCTTAATAACGTCTTGTATATGTTCGATTTTGGGGGAATTACCATTGCCCACTTAGGTGACATGCAAAAGGTACCTACGCAAACGCAAATTGAAGCCCTGGAAGAAATTAATGTGCTTCTCGTACCAGTTGGCGGCGGAAAAAGCCTTAATGCTGCTCAGGCGGCCGAATTGGTTTCCATGCTTGAACCAAATATCATCATACCGATGCATTACCAAATTCCTGGACTGAAGTTAGAATTAGATGCAGTCGATCGTTTCCTTAAAGAGATGGGAGTCACCGATCCGAAAGAGGAAGCATCTCTGAAAATTAGCTCTACCGGCTTACCAGAGGAGACAGAAATCGTCATCCTAACGCCCAAGGAATGAGGTATCAGGATTAGCTATGCAAACAAAATTAATTATGCGCTGGGATGTGCGCAAAGAAACGGAATCTGAATACTTCGAATTTCTAGTTCACGAATTTATTCCCGGTCTCAGCCGACTAGGTATTGAGGATATTCAAGTCTGGTATACGGCATATGGAAAAGTAGAACAAAAACTTGCCAGCGGTATCACTCCCGGAATTGAAAAAATGCAGCAGGTGTTACGCAGCGAAGATTGGCAAGGGCTGGTAGATCGTTTAAACGAATTTGTTGATGGATACAATCAAAAAATAATACCGGCGACAAGGGGTTTTCAAATTTAAATCTGGTTTCATACAAATATTAAAAGCCGGCTTATGCAAGACCGGCTTTTTTTATGCCATAAGTGCTCAAATCTGGTGGTTAAGCCGCTGTAGCGGATGATGTCGCAGAGGATGTTGTGCTGCTCGAACTGGATGATGAGGGAGTGGTAGGCGCAGTTTCACTTGTTTTTTCAGGTTTAGGAGAGGGGGTATCATTGCTTCCACTGCCCAGGCTGGCATTTTTCCCGTTTCGGCTGTCAGTAATGTAGAAGCCACTACCCTTGAAAACTACCCCAACAGCATTCACAATACGGCGTACCTGCCCATCGCAAGTGGGGCAATCTGATAAAGGATCGTCACTCATACGTTGGCGTTTTTCAAATTCTATTCCACAATTATTGCATCTGTAGGTGTAAATTGGCATGTTACTTATCTCATCCAGATGTTTGCGCATCAAAAGTTAAGCAGTTATTGTAACGGCCGTATTGATGATTGACAAACCACCGTGGACTATGCTACTAATCTTTTATAAGTATTAAGTTAGATGTAAATCCTATTAGCCAAAAAGGAAGGTAACTCATGTCTCTCAGCGAAGCACAAATGCGCATCAAAGCGCGGGTCTGGCAAAGTTTAGCGCAGTCCGCCCTAGACGTCAGCGCCCTTGACAAAAGTACTTTGGAATCTTTTGTCGATATTGTCACCGAAGCGGCCCTAATTGAGATTGATGCCGAAATGGGAAAATCTGTGGAACAGACGCCAGTTCAGCCAGGCACTGATTCTATCCTTAATGATCATAAAGAAGATATTCTATGGGAAGGACGGCCGTTTCTTTCTATCTCCCTCTATTACACCATTACCGATGAGCGAATTCAGATTACAGAAGGTATTTTAGGCCGCGCCCGTGAGAATGTGGAGTTGGTACGCATTCAGGATTTGGACTACAGCCAAACTTTCAGTGAGCGGGTGCTCAACCTGGGCGACATCAACATCCGCAGCCACGATCCCAGCCACCCGCAGATTGTGCTTAAAAATGTTAAAGACCCTGAAGGGGTCTACGAAATTTTACGTCGCGCCGTCTTAAGCGCCCGTAAAAAGCATAATTTTACCTATCGCGAAGAAATGTAATTTATCTTGCGCGAACCGGCATGGCCGTGCGGCCATGCCGGTTATTTTTCAGCTAACTCAGATAAACGTTCTTCATTTTTTAAAATGACCCTCTTACGGCTGGTATCAATAAGTCCTGAGGTTTTCAACTCATTCAGCGTTTGCGTAATCGTCTCGCGATAAGTGCCTAACATCTCACTCAAATCTTGATGCGTATATCCTGTTATCAGGTTAGGCGTTCCTTGCTCCTTAGCAAGCTGCAGCAGCAGCGCAGCCAGGCGGGCAGGTATACTTTTGAAGGCTATGGCCTCCAATCGCTCTTCAAGTTGTGTCACTCGCGAACCAATGGCTTCCAAAAAACGAAAAGCAACGTCCGGCTTTTCCTGCAACAGCCGCTCTACATCAGAGCGACTCATCACACACAACACGCATTCATCCACCGCTTCAGCAAAGGTGTTGTGCATGCCCTGCCCGACCAAGGCCATTTCGCCAAACATTGCTCCGGGCCCCAAGGTAGAAACAACCAGCTTTTTGCCACTGGGGGAAATGCGGTACAACTGCACTCGCCCCTTTTTTAGCAAAAATAAAACTTCGCCACTTTGCTCTGGCATGTAAAAAAGCTTACCTGGTGCACAGGTAGACATAGTAAGCTGCCGGTCCATTCCCGCCAATTCAGTTTGGCTTAGATCTCGAAAAACCTGGATATTTGTGAGGTAATCAAGCTTGTTTTTTTGCATAGGCCACCCTTTTATGCTGGATTATTCACTTTACTGACAGATTTGGAACCGGGTTTCTTACGTAATGAATCCGCTTGCTTTAAGTAGCCATTAACAAACATTGTCCCAGCTCTGCCTCTGAAGGGTTTCCTAAAAAGATGACACGGCCGTTTAAAACGTAAGTTGGCACAGCAAAAACATTGTCTGGTAATGGCGTCCGGCCGGAATCTACTAGCTCACAAAAGACTTCGGGAAACCGTTTTTGAATTTCAGCCACAATTCTCTCGGTTTCCTGGCAAGACCAGCAATCTTGGGCAATGTAGACCTGAAGTTTGAGCATGCCAGGATAGTAGCACGGTACATGGAAGTGTTACCGTAACGGCCGTTACAATTTTCCCCAGATGGCTAGGCGACACGCTCTTCCCGACAAAATGGCCAAGGGTCCTTGCCTGCCAATAGCGCTGCTACCGCCGCACTATCCTGATAATATCCCCTATATTTTTCCGGAAGCTGGGCGGCAATATGCGCCATAATCAGGTGGGTATATGCCGGTAAATCCTGCGATCTTACGCGCCGACCCAAATCAGGCAGCCGAAAAGGCGCGCCAATATGCACCTCTATCTGGGTGGGGCGCAGACGTGCTGCATTATGAAAGAGTACATCGCCTCCCACAATACCTACCGGCACAATGGTAGCCTGCGCCCGGCTGGCTAAATACGCGGCCCCATCTTTGGCCTTCTTCAATTCTCCAGTGAAGCTGCGAGTCCCTTCGGGAGCCAGCCCAAACGCTTTGCCATTGGCTAAAGCAGCGAGTGCTTCCCGAAGTTGGTGGCGATCTACCTCATCCCGTTTCACGTAAATTGCCCCCAACCATTTCATGACAGGTCCATAAATTGGATGTGTGCGCCATTTATCTACTGCAAAAAACCGCCAGGGCATTAATGGAAAAGTTAATAGTAAAATAGGTGTATCAGCCACGGAGGTATGATTGAGAACCACGATGTATGGGGCGCGCGGCGGGATATTTTCCTGACCAAACACGCGAATGCGAGTCATAATGAGCAAGCGAACCACTTGCATGGCTGCACGAATTAATCTGTAACGAAACATAAAGGTAAAACCTTATTCCCGTAAAGCATTTATCAAGAAGTTTATATTGGTTGGTTCCCCGCCGGGCGGGGTAATTTCCAAGGTGAAAGGGTGATTGTCACCGGGTAACAAGGGTGTGTCAAGGGTCTGTTGGGCATACCCACTGATTTTTCCTTCGCTATCATAAAGTGTAAGGACAAGGCGCACGGTGCTAGCCGTTTCATTGCCATTATTTGTTATCTGGCCGGTCACCCGCGCGCGTTCGCCATCCAGAACAACGGCCGTTTCCTCAGCCACAACGCCCAAATAGCGCGTACCCAGGTCTTGCACCGACTGCCCTCCTACCACCGACACGGTAGGATAGGCATAACCAGGCGGAGTTTCGCGCAGCAGCATGCCAAATGGGGCTTTTTCTCCGGAAGGAATAATTGCTGCTGCGGTCCAGGAAACGGCCGTTCCCACCAAATTTCCTACCTCATCGCGGAGCCCTACCTCCACCTGAACATTCTCTACAGGAAGGGGGCCGTCATTGCGTACTTCACCCAACAGCCACAAGCTTCCTACCGGGGTGCGATAACCCTGAATTTGCACCACAGCGAGCTGCAGCGGCACAGGGGTGCTGGCAGAAGCCTGGGCAAGAGGCGTCGCAGGAGGTGGCAGCGTAATCTGCTGTCCAATCTGCAAAAGTTCCGGCTGCACACCTGGATTTAACGCCAATATATCTTCCACCGAATTCCCTCTTTGCCACGCAATAGCCAGCAGGGTATCGCCCTCCTCGATGAGATACAAAATGGGTGTTGGCGAGGGCGTTGGCGAAGCAGGCGGCAGCGGCGTTGGGGTTGTTTCGATAACAACTGCTGTTGGGGGCGCCAGTGTAACAAAATCCACCCCAATTGGATGGAGGGTAGGGGTCGCTTCTACTTGAAGTTCGGGTGTCGGTGGTGGTGATTGGCGGCATCCCCACAACAATAAAAGCCCTGTAAAAAATAATATCCAGCGAAATTTCATCATGCGCAGCAGGGATTGTACCGACTTTGTTCCCGAATGGGCAACGTGTTACACTGGTCGTGATGACGATAAAAGGAATCCGTCCTCGACTGTTTTCTGCTAATTGGGCTGCGCAGCTTTGGCAATGGAGCCTTTTGTTTGGGGCTCTTTTGCTGGTTATTTGGCTCGTAACGCAGGAATCTAATGCCCCACAGCTCATCTTGCTTCTCCTACTCTACATCATTGCCATAAACTTCTCTTTGCCACCGTCCTATGGCCTGGTGGGCTTAGTGCCGGTAGTGGCAGTAAGCAGCATTCTGGTAACCGGGCTGGAAACGGCCGTTCTGCTTGCACTTAGCAGTTTCCTCATCGCCGAAGTGGCGCGTCCGCTCTGGAACCCCATGTGGGATCTGGTGGCCGTCCAACAACCTTCTTGGAGTGAGCGCCTTACCATTATTACCTGGCAACTTCTGGCGCTAATTGCATTGGCGGACTTGTTTACCAGCAGCTAGGCGGCACGACGCTTCTTACCCCCGACAGCCAGGATAATCTGCCCAGCCTGGTGGGTCTAGGGCTGGGATATGGGTTTAGCCACCTACTTTTAACGCTTTTGCATCAGATTCATCATTAAGGCGACCACTGCGAACCTTTTTGGTGACCAACGGCCTGGCACTTATTACCGCTTCCCTGCTGGCCCAACCCTTTGCAATTTTTGGTGGAATTACCTTTATTCGCAGTGGCCTGCCTCTTTTTGTGATATTTTCCCTGGGCATCATGTTTTTCTCTGTCCTCAACTGGGTTTCCTGGCAGCGACGCTTTGTCGCCGAGCAGCAGTTGAAGCAGTTTTCGTTGTTAAATGAAATAAGTTTATCTCTACGCGAAAGATTAGATCTTCCCATTGTGCTTCGGCGCACCCCAGAAAAGGTTGCTGCGCTTGTGCCCCTGGACCAGTTTGCTATTTTTCTACGCCTTCAGGAAGGTGAATGGCAGAAATATTCCACGGAAAATAGGGAATTGGAAACGGCCGTTCCCGACGATTTCACCTTATGGGCAGCAAACCAGCAAAAGGTCCTCCACGTCCATAGCCGAAACATGCACCATGCCAACCGCCATCACCTCACTCCACCGCAGCAGCAGCCATCAGCCTGGCTGGGAATTCCCCTGGTGGCAGGCGAGCAGCTTATTGGCGTCATGGTGCTGCAGCGGGTTGCAAATGGGGCGCCCTTCAACCGCTGGAGCCAGGAACTGCTATTAGCATTGGCAGGCCAGGTCAGTGCAGCCATACAAAATGCGCGCCTGTTTAGCGAAACGCTGCGCTTGTACAATCTGACAGATGAAGCACTCGCCCGGCGTGTGGAGCAGCTTCAGGCGCTACTTGACACAGTCGCGGAAGGAGTACTAATGCTCGACCCTGCCGGCCGGGTGCTATTGGTTAATCCCATGGCAGAAACCATCCTGCAGCAGGCAGCGCGTGAGCTGCAAGGGCAAACGCTGAGGACGGAAACGGCCGTTACGCGCCTGGGTTACAATGCCGAGGAATGGCAAGAACAAATGACCCGGTTGGCAAATAAGCTGCCGCCGCCGGTAGATACTGTCATTATTCATGCTGCAATCCCCTACTCAGGACAGCAGCAGCCAGCACCGCCATTTTTTTACCCGCAGCGTCGCTGCAGTTTATAACGAAACACACCAAGTCATGGGCTGGCTCATCGTGCTGCGCGACGTCACCGACGAACAGGTGCTGGCCGAACAACGCACCGATCTCACGCGCATGATCGTGCATGATTTGCGGAATCCGGTCACAACCCTGTTTAGCACGCTGCGGCAGGT
Organism: uncultured Chloroflexia bacterium; assembly: GCA_963695505.1. Taxonomy (GTDB): domain Bacteria; phylum Chloroflexota; class Anaerolineae; order Promineifilales; family Promineifilaceae; genus JACSRF01. The sequence goes on along the minus strand of CAVOGX010000015.1, from coordinate 79,892 downwards.
AGAAAAGCAGGCTTCTGCTGACAACGATGGTGTTCACAACCTGCTGCAAAACGCCCAACAAACCTGCACCGACCTGCTAGATATGGTGGATTCATTGATGGACATTAACCGCATGGAAGCGGGCAGCTTCAGCCGGACAGCGAAGCAATGCGTCTGCCCCCCTTGATTGAACGCGTGCTGGCTCGCCTAAACCCGCTGGCTCAGCAGCGTCAAATTACCTTACGCTACCATGCCCCTGCCAACCTGCCTGCTATTTGGGCCGACGCAGAGCTGGTGCGGCGGGTTTTGATCAACTTGTTGGATAATGGCCTCAAATTTACGCCTGCCGGGGGAAAAATTGAGATTTCGTTTGCGGTGGAAACGGCCAATTCTGACCAGCACGAGCCGGGCATTCGCTGCATCATTACAGATAGTGGTCCGGGAATTCCGCCAGAGTTTCGCGAGCGAATTTTTGACCGTTTTTTGCGCACAAACCGCGGCGGTGCGCAGGTACGAGGTACCGGTTTGGGGCTCACCTTTTGCAAAATTGCCATCGAAGCGCAAAACGGCCGTATTTGGGCCGAAGACGCCCCGGGTGGAGGTAGCCAATTCATCTTTACCTTGCCCGGAATTCCCAAATTCAAACTGATCGAGACAGCAACATGATCGCCAATGAAAGGTACACTCCAGACAAAAAGCTGCTGGATGAACTTCTCACCGAATCAGCCAGGCACCACCGGCATTTATGCCCCCGCCAGGTGCTAGGCCTGCGAATGGGGCTTTATGGCTTGCGGCTGCTGGGGTTAATTCACTCACCATTCCAGATGCGTTTCCTGAATGAGAAAAAAAGGTTGCTGACCATAGTCGAAACTGATGGCTGCGGGGCGGATGGGGTAGCTGTGGCCACCGACTGCTATGTGGGCCGGCGAACCCTCCGGGTGTTGGATTTTGGCAAAATGGCGGCCACTCTCGTCGACACGGATGCCATTCGCGAAAAAAACGGCCGTAATCAACCCATGCGGGGCTTGCGTATTGCCCCCAGCCCCGCTGCCCGCGAATTGGCCGCAGCGTGTGCCCCCGCGGCCCAGAGCCGCTGGCATGCTTACCTTGAAGCCTATCAGGTACTGCCTGACTCCGAACTGTTAGTGGTTCAAGAAGTGACCTTGACCCAAACCCTGGCGGAAGTGCTCAGCCGCCCCGGTATTCGGGTAAACTGTGCCCAGTGTGGTGAAGAAATAATTAACGAGCGCGAAGTGCGGCAAAATGGGCAAATTATTTGCCGCGCATGCGCTGGCGAGCGTTATTACCAGGTAAATAGCTTCTAATCATCCAAATGACGCATGGCCCAAAGCAGGCGCTGTGCCACGGTTACGGCCGTTAAACCCGCCATTGCGCCAAGAAGGAGGTTCATAATGCTGGGGAAGAGCATAAAAGCGCCATAAAAGAGCATTGTTTCGACTCCTCCAACCAAACCAGCGGGCATGGTCACCGTGGTGTGCTCCCTCTGAGTACCTGCACCCAAAGACCGCTTTTCCAAAATAGCCGACAAGTACATCCAAGAGGCGGCATTGATGTAAAAAACGCCTAAGAGGATTGCCAATAGCTGATATCGGATTGGCGTTGGATCACCAAATACTAACCCAATGGGAATGAGCGCATAAACTACAAAGTCGAGCAATATGTCCAGGTAACCACCTAGATCGCTTTGCTTTTTTGTTAGCCGGGCAACTGTGCCATCTAGCCCATCGAACACCCGATTGAGCACCCAAAATATAAATGCCCAGTTGTACTGCTGCCGCCAAAGGAAAATGGCCGAAATGACCCCCAATCCTAGCGCCACCCAGGTTAGCGCAGCGGGGTTTAGGCGCTGAAATGGAGTCGATAACGGTGTAAATATTCGTTCCTTCAAATTACGGGCTGAGTTATCGAACATCGTTCCCCACCTTGTCCAAAATGGTCTTTTTCATCGCCCATTCCATTAAACGCGGCACGAGGCGTCCACCCGCAGCAAACACCTTTGGGCCAATACCTGGCAGCTTTATTGCCCGCTTTTTTTGCACAGCATTGAATATGGCTTCAGCCAGCTCCTCTGGGGCCATGCGCTGCCCTTCCCTACTGTTGTCCGGGCTGTAGCGTCTTGCGTGGGCAGTGCGGGTTGGGCCGGGGTAGATGGTGGTTGTGTGTTGGGTGATATAACTCGCTACGCGAAAGCTCCGCGCAATAGACGCCAAACCATCTTTGCTGGCAGCATAAACGGCCGCCCCAGGGTAGCTGACGTAATGCGAAAGGGAAGATAGGAAGACCCACGCGCCGCCGGAGGACAGCTTATTTGCCTGCAGCAAGCGGTGGGAAATGTGCAGAGGGGCCACAAAATTCAGGTCGAGCACCGCCATCTGCCGCGCCAGAGGTATCAGCTCAAAACGCCCCACCGCACTGATTCCCGCATTATGAATGAAAATGTCAATTTGAGGGCCATCTACGAGTTTAGAAACGGCCGTTTCTAAACTCGCACGATCTGCTAAATCAGCCAGCAAAAATGAGATTTTCACTCCTGCAGCCTCCATTTCCTCTCTGGTCTTGGCTGCCCCCTTCTCATCCACATCAATCCCCAAAATGGCGTAACCCGCCTGCCCAAAGCGCAGCGCCAACGCTTTGCCAATGCCGTCAGCCGCGCCGGTTATGGCACAAAGCAGCGGGCGATTTATGTTTTTATCTTTACGTCGCACCCGACCCACCAACGGGTCAACCAGCCATCCCAGGCGCAACCCCGCAAAGCGCAGGAGGTTATTTCCTACCCCAATAGTTCCTTGGTGCCTTTTTTTGCTGATGATATTTGCTATACGAAGTGCAGTGGCCTCTGCTGGGGGAAATCTCTCCCAGTTCATTTCAGAGGAAGAAACGCCCATCTTCGCGTGCATTCCGGTGCGTGTTGCCCCAGGGAAAACCGTTTGCACGGTGACCTGCCCCCGCAGTTCAATTCTTAAACTACGGGCAAACCCATCAAGTGCCGCTTTTGTCGCCGCATACACCGCATAATTTGGGCCAGGTAAGGCAGATACCACGGAACTTATGAAAACAAGTTGGCCCTTCGCTGCTTTTAACCAGGGCAGCAAAGCATGGCTTATGGCTATTGGCGCCCGCAAGTTCACGTTGATCAATTCATCGATATTGGGTGATGGCTGGTCAAGGAAACGACCGTAATATCCCACCCCGGCATTTTGCACGACAACATCTAACTGTTTAATGCCATGCGCTATTAAAACGGCCGTAATTCGCTCTGCAGCATCAAGTTCAGATAAATCAGCCTGGCAATAAATTGCCTGCCTGCTTAGGGGTGGCCCGGCATCACGCCGCCCAACCAAAACAAGCCGGTGGCCTTGCTGGGCGTAATGTTTTGCTAACGCCAAACCAATCCCATCAGTAGCTCCGGTTATCAAAATGGTTTTCTATTACGGTTATTTCCATGACAAATGATTTTAACGAGATGTGTAGAGCCGACAACCAGCCCGGCAATTGTGACCGGGAAATTGCTTGTGGTAAACTTCGTCAAGGATATATGGCAAAGGTACTATGCAAGAAACTGACCCACAAATTCTTTTTGACCAGGCAAGAACCGCTGAAAGAATCCACCGGGATTACGCAAAGGCCCTTCACCTCTATGAAACAATTCTAGCCAGAACAGCCCTCTCCAACACCTCGCCTGACCACAAAATCAGGCTGTTAGCTCGGGAAAAGTATGGGGATCTGCTAAGTCGTTTGGGACAGCAGCAGGAAGCCCTGGCGGAATTCGAAGCCTACCGGCAAGAAGCACAAACCCCCACAGAGAAAACGACCGCTTTAGCCCTCATTGGCAGCCTGCTATCCAGCATGGGACGATTATCGGAAGCATTTCCGGTATTACAAGAAGCATTGTTAATTGCCCAAGACCTGGATCGCCCCACCCAAGCGCTCGGCTTTTATGGGCATGGGTAATGCATTGTACGAAAGCGACCGTCTGGATGAAGCTTTAAAATATTTTGAAAAAGCCATTCCAGGATTTGTGGAATCCGGTGACCGCGAGCACCAGCTCCGAGTGTACAATTGGCAGGGCATGGCTTTTGCCCGGCTAGGTTACACGGACCAGGCAATTAAGGCGTTTCAAGAAGGATTGTTACTAGCAAGAAAGGTGGGGAACCGTGCCGCGTCTATTCTGCTCAACAACCTGGGCGAGGCATACCAAAACCTATTTGATATGGAGCAGGCGCTCGTTTACCACAAAGAAGGGATGGAGCTTGCCGAGAGTACCAAACTTGCCAGCAATATGGCCGATTTAGCGCGCAACTTGGGCGTAGACCTGATGCATTTAGGCCGTCTGGAAGAAGGCCTTGCTTACCTTATACCGTGCACTAAGTTTAAGTGAAGAATCAGGACGGACCACGGTAAAATTACAATCTCTTTATTCCTTGTCTCTGGTCGAGGGGAAGCTGCAAAATTTGGAAATGGCGAAAACACATGCCCAAGTTTTACTAGAGCTAGCCCGGGAGAAAAATGCCCGGGTTCATGAAGCAGAAGCCCTTTACGCGATGGGTGTGTACCACAAATTGAGTGGTGAAATTGCTCAAGCGGATCAACTATGGCAGCAGGCTTCATTTTTAGCCCACGAAACCGAGCAGCGGATGCTGCTGTGGCAAATCCATGCCGCAATGGCTGAGGTGGCCACCCAACCCGGGTTGGGGGACGTACACCGCCGTATTGCCGCAGAAGTTATCGAGCAGATCGCCCATCTTATTGGCGACAAAAAACTGCGCGAAAAATTGCTGAACGCGCCACAGGTCAAGTCCCTTTTGGCAGCAAGTGCCGGGTAACACCTGCTAGGAATCAACCTCTTCCGGTAAAGAATTCTCGAAACGACCCTGCCGTAAAATAATGCGCACAGAGCGGTCGTAGGTGAAATAATTCCACACCCAACTGAGAAAAACGCTTAGCCGGTTTCGAAAGCCAATGAGAGTCATCAGGTGCAAAAATAGCCAGGCCAGCCAGGCAATGTAGCCGCGCAAGGGAATGCGGTTGTAAATCCAGGCGACGGCCCGCCGGCGCCCAATGGTGGCCATGATGCCGCGGTCGTGGTAGCGAAAGGGTGTGGGGGAACGGCCGTTTACATCCGCAAGAATATTTTCTGCTGCCAGCACTCCCTGCTGCTGCGCCACCGGAATCAGCATCGGGTACGGGTTACCCGCCTCGTCTTCCAGGTAGGTCATGTCACCCACGGCGTACACCCGCTCCAGGCCATCCACCCGCATCTTGGCATCAATGGGCAGGCGCTGTCCTTGCGTCAGCGGCACGCCTAACATTTCTGCTACCGGGGACGCACGCACGCCCGCTGCCCACACCAATGTCCGCGTGGCAATGCGTGTGCCATCTGCCAATCGTACGCTGTCGGGTCCAACCTCAGCCACTGGATTCTCTAGTAGCACTTCCACGCCTAAGGATTCAAGCTGCTGGCGGGCTGCCTCCTGTAAGGCGGTGGGGTAAGGCGCTAATAGATGAGGCTGCATCTCCACCAAAACCACGCGGGCGTGCAGGTCGCGCTGACTGTATTCGCGGGTAAGCACGTGGTTGTACAACTCGTAAATGGCGCCAGCCGTTTCCAGGCCTGTTGGCCCCCCGCCCACCACCACAATGGTGGTCATCGCCTCTATTTCGGCGAGGTCTTGGCTCCACACAGCCTGCTCAAACTGCCCGAGGATGTGGTTGCGCAGGTGAATGGCATCTTCCAGTGTGCGCAGTTCCCAGGCATTGGCGCGAATAGCATCATTGCCAAAGTAGGTGGGCGTGCTGCCGGTGGCCAAAATCAGGTAATCATAAGGTTCGGTGCGCAGCCCACCCGGCGTGTAGAGGGTGAGATGGCGTGAAGTGGAGTTTACGGCCGTTACCTCACCCAACAAAACCCGGATATTTGACGCTTTGTGGAAAATTGTGCGCACCGGATACGCAATTTCGCTGGGATCCAGGGCACAAGTCGCTACCTGGTAGAGCAATGGCGTAAAAGTGTGAAAATTGCTGCGGTCGATCAACAATACTTCTACCGCTTTGTTTGCCAGAGTTCGTGCCGCAAATAGTCCGCCAAACCCGGCGCCCACGATAATTATTCGAGGTTTATGAGCCACATTCAATCTCCTGGTGCTAATGACGCCGCTTATCAACAATTTGTGTTCATTCTAAACTTTGAAGTGCAAACTTGGGAATCCACTCACCCGGTACTTACCCTGGAGAAAACTTGACAGGCTGGTGGTGTCGATTTACTGTAACAGGAACATGTACACACTGCGGCAGGCCATGGAGAAAGACAAGGAGTTCCTTTATCAGCTTCACGCAGCCGCGATGGGCGAATACGTGGCGGCCACCTGGGGTTGGTATGAAGATTGGCAGCGAGAATACTTCAACCGCAAGTGGGACCCCACACCACGGCAAATTATTCAATTAAATGGGCAGGATGCGGGCGTATGCGTGGTGCAATGGAAGCCAGAAGGTTTCTTTCTAGAATTGATCGAACTCCTGCCTTTGTACCAGGGGCGCGGCGTGGGCACGGCCGTTATCCGCGACATTCAACAACGCGCCAACAAACAGCATTTACCTGTCACTCTGCACGTACTTAAAGCAAACTATCCGGCGCGGCGGCTTTATGAGCGGCTGGGTTTTCGCATCACAGAAGAGCGCGCAGAGCGGTACGTCATGACCTGGCTGCCGTAAAAGGCCAGTAAGCAGAAAACAGTAACCAGTAGTCAGCCAAATAGGTGGCAAAAAGTGAAACGCAATGGATGAGCAAAACCCCGTCGTACTTTTAAGCAATGGCGTCTGGCACATCGTCGAGCACAGTCGGCGGTCCAACACGGCTCGCTGCGGCCAACCCCTGAACGAGCGGCAGGCCCATTCTCGGTTGAAAACAATTGGAAAGGAGCACGTGTGCACAAAGTGCTTCAAAATCTTTGCGTCTCAATCCAACACAGAGGGTAGTGTTTATGGCTAAAAATCAAATGCGCGTGGCAATGATCACAGGAGGCAACAGTGGCATTGGATTTGCTACGGTTGTCAAGTTAATTGCGCAGGGATTCATGGTTTTTCTGGCGTCTCGCAATCAAAATAAAAGCAAAAAGGCTATTGAGGCTATTCGTGCACGCAACCCAAATGCTCAAGTTGAATCAATCCCGCTGGATCTCGCCTCATTTGCCTCTGTGCGCCAGTGTGTAGCTGAATTTCAATCAAAAGGCTATCCGTTGCATGTTTTAATCAACCATGCAGGGGGAGCAGTTCCTGGAAATGAAGCAAGCTTTACAGTTGATGGGTTTGAATTAACTTTCGGGGTCAACCATTTGGGGCATTTCTTATTGACTAATTTATTACTTGAAGATTTGAAACGCTCTGCTCCAGCGCGTGTGATTACCGTTTCATCAGAGTTGCACAATCCAGATTATGCCCGCGGGCCGGGTCCAGATTTCGATTACGAAAATCTAAAAGGGGAAAAGTATTACAATCCCCAAATTTTTTATCGGAATTCTAAATTGGCCAATATGTGGTTTGCATATGAGTTGCAGCGCTATCTCGCAGGTACGGGTGTAACCTCTAATGCTGTATGTCCAGGATTTGTTCCTGCTGCCATAGCAGAACGGAGAAAATCCCCGATTGCAAGATTTTTCTACGCCCAAATCATGTCACGTATGCCTTTCGCGCGTTCTTTAGATCAGGCCTCATCGTCATATTTAATTGCCGCAACCGACCCCAAGTTTGCAAGCATTGGTGGGAAATTTTTTGTAGATGGCAAAGAGAAGCGTTCAAGCAACGAATCTTACGACGAAGAAAAGGCAAGGCGCTTATGGGAAACGAGTTGGAAATGGTGCGGACTTGGCCAAAACGATCCAGCGGGAAATTAATCAAAATATTCCGGATACCACCAGAATCTTGTAGCCAAGTCATCACCCAGCCGTGCATCTTCTCCCCTAAAACTACGGTATAATACACCTTATATTCACAAAGTATGAGCCCACGGAGCCTGCCTGATTTGCGGATTGCTTTTCTGGTCTATTTGCAAAATTAGCGCCAACTGCGGGCACTTTTCTACAGGAGCGCGTTATGTCCCCCAAACGAGCGGTCACCCTCTTATTGCTTGTTTTTTTGTTGGCCCTCACCGCTAGCTGCCGCGAGGAAGAAGCCACCCCGACGCCAGAAGCGGCTAAAGCCACGGCCGTTTCCACCCAACCGACTCGCACTGCCCGACCTGCCACGCCTACCCCCACCGGCCTGGGCATCATCTCTCTCAATGACGCCTCGCCCCTGACTCCCGCCGTCATCGGCCAAAACCCTGCCTTGGGCGAAGAAGCGCCGCTGGATGGCAGCTTCGAGTTGTACTTTGACCAGCCCATGGACGAAGCGGCCACCGGTGCGGCCCTCCAAGTGGTAGACAGCAGCGGCGCGCCCGTTGCCGGCGTTCTAAGCTGGCCCCAACCCCGCATTTTGCGCTTTAAGCCCACAGCCAACCTGAAACCGGACAGCGAGTATCGCCTGCTGCTGGACGAAACGGCCGTTTCCAGCACCGGCCAATCTCTCCTGGAAGGGCTCACCCTCTCTTTCTACACCATCGGCGACCTGGCCGTCAGCCAGACCTCCCCCGCGCCGGACACAGAGGAAATTGCCATTGATTCGGCCGTCACCGTCATCTTCAACCGGCCCGTCATTCCCCTGCAGGTCAACCAGGAGGGGCTGCGCAATCCCGATGCCAACTTCCAATCCCTCACTGCCAGCCTCCTGAGCTTTGAGCCGCCCATTTCCGGGCAGGGCGAATGGATCAACACCTCCGTTTACGTCTTTCGGCCCGACGAGGCGTGGCAGGGCAGCACAAACTATACCGCCCGCGTCAATGGCGAAGTGGTCAATGCCCTCAGCGCCACCGGCGCCGTGATGGCGGACGATTATGCGTGGTCTTTTGAAACCACGGCGCCCACCTACCGGTATCTCGATTTGCCCGGCCTGACGACGCGCCCACGCAATGATTACCGCTACTTGCCATTAGATCAGCCCATTGCGGTGGTCTTCTCGCAGCCCATGGACCTGGAAAGTACGGAAACGGCCGTTACCCTGCGCGGTGAAAATGGCGAATGGCCGTCTATTGACATCGGCTGGAACGACGACTACACCACCCTCACTATCACGCCCACAGACTTACTAGAGCTGGGCACCTGGTATACCTTCTCCCTGGCCAGCACCGCCCAGTCTGCCAATGGCGGGCAGCTTCGCGATGGCATCTCCTGGCAAGGCAAAACCGTCCTCACCCCTGAAATCTTCTTCACCGACCCCGCTGACGGCGAAACACAAGAACGCTTCGCCAGCAGCTTCCAAATTCAATTCACCTCGCCCATGCGCTTCTCTACATTACAAGACAAAGTCATCTTCAACCCACCCTTAGACGATCCCGAAGGCTTTTACAGCCAGTGGGATTACAGCTACCGCTTCTACGGTTTGGATCCGGCCACCAACTACACCGTCACCATTTTGCCGGGCATGACCGACCTCTACGGTAACGCCATCGAGGAGGGGCAAACGGTGCGCTTCACTACCGCCGACTACCTGCCCATCGCCTACTTCAATCTGCCTGACCGCCTGGCCCTCTACCGCCAGGGCGGATCCACGGCCGCCTGGGCCAGCTTCCGCAACGTTTCCCAGCTAGAAGTCGGCCTATACCCCATCACCGCCAAAGAACTGGGCAGCCTGCTCTACGGTGGTCTGACGGACGTCAACTTCGTGCCCGATGCGCCGGTGTGGACGCAAACCCGTCCGGTCTCGGCGGCGCGCAACACCCTGGCCTACGAACGCTTCGACTTGACCCAGGTCAACGGAGAAGCCATCGCCCCCGGCCTCTACTTCCTCACGCTGGATTCCCCCCAGGTGGCCCACGACGGCCGTCACCTGCAGGCTCAGCCCGTGGTGATGGCCAACGCCAACCTTACATTGAAAACCACCACCAGCGAAGCCCTGGTTTGGCTGACCGATCTGACCAGCGGCGCACCGTTGGCTGATGTGCCGGTCGCTCTATACAACGCCAGCTTCAACACACTGGTCCAGGGCGTTACCGACCAGGACGGACTCATTTACTGGGATGGCTTAAACCTGAACATGGATGATTACCGCCAACGTTACTACGCCATAACCACCTCCGACACGGTCTTTGGCATGGCCATTAACGACTGGCGCGATGGCGTAGAGCCTTACGATTTTGGCATTGGCACCAACTACTACCTGCGTCAAAATGAGCCCACCGCCTACATCTACACCGACCGGCCCATCTACCGCCCCGGCCAAACAGTTTCCTTCAAAGGCGTGGTACGGCTTAATGACGACCTGCAATACAGTCTGCCCTCTTACAACACCGTCAGCGTGGAAATTAGCTCCTTTAACGGCCGTGTCTTCTTTGAAACCCTCCCTCTCAATGAATTTGGCACCTTCACGGCGCAGTTTGACCTGGACGAAGAAGCGGCCCTGGGCAGCTACTACATGAACATCAAAGCGGACGGGCGGGATATTGGCTACGGCTATTTTGACGTGGCCGAATATCGCAAGCCCACGTTCCAGGTGGCCGTAGAAACCGGCGCCAGCGACGTGGCCGACGGCGAAACCATTGACGTGGACGTGGCTGCTACCTTCTTCTCCGGTGGTTCGGTGGTAGGCGGCAGCGTGGAATGGGTGGTTCGCGCCACAGACTTCACCTTTTCCCCTGGCGGCAACCTGAGCCGCTTCAGCTTCAACGATTTTTCGCGGGATGAGGGGTACTATTATTATTACGGTGGCGGTTATTACGATTATGGGGAAATGGTGGCCTCTGGCGTAGGCGAGACGGACGGTAACGGCCGTTTCTCCTTCACCATTCCCGCCGAGCTGGCTGCCGACTCAGGCAGCAAAACTTTCACCATCGAAGCGACCGTCACCGACATTGCCAGCAATCAGGTCAGCGGGCGCACCAACGTCACCGTCCACGCCAGCCGCGTCTACCCCGGCATTCGCGCCGACCGTTACGTGGGCACAGCGGGCGAGGAGATGGCTTTTGAGCTGGCGGCCGTCGATTGGGACGCCGCCCCCGTCGCCAACCAGTCCGCCTCCGTGGAAATTGTGGAGCGGCGCTGGTACAGCGTGCAGGAAGAAAACGAGGCGGGTGAGGTTATCTGGCGCACCTCGGTAGAAGAGATTCCGGTGACGGCCTTTGACGAGGTGGTGCTGGACGGCGACGGCCGTTCTTCAGTCGCTTTTACCCCGCCCAACGGCGGCGTCTACAAGGCTTACGTGCGGGCGCGAGATGGGGATGGGAAAACGGCCGTGGCCTCCACCTACGTCTGGGTCAGCGGCAGCGACTACGTCTCCTGGCGGCGACTCAACGACCACAGTTTCGACCTCATCGCCGACCGCGACAGCTACCAGCCCGGCGACACGGCCGAAATCCTCATCGCCTCCCCTTTCCAGGGCGAAGCCTACGCCCTGCTCACCATCGAGCGTGGCCACATCAAGGAGTACGAAACCATTCAACTCACCACCAACTCCACCATCTACCGCCTGCCCATCACCGGCGACATGGCCCCCAACATCTTTGTCAGCGTCATGGTGGTCAAAGGTGTGGACGACACCAATCCCGCCCCGGACTTCAAAGTGGGCATGGCACAGTTCACGGTGGATCGGGAAGAGCAAGAATTGACAGTAGACATCATTCCCGACCGTGAAACATTGCGGGCCACGGGATACGGTGGAATTCACCGTACGCGTGCGCGATTACCAGGGCAACCCCGTAGAGGCGGAACTTTCCCTGGCTCTGGCCGACCTGGCGGCGCTCTCCATCGCCAGCCCCAACAGCCAGAACATTCTCGATTACTTCTATGCCGAGCAGTGGCTCAGCGTCTCCACGGCGCTGCTGCTGACGCGCAACATGGACGCCTACAACCAGGAATTGCAAGACCAGATCAAAGGGCGGCGGCGGTGGCGACGGCGGCTTTGGTGTCATGACTATCCGTGAAGATTTTCCGGACACCGCCTACTGGCGCGGGCAAGTCACCACGGACGCCAACGGCGAAGCAACAGTATCCATCACTCTGCCGGACAACCTGACGACATGGCGCATGGATGCGCGGGCGGTGACCCAGGACACGCTGGTGGGCCAGGCCACCCACGACATTGTAACCACGAAGCCGGTGCTGGTTAGTCCGCTGACGCCGCGCTTTTTTGTGGTGGGGGACAAGGCCAGGTGGGCACGGCCGTTCACAACAACACCGACCAGCCCATTACCGCTAATGTCACCCTGCAAGCTGAAGGCGTCACCCTGCACAGCCCCGACACCCAGGCTATTACCATTCCCGCCGGGCAGCAGGGGGTCGTTTACTGGCAGGTTTTGGTCAACGACGTCGACGCGGGTTGACTTCGTTTTCAGCGCCAACGCCGGCGAATTCAGCGACGCCAGCCGCCCCACCCTAGGCACGCTGGAAGGGCAAGGCATTCCCGTCTACAAGTTTGAAGTGCCGGAAACCGTGGGCACCTCCGGGCAGTTGGTGGATGGCGGCGCGGTGGTAGAATCCATCGCCCTGCCCATTTTCCCCGACTACACCCCCACCCAGGGTGACGTGACCATAGAGCTGGCCCCGTCGCTGGTGGCGGCCATGACCGACGGCCTGGATTACCTGGCCCATTACCCCTATGAATGCACCGAGCAGGTCGTGTCGCGCTTCTTGCCCAATGTGCTGACCACCAACGCCCTGAAAGCAGCCGGGCTAAGCAATCCCGCGCTGGAGCGCAATCTGGAGAACCAGGTGAACATTGCCCTGCAAAAGCTCTACAGCCGCCAGCGCGCTGACGGTGGCTGGCCCTGGTGGGATGGCGAGCGCACCAACACTCTGGTTTCGGCTTATGTGGTGCAGGCGCTTCTAGAGGCGCGAGACGCCGGGTACGAGGTCAGCGGCCGCGTCATCAACCAGGGTGTGCGCTTACTTGCAGAACCAATTTGCCCAACGTGGATATGCTGAACGGCCGTTACAAAAACAACCGCCAGGCTTACCTCGTTTACGTGCTGGCCCGCGCCGGCGAACCCAACGCCGGGCAAATCGAACGGCTGTACAACTTGCGCGAAGACCTCGACCTCTACGCCCGCGGCTATCTGGCGCAGGCCATTTTGCTGATGGACGACGCCGACCCGCGCCTGGACACCCTGGCCTCCGACTTCATCAACACTGCCATTCTCTCCGCCACCGGCAGCCATTGGGAAGAAGAAAGCCGCGACTACTGGAACTGGAACTCCGACACCCGCACCTCGGCCATTGTGCTGGATACCCTGATCAAGCTGGATCCGGAAAACCCGCTGGTAGCCAACGGCGTGCGCTGGCTGATGGCCCACCGCATTGAGGGGCGCTGGGCCACCACCCAGGAAACCGCCTGGACGCTGATGAGCCTCACCGACTGGCTGGTGGCCTCCGGCGAACTCCAGCCCGATTACCAGTACGAAGTGGCCTTCAACGGCGAACTGCTGGCCACCAGCGCCGTCACGCGAGACAACGTGCGCGACATCCTGACGCTGCAAAAGGACATCACCGACCTCTTCACCGATGAATTGAACCGCCTGGCCATTGGCCGTACAGAAGGGCCGGGCAATCTGTACTACACCGCCCACATGAACATCTGGCTGCCGGTGGAAGAGGTGCTGCCGCTGGACAAAGGGTTCATTCTCTCGCGCAGCTATTACCGCCCCGACGACCGCGAAACGGCCGTCACGACAGCGGAACTGGGCGAGACGTTGCTGGCGCGGCTGACCATCGTCGTGCCCAATGCCCTGCATTACGCCATCATTGACGACTTCCTGCCCGCCGGTCTGGAAGCGGTGGACACGTCGCTGGAAACCAGCCAGCAAACAGGCGCACCACAGCTTTATGACCCGGAAGATTTCTGGCAGCGGGGGTATGGCTGGTGGTACTTTGACCACGTGGAGCTGCGGGACGAGAAGGTGGTCATTTCCGCCGACTATCTGCCGCCGGGAACGTATGAGTACGTGTACCTGGTACGGGCCAGCACGCCTGGGCGAGTTCCGCGTGATTCCGCCCACGGGCCAGGAGTTTTACTTCCCAGAGGTGTACGGCCGTGGCGCAGGCAGTCTGTTTACGGTGGTGGAACCGGGCACATTACCTGAACCGGAAGTTGTGACAGATGAGATTCCCCCGGAACCGAGCCCTACCCCCCCGGCGGAATCCTTTGCTGTTACTGAATCCTTTGGCGAGTCGGCTGACGGCACAGAGCTGGTTGTGACAAAGATAGGCAATGGGGAAACGGCCGTTTTGCTGGTAGGCGGCATGCACGCCGGGTTTGCCCCCTCTACCGTGGCCATTGCCGAGCAAACCATCGCCCATTTCACCCAATTCAGCGACACCCTGCCCACTAACCTCACCCTCTACATCGTGCCCAACCTGAACCCGGACAGCGTTGGGGGCGGCGTGGAAAGCGTAAACGGCCGTCTCAACGGTAACGGCGTGGACCTAAACCGCAACTGGGGCTGCAACTGGAGCGCGGACGCCGCCTGGCGCAATGAGGCTATCTCCGGCGGCGGCGAACCCTTCTCGGAACCGGAATCGCAGGCCTTGCGCAACCTGGTGCTGGAGATTGACCCGGAAGCAGTGCTCATTTTCGAAGCGCGGGGTGAAATTGTGGTTCCGGGGGTATGCGATGGCGTGTCGGTGTCGGAGGAGTTGGCGGCCGTTTACGCCTCAGCAGCCGGTTATGAGGCGGGCATTATCAGCCTGACCACGGTGACGGGGGATGCTTCCGACTGGCTTGACAGCCAGGGCATCCCGGCTATCGCCCCTCTGCTAGCCGACTATGAGACGGTGGATTGGGAAGAGAATCTGGCGGGGATTGTGGCGGTGTTAACGGCCGTTGCCGCAAATCCTTAAGCCACATTCCTGACGTTTACCCATAAAAAAAGCCCTGGGCGCAACTCAGGGCATTTTTTTGTTCACTAAGGCAATTTTCAGGCACTCACCATAGGCATGGGTGCGGTAACAGCCTGCAAAGCCCGGATATAGCTGATGAGCAGATTAGCATCATATGGTTTTGGTAAATAGACGTTCGCCCCTGCTGCCAGGCCATCCCTCATGGAATCTTGCTGCACCTTGCCGCTCAGCATAATAATGGGCAGGTGGGAAGATTGGGGCTGCTGGCGCAAAATCTTACAGGCGGTGATACCATCCATATTGGGCATCATGACGTCCATAATCACCACGTCTGGTAATTCTTGAGATACTTTTTGCAACGCATCTTCCCCATCAACCGCCTCGAAAACCTCAAAACCAAACATTTCCAACAAGATCCGCAGCATAACCCGTGTGTCAGGTACATCATCGACAATCAAAATGGATCCTTTCATAAGTTGCTCCAAAAGCTCTGCAGAATAAAGG
Source organism: uncultured Chloroflexia bacterium (assembly GCA_963695505.1). Lineage (GTDB taxonomy): Bacteria > Chloroflexota > Anaerolineae > Promineifilales > Promineifilaceae > JACSRF01. The sequence goes on along the minus strand of CAVOGX010000015.1, from coordinate 64,473 downwards.
TTGAGTTTGTTGCTCAGATTGGGTGCGAAAATCATTCGGATTTGGAAATTATTCGCACGCAAACATCTTTACCTATGAAAAGTATATCCTGATTAGTTTCCCATAAAACTAGGTGATTAGTCCCAAAAAGCAGATTTACCCTGCTAAGTACGAGCTGCTGCCAAATTTCACTTCTGTCAACGCGTCTAAATAATCCTGCAAAGCGGCAACTTCCTCATTGACCTCGTGCAGCAGGTGGCGATAGTCGGCGACCTGCCCCTTCGATTGCCCCATCAGCAGTTGGGAATAGATAGTGCCCAGCATGGAGACGGTATTTTCGATTTTGATTTCTGCCCAGCGCATGTTGCTCTCGAGCTGGTCCAAGGCTGCCTGCTGCTGCTGGCGGCTGGCCAGGGTGCGCTCCAGCTCGCGGCGAATGAGGGGGTCTCCTTCTTCCTCTAACCGCTTTTGCAAATCAGCAATGGCCTTAGGCACGCGCTTGCGATCGCTGTGCAGCAGTTCGTTTTGCTGAAACTGATCAACGCGGCGGGCCAGGTCGACAATAGCCTGCACCCACCACTCCACCCTTACAACAACAGCATTGAGGCGGTCTCGATCCAATTCGTTGCGAGGCTGTTGGGCTAGGCGCTGTATTTCGGCCTGGTAGGCGAGGGCTTGCTGATACTGGTCTTGCATGGCTGGGGTCGCCATTTTAACCAGAGATTGGGCATTTGGGGCGGGATGGAGAGGAACGGCCGTTTGCCAGTACATCCCTGTTATCCGAGTCCAGTTTGGGGTGCTGGGCTCGCGCTTTTGCCCGCTGCCGCCACCAGCGAACCAGCCCCTTTACCACATCTTCCAGCAAATCATCCAGGTCATCCAAATCATATTTAGCCCTCAAACCCAGACGTTCACGCCATTTCCTAGGAATCTTTATTTTTGCCATAACTTTCTTGACCCAATATCACATTAACTGTTGTTAGCCTGGATACAACGGCCAGATGAGAGGCAGCACCGTCAACGCCAACATCAGCAAAATGAGATTTAATAACAAACCGACGCGGGCATAATCCGTAAATCGATATCCGCCCGGTCCATAAATAATGACATTTACCTGATGCCCCACCGGCATCAAAAACGAGGTAGAAGCGGCAATCACCGTAGCCATGACAAAAGGCTGCGGCGCCGCCCCTAAGCCAAATGCGGCATCAATGGCGATGGGGACCATCAGCACGGTGGCCGCCGCATTAGAAATCACTTCGGTGAGTAAAGCCGTAAGTAAAAATATGCCGCCTAGCACAGCAATAGCGCCCCAGTCCCCAATAAGCCCCACAATTTGGTCGGCTAAAAGCCTGGCCGTGCCGGTGTTTTCCATAGCAACACCCAGCGGCAGCATCCCGGCGATCAAAAATACCGACTTCCAATCAATGGATTCGTAGGCTTCATCCATGCTCAATACGCCGGTAAGCACCATCAGCAGCGCGCCTAAAAGCATGGTAGTAGAGGTGTCCAGCCATCCAGTCGTAACCAAGACTAACAAGCCAGCCAAAACTGCCAGGGTAATGGGTGCTTTGTGGTTACGCCTGGTTTCAATGGGCGGCATGTCGAGCATTAAAAAGTTGGCGTCGCGGCGCAGCAGCAAAAGCTTTTCTGGCGTGCCTTGCACCAGCAAGCGAATCACCAAAATTAAGGGTACGTCACCCAAATGGCTAACGAGGGAACGGCCGTTATGCCGCATGGCCAGCACCGACACCCCAAACTGCGCGCGAAATCCGATTTCTTTCAGCGTAGCCCCTTCCATGTGCGAGCGTGGCGCCAGCGTGATTTCCGCCAGGTTCAGTTCGCCCACAACAGATTCGATCTCCTCTTGGGGTAGCCCGTGAACGGGTTCCAGACCCGTTTCCTGGCTCACGCTCAATATGTCCGCTGCGGCCCCCTCTACCAATAGTAAATCACCGTCTTGCAGCAGCCGGTCCGAATCGGGTCCCATTTGCGTGCCATCTTCCCGCTGCACGCGCAGGATCACCAGGTCATATTTCTCGCCAAAGCCGGTTTCGGATAGCTTTTGCCCCACCAACGGCGAATTCTTTCCAATGATTACTTCGGTTAAATACTCCCGCACCGGATATTCGCCTACTAATTCACCGCCTGGCGTGCGTTCTGGAAGCAGTCGATACCCTACAAGAAGCATGTAAAGGATCCCTGCTGTTAAAATCACCAAGCCCATCGGTGCAAAATCAAAAAAGGAAAAGGTGTCGACGTTGGCGTATGAATCCAGCAGGCTAGAGGCCAAAATATTGGGTGGTGTACCTACCAGGGTCAAATTACCGCCCAACAATGCTGAAAACGCCAGGGGCATCAACAACTTGGAAGGAGCCACTTTAAGCTGGCGGCTCATGCTAACCACTGGCGGCAGCAGAATAGCTACCGCCCCAATGTTGTTCATAAAAGCCGACATAACGCCAGCCATGAGCATGATAACCAGCAATAATCGCCGCGGGTTACGCCGGCCAGACGCATCATAATGCGCGCCAGCCTGTCAGCTACCCCGCTGCGAAACAAAGCGCCACTGATGATAAACACTGCCCATACCGTGATGACTGCCGGGCTGGCAAAACCTAAAAATGCCTCCGTGGGAGTGACCAATCCTGTAAATATCAGCGCAAGCAAGACTAACAAGGCCACAACATCAACGCGCAGCCTGTCCGTAATAAAGAGTAAAACGGCAACTCCTAATATTGAGAGGACGATGAAGGTATCATTCATGGCTTTTGGCAAGCAGTGCCAGAGAAATAGGTTTTACGCTGAGGTGAATTCTAAAATTTTTGGCCAGAGGTGATGTAGTGAGTGGCAATCTACTGCTCAGCCAATCGAAAAAAGCACATCACCCAGCCTGCGGCGGGATCGGCGCTGACGCCGGTGGATGCCACAGCCCGGCCCGCCGCCAGGGCAATTCGGCTTTGCTGGTCGGCACAAACTTGCTCAAGCAAGCTTTTCACGTAGCGGTTGAGCAGATCGTTTCCCTTCTGGCGGGCCGCCAGGGCGTGCTCTGCGGGTGAGAAGGCTTCCTCGATAAACACCGCGACCCCTTCAGGACCAATCATGCTGTGGGCATTCCCGCTGGTTGTGCCATGGTGCTGCTGCCAGGCTGAAAGAACGTCATTGGCAACGGCCGTTAACGTCTCATCATCAATTTTATGACTTTTCGTTACCCTACTCATATCTGAACCTTCTTTTTCTCGCGGTACGCTTCCTGCTGTAAATCGTCCCGGCTGCCAACCATCGGGATTCCCAGTCTGTAAGCTGCAGAAGCAATGGCGTGGCTAGTGACCGGTCCGGCTATCAAAAGCAAGGCTATGAGCACCAACCCTTTTCCCACACCCAGGTTCGTCCCCGAAACGGCCGCTACCAGCAGCAGCACCGCGCCAAACACCCCTACCTTTCCCGTGGCATGCAGCCGCGTGTACACATCGGGCAAGCGAATGTAACCCAATATGCCCACCAAAGAGAAAAGCGTTCCCACTACTACTGCAACAATGGCTACCAATTGCAAAAAAGTCGTCATAGTCTGTAATCCTAAGGCTAGCGTTCAGAGAATTAATCTGTCAGACTCATATGCTGACAAGCTGAACGTTTCCAATGCTAAAACATCTGCTCATCGGCAAGGTACTTCGACAAGGCAATAATGCTCACGAAACCTAAAGCCGCTAGCCCGAGCGCCACGTCAATATAAATGCTTCGTTCGCTTATGAGGGCTAGAATTACCAATAAAGCTAGCGTGAATGTGCCGATGAGGTCAGCGCCAATTAGGCGATCGATGACATTTTCACCTCGCCAAACGCGCCACACGGTCACACCAATCATGCCGATGTGTAAAAGAAGCGAAGCGTAGAGTACAAAAATTAAGATCTGTTCTATCATGTCGAATTTTTTTTGATCTAGGTTAATCAAATATTCGCTGCAGCAGCCGCAGCCTGATATCCTGCGCGCGCTGCACGTAGTCACTGGCTTTGTTTACATCCAGACAATGTGTGTACATCACGCCATCCTCGTTGATCTCTACCACCATTTCTCCCGGAGTTACGGTGATGGCGTGAGCGCTTAAGGCAGTACCCAACTCTGATTTACAACCAGAGGGAATGGCTATTATGCCGGGATTGATCGGCTGGTTGAAAAGGATGATGCGCCCCACCCTAAAGCCACTCAAGGCCAGGTCCCACAACAAAATAAATGCGTACTGTAAAGAGGCAACTACAGCACCCGGAAAACGACTCCAGGGGAACTCGCGGTTAATCGGCCGTACCAACAACCCCACGCCACCAGCTACCAACAACCCAACCACCAGATTGCTTACCTGAGTATTGCCTGTTAGTAAGAGATACAAAATCCAAAAAGAAACTGTTAAGCGCAAATAATGCATTTTTAAAACCCCATCTTTAAAAGCAATTAACCACCGATTACCGCAACTACATATCTGGCAGGCTCTAAAAGCCAGGAACTTGTGTCTAAAGCTACCTGTACCATTGGGTCTGCCCAAATACCAAACACCAATACCAATACCAACAGTAAGAGTGGCGCAAGAACCTTATCCCCTGAGGGTTTAAGTTTCACATTCTCAGCAGGTAACTCCCACCAAATTTTGCGAAATGCCCGCATGGTGTAAATGAGCGTAAAGATGCTACCCAAGCCTATCAACGCCAAAGGAAAGTAAGAAGCTACCTCTATGCCGCTGCGAAAGAGCAGCATTTTGCTAATAAACCCATTGGCAGGTGGGATTCCCGCTAAACCCATGCTTCCTAAGAAGAATAGGAATCCGATGAAAGGGACCCCTTTGCCCAGCCCGGTAACAACGGCAAAAGCTGCTGATTTTACGGAGGCGCGGCTGGCCATTGCTCCGGCTAACATGAGCATGGCCGCCTTAATGAGGCTGTGATTAACTGCAAAAACGAGGGCAGCAGCAATACTCAAGGAGGTTCCCCAACCTATGCCAACCAGAATAAAGCCGATTTGGGCCAGGGTGGAATACGCCAGCATCCGCTTTACATTGTGCGTGCCTAAGGCGGACAACCCACCAAAAACGACGCCAACAACTCCAGCTACAATAAGCAAGGTGTTAATGGTGCTGGCCTGGTCTACAAAAAGCAAAGTAGTCATTCGCAAGAAGCCATAAACGCCTAATTTCACCACAACTGACGAGAGCATAGCGGAAACGGCCGTTGGAGCGGCTGTGTGGAAATCGGGCTGCCAAAAGTGGAAGGGAAAGACGGCGCTCTTGATCATGAAGGCAGCCATAAGGAACCCAATGGCGAAAGGCAGCAACGGCCGTTCCCCATCCAACGCAATCCGATTCGCCAAATCTGCCATATTCAGCGTGCCATATGACACGTAAAGGCTGCCCACGGCAAGCAGCAAAAAGGTGGCCGCCAGCAGGCTGATGTAGAAATATTTGTAAGCTGCTTCAGTGCCAAATTTGTCGTCAGAAACGGCCGTTAACACCGTGCCCGAAATCACCAACAGCTCTGCAAAAACAAACAGGTTAAACAAATCCCCTGTTAAAAAGGAGCCGGTCAACCCCGTGGCCAGGGTCAGAAAGAGCGGGTAAAAGGTTGGGTACTGCACCACGCTGTCTTTGCTGCCCATTGCATACAAAATCCCCGTGCCTATCACAAGCTGGCTCATCACCACCATCACTACCGCAAGCAAATCTCCTACCAGCGAGATACCAAAGGGCGCAGCCCAATCGCCAGACTGGAACACCAGGGGACGGCCGTCCTGCCATACCGTCCACAGCAGCACCAGGCTAACAGCCAGCGAGGTTACCATCGTGCCCAGCGTCCAGCCAGCCTGCACCCGCCGCCGCTTGCGCAGCAGCAGCGCCACGGCCGCGCCAACCAGGGGAATCAAAACAGGAAGTAAAACAATATGTGTGTTCATAGTTAGTCAGTTACTTTATCAATGACTCTTGTCGAAACTTCTAATACTTCAGCCCATCAACCTCATCGAGATCGCTAGTCTTATAGCGTGAGGAGATGATGTACAGCATCGAGAGCACAAAGGCCGTACCACCCATGCTAATTACAATAGCCGTCAAAATGAGCGCCTGAGGCAGTGCATCGCTACGCTGCCCGGCCATGCCGTTGTCATAAGCCGGAGCTGTGCCCAGGTAAGCCCCCGTGCTTAGTAAAAACAAGTTGATCGCGCTCGCCAATAGAATCAACCCAATTGCTGAGCGGATAACATTTCGTCGCAATAATTGGAAAATGCCAATAGCAGTCAGCCCGCCAATTGCCAAAGCTGTTAAAAGTTCCATCCGTTTATCCTTCTGAAGAAAGCCTTACTTTTTCACTCTCAATTTGAGGCGTGGCGCCTATTTCCTGCAAATCCAACTCTTTTTCAAGCTGCACAATTTCTCCCACACGCTTCTCAATTTCGCGGTCAGGCTGCAGCGGGTGGCCTAGCGTATTCAGCATCAAGGTGACGCTGCCCACTACCGTCAAAGCAATGGCTACTTCGAATAAAAAGGCCGTGCTCAAATAGAACCCGCTCGGAAGCGGCAGACCCAATATCTCGCCAAAATTTACCGGGGAGAGGAAGCTGCCATTGATGAAAGCTGCCGAAAGACCGGAAATGATCACCAAAAGTAAACCGGCGCTAATCAGGGGGGTGCCCCGCAGCCACGAAAGCCGCCGGCGCGTCTCGTAGTAGCCAAATACCACGTACCAAAAGCCTATGGCCAGGCTAATGATAACTCCGGCTGTAAAGCCATCACCCGGCTGGTCGTGCCCGTACATCATATGCGTAACGGCTATGATCAATGCCAACGGCAGTGAAAAATAAGCCAGGGCGTGTATAAAATTGGAGGTTTTCGAACCGCCAACCCCAAAAGTGCGCAGCCGCCGCGCCGGAACTGGCAGCTCGGCTACCTGGTCGCCTGTATCGCCATATTTGCGCGTAGCGTAGCGCAGCAAGGTATAAATGCCCACGCCGGCCATGGCAAACACGGCAATCTCTATGAGCGTATCCAGGGCGCGAAAATCAACGATGATGGCACCCACAATATCCTTGGCCCCGGCCAGGGGCTTGGCGCTGGCTTCGTAGAATGGGGTGACAACGCTTTCGCGGGGTCGAGAAGTGAGGGCAATGAGGGTAACGGCCGTTACTACCGCCCCCACGCTCAACGCCACAAAACCATCCCACAACAAACCTGCCCGCGACTGTTTGAAGGTAAATTCCTGGGCCTTGCGCCGCTGCGGGCGTGGCAGCCGGGCCAGCGCCAGCACCAAAATCACCATGGCCAGAATGTCGACCACCACCTGTACCAAGGCCACGTCGGGGGCTGGTTCCAGCACCAACAGCGCCACAATTCCTAAACCCGAAACACCCATGGCCAAAATCGCGGAAAAGTCGCGTTTCAGCAGCACCGTAGCTAACGCTGCGCCAACTATAAATAGCAGGGAGAACACACGCAGCACCGCCAATTCACCATCAACATCCATTGTGGGCCAGGTAAGGTTATCCAAAGTGCCGGCCAAGGGTACTGAGGCGCCAAAGAGCAGCACCAATCCCACCATACTTAGCAGCATAACCGTCAGGTAGAAACGCAGCCGTCCATTTTGCAGCCGCGTTGCCCAATAAGCCCCGCCATCCACAAGTCGGAGTACGGCGCGGTACACGCCATTAAAACTCACCTGTTGGGGCAGGCGATTTTGCCAGCCACGTACCCGCACCCGCTGCCAGAACAGCAGAGATCCTAGCGAAACGGCAATCACAGAAAGCATGAGAGGCACGTTGAAGCCAGTCCACAACGCCAAGGACACTTTCACTTTGTCGCCATAGGCTGCTGCTGCGGCAGTTGCCAAAAAATTCTCCAGAAATTGGGCGTCGGGCAGGCTAACCACTAAAGAAAGGACGGCCGGTACAGCCGGTGCTAGAAGCATCGCCCATGGCGCTTCATGGCCGTGCACTGTCTCGTCCTTGGCTTTCCCCAGGAATGTTTCGAACACCAGCATGCCCGATTGGGCCAGGAGCAGCGCTCCGGCGACTACCGTCGCAGCAACCAATATGTAGCTCTCCCACACGGTGAAGGATGGATGAACGGCCGTTGCCAGCAGCGTCTCTTTCGCCAAAAAACCGAAGAGTGGCGGCAATCCGGCCATCGACAGCGCGCCAATAGTTGCCAGCACAAAGCCTACCGGCATTACATTTCGCAGTCCACCTAATCGCCGGATATCCCGCGTGCCTGTCTCATGGTCTACAATGCCAGCCACCATGAACAGGGCGCTTTTGTACAGGGCATGAGCCAGCACCCCAACCACCAATGCCTTAAAGGCGATATCCATTTCCTGACCGATCATCATCACAAAGACGCCCAATTGGCTAATGGTCGAATATGCCAGCAGCGCTTTCAAGTCATTTTGCTTCAAACCCAGGTACGCCCCGGTGAGCATTGTCAACCCGCCCACAATTGTTAGCAGCCAGAACCACGCTGCGGTATTGCCCAGGGCTGGGTTCAGCCGTGCCAGCAGATAGACCCCCGCCTTAACCATGGTAGCCGAATGCAGATAGGCACTGGCCGGCGTAGGCGCGCTCATGGCCCCAGGCAGCCAGATGTGGGCTGGAAATTGAGCGCTTTTGGTAAAAGCGCCAAATGCCACCAGACCCAACATTACGCCATAAATTTCGCTGCTGCGCACCAGCTCGCCACTTTGCAAAATGGTAGCCATGTCGCTGCCCCCGGCCGCATAGCTGACCATGAGCAGCCCGGCTAACAAGGCTATGCCACCCCCACCGGTAATGAAAAGTGCGCGAAAGGCGCCCTCACGTGCTTCCTCGGACTTATATTTGTAAGCCACCAGCAGGTACGACACAATGCTAGTCCCCTCCCAAAAAACAAAGAGGCTAATCACGTCGCCGGCCATAACTACACCCAGCATGGCGCTCATAAAAAGCAATAAATAAGCCTGGAATCGCCAGGCGCTCTGGTCGCCTTTGAAATATTGGCCGCCATAGATAACAACCAGTACGCCTATGCCGCTGACCAGGTAAACAAAAAGAGCGCTGAGGCTGTCGTAATACAACCCGGCTGAAAGGCCCATTGAGGGTAGCCAGTTGATTTGCCAGATTAACGCGCTACCATTGGCTATGGCTGGCCAGGCAGTGGCAGCCAAAACAAAAGCTGCCAAAGGAAAAAGTGCCAGTCCCCAGGCCAATTTCTCAGTGGCTATGCGCAGCCTTAGGGGTGAAAGGCCAACTCCCAAGGCAGCCAGCGCACCAGCAAAAACGATGAGTATGGGTAAGAAGAGTGTTGTTTCAGTCATGAATAATTACTGTTACACGTTACAAGCTATAAATGAAAAGTTACCGATTGTTAGCGACCGGCTGCTGCCGCCGGCTGCGCCAGTCGCGTACTACCAGAATGCCGATGGTTACAACAGTGAGCGGGACCACAAATTCGAGCATTATGAGGCTGTATTGTGGCAAAGCGTCGTGTCCGGATGCGTCGAGAATGAGATAGGCGGTGTAGGCCATGTAGTAAGCCAGGAAAAAGAAGCCTTCCCAGCGGGCAATGAGGTTGCCGGTGAAGAAGATTGGCAGCGCTGCTACGGCAACAGCCGTCATCACCGGAATGTCAAAGTTTATGGCTGCTGGAGCCACGCTGATGCCCTCCGGGGCAAAAACCCCGGTCAGAGCAAGGACAGCCATGATGTTGAATATATTGCTGCCCACGGCGTTACCCACCGCAATATCACGCTCGCCCCGCAGGGCGGCCAGGACCGAGGTCGCCACCTCCGGTAATGATGTTCCGGCGGCAATGATGGTGAGGCCAATGATTAATTCGCTTAAACCCATGGCGCGTGCCAGGGAGACGGCGCCTTCCACAAGCCAGCGAGAACCAAGAACCAGCAGTACCAGCCCAACGGCTACAAGACCCAGATTGACTGCCCACATTTTCCAGTCTCGGGAACGGCCGTTGCCATATTCCGCAGCATACTCATCTTTCACTTCCTGGCTTTCACGTCTACTTTGCCAGATTAAAAAAGAGAGGTATGCAACCAGTCCGGCAAAAAGCACCACGCCCTCCACCCTTCCAATAAAGCCATCCGCTGCCATCCACCAGGTTAGCAATGAGGCGCCAATGAGCAGCGGTACATCCAAGCGCACCAACTGTTGGGCGACAATTAAAGGCGTTATAATCGCTGAAAGCCCGACAATGACCAAAATATTGAATAAGTTGCTGCCTACCACGTTGCCTATGGCAATGTCAGCCTGCCCCTGAAATGCAGACTGCAAACTGATAGCTAATTCTGGTGAGCTGGTCCCAAATGCCACCACGGTAAGCCCAATGACGAGCGGCGAGATTCCAACCGCGGCAGCCAGACGCGACGCGCCCCGCACCATAGCCTCAGCGCCAACGACCAGAAGAACTAATCCGCCCAGTAAAAAGATAATTGTCATGGTTATACTTGCAACTGCGCTCGCAGCCGAATGGAATGAAAGACCTGCTCCCGGGAAAGCACTCCAACCATGTCTTCGCCAACGTTTAGCACTGGCACCTGGGCCACATTAGCGTCGTCCATCTGGTGCAAAGCGTCAAGGAGCGACATGTTTGCGGTTACCTTGACCAGCTTCTCCCAAGGTACCATAACCTGATCGGCGGCGGTGTATGCCCAGCTTTGCCGCGGTACCTCGGTAACATCCGTCAAGGAGAGCATTCCGTAGGGGCGGGGATCATCCTCTTCGTGACCATAGCCATCACGCTTTAAAAAGGCGTAACGAGGGCCGCCACGCAGCATTTGCTCCTCGACCAATTGGTTCAAAGGGGTTTTACTGGCGATTTGTGGCCACTCCCGAGACATGACCTGGTCTACCTGCAACGCCTGCAAAGTTTGCTGCATGGTAGATTGGGCAAAGCTGGTTGCGGCGGCATTTTGCAGGAACCAGCCAATAAAAATTAACCATAAGCCATTAAACAAATTGCCGGTAAGAATAGTAAAAACCCCCAAGGCCATAAAAATGAACGCAACAATCTGGCCAGACAGAGTGGCCGTGCGGTTTGCCTTTTGGAAATCTCCTGAGAAATGCCATACGGCTGCCCGCAGCACGCGCCCGCCGTCTAGTGGGAATCCAGGAATCATGTTGAAGAGCGCAAGAATTAGATTAATTCGCGCCAACCAGATGCTGGGGGCGGCTAACCAGGGAATGCTTTGATCCAGCAGCCACAAGCCACCAAAAATGACAGCTAAAATCAGGCTGACAATGGGGCCAGCGATAGCGATGCGGAACTCTGCTCCAGCGGTTTTGGGCTCGCCTTCAATTTGGGCTACGCCGCCAAATATGAAGAGGTTTATAGCCCTCACTGGTATTTTTTCCCGCAAAGCCATGTAAGCATGACCTAACTCATGCAGCAAAACGCTGCCAAAGAAGAAGATACTGGTGATGAAAGCCAGGAACCAAGATACGGCCGTTTCCAGCTCACCATACTCCTCCGGGAAGTAGCCAGTAGCCAAGGACCATGTAATGAGACCAAAAACCAGAAACCAGCTAATATTCAACCCGATGGGGATGCCCCACACTCTCCCTAAACGAATACTCGACTCCATATTATTTTTCCGAATCAGCCTTTTTATGATTAGTTTTGTTTTCTTTTTCCGATTCCACATCCAGCCGCTTCATCAGTTCCTCGCGGGTGATAAGACCAACAGGACGGCCGTTTTCCACCAACAGCACCTTTTCCGCCCCGGTCTCACTCAAAGCCGCAGTCACATCTGCTGTATCCGGCTCTTCAGGAATTGCTTCTGTATTTTCACCGTCAAACTGGCCCAAGCGGCGCAACGGCCGTTTCAAGGTTGAAGGAATATATTTGCCAATGTTGGCGCTTTGAATGGCCCAGCCCACCACACCCAACCAGATGGCAATCAATAATTCTTCAATCAGCAGCGTGACCACGCCTACGCCCATTAACCCGGCCCCGGTTAATTCACCCAAAAAAGCCAGGTTGTTCACGTTCAGTTCGGTGCGCCCACGAAAGCGCCACAACAAGGCGCGCAGCATTTGCCCTCCGTCCAAGGGATAAACAGGGAGCAAATTTAATACACCTAATCCCAGGTTGAATATTGCCAGGAGCAGGAGCGCAGCCGCCAGCCAATCCAGAGGACGCGAAAACAGCCAGCCCGCCAGCAGTAGGATGCCAATAGTTATGCTGGCCAATGGTCCAGCCACCGCGATGTGAAAGGTTTTTGCGGCGGAATCTGGCTCCTGGCTAAACTCGGCCACGCTGCCAAAAATAAATAGGGTGCTGCGCTTAGCGTGAATACCGAACATATTGGCACGGACCAAATGGCCTAGTTCGTGCAGCAGGACCGAAAGAAAGATAACGAGACCGCTGACCAGAGCAAGCTGCCAGTAAACGGCCGATTCTGCCACCACTACTTCGGGGAAATAAAGTAAGGCTAAAGCAACCACGATTAAAGGCAACACCAACAACCAGCTAGCGTGGAAATCTATTTCTGAACCGCGAATGGTCATGACCCGTGTTTTATTTGGCATTTTTTCCTCCGTTTAGCCATCCAAAATCGAAGCAGCAGTGGTCCCTAATTGACATTTCCAATAATAAAGGCCAGCACCTCACTTAGCCGCAAATCATTGACTATTCGGCCGTCTTCATCCACCACAGGAATATCGACCATGTTATGGCGGGTCATTTTGTTCAGCGCGTCAGCCAGGGTATCGCTCAAGGAAACAGCCGTTTCGACACTATCTACCCTCGCCAGATCGCCTGCGGTTTCGGCCATAACGATTCGCCGCACCTGCGCAATAGACGGTGACTGTGTCTGGGGCGGCAGGGCCAATTCTACACGCACCCAATCCAACAAATCTTGCTTGTTTACCACGCCCACCAGCCGCTCTTGCTCATCAATCAAGAAAATTCCTCGCAAGTCATGGTCTTGAGCAAAATGCCATATAGCTTCGGCCAGCGGCATGTTTTGGGGAACAATTAATGCCTGCATTTTTGATGTTTCGCACACTTTTGCCACGGAAACGGTTTGCATTTATTCACCTATTTTCTTCGATTAGTAACCTAATTTTAGCGTTGCTTCTTCCAGAGATTCGGCCGTGCCAATCAACGTCACCTCATCCTCTAAGCGTACGCGTGTATAGCCATTGGGGGTAATTGAATTCCCATTGCGGGTCACGTCCAGGAACAGCACATCGTTTGGAAGGCGTAAATCCCGCAGCAGAAAACCATCCACGTCAGGATTGATGATGGTTACCTGCACCATCTGCCGCCCAGAATCCTGGTGCAGCAATACCGCTGCTGTCTGCGGTGCAACCACCGATTGTTCCAGTAAACTAACCATTGCCGATGCTGGATCGATAATTAACGCACCCAATTCCTTGAACTTATCCGCCAAGGATAAATCATTGGGGCGCACAATCAAACGTTTCACACCAAATTTGGTGTGCATTAGCTCACACACCTGCAAATTTTGTTCGTCATCGGGCAGCATTGCCAGAACGGCATCGGTCCTACCATTTACAAGTTCACCAATGGTGTCTGCAGCAATCACGGGGATATAATGCTCGACAAGGTCCTCTTGGGCCAGTCGTTCCACATGATCCCGGTCCGTATCCGCTAATACGACTCGCCAGCCATCTCGTTGCAACTGCCGTGCCAGTTCGATGGACTGCGGTTCCACGCCAAAAATAAGCGCATCCCGCTTGTCATCCCTCGCCACGTCTTGCGGTAAATTCGTCTCACCAGCCCGCCCCAACGCTGACTTGAGGAACATGGGGCCAAAAATTTCATTGAGTACAACTACAGAAATGACAAGGGTAGCAAACGCATCACCCAAAGCCGGAAACTCGACGGCTACTTCACGGGCTAAACCCAAGGCAATTCCCGCCTGGGTAATCAGTCCCATCCAGGCATATTTTTGGAAGCTCGCCGGTTCGCCAGCAGCCCGACCTCCCAAAAAGGAGCCAACGCCAATTCCAAACATGCGCACAATAAATAATGCCGCAGCGATGGGCAGCGTCGTCCACAGGATGTCAAGTTTTAAGGCGACGCCCGTCAAGGTGAAAAAGGCCACATAAACGGCCGGTCCCACGTCGTGCAGCAGTCCGGCAAATTCGTCGCGGTAGTTTGTGCGATTGGTCACAAAGAAACCTGCCAACATTGCTACCAATAAGGGCTCAATGTGGATTTCAAATGGCAGATTATCATGCGTAAACCCAACAATCCAGTATGCGGTTGCAAAAATCACATATCCAATACCCAGCATGAGCGCGATTTTCACATTGCGCGAAGCTTTAGTAGAGAGGACCAATTCCAAAATTTTGCCGATTATAAAACCTGCAGCCAGAGCTGCGCCTAAATCCACTACAAGGAGCAAAATGAAAGAAATGTTGAACCCAATCCCCGTCAGAAGCGCACTGGCTACCGCCACGCAAATAGCAAACAGGATGATAATAATTACATCCATAGTGACAGTCACGCCCAAAACTGTTGCCGTGAATGAGCCTTTGGCCCGCACTTCTTTTATGACGGCAATTGTTGAAGCCGGGGAAAGCGCCAACAAAATAGTGCTGCCTAACATGGCAACCGCCAGCCGTTCTGTCGTACTCATTCCTTGTGTAAAAGGGATTAACTGTGTCATAAAGTAGAGTGCAATACCACCGAGTGTAAGCGCAACTAACACGACGCCGCCCGTCACAAAACCAATGCTTTTCAGCCGGCTGCGGATTTCTTTCAGGTACAATTCGCTGCCCGCTACAAATGCAATCACAGCAAGGGACAACTCATCTATGAAACGTAGATCAGTCGTAGCGCCAGATGGCAGCAGCCCTAATACAAAAGGCCCCGCCACCATACCTGCTAACAAGTATCCAGTGATGTAAGGCAGGCCAACGCTGGAAAACCAAGCTCCAATTTTCTTGGCTGCGAGAGCGACAAAGAAAAAGCTTGCGGTAAGAATGAGTAGTTGCATAAACTCTTGTTCCTTATGGGTTGCCAATAAAAAAGGCCGGCATCTGCACTCAATGGAACATCTGCCGACCTACCTTGCAAGCAGCCTGTTTTCTTTGAGAAATTGCTGCCTGCCCTGTCTGTCTTTTGCATTTTTCTCACCCTTCGCTGTTCTGGATAACTGAGCAAGCTTATTTCCTAAGTTTATCCCTAACAACTAATTGTGAAATTATTTCATTGCCAAAAAGGTTTATCACATTTCAAGAACCTTATCAGCGAAAACACCCGTAATTTTTACCAATATCTTTGCAATATGTCAACAATCTACCCCAAGTCTTACAAAACATTTACAAACAGGCGGCTTGTTTACACTAGAATTAATCTGGCGGGCTGCTTGCTGGGAAAATTGGTCAAGAGGGAAACGGCCGTTTCAACCCCAGTGGCTATTTTTTCGCGGCCGTTCGGGGAAGGTTTCGCGGGGACCAAACTTATTAACTTATGGCCAGAGCGCGGCTGAGGGGGGTCCTCCACCGTAAAAATTCGCAGTTCCCCGCGGTTGTTAACTAACATGAGAGGCAAGGCTTTATTGCCATAGTGTGCCTGATAATCCTCATAAGAAAATTGGGGGGTCAAGGCGGTTATTTTAATTCCTGCACCGGCACGCCAGCGCTCCATAAGCTTCTGATAAGTCGCCTGCTGGCCAAAAAGGAAACGGCCGCGTAGGTGAGACGGTTTTTGCTGTAATCTTTCCACCGCATTGCGGGAACCCAATGGCAGTTGATACACGGCTGCCCGGCCAAATACCTCGGGAAAATGCAGGGCTGCCAGCGAATTGACTTCGTTATTTGAGGTCATAGCCAATAAGCGGCCAATGCCATCAAATTCACACTCCTCCATCACATCCTCAGATAAAGCATCGCCGTGATGCATGTCCAGCCCCTGCATTTGCCCCGCCACAATGTTTTGCCAATTGGTGTCAATCAGCACAACGCGGAAGCCTATCTCCTGCACGGCAGCCGCAATTTCACGAGCCAGGGCGTGACCACCAATAAATAGAAGCCCCTGAGGGTTCAATTCTGAAAGGTTCAGCCGGCGGGCAATGGGCCCGGCAGTCAAACCATAAAACAGAACTGTGCCGACAATTACAAGAAAAGTTACGGGCACAATTTTTTCTGCGCCTTCGTTACCAGCTTCAATTAACTCAAATGAAAAAATGGAAGCAACCGAGGCGGCCACAATACCCCGTGGCGCCATCCAGGTTAGAAAGATACGTGAACGCACGTTCAATTGGGAATGAAAAGTTGAAACCAGAACGGATAACGGCCGTATAACCGTTATCAACACTGCCAGGAAAATGAGGCTCCCCCACCCCAGGTTTTCAACGTCAGCCAGCTGCAAACGAGAAGCCAGCACGATAAACAAAAAGCCAATCAGAAGAACGGTAAGATTCTCTTTAAATTCCAAAATATGGCGAATGGAAACCCATTTTTGGTTAGCCAAAACAACACCCATCACCGTTACCGTCAGTAAGCCAGCTTCAGGATGAAGCATGTTCGACAAAACAAATGAGCCAACAGCCAGCAGCAAAGCCACCCCGTTCTGCAAATGATCTGGAATCCAATAACGGCGCATGAAGATGACCAGCACGCCAGCAAATAACAATCCACCTACACCGCCGATCAGAATAGTTTGGCCTACCCCTAATAAAACAGCACCGGGTACTTGCGAAAATTCTCCTTCGATAATAGCTTCGAAGACCAGTACAGCTAAAACCGCACCCACGGGATCAATCAAAATGCCTTCCCATTTTAAAACGGCTCCTACTTCCCCCTTAGGGCGAACCTGGCGCAGCAAGGGGCCAATGACTGTTGGACCGGTAACTACTAGGATGGCGCCCAACAAGAAGGAGATGGACCAGTCTAAACCGATGATAAAACGTGCGGCAAAAGCTGTTGTCACCCAGGTTAGCAGGGCTCCGAGGCTGATCAACCGAAAAATGACATCGCCAACGCGGGGCAGCTCTTGCAGACGTAGGGTTAGACCTCCTTCAAATAAAATGACAGCAACGGCAATTGAGATAACGGGAAAAAGCAGTTCTCCAAACAGTTCATCAGGGTTAATGAGATGGGTAACTGGACCAGCCAGAAAACCAAAAAGCAGAAGCAGCAAAATAGACGGCAAACGGAGCCGCCAGGCAAACCATTGGGCGCTTACCCCCAACACAATTATTATTGCCACACCAGTCATGAGGTGCTCAGACAAAGGTAACTCCTTTGAAAATTAACGGAAAAGCTTGTTCAAATCGGCATCCACCGAAAGGACAATAATTCGCTCACCGGTTCGTGTGCTCATATCCGTATGCAGGCTCACCAAACCACAACCCGTTATGATTTTGACAATTTCAACCAACAATGGGCGCGATGTCTCAAACAGTTGCCGGCGAGTTTCCTTAATCAGGGTACGGCCGTCATCTGATTCAGCAAGTTTCTCTTCTGCAGGCGTCAATATGCCTTGCAAACGAACAAGGATTAAGTCCTTAACAAAAAATGTGCGGGCATCAATTGGGCCGCGGCCAAAATACTCTTTCTCAAATTGTACGATGGCTTTTGTGAACTCAGCCTCAGCCTGCCCTTGCGTTTTGTTTTCCATATTCCTTGCTTTTCTCTAAAAGTGGCGAAGCTAGTGTAGATTTAATCAGTGGATTGTCAAGTTTTCTCCACCGCTCAATCGGGCACATACAGCCAGGGGTTCATGTTACAATTAATTGCTACAGGTACGCACTTCAAAATCGTTACTTTAAGGACTGCAGAATGGCCACTAATGCCATCATCGCCACCATTTTTCACCCAGATGCAATTGCTGATCATCTGGCGGATACCTACTTTCTGGTAAAAGATGTGCGCTGTGATTTTTACCGTCAGGGCGTTAATGACACCTACAGTGTCAGAGTAAATGGCACCCATTATTTTTTGCGGATCTACCGGCATGGTTGGCGCACTGCTGCGCAAGTATCCGCGGAGACAGACCTGTTGACCAGATTGGGGCAGGCTGGGCTGCCTGTTTCTTTACCCGTGGCCGACCGGTCTGGGCGGATGGTGCAAGAATGGGCAGCTCCTGAAGGGGTGCGGTTCGCACTGCTTTTCACAGCAGCACCAGGGGAAATTTGCAAAGACACGGCCGTTTCCCAAAGCCGCCTGCTGGGGATGCTAACTGCTCGTCTCCACAACCTCACTGAAAAATGGGAGGTGTACGATACCCGTCCCTCTTACGATGTTTCTTATTTCCTCGAGCAACCATTAACTTATATTAAAAACGTTTTTGGGAAACACACAGAAGAGATGCACTTTATTCACGAGTTATCCAATAAGCTGGCTGATTGGCTAGAAAACCAACCCTGCACGGCCCCTTTCTCGGGACTGTGTCATGGAGATTTGCACCCTGAGAATGTGCATTTCACCGAAGATGGACAAGCAACCTTGTTTGATTTTGATTGTTTTGGTTACGGCTGTCGCGCATATGACCTGGCGACTTTTTTGTGGAGCCGCTATTTATTCGCCTCCTCAGAGCAAAAACGGCAGCGCACCTGGTTAGCATTTTTAGATGGCTATGAACAAGAACGGCCGTTACCCTTGGATACGATACCGGCAGTGCTGCGATTCGTTGTTTTGCGCCAATTGTGGGTGATGGGCATGCACACCGGCCCCTTTACCTTGCATTACGGCCGGCGCTGGCTCGATGAAAAGTACGTAACCAAGCACTTTGGTTTATTGCGCCGGCTGGCCTCTGATTTCAAGCTGCTGTAAGCATCTCACCCCAACTCAAAACTACTCTGCCGCTGGTAATTCAGCAGTTCGGGAGGCAAATACTTGCGCAATTCAACCGCGCGCTCAAGGACACGGGAAAGCCATTTTGTACTGGGGTCGTCAGAAGAGAGAAAAACTTTTGCTGTGTCGGCCGTTTCCCATTGATAGGCGTCATGTTCGGCGCTTAAGCGAATCTTTTCCGCCTCATGTGTGACACAGACAAACACCACGCCAATCAACTCGTTTTCAGGCAGGGGCGCTCCCCTGTAAAAATGGGTTGTACCCAGGAAGAAAGCTATTTCTACGTCAATGCCCAACTCCTCCCGCACCTCGCGGTGCAGCGCGTCAATAAAACCTTCCCCCTGATCAACCCGCCCTGTTACGCATTCCCACACGCCGCGGGCGTAATCTTTCGTAGCGGCACGGCGCAAAATCAAATAGGCGTCTGCCCTCGGGTCCCAAAGTAATGCGCCAATACCCCCAATAAAACGGCCGATTTCACTCATAAACTCTCCTCAGAAGGTTATTTTTCGGTGTTCTTTCCTTCAGGCATAGTAAAAGATTCCACTAGATCCAACACCACGCCATGCAAATCCTCCCGGTTCGGCAGCGTGCCCATCATGCCATACATGGCCGCAGAACGCTGCGGCAAGCCGCTCTCGCCACCCAAAAGAGCGGCTGCTTTGCCGGTTAACCTGCTTATCCAGGGGCGCGGCAGTAAGCGGGTAGCTGCGCGCGCCGCACCCAGCAGCAGCTTGTTGCCCATCCGCCGCATATTTGGCTTGCTAATAGCCGCCATCACTTCAGCCAGGTCTTGCAAAAAGGCTTCTGCCTGGTGCACGTGCGCGTAGTTGATGGTCAGGTGCAGGCTGGCGGGAAAATGCTGCCGGTCTAGATGCCACCCCCGCAATCCCATTTCGTCCCCAACTTCGTAGATATCAACGGAATCTGAAGCCAGCGCCATCAGACTTGCCGGGGGAGTTCCCAAAATGTGCAGGTGCGGAATTTTTTCGATACCCTGGCGAATGGCAACGGCCGTTTCCATCACCTGCCGCGCAATTTGCACATATCCATTCTCACCCAGGTACTGCATTACAGCCCAGGCGGCAGCAATCGTGCCCCCGGGGCGAGTTCCCGCCATTGTGGGTGAGGCATAAATGCCCCCCGGCCAATCGGTATAGGCAAATAGCTGGTGCCGGCGCAGCTCACGGCTGCGATACAAAATGACTGACGCCCCCTTGGCGGCATACCCATATTTGTGCAGGTCTGCTGAAATGGAGGTTACCCCGGGCACTCTAAAATCAAAATCAGGGACTTGGTAGCCCGCCCGGCGCACAAAGGGCAGCAAAAAACCACCAACGCAGGCATCTACGTGGCACAATAAACCGTTGCCCTGGGCAATAGCGGCCAGCTCCGGTATGGGATCGACAATCCCGTGCGGGTAAGATGGCGCGGAACCCACGATTAGGATGGTATTAGCAGAAACGGCCGTTTCCACCGCGGAAATATCGGCTTCAAACCCTGAATTTACCGGCACATGCACCACGTTCAGCCCAAAATAATGCGCCGCCTTTTCAAACGCAGGATGCCCGGTTACCGGCAAAATAATTTCAGGTGCGTGCACATCTGGTTTATTAGTTTTAGCCCATTCTCGTGCCGCCAGCACCGCCATCAAGATACTTTCCGTACCACCGGAGGTCATGTTACCTGCAGTGCGTTCATCGCCGCCCAACAAATGTGCGGTCATTTGCACCACATCTGTTTCAAAACGGCGCAAGCTGGGAAATGCGGTGGGGTTCAGCCCATTTTCCGCAAAGAACATGTTATGCGCCTCCCGGATGACGTCGTGAGCTTCCTCCCCGGCAAAAAAGACCAAACTAAACACCCTGCCGTCCTGCCAGTTTAAATCCCTACTCCGCATCTCCTGCATTTCTTGCAGCAGCATTTCCCTGGGGCGACCATTGGCGGGTATTTTGGTTGAGCCTTCTAACATGGCATTCTCCCTTAAATGTTGATTTTGGTAGGACGAATCTGTCTTCCAGAGCATATTTTACCAGCTTGACCAATAATATCGGGACAAAATTATCTCCTCTTCTCTACTTCGTGTATACTGGAAAAAGTTTTTAGAAATCCAACACGGAGGGTTCATCATGAGTCAAAATAAACGTTCAAGCTTCTGGATCGGGTTCCTTTTAGCGCTGACTGTGGGTATTTTGGTCTGGTACTGGCAAAAAAGCACCTCGGCTGATGAAGGGGCGTTGGATTTACTAGACGAGCTGGCCAAGGCGAAGGGAAAAATCCGCGAATTGCAGCTTGGTGGTGAGAAAGAAACGGCCGTTTCTCAGCCTGGCATTACGCTGCCACCAGTGAAAAAAGCCGCCAAAGCTTCCGCTGCGGATGACCTGACGATGATTAACGGTATTGGTCCAGTTTATGCCCGCCGCCTGCAAGAAGCTGGCATTACTACTTTTGCCGCCCTGGCTGCCCAAGACCCGGAGCGTTTGGGCGAGATTGTAAAATTGCGGGAGTGGCAGGCAGGCACACCCTCTGAATGGATTGCGCAAGCTGCTGAGTTAAGCGCCTGAAACACAAACTACGCCACCTTTGTGATCGAAGGTGGCGTTTTGTCGCAATTTTTTGTTCTAGAGTAAAATTTTAAAAAATTTAGGGGTTGAATCAACCACATCCTACGGCTTGTGAACCCTTAGAGCCGGGTCCCCCAATAAATTTATCAAGTGCAGAATGTCCTCATCATGGATGTTCCCGGTAGGAGCTGTTTTTGCTGCTAACAAAGCCTCGCCCAAGGTTTCGATACCGTCACGAAAAAGGGACCGATAAAAAGGTTCGGCAATAGAAGAGGTGTCAGCGGTCAACATTCTCCCGGATGGTGCAATAACAGCGGCAGCGCCGCCATTTTCCGCCCAGAGAAGCTCTTCGGCCAAAGAAGGTGTTTGCGGCTGGGCAAAGGCGCCATTGCTGCACGTGAATGTCGTAAATACTGGCAATCTATATTGATTTTTAAGCAACCGCACATCATCTCCACCAAAAACAAACTCGTCACCCCACACCCTTTCGCTGCCGTGCCCCACATAGTTTAGAATACCCACACCTTGATTAATTGCGCTCATCACCTCGTAGCGGATGTTGTCATTTTCAGCCATGTGCAGATCATGAATCTGAAAGCCATTTTCCGCTAAAATGCTGGCTAAAGAATCGGAAATAACGTCAAATTCCGGTTCATCGTCATCAGCAACTAGCAGTGCGCCACCAGACCAGTAATTTGAGGCAGCAGAATTTTCATATGTGAGGGTTTTTTGCACCATAGCCTTAAGCTGTGCGGCTGTTTGGGCGGGGAAACGGCCGATTGCCATTTGCGGTATGCCATTCTCATTCAAGGCAAACCAGGTATCGCTGGCAATAAAACCATTGTAGCTAATGCGAACCAGTGAGGTTGGCAACAGGTTTGCGCTGCTGCTTTGTCCAGGCCGGTCCACGCTGGCATCGCCCACCAGCAGCACGTATTGAGGAGCGGGTGGCTGCCAATTCTCGCTGGCGTATTCCAAAAAGCGGCGAATTGCGGCCGCACTCTGCTGCCCAAAGCCAAACTCATCGTAAATTTGGTTAAGGGAAACGGCCGTTACCCGATAACCTTGCTCCTGGCGGTAAGTCAATAAAGGCTCCAATGCCTGGAAAAAGCCCTCTTCATCGGCCACAATGGCAATGTAATCTGCGCCGCGTTCTGCCTGGCGCAGGGGCTCTTTCCAAACAGGGGCCACGCTTATGGCTGGTTTGTGAGCCTGAGATGGAAGCAGCGCTATGTAATGCTCGCCAGTTCCTGCGAAAGTTACCTGGCCGTCCTGCTGGGCAATATCCTGCAAAATCGCGGGGTCTTGGGGATCGGTTACGTCAAAAACCAGCAGGTCGGAGGTTGCAGTCTGCACGGTGATATTGTTGGACGCGGAGGAGAAAGCGGCCTGTCCATTCGCCACATTAACCGCAGTCTCATAGAAAAGCTTGATCCAATCGATATAGACCGCCTCACCGGCAGCTCCTGTATCCCCTGGCGACTTCAGGGTAAGGTAATTAGGTTCGTTGGCAGTCAGATCTTGCGGCTGCAAGGGCACAGAAATGGTTTCCTGCTTCACGCCATCCCAATACCAATTTGTAAGAATACGGCCGTTTAGGCTAATTTCCAGGTGATGGTCAGGCTGCATTTCCCCTCGTGTGCTGGACCATACACGAATGGTTAACTCACCCGGGCCACCACTGGGAACAATATCAGTTAAAGACAATTGCCACTCATCAGGAGCCAGTAGCAATGGTCCCAGCCATACATCGTCCCCGTTGGTATGGGTCAGTAATGAATTGTTTTCTTCCCAATGGTGATGCTGCATTGCCATCTGGTTGCCGGGTCCGGTGGGCGCTGCTTGCTCCCGGGCCATGGGTGTGCCAGTTCCCCGAGTAAGCAGGTACACTGCTGGAGCCTCCATGGTAGTGGTAACAGCTTGCGCGTAAAAGTATAGTGCGGGTTGAGAGTTGTAGGTGTGTACGTAAAAGGGAACTGCCATCCCATCCCGAGTAAGGCTTATTTCATCTGCAGATAAGGTAAGGAAAGGGATATTGGCAGCGCGAATTTGTTGGGCTGAAACGGCGGTTATGCCCGACTCGCGGATGGTGAGCCGCATAACGCCGGGGGTGTCATCCTTCGGAAACGGCCGTGTTTTTAATGCCGCGGTATCTGCATTAAACAGTTGGATTTCACCAACAAAAGCAAAAGCTGCCGCACCAGCCAAAAAGATGACCGTTAGGCTAGCCAGCGAACTTAGAATGAGCATCCGATTCAAACGCATAAATGGTATTTTGCCAGTCCTCTCAAAAAAATTATGTTGATAGTTTTCGTGCCGTGAGATTTACCATACTGCACAGCACAATTGCCCAGGCCAGAATTATTTTGCGGCGGATCCGCTTTAGCAAAGTAAGTTTGGGCAATGCGCTGTTTTGGGGCAGCCACCGCTGCTCGTGCTGCGCCAATTTGGCCAGATGTTGATTAAGCCACGCGCCACGACCTACGTCCAACCAGAGAATGCGGTCTTTGCGGCGCCGCGCTTGTACGCGCCCTACTAGCTGTTCTGGCCGCACAGGCGGATCAAATTGTATGGGGCGGTCTCCGCGTATAAACAGCTTTCCGGCCTCTTCCCACCAAAAGCGATGAGTGACCAAGTGACCTCTATCGAAATATGTAATGATGTCCCCAGCTTGTAAATCAGCATGTGTAACGGCCGTTAATATCACTTTGTCTTCAGGCCACAGAAGCGGCGCCATACTTTTACTAGAAACAGTAAGCGTCGCCGGCACGCCTTGACTCAGGCTTTTTCGAAGCACATCAGCCATTATTTGCGGATTTAATCTAGGTGGTTGGGAACCCGCCTCGTTCTCCATCTATCATTTCTCTCTTCTCACAGTGAACATGGTTGTGCTTTAGCTGCTTTCCTTGAACGAAAGGAAACAGCGTCTATCAACCTGTTCCTTCTAGCATACCTTCATTTTAGAAAAGGCTTGCTTGTTTTGCAGGATAATTAAGGGGACAGTTAGGTTACTCTCAGTTTGAAAGGGATTGTCTTAACCAGAGCTTATCTTCGGAAGGGCCGCTTGTATATTGCGAAGGTTTTCGTTTACAATCAGCTTATCTAATTCACATAAGTAGCGGCTAGCCGCCCTCGATGCCCTACTTAGCGAGAGGAGACTATTATGAATGTACATTGCCCCTACTGCCGCCATTCTTTTAACCTATCCCGTGATTATTTGGCATACGCAGTGGTCGAATCCGGAGAAAAACGGCAAAAGTATCACACCGTTGAGTGCGTCAACTGCCGTAAAACAATCAAGGTTTCAATTAAGCAAATGAAAAGGTTTGTTCCCGCTGAAGCGGTAGAAGAAGCTGTGAAGGCTGCGGCTGAAAAGAAAGAGGAGTAAAGGATGCTTCCTGGTTAATAGAAAATCATCCTGAGGGTTTCTTTGAAGAGGTCGGAATTATACTCCGGCTTCTTTTTTTGCGTAAAGTTGGTGGTGCAGTATGTATTCCGCCACGGCCGTTTCTACCAAAAAGCGCAGGGAATGTCCTTGCGGCCGCCCACTGCCGGATGCAAGTTGAAGAAAGTGTTATGGTGGGGCCGCCTAACCAATCTACAGCAGCTTTCAGTCCCGGAACGGCCGTTTCCAAATTTCCCCAATCAATCTCTACTTCAGGTCGCGGCAAAACCGCCAATCGGCATTGGGCAATTATTCCTTGTGGTTCAGACCAGGATGGCAGATCGCGCAAAGAGTCTGCCCCAATAAGCAGCCAGAAGGAGGTATTGGGGTACATTTCTTGCAGCAGTGGTATTAATGAGATGGTAGTGTGCGGCGGACGGCGGTCGACGTCCACGGTATTCAAAATAAAAGGAGTGTCTCTCAAGGCCATTTTGAGCATTGCCAGACGGTGAGAAACGGCCGTTACCCCATTTTCCTGCTTATGCGGCGGTGAGCCTACAGGCAAAAAAACTACCTCATCTAATCCAAGCTGCTCTTGGGCCGTCTCTGCCAGCCACAAATGCCCAAAGTGTGGTGGATCAAAGGTTCCCCCAAAGAAACCAATCCGACGGTTTATTCGCCCCATTCCAATTCTTCATCCCCAATGAAGACAATATCGCCCCCTTCGACACCTGCTTCTTCAAGCGCTTTGGTAATTCCCATACGCTCCAAAATTTGCTGGAACCGATTCAGCGTTGCGTCGAATTCAAAATATGTCATTGATGCAATCCGTTCAATTCGCTTGCCACGAACCCGCCATCCGCCATTTTCTCGCTCAATGGTAAACCCTTCGTCTTCATCCGGATGAATCACGACTAGTTCTTCCTCGCGCGGCGCCGGCTCAGGGGCTTCATCCAGCATTTGCTTCACGCGGTACAACATCTCCCGCACCCCTTCCCCTGTAACTGCTGAAATAGACATGAAAGGATATTTTAGCTTACTGATTTCTTCATCAATTATTGGCTCCCAGGCAACTGCATCAGGCAAGTCCATCTTATTCAAAACCACCAGTTGAGGCTTATTTTCCATTTCCACGGCATACATTGCCAGTTCCTGGTTTATCATCGCCCAATCTTCCAAAGGCTCTGGCGCCGCGCCATCTAATAAGTGAACCAGCACTCGCGTCCGTTCCACGTGTCGCAAAAAATCATGACCCAGCCCTACTCCTTCTGAAGCTCCCTCTATCAAGCCAGGAATGTCTGCCCAGACCATTGTCTGGTATTCGTCCAATTGCACAACGCCAAGATTAGGCTGCAAAGTCGTAAAAGGATAGTCAGCAATTTTGGGTCGAGCTGCGCTAACGGCCGAAAGCAGAGTTGATTTACCTGCATTGGGTTTACCCACAATACCCACGTCGGCAATTAGCTTCAGCTCCAATTCCAACCACAGCTCTTCTCCCGGTTCACCTCGTTCAGCGATGCGGGGGCCTGGTTCACACTGTTGGCGTATCGGGCATTTCCTTTGCCGCCGCGCCCGCCAGTTAACAGCACCACTTCCTGCCCTTCTTGGGTCATGTCCGCAAGCAGGGCTTCAGTTTCCGAAACGCGAATAACCGTGCCAGGAGGCACTTCCAAAATTAATGAGTCACCATTGGCCCCTGTTTTATTGGCCGTGCCACCGTGAACGCCATTTCCAGCCCGAAAATGCACCTTGCGATGAAAATAAATAAGGCTGTTGAGATTGGGATTTACGATAAAGATAATGTCGCCCCCCTTGCCGCCATCGCCCCCGTCTGGTCCCCCTAAAGGCACAAACTTTTCGCGGCGAAAGCTAATCATGCCATCACCGCCATCGCCGCTTTTTACATAGATTTTTGCCCTGTCGTAAAACATAGTTTACGTCTCTGACCGTCAACAATTTTGCTAATCTAACAACTTGCCCAAAATGGCAAGGCGTGGGTCAAGGTCATCATCCAGACAGCCACAATCCCCTTCATTCAAGTTTGCGCCACACTCCTGGCATAACCCCTGGCAATCGTCTTTGCAAACAGGCTGCATGGGCACTTCTAAAAAGCTCAGCTCCCTCACAAGGGGTGAAAGGTCAAGAAAACCATTCTCGCCGACTGCGTATTCCCCCTCCGGTGCCGTAAAGGGCGGATAGTAAAATAGGTCATCAAGCTTCAGCGTAATCGGCAGTGAAAAATCAGAAAGGCAGCGTACACATTCTACGTCTAACGCCGTCTCCAACTCCCCTTCAACGTAAATACCTTCAGACGTGCGGGAAGCCTTGATTACCCCGCGTAATGGGGTCAAGTCCAAATCTTCGGCTACACGAATGGTGGGGTAATCTAATTCGATTTCGCGTCTTTCCCCTAATGTGGCTTCTAACAGAAAACCGAAATTAAAGCGTAACCGGGAAAGAAGTTTCTGGCCCATTTTATACATTGCCTTCTTGATAAAAATTGAAGTATGGAGTATAGCATAGGGTCAACAAAAGTTGAAACGAGATGAGAGGAAAATGATGGCAAAAAAATTGTTAGTAGCAACCCACAACCAGGGAAAAGTGCGCGAATTTGCTGAGATGTTGGATGATATGGCTATCGAGTGGCTGAACCTGAATGACGTAGCGGTCTTTGAAGATGTAGAGGAAACGGGCACGACGTTTTTGGAAAATGCGCGGTTAAAGGCTCTAGCCTATGCTGCAAAAACTGGGCTACTCACTCTGGCTGATGATTCTGGCCTGGAAGTGGATGCTCTGGATGGCGCGCCTGGGGTGTACACGGCTCGGTATGGCGGCGCTGGCTTGACTCATGAAGAGCGGTACCGCCTTCTACTGCAAAACCTGGCCAGCGTTCCCTGGGAAAAGCGATCGGCCAGATTTCGCTGTGTGATTTCCCTGGCGGCACCAGATGGTACGATATTGGGTGAATCTGAGGGGGTGTGTGAAGGCATGATTGCTCGGAACCAGCCGGAGATGGGGGGTTTGGCTACGACCCTGTGTTTTACCTGCCAGAATATGAGATGACGATGGCGCAAGTGGGATCGGCCGTTAAGCATCAAATTAGCCACCGCGGTCGGGCCCTGCGGGGTATTGAAAAGAGAGTGAGAGAAATTCTGGAAATGAGGTTTACCTGACACAGATCCCAAACAGCATACAATATCAAAATGCGCGCAGACCGTCTCCTTTCCCTGCTGATGCTTCTGCAAACCCGGGGCCAGATGACCGCTCAGGAGCTTGCAGAGCGTTTGGAAGTATCCCCACGCACCATTTACCGCGACCTGGACGCCCTCAGCAGCGCGGGGGTACCTGTTTATGCTGAGCGTGGCCCACAGGGCGGCGTTTCTTTGCTGGAAAACTACCGCACCAATCTAACTGGCCTTACCGAAGGCGAAGTACGTGCGCTGTTCATGTTGACCGTCCCAGGATTAATGGAAGACTTGGGTGCGGGAGATGCTGCAGAACAGGCGCTGCTTAAGCTAACGGCCGCTTTGCCCACGCCCTTTCAAAAAGACGTAGAAATGGTGCGCCAGCGCATTTTCCTGGACCCCGCAGCCTGGTTTGCTCCTGAAGAACCAACGCCACACTTGCCCCTGGTTCAAGAGGCCGTTTGGCAAAACCGCCGGCTGCGCATGGTTTACAGGCGCAGTGACGGGCAGTGGGTTAAAAGGCTGGTTGATCCTTATGGTCTGGTGGCCAAAGCCAGCATTTGGTACATGGTTGCCGGCTCCTACAATCAACCATATGTGTTTCGCGTTTCGCGCATTCAAGAAGCAGAACTGACCGGCAGCTATTTTGAACGGCCGTTGCAATTCGATCTGGCCACGTTCTGGCATGCATGGAGCGGGCGATTAGAAGCTGCCCAGCAACGGTTTGCCGTGACGGTACTTGTTCCTCCAGAAGGGTTGCAGCCCCTGGCGCAGCTCCTGGGCGACGCGCTTTATACCCTCATGGAGCAGGCCAGTCCCCCAGACAAGGATGGCTGCTTGACCTTGGGTTTAGCCTTTGAATCCGAAGCGGCTGCACTGCGAAAACTATTGAGCCTGGGAACGGCCGTTTCGGTGGTTGCCCCCAACACTCTGCGCCAAAAAATTCGGGAGGAAGCGCTGCAGATACTCACTCACTACAAATAACCCCGCAGCCAATACACCACAATCCCCACGTACTCCTTCAGAGCCAGCTCCATCATGTTGAGCGCCCCGGCGCTGGGCAGCAAATTGTACAATACTACCCCCAAGCCACCGTTGAAGGCATAACGCCACTCTGCATCCGGAACCAGATAATCTACCGGCACCGCCACCACCTCAACCCCCAGTTTCTCAAAAATACGCACGCTGCGCGGCATATGCGTTGCCGACGTAACCAGCAATACCGGGCCATCTATGCCTCGTTCGACCAGCATTTCCCGGCTAAAAATGCCATTTTCATACGTATTTCTAGAAAAACTCTCCTGCCAGATAGCCTCTTCCGGCACGCCCAGCAACCCTAAAACGGCCGTCATGCTTTCACCTCCTGTCGGCCCTTCTTGCACGCTCGTCACCGCCCAGCCGCCACTTACCAAAATAACGGGAGCTTTTCCTTCGTGGTATAGCCGCGCTGCAGCAAAAAGGCGATCACCTGCTTCGGCAATTTCTGTTGACTGGCGAGGGTAAAGCTGCGGGCGCGTTCCGCCGCCTAGCAACACCACAGCTTCCACCTCCGGAATTTCGGAGGGAGGCAAATATTGCTGCTCCAATGAACGCACCACAGCCATTGCCGCCAGCCGGTTGCTGCCTGCAAGCAGCAGCAGCAATGCTGCAGCACTAAGCCGTCGCGGCCAGCGACTATCCCGTTTATACAAATAAGAAAGGGCTAACAACAAACAGGCCAGACCTAGTGGGTAAACGAATAAGGGCAATATTTTAGATAGTATGAGAAACATGCGGGCAGTTTAGCTCTCCAGTAGAAGCAGAGCAAATCCCAGTTTGTAGCTGAATCAGAAACCTGCACGAAAATGCACAATTCTGCCACAGCAACGCACAAACAATCTGCAATACTAATTATTTGTCCTGAAAAGGCCTTTATCAGAATTGACAAAGCCCAATAACGTAACGTTGCATCAGTGCCACCCCACCGGTAAAAGGAGTCTATAAATGTCCAAAGAAAATCGCAATATTTACCGCAAATTGTTCACTGATTACTGGTCCGGAGACGATGAAGAAGTGCTCCGCTGCTTGTGTCCCCGAAAATAGTGTCAATCACACTCTGCATGTGCATGGACCCGATGAATGGATCGAATTCATGAAACCCTTTCGCGTTGGCCTGCCCGACTTCCATTTTATCATCGACCACGAACTGGCTGACGGAGACTTTGTCACTTTTATCTGGCGTGGCTTTGGTACCCACAAAGGTGAATTCATGGGCGTCCCGGCCACCTTCCGCAAAGTAGAATTTAATGGCTGCTGCTCCGCGCGCATCGTCAATGGGCAGATCTTGGAAGAATGGTCCTACCCCGACTTTATGGGCTTATTGCAGCAACTCCAGGCCACGCCGGACCGCTGAACCCGTTCCTAATTAGTACTCATTGCGAAATGGGGCGAAACGAAAGACCTCTGAAAAGGTTTGTATAAGTTGAAGAGACAAATACATACCAAAAAGAGGTCCACCCCGATGTTAATTGATAAGTATGAAGCAGACAATATCTTTGCCAAAGTACCCGGCCTGACGTTGCAGTTAAGCCCGGAGCTGGCCGCCATCGATCTAGTCTTGGACGATGATGAACTATTTACCATGATACGCAACGATTTAGCCCAAAGACGACCCCAAACAAGAACAGCCGGTCGCCACTCCACTCCGGTAGAGGTTATCTTACGCATGCTGGCGGTGCGCCATCTGTTCAACTGGAGCTATGCAGGCACCGAACAGACCGTCAGTGACTCGCTGGTGTTGCGCCAGTTCTGTCGGGTCTACTTCCAGTCAGTGCCGGACCACACCACCTTGTGCAAATGGGCGCGGCTGATTCAACCAGAGACGCTGGTGGCCTTCAACGCGCGTATTATGGAACTAGCCGTAGCCAGCAAATTGACTCGCGGTCGCAAATTACGTATGGATGGGCTGGTGGTGGAAACCAACATCCATCATCCCAGCGACAGCAGCTTGTTGGCTGATGGGGTGCGGGTGCTGGGCCGCACCTTGAGGCAAGCGCGCCAGTTACTCGGTGATAAGCTGGATTTACCGCAGCGACTGTTCCGTGACCGGACGCGCAGTGCCAAAAAGGCGGCGCGCCAGATAGCCAAAGGCGCGCGGCAGGGCAAAACGGCCATTCAGGCCCAGTACCGTCATCTCCTCGAGGTAGCCGGTGCCACGGTCAGCCAAGTGCGGCAGGTCTTGAACGCCATCCAAACCCGCGCTCGGCAGGAGGGACAACGGCTGAGCGACATCTGCCAAACTTTCTTGCCCCGTCTGGAACAGGTCATTGACCAGGCGCGCCGCCGTGTTTTAGACAACCAGCCTGTACCGGCCGCCGAGAAACTGGTCAGCCTGTTTGAACCCCACACCGACATTATCCGCCGCGGTAAGGTCAACAAGCCGACCGAATATGGCCACAAAGTCTGGCTGGGTGAGGTCGAAGGCGGCTTTATCGCCCAGTACGCTATCCTGGACGGTAATCCCGCCGATGACCAGCAATGGGAACCCACATTGACCCAGCATCGGAACTTCTTTGGTCACCCACCTTGGCAAGCTAGTGCTGACCGCGGCGTTCATTCGGCTGACAATGAGCAACTGGCCCACGAACTGGGTGTCCAACGCATCGTTTTGCCTAAACCCGGTAAAAAGTCTGAGGCGAGACGCCAGCATGAACGCCAACGCTGGTTCTGGCGCGGCCGTCGCTTTCATGCTGGGGTTGAAGGGCGCATTAGCGTCATCTCCCGCAAGCATGGCCTGGACCGCTGTCGTGACAGAGGCGAGAAAGGCTTCCACCGATGGGTTGGTTGGGGTGTGATCGCCAACAATCTGACGATGATGGCCAAAGGACAAACTGGGTGATGATTTTTTTGTTAATGTTCCGCTTCATCAATTGGGCTTTTTTGCCCTTGTTTTCATTTCGCAATGGAAACTAATTAGTTGTGTCCAGTTTGGCATCCGTAATGAAAGATGACCATTTTTAGGGTCGGGCAGGACAATTTCTAACCCGACCCTTTTCATTAACATTTCTTGTTAAGAGAGTAAAACACCGGTAAATTCTGTTTGTAGCTGAATCATTTTCGCGGTAGACTTTTTCCCTTGGGAATAAGTCATGAAAATCGCGGTCATTTCTGACATACACGGCAACTTACCGGCACTGCGCACCATCACTCGCGACGTGGAGTCTTGGGGACCGAATCAGGTAATTGTCGCCGGTGATATTATCAATCGCGGCCCCCTTTCCCTCGACTGCCTCCGATTTGTGCAAGAAAAACGGCATCGCTGGGGCTGGCGGGTTATCAAGGGCAACCACGAGGATTTTGTTCTGGCACGCGGCCGCCCCAATGCGCCTTCTTCTGGCCCCAATTTTGAACTGGTGCGCTTCGCCGAATGGGCTTTCCAGCAGGTGAATGTGAATGGCTATCTGGAAACGCTGCGCAGCCTGCCGGACAAAATAGTTCAGCTTGCCCCGGACGGCAGTGAATTTCGCGTTGTGCATGCCTCAATGCGCAACAATCGTGATGGCATCTATCCCAAGTCCAGTGATGAGGAGCTTTGGAAGCAAATTGCCCCTGTACCGGCGGTCTTTGTCACTGCCCACACGCACCGGCCTATGATCCGCCGTTTTAATGATACTTTGGTGGTCAACGTCGGCTCGGTAGGGGCGCCATTCGATGGGGATCAGCGAGCCAGTTACGGCCGTTTCCAATGGACGAGGGCTGGCTGGGAAGCAGAAATTGTGCGCCTGCCATATAACCGGGAGCAAACCGAGCGCGATTATGTGGAATCCGGCTTTTTGCACGAGGGGGGGCCGTTAGCCCAACTGATGCTGGTAGAATTGCGCCGCGCCGGTGGCCTTATCTATCGCTGGGCAAAACGATACCAGGATGCCATCCTGGCAGAAGAAATCAGCATTGAGGCCAGCGTGAAGGAGCTTTTGCAAGAGGAAGATTTACGGCCGTTTCTCGGATCCCCTGGCTGGCAGTTATGAAATCCCTCTCCATCGCTTTTCAAACCAACAAACCCATAAACGCCTACGGAGCGCTGGCCGCCCAGGTAGAAGCTTATGGCTTTGGCGGAGTCACCGTATACAACGACATGCTGTACCAACCGGCCTGGCTGCCCCTGTTGGAAATGGCTCGGGCTACCCGGCGCGTGCGTCTGGGTCCGGCCGCCGTCAACCCCTTCACCTGCCACCCCCTAAACATTGCCGGAAACATTGCCCTGCTCGACGAGGCCAGCCAGGGACGAGCATATCTAGGTATTGCCCGCGGGGCGTGGTTGGACTTTTTGGGACTGGACCCGCCCAAACCCGTAACGGCCGTACGCGATGCTATCCGCGCTATCCAACACCTACTCAGCCAATCGACTGACCCTTTCACCAGCAACTTCTTCCCGTTGGCCGGGGGCGATACCCTGCGCTGGTCCATTACGCGGCCAACTATCCCGATTCTGCTTGGCACCTGGGGACCCGGGCTGATGGCAGCCTGCGCCGGTTTGATGCAGGAGGTCAAGCTGGGTGGCACGGCAAATCCGGACATCCTGCCCTGGGTGCGCCGCCAATTGGCCCGGCACACGCCTCAGGCCAGCATCGTGGTGGGCGCCGTTACCGTGGTTGATGAGGATGGCGCAGCCGCAAGGCAGCTTGCCCGCCGTGAAGTTGCTCTTTATCTGCCCGTGGTCGCCCACTTGGACCCCACAATAACCCTGGAACCTGATATTTTGACCGGATTGGAAGACACCACAAGCCGGTACGATTTTGATGGCGCTGCCCGCTTTATTTCTGATGAACTGCTGGCGAAGTTTGCTTTTGCGGGCACGCCCGCCGAAGTAGTCGACCAGGCGCACGCTATTTTTGCTGCCGGAGCCAGCCGCGTGGAATTTGGCACCCCTCACGGAGTGTCCACGGACAAAGGGCTAGAACTGTTAGGAACGGCCGTATTGCCAGCGTTGAAAGAATATCTTACGTAGAGGAATAACCGTCATGGATGATGCACCTGATGAATTTGACCTGTACGACCTGACCATTGTTGTGGAAGCCATTGAAGGGCGCTGCACGTGCAACATGCACGTGGGTGACCGCTTTTGGTTGCGTGGCGGCAAACTCTCCCTGCCCGACGGCGCCGATTTTTGCCTGTACGCCTTGCAAGCAGCCTTGCCCTTACTTCCGGCAAAACAGCGGCAAGGCCACCCCGCGGATTGGATGGAAACCGACACGCGTGTCACCTGCCCCGACCCGGCCTGCCGCCTGATTATGCGCATTGATCGCACGGCTACCCGCCGCCTGAAGCATGATGACGTCAGCCCAATTGCCTGGGACGACTTGCAAAATAACACACAATAGGAATATCCCTTATGAATCAACCCCTTTTATATGATACGCACATGCACACACCTCTTTGCAAACATGCCAAAGGGGACCCTGAAGAGTACGCGGCCGCCGCAGAAGAACGCGGTCTCAAAGGTATTGTGATTACCTGCCACAACCCTGGGCCAGATAAGAACTTTTCGTCTAGGGTACGCATGGCCCCGGAGGAACTGGATGAGTATGTAGCCCTGGTTGAACGTGCCCGGCAAGAATGGAACGGCCGTATTGAAGTTCACCTGGGTTTGGAATGTGATTACATTCCGGGCATGGAACAATTCTTAGGAGGATTGCTGCAGAGAGCCAATTTTCAGTACGTCCTCGGTTCTGTCCATCCCCAACTGCCTTATTACCGCGAAATTTATGATCATGGCGACGCCCAAAGACTTTACGAAACGTATTTTGCTCACCTGGCGTTGGCTGCGGAAACTAACCTTTTTGATGCATTAGCCCACCCAGACCTGGTGAAAAATGTTTATCATACGCAATGGTCTATTGAGAAGGTATGGGATGCTATGTGTGCCAGCCTGGACCGTATCGCCCAAACTGGTGTGGCCCTGGAGCTAAACACGTCTGGCTTGCATAAAACAATCCGCGAGATGAACCCAAATGGACGGATGCTGGCAGAAATGAGAGCCCGGCAGATTCCGGTCGTCATTGGGTCTGACGCCCACGAGCCAAAACGGGTGGCCGCCGATTTTGAGAATGCCTTCGACCTGCTGGAAAATGTAGGATATGAGGAAATCAGTTTCTACATCAACCGGCAGAGGCAATCTGTTTCCATAATGGAGGCGCGTGCCAGCCTAAAAGCCTGATAAGCATTTGCAGAGAGTTACAACGTTCAACGGATACTTGCGTAATCGGCGGTAAAGGCAAAAGGCTACCGGCATCTTTTCAGAGGTCTAAATCATGAACAATAATGAACTGCAGCAAGATATTGGGCAAAGTTTAAAGGCTCAGGCTGTTGTATTGGGCAGTTTTGTGCTGGCGTTTTGGCTGCTAGAGATTGTGGACGCCGTTGTTTTCAACCAGGCACTGAATGGGTTGGGAGTTCGCCCGCGTTCACTCGAGGGATTGTGGGGTATTTTGCTGGCGCCATTTCTACATGGCAATTTTGCCCATCTCATGGCAAATACCATTCCTTTTGTGGTGTTAGGCTGGTTCGTGATGGTACAAAGCATGCGCAATTTTTGGGTAGTGACAGTAGTAACGGCCGTTATCAGCGGGCTGGGCATGTGGCTGTTTGGCAGCGGCAATTCTGTGCACATAGGGGCTAGTGGGCTCATCTTCGGTTACTTTGGCTTCCTGCTGCTGCGCGGTTACTTTGAGCGCAGCGCCAGCGCCATTCTATGGGCTGTCATTGTTGTGATGCTTTATGGCGGCATGATTTGGGGCGTGCTTCCTGGCCGCCTTGGGGTTTCCTGGCAAGCGCACCTTTTTGGCTTCGTAGGCGGTGGCGTTGCCGCATATCTTCTGGCGCGACGGCCAGCCGGAAATCTGGAAAATCAGATCGTAATCCATGAATAGGGGATGCTCATGACCAACCAACAGGTCCAGACACAACGTGACTCACGCCCGCTTACCATTAGCCGCCTGGCCAATTTGGCTGCAAACACGCTCTTCACCGCTTTTAACGAATACCAAAATCAGTTCAAAACAATCACGCGCCGGGCAAAAATTCGGTTTGAGCAGCAAGATTGGCAGGGAATGCAGGCCGATGCAGCAGAGCGCTTGGACCTCTACACGAAGATTGTCGATGCCACAGTGGCTACTATTCGTGATCTGCTCGCCGATCGCGTAGGGCAAAAGCTCGTCTGGGCCAGCCTCAAAGCGGTTTATTCTGGCCTAATCGCTGATCGTGACGACTGGGAACTCGCTGAAACCTTTTATAACTCTCTGACTCGCCGTATTTTTGCCACAGTGGGCGTCGATCCTGACATTGAGTTCGTAGATACCGACTTTGACACGCCTCCCACAGAGGTTCAACCAGTTTGTGTGCGTTACGAACAATCCTCCAACATTTCCATCCTAACCACAGCCATTTTAGAGGACTATGCATTTGACGTCCCCTATGCAAACCTGGACCGAGACGCCGCGCTGGTTGCCAAGGCAATTGCCCAACACTTAAGCAGCACGGGAGCGATGCGCATCGTAGCCCGCGTAGAAATGGTGCAGCCAATTTTCTTTCGTGGCAAAGCAGCCTATCTGGTTGGACGAATTTACAGCGGCATTCACGTTATCCCCCTGGTGCTGGCCCTGCTTAACACACCTGACGGTATTGTCGTGGACGCCGTTCTGCTTGAGGAAAATGACGTTAGCATCCTCTTTAGTTTTGCGCGTTCATATTTTCACGTTGACGTGAAACGGCCGTATGACCTCATTCTTTTTCTGCGCAGCATCATGCCCCGCAAGCGCATCGCCGAACTGTATATCTCCATCGGCTACAACAAGCATGGTAAAACCGCCCTCTACCGCGACATGCTGCAGCACTTGGCATTTTCCCGTGACCGTTTTGAGATTGCCCAAGGGGAAAAAGGGATGGTTATGACCGTCTTTACCATGCCTGATTACGACCTTGTGTTCAAGCTAATTAAAGACCGCTTTGCTTATCCAAAACGTACAACGCACCAGGAGGTACGCGCCAAGTACAAGCTGGTTTTTCGCCATGACCGCGCCGGGCGGCTCGTAGACGCCCAGGAATTTGAGCACCTCAAATTTCGCCGTGAACGGTTCGCACCCGAATTGCTGGAGGAGTTGCAAGAAGTCGCCTCTCGCACCATCACCGTAAGCGAAGAGCACGTCATCATCAAGCATGCTTATGTGGAACGTCGGGTAACACCCCTTAATATCTACATTCACGAAGCAGGCGAAGAATCAGCCAAATCGGCCGTGATTGAATATGGTAATGCAATTAAGGACATGGCAGCCACAAACATTTTCCCTGGAGATTTATGGCTTAAAAATTTTGGGGTGACCCGGCACGGGAGAGTTGTCTTCTACGATTATGATGAACTAACGTGGCTGACTGATTGCCGCTTTCGCAGAATGCCCCCCGCACGCAATTATGACGAAGAACTGTCGGCAGCACCCTGGTTTAATGTGGAAGAAAACGACGTTTTTCCTGAAGAATTCGAACACTTTTTGGGACTGAATGAAAGCCTGCGAGATGAATTTATGGCACATCATGCGGACTTATTGGGCATAGAATTTTGGCGCAGATATCAGGAACGGCATATTGCGGGAGAAGTCATTCATTTTTTCCCATACCCCCCGGAGAAACGTTTGGGGCAAAATAACGCCAGTAAGTAGGTTTGATTATTGCTTAATCTCTGCCAGGTAATGGTAATAATGAATGGCTGTGGTTATGCCTCGGGTGAAATGATCCAGGAGATAATGTTCATTTGGGGAATGACGGTTATCATCCAATCCAAAAGGCATGAGCACAAAAGGTGCCCCTAACTCCTGCTGAAAAGTCGCCACAATTGGCAGTGATCCCCCTGCCCGGCTGCGAACCGGTTCGGCTCCCCAACCCAGCGTGTAAGCACGCATGGCGGCCGCGATTTCCATTGAGTCGAATGGCGTAACGGCCGCATTTGCCCCGGCAATTACCTTAACAGACACGTGTACAGTTTCTGGCGCAATATTTGAGATGTAAGATGTAAGCAATTCGGCAATTTCGTCTGCGTCTTGATCGGCAACCAACCGCATGGAAATTTTGGCGCCCGCTTCAGCAGGAATAATCGTTTTGTCTCCCTCTCCCTGGAAACCGCCCCAAATACCGTTCATTTCAAAAGTGGGGCGTGCCGTCATCCGTTCTAGAAGCGTATAATCAGGTTCGCCCCAAGGAGAAGGTGCTCCGGTCTCCTGCTTCCACTGCTTCTGGTTGTAAGGTACTGCCCGTAACAAATCACGTTCGGCAACGGAAAGAGAGCGCACACGGTCATAAAAACCGGGAATCTGTATCCAACCATATTCATCATGCAGGCCAGCAAGAATTTCGGAGAGAGCTTGAATGGGGTTATGAACAGATCCACCATAACTGCCTGAGTGGAGGTCGCGTTTCGGCCCCCTTACAATTATTTCAGCGGAAATAATTCCACGCAGCGCATAATCAATGACCGGCTGCTTTGTGCTTACCATTGCCCCATCAGAAACCAGAATAGAGTCTGCAGACAACAGCTCTTTGTGCCGGGCAACAAAGGCGGGCATGTTAGGTGACCCCAGCTCCTCCTCCCCATCAAAACATACTTTTACATTTAGGGGCAAACGGCCGTTTACCGCCAGAATTGATTCTAACGCCTTCAGTTGGGAAAACATTTGCCCTTTGTTGTCGCTGGCGCCGCGGGCAAAAACCTTGCCGTCGCGAATGGTGGGCTCAAAGGGTGGCGAGTCCCACAATTCCAGGGGATCTACCGGCTGCACGTCATAATGCCCATAAAGGAGTACGGTGTGGGCATGGGGTCCGGCATGCAACCAATCTCCATAGACAATGGGGCTGCCATCCGTCTCCAGGAGCTGCACATGCTCCAGGCCAAGGCGCCGCATGTCTTCCACCAACCAATTGGCCGCTCGCAAAATATCTCCCTTATGCTCCGGCAAGTTGCTAATGGTGGGAAAACGTAAAAATTCTAGAAATTGGGTCAGGAATTGATCGTAATGAGTTTTGGCATGGGAAACGGCCGTTTCAATCACTTTTATCCTCCCGCAAACTCACTCTATTGCCATTGACCGGTTAAATTGGCGTTGGCCAACAACCGCCAAGCCTATGCTTATACCGTACAAAACCACCAGCGGTGACATCGTCAACAGCATGGTTACTGGATCAATGGAGGGTGTGATCACCGCCGCAATAACAGAAATCAGAACAATCGCGACACGCCACTGCTCGCGCAGCGTTTTTGCCGAGACCAACCCCACTCGAGATATAAAATAAACCACCACCGGCATTTCAAAACTGACGCCCACCCAAAAAAGCATGGTAATCAAGAAACCAATATACTCTTGCCCTTGCCAATCGGCGCGAAAGATGTCCGGTAAAAAGTTTGCCAGGAAAAATACCGCCGCTGGCACCAGGATGAACCAGGCAAACAATATCCCTAAGACAAACAATATGAGAGCGCTGGGGACAAAAATATACACATATTTTCTTTCAGCTTTCTTGAGTCCAGGAGAAATGAACAGCCAAAATTGGACTAAAATCAAGGGCATCGAAAGAATCCCACCAGAAAGCAAAGCGACTTTGAAGAATGTCTCGATGCCTTCTGTGGGGCGAATGGTTTGCAACTGCGCCCCATCGGTGGCGCTTTTGGCGTACGGAACCAACAAAAAATTGAGAAGTGGCTCGGCAAATATGAAACTCACTATGGTCGCTAGAAGCAAAAAGCCCACAGCCCAGGTCAGGCGCTTGCGCAAATCATTGAGGTGATCAAGCAAGCTCATTTCCAGCATTTCAGCTTCTTCGGGGTCTTCAAAATCAATTGGCGGCTGTTTAACTTGCTTTTGCATTATTCAGGGTCGTCTGGTACTTCAATCGGGTTGGGTATTTGGGGAAGAGGGGCCGAGACTCCACCGTTATCCGTGGGTGAAGAGGTTTCCTGCACTTTTTTGGGCGCCTCACTGGCAGTTAAATCAGGCGGCAATATCGACTTTAAGGATTCCTGCGTCTCACGAACGGCCGTTCTGCCTGCATTTAGGCTGCCCGTGGTGCCAGCCATTAACTCCTGCCGCAGCTCGCTCACCTGCCGCCGCAGTTCTTTCACATCTTGCATCGCCCCACGCAGTTCCTCTGCGCCATCCATTGAATCCAGTTCCGCGTTTAACTGCCGCGTAAATGTGCGCGAGATGTTTTGCAGCTTCGCAGTCATCAAACCCAACCATCGGGCTACCTGGCGGATGCGATGCGGACCCATCACGATTCCGGCAAGCAGCAGAATTAGAACAAGCTCAGGAAATCCAATGCCAAAAAAACTATCCATAAAGCATCGTTAAATCAACTATTCACCGGGTGCAATTTTCGCCAGCCAGAAACACAGTTCTTTGTTACTCCTTCCCATTTTCCTCTGAGGTTTCTTCCGTGTCCTGACCATCCCGAACACCCTCGCGAAAGGCGCGAATGCCCCTACCCAACTCGTTGCCAAGTTTACTGATGCGTCCAATTCCAAACAGCAACAAAACAACCACAAGAATAATCAATAGTTCTGGAGTGCCTAAACCAAACATGTCTTTACCTCACTTAATTTATTCATTCCTCGCTGGGATTATACCAGATTCATTAAGTTCCCACCCTCATTCCCCAACTGTTTTAATCACCCTTGCCTACATCTGGAAAATGGGTGGCTGTTTCTATCGGTCTAGGCAATAGAGCACCAAATAGATGGGCAAAACGGCCGTTTCAGTGCCATAATACCTCTCAGGAAAGATTATTTTGCATCAACCAAGGATGACCATGATGGATAATTTCGATGCTGCTGCCATAGAAAACCAAATTACAAAAGCTGAAATTTCGACAGAAATCAAAAAGGGACTAAACAAAGTTGTAGATTTCTACGGAAATTTGCGACCTGAGTTAGGCAACCGGGACAGGTTCCTGACCAGCTATTACTGTCAATTTGCGGTAGAGGAAATCATTAACCCCAACGTAGAAACCCACTGGTGGGAGCTGCACCTGGACTTGCTGTGCCAGGCTGAAAAAACAGTTGGCAAGGGGGAACGGCCGTTACAAAACGCCACCTCTCAGCTTTCCCCCCTGGTTCGAGCCCATTTTGGCCCGCAAGAGCCTGTTACCCTCCAAGAAATAAACGACCAAACGGTGCGCGGTATTTGCCGCCTCAGCGAAACCCTCACCGATCCCCAGGACCTCTTTGTAGCACCCAATGCGCATTCACTGGCGCAGGCGCATTTCCACCCTGGCGCCTGGTTTCGGGCAATTTATGCAGGCAAAACGCCGGTGGGATTTCTCATGCTGGCAGAAGACCGCGAAAAACCCGAATACTTTTTATGGCGCTACATGATTGCCGCACCGTACCAGGGTCGTGGATACGGCCGTGCAGCAATAGATCTGCTGGCAGATTACGTCCGTATCCTGCCCGGGGCACAAGAGTTGCTGGTTAGCTGTGTGCCACACCCGCAAGGTCCCTATGAATTTTACCGAAAATGTGGGTTTGCCGATACGGGAGAAGTGGAAGGTATTGAGGTCGTATTAAAAATGCTTTTGTAATTTTTCGAATAATTTCCCAAAATATGGCTTTCTTGCTTCACGCCATGTATCATAAATACGATCAAGAACAATCCAGTTCCCATTTATACGCAGTCCTTAAAAACAAATCCCCTGAACTTGCACCAGGTCCTTCGTATCAACCGTTGGCACCTGTGCGTATTCTATAATTATGGAGAGAATGCAATGCCCGATTGGAGCAAGCGCAAGCGATTAGAGGCTGTAATAGCCGGAGAAAAACCAGACCGCATACCCGTGGCTTTATGGAGACATTGGCCTGGCGATGACCAACACGCAGACACCATGGCCGCTGCCCATTTAAAATGGCAGCAAGATTATGATTGGGACATTTTAAAGGTAGGACCTGCCAGCAGCTATTCTGTTGTGGATTGGGGTGTCCAAGACCGCTGGACAGGCCATATTGAAGGGACCCGGGAAACCACCTCCTACCCCATTGAGGAACCTGATGATTGGGGCAGGCTAAAAATTCTGGATCCCACTAAAGGTATGCTAGGCCAGCAAATTGATGCATTGAAGCAAATCAACCTTTCCCTCAAGGAAGAAACCCCATTTATTCCTACCATTTTTTCACCCATTGCCCAGGCCAAGCACCTGGTAGGAAATGAAAAACTGTTGACTCACCTGCGGGAATATCCGGAAGAGTTTTATCGTGGCCTGGAAATTATTACCCAAACAACGCTTAGGTTCATTGAAGCCGCAAAAGAAACCGGCATCAGTGGCATTTTTTATGCGGTGCAGCATGCTCGCTATCCTTTGCTGAGCCGCGACGAATTCATCACTTTTGGACGGGTCTATGATTTACGGGTTTTGGAAGCAGCACAAGAATTGTGGTGCAATATGCTGCATATCCACAGCACCGATATCATGTTTGATCTTGTCGCCAACTATCCCGTACAGTTTGTAAATTGGCATGACCGTGAAACGACTGTGGACTTGCAAAACGGGTTGACGCGGATTCGTAAGGCTGCCAGCGGTGGTATCAGCCAATGGACCATGCACGAGGAAGATCCGCAAAACATGCTGGCTGAAGCACATGACGCCCTGAACCAAACAGGTTGTCGTCGCCTCATGCTGGGTACGGGCTGCGTCATCATGGTGACCACACCCACGCGGAATATCCGGGCGCTGCGCGAATTTGTGGATGAATAGCTAAAAATTAGCTGCGCGACATTTCACGGCGAACGGCTGGGTCGGTTTCCCGATTGTAAGCGTGGGTAACGGCCGTTTCTGCCACACGTCCCCCAATCTGCCATAAAGCCCAGGCAGCATGGCCACGAATCAAGGGTTCGGGGTCTGAGAGCAAAGAGACCAAGCTGGGAACGGCCGTTTCGCTGCCCCAATTGCCCGCTGCTACACATGCATTGCGCACAAGCCCGCGCCTTTTGATCCGCTTGATGGGGCTAGAGGCAAATCGTTCTGCAAAACCGGCTTCATCCAGCATTAAAATCTGCAATAAGGGCGGGGCTGCCGCATCCCACTCCGTCGCTATAAAAAGACCTTCCTCTGTCTGGCGAGCGAAGCGGTTAAAAGGGCACACAACCTGGCACACGTCACAGCCATAAATCCAGTTGCCCAGCAACGGCCGTAACTCTTGGGGAATCCAACCTTTGTGCTCAATGGTCAGATAAGAGATACACCGCCGGGCATCCAGCACATAAGGTTCAGGAAAAGCATTTGTAGGGCACGCCTCCAGGCAGCGGCTGCAAGAACCGCACTGCGGCATAGTCTGGTTCATGTCATCATAGGTTAATGGCAGCGTCGTCAACAATTCGCCAAGAAAAAACCAGGAGCCACGGCGGGGATGAATTAGCATCGTGTTTTTCCCGGTAAAACCCAACCCGGCACCTTCCGCATGATCCCGCTCCAATATCGCTCCCGTATCGACGTAAACCCGCTGCTGCACGAACTCCCCGCTTTCCCTCTGGAGCCATTCTGCCAGCGCTTCCAGGTTGGGAGTCATTATTTTGTGGTAATCTGCTCCCCAGGCGTAGTTAGAGATACGCCCCCGGCTGGGGTCATGGGCAACAAAATCCGGTAAAGGTTCGTTAAAATAATCCAACCCAACACAAACAATAGATTGCACTCCTGGCAAAATAATTTGCAAATCTTGGCGGCGGGCAACCCGGTCCGGTCGCGCCAGGTAGCCCATGGTGCCCTGCATCTCCTGACTAATCCAGCGCAGATAGGCGTCTATTCTCCGGGCAGGTTGTGCCGGCACCACACCTACCATGGAAAATCCCAGGCGCATTGCTTGTTCTTTAAGGCGGCGAGTCAAAGTCGTCTGCATGAGCCCGATTATACCAAAACAGCCCCTCACGCTTTTT
Organism: uncultured Chloroflexia bacterium; assembly: GCA_963695505.1. GTDB lineage: Bacteria > Chloroflexota > Anaerolineae > Promineifilales > Promineifilaceae > JACSRF01. The sequence goes on along the minus strand of CAVOGX010000015.1, from coordinate 20,633 downwards.
ACATTTTATTGGGCGTAGTGTGGTATAATCGCTCCGAAAAGTTGCCGCAAATTTGCAGCTAAAAACGGGTTTTGCAGGGTTTAAATATTTCAACCTACGTCATTTATATTTCACAGGAGGTAACACGTCACCATGAATGAAGCAGAATTAAGTATTGCAGTAGAATCATTGAAACGTGTGGAGTTGATCACATTGGCAGGACGTGTTGACAGCAGTAATGCGGACCAGCTAGATGCGACATTTAAAGATATTTTGGATAACGGCCGTAACAATATTGTACTAGAGTTGTCGGGCGTTAACTACATGAGTAGCGCTGGCTTGCGCTCCTTGGTGGCCGCGCTGCGGGAATGCAAGCAGCGGCGGGGTGACGTACGTTTAGCAAGCATTTCCGAGCGAGTTGCGGAAGTTCTATCATTGTCAGGTTTAGATAAGCTATTTGAAACCTTTGATGACACAACCTCAGCCGTCGGTAGTTTTTAACCTCGTTCAAATCATTGTGAACAGTTATTGCAGGGCTATCAAGCTCTGCCGCATGCAAACGTAAAACGTGGCATGACTGCGTTTTACGTTTTCTGTTATTTGGTTTTATGGGAAAAGTGAATGCCATCACCGTTCCAGGTCGATATGATCAGGTACGCAAAATTGTAGCGTTTGTCGCTAATGGCGCCGAAAATGCAGGCCTGGACGAAGATGCCATCTTCCACGTGGAGCTTTGCTGCGACGAGGCCTGCACCAATATCATCGAACATGCTTATGGCGGCGAGGACATTGGCCAGATAACCGTCAGTTACGAAATGCAGCCCCAGGCGTTCCAAATCACCATTCAGGATAACGGCCGTTCCTTTGACCCATCCCTGGTGCCCCCCCCTCCTTTATCTCCACCTCCTGACACCAATCCTAATATCGAAGATCTGCCCGATGAGCTAAAAATAGGCGGGCTGGGCATTCACTTCATGCGTAAATTAATGGATGAAGTACATTTCAGCTTCAACACCGGCGGGAAAAACACTTTGATCATGGTCAAAAAGCTGCCAGCAGGAGGTACACCATGAGCGTGTGGCAAGAAGTAATTTCTGAACAAAAGCAAATCTGGTTAATCTCCACAAAAGGCCGGCTGGATCAGGTATTAACACCTGTATTAGAGGAATCCCTCAATCAACTGTTGGCAGACGGCGTTTACTTTATGTTGGTGGATATGGAGGAGATTACCTACATCAATAGTGGCGGGCTGCGCTGTCTTGTTAGCGCCTGGCGCAAAGCCCGGCAGCAAGATGGGAACCTGGTCCTTTGCAACCTGAATGGCCGCCTGCAAGAGATTTTTGCCATAGTAGGCTTCGACAAGGTGTTTAATATTTACCCGTCCCGTGCAGAGGCCGAAGCAGCTCTCTTGGCTGCAGCTTGATTGCAGTAACGGCCGTTTCCCTTTTGGACACTCGGCCTTGCTTAATGTAATTCTTACCGTGTCGGTTGAGGTTTGATTAGCGTTCTTCCCATGCAACTGGCCAACACATTTTCCTGGTCATCTATCTCCTTCGCCCTGCTGCTGGGGTCGCTAGCTTTGAGCAGCTACGTGCTGTGGCGGCGTTACCTCTCGCGGCGCTTGCTGATGCAGCGCGTGGCAGAACTAGAAGGGTTGAGCGCCGCCGGCCGCTCTATTGTTGCCGCCGAGCTGGACGTCAACGCCCTTTGCGCCCTCATCGCCCAGGAAGCGGGCAAGGTCATCGACAACGAAACCTTTCAAGTTGGGTTATTTGAAGATGACTTTTATGAAATTGTCTACTGGACGGTAAACGGCCGTGAGCAGCCGACCCCGCAAACCTTTGACTTGAGTGATGAGGCTGGCATTGTGGGCTGGGTGCGCGAAAGCAAGCAGGCGTTGCTGGTCAAAGATTTCCAACGCCAACTGTCAGACTTACCCGCCACGCCAAGGTATATCAGCGACACCCCGCCTCGTTCTGCCATTTTTATTCCTCTCATCAGTGGTGAAAACGTTCTGGGTATCGTGGCCGCCCAAAGTCACCAGCCCGGCCGTTTTAGCGATGAAGACCTGCGGCGGTTGATGATCCTGGCCAACCAGGCCGCCGCCGCCATCGCCAATGCGCAGCTTTTTGCCCAGGTGGAGATGCGGGCGGCCCATCTGGAGTTGGTGCGCAAAATAGCCCGACAGGTAAATGCTGTGCAAGATTTGGAGGAGATATTTAACCAGGTTGTACACCTGACGGAAGAAATGTTTGGCTTTTATGCCGTAAATATTTTTGGCATTGAGGCTGTTACCGGAAATATTGAACTAAAAGCCAGCAGCAGCCCCATCACCCCTAAAGAACTTCTCTTGAACCCAGGGCAAGGTTTAGTGGGAACGGCCGTTTCCGCCCAACAAACAATCATCGTGAATAACGTGGCTGAGGACCCTAGATACGTCACCAACGGCTTTGAGGACCCCACGCAATCTGAAATCGCCATCCCGCTATTGGTCAACCAGTACGTCGTAGGCGTTCTTGATGTGCACAGCAACCATGTGGGCGCCTTTACCACGTCGGAACAAACCGTCCTAGAGGCATTAGCCGCGGAAGTAGCCAGCGCCATTCATAAAGCGCGGCAGCTTACCGAACAGCAGGAACGAGCCTGGTTGAGCACCGCCCAATTGCAAGTTGCCGCAGCCATCAGCGACAGCGACGACCTGGACACAATGACTGCGGCAATAACCCGGCTAACCGTTATGCTGCTGGGCAGCGAAATGTGCGGACTGCTGCTATGGCATGAGGAAACCGCCGATTATCGCTGCACAGCCTTACATACCTGCCGCGATCGGCAAACTGACTTGCAAAAGCAGCATTTCCTAATTGGCCAATGGTCCGCCCTGGACGCTGTCCACGTTGGGCAAGAAACAATAGCGACCAGGCAGTTGCCGCCCGCTGTACGGCAATGCCTCCCCCGCAAAGGGATTCACACCTTGCGCCTTATTCCTTTGCTGGCACAAAACCAAATGCTAGGTGTCCTGTTGGTGGACGAACCCAAAAACATGCTCCCCAGCAAGCTGGAACGCCAAATCGAGCTGCTGCAAAATATTGCCGACCAGACTGGTCGCGGCCTGGAAAATATGTATTTGCGGCTGGCTCAGCAAGAAGAAGCGTGGGTGAACACCGCCCTTCTGCAAGTGGCCGAAGCCGTCAACAGCCGTATTGAGCTAGACGAGATTCTGAGCACCATTGTGCGCCTGGCCCCGATGCTGGTGGGCATCGAATCCATCGTTATTTTGGTGTGGAACGAAGAAAGGCAGCAGTTCGAAGTCGGGCCAAGTCATGACATTAACCCGATGGCCCTGGGCCTGATGGAAACACTAGAAATTTCTCCCAACGACATGCCTGCTTTTGCAGACGTAACGGACACAGATAATGCACCACTGCGCAATAGTGCCTACGCGCTGCAATCGCGTCCCTGGCTGGAAAAGGTTTTAGGCACGCCTCATGCCCATATCATCCCCTTGCATGCCCGCCAGAAGCTGGTAGGGGTGATGCTGGTGGGCACGCACGGCCGTGCCCTGGCAGCCCGCCGCTTGAATATCCTGAATGGGATTGCCCACCAGGCAGCTACGGCTGTGGTTAACAACCAACTTTACCAAGAGGCAGCAGAAAGGGACCGACTGTCGCAAGAGCTGCGAGTAGCCCATGAAATTCAGGCCAGTCTCATACCGCCGGGCAATCCGGAGATTCCCGGATGCAGTGTGGCCAGCTTTTGGCAGGCTGCGCGCACCGTTAGCGGAGATTTTTATGACTTTATCCCGTTGCATAATGGCAGTTGGGGCATCGTCATTGCAGATGTGGCGGACAAAGGTATCCCCGCCGCGCTGTTCATGGCGCTGTCGCGCACCATTTTGCGCACGGTGGCTTTCAACCGCAACGACCCCGCGGAAGTGCTGATGCGCGTCAATGAAATTATTGATTCTGAAGCGCAGTCCGACCTGTTCATCACCGTGTTTTATGGCATCTGGCAGCCGGAGCTAGAGACGCTGGCTTATGCCAATGGCGGCCATAATCCCCCCATGCTGCTTGATGGAAACGGCCGTTCCCATCTACTAGGCGGCAACGGCATCGCCCTGGGGGTTATCCCCAACATTACCATCGAATCCCACCAGATTCACCTCAAGCCCAACGATACGCTCCTGCTTTACACAGACGGCGTTACAGAGGCCATTAACGAGGATTTTGACGAGTTCGGCCTTGACCGCATGCGCATAGCGGCTCTGAAAGCAAGCAGCAGCCACGCCCACGGCATCATGCAGGCTATCACCGGCAGCATACGCGACCACGCCGGCGACACAGCCCAGTTTGACGACATTACCCTGGTCGTCTTGAAGAGAAATCCAGACCTGTAGATTAGTCACTCCCATAATCAAATTTAAGGACAAAGATATGCCCTCAGAACAAAACAAACCGAAATTTCCCCTTGTACGGCCAACGCAAGACGAGCAGCTCTTCGTCGCCCCCGATGATGCTTCCGAAGCTTTTACGCAAACTGACACCTGGCGCGTTTTTCGCATCATGGGTGAGTTTGTTGCCGGATTCGACTCTTTGGCTGGTCTGGGTCCGGCTGTCACGATTTTTGGTTCGGCGCGCATCCGCCCCGACCACCCGCAATACCAACAAGCAGTGGAAACAGCGCGGCTACTAGGCGAGGCGGGCTTTTCCATTATCACCGGAGGTGGACCTGGCATTATGCAAGCAGGTAATGAAGGGGCAAAAGCAGCTGGCGCGTCTTCTGTCGGTCTCAACATTGAACTCCCTTTTGAGCAGCACCTGAATCCCTTCATCGATCTCTCAGTTGACTTCCACTATTTTTTTGTGCGCAAAACGATGCTGGTTAAATACGCCAAGGCTTTTGTGATATTCCCTGGTGGGTTTGGCACCCTGGATGAATTGTTTGAAGCCATTACGCTGATTCAAACTGGCAAAATCTCCAACTTCCCAGTGGTGTTGTTCGATTCCAGCTATTGGCAGGGGCTGTCTAGACTGGATTCGGCATACGCAGCTAGCCCAAGGCAAGATTTCACAGGCTGACCTGGATTTACTCATCGTTACGGATTCTCCGCAAGAAGTGCGGGACATTATTGTAGATAGCATGGGCCAGCCAGAAAAGTGGCAAGCCAAAGAGGAGGGCGCGCGGGAAGCTGCGCGCAAGGCGTATGGCTCACCGGCCGACAACCAATGACCAACACCATCAGGCTGGTAGTAAACTGATTATGCGCGTTTTTTCCGTGAAATGGAGAGCGTGGGCTGTGCTGCTCGGTGGTAGCAATCTTGAGCACATTGACGGGTTGTGAACGGCCGTCTGCAAACGATCCGAACCCTGCTCGATTCTTCCGCCCAGGCCAGCAGTCAAAACCCTACCCCGACGCTGGCTCCCACCAGCACACCGGACCTGCAGACCCACAACGCAGCCATCCCCAACGCCCGAACTGCCAACACCCACGCCAACGGCAATGCCCACTTCTGCGCCAATTGTTACCGACGTAGAGGTAGGAGACTGCGGGCAAATCCTGCCCATTTTGCCAGCCAGGGTCCCTTTTATCACCACGCTCTAAATCCCGACAGCGCCGCCCTGGCAGTCTCTGCGCGAACGTATACCGGAGGCGCGCTGCCGGCTTTTCTGCAGCTTATGGCCGAGCCGGAGAAAGTTGGGTTGGCGGCGTACCGCATCGGTCAGGAGGCCGATGGGGCGTATCTAAACAGTGACGTACCCATGCCGCTGGCTTCTGTGGTCAAAGTTGTGCATCTGGTGGCTTATGCCGAAGCGGTGGCAGCAGGCGAGTTGGATCCACTGACTACGGTGCCCATTGCAGACATTGAAGCGTACTACCAACCGGGTCTGGACCTGGGCTCGCACCAGACGAGCCGTCTCGGAATTGGCGGAGAATGGCCGTACTTTTGGCGATCCCCCATTCGTATTCGTTTTGCTGGAAGAATTGCCCTGGATGATGATTCGCCACAGTTCCAATGCTGCTACCGACTATCTGCACATGCTGCTGGGTCAGCCGCGCATCGAAGAAACGGCCGTTGCCCTCAACCTGACCAGCCAGACCGCCCCCTGCCCCTTTCTTGGCCAATTCCTGGCCATGGGCAACTACACCCGCACCCAGGTAGACGACCAAACGGCCGTTGCCAACCTCATCGCCAATCCACAGGAATACGGCCGTACCGTCATGGACCTGACCCTGGCTTACGCCAGCAGCCCCGACTTCCGCGCCGAGCAGCAAGCGTGGCGCAGCAGCACCCGCCGCCCTAACGGTGGCACGCAGCGCTATTTCACCGAAAATCTCAACGCTCACGGTACCGCCCAGGAATATGCCGATTTAATGGCGCAGCATTGCTCTGAACGGCTTGAGTAACGCGGAGAGCAGCTATCTCACTCGCCGTTACCTGGAATGGCCCATGCAGTTTGACGTTAATCAGGAGTTTTTTACCAACCTGGGCTATAAAAATGGCTCTATGCCTGGCGTGTTGACCACCGTCTATTACGCTTACCCAATCAACGATCCCACGCCCGTCGTGGTCGCCCTTTTTTACCGCAACCTGGACGGCCGTACTTATCGCGAATGGCGCACTAACCAGGCTCACGATGAGCTGGTCCGCTGGTTGTTATATGATCCGGAAGCCATCTCAATTCTGCGCGCTGTGCTACAATAGGGGCAGGTTGGACAAACAGCTTCGGGCATGCATAGGACCAACGAAAGACACTCCCCTGCACCCGGCTGCGTCCATCACCTGAGGAGAGAAAATGAAGACTATTGATTAGAAGTGGATGGTTAGGCTGGGTAATTGGCCTACTGCTGCTGGCGACCATGGTGTTGGGAACGGCCGTAACTGGCGGGGCCTTGCTAGGGGCCCAAGGGGAAGAAAACCTACTATTTGCCGGTAATATTTATGCCGCCCCCTTCGCCAACCCCCATTCCTACACCCACACCAACCCCTACGCAAACTCCGACGCCATCACCTTCTCCCACACCACTGCCCTTGCCCCAAATTAACAACCCCTCCTTTGAAAATGGTTGGACGGATTTGCCACCACCTCCAGAGGACCCTGATTTAACAAACCAACAGCCCAATGGTTGGCAGTTAAGCTGGCTATCCGTAGGGCAGCCCTTATATGACGATCCTTCTCTTACAGCCCAAGGAATACCCGAATGTATTCACAAATTGGCTTCACAACTACCTCCCGATGAACAGCCTGGGGGCGCCAATGCATTGATTCTTGATGGAGACGGTCACCTATAAAATGTTTAGCTTCAGCGCGCCATTTGGCAGCGAACTGCGGCAAACCATCTCCGGGCTTACTCCCGGAAGCAGTTGGGTGCTGGTCGTGCCTATACAAGTCCACTTACACGGGGATCCAGACCCTTACGGTGCGGAGTCGGGGGTGTGGGTAAATGGTGTAGGTGGTTGGGCCAATGGCGGCGTGATGGGTGACCGCACCTGGTACGAGCACGAGGTGCCCTTCACGGTTCCTGGAAACGGGCAAATTGAAATTGTTATTCGCGTGAAGAGCAAATGGGCTGCTACCTAAGGATTTCTTTATTGATGCGCTGCGGGTGGAACGGCCGTAACCAACCAGCCGTCCCCCTCAACAGTAAATCATTTCTCCGGACAATTCTGCACCATCAGGAATATGCACCGGCTGGCTGCTGTTATTGACCAGCCGCACGTCACCTTGCGCCACCACGTTGCGCCCAAAGCAAAACTCCCCTTCCACGGTAAAACTGGTGCAGCTAACCAATGAAGGTGGCCCATAGGGAAACCGCCGGTCCAGGTCAGGCACAAATTTGTAGTACCGGTCATCCAGAGTGACCAGGAAACGGCCGTTTCCCCGCACCGGATTAGGCCGAATGTGAAAAGCTTCCGTTAGGACGTAGGCGTCAGACCGCACCGCCAGCAAATCTTGCGTGGTCTTTACCGGAGCAAAACGCGTTCGCGGCACGCGCACAGCCTGCGCCCCAGGAAATACGGCAATAGCTGAGCCCATGGCCGTTTCCAACTGATACACCTTGGGGGAAGTTTTATCTTTGGGATCCACCGTTTTCTCATTGCGAATCATTGGCAGACCCAACCAATAATCTTTGGAAATCAGAAGAGATTGCAGCGTCGGCAAGTGCAGCCACAGGTTATTCGTATTAAAAAATTTGTGTCTTGTCACGTCCTGGAAATGCGGCGCATCTTCCGAGGGGCATTGGGCTGATTCTCGTAAAATGTATTGGCCATCGGGCCGCTGCGCCAGATGGCCACCCTTTCTTATCCATCTCTGTACGATCGGCCACTTCTACCATAAATGGATACTGGTGCGAGCCGCAAAATATCCCAACAGCGCTGGGTCAACCACTGCCCCCAGATTGTCTGCATTCGAGACGAAAGCATATTCAAAACCTGCTTCCAGCAAAGCTGCCAGATGCCCCGCTGGTGACCAGGGCAATGTAAATGTCGCCATGCCCCGGCGGGCACCAGGCCAGCTCTGGGTTGTCAGGCCATTCCATTGGCTGCAGGTTCGTTTTGGAAATTTTGGGTTCTTTATGCTGCAAGAAGCTAAGGGGCAGCGTTCGCTTTAAGGATGGATAAGCTTGCAGGGCTTGCAAGGCGTCGGCTTGCGTGGCAAAGCTATCCATGAGCATGAGAGGGACGCCCACTTGCAAGGTTTGCTGGGCGATGATGTCAAGGAATGAGAAGCCATCGCGCACAGGCAGCAGTGATTTAGCCTGCTCCAGGCCCATACTCGTACCCAGACCACCGTTCAATTTGATAACGGCCGTTTTCGCCAGTGCTTTTCTGCCAATTTCCGCATAGGCGTCCGCTAAGGAATCGGCGTCTGGCAGCGTTTCCACTGGCAAAATATCAGCCTCCGGAATCAAGCCAGTATGTCCCATCTACAAGCTGATCATAGTAATGGGCAAATGATTTGATGAATAAATCCGGTAGGCCAGCAGCCTCCATTCGCACCAAAAAAGGCGCAAAATGCGGCGCAGTTCGCTGAGGAAGAATACATGGATAACCTCCAAAAAGTTGTTTATTGCGGGGTGTCTGGCTCAGAAAGACGGCGCAGCAGGCTGCGTGCATCTTTATCTCGTGGATTCGCTTGTACCGCGCGACGAAACCAGAAAATAGCTTGTTCAATCTCGTTTCGGTCGCGGTAAATCAGCCCCAAGTTATAGGCCACACTAGGCGCAGCAGGGTTCAATTCCAGGGCTTTTTCAAAGGCTGCTACGGCTTTTTGCTGTTCTGCATCACGAGCAAGCACCGGGTTCCCTAGATAAGCCGCCCCTAAATTAATCCAAACCATCACGTGTTGGGGAGCCTGCTCGCTCAAAGGTTCTAAAATATCTACGGCTTTGCGAAACTGGCGCAGTAAGAATATAGGCGCCGCTCAGGTTGATACCGGCATCGACATGTTGGTCGTTTAATCGAAAGGCCTGTTCTAAATGAGGCAGCGCTTCCTGGGGCTTGTTTTGGTGAAGTAGCTGCGTACCACGTCTAAACACATGCTCAAACTCAGGAATACCTTCGCCTCTGGTTTTATAGGGATTGGTTACAATTTTACGTTTTCTAGGTGTCTTTTTCGCACTCATTAGCTTATCGTCGTGCCGGAGCGAGAATGAGCAAGATAGTCATACCAAATCCAGCAAGTAAAAGAACAAAAATCAGCCCATTATCCAACCAAAACTGCCAAAAGGGAGAATGGCGCTGCAAACTGCGCAGCCAGGACTGGGTTAACTCATCGAGGGATTGATTGAGGGTACGGAACACGACAGCATCGCAGTCAGCCCCGTCAGCCACAGCCAAAACCATCTCTTGCAGCGTGCGATTGCCATAATTGGCCTGGATGAACTGGATCAACGAATAGGCTCTGCGCATAAGCCAATAACGCATCGGTTTCGCTGTCAGGAAAGGAGAGGCATAACTGGTCAAAGGGGATAATCGCCTGGTTTGCAACGGCCGTCTCCAGCACCACTGCGTATGCCGGATTGGGGGCGCTTTCGGCCAGCGTCGCCAAGCCCTCGCCCAGCCAAAACGGCAGCGTATCATACTGTGGTCCGGTAATTTGATAAAGCATATGGTGGACCAACTCGTGAGGTAGGCTTTGGCGTAAGTCGGTTGCTGCCGTCCTGGGGTTTACGGCCGTAACCAATATTACCCCTAACTCTAGGATGAGCATGCGCGCCCACCCAATCACGCCCTGTCAGGCGCAGCGCCGCTCTTAAATCGGCTGAAGTCGGGTAAATATAAACCCGCATCGGGGTCATACTCAGTCAAAGGCAAAAACTCCTGCACAACCGGTACTGACTCCCGCAAAATGTCTACAGCCAACTGCCCTAAAGCAGGATCTTCCCCTGTCCAATTCACGGTGACATTGGCGAACGCTGGGTTTGCCAGGCAAACTGGTCATCCACATAGGGCAGTTCCTGTTCGGGTACGGTTATCTGGTCGCCGCTGCGGGTCGTTAGCACCCACCAAAAAGTCACCGTGGTAAAAGGAGCCAGGCGCACCTGCGCCAGGTCCAGCACGTGGGTGATGACCAACGGATCATCTTCCGTAAAGGAGACGCTGTCCGACATGGCGTTCGGGAATTCTGGGGCGCTGAGAAAGAGAGTAACGGCCGTTACGTCCGTCACTTCCTCTGCCACCAGGTAAAAGCGAATTTCCTGCCCAAACTCATACTCTGCCGTCGATGTAAACACCGGCTCCTGAGCAAGTGCCAGAATGGGCTGGTGCAGTAAAAACAGTACCAGGCCAAAGAAAAAAATAACCACAAACCGTTTCAATATCACAATCCAAGATAAGTAATTGCCACCGACAGCGTCAATGGACTAAGCAGTGTGGCTATCGCAACGATACTCGTAACTGCCGCGGGCTGCAAGTCAAATTCTGTCGCCAGAATGATGTTAAAAACCGCCGGCGGCATGCTGGCCTCAATAATTGACGTGGATCGCCCGTACCTTGTAAATTTAGCAGCAGCGCCAAACCCAAAGCTACCATAGGGGCAACAAGCAGGCGCAGGGAGATGGTCGGTAACGCCAGCCGCCAAGTGGTCTGACCCTGAAAATCTGCTAACTGCATACCCAAAACCAGCAGCATGACGGGAATTGCTCCTGAACCAGCCACTTCAATGCCCCGGAGCAGCGGGAAAGGCAAATTTATTTGCAGGCCATAAACCAACACGGCCAACACCGCGGCGTAGATAGGCGGCATGCGCCAAAGGCGAGATAGGGATTGGCGCCAGGATAACCTTCCGGAGGATGCGAAAACAACCCCTGCTGTGTAAAGGATGACCGTGCTTGTTGTGTAATAAACGACAGCCCGGGCTAATCCTTCATCCCCATATCGCAACTGATTTAACGTCAGGCCGTAATTGCCGCCGTTGACAAACATGACCAGCAGCAGCATTGCGGCCGTTTCCGACCGGGAGAGATGCAGTAATTTTGCCGCCGTCCAGGCCAGCAGCCCCATGCTTAAAATGCTCAGGGCGGTAAAACCGGCTAATTCAACTAATTCTTCGCTGGCTAACTGCGAATTGACCAGAGAGGAAAAAACAAGGCAGGGGCTGAGACAATAAAATACAGCGCGGGAGAGGGTTTGTTTGTTTAACCCTGCCCAGCGCTGCAACGCGTAGCCAAAACCAGCGACGATGAAAATGGGAACGATATTCTGGGTGAGGACGGCTACAATGTTATCCAATCAAGATTTGTCCTATTGATCAGGCTATTTATTCAAGATCGTCATACACCTCATCATCCGCATCATCCGCCTCTGAAAAGCGGAGTAAATCGAAAGAGCCACCCAACCAATCCGATTTCCTCTAATGCCTCCTCTACGGCATCGTGGAGGCGGCGAAAATCGTATCTTCGCTCATTTGCATCAGCATTCGATATGCCACGTCGCCTCCAATATTGCCCAACGCTTCCACAACAGCCAAGGCAACCTCCAAATTGTCATCTACGGCCAGGTGTGCCAGTTGAGGCAAGGCTTCTTCTGCGCTAACTGCACCGGCGGCTCGCGCCGCCTCCAGGCGAATTTCGTCGCTGTCGCTTTCCATGGCTTCGAGAATTTGGGGAATCCAGCGGTCGTCGGCGCTGCTGCCCATGGCAAAAACGGCCGATAATTGCAAATCGTGGTAACCACTGTCGAAAGCCTGCTGAATGAGCGCCGGTATGCGAGGATGGCTGGCTGCACTCATTGCTTCCAGAGAAGCGCGCTTGAGAGAAACGGCCGTTTCCGTTTGTCATAGGTGGTCAGCAGCGCCTCCACAATTTGGGGGGTCATCACCGCTGAAATCTCCCCCCACTCCGCCATCAGCACATAATGGGCCAAAGCCTGGGCTGCCGCCGTTTGCACTTCAACTGAGGCATCATGTTGCAGCAGTTCAATGATGGGATTCACCAGGCGCAGGTTCGTCTCATCCCACAGACCGTCCAATGCGGCAACCCGAACAGCAGGTGATGCATCCTCCAGGCAAAATGTAAATATTGGTGAAAAATCTACCAGATAATTTTCTTCAGAAATATCGGCCAGGTGGCGTACCAACGAGCGGCGTCGTTCATCATCGACCGCAGGCCAACGCCCTTTAAAGGCTAAATAGTCGTTTTCCGCGATATCTGTCAGGCGGTAAAGCAGCGGCAATGGAATAGTCGGGTTAGTAAACAAACTCTCAAGCACATCGGCGAAGGGAATTTGGTCAGGATCAAGCGTCATAGATTACCTGGCAAATTGGTATAGCAATTTCAATAATTTTACCGCCGTTACTGCAGTGGAATGACCGGGTTCACAATATCTTGCACAATCATCAGCACCATCAAGCCCAACAGAAAGAGCATACCCACCACATGAACCATACCTTCCCGCTCCGGTTCAATGCGGCGACCGCGCACTGCTTCAATGAGCACAAACATGATGCGGCCACCATCCAGGGCAGGGATGGGCAGTAAGTTGGTCAAGCCCAACGCCACGCTGATAAAGGCCGTGATGTTCAGAAAGGGGAACAAGGTGTTGTTCGCGGCGGATGCTTCCACCATTTGTCCGGCCATTTGGCTGATTCCTACAACGCTCACCGGGCGGGCTTCGCTGGGGGAAATCTCGCCGCTGATAAGCATTGACGGCACGCGCACAAAAAGAGTCATGTAGGACCAAATGGAGTCCACAGAGGCGCTCATGGAATCAACGAAACCGCGATTCACGCGGTCTTCTAAGTCGGTATACGAAGCCCCCAAAAGACCGGCGCTAAATTCCCCAGGGTTGGCGGGCACAACGGCCGTTTCGAACATCTCTCCATTGCGGCTGACCCACAAGGGTACGGGCTGACCCACATTTTCCGCCAGGACCGCCTCAAACGAATCAACGTTGACGGCCAACAGGTCATTTTGCTCCAAAATGATGATGTCCCCCTTTTCTATTCCCGCCTGGGCAGCAGGGGATTGGGGAGCAACGGCCGTTACCTGAATAGATGAATAAGCCAGGCGCACGCCAAGCGGTCCTTCGCTGCCCGCGTCGTACTCACCTTCCACTCTGGGAACAACGGTCAGATTTACCAGCTCCCCATTCCGCTTAACAACCAGTTCGACCGGCTGGCCGCCATTTGCATACATGGGGTTGGCAATATCATTGGAGGTCAAAACCGTTTGCCCATCAACCTTCACGAAAAAGTCGCCCGCATGCAGTCCGGCAGCTTGTGCTGGTGAGTCGGGGTCTACCAAACCCACGGCCACCGCCGGCGGGCCGATAAAGTAAGCCCCCCACCAAATAAGAAAAGCCATGATAAAGTTGGCCCCGGCGCCAGCAATAAGCACAAAAAAGCGGGCCCGTTTCGACGCAGCCGCCAGGCCATCCGCCACCATGGGATCATCTTCGCCAGCCGGGCGCACAAACCCGCCCAATGGAATCCAGTTTAGCGAAAAAATGGTACCTTTTCGCTTAGCCAGAACCGCTGCCCGTGGCGGCAGACCGAAGCCAAACTCCTCGACCCGAATATTCGAGAGGCGGGCAGCAACAAAATGACCTAATTCGTGAACCAAAACAATGGGCGTCAGCACCAGGAAAAAACCACCTATTGCCCATAAAGTATTTTCAAAACCCATAATTTACCTGCTTTACCATCTTTAAAATCAAGCTGTTCGCAATTCTTTGGATTATACGCCCCTTGATAAAAGCAAAGCAACCTATGTGAAGGTGAACTTACAGCACTCTAACAACCATGCAAAAGAACAAAGCATACTAGCAACTGTTGCCGAAACAAGATGAAGTTGATAATCTGCCAACCATGGAAAATGATAAGTTTATAACGCATTTCATCAACAAACAGATTACTTTTCGGTTTCACAAGCAGGAATTGCGTTTGGCATTAACCCAATCCCTTTTTAGCAGTTTCGACATTGACCTAGGCACACGGCTCCTGTTGAAAACCATCGCCAAAGAGATCGATCTGGCATCTGTGCAAACTGCGCTAGACATGGGTTGTGGCATGGGGACATTGGGCATTGCCCTGGCTAAAGCCAATCCCCGATTATTGCTGACCGCGCAAGACCGGGATGCTTTAGCTGTCGCCTTTACGCAAATGAATGCTATCCAAAATAAATGCAAGAACGTTACGGCCGTTGGTGGACTTGCTTTTGAGGGCATAGCGGGGTCCTTTGACCTGATTGTGGCAAATTTACCAGGTAAAGTGGGTGAACCGGCGCTGCGCCATTGGCTGGGCGTGATGGCAGCAAAGATGAATGAGGGAGGCGTAACGGCCGTTGTCATCGTCAAACCTCTGGCTCCCTTAATTATCGAGATACTTCAGCAGCAAAATAGCCTTATCACCTTCACCGAAGAGGGCAAAGGGCACACGGTCATTCATTTTAAGGGGGGGCAGCCATGGTTGGAAACGGCCGATACTCTCCTACCCTACACCCGCGGCCAGTTTCCTTTCAAACTAGGCAAGCAAACCCTTTCGTTACGCACCGTTTACAACCTGCCTGAATTTGATACTCTGGGTCATCATACCTCGCTGGCCATAAACATGTTGAAAAATGAAAAAGTACAGGGAAACGTGCTGGTTTGGAACCCCGGTCAAGGGCATCTCCCTCTTTACCTGCAGCAGCGCCTTGGGTCAGAACCGGGACACCTTTTCCTGGCCGGGCGTGACGCGTTGAGCCTGGAAATAAGCCGGGCAAACCTTTTGGCCCATGGCTGGAGCCCCACCAACGTCACCTTGCACCATGTACCCCACATCCTGGCGCTGAACGGCCGTTACGATTGGGTGGTGGTTTTTCCAGACATAGACCCAGGCGTGCCTTGGGAGCAGTTCCTTTTACCTTCTTTGCAGCAGAGATTGGTGGAAAACGGCCGTTGCTTGCTCACGGCCAAAAGTTCCTACGTCTATCGCCTGCTGCTGGGCACACATTCCTTCCGGAAAAACAAAGACCGCAAGAAGCAAGGGTTTCGCGCCCTCCTGTTGCAAAAAGTCTAGACAACCCTAATTTCTGCTATTGACAAGAACCATTACCATAATGTTAGAATAAAGGCCAATACCCTACGAGCAGCCATCATTTCATAAAAATGTGTAGATCAAGGGGAAACAATGAAGGCCAGACACAAAATCCTATTGAGAAACTTCCTCATTGAAATAGTCATCTATGCCATACTAGTTTCCGTCTATTTTTGGGCAGTGCTGCAATATTTGGGGTTACCGCTCAACCAGCTTTTTAACTTGAACCCGCTTATTTACGCGTTGGTCACCTTGCTTTTAATCGTCGTTCAAAGTGTCTTTTTAGAATGGTTTACCTCATTTCTTGTTACCCGACTCGGCCTGGAGAAAATGGAGTAAAAGGATGGAATTTCCCATAACCGGTGTAACCATTAACCCTTTTTTCCTGATCGGCATAGGCTTTATTGTGGGGTTACTGGGGGGCTTTTTTGGCGTAGGTGGTGGATTTTTGGCTGGGCCAATGATGTTTTGGTCTGGCGTACCCATGAATTTTGTTGTTGGAACAGACCTGGCCCACATGACCGGAAAATCGATTGTAGCGGCAAAACGTCATCGCACAATGGGCCACGTCGATGTAAAGCTTGGCACCCTGATGATTGTGGGCACTATTATTGGCGTGGAAATTGGGGCAAACATTATCGAATCTTTGGAAACGTCTGGCAATATTGATCTTGTGATCGGCATTACCTACATCTTTATCCTGATCATTATCAGCGCTTTTACCGCATTTGAAAGTATCAAAGCCATTCGCATGATTCGCACAGATAAAATATCAGCCAACGAGGCTGTTGCCTTCAAAAACATTGCCCGGAAGGTCCACACAATCCGTCTCCGGCCTATGGTTTCTCTGCCAGGATCCGGTATCTCCGAAATCTCTTTATGGGTGGTTTTGGGAGTAGGAATGTTAACCGGAATTCTGGCTGGTTCCCTGGGAGTTGGCGGTGGTTTCATCCGCATGCCCATGCTCATTTACGTGTTGGGTGTGCCTACCCACGTCGCCGTAGGTACAGATTTATTTGAAATCGTTTTTTCTGCCGGATATGGCACCCTCACCCACGCGCTAAAAGGCAATGTGGACGTGTTGATGGCCCTGGTCATGCAAACTGGCGCTGCTGTAGGGGCGCAAATTGGAGCCGTGGCAACGCGCTATTTTGCCGGACCACGCATCCGCCTGCTTTTTTCAATATTGCCCCTAATCGGCGCGATTCTGGTGATAATTCGTTTATTGGGTGGAGGAATTCCTCAGTTTTAACCCCTGGATCTATGAGCACAGCACCATGAATGTATTAATTTGTGTCAGCAATATGCCATATGCCCAACCAACGGTAAGGCTGGGCAGCCTGATAGCAGAGTTAAGGGGACACCCAGTTTCGCTGCTTAAAGTTGTAACGGATGAACAGGAAAAGGAAACGGCCGTTTTCACCCTAGATGAAGCCAGAAAGCTCATTCACACCACCATAGAAGAAACGGCCGTTTCCCTTGGCACACCCGCCAAAGAAATTCTCCGCAAAGCCGAAACCGGCAACTATGATCTCATCGTCATAGGCGCTCATGCCATTCGTAACCTGTGGGACCAAATCTTGCAATCTGTGACCCACAAAGTCGCCAACCAGGCCAGCGTCTCGGTATTTGTTGCCCGGGGAAATGCACAACAATTTCACCGTATCCTCATTTGCACCAGCGGCCACTCAAACAGTGAATTAGTCATTCGCAACGGTGCGGCTCTGGCGCAAGCTGCCGGTGCAAAAGTGACATTACTCCACGTCGCCGAGCAAATACCCGGCATGTACACCGGTCTAAACGAAATGGAAGAAACCCTACCCGAGCTTCTTCAAACCACCACACCGTTAGCTCAACACCTCAAATGGGCGTCAGAATTCCTGATAAATTCCCAAGTACAGGCAGAAGTTAAACTGCGCCGGGGCATTGCCACCGACGAAGTGTTGGCAGAAGCCCAAGAGGAGCCATATGACCTGATAATGGTTGGCGCACGGGCCGAGTACAATGTTTTGAGCAGTCTCCTTATGGGGCAGGTGACCCCAAAAATTATTGACAATGCTCCCTGCTCAGTTCTGGTGGTACGCGGCAACCTGTAAGTTATGACTACAGCTATCTTCCTTACCCTGGCCATCCTCCTGGCTGCGGCTATCCTCTTCATCAGCGACCGGCTGCGGGTAGATTTAATCGCCCTTCTTGTTCTAATTAGCCTCACTATCACCCAACTTGTCACCCCGGCTGAGGCATTGTCCGGCTTCAGCAACCCTGCCGTGGTTACCGTATGGGCTGTGTTTATCATCAGCGGTGGTCTATCCCAAACCGGTGTGGCGAATTGGATTGGCCAACAGGTACTGAGGTTTGCCGGAACAGGTGAGGTGCGGCTCATCTCTATCATCATGGTTACTGCTGGGTTGCTTTCGGCTTTCATGAACAACGTGGGTGTAGCTGCGCTCTTGTTGCCGGTTGTGATAGAAATTGCGCATCGCACTCGCCGATCCCCTTCCCGCCTGCTCATGCCGCTAGCCTCGGGGGCATTGCTTGGCGGTCTCACAACCCTTATCGGTACACCGCCCAACATTTTAGCCAGTGACGCTTTACGCGAAGCAGGCTATTTACCTTTCACTATGTTTGATTTTTCGCCAATTGGCGCCCTTATATTGCTGTCCGGCACATTATTCATGATACTTTTTGGCCGGCACTTGCTGCCAAAGCGGGACGTGATTGGTGAAACCTTAAACCCCAATAACGCCAGCCTGGAAGAAGCTTACAATCTAGGCCAGCGCCTTTTTACACTCTACATTCCCCCGCAAGGAGCCCTCCACAACGTGCCGCTGGCAGACAGCCGCATTGGGTCACTGCTTGGGCTAAACGTGGTAGCCATTTTGCGCAATGGACACACGGCATTGTCGCCCAAAGGAGATACCCAGCTCAAAGCAGGCGACCATCTGATGGTGATGGGACGGCAGGATGAATTAGCCAGTTTTCATCTACGCCAACTTTTTACCGATGCCCGGAGACGGCCTACATTGGGAGACATCACTGCTTCAGGCATCATTTTGGCAGAGGCAAAACCCAGGCCGCACGCTTCCTTTTTAGGCCAAAACCTGGAAACGCTGCGTTTCCGCCAGCAGTATGGCCTAAATGTGTTGGCGGTAAAGCGAAATGGGGAGGTAATGCTGCGCAATTTTCAACTACTGCCGCTGCAAGATTCCGACACCTTGCTGGTTCAAGGCACCCAGTCTGAAGTAGACGCCCTTGAGCAAAGTAGGAGTTTTTCGGTTTCCCGACCCCAATCCCTGGCTGCTTACCATTTGGAAGATAGCCTGGTTTTCATAAGCTTGCCTGAGGATTCAGTGCTTAACGGCCGTTCCTTGCGAGAAAGCCGCTTGGGTGACGCCTTCGGCCTGACCGTGTTGGGAATTGTGCGTAACGGCGAAACGCATTTGCTGCCCGGTCCAGAAGACCTGCTGCAAGCTGGGGATCGATTGTTGGTGGAAGGGCATCAAAAAGACATCGCCATTCTTCGCGGTCTGGAAGAGCTCGTCGCGGAAGAAGAACCCATCAGCCCCCAAAGCCTGGAATCCAATCGCGTGGGCCTGGTGGAAGTCATCCTCTCCCCCTACACCACTCTGGAAGGGCGCAGCCTGCAAGAGATCTACTTCCGCGAAAAATATGGCCTCAACGTGTTGGCTATCTGGCGGCGGGGACTGCTCGTACCGCCACAATTTACGCGAGATGAGCCTGCAAATGGGGGATGCCCTGCTGCTGCACGGCGCGCGTGCCAAGCTGGAACTTGCTGGGGCAAAGAACCCGACTTCGTGGTTTTACGGACCGAATCCCAGCCGCCGGCCAAGTTAGAAAAAGGCGCCGCTGGCCGTTCTGGCTTGATCGGTGGGGCGGTGCCCGTCATTGCCGGTGGCTGCCGATTTCCATTCCGGCCATCATCCGGCGAAACCATGATGATTCTCACCGGCTGTCTGAACATGGAAGAAGCATACCGCTACATTGAGTGGGAAAGCCGTGGTCTTGATCGCCGGGGATGCTGCCCTTGGGTATTGCCATGCAAACAAAGTGGAGCCGCGAATTTTTGGCAGAGGGCGTTGTGAGTTTGGTAGGCGATTTGGGGATAACCGGCCGTCTTGCTGGCCTCTTCCTGCTGACCGATATCGCATCCCGAGGCGACGCCAAACCCGGTTGTCACCGTGCTCATGGCCCCCACCGCCATTACCACTGCCCAGGACCTGGGTGCATCTCCGACGCATTTATGATGCTCGTAGCCATTGCCGCATCTGCAAGCTTCCTAAGCCCTGTCGGCCACCCGGCCAATGTGCTCATCATGGGGCCCGGTGGTTACAAATTCAGCGATTACATCAAAGTTGGGCTGCCGCTAACTGCCGTTGTGCTCCTCATCACCCTCTTTACCCTCCCCATTTTGGCCGCCGTTCTAAAAGCCAATTACAAGTCGGAAGACCATTGCCTGCACCGTAATCTGAAATCCCAAACCTGAAATCCAAATCCTTTAAGGCTGCACCACAAACTGTACCGGCAGCAGCACAAGTCCCCGCCATTTACCGGCAGGCGCACACCATCGGCAGGTGTAGAAACCCCCAGCCGCAGCGCGTATGCCCCCGGTGGAAGCTGGGTGGAATGTCGAGCCGCACCGCATCAATCACGACTTCCCCTGGCACATAGGTATCTGAGGCAACCCTCCCGGCCATTGGTCAGACTGGGTGGCAATGCTGCCATCCGGGTTTAGCAAATGCACAAAAGCCGTATAAAGCGCGGCCGGTTGACTTTGAATTTGCCAGGTCAGAGTGAGCACCGCCGTTCCCCTACCTGGCCGCTTCCAGAACGAAACCGCCCCCCGCCCATCGTCGGCCGGGCTCTGGGTAAAAGACGACATAGCACTTCCGGCAAAAAATGCAAGTGGATACTTAGTCACCGGTCCTTTGACGCGGAAGCCGGCGGGGCGGCAGGCGTCATTTTCAACCCCAGGTTCCAGTGGGCCGCACGGGAAACGTCGCAGAGCAGTTTGCGAATCGAGTGAATAAAGCGCGTGTTGAGTCCCATGTGCACGCCCTGGTTTTCGGCGTTCACCAGGGAGAGCTGGTGGCCTTGCGGACCGGTTTTTCGGATCTGGA